>ONNV01000010.1 GCA_900319225.1 uncultured Prevotellaceae bacterium | reverse complement strand
GGTTCTGTCATTATTCAAGACTCATAAATGGTTATGGGTAGTACTGGTTTTAGTAGCAGTTGCTTTATCCTTTTTGCTTTACCGCGTTAAAACTGGTTCCGCTAATGGCCGTTTGTTTATCTGGTCAATATGTTGGGATATGATAAAGGAACGTCCTCTATTTGGATATGGTATAGGAGGAATAGAAAAATACTATATGGATGCCCAGGCGGCATATTTCAGCGTGCATCCGGATTCTCCGTATGTGATGTTGGCCGATAACGTGACACATCCGTTTAACGAATACATAAAGCTTACCGTGAACTATGGGCTGGTTGGTCTTTCTATAGCTTTATGTCTGCTTGCACTAACGATTAAGCGTCTTTTTAATTCCAGAGAGAATGTCAAAGTGATAGGACTGGCTGTAACGGCAGCAGTGTTTGTGATGTGCCAGTTCTCTTATCCGTTCCATTATGCTGCTGTATGGTTCATTGCTGCAGTTTCTATCATTCCTGCTTTACTTAAGGAGAGTGAAGGGACAGAGGAATGGGAAACACCTAAGTACTTGCGTATTACGCTTCCAATACTGTTTTCTGTATTGCTTGCGGTTGTATTACGTATGATGTATCTGGATCTTAAGTGGGCAGAAATGTCCAAGCGTTCACTTGCCGGGCATACGGAGCGTATGCTGCCCTATTACGAGAAGATGAAACCACAGATGCAGCATAACCCGCTGTTCCTTTACAATTATGCAGCGGAACTCAACTATATTGGTAGGTATGAAGAGAGCCTGGCCGTAACAGAGGAATGCCGTAAGGGATGGAATGATTATGATGTACAGATGTTATTGGCAGATAATCTGGAGAACACAGGGCAGATTGATCAAGCTATTGGAGCATATCAACATGCGTTGGATATGATACCTTGCAGGTTTGAGCCGTTGGAGAGTATGATGACGGTGTATTTAGAAAACGGTGATACACTCAGGGCTATTGAGATGGCAGAGGAGATTATTATCAAGCCTGTGAAGGTTCAGTCCTTCAGGGTGGAACAGATACGGAGTGCGGCTACGCAATTGTTGTCAAATAAGTGAAAGAATTTTACATAACAAACATAAACAGTATGAATACAATAATAGAGCGAATGGTACGTTTTTGGTGGGTGTATCCCGTCGTGCTCGTTCTATGCCTATTCATCATAGCCTGTGAGTATTTGTTCTGTACAAGCCCATTGCTTACAAATGTTTGTTTTTATATTGTGGTATTGGCATTCCTATCACAGATAGTCTGCATAGTAGTGTTGGTATTCTGTAAAGGTCATAATGAAATTCCAGAGAGGCGCAATAAACTTTTGTATTTGGTAATAATATGTTTACCTTTATGTGTAATCGCAACGTTCTTCATGTTTGTAGTGATTTTATTTACTGGTGGAATGTACGATAGATTCGGTCAAAGACATCCAATACCCGAAGGAGTAGAGTATCTCATTCCGCTTGATGGCAAAATTGAAGAAGCTAAAATAGATAATCAGTCTCAAAATGACATAGTTTTGTATAATGGTTCCCAAGGTGGAATGTATGATTATCGTGTCTATCTTCACGAAAAATTGTGTGGGAAAATATGGATAGAATGCTACGAAGTTGGTAAAAACGAAAGACTCTCCCGTAATAGCATTGAGAAGCAAACTATGCTATCTGTACGTCCCGTGGATGCTAATATATTACTTCCCAAGAAACACTTTACCATATATGAGGGGGTATGGGGTGAATATTACGTTGCAAGAATCGAACTTTGGTTTATGGATTCTATTACCCATAAAAGCAGAAAGCTGATAGAAAAAACATATAGAGTTGAAGGATGGGAGCGATGATAACGTATAAATGACGATATATAGAAACGAGGGGGTCCGCAATCGGCCCCCTCGTTTCCTGCTTGTTTGTTATCAGCGGATTGCAATCTCCTGGACGGGCTGCTGCGGGAGCAGGAGTTTCTCAACCTTCCAGCTTCTGGCCTTGCCGGTGAATGTTGCGGTGGCGCGGATATCGGTTGCGCTGGCTCCGAACTTTACGGTGTACTTGCCGGCTGCGGTCTGCCACTCGGATGCCTCCTCGTTAAAGCTGGCCAGAGTGTATGCATCGGCCTTGAAAGTCAGGGTCTGGCTCTCACCGGGCTGCAGCAGACGGGTCTTACCGAATGCCTTGAGCTCTGACTCGGGCTTGACAAGTCCGCCGCCGGGAGCGCTCACGTAAATCTCTACGGCCTCCTTGCCGGCCACCTTACCGGTGTTCTTTACGGTGATGGTTGCCTCAAAACCGCCGTCCTTAGCCTTTACCGTGGGCTTGCTGTACTCAAATGTGGTGTAGCTCAGTCCATAGCCGAACGGATATGAAACCTCCACGCCTGCGGTATTGAAATAACGGTAACCAACCCAGATGCCCTCGGCATAGTTGGTATAGTCAATATCCTTGTTGCCTGCGTTACGGCCGCCAAAACCGCCACGTCCCTGCTGTTGCTGAACCTGGCCGTTATAGGGGAAGTTGGCCGATGACGGAATATCCAGATATGATACCGGGAATGTCATGGAGAGCTTACCGGACGGATTGGACTTGCCGGTCAGTACATCAGCTACTGAATTACCAACCTCCTGTCCCGGAGTCCAGGCCAGCAGGATTGCATCGGGCTGTCCCTTCCATGAAGCAGTCTCTATTACACCACCTATGTTCATTACTACGGTAACTTTCTTACCCACCTTATGGAACTCATTGCATACGTCACGCAGCAGGGCGCGCTCTACATCTGTCAGTTCAAAGTCATCGACCATACGGCGGTCATCGCCCTCACCTGCGTTACGGCCTATAACAACTACGGCTGCATCATTACGCTGTGCGCATGCCTGAACTGCAGCACGGTTTATGGCAACCTCGGGCAGTACAGCCTCACCCAGCAAAACGTTGCGGCCACCGCCACCCATGCCCAGGGCGTTCTGGCTGGCCACATAGTCACGGTGCTTTGCATAGAAATCGGTAAGGCGTGAATCAAGTGTGAATCCGGCAGCCTCAAGACCTTCGCTGATATTGCGGATATAAGGTTTGTTCACGTTACCCGAACCTGTACCGCCGGCAATTGACTTGTATGCACTCAGTCCAAACAGAGCTATGCTGCCCTTAGCTTCCATAGGCAGGTTGCCACTGTTCTTGAGCAGTACCATACCCTCGGCTGCGGCTTCACGGACCATCTTGGCATGACCCTCCAGATCAGGTTTGTTTGAGAACTTATACTTCTTAAAGTTGGGGGTCTTTACAATATACTCCAATATGCGGCGGACGTTACGGTCCAAGTCTGCTATATCCAGAGTTCCATTATTGACGGCCTCGATAACGCGCTGCGACTCAGAGCGGTCACCCGGCTCCATAAGGTCGTTGCCTGCCTTTACTGCATCGACTGTTCCGGCCTTGTTACCCCAGTCGGTCATAACGATACCGTCAAATCCCCACTCGTCACGCAGGAATCCGGTAAGAAGGTCATGACTCTGCTGTGTGTAACTGCCGTTTAGCTTGTTGTATGACGACATCACTGTCCAGGGCTTGGCCTCACGGATGGTAATCTCAAAGTTCTTGAGATAAAGCTCACGCAGGGCACGCGGATTGATACGGGCATCGTTCTCGCTTCGGTTTATCTCCTGATCGTTAGCGGCAAAGTGCTTGACCGATACACCCACGTCATTCTTCTGAACGCCCCTTACGTAGGCGGCCGATATCTTACCGCTAAGCAGGGGATCCTCACTGAAATACTCAAAGTTACGTCCGCAAAGCGGATTACGGTGCAGGTTCATACCGGGAGCAAGCAGTACATCGACACCATACTCATGGACCTCCTGGCCCATGGCGGTGGTAAGCTGCTCCACAAGTTCGGTATTCCATGTGCAGGCCAGAACAGTACCTACAGGGAAACCGGTGCAGTAGTAGGTCTGGCTGTCACCCTGACGGGTGGGATTGATTCGCAGTCCGGCGGGGCCGTCGGCCAGAATGGTCTTAGGTATTCCCAGACGGGCAATGGGTTGTGTGGAACCGGCAGCTCCGGGTACATTTGCAATATCCGATGCTGTCATGGATCCGGCGCTCATGCTTCCCCATCCGCCACCGGCAATCAGGGTAGCTTTCTCCTCCAGGGTCATGGCCTTGAGCACCTCATCAATATTGTCTGCACTTAGTTTGGGCTGTGCCCACGCCACAGCACCGCATATCACGGCTGTGGCGGTCAATAAGGTTTTTTTCATAAGAATTTGGTTAATAATCAGACTATATGATTGTTTTACTTTTCTCCAAAGCAAAGGTCACCTGCATCACCAAGACCGGGTATGATGTAGGCGTGGCTGTTGAGCTCTGGATCCACTGCGGCACACCACAGGGTTGTGATATCCTGCGGGAACATCTTGCATACATAGTCAACACCGGCCTGAGCTGCAATGACTGAGCACAGGTGTATACGGGCGGGAGTTCCCTTGAGCAGCAGTGCGCGGTATGCCAGATACATACTGTTACCGGTTGCCAGCATGGGGTCAACCAGAATCAGGGTCTTGCCGTCAAGTTTAGGCGATGCCATGTACTCAATATGAACGTCAAAGTTCACCTCATCCAGATACTTGCGGTAAGCCGATACGAACGCGTTCTCGCAGTGGTCAAAATAGTTGTGGAAACCCTGGTGCAGGGGCAGTCCGGCACGGAATACGGTACCAAGAACTATATCCTCCTCAGGGACATTGATGGTCGATATACCAAGCGGGGTCTGTACATCCTTTGTCACATAGTTAAGTTTCTTGCTTACCTCAAGGGCCATGATCTCACCGATACGCTCCAGGTTGCGGCGGAAACGGAGTTGGTCTTTCTGAATGTTCACGTCACGGATCTCGGCAATAAACTGATTCAGAATACTGTTCTGCTTATTAAAATCTATTACTTCCATATTGTATTTTGTAGTTATTGTTCAAATTGGGAGGTCTGGAACCTAGCAAAAGTACATATTTTGACTCAAAAACAACCATAATTCTGATTTAAATAGGTATCTTCAAACCCCGAAAATATTTCAACACAATTATACGTTATGAGAATTAAGAATCTGACTCTTCTCCTTGTGGCTGCAGCCATGACAGGAGTAATGAGCGCCCAACCGGGCGGCATGGGTCAACAGGCCCCCTCAACTGTTATCAACCCGGATAACACAGTGACATTCAACTACTCAAACCGCAACGCCAAATCCGTAAAGGTTTGGACCCAATTCAGCGAGAGCGTGGATATGACCAAAGGCGCAAACGGAGTCTGGACCGCAACCATCGGACCGGCCGAGCCCGATATCTACCCCTACCATTTTGAGGTAGACGGAATCAGCGTGATGGATCCCCAGTGCGCCGAGTGGTTCCCCAACGAGACCTTCAAGAACAGCCTTCTGGACATGCGCGCCGACAAGCTGAGCGCCCTCAAGGACGTTCCTCACGGAAGCGTGGATTACCTGAACTACTGGTCACCCGGGCTCAAGATGCATATCCCGGTAATCGTCTACACCCCGCCGTTCTACGACGATCCCAAAAACAAGGACAAGAAATACCCTGTGATGTATCTCATAAGCGGTACCACAGATACTGAGGAGGTATATTTCAAGGTCGGTAAGATGAACCTCATCCTGGATAACCTCATCGCAGAGGGTAAGGCCAAGGAGATGATCCTGGTTCTGCCTTACGGAAATGCCACTCTGCTCAAGACCGAGCGCGAACCCCAGCGCCAGGGAGGCGGAATGGGCGGATTCGGAGGTATGGGCGGTGGCTTCGGCATGGGCGGAGGCTACAACTTCAACCAGGATTTCACCGACGTGCTGATGCCCTTTGTTGAGAGCAACTACCGCACCATCAACGATGCCGACCATCGTGGCATAGGCGGATTCTCACGCGGCGGTAACCAGGGTATGGCCATCGGACTGGCCAATCTGGACAAGTTCTCATACCTGTGCTCATACAGTTCATTCACTCAGGTTCGCGACAGCCAGTTTGAGGACTCGGAGGCTTTCAACAAGAAGGTACATCTGTTCTGGCTGGGCATCGGCACCGATGATTTCCTGTACGGAAACTCCAAGGACCTGATGCAGATGCTTGACCGCCACAACATCAAGAATGTAAAGGTATTCACTCACGACAAGTACGGTCACACCTGGATGAACGCCCGCTACTGGCTGGAGAAGTCATTCCCCCTGCTGTTCCAGGATCAGGCAGTTATAGATAAGGCCGTTGCAGAGAGCATGAGCCTTGAGGAGGCTGAGAAGGTACGCCTTGAGAAACTGGGCGGCGCAGAGCCCTCACGTCTTACCGGATCACTCATGTCAAGCCTGTTCCCCGCAGGCGTAAAGTCACCGGAGTACAATGCCGACGGCTCAGTTACATTCCGTTGCCAGGCCGCCGATGCCCAGAAGGTTGAGCTTGATTGCCAGATGCTTGCCTCAAGAGCAGCTATGGAGAAGGATGACCGCGGCGTATGGAGCATCACCGTAACTCCCCCCGCTCCAGATATCTACCCCTATGCATTCGTGATTGACGGCACACAGGTGGCCGATCCCAACAACATGCACCTGTTCCCCAATGAGAACTTCAAGTACAGTCTGGTTGACGTTCGCGGCGAGGCTCCCACTGTTCAGGACATCCAGGAGGGTGTTCCTCACGGCAAGGTTGCATACCGCTACTACTATTCAAAGGCTTGCGGCATAGAGCGCCCCATGTGCGTATATACCCCCGCAGGATATGACCCCAACGGTAAGGAGAAACTCCCCGTCCTGTACCTTATTCACGGTATGACCGATACCTACGAGACCTGGTTCAAGGTTGGCCAGATGAACAATATCCTGGACAACATGATAGCCAATGGTGAGGCCAAGCGCATGATCGTGGTCATGCCTTACGCAAACCCCTATCCCGAGATGATAGCTCAGGGCAAGGCTCAGGCTTACGATGCTATGGATGTAAAACTCACCACAAAGGAGTTCGTGGAAGAGGTTATCCCGTTCATTGAGAAGAACTACAACGTTCTTAAGGATGCCGATAACCGCGCCATCGCCGGATTCTCACTGGGAGGCCGCCAGACACTGGCTGCCGGACTGGGCAATCCTGACAAGTTCCACTATGTGGCAGCTTTTGCACCCGCCATATTCAGCGAGGATGAATACAAGGGCAACTTTGAGAATGGCACCTACGCCCCCATCAAGACCCTTCAGAAAAAACTCAAGTTCATGTTCCTGGGTACCGGTAAGACCGATTTCCTGATTACCCAGTCACTGGGCCTTGACAAGTACCTGACTGAGCAGGGACTCAAGCACACCTTCTACAACCCCGAAGGCGGCCACACCTGGATGAACTGCCGTGACTATCTGGAACTCACCGTCAAGGAACTGTTCAAGTGATGAGACGCTCACTATTCCTTTCAACATTGCTGCTGGCCGCTCTGCCCCTTATGGCACAGCAGTCAAGAGTGAATATACAGTATGACCCTCAGCGCACCGAGCCTGAGGGCATACTTCCTTATAACGCCAGGGTTCTGTCACCCGAGGTGCATGATGACCACACCGTGACATTCCGCGTAAACGCCCCGAATGCCCAGTCTGTCCAACTGACCGGCTCCATGTTCGTAGGCAACAACCGTCAGCGCCCCAACTTTACCAAGGGCGATAACGGCGTCTGGGAGCTGACCATCGGCCCTCTGGCTCCCGAGATATACCTTTATTACATCATAATTGACGGAGTGCAGAACATCGATGCCAACAACCAGTTTACCGGACATGCCGCAATGCCGTCGTTCAGCATGCTCTTTGTTCACGGCGACGAGCCCGCATGGTATGACCCCAAGCCCGATGTACCGCACGGTTCATGGACAACCCATTACTACTACTCTGACGTGACAAATGGCCTGCGTGACCTGATTGTGTACACTCCTGCCAACTACAACCCCAAGAAAAAGTACCCCGTACTATATCTCATGGGCGGATCGGGTGACCTTACAGAGACCTGGATCATGCACGGACGCGCCAACTGGATACTGGACAACGTGATTGCCGAGGGCAAGGCCCGTGAGATGATAGTGGTATTCCCAAATGACCAGATGGTAACCCGCAGCCACCCTCAGCACACGGAGCTGGCGTTCCCCATGATAGAGAGGGACCTTATTGACAACATCATCCCGTTTGTGGAGTCACACTACAGCTGCATCAGGGATAAGCATGCACGCGCACTGAGCGGACTCTCCATGGGCGGCCGTATGACCCAATACGTAGCACTGCGCAATCTGGACGTATTCGGATCGGCCGGTATATTGAGCGCTGCAATAGAACTAGACGAGACTCCGGCAATCAAGGAACCAGATGTCAACAAGAAGATAGACTACCTCTTTGTAGGCGGCGGTCAGTACGAGACCGGCTTTATGGGCCGTCACACCACCCTGCACAACCAGCTCACCGAGCTTGGCGTGAATCACGAGTATGACGACGACGCACCCGGAGCCCATGACCTGGTAACCTGGCGCCATCTGCTCTACTACCACTTCCTGCCCGGACTGTGGCGCAACAACTACAAGTGGAAATAAATCAAACTGAATATCATTAAGGGCGGCCGTTAAGACCGCCTTTAATTGTAAATGCCTACAATACATGGAATTAAGAATTTGAACATTTTTTTGCATTTTGTAAAAATATGTGTATTTTTGGCTTTCACATAAGGACTTAACTCCTTGTAATAATGGCAAAAAGGGAAGCGTATAGCTGTTTCTGCATAAACAGTTATCGGGTTCACGCTTCCAGCAGCAGTTGTTGTTCCGCATAGTACCCAGCGGTAATAAAGGACTAAAGCTTATGAGAATTTCCAGCATCGCAGTAATGGTATTATTGGCTTTTGCGCCGTCAGGAGTGATGGCCCAGAGCCAGGAAGATGAAAAAACCATCGCATCATTTCTGGAGGACTATCCGGGTAATGAGTTCTCGGATTTCATCACAATCCTCAAGAAAGCGGATCTTTGGACTAAACTAGAAAACCCCAATTATTATCAAGCCTGTTTCGCTCCAAGCAATGCTGCCATCAGACAGTATCTGCTTGAAAGAAAGGAGGCTGAAAATGATCCCTACCGGAAAAGATTATTTTTTGACAATGTAAAGAGTTTACCTGACTCCATTACAGACTCAATAGCCAGAACTCATATTAGCGATAAGATACTTGACTTGCCGGTAGATTCCGGTGCTTATCGTGATGAGGCTTTCCCAAATTTGTTGGGAGAGATAATGCTGTATAATCAATTACCCAGATATGGAGAGTCGTCAATAGATTATATCAGAACAATCAACCAAAGGACCATAATAACAGATATAAACATTCCCCTGGCTAATGGATATGTTCATATCGTAGATGGTGTAATCCGTGAGAACAACACCCTACTCTCTGGTTATCTCAAAGAAAACAACACCAGGGCTTACAACAGCCACAAAGCTACAATATTCTATGATGCCCTTAAGTTAACCGGTCTTTCAGATACGCTCAAGCAGTATCAGGATTTTAGTTATCCCACCCCGGAATTTGACTCCACATATGCTTGTCTTGAATTAACCGGAAGAGTAGCAGTGGAATATGCAACACCTTATGAAAGCTTCAGTAACGGCCAGCAACAAAGGGTAATCTGGCCGGAACGAAGATACTTCAAATATACACTGTTTGTTGTAACAGATTCCATACTTCAAAGTGTTTATGGAATCCGCTCAGTAGATGACCTTAGGGCAAAGGCCATATCCGTATACCCAGAAGGCGCATCACTACCTGACACGGATAGGAACAGTTCACTGAACAAACTCATATCATACCACATCCTACCCTGTTGGCTGAACAGGAATATGTTGAATTATACTGATGAATATATCATTAGGAACTATAAAAATGCCTGCCCGGATTCAATAGATATGCAGGATTTCTACGAGACCATGCATCCATATGCCATTATGCGCATAAGCACTCCGTATGACCGATTATCCGGTAATAACGGAAAGAACGTATACATAAACCGCAAAGGAACGGTAACTGCCGGAAACCTTGAGGCAGAGGGTATAAGGATATGGAACTGGGATGAAACGTATGAGATAAATACTCAAGATGCCTTGAACGGTGGTTATTATTATGTAGACAGCCTTTTGCTGTTTGACCGGCATACAAAGAACGCTCTCAATACCAGAATCAGGGTTATGTTCTCAACTCTCTCTCCAGACTTCATCAACAGCGGAGCAAGAGGCAGAATGAGACAAACATATGGCGACAGGCCTACATCCTTTGTTGTTTATTCATTCAAGAATGGTTACTGCAAGAACGTAAGTTGGTCACCGGAAACATTCATGGGAGTAAGATATCTGGATAAATATTGGGATATTCTTTATCATGATGAGTTAGCCTTACGCGGTCACGCTGACATTACATTCCGATTACCGCCGGTTCCCGAGTCCGGAATATATGAAATAAGAGTCACAAGTAACGCGCAGAGTGAAGAACGTTCTAGAAAAATGCGAGGAACAGTGTTATACTACACCGGCAAAGAACCTGATGACCTTATTCCCAACGGTACTCCTGTTGATATGACAATAATGACAACAGATCCCAGAATCGGTTATGTCAGAGATAGTGATCTTGAGGGTTATACAGATCAGGAAACTGAACACAACATCCACGCCAATGACCTGCTGATGCGCAGTCATGGATATATGAAATATCCCGATAGCTTTGCTATGGGATCACAAATAAGTGATCGTTTGCGTAACCACGATATATTATACCGCAGGATCGTAACGGAGATGTACATGGAAGCAGGAAAGGATTATTACCTGCGTCTTAGACAACTGAATGGCTCTGATGCCATGATTCCTCTAAATTTCCTTGAGATTGTCCCCTATTCAATCTATTCGGGCGAGAATGGGCCAGAGGATAGGCATTGATTGTTTTACTCAAAAATGCGCACTATTATGAAAAGGATAATACTATCAATTTGGGCTTTGATCTACATAACAGCTATTTGTGCCCAATCGCAGATATTTGATGTGAATGGTATTTATTACCGCCTTATGCCAGACACTCTAAGTGGAAACGGGGATAACCTAATGGCAGTTGTAACCACCTTGGGTAATACTGATCATTACCAGGGAGAGGTATCCATTCCATCCTCCATAACACATAATGGAAACAATTATGACGTAAAAGCCATATCTGATATGGCCTTTAAGTGCTGTAAGCAACTCACCTCTATCAGCATTCCAGGAAGCGTAATACAGATACCCGCCGGAGCGTTTTATGGCTGTAACAGCCTGGAATCAATAAAGGTATCACCAGACAACGATGTCTATGATAGTCGCGACAACTGCAACGCAGTAATGAAGAAAGCAACAAACACACTTATAGCCGGTTGTAAGAATACTGTCACACCTGTCACTGCTACAAGCATCGGAGAATGCGCGTTCTACGGCTGTTCCGGATTGACAAGCATTAATCTGCCTTACAGTATTGACAGTATTGGTAAATGGGCTTTTCTTGATTGTACGGGGCTGTTATCGGTAGCCATACCGGAAAGCATGACAAGCATTGAAGACGGCGTTTTCCAGGGTTGCACCGCCTTAACCACAGTAGAGATTCCATCAAGCATAACTTCTATAGGAGAGTGTGCATTTTATGGTTGCAATAGTATGACTTTACAATTACCGGCCATTATTCCTACCATGAGCGATTATTCTATCGCTGGAATCAAGACCTTGTATTGGAATTCCAACAATTCACCCAAAGACATATTGGAAAAGGCGCAACCTGAAGCATTAATCTTTGGCAATGATGTTACTGGAATTGAATATACCGGAGCTTTCTATAACTGCACCAGATTAAAAGAAATCACAATCCCCGCCAGTGTAAAGACTATTAACCGCAGATCTTTTGATCGTCTGTACTCTATTGAAACACTGAATTGGAATGCCAACGTATCATTGGACAGAATCCGACTCATTGAGAATTCCCGATACACATTAAAGACAATTGTCATTGGCGATGCTGTAACTTGTCTTGACCATTATCTATTCAACTATTGCACAAATTTGGAATCAATATCAGTTAATCCCGGCAATCCGGTTTTTGACAGCAGAGACAACTGCAACGCTATAATTGAATCCGTTGATGGAGTATTCTGGTATGAATCAGATGAAGATCAAAGTGCTACATCTAACCGTTACTATAGTGGAGAGTATTATCATCTAAAAAAGGACCGTTTGGTATACGGATCCGGTAACGCATTCATTCCAAACACTGTAACGGCTATAACGGGTAACGCCTTTTCCGGTAATACAATATTGACCTCTATAGTAATACCATCAAGTGTCAATACTATTGAGGGCAATCCTTTTAGTGGATGTATTGGTTTAAATTCCATATCAGTAGACCCTGACAATTCAGTCTATGACAGCCGATATGGTTGTAACGCAATAATTCATACCAAAAACAACACTTTGATTTCAGGATGCAAAAACACGATTATACCCCAAGACGTAACCGACATACGTTATTATGCATTTTCCGGATGTAGTGGTTTGACATCTATTGATATTCCGTCAAATGTTATAAGCATCGGTTCATTTGCATTTTACGGTTGCTCCGGCTTGGAGTCAATAACAATCCCGGAGAGTATTACCAGTATCAGTTGGTGTTCTTTTATGGATTGCATCGGATTAAAGACAGTCAACCTTCACTCCGGTATTAAACGAATAGAAAACTCCGCTTTTTCAGGTTGCAGCAGTTTAACCTCGATTGACATACCCTCTGGTGTTACAACAATAGAAGGAGGCGTTTTCAGTGGTTGCTTAAGTTTGACATCAGTTACCATCCCTTCAAGTGTTGACACTATCATGTCTGGTGCTTTCTCTGGCTGCAGCAGTCTTCCATCAATCAACATACCGGCTGGCGTATCAGAAATCTGGGATTACGCATTTTCAAATTGCAGCAGTCTTACGTCATTGACACTACCTTCAGGAATCAGTTATATCGCACCTCATCTGGTTGAAGGATGCAGCAGTCTTGAATCAATAAACATACCTTCAAAGGTTGACAGCATAGGTGAATATGCATTCGCCGGATGCAGTTCCTTGAAGTCAATAATTGTTCCATCAGGTGTTACCACCATCTATTTCAACACCTTCTATGATTGCAACTCCCTTTCATACCTGTCTTTACCGTCAACAGTTAACAAAATAACCAGGTCTAACGAATATGATTATTATAATTGGTATAGTTACCTTCTTGATCATTTTGAAGGATGTGACGCCCTTAAGACCGCCGGTCCAAAGGGAGGAGGCTACAATTACGAGTTTGATTGGGATACAATACCGGCCAACGCTTTCCGGGGTTTAAGCAATCTTGAAACCGTTTATATTCCAAGAACAGTGAAAGCTGTATATGAATGCGACTATCCAAGTGGAAGATACGACTATCAGCAGGAACCTGATTATTCCGGAACGGGAATAAGAACAAGCAGCCCCCAGAACCCTAGTTATGAAGCAGGATATATCAGCTCCGTATTTGATGGTTGTGATAAATTGCAATCAGTGGCAGTTTCATTCAAGGAAACCAAACTGATGCAACTGTGGCGAGACTTGGAGGCTCCAGAGCCAAATCAATATGACACTGTAACATACATATACAAGGAGTCTCCTATTGATTTCAACCTGTACAAATGCAACAACATTAGTAGCGTCACCATTCTGGATGATTCCATAAACAATTTAAAGAATATCCTGACAAAAGGTATAAAGGAAGTTGTAGTATCGGAATATGTAAACTATATAGACTCCGGGGTTTTCTTCTTTACTCCTTACGATACATTAGTTGAGCGTTACTACTTCATTAACCCTTCCTATAACGACACTTATATTCCAAGGCCAAGATCATATTCCATGGAATCACAATTAGAGAGTATCACAGTATTAAACGGTAATACTCACTATGCCTCTGTTGACGGAGTATTGCTAAACAAGGATTGCACCACTCTCATAATATGCCCTACAGCCCACAAGGGAGGATACTATATACCTTCATCAGTTACAAAAGTCTCCGACTTCTCATTTAAGGATTGCACAGATCTAAGATTCATCCAAATACCAACCAGTGTAGAAATAGTAGGAGAAAGGGCATTTGAAAACTGTAACAGACTTGAATGGGTTACCTTTGAAGGATCGCCCGAGATAGGTAAAAATGCTTTCAACAAATGCAACAATATCAGCAGTGTTGCGGCTCATACTCCAACTCCCGGTTTGATGAACTTGTATGATGTTCCACAAACAATAGCAGTTAGTTTCAATGATTTCATCATTGCAGACGACAACTTTATTGTAAACAGAATTCAAAATTCTAAACTAAACCGGTATGTCACCGAAATATCTCACCAGTCTTCAACCTGGACTTATGATTTTGTTTCCAATTACATTCCGGCCGGTTCATACAGAATCGGAGTAGGAGTAGTTCCCAACAGTGATGAGTTACCAAACAAAATCAGTTTCCAAGTAATTGCGAATACTTCTGATGGAAATGTTACTATTTATTCGGGCAGGAAAGGATCAACAAGAATTAGTTTTGAGACGGGAGCAGCTGATTATGATTCTGTATTCATACCCAACACTCTGAATATTCCTGAATGTCTTAGCGTGACTGTACGGATAACTACTATAAAAGGAAACGGTATCACAAAAAAGGTGGCGCTTGACCAGCTATTCTTTGAGCCTATAGGAGATGAGTTCCCAGAACAGGCATATGCAGGACCATTCTCGGAGAAAGTGTTCAACAATGCAACTCTTTATGTACCCGATGGGTCAGTTGGGACTTATCAAGATGCTAATGGATGGAAACTGTTCAAGAACATTGCAATCGATACATCTGTGGAACCCATACGTTTGGATACTGACATAGATATTACCGATAAAATGATAATCTACGATTCTATGGGACGCATAGTTGATGCTGAATCCATTGAACAACTCTCACCGGGTCTGTACATCATCAACGGCATTACGTTCATGATAAGGTAATTTGCCCTGTTTGAACCATTAATTGGAAGGTCGGATCAAATCCGGCCTTCTTTTTTGTAATGTATGGTAGGCAGTTTTGTTATCAAATATTAAATAATGTGCATACGCACGTAAAAAGGCGGTCTGGAGTTTTTGGTTAGCTGAAAACAGAGTAATTTTGTAGCCGGTTTACAAGGGTGCTTTAAAACGGGCACGTAAACCACAGATTTTGAGAGTGTTCAACAATAAATTCATACAAAACAATGGCAAAAATCGATTTAAGCGTGTACGGAATCAACGGTTCAACCGTGATTGCACACAATCCTTCTTATGAGGAACTGTTCAAAGAGGAGACCAAGGCTGGTCTGACCGGTTATGACAAGGGTCAGGAGACCGAGCTTGGCGCAGTTAACGTAATGACTGGCGTATTTACCGGTCGTTCTCCTAAGGACAAGTACATTGTTGACAACGACGAGAGTCACAACAACGTATGGTGGACCTCTGATGAGTACAAGAATGATAACCACCCCATGACCGAGGAGGTTTGGGCAAAGGTTAAGGAGATTGCCATCAAGGAGCTTTCCGGCAAGGAGCTTTATGTAGTTGACGCATTCTGCGGCGCTAACGAGGCTACCCGTCTTGCAGTACGTTTTATCGTTGAGGTTGCATGGCAGGCTCACTTCATCAAGAACATGTTCATCCAGCCTTCAGCAGAGGAGTTGGAGAAGTTCCAGCCCAACTTTGTTATCTTCAACGCCAGCAAGGCAAAGGTTGAGAACTACAAGGAGCTGGGTCTGAACTCAGACACCTGCGTTGCTTTCAACACCAAGTCACGTCAGCAGGTTATCATCAACACATGGTACGGTGGTGAAATGAAGAAGGGTATGTTCTCAATGCAGAACTACTATCTGCCTCTGCAGGGTATCGCTTCAATGCACTGCTCTGCCAACACTGACATGGAGGGTAAGAACACCGCTATATTCTTTGGTCTGTCAGGTACTGGTAAGACCACTCTTTCAACTGATCCTAAGCGTCTGCTCATCGGTGATGACGAGCACGGATGGGATGATGAGGGCGTATTCAACCTGGAGGGCGGCTGCTACGCTAAGGTTATCAACCTGAGCAAGGAGAACGAGCCCGACATCTACGGTGCCATCAAGCGTAACGCTCTGTTGGAGAACGTAACTGTTGATAAGAACGGTAAGATTGACTTCGCTGACAAGACCGTTACTGAGAACACACGTGTATCATATCCTATCGACCACATCGAGAAGATTGCCCAGAAGGTAAACGGCAAGAGTGCAGGTCCTGACGCTAAGAACGTTATCTTCCTGTCAGCCGATGCATTCGGCGTTCTGCCTCCTGTATCAATCCTGACTCCCGAGCAGACCAAGTACTACTTCCTGTCAGGTTTCACAGCTAAGCTGGCTGGTACTGAGCGCGGTATCACCGAGCCCACTCCCACATTCTCAGCTTGCTTCGGCCAGGCATTCCTTGAGCTGCATCCTACCAAGTATGCTGAGGAGCTGGTTAAGAAGATGGAGAAGAGCGGTGCCAAGGCTTACCTGGTTAACACCGGTTGGAACGGCACAGGCAAGCGTATCTCAATTCCTGATACCCGTGGTATCATCGACGCTATCCTGGATGGCAGCATCCTCAAGGCTCAGACCAAGAAGATCCCCTTCTTTGACTTTGAGGTTCCCACAGCTCTGCCTAACGTAAATCCTGCAATCCTTGATCCTCGCGACACTTACGCCAACGCTTCAGAGTGGGAGGAGAAGGCTAAGGATCTGGCTGGCCGCTTCATCAAGAACTTCAAGAAGTATGAGGGTAATGAGGCTGGTAAGGCTCTCGTTGCAGCTGGACCGAAGCTCTAATAATTAGACTTACATATTTTAGAGATACTCTTTCCGGCGCATAACTGGAAAGAGTATCTTTGCTTTAAAGCTTTTACTACCAAATATTTTTAACACATAACAATGAAGAAATTACTTTTTACAATTGCAGCTTGCCTTGTGGCAGTAATTGCAACAGCACAGCCCATGGGCGGACGTCCTATGGGAGGCCGTATGCCCATGGGAGGAGCCAACAAACCTTTCTATGAGCTTGAGTCAGACTCTATAGCAAACGCCCGTATTCAGGATGTAGCAGGTTATCTGGACCTGACAGAGAAGCAGTTTGACAAGGTTATCAAACTGTACGCTCAGGAGTTTGAGGAGCTTTGCCGCAACCTCCAGATGTCTGTAAGAGAGTACCAGATGATGCAGAACGGCGGTTTCCGCGGCCGTGGCATGATGGCAGCTCAGCCAGAGACAGAGGTCAAGTTTGATACTGAGGGTGCCCGCAAGATTTATAACCAGATCATTGAGAAATTTGACAAGCGTTACAAGAAGGCACTTAATGAAGACCAGTATGCAAAATGGAAGGAGTTGCCCGGTACAACCATGGACAACAAGTTCAGCAGCATTCTGCAGCACGTCAAGGATAATACTCAAAGCATGTTTTAATCTATGAAGATAGCTCTAATTGGATATGGTAAGATGGGCCACGAGATAGAGAAGATAGCTCTGTCACGCGGTCACAACGTAGTTTGCAAGATAGATATTGACAACCCCCAGGACTTTGACAGCCCCGAGTTCAAGAGCGCTGATGTGGCAATAGAGTTTACCGCTCCCACACAGGCCTATGGCAACATTCTCAAATGCTTTGAGCACGGAGTCAAGGTAGTAAGCGGCAGTACCGGATGGATGGCAGACCACTGCCAGGAGATGCAGGACCTCTGCAAGGACGGCAGCAAGACTCTGTTCTGGTCCAGCAACTTCAGCATCGGCGTGGCTCTGTTTGCCAAAATCAACACATATCTGGCCAAGCTCATGAACAGCTATCCCATGTATGAGGTCAGCATGTCCGAGACTCACCACATCCATAAGCTGGATGCACCCAGCGGTACAGCCATCACGCTTGCCGAGGGTATCATCAGCCAGCTGGACCGCAAGACAGGCTGGAGCAAGGGTCTTCTGCTCAATCCTGACGGGACTGTAAGCGGCAGTACCGAATGTGAGCCCCAGAACATACGCGTAGACTCCATTCGCGAGGGCGAGATTGCAGGAATCCACGAGATAACCTATGATTCAAGTGCAGATTTCATAAAGATTATCCATTATGCCAAGGACCGCAGCGGTCTGGCACTTGGAGCTGTGCTTGCAGCAGAATACACAGTAAACCATAAGGGATTCCTCAAGATGGATGATCTTATGAACTCCCTGTAACAAAAGACTCAAATGAAAAATCTGAAGGAGGTTAGCCGTAAGAACTGGATCAAGGCAACTGTTTACCTTATCCTGTACGTTCTGTTCCTGATATGGGTCAGAAGCTGGCTTGGAATTATACTCATACCTTTAATCTTTGATGCATTCGTTACACGCATCATTAACTGGAAATGGTGGAAAAGCCTTAAGAACAAGACCCTGTATCAGATATTTGAATGGATAGATGCAATTGTATTTGCATTGGTTGCAGTATACTTTGTAAACATATTCCTGTTCCAGAACTACGCTATACCTACTTCATCACTTGAAAAATCCCTGCTCATAGGTGACCATCTGTATGTAAGCAAGGTGGCCTACGGTCCGCGCAAGCCCATGACCCCGCTTACCATGCCCCTCACACAGAACACGTTCCCCGGTGGCGGCAAGAGCTATTTTGACAAGCCCCAATGGCCGTATGACCGCGTAAAGGGAATTGGCAAGATAAAGCTGAATGACATAGTGGTATTCAATTACCCGTCGGGCGATACGGTCGTAACCAACACACAGGTAATAGACTACTATATTCAGGCCTACAAGGAGGGACGGGATTACAGTAACAACATGCTGCACAAGTATTATGATCCCGATACCCTCTCAGTACTACAGCAGCGCCGCCTGTATGACTATTACTACAGTCTTGGACGCCAGATCATACTGCAGCACGAGAACCTGTTCGGAAAGGTCATAACAAGACCTGTAGACCGCCGTGAGAACTACGTGAAACGTTGTGTAGGACTGCCCGGACAGACACTTGAGATAAAGGATGGAATAATCTATCTGGACGGAGTTGCCAACAAACAGCCGGACGCAGTTCAGCACAACTATATGGTAAGACTGCTCAAACCCATACCTGATGAGCTGAGGGAAAAAATGGACCTGAGCAGTGACGGTCTCAAACCTTCATATAACCGCAAGGGAATAGTTGAGATTCCTCTTACCGCTAAGGCGTTGGAGATTCTGGAGAAGCGCAAGGATATAGCCGATACCATAGCACGACGTACATGGGATAAGGCAGAATCTGATTGGATGTTCCCGCATAACATGAATCACCACTGGACTGTGGATGATTACGGACCAATCTGGATTCCGGCCAAGGGAGAAACCGTTCAACTCAGTCTTGAGAACCTGCCTCTCTACGAGCGTATCATCAGGGTATATGAGTCCAATGACCTCAAGGTGGAACATGACGGAACCATACTAATTAACGGAGAGAAGGCTACCAGCTACACCTTCAAGATGGATTACTACTGGATGATGGGCGATAACCGCCATAACAGCCTTGACTCACGTTACTGGGGTTATGTACCAGAGGACCATATTGTGGGCCGTCCGGTATTCATCTGGCTGTCACTTGACCAGGACAAGCACTGGGGACAGAAAGGCAAGATCCGCTGGAACCGTCTGTTCCGCGCAGTCAAGAAATACAATTGATGGATAATACGCTGCTCTGCTCGGCATATCTGCCACCTGTAAACTTCTTCACCGTCATCAAAAGTGGCGGTGATGTTCTTATAGAGCAGTATGACAACTATTGCAAGCAGACCTACCGCAACCGTTGCCGTATTGCCACGGCAGGTGGCATACAGACCCTTACCATACCGGTAGTAAAGTCCGACAGCCCAAAGCAGCTGATGAAAGACGTGCGTATCAGTGACCATGGTGACTGGCGCCGCCAGCACTGGAACGCACTGGAATCGGCCTACATGAACAGCCCGTTCTTTATGTACTACCAGGATGATTTCCGCCCGTTCTATGAGCGCAGGATAGAGTTCCTGATAGATTTCAACACGCAGTTGACAGAGCTCATTCTCAAGCTGGCGGGTATGGACAAGAAGATAAAACTCACGGAGTCCTATTCAAGACTCTCCACGGGCATCAATGACCTGCGCCAGCTCATAGACCCGCAACAGACATCACAAAACCGCCCCTATTGGCAGGTTTTCAAACAGAAATACGGATTCCAGCCCAACCTGAGCGCGGTAGACCTCCTCTTCAATATGGGACCCGAATTCCCCCTCTACCTTTAGAGGGGCACAAAGGGGCACAAAGGGGACGGTTCTATCTGTGCCCTTAACGATATCTTCAAAATAGCAGAATATAAAATAAGGGCACAGATAGAACCGTCCCCTTTGTGCCCCTCTGCAAATCAGAGATATTTTTTGACTTTGGCAAAGACGGTATCAGGATCGATACCGGTAAGACAGCGGTAATCGGAGTAGATGCACTCCTTCTTGCCGTAGATGGAGCAGGGACGGCACGGAAGATCCAGCTGGACGCAGTCCTCATCCTTCTGGCCGAATCCCTTGAACCCGGCAACCGGATGTGTGGCGCCCCAGACTGATACAACCGGAGTATTCGTGAGTGATGCCATATGCATATTTGACGAATCCATAGCCAGCATCACATTCAGATGACTCATAAGTATCAGTTCACCCTGTATTCCCAAACGGTTGTCAACCAGCTCAACAGAGCGGTATTTCTTGGTCCACTCCTCAATCTGCACAACCTCACGGCCATAAGCGAACACGAACTGACGGCAGATACCGGCAGAGTCAAGCTGAGCTATGACATCCTCCATAAGGTAGAGAGGATAGATCTTACCTTTATGCGCTGCAAAAGGAGCGATTCCTATCCACGGGCAGTCTTTCTCACCAATGAAACTGATCTTGGAGAGATCACCCTTGCCGCTGCCGAATATTGAGTTGAAGTTGATATCAAAGTTGAATCCCAATCCGTTCAGAACAGCCTTATAGCGGTCAAATGATGTAAGACGCGGAGTAAGATCCTTGTTTTTGAGCCTGGTAAGACGCTTACGGGAGCGGCGGTCCTTGTCTATGCGGCACACCTTCCTGAACGCAAGACGGAAATAGAATGACAGGACCGATGTACGCAGCACACCGTGCAGGTCGGCCACAGCATCGAAACGTCTCTTACGCAGCATGCGGTACAGACGCAGCATTGCTCCGAATCCATGGTAATCCTGTTTCAGGTTCACGCCCAGGAATTCCACGTTGGCGGGCAGATGCTCAAAGAATGGGGCAAACTTTACGTTTGTGAGCATGGTGAAACGCACACTGGGGTAAGCCGTAGCCAATGAATGAATCACGGGAACGGTCATAGCCACGTCTCCTATTGCGGAGAAGCGTATCAAGAGTACATTGGATTTCATCCGACCTTTTCTCGCCACAACAGAGTGAGTAAACTCCCTCTGTTCGTCTGGCTTAACGAAAACGTTTTTGTATTTTGGAGTCTTATTTTGAGCCATTCTGCCCGTAAAGAACAGGGTTCAGTGTAGGATCGTTGTACATCTTCATCTGACGGTACACCTTCATGAACTTACGTCCGGCGGCCATATCGTCAAGCAACATGTCGATGGCGAGAGAGAGATCTTTCTTCTGTTCCATAAGCACGGCCAGTTTCTCGCGGCAACGCTGCTGCTGATCGGCCGGGGTATCGGTACGGTCGGCCTCAATCTTCATGTGGAAAATCTTGAGTGCCAGGATTGAAAGACGGTCTACAGCCCATGCGGGGCTCTCAGTATTGATTGTAGCATCGGGCAGAGTCTGCACCTTGCTGTATTTTTCCAGGAAATAGCTGTCAATGAGTTCAACCAGGTCAGTACGCTCCTGATTTGAACGGTCTATGCGACGCTTGATGGCCAATGCCTCAACGGGATCGATCTGCGGGTCACGGATTATATCCTCCAGATGCCACTGAACGGTATCAATCCAGTTCTTGAGATAGAGATAGAACTCTATTGTTTTCTCCTTGTAGGGATTGGATATAGGGGTATCTACATTATCCGTCTTATGGTAATCGGCTATTGCACGGTCAAAAATCTCAAAACTTTGCTGAGTGAATGTCATGACAACGAATGTTCAATATTGATGGTGCAAAATTAGCGGTATTTTTCTGAATAGCCAACCATTAGGCTCAAAACAATATTACACACACTTAGGTCATTTGTGCATCCGGCACCCGTTTTGTTTTTTCATTATTTGTGACGCCCACCTAAAATGGGTTTCTTTGCACCCAAATTCATTTTTTAAAACTAAATTTTACAATTATGGCAGATTCACAGATTGCAGAGAGAGTTCAGGCTATCATCGTTGACAAACTTGGTGTTGAGGCATCAGAGGTTACTCCTGAGGCAAGCTTCGCAGCTGACCTGGGTGCAGATTCACTGGATACCGTAGAGCTCATCATGGAGTTCGAGAAGGAGTTTGGTATCTCAATTCCCGATGATCAGGCTGAGAAGATCACAACCGTAGGTGAGGCTATCGAGCTCATCAGCCAGGCAGCTACAAAGTAAACTAGCAATCTTCTTCCACATAAGATGGATCTTAAAAGAGTTGTCGTAACCGGACTCGGTACCGTCAACCCTCTTGGTAATACTATCCCTGAATTCTGGGATAATGCCATCAAGGGTGTGAGCGGTGCCGCTCCTATTACCAATTTTGACACTGAGGCCATACAGACCAAGGTCAAATTCGGATGTCAGGTCAAGAACTTTGACATTACCGAGTATATGGACCGCAAAGAGGCACGCAAACTTGACAAATACAGTCATTTTGCCATTGCATCTGCAGTTCAGGCCATCAAGGATTCAGCTCTTGACCTTGAGAAAGAGGACCTGGACCGCATAGGTGTAGTCCTTGGTTTCGGTATTGGCGGTGTTGACTCCTTTGAAGAGGGCATAGATGCCATCCACGAACAGAAGAAAGCAGGTCAGGAACTTAAGGTAACTCCGTTTTTCGTACCGCGCATACTGGGATCCATTGCAGCCGGACTGATATCCATCATGTTCAAGCTCAGAGGCCCCAACTATGCAACATCATCAGCCTGCGCATCCAGCACTCACGCCATCATTGATGCCGTGAACCTGATACGTCTGGGTAAGGCCAACGCCATCGTTACCGGTGGTGCCGAGGCCGCACTTGGTGACTGCGGTGTAACCGGATTCGGAGTGATGCACGCACTTTCAACCCGTAATGACTCACCCGAGACGGCTTCACGCCCCATGAGCGCCAGCCGCGACGGATTTGTTCTGGGTGAGGGAGGCGGAATCCTTATACTTGAGGAGTATGAGCACGCCATATCACGCGGCGCCAAGATCTACGCCGAGGTTGCCGGATGGGGTGCTACCGCCGATGCATACCACATGACAGCACCTGAGCCCGAAGGCCGCGGAGCAGCACGTGTAATGCAGGAGGCACTTGATGATGCCGGAATGAAACCTGAGGATATTGATTACGTGAACATGCACGGCACATCAACTCCTCTTGGTGACATTGCAGAGTGCAAGGCCATCAAGTCAGTATTCGGCGATCATGTCTATGACATGAACCTGAGTTCTACCAAATCCATGACAGGCCATCTGCTTGGTGGTGCCGGTGTCATTGAGGCAATTGCAACCGTACTTGCCGTCAAGAATGACATTGTACCGCCCACAATCAACCATGAAGATGGTGATGAGGACGAGCAGATTGACTACCGCATGAACTTTACCTTTAACAAAGCGCAGAAAAGAGAGGTTCGCGCCGGACTGTCCAACACGTTCGGATTCGGCGGACACAACTCATGCGTCATTTTCAAAAAGTTCAAGGATTGAGCAATCGCTTCAGCGAAATAACCCGTACACTTTTCAATGCGGCATCGGCTATACTGGCCTTTGCCGCATTGTCGGGTTGTGCGGCCATAGGCAATCCTGACGGCGGCCCTTATGACGAAACCCCACCCCGTATAACAGGCAGCCACCCTGAGAATGGTGCCACAGGCGTAAAAAACCGCAAGATCACCATTGATTTCAATGAATTCATCAAGATTGAGAATGCCGCCGAGAAGGTCGTGGTATCACCGCCGCAGCTGGAACAGCCTGAAATAAAGGTGGTAGGCAAGAAAATCCAGATAGAACTTTTTGACTCACTCAGAGACAACACCACCTACTCCATTGATTTTGCCGATGGCATTGTTGACAACAATGAGGGCAACCCGCTTGGAGACTACTGTTTCCGTTTCAGTACCGGCGATGCCATTGACACTCTTGAGGTATCGGGCTACGTGCTTGACGCCCAGGACCTGGAACCCGTCAAGGGTATAACCGTGGGTCTGCACAGTGACCTGTCAGACTCAGCATTCACAACCAAACAGTTTGAGAGAGTGTCACGTACTGATGCTTACGGACACTTTACCATACGCGGCATCGCTCCCGGCACATACAGGGCATATGCCGTAATGGACATGGACCAGTCATTCAGCTACTCTCAGCGCAATGAGAAGATAGCCTGGATGGACTCGGTAATAGTTCCCACAACCCAGATCAGCTACCGTGAGGATTCCATTTTTGCAGCCGACGGCAGTCTGGACACCACATTACTGGTATCATATACCAGATTCCTTCCCGATGACATCATCATGCTGGCTTTCACACCTGAGCCGGTACAACAATACATGACAGGAGCCGAGCGCCCCAATCATGAGAAATTCTCTATCAGATTTGCTCTGCCGTTAGACTCCATGCCCACCATCAAAGGCCTTAACTTTGATGAGAAAGACGCCTACATAGTACAGCACAGCGAGCGTTATGACACACTGTTGTTCTGGATGAAAGATACGTCGGTCTATTACATGGACACCCTTTCACTTGCCATAACCTATATGGCATCCGATACCAACAGCGTGCTGGTTCCCACTACCGATACCCTTAACCTCTCGCCCAAGAAGAGCCGTGAGAAGATCCTCAAGGAGATGGCCCGTAAGGCCGAGGATGACCAGAAGGAGTTTGAAAAGAAGCTGCGCCGTCTGGAACGTGCAGGTGACTCTGCCGGCATAGCCAAACTGCTTGAGCCCAAGATTGACTTTATAAGCGCAAGCCTTACATCGGGCTCGTCAATGAGCATACTGTCGGACGTGACACTCACCTTCAAGGAGCCCGTCACATTCCTGTCTGATACGGCCATTCACCTTTATCATAAGGTGGACTCCCTATGGGAATCAGTACCTTATGAGATAGAGCATGACACCATAAACATACTCCGTTATTACATATACGGTGAGTGGAGACCCGGCGAGACGTTCCGCATAAACATAGACTCTGCAAGTATCCAGGGCCTGTACGGACTGCATAACCAGCCCATTGAGTCAACACTCAGGTTCAACGCCCTCAACCAGTACAGCACACTTACCGTGAACGTAGCCAATCCCCAACCTGGATATACCGTAAGGCTGCATAACAACTCCGGCAGTGTAGTTCGCACCGAGACACTAGAGAACGGAAGCGTTGATTTCTTCCTGCTATCCCCGGCAGAGTATTACATATCCATGTTCAATGATGAGAACGGTAACGGCAAGTGGGATACGGGAGAATATGAATCCAAACGTCATGCTGAGAGTGTGTGGTACATAAACAGGCCATGGAACCTCAAGCAGGACTGGACCCATGAGACCGATGAGTGGGTTGTCGATAACACTCCTCTTACACAGCAGAAACCTGACAAGCTCCTTAAGGAAAAGACCAAGAAGAAGGAGGTTGACACCCATAAGAAGAATCTGGACCGTCTGCAGAACAAGGCCAAGAAAGCCGAGTCTGACAAGAAGAAAAAGGAACGCCAGCGCGCCGAGCGTAAGCAGCGCCGTGAAAAGAATAAGGAGAAATACCGCCAGATAAGGGCAAATGCCAAGGCCCGCAAGGAGGCCAAGGCCGCCACATCAGAGCCGGCAGATACCGTCAGCGTTGAGGTTCCAGACCCTCAGGAAATTGAGACCCCAGACGAGTGAAAGGTCACTGTCACTCAACCCCTCGGCCATAAGACGCTCCGTAAGCGATACGAACCAGGAGGCATCCTCCAGACCGGGCAGCCCGCCGCCACCGTCAAAATCAGATCCTATACCCACATGCTCCACGCCCATGACATCAATCATGTGCATGATATGGCGTACGGCATCCTCTACGGTAGCATTACCTCCTTTCTTAAGGAAACCGCTGTACAGGCATACCTGAGCTACGCCATCTGATGCTGCCAGGGCACGCATCTGCTCATCTGTCAGGTTGCGGGTATGGTCACACAGGGCACGGCTCGATGAATGTGAGCATATGATAGGTTTGCAGCTGCACTCCATCGCATCCCAGAAACTTTTCTCCGATGCATGTGACAGGTCAACCATCATACCCACCTTGTTCATGCGTGCTACCACCTGCTTTCCAAACTCCGACAGGCCGTTATGCTCATGGTTACCCTTATGTGAGTCACAGATATCATTATCACCATTGTGGCACAGGGTCATATATGCCACGCCACGGCTGCGGAACCTGTCTACATTATCTATATCCAAGCCCACGGCATAGCCGTTCTCAATGCCTTTTACTACAGATTTTATGCCTTTACTCTTATTCTGCCACAACTTCTGCGGAGTAGTAGCTATGGCTGCATAACCACTGCACTCACCAATGCGCTCATCAATAAGCGTAAGCAGACGGTCTGCCTTGGCTATGGCTGCCTTGAGTGACTCCGCATCACGGTCATACTGATGCAGGTAAGCCACCATGAAACTGGCATCCAGACGTCCTGCGATCATCTTATGCAGGTCAACCAGCGGATTGTAACTGAATGTGGGGCTGCCGTCAGGTGACGGTTCACCTACATATTCATACTCAACCGTAACACCCGGATCCTTCTGGTAGAAATGAGCGCCCTTGTCAAAGAACATGGGGCTGTCACAGTGGCTGTCCAGTATTATGGTTCTCTGATGCAGCTGCTTGGCGCGTTTAAACAGTGATGCCTGCTCCATGAGCCAGTTGAATATGGGCATCATGGTACGGTCATTCCCAAGCAGGAAACACTCGGGATGCCACTGGACTCCAAGTATCGGACGGAATGCCGTAGACTCAATTCCCTCAATGATACCGTCCGGTGCAACCGCGGTTACACGGAATCCGGCAGGCACCTCTTTTACCGCCTGATGGTGAAAAGAGTTTACAGCCAGCCTTTCCTTTCCAAACAACCTGTAGAGAAGTGAGTCTTTATCAAGAGTTACCTCATGCGAGGGCAGTGGGCGGGCTATTGTCTGACTGTGCTCTATGCACTCCCTGTCATGCTGAGTTTTTATATCCTGGTATAACTTTCCCCCAAGTGCGGCGGTCAGCATCTGGATACCCCTGCAAATACCCAGTACAGGTATCTGACGGTCCACTGCCATACGTACCAGCATGAGTTCCTGGGCGTCGCGACGGGGGTTAATGGAGATACAGTCCAGAGGTTCTTCGTGCAGGTACTCAGGGTCTATATCGGCACCACCTGAAAGGACTATGCCGTCCAGACTGTCAAGAATTGATACAAGTGCTTTTTCATCATCATATGGAGGTATGATAACCGGCGTTCCACCAGCCTCAAGCACGGACATGTAGTATCCCTGTGCAAGAGTGCAGTCTCCGTCACGGAAATTACCGCTTATACCAATCACCGGGTTACTGTACCCCAACACCTCCATGCCGGAATCCAATTTGCGGAGCCCGGATTCAAGACAGTCTGCCTTATTCATGATTACTCTATTGGAATCTCTTTCTTAATGCTCTCATCAAGAGAGATAAGAGTCTCTGTAGCTGTCACGCCCTTAATCTCCTGGATACGGCCGTTGATAAGCTCCATCAGGTGTGAGTTGTCACGTGCGTAAAGCTTAATCATCATGGTGTAACGGCCTGTAGTGAAATGGCTCTCAACCACCTCAGGTATCTGATCCAGCTCTGCCACTACCTGATGGTACATGGAGCCTTTCTCCAGAGTAAGACCAACATATGTACAGGTGTTGTAACCTATGCTGCGGGGGTTTACATGATAACCGGAACCCGTTATCACGCCGTCATCAAACATACGCTGAACACGCTGGTGTATTGCGGCACGTGACACGCCGCACTGCAGTGCTACGTCACGGAACGGTATACGTGCGTTCTGTGATATGATTCCCAGGATTTTCCTGTCAAGTGAATCCATTCTGTCAGTTGACGGATTAGGCTTTTTAGCGTTCATATTGTAAAGTGATTTTTGTTATCAAGCAATAATTTGCACCAAAAATAGGCAAAATATCATACCATTGTCTCTTTTTGCCTAACAAAATGACAAAAACAGAAGAGGGAGCCCCAAAGGCCCCCTCTTAAACTGCGGGATAATATTTCTTACTTGTTGATCTTAACAAGCTCAACCTCAAATACAAGAGCGGTGTAAGGCTTGATGGTGCTGTGGCCATCCTCGCCGTAAGCCAGCTGGTAAGGGATGAAGAAACGGAACTTGTCACCTACGCTCATAAGCTGCAGACCCTCGGTCCAACCCTCAATAACACCATCCAGAGTCAGGCTGACAGGCTCCTTTGACTCATCAAATACGGTACCGTCAATGTACTCACCGCGGTAACGAACCTCAACCTCACTGGTAGCGGTAGGCTTGGCACCACCGTCACCCAGCTTGATAACCTGATAGAGCAGGCCGCTGGGGGTCTTTACTACGTCATCCTCCTTAGCCTTAGCCTCAAGGAAAGCCTCACCCTCCTCACGGTTCTTCTCATACTGAAGGTCGCTCAGCTGCTTGAAAAGACGTGATGAAGTCTCATCGGCCTCATCAAAAGACATGATCTTCCAGTTTTCAAGCAGACCATCGCTGAAACCCTGAACGTAGTTGTTCTTGTTGAACTCCTCACCTTCACCAAACAGGTTCTCGCTCAGACCAGAATAAGCCTGGCTCATTTCCTGGCTACCTATCTCAACACCCAGGGCATAAGCCAGAAGTGCCTTGTCCTCAGGATCCTTTGCGGCATCAACAAAACCTCTTACAAAATCCTTCATTGTTGTTGAGTCTATGATATCGTAGGGGAGCTGATCACTATAAACGCGTACGGCACGACCCATACCGATTGAATAGGAGATTGTGTCCTTTACATCCTTCATAACCACCTTGCCGGTACCAACGCCACCGCAAGATGAAAGCACTGCAACAGCCATAACGGCCATCAAAACATTAAGTTTTTTCATTTCCTTTTTTATTTATTGAATACTGTTTTCCAGAAAATTTTTGCGAAGATAGTGTATTTTTCCAATTATTGTGCCATCTCCCTTTCAATCAACCACATTATTTAGGATTACGCCACCATTATAATCGTAATTATTACTCTTCCTCTGATTCAGGGGGATAAACCAGGGTCCAATCATGATTTATCATGTATTGGGGAGTTACCTTATATTCATACTGGATCACTTTATTAATTTTAGATTTGAATTCCTCGTCTGATAATGTATCAAAATCCAACCTATTAACTACAGCCATATAAAATACCGTATCTCCTATTATTACGGATGATCCGGAAAAGTGAATTCTCCACTCGTTATAATATTTGTATGAATGTGGTGTCACTAATCTATCTCTTAGGAATTCATTATATTCCCTTTTTGATGATATAATACCACTTTTCCCAAAAGGATCTTCATAAAAAGATTCTCTTCCTGCAAAGACAAAAATCTCATCATCACTATTATTCACTATTTTGATTGCATTAATACCCTTATCAAGTTTCTCAACACATGAGACCAATAGAAGAAAAGACAAAACAAAAAAACACTTATTCATAATAATTCTGTTATTGATATATGATAGTAGGGAAAACGCAGATTGAAGAGTTAAAAACATACAGGCCGTAATAGACGGCTATAAGTCCTTTTCATAATACTTTATAATTAGTCAGAATGATAATGACAAATATAGAACAATAAAAACTGGAAGGTTCTAAAAAATAGAAAATTAACATAATTGCAAGCCATTGGAGCATCTTAGCTATTTTTACAGATTGCTCTCTGAGTATACCAAAAAAATGATGTAATTTTGAGAGTCTAAATACTATAGGTATGGAAATCTACTGCATCAACAGCAAGAAGAGTGAGAGTTTCAACCCTGGCGTGACTTACACTGAGGTATTCGGCAAGTTGAATGTGCAGCTTAAGGGTGTCCCCCTGTGCGTTACATCCAACGGCAAGGTTCAGGATATGGAGGCCAAGGTTTATGAGGATTGTGACGTTGAGTTCCTGGATGTAACCACCAGCATAGGTGCACGCTGTTACACGCACGGACTGGTATTTGTACTGGCCAAGGCTGTGGCAGAGCTCTTTCCGGGCGGAAAGATCAGGGTATCAAACGCCATATCAAAAGGTTTCTACTGCCCCATTGAGCTGGACCATGAGATTACTGAGGATGATGTTACATCCATCAGCGAGCGTATGGGCAGCATCATAGGACGCAGCGTACCGTTCATAAAGCATACAGCCCACACCAAGGATGTGGCCGATATCATGGCCGCCGCAGGACGTGAGGATACAGCCAGGCTGCTGCGCAGCGTAGGTTCCATATACTCATCTTACTACACTCTGGATGATATGCCCGACTGGTTCTTTGGAACCCTGCCTCCCCACACCGGATGCCTTAAGGTATTTGGGCTGGAGCTGATGGCAGGCGGCGTACTGGTACGTGTTCCCAACCGTGCCAACCCCGACCAGCTGGAACCCATAATACGCCAGGATAAGATGTTTGAGATGTTCAAGGAGCATCATGACTGGATGGGTATTCTGGGATTCTCCACTCTTGGAGAACTGAATGAGGCTATCCGTAAGGGTGGCAGCAACATGATCATAAACGTGGCTGAGGCTCTGCAGTCACAGAAGATTGTACATATAGCTGACCAGATTGTGGCACGCCGCAATGAGGGTAAGGGTTTGAAGCTGGTTATGGTATCGGGCCCGTCATCATCGGGTAAGACCACATTCAGCAAGCGTCTTATGGTACAGCTCATGGCACAGGGACTTACTCCTAAGGTGATTTCACTTGATGACTATTTCCTGGATCGTGACCACACCCCGCTGGATGAGAACGGCGAGCATGACTTTGAGTCACTCTACGCCATAGACCTGCCCTATTTCAATGAGCAGCTTAAGGACCTTCTGGCCGGCAAGACAGTACAGCCGCCCACATTCAATTTCAAGAAGGGTGGCATACGTGAGTTTACTGACCCGCCTATCACGCTGGGTGAGAATGACATTCTGCTCATAGAGGGAATCCATGCCCTCAACCCGGACCTTATGCCCGAGATTCCGTCTGACCGCCGTTTCCTGATATACGTATCGGCACTTACCAGCATACGTATAGACCAGCATAACTACATCCCCACTACCGATAACCGCCTGCTGCGCCGTCTCACACGTGACCACAAGTACCGCAGCTACTCGGCCGTGGACACCATAGGCCGCTGGCCGTCGGTACGTGCAGGTGAGGAGAAATGGATATTCCCATATCAGGAGAATGCCGACGCCATGTTCAACTCGGCCATGATGTTTGAGATTGCTGTCATAAAGGATATGGTGGCCCCGCTGCTGGAGGAGGTTCCCGAGGACAGCCCCGAGTACGCCAAGGCATGCCAGCTTAAGGATTTCCTCAAGCTGTTCCGTACCATACCCAGCCAGAACCTGCCACCCACATCACTGGTACGTGAGTTCATAGGCGGCAGCAGTTTCCACTATTGATTCATGACATCACATGCCCGGTTTAAGTAACATACAGACTCAGGTCCAGTCCCAGACTCAGGTCCAGACGCTCTCGCCCCAGCAGGTGCTTGAGGCGCGTCTGCTTGAACTCAACACCCTGGAACTGGAGGAGCATGTACGTACCGAGCTGGGAGATAACCCCACCCTTGAGTCAGGACCGCAGGAGTCACCTGAGCAGGATACGGATGATGGAGCTGGTGATGATGCTGACCAGTATGAGAATGAGTCATATGATGACAGCAACCGTGATGACTGGGACGATGACGATGATGACTGGTATGACCGCGGACAGGGAGGCTCCGGCAATCCGGTAGCAGATATCCCTCTGGCCGATACCCGCTCATTCTATGACATACTCTATGAGCAGCTGCGCGAGCAGGACCTTACCCCTCGCCAGATGAAGATTGCACTCTATATCATTGGCTCGATAGACAATGACGGCATACTGGACAAGGATTTGCAGGCCATATCAGATGACCTGGCATTCTATCACGATACCGATGCATCGGTCGATGAGATTGAGCAGGTGCTCAAGGTCATACAGGAGTTTGACCCGGCCGGAATAGGCGCCCGCAACCTGCAGGAGTGCCTGCTCATACAGATACGCCGCAAACCGGACTCCAAATGCAAGGAGTACCAGGAACGTGTGATATCAACCATGTTTGATGAGTTCACCCACAAGCGCTGGGACAAGATAGCAGCCCGTCTGGAGCTGAGCCGTGAAGATACTGACGCGGTTATTGCCGAGCTCATAAAGCTCAACCCGCGTCCGGGCAGTTCACTGGGTGAGACGGTAGGTCACAGCCGCCAGCATATCGTTCCGGATTTCCTGCTGGACACTTATGATGATGAGATCCACTTTACGCTTAACAACAGCAACATTCCGCAGCTGCATATAAGCCGCGAATACTCTGACATGCTTGAGAACCAGATAAAGGGCGGCAACAGCAGCCAGCGTGACGCGGCCATCTACATAAAGAGCAAGCTGGACAAGGCACGCGGGTTCATCCAGGCGCTCAAGCAACGCGAGCAGACCATGACACGTACCATGCAGGCTATCATAGACCTGCAGCGGCCGTTCTTTCTGGAGGGTGACGAGACTCTGCTCAAGCCCATGATCCTAAAAGATGTGGCCGAGCGTACCGGATATGACATATCAACCATATCACGCGTAACCAGCGGAAAGTATGTGCAGACCGGATTCGGCACATTCCCGCTCAAGGCCTTCTTTACCGACGGCGTAAAGACCCAGGGGGGTGAGGAGGTATCGGTCAAGGAGATACACCGCCTGCTGCGTGAGGCTACTGATGCCGAGGACCATGACAACCCGCTCACCGATGAGCAGTTGTCCGATATGCTCGCCGAGCGCGGTTACAAGGTGGCTCGACGCACAGTGGCAAAATACAGGGAGCAGATTGGAATTCCTGTAGCAAGAATGCGTAAAAGTTAACAAGACATATATGAAACCAGTAGTAAGCATTATCATGGGCAGTACATCTGATCTGCCCGTTATGGAAAAGGCCGCTGCCTTTCTGGACAGCATCCAGGTTCCGTTTGAGATGAACGCATTATCCGCACACCGCACACCTGCGGCAGTTGAGGAGTTTGCCAAGGGTGCACAGGCACGTGGCATCAAGGTTATCATCGCAGCAGCCGGCATGGCAGCCGCCCTGCCCGGCGTGATTGCCGCAAACACCTGCGTTCCCGTAATCGGTGTGCCTATCAAGGGTATGCTTGACGGTCTGGACGCCATGCTCTCAATCATACAGATGCCCCCCGGAATCCCCGTGGCAACCGTTGGTGTGAACGGAGCCCAGAACGCCGCCATCCTGGCCGCTCAGATACTGGCTGTTGCAGACAGCGACCTGGCCGCCCGTCTGGCCGCCCATAAGGAGGGTCTCAAGGAGAAGATTGAGAAAGCCAATGCTGAACTGAGCCAGGTAAAATATAACTTCAAGACCAACTGATGAGCGTTTACACCCGCAGGAAAACGGTACCGGTACACGTGGGCAACACCGCGATAGGCGGCGACAACCCCATACGTCTGCAGTCTATGACCACGGCATCCACCATGGATACCGCAGGTTGCATAGAGCAGGCTATCCGTATCATTGATGCCGGCGGAGAGCTGGTTCGCATGACCACACAGGGCACCCGTGAGGCCGAGAACATGCGCCTTATCCGCGATGGCCTGAGGGCACGCGGTTACGACACCCCGCTTGTGGCCGACGTACACTTCAACCCCGCTGTGGCCGATGTGGCGGCACGTATTGTGGAGAAGGTGCGTATCAACCCCGGCAACTATGTGGATCCCGCACGCACGTTCAAGCATCTGGAGTATACAGATACGGAATATGCACAGGAGATTCAGCGTATACGTGACCGTTTCATACCGTTCCTTAATATCTGCCGTGAGCATGGTACCGCCATACGCATAGGCGTAAACCACGGATCCCTGTCGGACCGCATCATGAGCCGTTACGGCAACACCCCCGCCGGTATGGTGGAGAGCTGCATGGAGTTCCTGCGCATATGCGTGGAGCAGGATTACATGAACGTGGTCATATCCATCAAGGCCAGCAACACGGTTGTCATGATTGAGACCGTACGCCTGCTGGTAAAGGAGATGGAGCGTGAAGGTATGGCATTCCCCATACATCTGGGAGTGACTGAGGCCGGTGAGGGTGAGGACGGACGCATAAAGAGCGCCATAGGCATTGGTGCACTGCTGGCCGAGGGCATAGGTGATACCATACGCGTATCGCTGTCCGAGGCTCCCGAGCGCGAGATTCCCGTGGCACGCAAGCTGGTTGATTATGCAGCTGCCAGCGCGCAGGTTCGTGCATCGGCCACGATTGTGGATGGAGTGCTGCAACTGGCATATGATGACAAGAGTCTTGAGGATTTCCAGCTGCACGCTGCCATGGATGCGGGTGCACTGCTTATAGACGGCAAGGCAAAAGACCTGAAACTGAGCAACCCCAATATATCTGCAGACCTGATCCGTTCAACTGAGGATGCCATACTGCAGGGAGCACGTATCCGCTTTACCAAACCGGAGTACATATCCTGTCCGGGCTGCGGACGTACACTTTACAATCTTGAAGAAACGATTGCACGCATAAAAGCCGCCACTGGCCACCTTAAGGGAGTCAAGATAGCCATCATGGGCTGTATCGTGAACGGACCGGGTGAGATGGCCGATGCCGATTTCGGTTATGTAGGCGCAGGCCGCGGCCGTATAAGCCTTTACAAAGGCAAGGAGTGCATAGAGAAAAATATCCCCGAGGAGAATGCAGTGGACAGACTCCTCAAGTTAATTGAAGAAACTTTACACAAGTAATATGGAAAACAAACTGACCATCTACAACACCCTGACACGCAAGAAAGAGTTGTTTGAAGCATTGAACCCGCCGCACGTAGGCATGTACGTGTGCGGTCCTACCGTATATGGTGATCCGCATCTGGGTCACGCACGCCCCGCCATCACATTTGACATACTGTTCCGCTACCTGCAGCACCTGGGCTACAAGGTTCGTTACGTGCGTAACATCACCGATGTAGGCCACCTGGAGCATGATGCCGATGAGGGTGAGGACAAAATTGCCAAGAAAGCCCGTCTGGAGCAGCTGGAGCCCATGGAGGTAGTCCAGTACTACACCCTGCGTTATCACAAGGCAATGGATGCCCTTAACGTGCTGCCGCCCAGCATCGAGCCGCACGCATCGGGCCATATCATTGAGCAGATTGAGCTTGTAAAGCAGATTCTGGACAACGGCTACGCATATGAGAGCCAGGGCAGCATCTACTTTGACGTTAACAAATATAATAAGGACCATCACTACGGCATACTCTCAGGCCGTAACCTGGATGATGTGCTCAATACCACCCGTGAGCTTGACGGTCAGGAAGAGAAACACAACCCGGCTGACTTTGCGCTGTGGAAGAAAGCCCAGCCCGAGCATATCATGCGCTGGCCTTCACCCTGGAGCGACGGATTCCCCGGCTGGCACTGCGAGTGCACCGCCATGGGCCGCAAGTATCTGGGAGAGCGTTTTGACATACACGGAGGCGGCATGGACCTGATATTCCCGCACCACGAGTGTGAGATTGCACAGGCCGTTGCCAGCCAGGGTCATGACATAGTCCACTACTGGATGCACAACAACATGATTACCATAGGCGGACAGAAGATGGGTAAGTCCCTGGGTAATTTCATCACCCTGAATGAGTTCTTTACCGGCAGTCACAAGCTGCTCACCCAGCCTTACAGCCCCATGACCATAAGGTTCTTCATACTGATGGCCCACTACCGCGGTACCGTAGACTTCAGCAATGAGGCCCTGCAGGCTGCCGAGAAGGCCATGGGCCGACTCATGGAGGCATACAACGCAATAGGCCGCATACAGCCCGCCACCGACAGCAGCGTAAGCGTAAGTGAGTTCAAGACCAAGTGCTACGAGGCCATGGACGATGACCTTAACACACCTATCGTGATAAGCCATCTGTTTGATGCCGCCAAGGTTATCAACCAGGCTGTAGACGGTAAGGCCAAACTCAGCGCAGCTGATGTTGCAGAGCTTAAGTCTCTGTTTGACACATTCCTCTTTGACATTCTTGGAATCAAGGCCGAAGAGGGTGGTGGCAGCGGCCGCGAGGAGGCATTCGGCAAGGTTGTGGACATGCTTCTGGAACAGCGTGCCATTGCAAAGGCAAACAAGGACTGGGCTACCAGTGACAAGATACGTAATGAGCTCACCGCACTTGGATTTGAGATCAAGGATACCAAGGACGGTGCAACCTGGAAACTGAACCGCTGATGAGACTCCTTACATATCCCGTTCTGCTTGCCATACTGGCCCTGTCATGCTCAGGACGCAAGGCTGCAAATGTGAGCACAGTGGCCGCAGCACCTGTCAAGGATGCACCTGCAACCGTGGCTCAAGCCAGCCCACTGCCCGTTTTCTGCGCCGACAGTGCCTACAACTACATAAGGAAACAGACGGATTTCGGTCCGCGTGTACCCAACACAAAGGCTCATGACGACTGCGGAATATGGCTTGCAGCCAAACTGGCCAGTTTTGGAGCAGACAAGGTTCACTTGCAGAACTTTGATGCCAGGACATTTGACGGCAACACCCTGAAATGCCTTAACATCATAGGCAGTTTCAACCCGGAGTGCCCCACCCGCGTGATTCTATGCTCACATTGGGACAGCCGTCCATGGGCCGATAATGACCCCGACCCCTCCAAGCACAAGACTCCGGTGGATGCCGCCAATGACGGTGCCAGCGGTGTGGCCGTGATACTGGAGATAGCACGCCAGATGCAGAAACAGGCACCGCAGATAGGTGTTGACTGCATATTCCTGGATGCCGAGGACTGGGGACCGGGAGATGACTATAAGGGACAGCACCTGGAGACATGGTGGGGACTGGGAACACAGGAGTGGGCCCGTAACCCCCATATCAAGGGATACAAGGCCCGTTATGCCATCCTGCTGGATATGGTGGGCGGCAAGGGAGCCACTTTCTACCGCGAAAAATACTCCGTGATGTATGGCAAACAGTATGTGGACAAGGTTTGGAACGCAGCCGCAAAACTGGGATACTCATCACTGTTCCGTCAGGCTGACGGCTACTACGTAACTGATGACCACTATTTCATCAACACCATAGCACGTATCCCCGCCATAGACATCGTGCCGCATATCCCGGAGTGCGATGCAAGTTCATTCGGACCTACATGGCACACCACATCGGATAATATAGATAACATTGACAAAAACGTTCTTGAGGCTGTCGGAAAGACACTCATCAGCGTCATATATAATGAAAAACAATGACCATAGAACAGATTCAGGAAGAGGTGATAGATGAGTTCAGCGCATTTGACGACTGGATGGACAAATATCAGATGATCATAGACCTGGGTAATGAACAGCCGGCTTTAGACCCCGCCTACAAAACTGAGGACAACCTCATTGAGGGCTGCCAGAGCCGTGTGTGGCTCCATGCACAGATGGTTGACGGACTGGTTCATTTTGAGGCAGACAGCGACGCCATCATAACAAAAGGCCTGATTGCCCTGCTCATCAGGGTACTGTCAGACCATACTCCGCAGGAGATACTGGAAAGTGACGTGCATTTCATAGATGCCATAGGACTCACCCAGCACCTGTCACCCACCCGCAGCAACGGCCTTCTGTCCATGCTCAAACAGATCAAGACATACGCATTAGCATACTCACAGAAATGAGAAAGATACTGATTCTTTTATTGGCTCTATTTACGCTTGCCGGCTGCAACAACACCCCTGCCGGGCTGGAACTCAGTGTCCGCAAGAACAAAATCTCATGGACCAACGGCACCATAAGATTCCAGACAGATATGGACTCAGAAGGCAAAAGGCATGACTATACCGGATTCAAGGCATACCTCAGGCTCAGTAGTGGCCGAGAGATCCAGCTACCGTCTGATTCCCATACATTGGGATATGGAGCATCATTCCCTATGGGAACATCGGGAATGTACACTCCGGATAACGGATACAGCCTGGCCGAAACCATGCTTAAGACCGATGAGATGATGATAATACGTCTGCATCATGACGCATGGCCAATTTATGACGAGCCCATTACGCTTGACAAACAGATTACCCTGTATAAGGATAGCCCCATAATGAATGTCATAGATTACTACACCGGCGCTTTTGACCTGCTTAACGTAGCAGCGGAAATATCAGCCGCCAAGGCTGGCACGGTGAAGGAACTGGAGAAAGGCTACCTGGTGGAGTACTCAAACGGCGTGACTGCCATAATCATCATGCCCGATATGCAGGATAAACAGTATGATGAGTCCGATGGCCGCATTTTTGTCTCCAGAGGAGTTCAAAGTGACGAACCTCTGAGCTATTATGTAGGTATTAGCGACAAAGGTCAGGATTATCTGCTTGAAGAACTCGCCAAAATAATGTAAATTTGCCAACTGATTAAAAAACAACGCATAAAATGAACAGTAAATACTGGAACGAGGAGATTGAGACAATGCCCCGCAAGCAGCTTGAACAGCTTCAGGTGGAGCGTCTCAAGAAAACCGTGGAGATTGCAATGGGCAGCGAATTCTACGCTCCCAAATTCAAGGAACTGGGCATTACACCCGATAGCATCAAGTCCGTCCAGGACATAAAGCGCTTTCCGTTTACAACCAAGAATGACCTGCGTGCCACTTATCCCTTCGGCATCAAGTCCGTACCTCTGGAGAAGGTAGTACGTCTGCACTCATCAAGCGGAACTACAGGTAACCCCACCGTTATCCTGCACACCCAGAGAGACCTTGACCAGTGGGCCGATGCCATGGCCCGTTCCATGTACTGTATAGGACTGCGTAACACGGATATTATCCAGAATACATCCGGTTACGGTATGTTCACCGGCGGTCTGGGCATTCAGTATGCTGCCGAGCGTCTGGGAGCCATGACAGTTCCTGCAGGTGCCGGTAACAGCAAGCGTCACGTAAAGTTCATCACTGACTTCGGTACCACAGCACTTCACTGCATACCTTCATATGCAACCCGTCTGGCCGCTGCATTCCAGGAGGAGGGCATAGACCCGCGTGACACTACCGTAAAGACCCTCATCATCGGCGCAGAGCCCCACTCAGAGGCACAGCGCAAGCGTATTGAGGAGATCTGGGGTGCCAAGGCATACAACAACTTCGGTATGAGTGAGATGTGCGGCCCCGGCGTAGCAATCGAGTGCCAGGAGCAGAACGGAATGCATATCTGGGAAGACAATTACATAGTTGAGATCCTTGATCCCGAGACTCTGGAGCCCGTTCCGGAGGGTGAACTGGGTGAGCTGGTTCTTACCACACTGAACCGTGAGGCCATGCCGCTGTTCCGCTACCGTACCCGTGACCTTACACGCATCCTCCCGGGTGACTGCCCCTGCGGCCGTACACATGTACGTCTGGCACGTTTCCAGGGCCGCTCGGATGACATGATGATCGTTAAGGGTGTAAACATCTATCCTATCCAGATTGAGAAGATCCTGATGCAGTTCCCCGAGCTGGCAAGTGATTACCTCATCACCATTGAGACTGTTGGTGACAATGATGAGATGACCGTCGAGGCAGAGCTGGCACAGGCTACCGATGACTTTGGCATGCTGCAGAACCTGACCAAGGAGATTACCCGCCGCCTCAAGGATGAGATACTGCTCACTCCTAAGGTTAAGCTGGTAGGCAAGGGCGTAATCCCGCAGTCAGACGGCAAGGCCAAGAGAGTAAATGATTTGCGTCACAACCATTAATAAAAGGACATTATGAAGACAATCAAACAGATTTCCATATTCCTTGAGAACCAGCGTGGCAAGCTGAGTGACATCCTTACCGCCCTCAAGGACCAGAACATAGAGATCCAGGCTGCATCCGTAGCCGATACCACAGAGTACGGAATACTGCGTCTCATCACATCGGACCAGAAAAAGGCATCAGCCCTGCTGGCCGAGAAGGGACATCTGGTAAACATCAATGAGGTGCTTGCCATCCAGGTTGAGCCCGATACCGCATCTTTTGCCGATGCAGTGGACGCACTCACATCGGGCGGTTGCTCCATCAGCTACCTCTACACATTCCATAAAGACGGCAAACTGGTGCTCATAATCCGTCCTGCCAATCTGGAAATAGCAGAACGTGTGGCTAAAGAGAAAGGTCTTACTCTTATACAAGGTTGGGAATAACGGTTCCCGACCTTTTTTTTGGAATAATTATTAACACCTAATACAACATTAACCATGTTTCTTAAAATTCTCATTCTGATAATCTTCTTCGCCGTAATGATTGGCGTAGGAATTTATTGCCGCAAGAGCGCTGCCAATGTGCAGGGATTTGTGCTTGGTGACCGTAAGGTTGGCTCATGGCTCACCGCCTTTGCATTCGGTACATCATACTTCTCGGCCGTAATCTTTGTAGGATACGCCGGTCAGTTTGGTTGGAAATACGGTCTTTCAGCAACCTGGATCGGTCTGGGTAACGCCCTGATAGGTTCACTCCTTGCCTGGAGAATCCTGGGCCGTCGCACCCGCCTTATGACCCAGTACCTCAAGAGCGCCACAATGCCTGATTTCTTTGGTCAGCGTTTCAACTCCGAGGCTCTCAAGGTTGCCGCATCAGTAATCGTATTCATATTCCTTATACCTTATACCGCATCACTGTATAACGGTCTGTCACGTCTATTCGGACTCTCATTCGGTATCGATTACAGCTGGTGTGTGCTTGGAATGGCTATACTGACCGGTATCTACGTGCTGGTGGGCGGTTACATGGCTACTGCCGTGAATGACTTCATTCAGGGTATGATCATGCTGGTAGGTATCGTTGCCGTCATCATATCAGTACTGAACGGAAACGGCGGTTTCACCGCAGCGATTGAGAAGATGTCACAGATACAGAGCGAGACCGCTCCTGCACTCAACGGTGCCTTTGTATCATTCTTCGGCCCGCAGCCTCTCTACCTGTTGGGTGTGGTACTACTCACATCACTCGGAACGTGGGGTCTGCCCCAGATGGTAGGTAAGTTCTACGCTATCCGTGACGAGGCCGCCATACGTAAGGGTACATTCATCTCAACCTTCTTTGCAATCATCGTGGCTGGCGGTTGCTACTTCCTGGGCGGTTTTGGCCGTCTGTACGGTAATGTGATTGAGTTCGGTGCCAACGGCAACCCCGTTTATGACAGCATCGTTCCCTCCATGCTCCAGACCCTGCCTGACCTCATGATCGGTGTGGTTATCATTCTGGTGCTCTCAGCATCCATGTCAACCCTCTCATCACTGGTTCTTACATCGGGTTCAACACTTACACTGGATATCATCAAGCCGGCTATGGCCAAGGGCGGCAAGAACATGAGTGAGAAGTCACAGCTGCTCTCAATACGTCTGCTGGTTGTATTCTTCATTGCAGTATCATCAATACTGGCTATCGTCCAGGCCAAGAGCTCCGTTACATTCATAGCTCAGCTCATGGGTATCAGCTGGGGCGCTCTGGCAGGTGCTTTCCTTGCTCCGTTCCTGTACGGACTCTACTGGAAGAAGACCACCAAGGCTTCTGTATGGGCCAGCTTCATAGTTGGCGTAGCTATCATGTGCGGCTGCATGTACGGTACATTCACCAAGACCACATTCATCAGCCCGTTCTTCAGCTCACCCATCAACGCCGGCGTGCTGTCAATGGTTGCCGGTCTGGTTATCGTACCCATTGTAAGCCTCTTCTCAAAGGTTAAGGAGAAGGATAGCGTTGACAAGATGTTCGGTTGCTACGAGCGTCAGGTTACCGTTCATGCATCGACCTCTCTTATGGATGCCGATGAAGTGAAAAAATGAGTACTTTTGTGTTCTTAAAAAATTGAAGACACTTTTTATATGAAAAAGCTTTTACTTGGCGATGAAGCCATAGCACAAGGTGCCATCGATGCCGGATTGAGCGGTGTTTACGCCTATCCCGGCACCCCTTCCACCGAGATAACAGAATATATCCAGGGATACTGCAGGAAGAATCCGTCTGAGAAGCTCCACTCACGCTGGTGCACAAATGAGAAGACAGCCATGGAGGCTGCTCTGGGTATGTCATTTGCCGGAAAGCGCGCTCTGGTCTGCATGAAACACGTAGGTATGAACGTAGCTGCCGATCCGTTCGTGAACTCATCCATTACCGGTGTGAACGGCGGTATCGTGGTTCTTGTGGCCGATGACCCCTCAATGCACTCATCACAGGATGAGCAGGACACCCGTTTCTACGGTAAGTTCGCTCTCATTCCGGTGCTGGAGCCGTCAACACAGCAGGAGGCTTATGATATGATGTCATACGCATATGACCTGTCAGAGTCTCTCAAGCTCCCGGTCCTGATGCGTACCGTTACCCGTCTGGCCCACTCACGTGCCGTGGTTACTCTCAAGGAGAAGCGTGCCCAGAACGCTCTCAACCCCGTAAGCGGAGTTCGTGACTGGGTTCTGCTGCCCGCTATCGCCAAGCGCCGTTACGCTTCACTGCTGGAGCGTCAGCCTGAGATCATGCGTCTCTCTGTAGAGTCACCGTTCAACAGCTTCAAGGCCCAGGCCAAGCGTTTCAAGATGGGTGCCATTGCATGCGGTAACGCATACAACTACCTCTCAGAGTGCTACCCTGAGGGCATACCCTTCCCCGTACTCAAGATCTCACAGTACCCCATACCCTCCGAGACCATCCGTACCATGGCCGAGCAGTGTGACTCCATCATGGTAATTGAGGACGGACAGCCTTTTGTTGAGGAGCAGGTTGCAGGTATTCTCCCCTCTGACTGCAAGATTATCGGCCGTCTGACCGGCGAATTGCCCCGTCAGGGAGAGCTCAACCCCGATATAGTTAAGGCCGCCCTGGGTCTGGCTCCGCTGCCGCATCCTGAGGTTGCCAAGAACGTTGTGGCACGTCCGCCCGCCCTATGCCAGGGTTGCGGTCACCGCAGCGTATATGAGGCCATCAACCTGGTGCTCAAGGATTACAAGGATGCCAAGGTGTTCGGTGACATAGGTTGCTATACACTGGGTGCCCTGCCTCCCTTCCAGGCTCTTGACAGCACCGTAGATATGGGTGCCAGCATCACCATGGCCAAGGGTGCCGCCGATGCGGGCGTGTTCCCCGCAGTCGCCATCATAGGTGACAGCACATTCACCCACTCCGGTATGACCGGTCTGCTGGATGCCGTTAATGAGAACTCTCCCATCACAATCATAATCTCCGATAACCTCACCACCGGTATGACCGGCGGACAGGACAGTGCCGGAACCAACAAGTTTGAGGCCATCTGCCGCGGTATCGGCGTTGACCCCGACCATCTTAAGGTGGTTGTTCCGCTGCCCCAGAATATGGAGGAGATCACACGCACGCTGCGTGAGGAGATTGAGTATCAGGGTCTGTCGGTAATCATACCGCGCCGTGAATGTATCCAGACACTTGCCCGTAAGGCAAAAGCTAAAGCCGCACAGAAATGAAAACAGATATAATTCTTGCAGGCGTAGGAGGACAAGGTATCCTCTCAATCGCCACAGTCATAGGTCAGGCCGCCCTTGAGGAGGATCTCTACATCAAGCAGGCCGAGGTTCACGGAATGAGTCAGCGCGGCGGTGACGTACAGTCAAACCTGCGCATATCGGACCAGCCCATTGCAAGTGACCTCATATCACTTGGCCAGGCCGATATCATCATAGCCATGGAGCCCATGGAGGCACTGCGTTACAAGCAGTACCTAAGCACGGACGGATGGGTAATCACATCATCCAACCCCTTCATCAACATAGGCAATTACCCCGATCAGAAGGCAATTATTGATGAGCTCAAGGAACTGGGTAACGTAATCCTTATTGACACCGATGAGCTGGGTAAGGAGAACAAGATGCCCAAGGCAGTGAACATGATATTGCTGGGTGCCGCATCAAAGGCCCTCAAGAGCATAAGCTTTGACAAGCTGTGCCAGAGCGTACGTACCATATTCGGTGCCAAAGGTGATGCAATAGTAGAAATGAACATAAAGGCCCTCGAGATTGGCCGTAACTGTGAATAAAAAACACTGATGAAAACGCTGATTCCTGCAAACGTCATTGACGATTATCTTGAGAAAATAGAGGTACGTGACCTCAACAAGGCATCCATCCGCCAGGTGCTGGCATGTGAGCTGAATGCCGAGAAAGTAACCGGACAGGAGTTCATCCATTTTGAGATGGGTGTACCCGGCATACCGCCATCGGCCGTAGGTGTAAAAGCCCAGAAAGAGGCACTTGACCGCGGTGTTGCTTCCAAGTATCCCAACATTGAGGGTATCCCCGAACTCAAGGAGCAGGCTGCACGTTTTGTAAAGGCATTCATCAACACAGACATCGAGCCCGGTCACTGCACTCCCACCTGCGGAGCCATGCAGGGCACGTTTGCCGCATTCCTTCTGTGCTCACAGATCGATCCCAAGAAGGATACCATTCTCTACATCGATCCCGGATTCCCCGTACAGAAGATGCAGGCTCAGGTAATGGGTGTAAAGACCGCCCAGTTTGACGTGGCCGATTTCCGCGCCGAGAAGCTGGGACCCAAGCTGGAGAGTTACCTCAAGAACGGCAACATCTGCTGCATAGTCTACAGTAACCCCAACAACCCCAGTTGGATGTGTCTTACCGAGAGTGAGATCAAAACCATCGGTGAATTGGCCACAAAATATGACACCATCATACTTGAGGACCTGGCCTACATGACAATGGATTTCCGCCGCGAGGGTCTGGGCATCCCATTCAAGGAGCCTTATCAGGTGAGCGTATCGCACTACACCGATAACTACATCATGATGCTCAGCGGCAGTAAGATATTCAGCTACGCAGGCGAGCGTATCGCCGTTGCATGCATATCGGACAAACTCTACGAGCGTCACTTTGAGACTCTGCAGAAACGTTACAACATTTCCCGTTTTGGTGCCGTCTACGCATATGATATGCTTTACGCAATGTCATCGGGCGTAACCCACTCGGTACAGTGCGCCATGGCTGCAATGCTCAAGGCCGCCTGTGACGGTGAGTACCAGTTCCGTGAGGATATCCGCGAGTATGCACGCCGCACCGAGAAGATCAAGGCTGCCCTGCTGCGCAACGGATTCAACATCACCTATGACAAGGACCTGGAAGAGCCTGTAAGCAACGGATTCTTCTTTACATTCGGTTACAACCTGCCCGACGGCACACCCATGGAGGGAGGCCAGTTGCTGCATGAGCTGCTCTACTACGGAATAAGCGGAATCGTGCTCTCATCAACCGGCAGCACCCGTCAGGGTATCCGCGGTTGCGCATCAAACATCCGCGACGACCAGTTCCCCGTACTTGAAGAGCGTCTGCGCCTGTTCAACGAGGCACACAAGTAAAAAGCATAACCCAAAAGGGACAGTCCCCCTGTGCCATGCAAGATGACACAGGGGGACTGTCCCTTTTGGGTCATTGAATCACACTGCGGGCAGGCTGTTACCGTTTATTTTACGGTAGATGTCCAGTGCGTAGACATCGGTCATTCCGCTTATGTAGTCCAGAACGGCAAGCAGACGGTTGTATATGTCTGATGCGTTTATGTCATACTGGCTAGATACACGGTCTATGAGAAGTATTGAATACTCACGTTTGGGATTGAGCACAGCCTCTACCATAAGGTCAAGCAGGGTGCTTATGATGCGGAAACCGGCCAGTTCCACCTCAAGTACATCATGTGAGCGGTAGATCTTCTCCCTGGAGAGTTCTGCGCAGCAGCGGTAAGCATCCCTTGGAGTCTGGCTGATATGTTTTATCAGTGAGCCCTCAAACTGACCGTCCAGGATAGACTGCTCGTTCTCAAGGAAGACTTTTGTACACTCCTCAACGAGTAGTCCTATCAGTTTGGAACGCAGGTATGAGACCTGTTCGTTGACATCGGTTACCATGCCTATTATGCTCTTGGCATGTTCCTGTTCCTGAGGCTTGAGGAAATCCATCATCAGCCCGATGGTCTGCTCAGTTGAAAGCAGCTTGAGCTTGTGAGCGTCCTCCAGGTCCATCAGCAGATAGCAGATGTCATCGGCAGCCTCAACCAGGAATACCAGCGGATAGCGCACATAATTGAGAGGCTCTCCGGGAGCTGACTTGCGGATAATGCCCAATTCATCGGCTATTTGGGCAAAAATGGGGGCCTCACTGTCAAAAAAACCGAACTTGTGCTTACCGTTGGCAAGTATCGATGCATAGGGATATTTCACTATCGACGCCAGCGTGGAGTATGTCATTGCGAAACCTCCCTTACGGCGTCCGATGAACTGGTGTGCCAGCAGACGGAAAGCGTTGGCGTTACCCTCAAAGTTTATGATATCGGTCCACTGACCGGGGTTGGATGCGAACTCCTTTTCAAGAATCTGGCCCTTTCCTTCGGTGAAATAGGCCGAAATCGCCTTCTCGCCCGAGTGACCGAACGGAGGGTTACCCATATCATGAGCAAGACATGCGGCCGATACAATGTTACCTATCTCCGAAAGGTAGGTATCGGCCAGTTCCGGATGCTGCTGCAGGATGCCGCGTGACACGTTGTTTCCAAGAGAGCGGCCCACGCAGGCCACCTCCAGGCTGTGTGTAAGACGGTTGTGCACAAATACGCTGCCCGGCAGGGGGAACACCTGCGTCTTGTTCTGCAGACGGCGGAACGGAGCCGAGAATATAAGGCGGTCATAATCACGCAGGAACGCCGACCGGTCATCTTTATGAGCCGACTCGATGCCCTCCATTCCCAGACGTTTGGCGGATAGTAGTCTTTCCCAGTTCATTTCCTAGAATCTCTTTGTCTCAAAATTAGTGGTTTTTCAGATTATTTCTGCTTTAGTTGGCGGTATATTTGCTATTTTCGCTGAACAAAACAAAAATCACGCTTATGACAGTCAAGATCATAAACCGTTCACACCATCCGCTGCCCGAGTACGCCACAGTACAGTCTGCCGGAGTGGATCTGAGAGCCAATCTGGATGAGCCAGTAGTGATGAAACCTATGGAGCGCCGCCTTATCCCAACGGGCCTGTTCATTTCACTCCCCGCAGGATTCGAGGCACAGGTGCGCCCACGCAGCGGACTTGCCATAAAGAAGGGAATTACCGTACTGAACACTCCCGGTACCATCGATGCCGATTACCGTGGCGAGATAGGCGTGATACTCATCAACCTCTCACAGGATGATTTTACCGTGAATGACGGTGAGCGCATAGCCCAGATGGTTATAGCACGCCACGAGCAGGCCGAGTGGATTCCGGTTGAGACTCTTGACGAGACGGAGCGCGGCGCCGGAGGTTTTGGACACAGCGGAATCTGATATACCCATGAAAAGAGGCATCTCCACACTTACATCCATCCTTGCATCCATGGCAGTGCTGGTATCATGCGGCACTCTGCGTCATGCAGCGCCGGATCCTGTTTCAAAGCAGGAACTGGACAGTTACGCTCATGACCATTTCTTCATGGAGGGCATCAAGATGTACAATGAGGAGCAGTATGATGCCGCTATGGACCTGATGGCCCATTCACTGGAATATGATACCGCATCGGCAGCCACCTGTTACAATCTGGCGCAGTACTATATGTCCATGCATGACAGAGTACTGCTTGAGAAATACAGCGGCAAGGCAGAGTCTCTCCTGCAACGTGCCGTACATCTGGAACCCGACAACTACTGGTACCGCCGTCTGCTGGCCATGAACTATATGCGCCAGGGACGTCAGGCCGAGGCCATACTCCAGTATGAGGATATGACCCGCCGTTTTCCCGGCAATACCGAGGTGCTCCTGACACTGGCCAGTCTTTACGATGACGCCGGTGAATTTGAGAAAGAGCTGCGTGTACTTAAACGCTACGGAAAGCTGGAGGATGTGGCCGATGAACTCAAGTTCCAGAGATTTGCCTGTTACCTGCAGATGAATGAACTGGATTCGGCCTATTATGAGGCTGACAACCCCGGACAGATAATTGAGCTGCTCATGAATACCACCCGTGACATGATTGAGAACGCCCAGAGCCAGCTGGACAAGCTCAGATGCCGTTCTCTGCTGGACCTTGTCATGAATTTCTGCGACGTGGTATCCAAGTATGAGCCGCAGCTGGCCGAGCCGTACAAGCAGAAATCAGTGGCTTATTTCTGGATGGGACAGAATGATGAGGCGTTGGACGTGCTCACAAAAGGTTTGGGTAATGTTGAGACCGCATCGGACAAGGCGGTGCTGTTCAACCTGAGGGGAGATTTCTATCATACCCTGGGACAGAAGGCACAGATGTACGCCGATTATGATTCAACCCTCTATTACGAGCCTGACAACATAAACGTACTCAACAACTACGCCTATTTCATGTCACTCGATGACCGTGACCTTAAGAAAGCTCTCAGCATGAGCGCAAAGACCCTTGAGGCCGAGCCGCTCAGCGCCACCTACCTGGATACATACGCCTGGATCCTGTTCAGGATGAAACGGTACAGCGAATCGCTGCAGTATCTGGAGAAAGCGTTGCGTTATCTGGACACTGACAATCCGGAAATATATGAGCACTACGGAGACGTGCTCTATATGTGCGGAGAGAAAGAGAAGGCTCTGGAGAACTGGCATAAGGCCAAACGAATGAACAGCAGTTCAACAACACTTGACCGTAAGATACGCGAGGAGAAATATCTGGAATGAGAGCCCTGAGATACATATTACCCCTTTTGACCGCTGCATTGCTGTTAAGCAGTTGCCGGACCATATCCACCGCCAGGAAAGAGAAAGACCGGCAGGAGGAGAGCGACCGCCTGGTGCATACTCTCATGGAGGCCCCGCCGGTAAATGAGCTCACGGCATCGCTCTCATTCAACCTGCAGGGAACCAAGGTAAGCGGCCAGCTCCGTATGCGTCGCGGACGCAGCATACAGATCAGCGCCAGCATGCTTGGCCTGATGGAGGTGGCACGTATCGAGTTCCTGCCCGATATGGTGGTGGTAATGGACCGCGTGCACAACCTCTACTCGGTCTGCCATTATGCCGATATCCCCTACCGCAATGAGCTGGGCCTTGACTTTGAGGTTGTCCAGGCGCTGTTGTGGAACAGGATATTCTCACCTGGAAGTGAAAGCATGAATGATGCCGTATCAAACCTGCGCTTGCAGCCGGTTGCCCAGGACGGCACTATATCAATCAAGGATAAGGAGTACGGATATACGTTCCTTACTGACGGAAAGAGCCGTCTGGATGCGGTAAGCAAAACCGGCAGCACGTTCCGTTTCAACATGAAATATACTGATTTCACCGCCCTATCAGGTAAATGGCAATTCCCGTTGGGGCTATCCATTGACGTAATAACCACAAAGGTCGATGTAAACGCGGCGATAAAGATGTCATCGGTACAGACTGACAACAAGAATTGGTCAGACCGTACACCGGTAACCCGCCGCATGAAACAGGTGACTCTTGATGAACTGTTGGACAATCTGAATCTATGAAAAAGAAATTTGTGATTATTCTGCTGGCTCTTGCCCCCGCCCTTGTGCAGGGACAGACCAACTCCGTGATTGAAAGGATGCGCCGTGAGCGTGCCCAGATGGAGGAGCAGATTGCACGTCAGGAGAAGATACTTACATCAACTGAGTCCGATATCACCAGCCAGGTAAAGAATCTGAACGTTGTTACCGCCAAGCTCAAGGAGCGAACCAAGATACTTGACAATACCCGCAATGAGATACGCTCTCTGGACCGTGAGTCAAGCCGTCTTGAGAAAGAGATAAAACAGCTGGAAAAGGAGCATGAGCAGTGCAAGGAGCGTTACGCCGATGCCTGCCGATTCTACCAGCATCAGAACGCCAACAACAACCAGCTCACATTCATTCTTGCCACCGAGTCATTCCGAGAGATGAGCCGCCGTGCCCGTTATGTGAGCGAGTACTCCGGTTCACTGCGTGAAATGGCCGATGAAATCAGCCAGAAAAAGGATACCCTTGAGGACCGTAAGGCACAGGTGGAGATGCTTAAGAATGAGAAAGTGGAACTGCAGAAAATACAGCAGAAAAATGAGGAGGAGGCCCGCAAGGAGGAGAAACAGCAGAAGTCGCTTGTGAACCAGCTCAAGAACAAACGCACCAACCTTAAGAAAGAGATTGCGGCCCAGCAGAAAAAGATGAATGACCTGTCCAAGGAGATTGAACGTCAGATACAGCTTGCCATCAAGGAGGAGCAGCAGAAAAACAAGGGAAAGCAGCAGCCGCAGGAGGATGTGAAACTGTCCGGCAGTTTTGAGAGCAACAAAGGTAAGCTGCCCATGCCTATAACCGGCGCCTATCTGGTGGTGGGTGAGTACGGAGTCCAGAATGTAGCCGGCATGAAAGATGTCAAGCAGAACAATCTGGGAATAGATATACAGGGACAGGAGGGCGCTCAGGCCCGCGCGGTGTTTGACGGCACCGTATCATCCATATTCCAGCAGGGAAAAGGCCAGATTGGCGTGCTCATACGTCACGGCTCCTACATATCCGTATACTGCAATCTTAGCGAGACCCGCCTCAAGAAGGGTGACAAGGTCAAGACATCGGACATAGTGGGAAACGTGCAGACATCTGAGGACGGAACACCTATCCTCCATTTCCAGCTGCATAAGGAAAGCACCCGCCTGAATCCTTCGGATTGGCTCAGGCGTTGATAATAGCAGAATTTTCAGTACCTTTGCAGTCCAAATCCAATCTTTATGATCACAGCAGAACAACTCAAAGACGTAATTGACCGCACAGAGGCCCTTAAACGCTATCTGAACATTGATTCCAAACTCATTCAGGTAGAGGAGGAACAGTTGCGTACCCAGGCTCCCGGATTCTGGGATGACCCCAAGAAGGCCGAGGCCCAGATGAAAAAGGTCAAGGACCTGCAGAGTTGGATTGACGGCTACAAGCAGGTCAAGGCATTGACCGATGAGCTGCAGCTGGCCATGGATTTCTACAAGGAAGAGCTGGTAACCGAGCAGGAGGTTGATGAGAACTACGCCAAGGCCCTGGAGGCTGTTGAGGGCCTGGAACTCAAGAACATGCTGCGCGAGGAGGCAGATCAGATGGATTGCGTACTCAAAATCAACTCAGGTGCCGGCGGTACCGAGAGTCAGGACTGGGCATCCATGCTCATGCGTATGTATATGCGCTGGGGTGAGGACAACAAATACAAGGTTACCGTTGCCAACCTGCAGGAGGGCGATGAAGCCGGAATCAAACAGGTGACAATGGAGATTGAGGGACCGTTTGCATACGGTTACCTAAAGGGTGAGAACGGCGTTCACCGTCTGGTACGCGTATCGCCCTATAACGCTCAGGGTAAGCGTATGACATCATTCGCCAGCGTATTTGTAACCCCGCTTATTGATGACTCCATTGAGGTTGACATAAATCCCGCACTCATGAGCTGGGATACGTTCCGCAGCGGCGGCGCCGGCGGTCAGAACGTGAACAAGGTTGAGTCAGGCGTACGTCTGCGTTACCAGTTCAAGGATCCCTATACCGGAGTTGAGGAGGAAATCCTGATTGAGAACACCGAGACCCGTGACCAGCCCAAGAACAAGGAGCGTGCCCTGCAGCACCTGCGTTCCATACTGTATGACAAGGAACTGCAGCACCGCATGGCAGAGCAGGAGAAGATAGAGGCCGGTAAGAAAAAGATTGAGTGGGGATCACAGATACGTTCATATGTGTTTGATGACCGCCGCGTAAAGGATCACCGTACCGGTTTCCAGACATCTGATGTGAACGGCGTCATGGACGGACATATAGACGGATTCATCAAGTCCTATCTGATGTCATTCGCCGAGTCACAGGAACAGAAGATGTAATAAACTACATAACCGCACTAATACTATGTCTATTGAGATTGAACGTAAGTTTCTGGTCAGGAATGACTCCTACCGCACACAGGCTTTCAGCTATTATGATATCCTGCAGGGATATATAGCCCATGAAAACGGCCGTTCGGTGCGCGTACGCATTACGGACAAGGAGGCTATCCTTACCATCAAGGGCCCGTCAGACAGCAAGGGCATGAGCCGCTACGAGTGGAATCATGTCATACCTGTAGAGGATGCCCGTGAACTCTTTGAGTTGCACCAGAGCGGAGCCATAGAGAAGCGCCGTTACCTTGTACACAGTGGTCCTCACGTGTTTGAAGTGGATGAATTCCACGGTGAAAATGAAGGTCTTGTAATGGCCGAGGTTGAACTTAACTCTGAAAGCGAGTCATTCGTAAAGCCCGATTTCATCGGTAAGGAGGTTACTGGTGACCGCCGTTATTACAACGCCTACCTTGCCACCAACCCCTATAAGACCTGGGATAAAGAGTAATATTATCTCTTTCTCCAGATAAGAGGTCTCAGGATAAAGAGACCTGCAGCCGCACCTGCCAGTACACCCAGAGTATCGGCTATAAAGTCAGCCCACTCTCCGCTGCGGTTTACTGTAAGCAGCATCTGAGCCAGCTCCATGATTCCTCCAAGCGCAATGGGAGCGGCAATACCCAATAATATGAATTTTACCTTGTTTAGATCAGCATGAAGCCGCAAGTACTCCACCCAGATTATCAGTTCCAGCCCACCGTACATACAGACATGGGCAATCTTGTCAATGAATGTCACATCGTCCAGCCTGGTCTTAGGCGGATTGAACAGTGACAGGAAGAGTATCGCCGCTATGACAAGCAGTGAGAACGGATATTTGCAGATGTACTTGACCATGCCGCAAAAATAGCCATAATACCATAATATGTCAAAGGATTATTTCTATTTCAACCGCACTGACAGGATTGTAGCACTGATCCTGCTGGCCGTAATCATCATTACATGCCTGGTGCGTACGCCCATGAGTAACCCCAGTGACGGAGAACCTGATATTATTCCTTCCGATACCACATCCGTCAGTGAAAACAATCCTACGGTCAGGCCCAGGAGCACGCGCTCATACCCCAAGGACAGCACCCGCAGGGAGTACCCTAAGAGGGAAACCGCCCGTTCCACCGCAAGATACAGCCGGCAGAACACACATAATAGCGTAGATTCAGTAAGGAAGGATACTGTAAGACCAGACCGATATCCCCGCAAACAGCGCCCGTCGGCCCCGGTAGACCTTAACGCAGCCGATAGCATCAAGCTCATAAGCCTGCCCGGAATAGGCCCTGTATTTGCATCACGCATCATCCGTTACAGACAGCAGTTGGGCGGTTTTACAGGCACCGGGCAGCTGCTTGAGATAAACGGTCTGCCCGATTCACTGATGGAATGGTTCATTATCACTGACACCGTACCCTTAAGACGGATCCGGATAAACAGGGAGACGGTAAATGAGCTGAGGCGTCATCCCTATATCAACTTCTACCAGGCACGCTCAATAGTGGAGTTCCGCCGTGACAGGGGCAATATAAAAGGTCCTGAGCAGCTGACTCTATTTGAGGAGTTCACCACCCAGGACCTTGAGCGTCTGGTGCCTTATCTTGATTTCAGCGTGAATCAGTAGTTGGCAAGTTTCTTGATCTTGACGGGTATCTCAGTATTGTCCATCTGACCGGTGAACTGCTCAGCACCCGCACCGATGGCGAATACAGGAACATAGCTGCCTGAATGACAACCTGCAGCCCAACTGATCTGGGCAGCCTCGGTCATGATACGTGCAGCCTCATCTGTCAGCTTGTCAACATTGAAATACTCACCCTCCTTGAGCTCTCCGGGACCCATACCGAATGTCTCGACATAGACGTTCCTAAGCCTGTCAGTCTGCTTGTCGGTAAGCTCTACCTTATCCCAGAAACCAAAGTTCTCCTTGAGTTCCTGCTCTACCTCTTCCCAGGTAAGGATATCACCTATCTCACGTCCCATCTTCTCCAGATGAGCAGAGAAAGCGCCCTTACTCATCTTCTGGTACTGCAGCACTTTGAGATTGGTACGATAGTCACCGGCTGTAAGTCCCAGACCACCGGTCTCATGATCTGCGGTAATTACGATAAGAGTCTCTTTCTTATGTTTGAGATAGAATTCATATGCAACCTTGATGGCCTCATCAAAATCCAGCATCTCACGGACATAAGCTCCGGGATCATTGGCATGGCAAGCCTGGTCTATACGTCCGCCCTCCATCATCATGAAGAAACCCTTCTTGGGATCCTTCATCATGAAATCAATGGCAGCCTCCGTTATCTCAGAGAGCTTAAGGTCTCCCTCTTTCTGGTCAATGGCGTATGAGAGATAGTGGTCACTGTTAGGCTCCTTGTCAAAAAGGATGATTTTATCGGTGGATGCAGCTTTCTGCTTGTACTCGTCATAACCATGGACTATAGTATATCCGGCTTTCTCAGCCTGGGCATAATTACCTTCATCGCTGTTGTCACTTGTGAACGGACTGTGGAAATCAGCTCCGCCAAAGAAGTCAAAACCTGACTCAGCAAGCTGGGCTCCTATCTCATGATACTGGTTGCGGTGCGGCCGATGTCCGTAGAAAGAACCTGGAGTTGCGTGGTCTATACAAACAGATGTGCCTATGGCTACACGAACTCCCTTCTTATGAGCCATCTCGGCAATAGTGGTTACAGGGGTAGTCTTGTCCGGAAGTACGCCCAGGTAGTTGTTGTTGGTCTTCTGTCCGCTGGCAAGTGCGGTACCGGCAGCAGAACTGTCTGTAACATCACTGTTGGCAGAATAGGTTACCACAAGACCTGTATAGGGGAATTGTGTAAAACACAACGGCTTGAATCCGTATTTACCCTCTACATCCTGCAGATAGTACTGGACTCCCATCACCTGATTGGTGCCCATACCGTCACCGATAAAGTAGAAGACATACTTGGGTCCCTTCTTGGCCGATGCCGTAAGTACCAGCAGCATCATGGCCATGATAAGCGTAAATTTTCTTTTCATAGGTCAGTAATATAGTCGGTTTATTTGATTATCTCCATCGTGATTATGCGGATGTCCTTGCGCGGACGGTCAAACATGTCAGTTCCGGCTGATTCAATCTTGTCAACCACCTTCATTCCGTCAATAACCTCGCCGAATACTGTGTAGTCATTGTCCAGGAAAGGTGTTCCGCCCTCATCCATATAAGTCTTCACCTGTTCCTCAGTGAACTTTAAAGGACCTACCTCCTTCTGTTTCCTGATTGTTGCCTCATTCAGTTCAACAGACAGTTTTCTCAGACCTTCATTGTCACCCTTGCTCTGCATGGAAAGTATGCTGTCGCGGTTCTGCATGCAGAGGTCCTCAAAGATTCTCTGGCCCTGGTTATGTGCCAGACGCTCCTCAAATTCCTGGAGTTCATACTTACGGTATTTCTTACCGGTAACGATATAGAACTGTGAACCGGATGACCTGCGCTCGGGGTTAACCTGGTCAGCCTGACGTGCAGCGCTCAGCGCACCGCGTTTGTGGTAATACTTGGGGAACACAAACTCTGCGGGAATGGTATAATCAGGACCTCCTGCTCCTAACTGAGCGTTTTTATCGGCATTTTTGGAGTCTGGATCACCTGCCTGTACCATGAAATCCTTTATGACGCGGTGAAACAGCACGCTGTCATAGTAGTGTTCCTCGACAAGTTTTATGAAATTATCCCTATGCAAGGGAGTTCCATTGTAAAGCTTGATTGTAATGTCACCTGCAGAGGTCTTGATGAGAACCTTGGTCTCATTATCGGACGTCTGAGCATTTACGTTCTGTGAAGAACGTGCTCCACAGGAATTGATTGTTGCTGCCATCAGTAGTAATGCTATTAGTTTATATTTCATCATGAGTCTCTTTCTTTTTGACAAAGGTAACCTATTTTTGTCACAAATCCTTTATCTTTGCGTTAAAGCCGGGCTCACAAATAAGGTGAGCTCTACTCACATTAAAACGGACTGTATGCCTTTATTTCCCGTAGGGACTCAAATACCGGATTTTTTTACCAAGCCTCAGTGGTTCATTGGCAGAGTAAAATATTGCCATGAGTGGAAAGTGGCCGATCTGCTAAAGGAGATGAATGTTGAGTATTTCCTACCCCAGCAGACAGTCAAACGCAAATGGAGCGACAGGACCAAGATGGTACAGGTGCTGCTTCTGCCCAGATACATTTTCATTCATTGCAAGAACTCGGAGAGAGTGCCCATCCTGGAGCGTGTTCGCAGCATTACCGGTTTCATGATGGATCGTGACCAGAAACAGCCTGCGGTCATACGTGACAATGATCTGGAGACTTTCAGACTGATGGTAGAGTATGAGGACATCCCTGTCACGATTGATTCCGGCAAGTTCTCACCCGGTGACCGTGTGCGTGTAAAATGCGGCCCCCTCATAGACAGGGAGTGTGAACTGGTAGAGGTATCGAGCAAGAAGTGTGTAGCGGTAGGTTTGGGTGTTCTGGGGTCGGCCAGGATTGAACTTCCGCTCTCGTACATAGAATTAGTGAATAACTGAACAATTATATAGCTTATGAAGATTGCAGTAGCAGGAACAGGTTACGTAGGACTATCTCTGGCCACACTCTTGGCACAGAACAACCATGTGACAGCCGTTGATGTAGTAAAAGAGAAGGTTGACCTTATCAACAACCGGAAATCACCCATACAGGATGATTATATTGAGCAGTATCTGGCAGAGAAGAACCTGGACCTGACCGCCACATTGGACGGTGAAAAGGCCTATTCCGATGCAGACTTCATTGTTATCGCCGCCCCCACCAACTATGACAGCAAGAAAAACTTCTTTGATACAAGTCATGTAGAGGAGGTGATAGACCTGGTACTTAAGGTCAATCCCGATGCCATAATGGTAATCAAGTCAACCATTCCGGTAGGATATACGGAGAGCGTACGTGAAAAGTTCTCATATCGCGAGCGCCTGCAGGACGGAACCATGAAGGTGGTTGTACCCAATATCATATTCGCACCTGAGTTCCTGCGTGAGAGCAAGGCCCTTTATGATAACCTCTACCCCTCCAGAATCATCGTTGGATTCGATAAAAATGTAAAGCGTCTGGAGGAGGCCGCACATACCTTTGCACGTCTGCTGCAGGAGGGAGCCATCAAGGAGAACATAGACACTCTCTATATGGGAACCACCGAGGCCGAGGCTGTAAAGCTGTTTGCCAACACCTATCTGGCACTGCGCGTGAGTTTCTTCAATGAGCTGGACACATATGCTGAGATGAAAGGTCTTGACACCCGCGCCATCATTGACGGCGTAGGTCTGGATCCCCGCATAGGCAACCATTACAACAACCCCTCATTCGGTTACGGAGGCTACTGCCTGCCTAAGGACACCAAGCAGCTTCTGGCCAACTACAATGACGTACCTGAGAACCTTATCCAGGCCATTGTGGACAGCAACCGCACCCGTAAGGATTTCATCGCGGACCGCGTGCTTGAAAAAGCCGGCTACTACACCGCCAACAGCGCATGGAACGAGGCATCGGAGAAGGTCATTACCGTAGGTGTATACAGGCTTACTATGAAATCCAACTCTGACAATTTCCGCCAGAGTTCAATACAGGGAGTCATGAAACGTGTAAAGGCCAAGGGTGCCAAGGTAATCATCTATGAGCCCACACTCAAGGACGGCGATACATTCTTTGGAAGTGAGATAGTAAACAACCTCTCTGAGTTCAAGAGCCGCTGCAACGCAATCATAGCAAACCGATACGACTCCTGTCTGGACGATGTCCAGGATAAGGTCTACACCCGTGACCTTTTCCGCCGCGACTGATCAGAAGGTCTTGTCGTTGGGGTCAGCCAGGATATCCTCTTCAACTCTATCATTATCAGTTACAGCCGGACCCGGTTTTGTGCTGTTGTCCAGTCTGAAAGTGACAGGTATGGTATATCTTACCCTTCTTGGGAACCCGAAATGTTTTCCGGGAATCCATCGGGGCATGCCGGAAACTATCCTTACGGCCTCCTTATCAAGCAACGGATGTACGTGTTTCAACACCTCAATATCGGTGATGGAACCGTCTTTTTCAACGGTGAATTGAACCAATACACGACCCTTTATGCTGTCTCTGAGAGCATCGGAGGGATATTCCATATTGCTTGTGATAAATTTCTGAAGGGCCTGTGTACCTCCCGGGAACTCAGGTGCATCAGATACGATCAAAGAGACCTCATCTGTTTCTGCAAGAATGAAACCAGCTATCTGGCCGTCAGTACGGAAGATTTCAAACTTCATCGGTTCATACCCGTCGGCATGTATCAGGATACTGTCTGCAGGATTGCTGATGCTGATGGAAAAATAACCGTTCTCATCGGTCAATGTGTGGTTCACAATCTTGCCGGAACTGTCAAATTCATCCACATTGACACCTTTGAAGGGTTTATATTCATCCTGATACAATCTATGGATGAGTCCGGTTACACAATCACCTGCAGATACCGGCAGTTGACTTAATTCCGGTATTTCGGATGCCAGATTGTATATTATATCAAGGTCATTGTATGACTCTGGCAGTCCCATGACAGAAGGAGGAATACCGCCTATTATCTTAGAAGGCTCAGTAGGCTTCATTAAATGGATACTAAGTAAAACTCCACACAGGATTGCGGCGGCGGCAGGCAGACCTACCGCAACCCCCAGATATGAGCGGCGACGTTTGGCGGCGCGTTCACGGACAGCCTTGGTGCTCCAGAAAGACTGCTGGTCCATGGAGGGCAGTTTCAGTTCGTAGTCATCCAGACGATCCTTGATTATATCTTCCAGTTGTTTCATCTTCCGTTCCTTTTTAGATAGTCCTTAACGGTTTCCCTCAACTGGGCACGTGACTTGGCAAGTATTGACGCAGAACCTTTCTCCGATATGTTCATGGCTGCGGCAATCTCCTTGTGTGAGAAACCGTCGATGCAGTACATATTGAACACCGCACGTTTAACTGACGGCAGCGATGCCACCATCTCAAGCAGGACAGATGCAGGGATACTCTCCACATCCTCATCACCGGCTGAGTCCTGAACATCCCATTCCATCGTAGTATCCAACGGCACCATACGCAGTTTGCTCATACTGCGCAGCCTGTCAATTACGATATTTACCGTAAGACGCCGAAGCCATGCGTAGAGCGATCCCTCACCATTGTAGCTGAATAACCTGAAACTGCCCATTGCCTTTATCATAGAGTCATGCATGAGATCCTGAGCCTCCTCCCTGTCACCTACATATCGGAAACAAAGGGCGTACAGTCTGGCTGCGTACCGTGCATACAGTTCACCTTGCGCATCCCTGTCATTTACAGCACAACGGGAAGCCAGATCACGTTCAGAAAAGGATTCAGTTCTCATAACCCTCTCAGGGTTTTTCAGTTTATAAACGGCAAGTTACTCCAAATACGTCCGTTAAGCAAGAAAAACAGGTAAAAAAAAGAATGGGGTGACCGACTATGCAGCCACCCCATTCTCACTATCAAGTATAATCAATTTTCTCTAGTAGGGAGATCCATGTCCAGGAAGTTGTTACGTGATGCCTGGAGGCGCTCGTACTCCTCCTTGTCACCAACGATAATCTTCTCGAACTCTCTGAGACCGGTACCGGCAGGAATCAGGTGACCGCAGATAACGTTCTCCTTCATACCCAGCAGGCTATCGCTCTTACCGTTGATGGCAGCCTCATTCAGAACCTTGGTGGTCTCCTGGAATGATGCGGCTGACATAAAGCTCTGAGTAGCCAATGCAGCACGTGTGATACCCTGCAGGATCTGAGTTGATGTAGCAGGACGTGCCTCCTGAGCCTGAACCAGCTTGAGGTCCTTACGCTTGAGCATTGAATTCTCGTCACGGAGCTTACGTGCGGTTACCATCTGACCTGCAAAGAGGTTCTCAGAGTCACCGGCATCGGTAACTACATACTTACCCCAGATACGGTCATTCTCCTCCATGAACTCCAGCTTGTCAACGACCTGCTGTGCCAGGAAGCGGGTATCGCCCGGCTCGTCAATCTCTACCTTACGCATCATCTGACGTACGATGATCTCAAAGTGCTTGTCATTGATCTTTACACCCTGCAGACGATATACATCCTGAACCTCGTTCACGATGTACTCCTGTACGGCTGTGGGACCCTTGATGGCAAGGATGTCACTCGGAGTGATGGCACCGTCAGAAAGCGGTGTTCCGGCGCGTACATAGTCACCCTCCTGTACCAGGATCTGCTTGGACAGGGCAACCAGATACTTACGCTCGTCATCAGTACGTGAAACTACAGAGATCTCACGGTTACCACGCTTGATCTTACCCATGTGTACGGTACCGTCAATCTCAGATACGACTGCCGGGTTGGACGGGTTACGGGCCTCAAAGAGCTCGGTAACACGAGGCAGACCACCGGTGATATCACCAGCCTTACCCTGTACACGCGGAATCTTTACAAGAATGTCACCGGCTGCAAGTTCCTGACCGTCCTTGATGACAACGTGGCCACCTACAGGCAGGTTGTAGGAACGCAGAACCTCGCCCTTGGGACCGATGATATCGGCTGAAGGAATCTTGGTACGATCCTTGGTTTCAATTATGATGATCTCCTCAAGACCGGTAGCCTCATCGGACTCGATCTTGTATGTTACGTTTGCGATTACGTCAGTGAGCTTAACCTTACCGGCAACCTCAGTGATGATAAGGGCGTTGAACGGATCCCATGTAGCGATCAGGTCACCCTTCTTAACGGTTGCGCCGTTCTTTACATAGAGTTTTGAACCGTAAGGCAGGTTGTGGTTGGAGAGAGCAATTCCGGTGTTTTCATCGATGAATTTGGCCTCACCCAGACGACCTACTACAATCTGAACCTTATTTACGCCATCCTCAGCGAGAGCCTCTACAGTACGCAGCTCCTCAAACTCAATGCGGCAGTCATACTTGGCAACCAGACGTGAGTTGGCAGCGATGTTAGAAGCAGTACCACCGGCGTGGAATGTACGCAGTGTCAGCTGTGTACCAGGCTCACCGATTGACTGGGCTGCGATAACGCCCACGGCCTCACCCTTCTCAACCAGACGGCCTGTTGCCAGGTTACGTCCGTAGCACTTGGCGCATACACCGCGCTTGCTCTCGCAGGTGAGTACTGAACGGATCTCAACACTCTCTATAGGTGACTCATCTATCTTCTTGGCAATCTCCTCAGTAATCATCTCACCGTCGGCAACCAGAAGCTCACCGGTAGTAGGATGGATTACATCGTGTACTGATACACGACCCAGGATACGCTCATAGAGAGATGCAACAACCTCCTCATTCTCCTTAAGGGCGGTGCAAACCAGACCACGCAGAGTACCGCAGTCCTCCTCAGTGATGATCACGTCATGTGATACGTCAACAAGACGACGTGTCAGATAACCGGCATCGGCTGTCTTAAGAGCGGTATCGGCAAGACCCTTACGGGCACCGTGTGTAGAGATGAAGTACTCCAGCACTGACAGACCCTCCTTAAAGTTAGAAAGGATAGGGTTCTCAATGATCTGTGCACCCTCGGCACCGGCTTTCTGAGGCTTGGCCATCAGACCACGCATACCGGACAGCTGACGGATCTGCTCTTTAGATCCACGGGCACCGGAGTCAAGCATCATATATACTGAGTTGAATCCCTGGTCATCATTTGAGATGGTCTTCATCAGCACCTTTGACAGGTCCTCGTTAACGTGTGTCCAAACATCGATAACCTTGTTGTAACGCTCGTTATCGGTGATAAGACCCATGTTATACTCGGCCATGATGCCCTCAACCTCTTCATTACCCTTGGCAACAAGCTCCTGCTTCTCCTTAGGTATGATGATATCGTTCAGGTTGAATGACAGACCACCCTGGAAGGCCATCTTGTAACCCAGGTTCTTGATTCCATCCAGGAATTCGCAGGCACGGGCAACACCGACCTTCTTGATAACCTCAGAAATGAGGTCACGCAGAGTCTTCTTTGATATGATATAGTTTACAAAGCCAACCTCATCAGGAACGATCTCGTTCACGATGACACGGCCTACTGATGTCTCAACCAGATGAGTGATGGGGCTGCCCTGCTCGTCTACGTCGTTTACTACAACCTTGACAACGGCATGGATATCAACCTTACCCTCATTGTATGCGATCAGAGCCTCCTCAGGTCCGTAGAATGTCAGACCCTCACCCTTAACCTTCTCAATATAGTTGCCATCGGCATCCTTTACTGAGCGACGGAGCTTGGTGATGTAGTACAGACCAAGTACCATATCCTGTGCAGGCACTGTGATAGGAGCACCGTTTGCAGGGTTCAGGATGTTGTGAGACTGGAGCATGAGCATCTGAGCCTCAAGTATGGCCTCGTTGCTGAGCGGGAGGTGAACAGCCATCTGGTCACCATCAAAGTCAGCGTTGAAAGCGGTACATGCAAGCGGGTGCAGCTGGATAGCCTTACCCTCGATCATCTTGGGCTGGAATGCCTGGATACCCAGACGGTGCAGTGTAGGAGCACGGTTCAGGAGAACGGGGTGACCCTTCATTACATATTCCAGGATATCCCATACAATAGGATCCTTGCGGTCAACAATCTTCTTGGCAGACTTAACGGTCTTTACGATACCACGCTCAATGAGCTTACGTATGATGAACGGCTTGTAGAGCTCGGCAGCCATCAGCTTAGGTATACCGCACTCACCCATCTTAAGCTCAGGACCTACAACGATAACTGAACGTGCTGAGTAGTCAACACGCTTACCGAGCAAGTTCTGACGGAAACGACCCTGCTTACCCTTGAGTGAGTCAGAGAGTGACTTGAGCGGACGGTTAGCCTCACTCTTCACTGCGCTGGCCTTACGGCTGTTGTCAAACAGGCTGTCTACGGCCTCCTGCAGCATACGCTTCTCGTTACGCAGGATCACCTCAGGAGCCTTGATCTCTATAAGTCTCTTAAGACGGTTGTTACGTATGATTACACGGCGATAAAGCTCGTTCAAATCTGATGTGGCAAAACGTCCGCCATCCAGGGGAACCAGAGGACGCAGCTCAGGAGGAGTAACCGGAACCACCTTGAGAATCATCCACTCGGGACGGTTCACATCACGTGATGAACGGAATGACTCCACGATCTGAAGGCGCTTCAGAGCCTCAGTCTTACGCTGCATTGTGGTCTTCTCGTCGTTTGCCTTCTCACGGAGCTGATATGAGAGCTTGTCCAGATCCAGCTTGCACAGCAGGTCATAGATAGCCTCGGCACCCATCTTGGCAACGAACTTATCGGGATCACTGTCATCAAGCATCTGGTTCTCCTTGGGCAGCTTGTCCAGGATATCCAGGTACTCATCCTCAGTCAGGAGGATAGGCTCATCGGCCTTGCGTGAATCCTTGAGGGGATCATCCCACTGACCCTTGTTGATGACGATGTAGCGCTCGTAGTAAATGATTGAATCAAGCATCTTGGTAGGAATACCCAGCAGGTAACCTATCTTGTTGGGGAGTGAACGGAAGTACCAGATGTGTGCTACGGGAACTACCAACTGGATATGTCCCATACGCTCACGACGTACCTTCTTCTCAGTTACCTCAACACCGCAACGCTCGCACACGATGCCCTTGTAACGGATTCTCTTGTACTTTCCGCAATGGCACTCATAATCCTTTACAGGACCGAATATGCGCTCGCAGAACAGACCGTCACGCTCAGGTTTGTATGTGCGGTAGTTGATGGTCTCAGGCTTGAGTACCTCACCGCTTGAGTTTGTCAAAATCTCCTCCGGCGATGCCAGACTGATTGTTATCTTGGAGAAATTGTTCTTGATCTTTGTATCTTTTTTGAAAGGCATAGCTTCTTACTTTTTTAATGGTGATTACTCAAGATTGATGCTAAGTCCCAGACCGCGCAGCTCATGCAGCAGCACGTTGAGCGATTCGGGGATGCCAGGAGTTGGCATCGGATCACCTTTCACAATAGCCTCATATGCCTTTGAACGGCCGGTAACGTCATCAGACTTGATGGTAAGGATCTCCTGCAGCACGTGGCTTGCACCGAATGCCTCAAGAGCCCAAACCTCCATCTCACCGAAACGCTGACCACCGAACTGGGCCTTACCGCCAAGCGGCTGCTGAGTGATGAGTGAGTACGGACCGATTGAACGGGCGTGCATCTTGTCCTCGACCATGTGACCGAGCTTAAGCATGTAAGTCACACCCACGGTAGCGCACTGGTCAAACGGTTCACCTGTGCCGCCATCGTAAAGCTGGGTCTTACCGTAACGGGGCAGACCTGCCTTGTCAGTCCATTCGTTCAGGTCATCGATTGAAGCACCATCAAAGATAGGTGTTGCGAACTTGACACCAAGCTCACGTCCGGCATGACCCAGAACGGTCTCAAATATCTGACCGATGTTCATACGTGAAGGCACACCCAGCGGGTTCAGAACGATATCGACGGGAGTACCATCGGCCAGGAACGGCATATCCTCCTGCTTAACCACGCGTGACACGATACCCTTGTTACCGTGACGACCGGCCATCTTATCACCTACACCGATCTTACGCTTCTTGGCAACGTATACCTTAGCCATCTGAATGATACCTGAAGGCAGCTCGTCACCGATTGTAAGAGCGAACTTCTTACGCTTGTTCTCGGCATCGTACTCCTTGTACTTGCGCAGGTAGTTCACAATCAGCTTTGAGATAAGCTCATTTGTATGCTCGTCGGCAGTCCAGTTATCTGACTGAACTGATGAGAAATCAACAGACTCCAGAACCTGCTTGCTGAAACGCTGACCCTTTGCGATAACCTCGGCACCCAGCAGGTCATATACGCCCTGTGAGTTCTTGTTGGTGGTCAGTGTCACGAGCTTCTTGACCAGGATACCCTTAAGCTCGGTAACCTTATCCTCAAACTCAACGTCGATCATCGGCAGACGGGCCTTATCGGCCTGACGTGAGCTGCGGGTCTTGATGGCACGTGCAAACAGTTTCTTATCAATTACCACACCCTTAAGTGAGGGAGAAGCCTTAAGTGATGCATCCTTCACGTCACCGGCCTTGTCACCGAATATGGCGCGCAGCAACTTCTCTTCAGGTGAAGGATCTGACTCACCCTTAGGAGTGATCTTACCGATAAGGATGTCGCCCGGCTGGATGTAAGCACCGATACGAACTATACCGTTCTCATCCAGATCCTTGGTAGCGTCATCGCTTACGTTAGGTATATCATTTGTGAGTTCCTCCATGCCGCGCTTTGTCTCGCGAACCTCAAGGATGAACTCCTCAACATGTACAGAAGTAAGGATATCCTCACGTACAACACGCTCGTTGAGCACGATGGCATCCTCATAGTTGTAACCCTTCCAAGGCATGTAGGCAACCAGCAGGTTCTTACCAAGTGCAAGCTCACCGTTCTGGGTTGAGTAACCCTCGGTAAGGATGTCACCGGCCTTTACACGCTGACCGACCTCGCAGATAGGACGCAGGTCAATGGTCATGTTCTGGTTGGTACGACGGAACTTGGGCAGCTTGTACTCCTTCTCAGCGGGCTCAAAGCTTACGAACTCCTCGTCCTCTGTGCGATCGTACAGGATGCGGATATAAGCGGCGTCAACATATGTAACTACACCGTCGCCCTCGGCTGTGATCTGGGTACGTGAATCCTCGGCAAGCTGCTTCTCGATACCGGTACCTACGATAGGAGCCTCGGTACGCATAAGAGGTACAGCCTGACGCATCATGTTAGATCCCATCAGGGCACGGTTGGCATCGTCATGCTCCAGGAACGGAATCAGGGCAGCAGCGATTGAAGCGATCTGCTGGGGTGATACGTCCATAAGCTCAACCTCCTCAGGCGGAACCACAGGGAAGTCGGCATCACGACGGGCCTTTACGCGTGTACGTATAAATTTACCGTTCTCATCATACGGAGCGTTACCCTGACCGATGATAACACCCTCCTCCTCCTCGGCGGTAAGATACTTGACCTCATCATTGTTCAGGTTCACGTGGCAATCCTTAACCTTACGGTACGGAGTCTCAATGAATCCCAGGTCATTGATCTTGGCATAGATACAGAGTGAAGAGATAAGACCGATGTTAGGTCCTTCAGGAGTCTCAATCGGGCACAGACGGCCGTAGTGAGTATAGTGTACGTCACGAACCTCGAATCCGGCGCGCTCACGTGACAGACCGCCAGGTCCAAGGGCGGACATACGGCGCTTGTGAGTGATTTCGGCCAGAGGATTGGTCTGGTCCATGAACTGTGAAAGTGCGTTGGTTCCAAAGAACGAGTTGATCACAGCCGATACGGTCTTGGCGTTGATCAGGTCGGTGGGAGTGAACACCTCATTATCACGTACGTTCATGCGCTCGCGGATGGTACGGGCCATACGGGCCAGACCGATTGCGAACTGGTTGGAGAGCTGCTCACCAACAGTACGTACACGACGGTTTGAGAGGTGATCGATATCATCGACAACGGCGTGTGAGTTAACAAGTTCAATAAGGTACTTGATGATCTCAATGATATCCTCCTTGGTCAGCACACCGATGCTCATGTCGGTGGTGAGACCCAGCTTGCGGTTCACGCGGTAACGTCCAACCTCACCCAGATCATAACGCTTCTCTGAGAAGAAGAGGTTGTTGATAACCTCACGTGCGCTTGAGTCATCGGCGGGATCTGCGTTACGCAACTGACGGTAGATGTAGAGGACAGCCTCCTTCTCCGAGTTGCAGGGATCCTTCTGCAGGGTGTTGAATATGATTGAGTAGTCTGACTGACCCTCTGCCTCCTTGTGGAGCAGGATGGTCTCCAGACCTGAATCAAGGATGTCATTAATGTTCTCCTCTGTGAGTTCGGTCTCGCGGTCTACAACAACCTCGTGACGGTCAATTGATACAACCTCACCGGTATCTGAGTCAACGAAGTCCTCGATACGGGTTCTCAGAACTCTTGCAGCGAGTTTGCGACCGATGCATTTCTTAAGGTTGGTCTTGTTGACCTTAACCTCCTCGGCCAGGTCAAAGATGTCAACGATGTCCTTATCGGTCTCAAATCCGATAGCGCGGAGCAGTGTTGTTACAGGGAGTTTCTTCTTACGGTCGATGTATGCATACATCACGTTGTTGATGTCAGTAGCAAACTCGATCCATGAACCCTTGAACGGGATGATACGGGCTGAGTAGAGCTGTGTTCCGTTAGAGTGTACGCTCTGTCCGAAGAACACGCCCGGTGAACGGTGCAGCTGTGAAACCACAACGCGCTCGGCTCCGTTGATAACGAATGTACCCTGTGCAGTCATGTACGGAATCGGGCCAAGATATACATCCTGGATAACTGTATCAAAATCCTCGTGATCAGGATCGGTGCAATACAGTTTCAGTTTGGCCTTCAAAGGTACGCTATAGGTCAGACCATGCTCCAGACACTCCTCAATGGTGTAACGGGGCGGGTCAATGTAATAGTCCAGGAATTCCAGGACGAAATTGTTCCGGGTATCGGCTATAGGGAAGTTCTCTGAGAATACTTTATAGAGTCCCTCGTTCTTGCGTTTCTCAGGCGGGGTGTCCAACTGAAGGAAATCCTTGAAAGATTTGAGCTGAACTTCAAGGAAATCAGGACACGGCATCGGGTTCCTTACGGAAGCGAAATTAATTCTCTGATTATCAGTGTTTGAAGACATATAGAGGAGGTTAATAGGGAACTTGATTATTTAACGCACAAAAAGGTTAAGCACCCTAGACAGCCCCATTTGGACTGTCATCGGGGTTACTTAACCGTTTTATCCTGCAATGAGGCAGGCCTCAAAAGAAGTTACTTAAGCTCAACTTCAGCGCCAGCCTCTTCAAGAGTCTTCTTCATTGACTCAGCTTCAGCCTTGGCGAGACCCTCCTTAACTACGCTAGGAGCAGCGTCAACAAGATCCTTAGCCTCCTTCAGACCGAGACCGCAAGCCTCCTTAACTGCCTTAACGACAGCAAGCTTGTTTGCGCCAAAGGCCTTCAGTACTACGTCGAATGAAGACTTCTCCTCTGCAGCCTCAGCGCCAGCAGCGGCAGGACCAGCAGCGGCTACAGCTACAGCTGCGGCAGCGGGTTCAATTCCATATTCATCCTTCAGGATGTTTGCGAGTTCGTTGACCTCCTTAACGGTAAGGTTAACCAGTTCTTCTGCTAATGCTTTCAAATCAGCCATTGTTGTATAATTTTAATAGGTTTGTTACTTTGTTTTGAATAATTAGTTCTCTCTTTCTCCAAGAGTCTTGAGGACTCCGTGGATGGTGCTTGCACCAGACTGCAGAGCAGAAATAACGTTCTTGGCCGGTGACTGCAGGAGTGCAATAACGTCGGCGATGAGTTCCTTCTTGCTCTTGATGTTGACCAGTGCCTCCAGCTGGTTTGCTCCAATGTAGAAGCTCTCCTCTGCATAAGCAGCCTTGAGGCCCGGGATACCGGATTTAGAAGCATCCTTCAACAGCTTGGCAGGAGCGTTGGCAGCGTTTGACAGCATCAGAGCTGTAGTACCCTTGAGTGAGTCATACAGCGGAGAGTAGTCAACGTCCAGCTGATCCAGTGCCTTCTGAAGAAGAGTGTTCTTGACAACAACCATCTTAACTTCACTCTTGAAGCACTTTCTGCGCAGGTCGCTTGTAGCGGTCGAGTCAAGACCGGTTACATCAACCAGGTAGAAAGATGAGTAGCTCTGAATGGTCTGCTTGAGTGACTCTATAACAAGTGCTTTATCTTCTTTCTTCATGATCTTAAGGAATTATTCGTCAAATGACTTAGTATCAATCTTGATACCCTTACTCATTGTACTAGAAATATAAAGACTCTTGATATAAGTGCCCTTAGCAGCAGAAGGTTTCAGTTTGATGATAGTATCAATGAACTCCTTTGCGTTCTCTCTGATAGCATCGGCAGAGAATGAGATCTTACCGATTGAAGTGTGGACGATACCGCTCTTGTCAACCTTGAAGTCAATCTTACCTTGCTTAACTTCCTTGACAGCCTTAGCTACGTCCATTGTTACAGTACCGCTCTTGGGGTTAGGCATGAGTCCACGGGGACCCAGTACGCGACCAAGAGGACCAAGCTTACCCATCAGGGCAGGCTGAGTGATGATGACATCAATGTCAGTCCAACCACCCTTGATCTTCTCGATGTACTCCTCAAAACCTACATAGTCAGCACCAGCCTCCTTAGCAGCTGCCTCCTGATCGGGAGTGCAGAGTGCAAGAACTCTGGTAACCTTACCTGTACCGTTAGGAAGAGATACGACGCCACGGACCATCTGATTGGCCTTACGGGGATCAACGCCAAGACGAACGTCAACATCTACTGATGCGTCGAACTTAGTGGTGGTGATATCCTTGACCAACTGAGATGCCTCCTTGAGGGAATATGCCTTGCCGGCTTCTATCTTAGAAGCGACACTCTTTTGGTTTTTAGTCAGTTTACCCATTTCTTGAAACTTTTTTTAAGTGAGAGCAAGGAATTAGTCCTTAACTGTGATTCCCATGCTTCTGGCTGTACCTGCTACCATTGAGATAGCTGATTCCAGGGTGAAGCAGTTCAGGTCGGGCATCTTATCCTGTGCAATCGCTTCTACCTGAGCCTTTGTTACTGAAGCTACCTTCTTACGGTTAGGTTCGGGTGAACCGCCCTTAGCGCGTGAAGCCTCAAGCAACTGGATGGCTACAGGAGGAGTCTTGATGACAAAGTCGAATGATTTATCACTGTAGTAAGTGATGATCACCGGCAGGGTCTTACCTGATTTGTCCTGGGTTCTGGCGTTGAACTGCTTGCAAAACTCCATTATGTTCAAGCCCTTTGAACCGAGAGCAGGTCCTACGGGAGGTGATGGGTTTGCTGCGCCTCCTTTAATCTGTAATTTGATTAATCCAGCAACTTCTTTTGCCATTTTCCAAAAAATTATATGTGAACACTATACGGAGAACGGTAAGCCTGGTAACAGGCGGCTTACATTTTCTCCACTTGCATAAAACCAAGATCTATAGGGGTCTTGCGACCAAAGATCTTGACCATGACCTTGAGCTTCTTCTTTGCGTTGTCAACCTCTTCAATGACACCATTGAAGCCTGAGAACGGTCCGAAGGTTACCTTCACGGTTTCGCCTACCGTGAACGGTACAAGAACTTCCTCTTGCGTCTCTTCGAGTTCATTCGCTGAACCCAAAATCCTGCTGACTTCAGAAGGACGGAGAGGCGTGGGATTATCCATGCCACCAAGAAAACCCAATACGTTTGGACAATTTCTGAGGCGCTGCTTGATCTCACCTACCAAGGCTGCTTCAACCAGGACATAACCCGGAAGATAGCTGCGTTCCTTAACGACGCGTTTGCCGTTCTGAACCTTAACCACCTTTTCAGTAGGAATCAAGACCTGAGATATGAAATTCTCAAGACCATTATTACGGGCATCGGCCTCAAGATATTCCTTTACCTTGAGTTCCTTGCCGCTGATGGCCTTAAGAACATACCATTTCTTCTCCAACTCAGCCATTTCCTATAACGATTAGGGGTAGATAATGTTAGTCATTATCACCTGGAAGCATTCATCCATGAGGTATACAACAACCGCAATCATCAGGGAAGCAACTAATACGACGACTGCGCTGCTGGCCAGTTCTTTGCCAGAGGGCCATGTTGTCTTATGGACAAGCTCGTTGTAAGATTCCTTACAGTTATGAATAAAATTCTTGAACATAGTTCTTTTTCTCTTTGCACGGGTGGAAAGGCTCGAACTCTCGACACTCGGTTTTGGAGACCGATGCTCTACCAACTGAGCTACACCCGTAGGTAATGTCAGCCCTGTTGCCAGGGACTGACATTTATAGTACAATCAATTAGTCAACGATTGCAGTGATCTGACCTGAACCAACGGTACGGCCGCCCTCACGGATAGCGAAACGCAGACCAACGTTGATAGCTACAGGGTAGATCAGGGTAACGGTGATCTCAACGTTATCACCAGGCATTACCATCTCAGTTCCCTCGGGGAGAGTGATCTCACCGGTGCAGTCCATTGTACGGATGTAGAACTGAGGACGATACTTGTTACGGAATGAAGTGTGACGACCACCTTCCTTCTGTGTCAGTACGTAGATAGAAGCCTTGAATGTGGTGTGAGGCTTAATCTGACCCGGATGGCAAAGAACCATACCACGCTTGATCTCAGTCTTCTCAATACCACGGAGCAGCAGACCTACGTTATCACCAGCCTCACCCTGCTCAAGCAGCTTACGGAACATCTCAACACCGGTAACGGTTGTCTCTTTCTCCTCACCAAGACCAAGGATCTCAACCTTGTCACCTACCTTAACAACACCAGTCTCGATACGACCGGTAGCAACGGTACCACGACCAGTGATTGAGAATACGTCCTCAACAGGCATCAAGAACGGCTGGTCAACAGCACGCGGAGGCAGAGGAATCCACTCGTCAACAGCGTTCATCAGCTCCATTACCTTGTCCTCCCACTCAGGTACACCGTTCAGAGCACCAAGAGCAGAACCACGGATGATAGGAGTGTTGTCACCGTCAAACTCGTAAGCATCGAGAAGCTCACGCATCTCCATCTCAACGAGGTCGATCATCTCAGCGTCAACATCGGGAGAATCGCACTTGTTCAGGAATACAACCAGACGGGGAACGTTTACCTGACGGGCGAGCAGGATGTGCTCACGAGTCTGAGGCATAGGACCATCAGTAGCAGCTACAACAACGATAGCACCATCCATCTGAGCAGCACCGGTAACCATGTTCTTTACATAGTCGGCGTGACCCGGGCAGTCAACGTGAGCGTAGTGACGCTTCTCAGTCTCGTACTCAACGTGAGCGGTGTTGATGGTTATACCACGCTCCTTCTCCTCAGGAGCATTATCGATCTGATCGAATGACTTAACCTTATCAGCGTTACCTGATACCTTCTCAGCAAGTACCTTGGTGATAGCTGCAGTCAGAGTTGTCTTACCGTGGTCAACGTGACCGATGGTACCAATGTTTACGTGCGGTTTTGTGCGCACAAATGTCTCTTTTGCCATAATTTAAAGCTATTTTATTGATTATAAACTTGATGTCAACTACAAAAAGGCTCCCGCCAGGGCGGTCTCCTCCTATCCTCTATCAAATTGAGCTGTTACCCGGATTTGAACCGGGGACCTCATCCTTACCAAGGATGCGCTCTACCAGCTGAGCTATAACAGCGACAAATCTGGAGCGGGAAACGGGACTCAAACCCGCGACCCTCAGCTTGGAAGGCTAATGCTCTATCAACTGAGCTATTCCCGCAACTTTGTTTGTCACGATCGCGCTCCCTGACCTTTCCCTATATAATAAGGTGGTTTCTAGGAAGTACTGCAGGCACCGGTTTCCCGGCATCGCCATAGGCCTGCCTTGTGGGTGAAGATGGATTCGAACCACCGAAGTCGAGAGACAGCAGATTTACAGTCTGCCCCATTTGGCCACTCTGGAATTCACCCAAGTGCAGTTTCTAAGTGCATTTTGAGCCGCTAGTCGGAATCGAACCAACAACCTACGCATTACAAGTGCGTTGCTCTACCATTGAGCCATAGCGGCATAGTTTCAAAGAACCCGCCCTCGCGCTAAGCGAAGAGCGGGTGCAAAGATATTTCAAATTTTCTTCCCAGCAAAAAATTCTAGGTGTTTTTTACTTCTCACGCTGTTTTTCCTTGTTTTTCTTGAGCTGTTTGGTGATTGCGTCAAGGCAACCGTCCACTGCCTCCTCAAAAGTATCACATGTCTTGTCTGCAAAAAATTCGCCGTTTGGAATGGTTACACTGATGCTGGCCTCCTTATTCAGGGCGGTCTCAGGCTTGACTACTTTCAGGGTAACCTCTACATTCTGGATAAACTCGTGTACTCTTTCCAGTTTTGCACACTTCTTCTCGATGAACGCCTGAAGCTGTTCTGTTGCAGTAAAATGCAACGCCTTAATCTTAGTTTCCATAGTCATTTATATTTTAGGCCCTTGGATGAGCCTGTTCATATATCTCCTTCAGTTCCTGGAATGTGGTATGTACATAAATCTCCGTGGTCTGCAGGCTGTTGTGCCCCAGAAGCTCCTTTACCGCACCAAGCTCGGCTTCATGATTGAGCATGGAGGTGGCAAATGTGTGACGCAACACGTGAGGGCTCTTTTTTGATACGTCCGACACCCTGCCCAGAGCATCTTTAACCAGCAGATAGACCTGATGACGCGGAATGCGCTCGCCTTTCGGGCTCAGGAAGAAAGCCCCGTGAGTCTCGCCAAACTCAGCTGTCCTGGCCTCAAGGTACTCTTTAAGACGGCGTTCCAGATCATCCCCGAAAGGAATGAAACGCTGCTTGTCACGTTTTCCGGTTACCTTGATGGTACGCGAGCCAAAGTCAATGTCCCTGTCATCCAGTCCAATCAACTCCGCCATACGCATTCCCGTCTCATAGAAGGTGGCTATCACGGTCTTGTTGCGGACTCCAACGAATCCCTCTCCCAATTCTATCTTCTCATCATCCAGAAGCCGGTCCATATCGGCCTCCTTGACAAACTGAGGCAGAGGTTTCTTGTTCTTGGGCCCTTTTACGCCCTGCAGGGGCGATCGGTCCGTGACACCCTTTATGCGAAGGAATCTGTAAAAGGAACGCAGGGTGCTCAGCTTGCGGTTCACGGTGGTGGATTGTTCACCCTTCTCCATCATTCCCACAACCCAGAGACGCACCACATCCCTGTCGGCAGTAAGCAGATCCAGATCGGGGTCAGTCTCCTTGAGGAAGTCCAGGAAAAGGGCTAGGTCTCTACGGTAACTGGCTACGGTCCTGGGCGAATAATTTCGCTCCAACCTTAGGTAATCCGCGAACTGGTCTATATACATAACAAAATTCGTCGCTGAACGGATTCAGTGACGAATATATAAAAGAAAAAACCAAAAAGCAAGAACAGAGGGAAAAATTATTCCTCTGTCTGCTGCAGTTTCTGTACGTAGATAGCGTGCTCCATCTTGAGACGCTTGACCTCTGACGGTTTGTCAAACTGCTGACGACGACGAAGTTCCTTAACCACGCCGGTCTTTTCATACTTTCTCTTGAATTTTTTGAGGGCGCGCTCTATGTTCTCACCCTCCTTAACGGGAACAATGATCATTTTAAGTTCTTTATTTTTATTTAGTTCTGACTTTTTCTTGTGAAATAAGCGGCGCAAAATTAGACAATTTTTCAACAAGGACAAAAATAATGAGCTTTTTTTGCCGTTATTGTGTTGATGAACACGATGAAACGTATCGTTTCCTTTACCATGTTTCTCTGTCTGATGGTATGTGCAGGCATACATGCCCAGACGGATCCCCACTTTACCCATTTCCGTGAAGTGGAGAACTTCTATAACCCTGCCGCAATGAACCGTGACAGCCGTCTCAACGTGGTTGGTTCACTGGCCATGCAGATGAGAGGCTACACCAACGCCCCCGTATCCATGTATATAGGAGGCAACATGGCCCTCCCGTTCGGAAAGCAGCGCAACGCCGTGGGTATGGGTCTGTTCAATGAGACCATGGGACTCTTTACCAACCGCCGCCTCTTTTTCAATTACTCTTATAAAATAGGTGTGGGCAGCGGATGGATGAACCTGGGTGTTCAGGGAGGCGTCATGTCCGAGGAGTTCAACGGCGGATCTCTCAAGGTGGAGCAGCAGAATGACCCCGCCTTCCCCACCGGTCAGGAGCGCGGAACGGTTGGTGACCTTGGAGCAGGAGTGCTCTATGTGAACGGCATCTGGTGGGCAGGTCTGTCGGCCCAGCACCTGAACTATCCGCATGTGGAGTTTGGCAAGAATCAGGGCAAAACGGCCTATATGGACATAGAACCGACGTTATATTTGACCGGTGGATGCAATATAGCTCTCAGAAATCCGTTATTATCGGTACAGCCATGCATTCTCATGCAGAGCGATGTGGATTTTCTCAGGACAGACCTGTCGGTCAGGGGTACCTATCAGTATGATGAGACCCTTTTCTATGCAGGAGTTACCTACAGCCCGGGAATTTCGGTCACCGCGATGGTGGGAGGCAAGCTTAAAGGTGTTCTCATAGGTTATGCATACGAGTTCTACACAAGCGGTGTGGGTGCCCTCAACGGCAGCCATGACCTGATGGTAAGCTGGCAGACCGACGTGGATCTCTTTAAGAAGGGCAAGAACGTTCATAAAAGTGTAAGGTATTTATAATTAGTATACAATGAGACTGAAAAACATTGTTCTGACCGGCTTTGCAGCCATTATGGCACTGATGCAGTCATGCACCAGCAGCGGTTACGCAGGTGCCAACGGCGGCGAGGTTACCGGTTCTTCACAGTCAGCACTGCGCGAGCCGGTGCCGTACGGTATGGTACTTGTAAAGAGAGGTTCTCTCAAGATGGGTGCAGAAGGTAATGACAGCCTGTGGGGTTCACAAGCTCCTGCAAAAGAGATATCGGTAGAGTCATTCTGGATGGATGAGAAAGAGGTGTCAAACGCCAAGTACCGTCAGTTTGTGGAGTGGGTACGTGACTCCATCATCCGTACCCGTCTGGCCGATCCCGCGTACGGCGGTGACGAGTCATTCATGATTACCGAGGACAGGTTCGGCGAGCCCATCACCCCGCGTCTGAACTGGACCAAGCCCATTCCATGGAAAAAGGCCAATGAGGACCAGCAGAGAGCCATTGAGAGCATCTACTACACCCACCCCATTACAGGTGAGAAGATGCTGGATGTAAAGCAGCTCAACTACCGTTATGAACTGTTTGATTACACCCAGGCCGCCCTCAGGAAGAATCAGCTTGACCCTAATGACAGGTTCCGCAACACCGACCAGGAGGCATCAAGCGAGAAAGTGATGATATCAAAGGATACCGCCTACATTGATGATAACGGCAATATCGTACGCAAGACCATAAACAGGGAGCTGAGCAGCCTCTATGATTTTGTGAATACCTATATCGTAAACATATTCCCCGATACCACATGCTGGGTGAATGATTTCCCCAACGCAAACAACGAGACCTACATGCGTCTCTACTTTAACCATCCCAACTATAATGACTATCCCGTGGTAGGTGTAAGCTGGGAGCAGGCCAACGCATTCTGCGCATGGCGTACCGAGTATCTGCTGGCCGGACTGGGTGCCCAGGCCAAATATATCCAGCGTTATCGCCTGCCCACCGAGGCTGAGTGGGAATTTGCAGCACGCGGCCGCGAGAACAACCGCTACCCCTGGAAGCTTTCCGGATCCAAGGACGACGAGGGTTGCTACTACGCCAACTTCAAGCCGGAGCGCGGTAACTACACCAAGGACGGCAGCCTTATCACAACCCGCGTGGGTTCATACAAGCCCAACTCAAACGGCCTGTATGACATGGCCGGAAACGTTGCCGAATGGACATCCACCACATATACTGAGGCTGGCATTCTCCAGATGAATGACATGAACCCCGAGCTCTATTACAATGCAGCTGTGGAGGATCCCTACTATATGAAGAAGAAAGCCGTTCGCGGCGGTTCATGGAAGGACCCCGAAAAGTTCATTGAGTCATCATGGCGTACGTTCGAGTATCAGAATGAGCAGCGCTCTTACATAGGATTCCGCTGCGTTCGTACACAGGTAGGCACCGCCGCCAGTTCAAAGGGCCGCAGATAATTAAGAAAAAGAGATTTGAATATGGAAAATACTGAGAAGAAAGGTCTTCTGACCAAGATACAGGACTATCTGGATTCACCCAAGGGAAGAATCCTTCTGAACTATCTCTACAGCTGGGGCGCAGCTGTGGTAATTCTGGGTGCTCTCTTCAAGCTCACCCACATAAAGGGAGCCAACCTCATGCTGTTCATTGGTATGGGTACTGAGGTGCTGGTATTCTTCATCTCCGGATTTGAGAGACCTTACATTCCCGGTCAGGAGGATGAGGAGGAGGACGATGCCCCGCGCCTGCGCGGAAACATCATCATTAACGGCACCGCACAGGCCGCACCCGTGCAGACTGTACAGCCTGCCGTGGCCAAGGCCGCTGCAGCTCAGGCTGAGCAGGGCAGTTCACTGAATGTGGACGGTGTGGAGAACATTACACAGGACTATATTGCACGCGTGCATGACCTCACTCTCAAGATGGAGCAGATGTGCCGTCACTCCGAGAAGATGGAACAGAGCTCTGAGGAGATTGAGCAGCTGTCACGCAACCTTATAAGCATCAACACCTTCTATGAGATGCACCTGAAGTCTGCAAGCACACAGATGGAGAACATTGAGAAGGTTAACGAGCAGACCCGCCAGATGGTCGCTCAGATAGAGGAACTGAACCGCGTATATGCACGCATGGTTGAGGCAATGAAGGTGAATTCCCAGATGGGAACCAAGTAAGAAGGTATGAAGAGAAAAGTGATACAGAGACCGCCATCGGCGCGTCAGAAGATGATCAACCTCATGTACATCGTCCTCCTGGCGATGCTTGCCATGAACGTGTCATCGGACGTACTGAACGGTTTCAAGATAGTGGAGGAGAGTCTGAGCAAGAGCACGACCAATGCCACGATCCAGAACGAGCAGGCTTACCGTCAGTTTGCCACTGCTGACTCCATCAACCACGAGAAGGTGGGTGAGTGGTACGGCAAGGCACTCTATGTGAAGCAGATATCTGACTCGCTCTTTAACTTTGCCGATGAGCTCAAGCGCCTCATAGCCATTGAGGCCGACGGCCGTGATGCCGATGTGGAGAATATCCACAACCGTGAGGACCTGGAGGCAGCCACACAGGTTATGCTCCACCCCAGGTTCCGCTCAAGGTTGGAGCGCTGGGCAAAAACTGGCAGGAGTACAACTATGAGAACATGCCGGTGGCTGCCGCTGTTACCATGCTTACCAAACTGCAGAATGACGTTCGATATGCCGAGGGTCAGGTGCTGCACAGCCTGGTCAACAGCATTGACGTAGGTGATTTGCGTGTAAACGCCATCAACGCCTATGTGATTCCCACATCACAGAACGTGGTTCAGGGAAACAACTTCAAGGCCCGCATCATTATGGCAGCGGTTGACTCCACAGCACGCCCCGCCATCTACATTGACGGCAAGAAGATAGATTCCGATGACGGATGGTATGAGGTTCCGGCCAACAAGACCGGTGACTACACCCTGTCAGGTTATATGGAACTCAACTCCGGAAACGGTGTGATACGACGTGACTTTACACAGAACTACTCTGTGGTTTCACCGCTGGCTACCGTATCGGCCACTATGATGAACGTACTCTATGCAGGTATTGACAACCCCATCAGCATATCTGTTCCGGGTGTTCCCAGCAACATGATATCGGCCCGACTCAAGAACGGCGGCGGTACGCTGACACGCAGCGGAAACGGTTTCGTATGCAAGCCCACCGTGGTGGACCAGGATGTGGTCATTGCCGTAACCGCCAACCAGGACGGACGCCAGCAGAGCATGGGTGAGTATGTATTCCACGTACGCAGACTGCCCGATCCGGCTCCGTTCATAGACTACAAGGATGAGAACGGCAACATGCAGCGATTCCGCGGCGGTGACCTGGTCAGAAAGAACCTGCTCTCAACAGACGGCATACAGGCAGCCATCGACAACGGTCTGCTCAACATAGGATTCCGCGTAATCAGTTTCCAGGCCACATTCTTTGACCGTAACGGCAATGCTGTGGTTGAGCTGTCTGACGGAGACAAGTTCTCTGCCCGCCAGAAAAGCAACTTTGAGAAGTTGGGACGCGGCAAGCGCTGCTACATAACACGTGTCAAGGCCGTAGGCCCGGACGGAATAGAGCGTCAGCTCAATACCTCACTTGAGGTTGTAATCAAATGATAAAAACGAGAGGAGAAAACCATATGAAAAAGATTGTTCTTTTGTTTCTGACATTGGTAACGGTAACCATAGCCGGAGCCCAGCCGGCACGACGTCTGCAGGAGCAGGCAGCCCAGAGAGAGGCCGAAAAGAGCCCCACTGCGGTTACACTGTCCGAGCGTGCCCGGTCACAATATACTGCACAGACATCCATGCCTGCCGAGGTGACATGGAGACGTGACATCTACCGTGAACTGGATCTGAGAAAGGAGAAGAATGCCGCCCTTTACTACCCCGAGGAGCCTCTGGGTGACCGCGTCAATTTCTTTACACTCCTGCTAAACCTCATCCTGGACGGAAAGATCAAGGCCTATGAGTGCCGTCTGGATGGTAATGAGCTGTTCACTCCTGACAACGAACTGGATATAGACAATATGCTTGACAAGTACTATATCGGATATACCAAGGAGAACGGCAAATACGTCATTACCAACAAGATGGATATCCCCAAGCCTGAGAGTTATTTCATAAAGGAGAGTAACTATCTGGACCAGCTGTCAAACTACCAGACACGCGTTACAGCCATCTGCCCGGTAATGAAAGACAGCGTGATAGGTGAGGATGCCACCATCTCCCAACCCATGTTCTGGCTCAATTATGACGAGATAAGCCCCTATCTGGGACAGACCCAGGTCATGACCAGCAGCTACAACAACACCAGCAACATGTCACTTGACGATTACTTTGTGATGCGTCAGTATGAGGGAGATATCTACAAGACGTCAAACCTGCGTAACCAGCCGCTCTCAGAGTATTGTGAGACAGACTCTGCAATGCAGATAGAGAGGGCACGCATTGAGAAACAGCTTACCGATTTCCAGAACGGACTGTGGAGTGATGCTGACCAGACCTCTGCAACCGGACAGCAGACAGCTGAGGGCACACAGACCAAGAAAGCCGCCAAAGAGCCCAAGCAGCCCAAGGAACCAAGGCAGAGAACACAACGTGCCCCGCGTCAGTCTGCATCCAGCGGTGAGCGCATATCGGTTCACCGTTAAAAGAGAGGCGGTAATTATTGGACATATCAGTCAGGTTTGCCAAAATAATGGGGCAGACCTGATTGTTTTATTTAAAATGTGTTAACTTTGCGGCCAATGAGACAACTAACAACATACTTAAACATATGAAAAAAGCATTGGTAGTATGCAGTCTTGCACTGCTTTCATTCATCCCCGCATCAGCTCAGTTCAGCTGGGGTATCCGCGGCGGTCTTAACCTGGTAAACAATGACATAACTAAAGTTAGCAAGGAGTCAGCTGTAGACAAGGACAGCTACACAGGTTTCTTTTTTGGACCTATGGCAGAACTCCAGATTCCTATCATAGGTATTGGCATCGACGCCGCAGTACTCTACTCACAGAAGGGTTTTGAGGTATCGGACGATGAGACAATGAAGAACCATTCACTGGCCATCCCCGTATCACTCAAGTATTCACTCGGTCTGGGTAACTTTGCTGCCGTTTACTTTGCTGCCGGTCCTCAGTTCGATTTCAAGATCGGTGACCTGGACAGAAAGTTCAATGACGGTGACGACGTTAAAGAGTTCGCACTTGACCGTAGCACATGGAGCATCAACATCGGTGCAGGCGTAAAGCTCATCAACCACATCCAGGCTGGTGTAAACTACAATATCCCGGTTTCAAAGGAGGGTGCATACAAGTTCAAGGAGAGCCCCACTCCCGGTACTTACATTGACAATGAACCCGTTGACATCAAGTCAAGCGTGCTTCAGTTCTCTCTGACCTGGACATTCTGATAAGACAATACGAATCTTAAAGGACCGGTTCTTAGGCAAGAGCCGGTCTTTTTTATTAATTTCGCGCTATGCCAATGTACGCAGACATCATACTCCCCGTTCCGCTCAACCAGCTCTTTACATACATGGTTCCGGATACACTCCTCAGCACTGCCGTGCCGGGAGCAAGGGCGTATGTGCCGTTCGGAAAGGGACGCAGGCTCACCGGCATAATTGTAAGGACCCATAACGTCAAGCCAACCGCCCACACGGTAAAGGAGATATTGGGCATACTGGATGAACAGGGACCGGCGGTACTGCCTTCACAGCTTACTCTTATGGAGTGGATGGCATCATACTGCATGTGTCCGCCCGGAGAAGTGATGAAAGCCGCTTTGCCCTCCGGATTGCGTCCTGACAGTAGTGCGAATGATAAGTTGTATAAGCCTCGGGTGGAGATATTCGTAAAACCGGGAACAAATCTGCCCGTTCAGACGCCTCTGGACCTGTCAGATCTGCTGGGCAAGACAGCAGTGAAGCAGAAAGAGGTTCTGAGCAGGTATCTGGAACTGTCCGGTTACAATGACAACCCCTACACTCCCGCCCCCGTCTCAAAGAAGGCACTCACTGACGGCGGCAAGTCATCGGCCGCCATACGTGCACTGCTGGATAACGGCCTCATTGAATTCTATGAACTGGAGATAGGACGCTTGCCTCAGTTCTCAGGACATATCCAGGAACCTCCGCAACTGAGTCCCGCCCAGCAGGGTGCCATAGATGCGATAAGGCAGTCATTCAGGAGCAAAAACGTTTGCCTGCTGCATGGTGTTACATCGAGTGGAAAGACCGAGATTTACATTCACCTCATAAAGGAGTGTATCAGCAAGGGCCGGCAGGTTCTCTACCTGCTGCCTGAGATAGCCCTCACCACACAGATAATGCACCGTCTGCAGAAGGTGTTCGGTGATGACATGTGCGTATATCACTCCCGTTGCTCGGACAGCATACGTGTGGAGATATGGAACAGGCTTACGGGACCAAATCCATATAAACTCATACTGGGAGCCAGATCGGCCGTAATGCTGCCCATGCAGAATCTGGGGCTGGTCATAGTGGATGAGGAGCATGAACCCAGTTTCAAGCAGGAGGATCCCTCACCCCGATACCAGGGACGTAACACGGCTATCATGCTGGCTTCAATATGCGGAGCCAAGACACTTCTGGGAAGTGCTACGCCGGCACTGGAGAGCTACTCAAACGCAGTAAGCGGAAAGTACGGACTGGTAACACTGACAGAGAGGTTCCGCGGCATGAAGCTGCCGGAGATTGAGATTGTGGATACGGCTGATTTGAGGCGTAGGAAATACATGAAAGGTATATTCTCGCCGCAACTTACTGACTCCATAAGGGAGGCGCTTCAGAGCGGTCGTCAGGCCATACTGTTCCATAACCGCCGCGGATATGCCGGAACGGTGGAGTGCCCGGATTGCGGATGGGTCCAGAAATGTGACTGCTGTGACGTGAGCCTTACCTTCCACAAGAGTTCCGATATAGCCAGCTGCCACTACTGCGGTCATAAATACAGGGTTCCGCTTACCTGCCCGTCTTGCGGAGGCAGGGCGTTGCGGGGTCGCGGATTCGGAACCGAGCGCATAGAAGAGGAGGTTTCAGCTACATTCCCTGCCGCACGTGTGGCCAGACTGGACCTGGACTCGGCCAAGGAGGGATATGATTCCATCATAAATGACTTCCAGGAGGGCCGTACAGACATACTGATAGGTACCCAGATGGTTTCCAAGGGACTGGATTTTGACAACGTAAGCGTAGTGGGTATCCTGCAGGCAGACTCCATAATGAGTTATCCCGATTTCAGGGCTACCGAGAGAGCGTTCCAACTGATGGCACAGGTTGCCGGACGTGCCGGACGAAAGGATACCACCGGTAAGGTGATTATCCAGACCCGCCAGCCCGACGCCCCTGTGCTGGACATGATACGCCGCAATGACTACCGCGGATTCTACAACAACCAGATGGAGGAGCGCCAGGCTTTCCGCTATCCTCCCTATACCAGACTGCTAACAGTAACAGCCAAGGGTACCGATATGCAGACCGTGGAGCGTGCCGCAACTGCCGTAGCCGGTCATCTGGCCGATACGTTCGGCCCACAGAACGTGCTGGGTCCCGATGCTCCGCCCGTATCAAGGGTGCAGTACATGCACATACGTCGCATCATTGTCAAGACAGCCCTGGAGGCTGCTCCCGTTCAGGTACGGTCACAAATAAATGAGGCCGTCAGTAAGGCGGCCTCAGAAAATATGATCAGCGGAGTCACTTTATCTTTTGATGCAGACCCCCAGTAGGCTCGGGATAGCTTATACGCGTATGATACATGGTACGCAGCTTCTCCTTGAAGGTCTCCTTTACACGGTTTATCTCAAGTGAATTGATAGGGCAATCCTTGAAATAGCCCTCCTGGACCTGTGTGTCTATGATCTTGTCCACAAGTTCACCTATGCTCTCCTCAGTGTACTCCTTAAGGCTGCGCGAGGCGGCCTCTACGGCATCGGCCATCATAAGGATGGCGGTCTCCTTTGAGTAGGGGTTGGGGCCGGGATAACTGAAATCCTTCTCATCGGGCTCCTGACCGGGATTTGCCTGGGCATACTTGATATAGAAGTAACGGGCCACTCCCTTGCCGTGATGCGATGAGATGAAACCTCGGATGGCCTGCGGCAGACCGTATTTATCGGCCAGTTCAAGACCTTTCTCCACATGTCCTGTAATGATGCGGGCGCTCTCCTGAGGGGTGAGCCTGTCATGGGGGTTCACACCGCTCTGGTTCTCGGTAAAGAAGGGGGCGCTGTCTATCTTGCCTATGTCATGATAGAGCGCAGCAGTACGGACAAGTGCCGGATTGGCCTTGAGCCTGCGGGCTGCCTCAGCTGCAAGTGTAGATACCTGCATGGAGTGCTGGAACGTGCCGGGAGCCTTCTCGGCCAGCTCACGCAACAGCGGGTTGTTTATGTTTGACAGCTCTATGAGCGTTACGTTCGATGTGAATCCGAACAGTTTCTCAATCACAAAGAGCAACGGATATACAAGCAGTATTACGACGCTGTTGATTGCAAAAAAGAGGAACATCCAGGTATCCATATCGCGGATATCATCCAACTGGATCATCTGTAATGCAATCCAGACCAGACTGTATGAAATGAATATGAGCAGGCATGTACGCAGTATCTGTGAGCGCTGTGAAAGCTCCTTAAGCGTGTAGATGGCTGTCAGACCGGCCATAAGCTGCAACAGCACATACTCATACGGCATGCTTACTATCTGTGACGTGGAGAGTATGAAAACCAGATAACCCGTGAACGCCGTACGCGAGTCAAGGAATATGCGCAGCATAATGGCCAGCATGGAACAGGGGAACAGGAATATGCTCCAGCCGGAGTACTGGCAGAACAGGCCCACACAGACGGTAAACAGTGTTATGGAACCATAGAGGAAATAGAGGATGGAGCGTCTCTCTATGTCATCCATACGGTACAAGTTCAGGTATACGAACAGCAGCAGGAAACAGAGTATGACAAAGACCGAACGTCCGGTCCATGTGAGTATCTGGAACTGCTTGGATGATGCCTTCTCATTGACTATGTCCAGATAGGATTTTATGATCAGACTCTTCTCCTCATCCACGATCTCACCCTGGTCTATGATCTTCTGGTCGGCCACAACCATACCGCGGTAATGGGATATCTCATTGAGCTGAGCCTCCAGGTCCGCATCGGAACGTGCGGCATCATATGATATGTTGGGCTGAATGAACTCCTCCAGGTTATGCTGCAGCAGTTTGTATCGGTCATAGACGTACATATCGGCATCAGTGACGTAACGGTATGCGTCACGGACACTCCTCACGGTCTGGGTCTGCACAAATGATGATGTGTTACCCTCATATGTACGGAACAGCTCCTTGCCCGACAGCAGTTCCTCATCCTGAGTGGATACTATGCCGTCCTTATAGGCTCTCTCCAGCCTGGAACGCAGGGAACGGTATGACTCCACACCCACTACCTTACTCAGGCTGTCCCTGTAATACCTGTCAAACTGCGCAATCTCATTCTCACCCACACTAGCGTTGCGGCTGAAATAGGGGGCGAACGATGCTTTCAGGCTGTCGGCCTCGGCCTGCCATACATCGGCAGACTTCTCAATGGAGAAACTGAACGGAGCAATCAGTACGTTGTAAGTCCAAGGCTTACCTACTGTGTAAGAGTATTTTCCCTTGTGACCGGCCGGCATGGAATAGACCGTAAGCAATACGGAAATGACTGACAGTAAGATAAGCAGATTCCTGTTGCTCTTTATCAAGCGCCTTTTATCATTCATTAAGATTATGCTCTTTGGTTGGTTTGTAAAAATAAGACATTTTAGTGAGAAAATGATTACTTTTGCAGCGCTAAAACAAAAGAGATGACAGAGAATACAGGCAGCCGTCGCGTCAGGGTACGTTTTGCGCCCAGCCCTACCGGTCCTCTCCATATCGGAGGCGTACGTACGGCACTTTACAACTACCTGTTCGCCCGCAAGAACGGGGGCGACCTAATATTCAGAATTGAGGATACTGACAGCAACCGCTTTGTTCCGGGTGCTGAGGATTATATTCTTGAGGCATTCCGCTGGCTTGGCATCAAGTTTGACGAGGGTGTCTCATTTGGCGGAAACTACGGTCCGTACCGTCAGTCGGAGCGCAGGGATATCTACAAGAAGTATGTAGACCAGCTGCTTGAGGCAGGCAAGGCCTACATCGCTTTCGATACTCCCGCCGAGCTGGAGGCCAAACGTGCCGAGATTCCCAATTTCCAGTATGATGCCGCCACCCGCGGCCAGATGCGCAACTCACTTACCCTTTCCGCCGATGAGGTTAAGGCTCTCATCGATGCCGGCAACCAGTATGTAGTGCGTTTCCTGATTGAGCCTAACCAGGAGGTTGAGGTTGATGACCTTATCCGCGGCAAGGTTACAATCAACTCATCCGTTCTGGATGACAAGGTTCTCTATAAATCTGCCGACCAGCTCCCCACATATCATCTGGCCAACATCGTGGATGACCATCTGATGGAAGTGACCCATGTGATACGTGGCGAAGAATGGCTTCCGTCAGCTCCACTGCACGTCCTTCTTTATCGCGCATTCGGTTGGGAGGATACCATGCCGCAGTTTGCACACCTGCCCCTGCTGCTCAAGCCCGAGGGTAACGGCAAACTGAGCAAGCGTGACGGTGACCGTCTGGGATTCCCCGTATTCCCGCTGGAGTGGCATGACCCCAAGAGCGGTGAGATTTCATCGGGATACCGCGAGAAGGATTATCTGCCTGAGGCAGTCATCAACTTCCTGGCTCTGCTGGGATGGAATCCGGGTGATGACCGTGAGCTCATGACCATGGATGAGATGATAGAGCTTTTCAACCTTGAGAAGTGCAGCAAGGCAGGAGCCCGTTTCAACTATCAGAAACTTGTGTGGTTCAACCACGAATACATAATGCTCAAGAGTGACCGTGAGGTAGCCGAGCTTTTCAACCCCATTCTGGAGAGTCACGGAATCAAGGCTCCCATAGAGCGCGTGGAGACAGCCGTAGGACTGGTCAAGAACCGCGTGAACTTTATAGGAGAGCTGTGGGACAACTGCAGTTACCTGTTCCAAGCCCCCACTGAGTATGATGAGAAATCACTCAAGAAATGGTGGAAGGAGGGTGCACCCCAGACCACAGCCGAGCTCTGTGATTTCCTGGAGTCACAGCCTGACTGGAACGGCGAGACACTTGAGCCCAAGGTTATGGAATGGATAGCATCCAAGGGATATGCCACCGGCAAGGTGATGAACGCACTCCGCGTGACACTTGTAGGAGCTGCCATGGGACCGCAGATATTCTGCATAACTGATTTCATAGGACGTGAAGAGACTCTGAGACGTGCCCGCAAGGCCATATCGGAACTCTCCTCTGCTGAATAAGTAACAAACAATGATCATCTATACAATCGGCATATATCTGTACGCGGGCCTGGTTGCCATTGCCTCTCTGTTCAACAAGAAGGCAAGACTGCTCATAAAGGGCCACAACAGGATTCTTGACACGATAAGGCCGCAGGTCGACACCAATTCAAAATACCTTTGGTTCCATGCATCGTCACTTGGCGAGTTTGAACAGGGACGCCCCCTTATTGAGAGGATTCACAACAAACACCCCGAGTGCAAGATATTGCTCACTTTCTTCTCACCCTCAGGATATGAGGTGCGTAAGGATTACAAAGGCGCCGATATAGTATGCTACATACCGTTTGACACCCCCATCAACGTAAATAGATTCCTTAATACCATCAATATAGAGAAGGCCTTCTTCATCAAGTATGAGTTCTGGCCAAATTTCCTGAGAGGTCTGCACAAACGCGGCATCGAGATATTCAGCGTATCATCAATTTTCCGTGACAACCAATTGTTCTTCAAGTGGTACGGAAAAGGTTACGCCAAGGCTCTCAAGTATTTCAAGCACCTTTTTGTACAGGACCGTCACTCAAAGGACCTGCTTAAGAGCATAGGCATTACCGATGTTTCGATCGTAGGCGATACCCGCGCTGACCGTGTAATAGAGGTAGCTGCCGCATCAAAGCAGTTCCCCATCATAGAGAAGTTCGTGAACGGTGACCCCACATTCATAGCAGGCAGTTCATGGCCGGCCGATGAGGAGCTGTTCATCCCCTATTTCCTCTCCAAGCGTGAGTGGAAACTCATCATTGCACCCCATGAGATACATGAGGAGCATCTGCAGTCAATCGAGGCACTCCTTAAAGGAAGGGATTACATACGCCTGTCACAGGCCACACTTGATAATATTGAGGGATACGACACACTGATTATTGACTGTTTCGGCATGCTCTCATCCATATACCGCTACGGCCATATAGCTTACATAGGCGGCGGATTCGGAGTGGGAATACACAATGTGCTTGAGGCAGCCGTGTTTGACATACCCGTACTGTTCGGTCCCAACAACCAGCGATTCCGCGAGGCTCAGGACCTTAAGCGTCTCAAGGGCGGATTTGAGGTTACCGATGCCTACAGCCTGCGTATCCTGATAGACAAATTCATCAGCGATCCCGGATTCCTAAAGAAAGCCGGCCGCAACGCCGGTGACTACGTCCGCAGCAGCAGCGGCACCTCCGACCGCATCCTCGGTGAAATCGGCTTGAACTAAAAAATACCACCGCACCAGCCGTTAAAACGGCTGGCTACCCGCATCCAATACCTACGGCATTACCCTGTGCCGTTAGGCACATAATAAGGGTAGCCAGCCAATTCATTGGCTGGATCTTTCCAAACATAAATACGTTTCCCCGTGCGTGTCCCTAACCTGCACAATGATTCCAGCTGCACACACCAGCACGGTTCCCAGCTGCACCCAGTAAAACGGAATCCCGACAGCGAAGCGTTGTCGGGATTTCGTTTTACCCGGCCTGGAAGGCCGGCAGAGTGGAATGGAACGAAGTGGAATGAAACGGGTTTGGGGCGTCGCCGCCCCAAACTAAAAAAAGGTAAAATGCTCCTAATACAATAATACTTTTCCAGCTAGCGACTTTTTAGGCCCAAAGGGCCATAAAAGTCAAAAACGCCCGAGCCGCGAAGCGGCGAGCCACCCGCCGCATGGCTACGCCTCCTTCTCCGAATACCAAGAGGCATACATATGATAATCCCGAGCAATCCTAACATTCATCTCCTCAGCCTGCCCAGGATCCACATCCTTAATATATTTAGCCGGAACCCCGCCCCAAAGAGTATGAGGAGGTATGACCGTCTTGCCAAGCACCACAGATCCAGCAGCCACAATGGCCCCCTCGCCCACAACCGCGTGGTCCAGCACCACAGATCCCATCCCTATCAGGGCATTGTCCTTGATCTCGGCACCATGTATCGTCACGTTATGACCTACCGATACGTTGTCACCTATCACGGTGGTTGAGCGCTGGTAGAGGGTATGTATCACCGTGCCGTCCTGGATGTTGGTCCCGTTACCTATACGTATGGAATTGACATCACCGCGCAGCACCGTTCCGAACCATATGCTGCAGCCGTTTCCTATCACTACATCACCTATCACGGCGGCGTTATCGGCCATGAAACAGTCCTCTCCTATCTGGGGTGTAAAGCCCCTGACTGATTTGATTATTGCCATTGAATCTTTTGTTTTTGGGGATTGCTAAATTAGTGTAAGTTTTCCGAATTTATATACCATTCAATAAAGTAAATGATTACTTTTGCAACCCAAGACAATAAAACAGAACTAAAATACTTTAAGCTATGAAGTTTTTGACAAATGAGAAACTGGTCATCTCAGGCGCAGCCGGTATGATCGGATCAAACATGGCACAGACTGCCATAATGATGGGACTGTCATCAAACATCTGTCTTTATGATGTTTATCTTCCCGGTTTGGAGGGTGTTGTGGAGGAGCTTCGCCACTGCGCATTCCCCGGTGTGAACATCACCTTCACCGATAAGGTTGAGGAGGCTTTCAAGGATGCCAAGTACATGGTATCATCAGGTGGTGCACCCCGTAAGGCAGGTATGACCCGTGAGGATCTGCTGGTAGGCAACGCCAAGATCGCTGAGCAGCTGGGTAAGGACATCAAGACCTACTGCCCTGACCTGAAGCACTGCGTCATCATTTTCAACCCCGCCGATATCACCGGTCTGGTTACACTGGTTTACTCAGGTCTGAAACCTTCACAGATCACTACTTTGGCTGCTCTTGACTCAACACGTCTTCAGAGCGCCCTGGCCAAGCACTTCGGCATAGCTCAGGACAAGGTTACCACAGCACGTACCTATGGTGGTCACGGTGAGCAGATGGCAGTATTCGCATCAACCGCAAAGGTTGACGGCAAGCCTCTGACCGACATCATCGGCACTCCCGCTCTGACCGATGAGCAGTGGGCACAGATGAAGCAGGATGTTATCAAGGGTGGTGCCAAGATCATTGAGCTTCGCGGACGTTCATCATTCCAGAGCCCCTCATTCGTATCAATCGAGATGATCGGAGCTGCTATGGGCGGTGAGAAGTTCGAGTGGCCCGCTGGCTGCTACGTAAACAACTCACAGTTCCAGAACGTGATGATGGCTATGCCTTCAACCATCGACGCTACCGGCGTTCACTACACTGACGTTAAGGGTACCGCAACTGAGATGGCTGACATCGAGGCCAGCTACAAGCACCTCCAGGCTATGCGCGACGAGGTTATCTCACTGGGCGTACTGCCCGCAGTAAGCGAGTGGAAAAAATACAACCCCAACCTCTGATTCAGGGTCCGGATTTATAAAGGGCGTGCGGTTTTTTAACTGCACGCCCTTTTTTATTGGATAAACAATGGGATATTATAGAGCCATTTATTAGCTTTGTAGTAAGAAATTTAGCTTACACTGCGATACTCTATGAAAAGGTACTTGCTGTCATTATCGGCCCTTCTCTGCTGCACTCTGATGTGGGCGGCAGGTGGCATATCCATAAGCCAGAAGACCATAGGAAACGGCCTGGAGAGCCAGACCCTCAACGAACTGTCCAAGGACAGGCTGGGACGTCTCTGGGTGGGATCTGACGTGGGTCTTTCACTTATCTCAAACGGAACAGTCACCAATATCAGGGATGTGGTAACGGAGGGAGGACTGGTAATACTTGGTAACGTAAAGAGCATAGTATGCACCAACACCGTACTTATGGCCAGCGACGACAGGATACTGCACTATGACCATAAGAATGAATACGCCAGGACAGTAAGCTATAATGACATAATCCTGAACACTCAGGATTTTCTGCTTGAGGGCAATGTAGCCACTTTCTATAATAAGGATACCCACAGCCTCTATTCATATGACATGGAGACAAAGGAGTGCACCCTTGTATCGGCACTGAAAGGCGGTGATGATTACTCTTTCTGCAAGATCCTGCGCTCTGAGTCGGACAGCATGATGATATATCTGGCCGATGACGCCCTGGGTCTTTACAGCTTTGACAGGCGAGACGGCACGCTGCGCAGGGTTCCCGGCACAGACGCTCCCATAAATGCCAAGGCAACAGCTATAGACAATACCAACGTAATCTGGCTTTCTGTTCCGTCAAAGGGTGTAAAAGGATATCACATAAGCAGCAATTATGAACTGATAGCCCAGTACAATACCCAGAACTGCAATCTCATATCCAATGACATATCATATATAACTCCGCTGCCCAGCGGAAGTCTGCTAACCTGTCATTCAGAGTTGGGAGTGAACATAATAGAGCGTAAAAGCCTGGTTAACGGCAAGCCCGTCATCAAATTTATTCCCAATCTTAAGAACATTGAGTCTACCCTTGTAAACTCGCAGGAGCAGGAGACACTGTACGCCACATCGGGATTCGGTCTCATATCCATGAAGAAGACATTCATAGACCAGCTGTTCTATCTGCATGAGCAGGGAGACGGCATAATAAGCTATGAGAACTATATCTCTGCATTTGAAGAGCCTGACGGGACCGTGCTGCTGGGCACACAGGATAACGGAATATGCCGTATCAACCCCATAACGAACCTAAAGAACATATTCCTGAACTCAAAGCGCTATACGGTCAGCTCCATGTGCCGCTTTGATGACGATAATGTGCTCATGTCCGATCCTGACTACGGTCTGCTGCTGTTCAACCGCAGGAACGGAGCTATAAAAACACTCTCCGACCATCCGGTACTTGGAGAGATATCAAACTCCGGTTCCAGGAACATACGTCTTGCTTCGGTCCCCACAGGCGATGTATTCATATTCAACGTTAACTCACGTCACTATGTCTACAGGCATGAATCAGGTACTCTGCAGGAATTCATCATTCCGGGACATGACGTACCGAGTATAAAGAACATTGAAAACATCTGCATATCGCAGTACGCCGTCTATGCCACCTGCCAGGGAGAGATCGTGGAGATTGATTACAACACTACCGAGACCCGTAACATCTACCATAATCACGAGACCGCCATCCACAAGATAACCTCCCTGGCCACAAACTCCCAGGGAGAACTCTTCTTTACCGAGCCTGAGGGCCTTCACCGTTATGACCCCCGTTCAAACATAGACGAGCTTGTATTCAAGACCTGGGGTAACGGTAGGTTCATGAACGTGGCTGTCGACAAGAAAGACCGTGTCTGGTTCAATACCACCAATGAGTATATCCATCTCTATGACCCTGCCAAGAAAGAGATGCTCATGTACTCTGTCGAGGACGGCGTGCCCAGTTCACGATCGCTTACACAGTTTGCCGTCTGCACATCGACTGGTATCGTCCTGTTCCCCAATGCCAATGGTCTGGTTGCTATAAACACCAACAGTTCGCTAATGAATGATACGCCTCCCGTACAGGTGATATGCATATCGGCCAAGACAGAGAAGAGGGAATTCTCAGAGACTGAGATAGCCAACTCACTTAGGAGACCCATCAAGCTGCCCACCAAGTTCAGGGAGTTTACTCTTGAGTTCTCCGCCAACGCGTTCAATCCTACCTACCCGCACCTGCTTCTGTATGACATCTGCAAGGACGGAACTCCCGTGATGTCCATTAACACCACCAACTCAGAGATAACCATCCCCAAGATTGAAAGCGGAACATACTCCCTGGTTATAAGACAGGCCTACCGAAAGGGACTCTCTGAGCCGGAGACTCTGCTCCGTTTCAAGATTCCCAAGCCCTTCCTGGCTACCATTCCCGGCGTCCTGATATCACTTATACTGTTCCTGGTATTCGGCTATTCCATTGCCCGCATATCAAGCCGCGTTGAGAAGAACCGCATGGATAAGGCACTGGCCGCCCAGGATATAAAGAACCGCGAGGACAAGATTGCATTCCTGTCAAACATAGCCCACGAGCTGCGCACGCCGCTGTCGCTCATATACAATCCCGTCAAGGACTTCCTGCAGGAGAAATCAGTTGACGGCATAGACTACGAGCGTATGGAGCGCATATTCAATCAGGTCAACAAGATGACGGTAATGGTCAACATGATCCTGGACAGCAGCCGTGCCGATATAAACAAGGCCGATATCCTTATTGAAGAGGTGAACCTGAACGAGTGGATCAACTTCCTGCTTGAGGATTACCGCATAGACTGCTACGGAAAGGGATTCAGCCTGAGGTTCATCATGGACAACTCCATAGGCAACGTATCGATTGACAAGAGAATCATTGAGACCGGACTCTCCAACATGGTGAACAACGCCATCAAATACAGTCCTACGGGTACCACCATAACAGTCAGCACATCCAGGGTGGGTGATATGATTCGCGTATCGGTAAAGGACCAGGGACGCGGATTCTCAAGTGATCCGGAGAACCTGTTCAAACGCTATTACCGCGAGAATGAGAACAGCTCCATACCCGGATACGGACTGGGACTGCCCTATGCAAGGCTCCAGCTCAGTCTTATAAGCGGTAACATGTCGGCCTATAACAATGAGGACGGTGTGGGCTCTACTTTCTATATGGAGTTCCCGCCCGTGATAGGCAAGAACGGCGCTCCCGTAAAACAGGATAACACCCCCACGGATACACAGCCGAATGTATCAACAGAGTCTCTCAACCAGTCAGACACCCAGGAAGGAATGGCACAGGATTTTGACGCCACTGAGATGACCATTCTCTATGCGGGCGGTAAAGAGAGCGAGCTGGAATCATTCATGGATCAGTTCAAGAGCCAGTTCAGGCTTATCATTACGGCTACAGACGGTATTGACGCACTTAGCAAGCTCAGGGATACAAGGGTTGACCTGATAATAAGTAATGCCGATATGCCCAAGATGGACGGTTTTGAACTCTGCCGGACCATCAAGAGTACTCTTGACATAAGTCATATCCCAGTCATACTGCTTACATCCAGGGCTGACAAGAGGAACAAGGGTATGGGATACAAGATGGGCGCCGATGCCTTTATTGTCAAACCATATGACAACAAGCAGATGTCTGCCATGATCATGAGCCAGTTGGGAGGCCGGTTTGAGATAAAGCGTCAGTACAACTACGGCTATTTCAGCAAGATGAGTCCGGACCAGACGTTCAGCCTCACTGATGAGGAGTTTGTACGTTCACTCAACGAATTCATTGACGCAAACATATCCAACCGCAAACTGACAGACAGGATAATAAGTGAGAAGATGGGTATAAGCCAGGCTGTCATACTGCGCAAGATGCAGGGACTGCTTGATACTAACCTTTCCCATTATCTGCTCAGGATAAGGGTAGCCATGGTCCAGGATAAGCTTAAGAACACTGACCTGGAGCCTGAGGAGATAGCATCCGATACCGGTTTCTCCAGCGTTGATGACATGAGCAAGACATTCAAGCGTGAGACCGGAAAGAGCATATTTTCAGTCCGTAACGAATAGATATCACCCTCTGATTTGCTCATTTGATTCAATTATACTACATTAGCAGAATTGCAACAATTTCTTTTTAGGTTATGAAAAGGATTCTGACATCAATAGTTCTGGCCATTACAGTCCTCTCCGCCAAAGCCAGCTACATTCAGCAGGTACAGATAGGAACAGAAAAAGGTCTGAGCAGTAATGCCGTCAAAACATTCTCAAGGGACAGTTTTGGCAGGCTTTGGGTAGGAACCATAAACGGAGCCAACCTCATATCGAACGGTTCAATACGTCAGTATCAGTATTTTACTGTCAACGGCAATGACATCGTTACCGGTGACGTAGTATCCATAGGTTGCTCACGCCGTGCTCTCATAGCTACGACAAACCATATCATCGATTTTGATCCTGACAATGACTCAACACACATCGTCACTTACCAGGGCAAGACCATAAGGACCGACCATATCCTTATGAGAGGTGATACGGCATACTTCTACAATGCCCCCCTGAGTGCGCTCGTAATGTATGACATGGGCAGCTATACCACATCCATAGTGGCACAGTTCCCCTCTGAGCGTCAGTTCCACTTTACCAAACTGCTCAGTCTCACCAATAATCCGGAGCAGATCATGCTTATTGAGGAGGACAGGGGTTTCTACACTCTCAATCTCTCAACCGGAAACCTTTCACATATGGATATGCTTGGTACCGACATCAACACCAGGCCCATATTTGTAGACTCAAATGACATACTATGGGTTTCATACCGTAACAACGGCATTACAGGATACTATGTCAAATCCGGATTTGACAAGATAGCCCATTTTGACAAGTCAAATTCTCAACTCCCGGACAACAATGTCAATGCCATGGCCGAGATGCCGGACGGCAATCTGTTTATAGGATCATCCGAGTCAGTCTTTATCCTGAACCGTAAAAGCGGCCTGATTGAACAGATGCCTTTTGGCAGAGTGTCACAACTGCATGTCATCAACGTACTTGTGGACAAGGAGGAGAATCAGGTTATCATGGGAACCCTGCACAGGGGTGTCATCACCCTTAAGCGCTCTTTCTTTCATATACTCAACAGCAGCACAACTGACAACAAGATAGAGACATCTATCATACCCATATCCGCCTTTCAGGAGAATGACGGTACAATCTGGTTCGGTACCGGAGGCTTTGGACTGTGCCGTTATGATGAGAAAAACGAGACCCAGACCCTGATTCCTGCCACCAATGGAATGAGAGTATCTGCAATTTGCCAGTTTGACAATGAGAACCTGCTCATAACGGACCGCACACAGGGACTGTTCCTTTTCAACAAGAGAACCGGGTCAATCAAACCTGCCTCATTCCTTGAGAAGGCCGGTATCACCATATCATCATCCAGGCTCACACATCTCCAGGCTATAACAACCCCCGATGGTGATATCATGCTGTTCAACTGTAACGGGCGCCATCTGATTTACCGCCATCTTACAGCCCAGGTACACGAGATCCAGCTCCAGATGAACGGAGAGGAGAACAAAGGCCTGGTAGAGGACGTAAAGATTCGTCCCTCACACGCCACCATAGCCTGCAACGGATGTATTTATGAGGTAGATTACAGGACTCTGCTTGCCAGGCTTGTATTCCAGAGCTCAAATGATGACAAAAGCCCTATATCACACGTAGAGGAGGATTCACGCGGTATCATATGGGCCTGCTCATCGGACCAGCTTATAAGCTATGACCCGCGGGCAAACAAGACCTCACACGTACTTGACAGTAAGGAGAGCGGAGTATTCCTCTCAATGACCATAGACAAGCATGACCGCCTGTGGATAACCACTGACAAGGCCATGATGCTCATGCTTGACACAAGCAACAAGGATCAGGTAAAACCCTACTCCTACTCGGCCAAGGATTACGGAACCATGATCAACTTCCTTACTCACTTTCATCTGTTGTCTGACAAGGGACTCATATACTTCCCGCACACATCGGGCCTCATGGTCATAGACCCTGAAGACGTGAATATGCGGTTCAACAGTGACCCCTACCCTGTAGCGCTTACAAAGATTGTTCTGGACGGAGCCATTCATGAACTCACCAATAGCAGCAGGCAAACCAGGTCACTCAACATTCCAAACAGATTCTCACTTCTGGACATACATGTGGCTGTAAATCAGTTTGACCCCACCCGTCCCGTCACACTCAAGTATACCCTGAGCAAGAAAGGACGCCAATATCCGGTCATGGAGAAGGTCACAGGCAGTACTGTATTCTCCATTCCCAAATCAACACACGGACAGTTTACGCTCACGGTAAGCCAGAACACCATACAGGGGTGGAGTGAGCCTGAGGAGATTCTCTCATTCAATGTAGCCCGTCCGTTCATAATGACCCTGCCGGCATATCTGCTTATCATTGCCATTATAGCCTCACTGAGTATCACCATATCCAAGGTAAGTATCAGCCTGAAGCAGATTGACATGGACCGTGCCATGAACGCCCAGGAGAGCAAGCACAAGGATGACAAGATATCACTCCTGTCAAATCTGGCACATGAGCTGCGTACCCCGCTATCGCTAATTTACAACCCTGTCAAGGACATGCTTGAGGAGAAAGCCGTAAAGGGCATTGACTATGACCGTCTGGAGCGTATTTTCAACCAGGTACAGAAGATGACCGAGATGGTGAACATGATTCTGGACAAGGGTACCAATGACATCAGCAAGAGTGACATCATCATAGAAAGGATTGACCTTAACGAGTGGTTGGGCAAGATAGTTGAGGATTTCAAGATAGACTGCTATGCCAAGGGACTCAAGACACAGTTCGTACCGATGGAGGGACTGGGACAGGTTGATATGGACCCCAAGATGGTGGAGGTAGCTGTAAACAACATCATGACCAACGCCATCAAGTACAGTGACACCGGCACCATTACCGTATCCACAGGTCATGACAAGGGTAAGATCTGGATAAGCTTCCACGATGAGGGCCGAGGATTCACCTGCAAGCCTGAGGAGCTGTTCAAACGCTATTACAGGGAGAATGAGAGCACTCCGGGCTATGGTCTGGGTCTGTCATATGCCAAGCTGATGATAGAGCTGCTGGACGGAACCATAAGGGCCGAGAAGAACAACGGACCAGGATCCACCTTTACCATTGAGATTCCGGACAATCTTGCCGAGAGTGTTCAGAATGGCCGTGACGTAAAGCCACAGATAACCACCATAACAGAAAACACAGACTTTGGTACAATAGACGATACTACACAGGCCGATGAGGTGAACTTTGACACCAAGAGCATGACTTTGCTCATAGTTGATGATCAGGATGATATCCTGCAGTTCATCAAGGATGAGTACTCACCGCTGTTCAAGAGCATCTACACGGCCCACGACGGAAAGGAGGCTCTGGAACTGATACGCCAGCGTATGCCCAACGTAGTGGTAAGTGATATCATGATGCCGCGCATGAACGGATTTGAGCTCTGTAAGACCATCAAAACAGACCTTGAGTTGAGTAGCATCCCGGTAATCCTGCTAACATCCAGAAGCGATCCCAAGAACCAGGATATGGGTTACAAGATGGGTGCTGACTCATTCCTGCCCAAGCCGTTTGACTCAAAGCTGCTCTATAAGATAATAAGGAGCCAGCTCAAGAACCGTTTTGAGATCAAACGCCAGTACGCCACATCATTCTTTACCGCCATATCCGAGGACCAGACATTCAGTGCAGCCGATGAGCAGTTCGTACTCAAGCTCAACCGCTTTATACGTGAGAACCTGGCCAACACCATGCTTGGCGTGGATATGATTGTGGACCATATGAACGTGTCACGCACCACCCTGTTCAACAAGATGAACAACCTGGTGGGCGCATCCACCAACAAGTACATACGCCGCATCAGGATAGATGTGGCAAAGGAGATGCTTACCAAGACCAACAAGTCTGTAGGCACCATTGCCGAGGAGACCGGATTCTCCGAGAGCCAGTATTTCAGTACCGTATTCAAGCAGGAGACCGGAATGACACCTTCACAGTTCAAGGATTCACTGCGCAGGGAATAATCCCTTATAACAGCAATTACTCCCGGATCACCCTCAGCACGGCTTGCAGAGTGATCCGGGAGCCTGTATTACAAGACCCTTCATCTCCAGGCTCAGAAGAACTGATGAGAGCTTGGGGAACGGCATGTTCAGTTCAGTCATAAGAGTGCTTATAAAGACTCCCTGTGCCTTTAGACGCACTCTTTCATATACACGGCTCTCATCATCCGTAAGCTCCGGGAATAGCTCTTTCTGCACCGCTTTACCCCTGCGTTCACGGCCATTCCAGTTCAAGGCATTTACCATATCCAGGGCCGATGTAATAAGCGATGCATGATTGTCCCTGATAAGTTCATTGCAGCCCACAGAGTAAGGATCCCCTACACTGCCCGGGAACGCAAAGCACTCCCGGTTGTAGCTACCTGCTATCTCGGCTGTGATAAGCGACCCGCTCTTGGCCGCCGACTCTACTACCACGACAGCATCGGACAGTCCGGCAATGATACGGTTACGCCTGACAAAGTTCTGACCCAACGGAACGGTTCTTGACATGAACTCCGTAACCAGCCCACCGTCAGCCAGCATCGCTTTTGCAGTGCTGCGGTGTGCACTTGGATAGATCATGTCAAGCCCGTGAGCCAGAACAGCTATCGTAGGACAACCCTCTTCAAGTGCGGCCCTGTGGGACTCTATATCAATACCATATGCCAATCCGCTCACAATAGTGACATCGGGGCATAATTCATATAACTCCTTAACAAAGGTATGGCACATACGGCGACCGTAATCGGTAGCCTTTCTAGTGCCTACAATGGCAACCAGCCTGGCAGCATTGTAATTGACGTTACCCAGTGAAAACAAAACAAGGGGAGCATCGTTGCAGTCCAGCATTCGGGCAGGATATTCAGGATCTGCGGGAGTGATACATCTTATACCGTGTTTATCTATGAACTCGAGTTCTTCACGGACAAAAGAAACATACCCGGAACCAGTCAGCTCATCAATGATGTGCTGATCGATTCCGGGTATGAATTCTTTAAGATGTTCGCGGTTCCTGAAGATCTCCTGCGCGCTGCCTAACTGTTCATACAGGTATTTGGCACCTATACATCCCAGTCCGTCTATTCTGTTTAGAGTGAGCAGCGCCGTCAGTTCATCTTCCGGCATGTGTTCACGCGACTTTTATCTTTCTCTTAGAGAGCGTTTACAGCATCCTGGTACTTGGCGAACTCAAGATCCTTCTGAGCCTTCTCCTTAAGTGAAGAGTCAAGGCTAACGGCCTTCTTGAGGTTCTGAGCTACAGCAGCAGCATCGTTGGTACGAGCAGCAGCTACAGCAGCCAGATAAGCGGTGTTACCGTCAGCGTTCTTAACAGCAGCAAGAACCTTCTGGGCACCAGCGTAATCCTTAGTCATGATCATAGCAAGAGCCTCACCGTTGGTGTTGCTGCCCTTGAGAGCAGACAGAGCACGCTCGTACTGACCCTGAGCAATGTACATGTTACCGAGAGCCTCGTTGTTCTCCTTGCTCTGACCACCCTTAGCGAAGTATGTCTGAGCATCGGCGGGCTTGTTCTGAGCCAGGCAGAGCAGACCCATGTTGGTGTTAACCTCAGGAGCTGAAGCGTTCAGAGCAAGAGCCTTCTTGAAGTTTGACTCAGCGGTAGCGAAATCACCATCCTGGAAAGCAAGCTCACCAAGGTTGTTGAATGCGCGGTAGTCATTAGCGTAGTTCTTAGAAGCGGTTGTGTAGATATCCTTCTTCTCAGCCTTGTTCTCAGTCAGGGTAGCAGCGTAAAGCAGCTCCTCAACGCTCAGAACAGAAGCATCGCTCTTGTAAGCCTCCTGGATCTCCTCATCTGAACGGCCGATGATCTGATAGTTCAGAGTCAGACGGGCACGACGCAGCTGCGGGAGAATGTCAGCAGCAAGATCCTTGTAAACAGCTGAGAGGTTCTTGATCTCGGCCTCACGCTTCTCAGGATCGTTGTACATTGAAAGAACGCGGAGGATAAGGTCCTTATCCTGCAGGCTTGACTTCTCAACGAGCTCCTTGAAACCGTCCCAGTCCTGAGCGGTGTACTTAGACTCGATGGCTGTGTTAGCCTTAGCCTTCTTGATCTCATTCTTAGCGTAGTTGGCAGCGTTCTTCTCACGCTGAGCAGCCAGCTTGTCATTCAGCTTAACGCCACCATCAGGTGATGCATAAGCAGAAATCTCTACGTTGTCGATAGCGTAGTTCTTGGTGTCGGCAGCATAGTTCTTGAGAGACTCCTTGAGGGCCTTGACAGCGTCGCTGTTGGTCTCTGATGAACGTACGTTAGCCTGCTGGATTACGAACATGATGTTAGCATCCTGAGCCTGCTTGATGATACGCTGGAAAGCATCCTTTGAACCTGCGGTATTTGCACCCTTAGCGGTCTCTGAGTAGAGCTCACCTGTAGCAAGAACACCATCGGCGATCTTAACGGCAGGAACCTCAATGGGCTTACCCTTCTTGGTAGCCTCAAATGTTACATAGAGCTCTGACTTGGCCATCTCGGGCTGGTACTGGAAAGTACCGTTGTAGGTGAATGAACCACCCTCCTTCCATTCGATAACCTGATTGTTGCCCTGGATCTTCTCACCCTGGAGAGTTACAGGCTCACCCTTAACAGAACCACCTTCCCAACGGAGCTCGGGAGTAGCGGTGCATACAACCTTCTTGATGAAAGTCTTTGAGGGGAATGTACCGGTTACGGTATAAGAAACCTGACCGCCTACTGCCTCCAGAGGATTAGGATTAACTGTGAAGTACTCCTCCTTGGCCTGGAAGTTCTTGCAGCTGGCAAACATCATAATACCTGCGCAGAAAAGCGCAAAACGAAATGATTTTGACATAGTTTTTGTTATTAATTGTTGGTTAAACATTTTTGCCTTTAACACATACATGCGCAAAACTACAAAAAAGAATGTGAGCTACAACGATTGCAGACCTTATTTTTTATAAGAATACGCGTTTTTTGTAAAAAAATGGGTAAAAACGTGAAAAAAACTAGATATTTCGGGGGTGATGGTTCACTATTTCCTCCCTAAGTCGGCTGCGGTCTATGTGCGTGTATATCTCAGTTGTTGAGATTTTCTCATGTCCAAGCATACATTGAATCGCCCTGAGATTGGCCCCTCCCTCCAGCAGATGCGTGGCAAAGGAGTGGCGGAACGTATGGGGGCTCACCGTCTTGGTAATGCCAGCCTTTGCGGTCAGGTCCCGGATAATGTCAAATACCATGACCCTGGTCAGAGGTCTGCCCCGTCTCTTGCTCACAAACAGGTATGACTCCGCTCCCGGCTTGATATCCACATGACAGCGGTCCATCAGCCATTTCCCTATTTCATCGATGGCCCTTTGCGAAATAGGAACCAGACGCTGCTTACTGCCCTTTCCGGTAACCCTTATGAAACCTTCATCCAGAAAAAGGTCCTCCATCCTGAGAGAGCAGAGTTCCGATACACGCAGTCCGCAACTGTACATGGTCTCTATCATGGCTCTGTTACGCTGGCCCTCAGGGAGGGAAAGGTTTATCTGGCCTATTATGCTGTCAATCTCAGCCACCGTGAGGACATCGGGCAGATGACGTCCTATCTTGGGGGCCTCCAGGAGTTCGCTGGGATCATCCTGACGATAACCGTCAAGAGAGAGGAACCTGAACAGCGACTTCACTCCCGATATGATTCTGGCCTGTGAGCGCGGGGCAATGCCCAGGTCGCCCATCGCGGCGGCAAAACCGTGCAAGTCATCGAGTGATACATCCGCCAGGTCAATACCGCAGTCATCCATGTATCCAAGCAGTTTCAGAGCATCATCCATGTACGCCTCCAATGTATTAGGCGACAGCGATTTCTCCAGCAGGAGATACTGCCGGTATCGTTTAAGCATGGATGCGTGACCTTGCACGGATGTCTGGTCTGCAGGAGTTTTCATATTGTCAGAAAAACAGATAACTTTGCAGTGTAGTTTCTTTCACCTCAAAGATACGAATAATATGTCAACTACGGGACAAGGGATTGGTTATACCGGCGAGGATAAGGTTGAGGAATATATCTCAGCCCACATAGACGCTGAGAGCAGCTTGCTTTCCGGCATCTACCGCGAAACCAACCTGCGCCTGCTGAATCCCCGCATGGCATCGGGACATATCCAGGGGCGTCTGCTCAGGATGCTGGTATCCATGATCAGGCCCGCGCTGGTTCTTGAGGTGGGGACATTTACCGGTTACGCCACGCTCTGCATGGCCGAGGGTCTGCCTGACGGAGGAGTAATCCACACGATTGAAATAGACGATGAATTGGAAGATTTTATACGTAAGGGATTTGACCGTTCACCGCTTTCAGACCGTATCAGGCTCCATATCGGGGATGCCCTTAAGATCGTACCGGAACTGGGACTCATGTTTGACATGATATTCCTGGATGGCGACAAGACCCAGTATCCGGAGTACTACCGCATCCTGATGGACTACCTGAAACCGGGCGGTTACATGATTGCCGACAACACCCTCTGGGACGGACATGTGGTAGACAGCGCTTATGACAAGGACCCGCAGACCATAGGTGTGAGACGGTTCAATGATATGGTTCAGGCCGATGAGCGCACCGAGGTGGCCATGATTCCCATACGGGACGGACTGACGATAATCAGGAAAATTGAGAATTGAGAATTGAGAATTGAGAATTAACATGCACCTGCGTGAAAAAATATGGATAGTACTAGACAACAGAAGATTGCAAGGCTGATTCAGAAGGAACTCAGCGAGCTGCTGCTCATGCAGACCAAACTTACCAGAGGTCTCATGATTACGGTAAGCGAGGTAAAGATAAGCAGTGACCTGAGCATTGCAAGCGTGTACCTGAGCGTGTTCCCGTCAGATAAAGGCGAGGAGACCGTAAAGAACATCAACGCAAACGTAAAGGATATCAGATATGATTTCGGTCAGAGGGTAAGACACCAGCTCCGCATCATACCTGAGCTGCGATTCTTCCTGGACAAGACCTTGGACTACATGGCTCATATAGACGAGCTGCTCAAGAAGTGAATTTCCCGTTTTTCATAGCCCGCCGTTACCTCTTTGCCAAAAAGAGCCACAACGTGATCAACGTGATATCGGCCATATCGGTAGCCGGAATCATGCTGGCGTCATTTGCGCTTATCTGCACGCTGTCGGTATTCAACGGTTTCCATGAACTTGTGGAGTCCCTGTTCAAGGACTTTGACCCCGAACTCAAGGTAGTATCAACTGACCATAAGTTCTTCAAAACTGACGATGAAAAGGTCAATAAGGCATGCAACCTGGATTTCATAGACATATGCACCTTCACTCTCGAGGAACAGGCTCTGCTTAGCTACAAGAGTAAACAGCAGATATGCATGATCAAGGGAGTTGAGGATAGCTATCATGACTTGGTGGGCATAGAGAACCTGCTTAAGGGCAGCGGAATTTTCATGCTGCAGGATGAGGTCTGCAACTACGGCATCATGGGTATAGGACTGATGAACAAAATGGACTGCGGAGTAAAGCCCGCCTACCCGTTGCGACTTGCCGTACCCAAGAAACAGGGCAACATAAGCCTCTCCAATCCGGCAGCATCATTCAACCAGGCCAGCATCTACTCTCCTGGAACCGTATTCTGCGTTGAACAGGAGAAATATGATGATAACTACGTAATAATATCACTACCCCTGGCGCAGCAGCTGACGGATCGTGAAGGCGAGGCGTCAGCAATGGAAATAAAGCTTACTGACGGCTACTCATTGAGGAAAGCCAGACGGGAACTGGAATCGGTACTGGGACCGGAATTCAAAGTACAGGACCGTCTGCTCCAGCAGCAGGATGTATTCAAGGTGTTCAAACTGGAGAAACTGATTTCATACCTGTTCCTTACATTCATTCTGCTCATAGCATGTTTCAATATAATAGGTTCCCTGATAATGCTCATGGTTGAGAAACAACAGGACTCGAAACTGCTGGGGAGCATGGGAGCCGACAAAAAGACAATTGAGAGAATTTTCATTACAAACGGCATCCTTATATCACTTATAGGTGCTGTATCGGGACTTGTACTGGGAGTAATAGCCGTACTGCTGCAGCAGAAATTCGGATTCATATCACTGGGCTCATCGGGCAGTTTCATCGTGGATGCCTATCCGGTAAGCATACACGCCACCGATATCATACTGGTTCTGGTAACTGTCCTTGTGGTCAGTTTCCTTTCAGTACGTCCCATAGGGCCTATCGCCCGCCGTTTTATCAGAGATTCAGATGGAGACTGAACGGGCCTCAATAGCCGAGTTCAGGAAAATGGATGCGTTGGGCAGGAATGTCTCGACAGACTCCGTAGTGAAGTAAGTGCAGCTGCCGCCCTTGGTGCAGCGGGCATCCATCTCGGGATGACGCTTCATGTAGTCCCTGAGTGATGCTGCCACGTAATCACCTTGTGACACTATGGTAATGCCATCCGGAACATACTTGCGTATCTTATCCAGAAGCAGCGGATAATGGGTGCATCCCAATATGATGGTGTCAATCTTACTGTCCTTTGAGAGAAGACTATCTATATGACGCTTTACAAAGAAATCCGCTCCGTCCGAGCAGGACTCACCGCTCTCAACCAGCGGAACCCAGATGGGGCATGCCTCACCGGTCACAACGATATCGGGATAGAGTTTGTTTATCTCAAGCGGATAAGACAGAGACTTTACGGTTCCGGGGGTGGCCAGCAGTCCTACATGACGGGAATGTGTCAATTCACCGATGGATTCGACAGTAGGACGAATTATACCCAACACGCGTCGGGAGGCATCAAGACGGGGCAGGTCTATCTGCTGGATGGTCCTCAGGGCCTTGGCCGATGCGGTATTGCAAGCCAGGATCACAAGGTTGCAGCCCATCTCGAACAGTTTGGTCACGCACTGAAGCGTAAACTCATAAACCACCTGGAAAGAACGGGTTCCATACGGGGTACGTGCATTGTCACCCAGATACATGAAATCATACTCCGGCATGGCTGCACGTATCTGCTTCAATATGGTCAGGCCGCCGTACCCGGAGTCAAAAACACCGATAGAACCGGGCTTTCCTGATAAAACCGTCTTACTCATTTATCTTTCTTATTACTTATCGGATGATACTATGACAGGCTTTTCACCCTCAACTATCTGCTCCGTCTGGTTGTCTATGCCCAGCAGTTTGTAGACCTGGGTCGAGATATCCACTCCCTTATCCGGGTTTATGAAAAGATAGGTTCCCTTGCCGGTATCTATCACATAATCCAGATTCAGACTGCTGCATACATCTGATACAGTCTCAAGCAGTTTGTTCCTGATAGGATAAAGCAGCTCGGCCCGTTTTGCCTCCAGGTCTGACTGCACCTTATCGCGGAACTGTGCGTTATTGTCCATGAGCAGCTGCAGCTCTCTCTGACGCTTGGCCACGATTGATGCCGACAGCTGGTCCTGCTCAAGCATGAACTCTATATATACCCTCTCAAACTCGCGTTTGGAGCGTTCAATCTCCTCCTTGTAGTCTGACTGGATCTTCTGCAGATTGATCTCAGCCTCCAGATACTCGGGCATGAGCTTGAGAGTGGAATTGAAGTCTATATAACCAAACTTTCCCTCCTGGGCCGAGACCGTCAGGAAGAGATTGGTAAGAACAACGGCTAACAGTAATCTGACTTTCATAAAACAGGGTTGGCATTTAAGGCCATTAAGGGGAATCGGGCATAATGCCGGTTCCCCTTAATGATATATTTCCGGATAATTACTTTATTCCAAGTTTGGCCTTTACCTCCTCGGTTACATCGGTGGTAAGGGTTGAGCTTACAAAGGGAACCACGCCGCCTGCGATATTGAATATGCATACGTATGCGCCCTCCTCACCTACAGCCTGGATGGCCTTGAGGACCTTGGTGTTGATACCCTCCATAAGTTCCTGCTCTTTCTGAGCCTTGTTCATCTCACAGTTCTCATAGTACTGCTGGATCTTGTCGCGGCTCTCCATGATCTCCTCCTCCCTGCGGGTACGGATGCTCTCGGGCAGAGTCTCACGGTTCTTGGAATAGTCCTCATACTTCTTCTGATACTCAGACTGCATGTAATCCAACTCCTCACTGTACTGCTTGATCAGCTCCTCCATCTCAGCCTGAGCTGCCTTGTACTCACTCATCAAAGGAATGATATCAGAGGTGTTTACATGTCCGAACTTCTGTGCGAATGCGCCAAAAGGCAGGATGGCCATAAGCGCGATGATAATAGTCTTTTTCATATTAAAGTGATTTTTGTTTCTGATAAATTGGTTATAGGGTCAGCAAAGATATGCAATTAGTTTGAATAACCCAGTTTCTTGAGCACCTCATTGCTGATATCTATCTTAGGTGAGGCGTAAATCATGCTTGATGCCGATGAACGGTCAATCACAACCTGGTAGCCATCGGACTCACATATCTGCTTTACAGCCTCATATATCTCATCCTGGATGGGTGCCATAAGACTCTCCTGTTTCTTGTAGAATTCACCGTCAACGCCAAAATACTGACGTTTCAGGTCAGTAGCCTGTTTCTCCTTGGCTACTATCTCCTCCTCCTTCTTGGCTTTCTGCTCCTCAGAGAGGAAAAGAGACTCGTTCTGATAGTTCTTATACAAGGTCTCAGCCTCAAGTTTCAGGGCGTCAACCTCGGCCTGCCAGCGCTTGGAGAACTGATTGAGCTGTTCATTGGCGCGCTCGTATGCGGGAATCCTGTTAAGAATATACTCCATGTCAACCAGAGCAAATTTCTGAGCACCTGCTCCGATGCAAACAAACAGCAACATTGCTGCAATTGATAATGCCTTTTTCATAAACGTATTTTTTACAGTGTTGTTTCTATCCATAATATACCCGTTTGTCATGTCAGGTTAAAATTCCTGACCCAGGATGAAGTGTACCTGACTGCCTCCGTAGCGGTGAGAGCCCATGACAGGATCGAATCCGTAAGCCCAGTCAATACCCATAAGACCTACGATAGGAATCATGATCCTGACGCCCAGACCGGCCGAACGCTTAAGGTCAAACGGATTGAACTTACCTATGCTGTTCCATGCGTTACCGCCCTCGACAAACGCCAGACCGTAGATAATGGCCGATGCCTCCATCATGAAAGGATAGCGCAACTCAGCCGACATCCTGGTATAGGCATAACCGTCAGAGTAGGGAGTGATTGAACCGTTCTCATAACCACGCAGACCCACAATCTCTGTAGCGTATGTATATGATCCGCCGCTCATGCCGTCACCTCCCATGTAGAAGGTCTCAAACGGAGATTTCTTATATTTGTTGTAGTGACCCAGCAAACCGAAATCAAATCTTGTTACAAGGACAAGACGTTTGTTGATACCGTTTGTTAAGGATGTGTATGTGCGGCTACGGAACTTCCACTTATGATACTCTATCCACTTGTGCTTGTCACGCAACTCATCCTGATAGCTGGCCGATGTGTTGTCGGAAGCCAGGTTCTTGTAATCCTTGCCGTCCCACAGGGAGTAGGGAGGTGTGAAGTAAACCGATGCGGCAAAATCCGAACCCGTACGCGGGAATATGGGATGGTCAGTGGTGTTCCTTGAAACGGTCAAGCCAAGGTTGATGTTATTGCAGGTTCCGTTATTGATAAGGAAGTAAGACCACTGCTTAAGGTTGTAACGGGTGTATGACAACTCCGAGTAGAAGGTAAAGTAGTCATCGGGCCAGTGCAGACGCCTGCCCCATCCCACGCTGGCACCGAACATGGTGATGTACTTGTCCGGGTCATAGTAAGACTCATAGTTGTTGTAGTAACCGCCTCCGTAATTGCCGTAATAGTTTCCGTAGCCGTACATGTAGTTGTACATGTTCTGGTAATATGCGGAGTTGTAGTAGTTGCTGCTTATATCAGTCTGCTTTGAGTAGAACAGGCTTACAGAGAGCGTATTGGGACGCTTGCCTCCCAGCCACGGCTCCAGGAACGATATGCTGTAAGACTGATAGTAACGGCCGTTGGTCTGTCCGCTCAGTGACAGGGTCTGACCGTCACCCTGAGGCAGGAACATACGGTAGTTGTCACTCTTGTGGAACAGGTTGTACATACTGAAGTTTGTGAACTTGAGTGACACACGGCCTATAGGTCCAATCTGACCCCAACCGAACGAGAGCTCAACCTGGTCATTACCCTTACTCTCAAGCTGCCAGTCTATGTCAACCGTTCCGTTTACCTGGTCAGGCTCTATCTGAGGATTGATGGCGGTCTGCTCAAAATGACCCATGTTTCCGATGGCGCGGAATGAACGCTCCAGTGCATCGTATGAGAATATGTCACCGGGACGGGTGTAGAGCTCGCGGCGTACCACGTTCTCGTAAACGCGGTCGTTACCATGTATCATCACACGGTTGATGGATGCCTGAGGGCCTTCTGCCAGACGGATCTCCAGGTCTACTGAATCACCTTCAACATGTGCCTCGACAATATTCAGCTGCAGCATCACATAGCCGTTGTTGTAGTACATCTTGCCAATGGCATCATCATCATCCTTAGTGCGCTGTGCTATCTTTTTCTGGTTGTAGACATCGCCTCTCTTCATACCCAGCATTGTAGAGAGCTGTTCGCTGTTGTAGACGGTGTTACCCACCCAGTTTACGCTGCGGATGTAGTATTTGTCACCCTCCTCCAACTTGAGCCAGATGTCAACCGTATTGTCCTCAATGTTTGAAGCGACGCTGTCATATACTATCACGGCATCGCGGTAACCCAACTCACTGTATTTTGCCAGGATATTGTCCTTATCATTCAGATACTCGTCACGTACGAACTTCTTGGTGTGGAAGAACTCGCTGAGTTTGCCCTTTTCATTGGTCTTTTTCATGACTCTTTTGAGAGTCTTGTCAGACAGGGCATCGTTTCCCTCCAGGTGAATGGTGCGTACCTTTACCTTCTCTCTCTTGTCTATGTAGACATCCACATATGCCAGTCCGTCCTCATCGGGCTCGGAACGCTGCTGTACACGCACATCGGCATCCTTAAAGCCCTTTTCATCGAAATAATCGCGTATCAGTTTGGCCGATCTGTCCAGTGCGTTCTGGGTTATCTGGCTGCCGGGATACATGGCTATCTTGTCCTCCAGTTCCGATGCCTCACCCTTACGGATACCATGGAACACCACCTCCTTGATCTTGGGGTTCTGCTCAATTGCCAACTCAAGCCAGATCTTGTCACCCTGAATCTTACGGGCAAGAATCTGTACATTGGCAAACAGACCCGTTCTCCACAGACGCTTCATTGCCTCGGTGATATCGGGACCGGGTACTGCAACACGGGATCCCACAGAGAGACCTGACAGTGAAATCAGCGATTTGTGGTTATTCTCTTCCATGCCGGTTACGATGATATCGGCAATCTCATATCTTTTACTGGTGCCCGAGTAGAGGATCACCGGATTTTCCTGAGAATCATCAACCTGGGCAAACAGAGGTTCACCCGCAAGTATCAGCAGGGAAAGGACAATAATATGTTTAAGTTTCAAATTCATCATCATTAATTCTGGTTCTGTTTCTCCTCTGCCACCTGAGCTCCTGTCTTTCCGAACCGGCGTTCACGTTTCTGATATGTGAGTATGGCCTTGCACAACTCCTCCATGTTGAAATCAGGCCAGAATGTATCACAGAAATAGAGTTCCGTGTATGCAGACTGCCACAGCAGGTAGTTGCTCAGACGGATCTCACCTCCGGTACGTATAAGCAGGTCCGGATCCGGCATGAAGTTCGTGTTCAGAACACCCGATACCATGGATTCATCAATATCTGAAGGGTTGATCTCTCCATTTACAGCCTTCTCGGCCAGGATCCTGGCGGCACGTGTAATCTCCCAGCGTGACGAGTAACTGAGAGCCAGCACCATGCATGAACGGTCAAAGTCCTTGGTGTGTTCCATGCACTCGTTCAGTTTTGCCTGAATGGGAGCGGGCAGTCTCCCGATATCACCTATCACGCGGAAACGTACCTGGTTCTTTATGAAGACATCCTCCTCAATATTCTTGAACAAAAGGCCCATAAGTGCCGTAACCTCCTGCTCCGGACGGTTCCAGTTCTCAGTTGAGAATGTGTACAGCGTAAGATACTTTATGCCCAGTTCAACGGCGTTTTCCATAATCTTACGTACCACCTCCACACCACGGATATGGCCCTCGGTGCGCTGCTTGCCGCGCTGCTCGGCCCATCGGCCGTTGCCATCCATGATGATGGCTACATGCTGCGGTATACGGCTCTTGTCTAACTGTTCCTGATATGTCATGTCAATTAGTTTTCGTCATTACAGTTACAAGGACGTTTGAAAATGTCAAATGTCACATACAGCAGGGTAAAACTGTAGCTGTCCTTGTTTTTCAGTCCCTTTCCCTTTATCATGAAGGGGTTCTCAAGTGATGTCCCGTATGTCTGTGTCACGTCAAGACGGTCAGATGTGGAGAACCTCATAGTCCATTCAAGTCCTATGTTCACCCTCTCCGACAGTTTGTATCTCAACCCCAGACCTATGGGGAAATTGGCTGCAAAATCATTTCTGACCGGCTCCGGAGCGAAAGTGGCTCCAATACCCAGCAAACCGTACGGGGCAAGACGGTGACAGTCACTCCAACCCTCCTTGCCATATCCGCAGAATCCCCATTCCACCTGGAATCCCAGGTCATATACGGTACGGCTGAACTTAAGGTCGTCACCGGGTATCACACCGTATGAGTTTGCGGTACTTCCGGATATTCCGGCTGCCGCCAGATTGGCCTTGAGCGCAAACCGGGGATTGACGTTATATCGGGCAATCACTGAAAATACCCCGTTGGTATTGTCATAGAGACGGGTATTGGCGTCACCCATGTAGAAACTGCCGCCGCCACCCAGACCTATCTCCATCAGATAGCCGTCATCCTGTGCCGCTGCTGGAAAGCAGCAGAACATCAGCATGACCATGGGTAACAGTTTAAGCAATCTCATCCTACTCATTATTTCCTGAGCCTGCCCACGGCACCGTGCCATACACGACCGTCGTCAGACATTATCCAGATATATCCTTTGCTGTCAGCAACTGCTGTAAAACCGGAATCAGATCCTGCCAGTCCGGAAGGCAACTGCATGAAACGGTTCAATGACGAGTAGGTTCCTAAAACCCTCTCGCACAAGCCCCATGTGACTCCGTTATCGTTTGACTGACGGAAACCGCCCAATCCGGCTCCCAGGCAGAAGAACGCATTATCATATTCAATCACTGAGAACCCGTCGGTCACAGGCAGACGCAGGTCCGGGTTGGACGGGAGATCCATCTTTGTCCAGACGGTGTCACCACTCAGCATGGACCAGACTGATGCGTAAACGGTGTCAGCCGACATGCCCACCAGCAGTGAACGTGAAAGGTTCTTGTTGGTAGCCAGCGGATAGGTGAACATCACGGCGGCCGAGTCGGGGAAACCGGCCGGCATGCTCTGAACCCGGGTCCACTCAGTCATATCGGTTGTCTTGACAATCATACTGTCACTTGTCACGGCCCACAACTCTCCGTAATCGCTGCCTGATACAACGACACTCTTTATGCCGGTCTTTACGGAACTCCAGTTGATGCCGTCAGCTGATCCGTACAGTGTACCGTCTGCCACGGTATAGAACCTGCCATCGCAAACGGTAACCCGGCCCTGCCATCCGTCGGTCAGTCCGGTCATTGCAGCAGCTCCGTTCCATACGCCGCCCAGGGCACTGCGAGATGAGACGGACCTGACGCCCATCGTATCGGTACCGAAACAGAATACTGAGTCATTCCTTATGACAGAGCCGATACCTGTAAGTACCGGAAATCCGGTTGTATCGGGACCGTTCCATAAAAGTGAATCGGGGAATACCTTCTCTACGTTTACGTTCAGTTCATAAACCCTGGTGTATGAGCCGTCACTTGATGTGACGCTGAACAGCAGTTTACGGGAGAAATCTATAGAGTCATAGTAAGACCACAGGTATACCTCATTGGGTGTATCGGCATATTTGTATGTGATGGTTCCCACTCCGGTCACGCTGCTGGTGACCTTGGTCAGGATTGAGCCGTAACCGATAGAATCTGCATTGAAGATGCGGTTATGTACCTGGTCTACAGTCATGGGATAGAGCGTTCCGTTGTCACGGGCGTATATGACAGTATCCCTACCGTCGCTGGTGATACTGGGTATTTTTACATCAAATGCACCTATGGTGAATGACGTTATTGACGCCTGCGGTGTTGTGGACACCTTGTTGTCTTTCATACATGACACGCAGCAGGACAGTAACGCCAGCAAAAACAGATATCGGCCTCTCATCAGACTGTGTTTTATTTTTTTATCGCGCAAATTTAACAACAAAATCCATAGCGGCACGTGTAATAATGTTGTTTTATATTAAAGATACGCTACATACACCATTATTTTGTAACTTCGCGCCACGGAAAACAATAAACACACAATACTGATATGGACAACATTAAGAATCAGGTAGCACGTGAGTTGCTGCGTATCGAGGCCGTTAAGGTTCAGCCCGATGCTCCCTTCACATGGGCATCAGGATGGCACTCACCATTCTACTGCGACAACCGCAAGGCACTCTCATTTCCTGAGGTAAGGACACTGGTACGTGACTCTCTGTGCAATGTGATAACCCGTGATTTCCCTGAGTTTGACGTGATAGCTGGCGTTGCCACCGGCGCAATAGCACAAGGAGCCCTGGTTGCAGACCGTATGGGCAAGCCGTTTGTTTATGTCCGTTCAGCACCCAAGGACCACGGTCTGGCTAACCTGATTGAGGGTTATCTGGAACCGGGCAGCCGCGTGATGGTGGTTGAGGACCTGGTATCAACCGGTCTGAGCAGCCTCAAGGCTGTGGATGCCATCCGTAACGCCGGTTGTGAGGTGGTAGGTATGGTCGCTTCATTCACTTACGGATTCCCCGTAGCAGAGGAGGCATTCCAGAAAGCCGGAGTAAAGCTCTCAACCCTTACAGACTATCCCGCAATGCTGGAGACAGCCGTAACTTCAGGTTACATCAAGGTTGAGCATCTACAGACACTTAACGAATGGCGCAAGAACCCGTCAGAGTGGGGCAAATAAACGATGAAAAGGGTAGAAAGCAACATAAAGCAGATTCCTTACTCACAGGAGTCCGTATATGCCAAGGTATCAGACCTGAGCAATCTCAGAGGACTGGCAGACAGGATTCCCGCCGATCAGCAGAGCCAGTTCAAGGTTGAGAATCTGGAGTGCACTCCGGATACCGTGAGCTGCACCATATCGCCGATCGGACAGATTGAGGTAGGGATAGTATCACGCGAGCCTTTCAAGTGCGTCAAGATGGAGACTCTCCAGTCGCCCATCAAACTCACCGCATGGATTCAGATCGTATCCACCGGTGAATCCTCATGTAAGATAAAACTCACGGCCGATGCCGACCTTAACATTTTCATGGCCAAGATGGTGGAGAAACCGCTTACCGAGGCTGTTGAGAAGGTTGCCGACATGCTGGCTATGTTACCGTATTAATAAAATCCCCTCGAGACTATGAAACCTATCTGGGATAAGGGTAAACCCGTAAACGAACTCATTCAGAAATACACCGTAGGACGTGACCGTGAAATGGACCTCATGCTGGCCAAGTATGATGTACAGGGTTCACTGGCACACATAACAATGCTCCAATCCATCGGCCTTTTGGAGAAAGATGAACTTACAGCTCTCTCTGCAGGACTCAAGGATCTGCTACCGGTGATAGAGCGCGGTGAATTTGTCATTGAGGACGGAGTGGAGGATGTTCACTCTCAGGTTGAACTCATGCTCACCCGCCAGCTTGGCGATATGGGCAAGAAGATACACAGCGGCCGTTCACGTAACGACCAGGTGCTGGTAGACCTCAAGCTCTTTACCCGTGACCGTCTGCGCGGCATCGTGAATGCCGTGAAGAGCCTGTTTGACATCCTTATCAAACAGAGCGACAGGTACAAGGACGTCCTGCTTCCCGGTTACACCCATCTGCAGATAGCAATGCCCTCATCATTCGGACTCTGGTTCGGTGCTTACGCCGAGGCCCTGACTGATGATATGCTGCTGTTGCGTGCCGCCTTTGACCAGGCCAACCGCAACCCGCTGGGATCGGCCGCAGGTTACGGCTCATCGTTCCCCCTGAACCGCCAGATGACAACTGACCTTCTGGGATTTGAATCCATGAACTACAACGTGGTCTATGCCCAGATGACACGCGGCAAGATGGAGCGTAACGTAGCATATGCACTGGCATCGGTTGCAGCTACCATAAGCCGTCTGGCTTTTGACGCCTGCATGTACAACAGTCAGAACTTTGGATTCATAAAACTGCCCGATGACTGCACCACAGGCTCAAGCATCATGCCTCACAAGAAGAATCCGGACGTATTCGAACTCACCCGCGCCAAGTGCAACCGCCTGCAGGCTATCCCGCAGGAGATTACCCTTATGACCAACAACCTGCCCAGCGGTTATTTCCGCGACATGCAGCTGGTAAAGGAGGTATTCCTGCCCGCATTCCAGGAACTGGAGGAGGTAATCACGATGACTGCATATATGCTTGACCACATCAAGGTTCGTGAGGATATACTGTCAGATCCCAAGTATGATGCAATATTCAGTGTTGAGGAGGTTAACCGTCTGGCTCGTGAGGGCATGCCTTTCCGTGAGGCTTACCGTAAGGTGGGAGCCGAGATTGAGAACGGCACATTCAAGGCTGACCACAACATACACCACACTCATGAGGGCAGCATAGGCAACCTGTGCAATGACCGCATTGCGGCACGCATGGAGAGTCTCACAGCCGCATTCCCGTTCAGCGCCATAGACACCGCAATCTCCAAGCTCACCTCCAGGTAAGGTGACATTACTGCGATGAAAAGGGTAGTATTTCTTGCCCTGGCACTTCTTGTCACATTAGGTTGTGAGAAGAACAGTTACAGGAAAGGATCACCGTATCCGGCTGCTTTCAGTTGTGACACCGGCATCTCACCCTATAATCTGCTCAAGACTCCGGGTATATACCTTTCAGTAAGGCTCAACCGTACAACCGGCAAGCTGCATATTACCGATTCCAACGGCGGAAAATACGACGAGCCGCTGACCGATATCCAAAGCCGCCAGTTTACGTTAGGGCTGGCCGGTCTCATCCTTGGAATACCGTCACTGAGTGAGAACGGACAGATCTGCGCTTTTGACCTGGGATGCCCCGAGTGTGATGAATCATCCGTAAGACTCAAGGTAGACCAGTCCGGTAACGCCACATGCCCCAAATGTGAACGCGTATGGGGCCTGAACAACAACGGCATAGCCATTAGCGGTAAGGCAAGACCGCTGTACTCATACTCCGTAACTTACAGTAACGGAATCCTGACAATATTAAACTGAACCGGACATGATATAAAAAAGATGCCGACCTGTAAAGGCCGGCATCTTTTATGCATTTGATCGGGGTATTACTCCCACGGCAGCTTGGTTATTGACTCTCCGAACTCTGAGTTCTCAGCGTCGTTCTCATCCAGCTTGAATACCATGAAACCGGGGTTCTCCTTTGTGCAGGGAGCCCACTCACCACCCTGAGGACCGTTAGGATCGCTGTACTTAGCGAAGTTGGTCCAAGCGGTAAGCATCTTCTCTGACAGATCCCAGTCACCCTGTGTCCAAGGTCTCCAGCAGTGCTGCAGTGACTTGAATACGAACCAGAGGTCTGATGAGTGGAATGCGCCACGCAGACGCTGTGTAACCTCAGGATGTGAACCGTCATCGGGCAGAGGACGGGCAAACTCATAAGCCCATGCCTTGCTACCGTTCTTGGTCATCTCCTCACGGTTCTGGCAGAATGCTGCAACACCTGCAGACATGTTACCCATATCGTTCAGAGTGTAACCGCACATGTAAGGAACATCGGCCAGGGTACCGTCAAGAGCGGCCTCATCAAAGCTCTCCTTTGATACGTAGCCGTCAACGATAGGCATACCTGTGATGCTACCCATGTTACCGGTAGCGTTGCTGTAGATGCTGGCAACTGAGTAGATAACCTCAGTGTCTGCATTACGCATCTTCTGGAGTGTATTGTAACCGGCCCAGTCCATGATAACCTTGGTGTTGAACTCAGCGCGCTGCAGAGCGTTCAGGTTAGCGGGAGCCTCAGGAGCCTTGTAAGCGGCAAGCTTGGGAGTGTTATTGTTTCCACCACCCATACCAAAACCGCCAAAGCCGCCCATCATACCCATGCCGCCACGCATGCCGCCCATACCACGGCCACCGGCTGCATTGTTGTTGGGAACTGTAAGACCACCGGCACTCATGATGATAGCCTTGTGGAACAGACCGCGTGCCAGAGGAGACTCGCAGAGTGTACGTACACTACCGCCACCTGCTGACTGGCCGAATATCATTACGTTGTCGGGATCACCGCCAAACTGGGCGATATTCTTCTTGATCCACTTAAGAGACTCAATCTGATCCAGGATACCGTAGTTACCTGATACACCGTTCTCGCTCTCAGCTGAGAGGTCGGGGTGTGTCATGAAACCGAATATACCAAGACGATAGTTGATAGATACCAGGATAACATCCTTACCGGCCCACTCCTGAGCATCAAACTCAGGCTCTGAGCCCCAACCCTCGCGGTAACCGCCACCGTGAATCCACAGGGCAACCGGAAGCTTGGCATTTACGTCACCCGGCTTCTTTGTCCAAATGTTCAGATAAAGGCAATCCTCACTGAAGGGAGCCTCATCACCATAACCCCACTCTGTGTAATAGCCACCCTTGTACTGGATGTGCTGATAGCTGGGATGGTCAAAACGGTCGCAAAGCTTGACGCCCTCCCACGGAGTAACAGGCTGCGGAGCCTTCCAACGGTTCTCACGGATAGGAGCTGCTGCATAAGGAATGCCACGGAATACGAATACATCCTTTACGCGGTCAGCGCTTACGCCCTGAACCTGTCCGCCCTCGATGCTAAGAACGGGGCTCAACTTTTCAGTGTTGCACTGGCAACTGGCCATCAAAGTCAGAATACCAGCAAAAAGCAAAAGTTTCTTCATAATGATTATATTGGTTTAAGTTAATGAAGTGTCCTATCTCTGAGGTCCTCTTTTTTAAATAATAATGACCCACAAATGTAATGTATTTTACAACTTGTTAAAATTAACACACCTATTTTTTCCCAAATTTTTGGCTAATCCCCCAAAACCAAGTACTTTTGCATCGTCCACAATAACAACGTTTGACCTAACAGGATTACGTTTTTAATCAAACGGAGATTGTGGCCTATTTTTGGATCATTGGTTTTCCTTGAGGGAATAAAAGATTCCCATCATGACCGAGGAAAAAACAAACAAAGATAGCATATTGAACAATCGGGATTACGATTTGTTTTGGGATGGATGGTTTCTCGAGTTGAGGGAGTGATGGGGTTCCATCATGACCGAAAGGAGAGGAAGCAGACGCCCAAAAGAAATGTAATACCAACCTACGCTCGAATGGTGGAATGGTAGACACGAGGGACTTAAAATCCCTTGGCCTTTATCGGCTGTGCGGGTTCGAGTCCCGCTTCGAGCACAGATGTACAGGGAATCATGATCAGGACACGTATCGTAAAGCTATCCATCCTCTTTACCCTCTTATTTCAGCTAATCCCTCTAAGGGCGGAGGATATCCGGTTCAATCTCTATCTCAACATCGGATTCATAAACATCCAGGCAGGATCTGCCCGCATGTATGACAGTGACGTCATCTTTAACGGACATGACGCCGTTCGTTATGCAATGGAGATGACCACAGACTCCAGGGCCGACAGGTTCTTTACACTGCGTGACACAATAGAGTCATACAACACCCATGACAATGTGAGCCTCTATTTCCGTAAGACCATAAATGAGGGTGACCGTCATGTTGTTGAGACTGCATTGTTCTCAAAGGACAATGGCCATTTCATCGCTAATATGAGCAAGGTTAACAGTGCTACGGACCAGCGTCTGGCCCACACCACAGAGTGGAGGGACAGCAGGATCTATGACATCATGAGCATGCTCATTTTTGCCCGTTCCATGGATACATCCGGTTCCGAACCCGGCCGTACAGAGAGCCTGCCCATGGTAAACGGCAATCAGGTGATAACCCAGTATCTGGTCTATACAGGAAACAAGACCGTCAAGGCCGATGACGGCAACACCTATGACTGCATGGTGGTATCGGTACGTGACTACAAGGAGGGCAAGGAGCGTGAGACGCTCAAGGCCTACGTTACCAATGACAGCCTGCACAAACCGGTACAACTGGATATCATTCTGGGCGTGGGAACTACTATCAAGGCTCTGCTCAAATAAAACTAAGGATATGAAACTGACAGACAACCGCTGGCTTACAGGACGTGGATTCGGAGTTCACTCTCCGTGGGCATATGACCTGATTGAGAACGTAATCAATGAAAAACGTCCCTATTATGCATATGAGGACCTCTATCCCTTCTGGGAGAAAGCTCCGCAGTATCTGCCGCAGTATCCGCAGAGCCGTGACGAGCTGCTGTTCCGTCTGGTAAACCGTTTCAATCCGCAGTATATTCTGGAGATAGGAACCGGAGCCGGCGTCAGCACCGGTTATCTGGCATCGGTATCAAGCAAATCAAGGGTTGTTACGGTTGATGTTCCGCACCCGGCCGAAAAAGAGGTGCGCCGTAATCTTAAGAGAATCAAGAATATTGAGTATATTGCAGCCGATGTCCTGGAGACCGTCACCAAGATAATGGAGAGCGGGGATACTCCTCAGTTCATACATGTGGCACACACAGCTTACTGGCGTCAGGTAATGGATGTTATCATCCGCAATGCCAAACCTGATACTGTGGTGGTACTGGAGGATATGGGCAAGAAAGAGAAAAAAGAGTGGTGGAAACAGGCCATCCTTGATGAGAGAGTGGGAGTTACTTTCCAGCTCAAGAAGTTGGGGCTCCTTTTCTTTAACAGGAAAATGAACAAACAACACTACGTGTTATGAGCAAGATTTACACCCGTACAGGCGATGACGGCACCACATCACTGGTTGGCGGCAAGCGTGTAAGCAAGACCGATCCGCGTCTTGAGGCGTACGGCACCATTGATGAGCTCAACTCATTCATAGGCCTTATGCTCTCCACCATGGACGGCAAGGCCGAGAGCACCGATAACATCTGCTGGATCCAGCAGAAACTCTTCAATACAGGCGGTTGCCTGGCAACTGACACCGCCAGTTTTGAACTGCCAGAAAGCTGCCGCATAAGCCCGGCCGATGTAGAGCGTCTGGAACATATGATTGACGCCCTTGAGGAGGGACTCCCCCAGCAGCGCTCATTTATACTTCCCGGTGGCACTCAGGCTGCATCTTACGCCCATGTGGCACGCACCGTATGCCGCCGTGCGGAGCGCATTATCCTGGCCTTACCTGACTGTGCAAAAGCACCTTGCGACCTACTCAAATTCATCAACCGCCTATCGGATTATCTCTTTGTCCTGGCACGCCGTATAAACTTTTTTGCGGGTGTAGGTGAAAAAATATGGTAGAACTTTTGCATAACATATTTTTTTATACTTTTGCACCCCTATATAAGTAAACCTTAAAACACCGTTTATTACTATGTATTGGACATTGGAACTGGCATCAAAACTTGAAGATGCACCCTGGCCCGCAACCAAGGATGAGTTGATTGATTACGCCGTCCGTTCAGGAGCCCCGCTTGAGGTAATTGAAAACCTCCAGGAGATAGAGGATGAGGGCGATATCTATGAAAGCATAGAGGATATATGGCCCGATTACCCCAGCAAGGAGGACTTCTTCTTCAACGAAGACGAATACTAAGCAATAACCATAAAAAAGAGAGACCGGCTAAGATTGTTTTAGCCGGCCTCTCTTTTATTATCCTTATTCAGATATCAATAGGTAAAGGAGCTATACTCTGCGCGGGCCTCATCAAGCAGTTTGCTGAATGAGTAAACGGAGTTGAGGTGAGCAACCGTAGCCGCAGCCATTATACGTGCGGCTATGATATCGGTAGCCCAGTGCTGACCGGTAATGATGCCGCTCTCTCCCATACGGAATCCGGCTGTCAGGAGATCATTTGCCCTTCCGGGTGCAAGCTCTGTAAGCACAAGTCCTACACCCCAGCAAATCTCTGATTCCACCGATGGATATGATGATGTCTTACTGTCATAGACACCTGCAAACGGATCCTCTCCCAACTGTACGTAGGGGCGTTTACGGAACTTAGCCGATGCCGCCAGAGCGGCAGCATTAGCCTGCATGGCGTTACGCGTCTCAGTTATAAGCGCAGTAAGCTTGGGTGCGGATTTTGCATCAATCTTTATACCCAAAGCACCGGAGAAAACCTTAATGAGAGCATCCAGGCTGCAGTCAGCATCGGCCTTAGCCTGCTCTCCACGCCCGGTTGCACGCTTGCCTTTTGCCTCCATATACTGGGCGACATCTCCGTAATAACGGAAACTTGCGGTATCAACCGGTTCGGACAGGATACGGCGGCCGTCTGGCAAAACGTCTGCCGTGGCAGGCTTGCGTCCGCTCTTTTCATAATACTCCGCACGGGCAGCCTCCATATCGGCCTTGAAATCCGGCACGGAGTGCATGGCGGCCACTACGGCCGATGCACACATGTAACCGGCATTGACATCGCTCTGATAGTGGGCAGAGACTATTACGCGGCTCTCGCCGTACTCAAAGCCACGGCGCAGTATGGTATCCTGATACTCAGGAACCATCTCGGCAAGTACCAGGGCGGTAGCCATTCCACGCGTTGTATGGCCCGACGGATAAGAACCGCTTGTACGCAGGCTTTCCAGATCATCAGCCTGTCCGGTGGGAATCTCATTGAACCGGATTACCGGACGTATGCGCATATATTTCTCCTTGGGATTCTTGGAGGTCTGCTCGGCCGTATGATAGCTGCGAGATATCAGGTTGTATATGGCAGGAGTCTCCGTGCGGCTTATCTTAAAATCCAGCGCCTCGGAGAATATCCCGGCCATCACGGCAGTACTTGACTGCGACTCAATACTGGCTCTCTCTCCGCGCTCCGTAAAACGGACAGTCTTGCCCCACTGCCACTGTACAAAATCATCATAATACTCAACGTCACAGGTATCGGGAGGTGCCGGCAGGAATATACCGCCATCCGGCTGTTTATCTCTCTCCAGATAAAGACTGACCCCGAACCCTCTCTGTGGAAACTGTGAGTAACCCCATTGGAAGTGACAGAGCACCAACAATGATGTCAGGAATATGCGTGTAGTCGTTCTCATAGGCTTTTATTAAAAAACCGTGGTGAAAAGGCGTTTTTCACCACGGTTTTGGTTATTGGGCTGATACAATCAGTCGCTCAGCTTGGCTGCGATGAACTCGCGGTTCAGGCGGGCGATATTGCTGATGCTGATGCACTTGGGGCACTCGGCCTCGCAGGCGCGGGTGTTGGTGCAGTTACCGAAACCAAGCTCATCCATCTTGGAGAGCATGGCCTTGGCGCGGCGGGCAGCCTCAACCTGACCCTGCGGAAGCAGAGCCAGCTGGCTAACCTTGGCACTTACAAACAGCATTGCTGAACCGTTCTTGCAGGCTGCAACGCAGGCACCGCAACCGATGCATGATGCTGCATCCATAGCCAGGTCTGCCTTCTCCTTTGAGATAGGAATTGCATTGGCATCTGGTACACCACCGGTGTTGATTGATACGTAACCACCGGCCTGCATGATCTTGTCATATGCACGACGGTCAACCATCAGGTCACGGATTACCGGGAAACCGGCTGAACGCCACGGCTCAACGGTGATTGTGTCACCATCCTTGAAACGGCGCATGTAGAGCTGGCAGGTGGTAGCACCTGTGGCAGGTCCGTGCGGATGTCCGTTAATGTAGAGTGAGCACATACCGCAGATACCCTCGCGGCAGTCATGGTCAAATACCACGGGTTCCTCACCTGCATTGATGAGCTGCTCGTTCAGAATGTCAAGCATCTCAAGGAATGAGGTATCGGTGGGGATATCCTTCATTTCATACACCTTGAACTGGCCCTTCTCTTTAGGACCTCTCTGGCGCCATATTTTCAGTTTGAAGCTTATATTCTTTTCCATAGTGATGCTTAATTTAATCAGTTCTTGTAATTACGGGTCTGAACCTTAATGTACTCATAGTTGAGAGGCTCCTTGAGCAGCTCAGGTGCCTTACCCTCACCCTGATAGTTCCAGCAGGCTACGTATGAGAACTTGTCATCATGACGCAGTGCCTCACCCTCGGGTGTCTGATGCTCCTCGCGGAAGTGACCGCCGCATGACTCCTCACGGTTAAGACCGTCATAAGCCATCAGCTTGCCAATCTCGATGAAGTCAAGCAGACGCAGGGCTTTCTCAAGCTCAACATTAAGTGTATGGGCATCACCAGGAACACGCAGATCTGACCAGAAGGTCTTCTCAACCTCATCCAGTTTCTGGAGAGCGGTCTTGAGTGACTCCTCTGTACGTCCCATACCTACATACTCCCACATGATGTGACCAAGCTCCTTATGGATAGAATCAACTGAGCGCTTACCGTTAATGCTCATGATCTTGGCGATCTTCTCCTTTACAGCCTTCTCAGCGGCATCGAACTCAGGCAGGTCTGTGCTGAAACGCGGAACCTGGATCTGGTCAGCCAGATAGTTCTGGATGGTGTAGGGGAGTACAAAGTAACCGTCGGCAAGACCCTGCATAAGAGCAGATGCACCCAGACGGTTAGCACCGTGATCTGAGAAGTTGCACTCACCGATTGCAAACAGACCGGGGATAGAGGTCTGCAGCTCATAGTCAACCCAGATACCACCCATTGTGTAGTGGATGGCGGGGAATATCATCATAGGATTCTCATACGGATTGACATCGGTGATCTCCTCATACATATCAAACAGGTTACCGTACTTGTCAGCAACTGCCTTCTTGCCAAGACGCTGGATAGCGTACTTGAAGTCAAGGAATACGGCAAGACCGGTGTTGTTTACGCCAAAGCCCTTGTCGCAACGCTCCTTGGCGGCACGTGAAGCAACGTCACGCGGTACCAAGTTACCGAATGCGGGATAGCGGCGCTCCAGATAGAAGTCGCGGTCCTCATCGGGTATATCGTTAGGATTGAGCTCACCCTTCTGGAGTTTCTTGGCATCCTCAAGCTTCTTGGGAACCCAGATACGTCCGTCGTTACGCAGAGACTCTGACATCAGTGTCAGCTTTGACTGCTTGTCACCATGTACGGGAATACATGTGGGGTGGATCTGAGCAAATGCAGGGTTGGCAAACCATGCACCCTTGCGGTAGCACTGCATAGCGGCCGATCCGTTACTGCCCATGGCGTTGGTTGACAGGAAGTAGGTGTTTCCGTAACCGCCGGTGCCGATAACCACGGCGTGGGCTGAGCAACGCTTGATCTCACCTGAAACCAGGTCACGGTAGATGATACCGCGTGCGCGCTCCTTACCCTCATCGTCCTTGATCATAACCAGGTCAAGCATCTCGCAGCGGGTAAACAGCTCTACGTTACCCTGCTGAACCTGATAGCTCAGAGCTGAGTAGGCACCCAGAAGCAGCTGCTGACCGGTTTGACCGCGGGCATAGAATGTACGCGATACCTGAGCACCACCGAATGAACGGTTGGCCAGAGTGCCGCCGTACTCACGGGCAAAAGGTACGCCCTGTGCAACGCACTGGTCTATGATATTGTTTGATACCTCAGCCAGACGGTAAACGTTGGCCTCACGTGAACGGTAGTCACCACCCTTGATTGTATCATAGAAAAGACGGTATACTGAGTCACCGTCGTTCTGGTAGTTCTTGGCGGCGTTGATACCACCCTGTGCGGCGATTGAGTGTGCACGGCGGGGTGAATCCTGGATGCAGAAGCACTTTACCTTGAAACCAAGGTCACCGAGTGTGGCGGCAGCAGATGCGCCGGCCAGACCTGAACCTACAACGATGATGTCAAGCTTACGCTTGTTAGCGGGGTTGACAAGTTTCTGATGAGCCTTGTAGTTGGACCATTTTTCAGCCAACGGGCCTTCGGGAATTTTTGAATCTATAGTAGCCATATTCAAATACTTTTACGGTTTAACAAAGGCTCTTGAAGAAGTAGAAATAAACTACGCTCAGGAAACCAAGGATTACCAGTGTAACGTAGATGTTACCGATAACCTGCCAGCGGCGCTGCCATTTGCTGCCGCTCCAACCTATAGTCTGGAACATGCTCCAGAATCCGTGTGAAAGATGGAACCAGAGAGCAGCAAGCCAAACGGTGTAGATAAGCACAAAGTACCACTGTGAGAATGTGTACTCGATAAGAGCGGCACCGTCTGTGGGTGCAACAGCCACACCGTTTACGATAGCCTGTGTGTCCATCAGTTCCTGAAGCTGCATCTTTGACCAGAAGTTGGCAAAATGCACCAGCAGACCTACAAACACGATGATACCCAGCACCAGCATGTTCTGTGAAGCCCACTCTACAGATTTGGGTCTCTCAGAAACGGCGTATCTTACGTTTCCGCGTGCCTTGCGGTTCTGGATTGTCAGCCAGAAAGCAAAGACAAAGTGCAGGACCATAAGTACGGCCAGACCAGCTGTACCTACCAGTGCATACCAGTTAGCTCCCAGGAATTCGCAGATGGCATTGTATGCTTCGGCCGAAAAGAGAGCCGCGCAGTTCATTGCCATGTGGAATGTGAGGAACAGGATCAGAGCGGCACCGGTCACGCTCATCACTACCTTACGTCCGATTGAAGAATCAATTAACCACATAAAATTTAAGTTTGTTATAGAATTAATAATTTCTCTCGCGTGCGCAGAAGCGTAAAAACGTGCAAATATACTCATAAATATGTATTAATCTCCCATACTCCGGCCATATAATTCCCCATTCAAACTGTTTTTGACTATATTTGCAGCCTACAAAACCTTTTAAGATGAGAACAATGACTAGCCTTTCATTAATGTTTATGTCAGTTTTGGGGCTGTTTTCATGTAACCTGAATGCCTGGACAGATACCAACCCCGATCAGTTCCAGCAGGCTGCTTACGCTCAGGGTACCTGTCTTATAGACGTCCGCTCAGCTCAGGAATATGCCGAAGGACATCTGCTCAATGCAATCAATATAGATTGGCAAAAGGACGGTTTCATCGATGAAATCAATTCCAGATTCAGCAAGGACCTTACACTTGCCGTCTATTGCCGCAGCGGCAAACGCAGTGCTGAGGCATCGGCCGCTCTTACAGAGGCCGGGTACAAGGTAATCAACCTTGAGAACGGATTCATGGGCTGGTCAGAGGCCGGCAAGCCCGTAAGCACATATGAGGTTGAGTGTTTCATGGATAAAGGTGAGCCCGTAATCATCACTCTTATCAAACACGGAACCCTGGCTGTATCATACAAGGGAGCTACCATTCATTTTGACCCTGTAAGCGGTTACGGCAAGAACACCGACTATGCGACCCAGTTCCCCAAGGCCGATGCGGTACTTGTAACACATGAGCATGGTGACCACCTTGACAGGAACGCAATCACCGCGCTTTCATCGGACAATACGATACTGCTGCTCAATGCCAAGTCACAAGGTCAGATAGGTATGGGCAAGTCCATTGCCAACTATGAGAAAGCTGATCTGGTACAGGGCATCAAGCTTGATGTGGTACCTGCGTACAACACTACTGCCGGACGCGAGCAATTCCATCCCAAAGGCAATGGCAACGGTTACATTCTCACATTCCCGGGCGGATTGCGTATCTATGTGGCCGGAGATACAGAGGATATACCGGAAATGGCCGATATAAAAGATATAGATGTGGCTTTCCTGCCTGTAAACCAGCCCTATACCATGACTGTTGAGCAGTGCGTGAATGCAGCCAATGTCATAAAGCCCAAGGTCCTGATTCCGTACCATTTTGGACAGACAGACCTGCAGCAACTGCCGTCAATGCTTCCCGGCATAGACGTGAGACTGAGAAACATGCAATAAACCAGAAAACCGACAATACAAATGAAACTGTACAAGAGAATCTGCGCTACACTATCCGCTGCGCTATTTTGGGGCATAAGTTATGCCCAGACGGACAAGGATACCGTTTATGTGTTCATTGAGGATATGCCCGATGCCGGCATCTATCTGCCGCCACCACCGGAGATGACCAGCACCACTTACGCCGATGACTTTGCCCAGTGGCAGTGGGGTAAGACCATACGTCCTACAGAACGTGGCCAGCAGGCCAACGATGACTCACAGTGGGGCATAGGCGGAATGATCAGAGTACATCAGGGAACCCTTGGCTTTGAGATAAGCAAGGAGAAGACTCCTGCCATCTACAGATTGCTCTATAACGTACTGTGGACCGAGAACCTGAGTACCCACAATGCCAAGCGCAAGTATATGCGTACCCGCCCGTTTGCCCAGTACAACGAGCACACATGGGGACGTTTTGACAATGAGCGCGAGCTCCGTTTCAACGGATCATATCCGTCGGGACATACATCACTTGGCTGGTCAACCGCCCTGGTTCTTGCCGAGATGGTTCCTGAGCTGCAGGACACACTGCTGCGCAGCGGATACCAGTACGGCGAGAGCAGGACGATTGTAGGAGCACACTACCAGAGTGATGTGGACGCCGGATATCTGTGTGGCACCACCGCAGTGGCAGTTATGCATGCCAGCCCCTATTTCCAGAAAGACCTGGAGGCAGCCCGTAAGGAGTACTGCAAGATAAAGGGTATCAAGAATGTAAGCCAGACCGAGGGATTCCCCGATGGATCCAAGGTATTTGACGGACCCATTACCGAGGAGAGCCACCGTTTCTACGGCGACATCATAAAATACTACGAGACCCTGCCCGAAAGAGAGACCGAGCGCGGCGAGCAGGCCAAGGCCGATGCCGACAACAGCGTGGATGCCATGATGAAGACATTCAGCACTCCCGCGTTTGAGATAAGCCGTGAATCAAATCCGGCCATTGCCGCTCTGCTTGATTACACAAGGGAGAATCTCATCAAAACCGCCGGTGAATTGGGAAGCACCGCTTTCCGCGAGCGCCCTTACGTGAGACTCAATCCCCGCAGGAACAAGACACTGATCACTGAGTTTGAGGATTCATTGAAAGAGACAACAAGTTATCCTTCAACACACTCGGAGATAGGCTGGGGAATGGCCCTGCTGCTGGTTGAAATAGGACCGCGCGAGGCAGCCAACGATATACTGGGTCGCGGATTCGAGTACGGTCGCAGCCGCGTCATTGCCGGTTACAACTACCCCACCGATGTCCAGACCGCCCGTCTGTGGGCATCGGCCACACTGGCTCACCTGCATACCATGCCTGAATTCAAGCAACTCCTGCAGGCCGCCAAGGATGAGCTTAATCCTCCTGCCAAAGGCAAGAAGAAAAGGAAATGACAAGACTGACTGATAAAAAAACGTGGTGGAATGGGCTATTCCACCACGATTTTTTTATTTGAAAGTGAACACCAGAAGAATTGGGTTCGACTCTTCATCCATCTCACTGACTGCCTTTCGGAACAGTTCATTATCAGGAATCCTTCCATACTGCAGAAAACTACGGATTACATCCGGACTTACCCAGCATGCAATGCTGTGCCCATCATCCATGACAGCACATGAGAAATTGAAAAATGACCTGAATACACCGTCATCTCCGGTTTCATCGACCGCAAAAGTCTGCTTTTTCCTATGGTCATATACCAACATCGGCAGATAATGATAATGATCGGTATATCTTACAATTGAGTAATCCTCAAACTCTATAAAGGCTCCGCCAAAGTTGGGCTGTTCAAAAAAGTTTGTCATCCAATTCATGATATCATCCTCTGTGTGATACTCCTTATCCCACATAGGAACCAGGTTTTTGGGACGCAGCTGAAGGTTATACTTGGGAACCGCTGTACCGTCATCGTTCATTTTGTAGATTATGTTGTTCTCCAGCAACGTAAAGAAGACTGTGCCGCAATACCTGTAAAGCAGGCGTCTGGACATACCATAATCACTCCTGCGTGTCTTAAAATACATGTCTTCACCGAAACATCCTATTATCTCACCCTTGCGGTCAGCTATATATATCTCACTGGCGTTTATCCTGTCGTCATCAGCTGATATGTCACAAGCAGATTCATATACAAGGGTGTCATTGTTCAGGTATTCAACACCGTGAGGATAGCCTTGGATAGAAAAATCGGATACGTATTTGCCGTCGACCGTAAACTCCGTAATCCTCTTTTTCATATCATCGACAATGGCAATATTGCCGTTGGGTGTGATGCATATGCTACGGATATCAAGATACTCTTTAGGGCCATTGCCGTGTGATGATATATTTCTTACGAATTTACCGTTTTCATCGAATATCTTCACGGCTTTATTACTCATATCAAAGACGACAAAAACACCATTGGTATAGGCCAACTGGTAAATTTCACCTATCATGCTGGAGGGACCGGCGGTCTCCAACTGGATCACTCTGGTAAGCTCCAAGACATCATCCACTTTCAATACCGCGGTACTGTCGGGATCATAGAGGATTGTCTCCGCCTCCGGACTATCCACAGAGACACTGCCCTTACAGGCAATTAACGCAAACATAATAGATACAAGGACTGAATTAAGCAACTTTCTCATATTACTGATTATTGGTTATTACATAGTTGAAAGGATGATTATGCCGCAGATTCCTATATAGGCATAGACCACGTAGCGGAACACCTGCGCAGGAATACGTTCAAAGACCTTGGTTCCGATGTAAGTTCCCAGAAAGACTCCCGCAATACCTGCTACGTAGGCCTTGCAAACGGACAAGGTGAGGAATCCGCTGCCTGCACGGAAAAATGTCATAGCCAGATTACCCAGGCAGAAATACATGGAGATGATGGCCATGTAATGGTCCTTATCCTTCTCGGAGGATATGAAGTATAGCACTGCCGGCGGTCCCTGCATGCCAAAGAAACCTCCCATGAGTCCGCTCAGGCTGCCGGTGATTATCTGCGCTTTCACCGTAGGTTTTATGCGAATCTTGCCTCCAAGAGAGAGGAAATAGATGCTTATCAGGATAAGGATGATGCCAAGCGACATGGTAAGCGAGCGTATCTGCATACGCGAAAGCATAAATACCGCTCCACCTGAAACCACGATGAATGTAATAAGAATGGGCCACAGATGCTTCCAGATAATCAGTTTCCACATCCTGCTGCATATGATCAGGGTTGTAGTGAGCGCCAACAATCCGGACAGTGTCGTAGCCTCACCGTATGACGGCATCAGGAACGGTAGGACCGTCATGATGAATATCCCGAACCCGAATCCTGTGGTACGCTCCACGAAACTGGCTCCTACGGTAAGCAACGCTATGAAAAGATAATCTGTCATCTGAGACTCTTTTTGGGAACAAAATTAACCAGACCTACCCCTGTAAACACCAGAACAGAGGCTATCACCTTAAGCATTGTCAGGCTGTCCAGCCCCAGAGCCAGCGCAATGACCATGGCAATGACCGGCTGCACATAGGTGTACATGCAGACTACTACCGGACGCAGGCGCTTCTGCCCTATGGGAATGAGGAAATAGGCGATGAACGTGGCGCAAACCACAACATATGCCACCTGCCACATCACATCCATGGAAACCGCGCCCAGATTTGAAACCTTGAATGCACCGAAACTGAAAGGCAGAGCCATGACAGATGAGAACAGGAACATCCATTTCATGAATGTAACTACGGAGTATTTCCGGATCACAGGCTTGAAAATCCCCACATAAGACGCAAAGCAGATGCCGTTTACTATCATTCCTACAATACCCCAAACTGACGTTGAATCGGCACCGGAGTTGATTGAAACGCAGTTGAATATAAGGATGAACACGCCCACCAGGCTAAGCGCTATACCCGCAACCCCGCTCCACGTAATCCTCTCCTTAATCACTATGGCCGATATTACCAGAGTCATGATAGGTGTGAGTGTGCTGAGTATGGATGCATCGATCGCGGTAGTCTTGGTAATGGCAAAAAGGAACGAAAGCTGAGTCAGGAACAGCCCCAGGAATGATGCCAGAGCCACTTTCCACATATCAGCCCTCTCTATCTGCTCATGCGGAGACTCAAACAGGGACCATATCCAGAACAGCACCATTGCGCCGAAAGAGCGCAGGCAGAACAGAGCCATAGGAGTGATGTTCCCGTCAATGGCAATGTTCTTGCAGCTTATTATGTTGAACCCGAATATGGCATATGCCCCAAAGCAAGCCAAATTGCCGGTCAATACACCGTTTTTAAGCTTATCATTCTCCATTATCAGATGTCAATGCCCATTATGTAGTCATTCATGTAAAAACCGTTTCCAATGGGGAAATCACCCTGTCTGAGTATAGAGAGTCCCTGGTTACGGTAGAATCCAACCGCCGGATTGTTACGGTTCACGTTCAACTCAATCCTGGCCTTGACAGACACCTTGTTGTCACGCACATGCTGCTTTGCAGTTTCCAAAAGCCTGTTACCCAGCCCGATACCCTGCGCTGATGGCATGACATAAATCTTCTCCAGGTGCCAAACCTCTGTCCCGTCAGCATCCACAGAGTCCTTTCTGACCGACACATACCCTTGCGGTTCATCACCAGCCCAAGCAATATAATAGACATGTCCACGTAGCACCTGATCCTCCAGATTAGGTAAGGAATACATCCATTCCATCATATAATCCATCTGCTCAGGTGACAGTATTGACTTGTAAGTCTGACGGAAAACAATCTCCGCCATCTCATGAATAACCTGCAAGTCAGCGTTGCCGGCGCGTTTAATCTCGATAACCATTTACCAAATGTTTTGCGCAAAAGTACAACAAATGCACCAATGGAAGACAATAGGGGTGCTTCTCTTTGTATGCTCTCTGTAATAGAAACAACGCAGAGTATCCGGTTTGAGGACGCAACGTTCCGAGGCTACTCCGGACCTCTCCGGACCCTAACTCTCCGGACCCTAAACGGCGAACTCGTCCTCATAGTCCCCCTGCGGGGGCCTAACGTTCCTCGAACAAACCCCGTTCTTAACGGGATCCTCCAAGGCCCTCCGCTTAACGCCTCTGCACTGATGGTCCTCAAGCCGGATACTCTGCTTCTGCAATGGGAAAGAGCATACAAAGAGAAGCACCCCTATTGTCTTCCATTCCAAGATTTTGAAGTAAATTTGTAGCTTGTATGGACTTTAAGTACGATGTGATTGTGATCGGTGCGGGCCACGCGGGTTGCGAGGCCGCCGCTGCCGCTGCTCAGATGGGTTCCAAGACCTGTCTCATTACCATGGATATGAACAAGATTGGGCAAATGAGCTGCAATCCTGCGGTTGGCGGTATAGCTAAAGGACAGATTGTCAGAGAGATAGACGCGCTAGGAGGTCACATGGGTCTAGTTACGGACCGCACAGCCATACAGTTCCGCATACTGAACCGGTCCAAAGGCCCCGCCATGTGGAGCCCCCGCGCACAGTGTGACCGAGCCAAGTTCATCTGGGCATGGCGCAATGTCCTGGAGAACCAGGAGAACCTGAACATCTGGCAGGACACCGTGACCGAACTGCTGGTTAAAGATGGCCAAGTTATTGGTTTAAAGACACTTGAGGGTGCAGAATTCAGTTGCAAGTGCGTGGTGCTCACAGCCGGAACATTCCTTAACGGACTCATGCACATAGGCCGCGTCACTATGCCCGGCGGACGCATATCGGAACCTGCATCCTACCTGCTTACCGAGTCAATAACACGTCACGGCATACGTACCGGCCGCATGAAAACCGGCACACCCGTGCGTATAGACAGCCGCAGCGTACATTTTGAGGAGATGGAACGCCAGGACGGCGAGAATGATTTCCACCGTTTCTCATTCCTGGGCCAGGAGCGCCATCTCAAGCAGATGTGCTGCTGGACCACATATACCAATGAGCGCGTTCATGAGGTACTTAAGTCCGGACTTGCAGACTCTCCGCTGTTCAATGGACAAATCAAGAGCATCGGTCCGCGTTACTGCCCCAGCATAGAGACCAAACTGGTAACATTCCCTGACCGTGACCAGCACCAGCTGTTCCTGGAGCCTGAGGGTGAAAACACCAATGAGATGTATCTGAACGGCTTTTCGTCATCCATGCCGATGGATATACAGATACGGGCTCTCAAAGAGATACCGGCATTCCGTGACCTGGTGATTTACCGTCCCGGTTACGCCATAGAGTATGATTATTTTGATCCGACACAGCTTAAGCACACACTTGAGTCAAAGGTTGTGGCTGGATTGTTCATGGCCGGACAGGTAAACGGAACTACCGGTTATGAGGAGGCCGGCGGACAGGGAATCCTGGCCGGAATCAACGCCCACATAAGCTGTCACGGCGGTGCGCCATTCACTCTGGCCCGTGACGAGGCATACATAGGAGTTCTGGTAGACGACCTGATTACAAAAGGCGTGGATGAGCCTTACCGCATGTTCACATCCAGGGCTGAGTACCGCATACTTCTGCGTCAGGACGATGCAGACCTGCGCCTTACAGAACGCGCCTACAACATAGGTCTGGCCACAAAAGAGCGCTATGAACTGATGCGCACCAAACGCGATGAGATAAACCGCATAATAGATTTCGCCAAGGGTTTCTCAGTAAAACCCGCACTTATAAACGCTGCTCTGGAGCAACTTGGCACCACACCTCTGCGTGAGGGATGCAAGCTGGCCGACCTGATAGAGAGGCCCCAGCTCACACTGCAGAACCTGGCGGACCACATCAAGGCCCTCAAAGCAGAACTGGACAAGACAGAGCCTGCCCGCAAGGATGAAATCATTGAGGCGGCAGAGATCCTGATGAAATACAGCGGATATATAAGCCGCGAGAGGCTTATTGCAGACAAGATGAAACGTCTGGAGGATATACGTATAAAAGGGCGCTTTGACTACAGTTCATTGCAGTCACTCTCTACTGAGTGCCGCCAGAAACTCATCAAGCATGACCCCGAAACACTGGCCGAGGCAAGCCGCATTCCCGGAGTTTCACCCAGTGACATCAACGTTCTGCTGGTGTTGCTGAACCGATAAAACAAGAAATGTTCCACGTGAAACAATTATATTGATATGAGCAAAGAGACACTTATCGGACACCTTAGGAATATCCCTGATTATCCTATGGAAGGCGTACAGTTCAAGGATGTGACATCCTGGTTCATGAACCCTGATGACCTTGCAGAGATTGTTGATTCCCTGTACGAGATGTATAAGGACAAGGGCATAACAAAGGTCTGTGGCGTAGAATCAAGAGGCTTTATCATAGGCTCAGCCCTTGCATACAGGCTTGGCGCAGGATTCATCCTTATACGTAAACCCGGCAAACTGCCTTATGAGAAGGTAAGCCTGGAATACAAGAAGGAGTACGGATTTGACCGCATAGAGATGCACAAGGACTCAATTACACCTGATGACGTGGTGCTGATTCATGATGACCTGCTGGCTACAGGAGGTACTCTGGTGGCATCCTGTGACCTTGTAAAGTCATTCAAGCCCAAGAAGGTTCTGGTCAACTGCATAATTGAACTTACCAACTTCCACGCAAAGGAGAGATTCCCGCAGGATTGCCCGGTAGACAGTTTTATTGCTATTGACGAATTTGACGGAGTACAGTAATTGAAAGGTAAGGAGGCATACGAGAAACGGCTTAAACTGATTGTCCAGAACCTCCCGGAGAAACCGGGATGTTACCAATATCTGGACGAGCAGGGCACCGTCATATACGTAGGAAAGGCCAAAAACCTTAAGCGTAGGGTATCCTCATACTTCATAAAAGAGAACCAGACCGATAAGACCAGGGTATTGGTAAGCAAGATATCGGACCTTAAGTACATTGTAGTAGAGACGGAGTGGGATGCATTCCTGCTTGAAAACAACCTGATAAAACGGTACAAGCCGCGCTACAACATACTGCTCAAGGATGATAAGACATATCCGTCAATCTGCATAACACGTGAGGAGTTCCCGCGCGTATTCAAAACCCGCAAGATAATCCGTAACGGATCCGAGTATTACGGTCCATACAGCCACGTAGGGACACTTAACGGACTGCTGCAGATAATACATCAGGCCTATAAGGTCAGGACCTGCCATCTGCCGCTAAGCACACAGTCCATTAAACAGGGCAAGTTCAAGGATTGCCTTGAATTCCACATAAAGAATTGCCCGGCACCGTGTATTGGAATGGTGTCTAAAGAACAGTATAACAGCCAGATAACTGAAATACGCGAGATTCTGAAAGGTCAGAGCCAGGAACTTACAAGATCCATGATGAAAGAGATGAAAACCCTTGCATCAGAGCTCAGATTTGAGGAGGCACAAGCTGTAAAACTCAAATATGACACCATCATGGAGTTCCGTGAAAAGAGTAGGGTGGTTGATACCGGACTGGACAACGTGGATGTCTACAACATAGACAATGATGAGGACGTGGTATTCATAAACTACCTTCACGTAGCGGACGGCTGCATAAATCAGGCTTTTACCTTTGAGTACAAGCGCAAGATGGATGAGCCCCTTGAGGAGATGCTCCTGCTTGCCATAGTGGAGATGCGCAGCCGATACAAGAGCACCGCCCGTGAGATAATAGTTCCGTTCATGCCCGAAACCGAATATGACGGAGTTACGTGGACAGTGCCCCAGAAGGGTGAGAAAAAGAAACTGCTGGAACTGTCGGCCCTGAACGTGAAACAGTACCGTGCAGACAGGCTCAAGCGCAGCGACAAGCTCAACCCTGAGCAGAAACACGTACGCCTGATGAAGGAGCTGGGATCACTTCTGGGCATGGAAAAAACACCGATGAGAATTGAGTGTTTTGACAATTCACACATATCCGGCACAGATGCGGTAGCTGCCTGTGTAGTATATGAGAACGGAAAGCCTTCAAAAAAGGATTACCGACTGTACAACATAAAGAGCGGAGCGGGAGGAGATGATTACGGATCCATGTATGAGGTAATGATGCGCCGATGGATGAGAGCCATCGAGGAGGGCACGCCAATGCCTGATCTGGTCATAGTGGATGGAGGTAAAGGGCAGATGTCTGTTGCAAAGGAAGTAATTGACAATCTGAATATTAGCATAAATATTGCCGGTCTTGTAAAGAACTCCAGGCACAGGACTGAAGGACTGCTTTACGGATTCCCGCAGATGCAGGTTGGAGTAAAGCCGGACAGTGAACTGTTCCGTCTGCTGGAGCAGATGCAGGAAGAGGTGCACCGCGTAGCCATATCGTTCCACAAGAAGAAACGCAGCAAACGCCAGACACAGTCTGAACTTACTGATATAAAAGGAATTGGAGAGAATACGGCTACGGCGTTGATAAAGCGTTTCAAGAGCGTTAAAAGAGTATCGGAGGCCAGCATTGAGGAGCTTACTGCAGAAATAGGCAAATCTAAGGCAACCGTAATATATAACTGGTTTCACAAATGAGAGCTGTAATACAGAGGGTTAAGGAGGCCTGTGTGAGGGTTGACGGCAAGATTACAGGCCAGATAGAGAAAGGTCTGCTGGTTCTGGTAGGCGTAGAGGATGCAGATACCGATGAGGATATTGAATGGCTCACCAAGAAGATAGCCGGAATGCGTATATTTGACGATGAAAACGGTGTTATGAACCTCTCTGTCATGGATATAGACGGACGTATCCTGGCAGTAAGCCAATTTACTCTGTTTGGCAGCACCAAAAAGGGAAACAGACCATCCTGGATAAGGGCGTCAAAAGGACCGTTTGCAGAACCCATGTATGAAAAGTTCTGCCAGGCACTTGAGCGTGAGACCGGAAAGAAGACAGAAAAGGGCATCTTTGGAGCTGATATGAAAGTATCGCTGCTCAATGACGGCCCGGTAACTATAATAATGGATACTAAAAACAAGGAATAGATATGGAAATCTACGATGAAATGGAGCAAGAGTCAGTAAATCAGCCAACTACTGACAAGTTTAACGAGGCATTCAGCAAATACAACATGAAAGTGGATGCGGCCTGGGTGAAATCTGCCGTTGAAAAGGCTGGAAAGGATGCAGCCGGAGTACATGACAAGGAGACCCTCAAAAAGATATTCAGCTGCATTGACCTGACCACTCTCAAACCCACCGATAATGAGGATACGGTACTGGCATTTGTTGAGAAAGTCAACCAGTTTGAGGACAAGTATCCGGATCTGCCATCGGTAGCTTCTATCTGCACATGGCCCCTGTACGCATCGACCGTAAGCCGTTCACTTGAGGTTGAGAGCGTAAAGACCTGCTGCGTATCGGGAGGTTTTCCCTCATCACAGACATTCTTTGAGGTAAAGGTTGCTGAGACATCCCTGGCCCTGCATGACGGTGCCGATGAGATAGACATAGTACAGAACGCCGGTCACATACTGAACGGTGATTTTGAGACCCTGGCCGATGAAACCGATGAACTTAAGTCACTCTGCGCAGACAAGACCCTGAAGGTCATTCTTGAAACCGGAGCACTGGGATCACTTGACAATGTAAAGAAGGCATCACTGCTGGCAATGTACTCAGGAGCTGATTTCATCAAGACATCCACCGGAAAGGAGGTTCCCGGAGCTGATCCTGAATCATTCTGCGTAATGTGCAAGACAATCCGCGAATATGCCGATGAAACCGGCCGTAAGGTAGGTGTAAAGGCCGCCGGTGGCATAAGCACTCCCGCAGAGGCTTTGCTCTACTGGACAATAGTAAAGAATGTACTTGGAAAAGAGTGGCTTAACAACAAGATGTTCCGTATAGGTGCCAGTCGTCTGGCAAACAACCTGCTCTCTGAGATAACCGGAGAGGAGACAAAACACTTCTGATTTTACTTGGCGCGGTTGGTAATAAGCTCCAGATAGCTTTCAAAAGCAGTGCGCAGGTCAGTTGATATGAAAGCGGGCAGTCCCTGGATTGCCTGCTTTTTCAGTTCATCCATCTTCCTGACGGCATAGTCGATTCCACCGTTGGATACGGTATAGTCTGTAACCTCCTTTATCTGCTCCGGAGTAGCTGACAGGGAGCGTATGGCCTTGATATGGGCTGACCAGTCACGACCGCTGCTGTTCAGTGCATAGATGGCAGGAAGAGTAAACTTACCCTCTTTCATGTCATTGCCCGACGGCTTGCCGGTCTCATCACTGGAATGATAGTCAAGAATGTCATCCATTATCTGGAAACAGAGTCCTGCCACATGCCCAAACTGGCGGAAACCTTCAATTTCCTGACCGGATGCACCGCTCAAAACGGCCGAAAGCTCAGTACAGGTAGAGAACAGAATTGCGGTCTTCTTGGAAATGATATCAAAATATACATCCTCCGAGAGCGTATCAAAATCCAACGCGTTAAGCTGGTTTATCTCACCCTCAGAAAGAGTACCTATAAGCTTGGAAATATGCTGAACGCAGCGGACATGGGCAGTAGCTGTTATCTGCTGCAGGGCCATTGAGACGACATAATCACCTAAAAGCACGGCCAGACGGTTGTCAAAAGCGGCATTTGCCGACCTGTGACCGCGGCGTTTCTCACTCTCATCCACCACATCATCATGGATAAGACTTCCCTGATGGAGCAGTTCCACGGCTGCACCAAGATGGTAAACGCTGTCCGGAACCTGGCAGTAACATTTGGAAACCAAAAGCACCAGCAGGGGGCGCATCATCTTGCCGTTACGTCGTGAGAGGAACTTAAGCAGCACATCCACCGCAGGATTGGAGCATGAAAACAGCGATGAATACCTTGATCGGAACTCATCAAACTCTGCCGCAACTGGCAAGCATATCTGATTCATGTAATCCATATCCGTGGCAAAATTAACAATAAATGTCCGATTAGAGAATTAATTAGTATTTTTACATATCAATACACATCCATATGGAAAAACTGTTTCTCCTAGATGCTTATGCTCTGATATACAGGGCTTACTATGCTTTCCTCAAGGCACCCAGAATTAACTCCAAAGGGTTCAACACATCGGCCGTACTTGGCTTTGTAAACACCCTTGAGGAGATTCTGACCAAGGAGAAACCAACCCATATAGGTGTAGCTTTCGATCCCAAGGGCGGCACGTTCCGCCATGAGCTCTATAAGGAGTACAAGGCACAGCGTGAGGAGACCCCAGAGGTTATACGTGAATCCGTCCCAGTAATCAAGCAGATACTTGAGGCCTACCGCATACCCATACTTGAGGTTGCCGGATTCGAGGCCGATGACGTGATAGGTACGCTTGCCCATAAAGCCGATGAAAAGGGCATAACCACCTACATGATGACCCCCGATAAGGACTACTGCCAGCTGGTTACAGAGAGGTCACTCATATACCGCCCCAAGTACGGCAACAACGGATATGAGGTGATGGGACCGGCCCAGGTCCTGGAAAAGTACGGACTGCAGGACACAAGCCAGGTGATAGATATGCTTGGCCTGATGGGTGACAGTTCCGATAACATACCCGGCTGTCCCGGCATAGGTGAGAAGACTGCAGTAAAACTTATCAATGAGTTTGGAGGTATAGACGGACTCCTGGCCGGTACCGACAAACTGAAAGGTGCGCTCAAGGAGAAAGTTGAAAACAATGTCGATCAGATAAAGTTCAGCCGTCTGCTTGCAACCATAAGGACTGATGTTCCAATTGAACTTGACATGGAACAGCTCAAGTTCTCTGACCCCGACAGGGAAAAACTGGTAACTCTGTTTGAAGACCTGGAGTTCCGTTCACTCATGGCCAAGTTCAAAAACAGAAACGGATCGGCACAAACTGTCGTCACTGAAAAGAGTGATGACTCCGTCCCAACTCAGGCGCCCACTCCCAAAGCCTCCGCAAATGACGGTTTTCATGGCGATCTCTTTGATTTATTCCAGCCCGATGTACAGCCTACTCAGGAATTTTCAAATCTCAAGGACATAAAAAACACGCAACACTCTTACTATCTCATTGAGACTGAACAAGATGCAAAATCATTAGCCCACAAAATCGCTGCACAGGATTTTTTCTGTTTTGACACTGAAACCACCGGAACAGATGCAATCACTGCACAAATTGTAGGTTTGAGTGTAAGTCTTAAGGAACATGAGGCTTGGTATGTTGCGATGCCCAAAGAGAAGGAGGGAAAGCAGCGGATGCTTGAGATTTTCCGTCCGGTGTTTGAAAATCCCGCATCACTCAAGATAGGACAGAACATAAAATATGACATACTCATTCTGGGTAACTACGGAATTCAGGTTAAGGGTGAACTCTTTGACACCATGATTGCCCATTACATCCTTCAACCCGAACTCCACCATAACATGGATTACCTGGCTGAGATTTATCTCGGTTACAAGACCATCCATATAGAGGAACTCATAGGAGAGAAAGGCAGGAACCAGAAGAATATGGCTGACCTTGAGCCGCAGAAGGTTTATGAATATGCATGTGAGGATGCCGATGTAACCATGCAGCTCAAGAATATCCTGGAGAAAGAACTTGAAAAGGACGGTACCACGCCTCTGTTCCGTGAAGTTGAGATGCCGCTGGTTCAGGTTCTGGCATATATGGAGCGTAACGGAGCCATGATTGATCCCGCAGCACTGGCCGACACGTCCCGTCTCTTTACCGAGAGGATGAAGAACCTGGAGCAGCAGATCTATCAGGAGGCCGGTGGGGAGCAGTTCAATATCCTGTCACCTAAGCAGGTGGGAGAGATCCTGTTTGACAGGATGAAGATTGTTGACAAGCCCAAGAAAACCAAGACCGGACAGTATGTGACATCCGAGGATGTGCTGGAGTCACTCCGTGCCGACCATACCATAGTGGACCTCATACTCAAGTACCGTGGTCTTAAGAAACTGCTTGGCACCTATGTAGATGCTCTGCCTCAGCTGGTAAATCCGGCTACCGGCAAGATACATACGTCATTCAACCAGACAGTTACCGCCACAGGACGCCTCAGTTCAAGCAATCCTAACCTGCAGAACATACCTGTACGTGATGAGGACGGAAAGGAGGTGCGCAAGGCATTCATTCCTGAGCCCGGCTGCAAATTCTTCTCGGCCGACTATTCACAGATTGAGCTGCGTATCATGGCCCATCTGAGCCAGGATAAGAACATGATAGAGGATTTCCGTCTGGGACATGACATACATGCCGCCACAGCTGCCAAGGTATTCCATAAACCAATTGATGAGGTTACCAAATCAGAGCGCAGCAAAGCCAAGACTGCAAACTTCGGTATCATTTACGGTATATCGGCTTTTGGTCTGGCACAGCGTATGGGTGTAAGCCGTACTGAAGCCAAGGAGTTGATAGAAAACTATTTCATCACATACAGCGGTATAAAGAACTATATGGATACCGCCATAGAGAATGCACGTCAGAAAGGATACATAGAGACAATTCTCAAACGTAAGCGTTATCTGCCCGATATCAACTCACACAATGCAACTGTACGTGGATTTGCAGAGCGTAATGCAATCAATGCTCCGATACAGGGTAGTGCAGCTGATATTATCAAGAAAGCAATGATTGCCATATACCGCAGGTTCATGGCAGAAGGTATCAAGTCAACAATGATACTGCAGGTTCATGACGAACTCAACTTCAATGTAGTTCCCGGTGAGGAGGAAATAGTTCAGAAGATTGTGATTGAAGAGATGCAGAATGCATGGCCAATGTCAGTTCCGCTCATTGCTGACTGCGGTTGGGGAGACAACTGGCTCCAGGCACATTAAGATTAAAGCAGCTCCTTAAGCTGTTTATAAAACTCCCATATTACAAGTCCTGCCGTAACAGACACGTTGAGAGAGTGTTTTGTTCCGTATTGAGGTATTTCAAGTGACATTTTACACAGGTCAACCACATTCTGGTTGACACCTTTCACCTCATTACCCAAAACAAGTGCATAACTGGCAGCAGGATCAATCCTAAGTTCATCCATTTTTACGCTACCTTCAACCTGTTCTACTGCTATGGTAGTATAACCTTTCTCACCAAGTTCCTTGACAACAGCTGCACAATCATTTGAATAAACCCATTCAACACTCTCCTCAGCTCCCAGAGCAGTCTTATGTATCTCAACAAGTGAGTTATCGGGAGTAGCTGTTATACCGCACAGTATAATACGCTCAACCCTGAATGCATCGGAAGTACGGAATACGGAACCTACGTTATAGAGGCTGCGTACATCATCCAGAATGATTGTAAGGGGCAGTTTACGGCTGTTTCTGAACTGCTCCACATCAATTCTACCAAGTTCCGATACAGTGAGTTTTCTCATATGTGTCATACTTAATGCGGTGTAAAATTAGTTCATTTTATCAATTATGCTGTTAAAAACAGAGTGAATAAGTGTTCATAAGAAAGTTGTAAAAAGTGGATTTAAAATTTGCTTTTTCAGTTTGGTCATGACAATGGAAAAATAATTCAAAACATCATGTAGATAACCGTTTTTTATTGCTTCAAATTAGAAACAGGTAATTAACAGAATCAATTTGAATATTGCCTGAATATATATAGATACAGAGTAATCAACATGTTGTTGATATCAATGTATCATAATAAATATCAATCATTTGACCTGTTAATTACAGTACTTGGATATTGTTGGTAAGAGTGAACAAAAAAATAGAGGCTGCAGCTGCTGAAAGATATCAACAGTTTCAACAACCTATTAAAACAAAAAGTTCAATTGAAATAAAAACAGAACATACATAATCTTATATCATCTGATTACCGTGATAGATGTACTCTCGCTCTTATTGTTTTCAAGATTGGTGATTATTGCGTGATATACGCCCGATGAAACCTGTCTGCCGTTCATATCGGTAAGGTTCCAGCTGTATGAGCCGCCGTTTGATGTTGCCTGATGTATAAGGCGGCCTGAATTTGACATTATCCTGATGGTACTGTTCTCAGTAAGCCCTGTTATTGTAACATATCCGTCAAAATTAGGTTTTACAGGATTAGGATAAACCATAATATTTGATTCTGACAGACTTTTTTCAGGGTCCCTGGCCTGGCCTCCATACTCTACCATTCCAAGGCTTGTACCAAAGAAAACAGAGCCGTTTTGGCCATCATTTGTTATGCTTAGTATATGGTTTGACGGAAGAGGAGAATTTGATGTAGTGAAATGCTCCAGAGTCTCTGTTCCGTCAGCACTCATAAGGAATACTCCCTGATCAAGTGTACCTATCCATTTACGGTTTCCCTGGTCAACGAACATGGCTGTCGTCATAACTCCGTTAAGCAGGTAATCAGCCAGGTCCGATCCGTCATTACGCGGTATTTTGATACGTTCAAATACAGGATTGGGATCAGATATGAAAGAGTCAGGATCCCTTAATACAAATATACCTCTGTTGGTACCTATCCATATATCTCCGTCTAGGTCTGTTTCATAGAAATATATGTCATATACCTCTTCTGTTGTACCGTCCTGATTATTAAATAAGGCTCCGGAAAACTTTATCCTGTCATCCGAAACGTTTTTAGGTGTACCGTTCAGGTCAATACAGATTATTCCAGGTTTATGTCTTGTTGAAATAAGCCAGATACGTCCTTTACTGTCAAACCTGAGTTGTTTGAATGTAGGCAGACTGTCAAGTTCCGGATAATAGAGACCAAACCAGTTACCGTCTGGCTGCATAGCCTTTATTATGGTAGGTCTCTCATTATTGGCCATCCATAGATTACCGTCATTGTCATATTGCAGGGCACTTATACGTACGTAATGATTCTTATTGTACTCATTGTCATTCAATATACTTGTAAGTCCGCTGTTATTCCATGTATGGAGTTTATAGAACTGATAATTCCTAAATTCATATAAGCCCTGACCTGTGGATCCTACAAATATGTGACCCGGATCGATGGGATCCTGTACGGCTTCAGTAAGATTCTCATAATCCAAACCTGTAATTGATTTCAGATCTTCCGGAAGATAAGACCATCGGTCATTCTCATAGATCATAAGTGTTCCCGGATAGTCTATACCCTGATAGTTATGACATCCTCCTACAATAAGCATCCTGCCCTCTTCAGGCCATGAAACTGAATGGAACCAGTTACGGCGCGGACTGTTAGGTTTGAGCAACTGGGCATTACAAATAAGTGTGTCATTGACTATCTCATAGTTACAGAGTCCTCTTACACCCTCGGCTGTCCAGAGAGAGTTGCCGTCAGTTATGATGTCATTGATATGATAGTCAAATTCATATTGCCTGCTGTCAGAGAAATCATTGTAAAATGATACGATGGTATCCTTAATGACAGCCAGTCTGTCATCGGTCAATAATGAAATGCCGGTAACATCATCCAGTACATTGACTGAAGCCGCTGTGGTGCGGTTGATTGTAACTATTTTATTATCGGGAGTATAACCTGTAAGTTCATTGTCAAACAGTAACAGTTCACTGTACCTGGATGTACAGAACTGTTTCCAATTGCTCTTGTCAAGCAGGTTGTCACTCATAATACCCAGATATGTCCCGTCATCGGTACTGCAGATGATGCTGTCGCTAAGTATGACTGATGTATTGACCGATGATTCAAAGCGGAATGTATTCTTTATTTCCCTGCGCTGTACGTCAAAAACAACCAGTCCGATATTGGTTGATATGTATGCGTAGTTTCCTGTTACCTTGAGCTCATTTACCGTTACGGTACCACTGTTCTTAAGGTCAGTGAAGTTATAGATGGTAAAGTCCTGGTAGAGTATATCTATATTACCGTCAGAATAGGCTAATACTAGAGCTTGCTGGGTGTTGCTGTAACCAATTGCGGCGATATCGGTATCACCCAGTCCACCGGTCTTGTCTATCGTGTAAATGCCGTTATCGGCGGTATCATACAGATAGAGTGCACCGTCACTCAGTACAAATATGCAACCGAATGCCTTAATTGAGAATGTGGCGTCATTATATGCCGGATGTGCTCTCCAGGTACCTACCGGGATACCTGCGTCAGCCTTATAAAAAGGCAAAAGGAGCATTACCGCAGCGATTGCGATAATGGCTCCTCTTGTCAGTCTCTTTATCATAATTGTCTAAGATAATCTGCCAGTTTTCTTACGGCGCGTCCCCTGTGGCTTATCAGGTTCTTGCCTTCAGAAGACATCTGAGAGAAAGTTTCCGTGTAACCGTCGGGGACAAAGACAGGATCATATCCAAATCCTCCGTCTCCATAATGACGCTCTGTCGCAATCTGTCCGGTCACTATTCCCTCAAACAGAACTTCCTGTCCGTTAAGTATTAACGCAACAACTGTGCGGAATTGTGCGCTGCGGTCAGTTTTTTTTTCAAGTTCATGGAGCAGCTTGGTCATATTGGCCTCCGAGTCATGGTCACCTGCGTAGCGTGCGGAGTGAACTCCGGGTGCTCCGTTCAAGGCTTTCACCTCAAGTCCGGTGTCATCGGCAAAACAGTCATAACCGTAGTGCTCCTTGATGAAACGGGCTTTCTGCAGGGCGTTGTCCTGGAATGTATCACCTGTCTCGGGGATATCCTCGTGGCAGTTAATGTCATTCAGTGACAGCACCTTGAAGCGGTCTCCGAGTATCTGGCGGACCTCCTCAAGTTTGTGGGCGTTATTGGTGGCAAAAACCAGTCTCATGTTGCTTAGAGTACAATGTTTACAATCTTGCGCGGTACCACAATCACCTTGCGGATGGCCTGACCGTTTATGTACCCTAAAGCTTTCTCATTGGCCAGAACGGCATCCTGAATCTGCTGCTGGGTGGCATCGGCAGGGAAGTCAAGGGTAAAGCGGGTCTTACCGTTGAATGAGATGGAGTAGGTGATGCTGTCCTCCTTGAGATAGCTCTCGTCAAACTTGGGCCACTGGGCATCGCAAACTGTTGTCTGGTTGCCAAGTGCCTGCCAGAGTTCCTCGGCAATATGCGGGGCAAACGGGGCAATCAGCTTGACAAGGTCAGAGAGTACCTGACGCTTGTTGCACTTGAGTCCTGACAGCTCGTTCACGCAGATCATGAATGCTGCTACAGATGTGTTGTATGAGAAGTTCTCTATATCCTCAGTTACCTTCTTAATGAGCTTGTGGATTGACTTGAGCTCGTCCTTTGTGGGTGCATCGTCAGATACGTTCAGGTTACCTTCTTTATCAGTAAAGAGGTTCCACATCTTGCGGATAAAGCGGTGGCAGCCGTCAATACCGTTGGTATCCCAGGGCTTTGACTGCTCAAGCGGGCCAAGGAACATCTCGTACATGCGCAGGGTATCAGCTCCGTATCTCTCTATGATTACATCGGGATTGACCACGTTGAACATAGACTTACTCATCTTCTCGACAGCCCATCCGCAGATGTACTTGCCGTTCTCCAGTATGAACTCGGCGTTGTTGTACTCGGGGCGCCAGTTCTTGAATGCCTCTACATCCAGGACATCGGCACTTACAATGTTTACGTCAACGTGGATGGGAGTGGTGTCATACTGGTCCTTGAGGCCGTATGATACGAATGTATTTGTGTCCTTGATACGGTATACAAAGTTACTGCGGCCCTGGATCATACCCTGGTTGATAAGCTTGCTGAACGGCTCCTCAACCTCACTTACGCCCAGATCCTTGAGGAACTTGTTCCAGAAACGGGAGTAGATAAGGTGACCTGTGGCGTGCTCCGATCCTCCCAGATAGAGGTCTACGCACTTCCAGTAGCTGTCAGCCTCCTTGCTTACCAGCGCCTTGTCATTATGGGGATCCATGTAACGCAGATAGTAGGCCGATGAGCCTGCAAATCCGGGCATGGTGTTGAGCTCAAGCGGGAATACGGTCACGTTGTCTATGAGTGACTTGCTTACCACCTTCTTCTGTTTGGTGTCAAAGGCCCAGTCCTGGGCGTGACCAAGCGGGGGCTCACCGGTCTGAGTGGGCTTGTATTCACTTATCTCGGGGAGCTCCAGCGGCAGGCATTCCTCAGGTATCATTGTGGGTATTCCGTTTTTATAGTATACAGGGAAGGGCTCGCCCCAGTAGCGCTGACGGCTGAATATGGCGTCACGCAGACGGTAGTTGACCTTGATGCGGCCCAGCTTGTTCTCCTTAACGTATTTCTTGGTGGCTGCAATGGCCTCCTTTACGCTAAGGCCGTTCAGATTGAGTCCGCCCTCGCGGATCTGGTCAGGACGGGGTGAGTTCATCATGATACCCTCCTTGGCATCAAAGCTCTCCTCGGATACATCGCAACCCTCAATGAGCGGACGGATCTCCAGGCCAAAGTGCTTGGCAAATGCGTAGTCACGGCTGTCATGTGCAGGAACGGCCATGATGGCACCTGTTCCGTAGCCGGCCAGTACGTAATCACTGATCCATACGGGAACATCCTCACCTGTCAGGGGGTTGATGGCGTATGATCCGCTGAACACGCCTGTAACCTTGCGGTCAGCTATGCGCTCACGCTCGGTGCGCTTCTTTACGGCGGCTACGTAGGCATCCACCTCCTTCTTCTGGGCAGCGGTTGTGAGTTTCTCTACAAGCTCGCTCTCAGGAGCCAGTACCATGAAGGTTACACCGAATATGGTATCGGCACGGGTGGTGAATATGGTGAATTCTATATCGCTGTCCTTTACGTGGAACTGCATCTCGGTACCCTCTGAGCGGCCTATCCAGTTGCGCTGGGTCTCCTTGATTGAGTCTGACCAGTCTATCTTGTCCAGACCGTCAAGCAGGCGCTGTGCGTAAGCTGATACACGCAGGCACCACTGGCGCATCTTCTTTTGTTCCACGGGGAACCCTCCGCGAACTGACACACCTTCAACAACTTCATCGTTGGCAAGAACTGTGCCCAGTCCGGCGCACCAGTTTACCATGGTCTCGCCCTGGTAGGCTATGCGGTAGTTCATCAGGACATCGGACTTCTGCTTGTCATCCATGGCCGTCCACTCGGCGGCGGTGAACTCAAGCTCCTCGCTCTGGGCTACGTCAAGGCCTTCGGTGCCCTTCTGCTCAAAGTGCTCAATGAGCTTCTCAATGGGCTGGGCGCTCTGGCACTTGTTGCAGTAGAAACTGTTGAACATCTTCTGGAATGCCCACTGGGTCCAGTGGTAGTAGCCGGGCTCGCAGGTGCGTACCTCACGGTCCCAATCAAATGAGAATCCTATCTTGTCCAGCTGCTCGCGGTAGCGGTTTATGTTGTTCTCAGTTGTAATTGCGGGGTGCTGGCCGGTCTGTATGGCGTACTGCTCGGCGGGCAGGCCGTATGCATCGTAACCCATGGGGTTGAGGACATTGAATCCCTGCTGACGCTTGTAGCGGGCGTAGATGTCCGATGCAATGTAGCCTAAAGGGTGTCCTACGTGCAGGCCGGCGCCTGACGGATAGGGGAACATGTTGAGTACGTAATACTTGGGCTTAGAGGCATCCTCAGTTACCTTATAAGTTCCCTCCTTGGCCCACTTTTCCTGCCATTTCTTTTCAATTGCTCTGAAATCGTATTCCATTACAGACTAGCTTTTATTTTCGAACGGCAAAATTACACATTTTCGGGCAATTTCCCCTTTAAAAGAGGTATAGTTATTTTTGGAGGCTCCGCAGGACATAAGGATTTTGGGACACAACGTTCCGGGCTACGCTGGCGCGTAGCCCAGCCTCATTTTATTTTGCTACGCAAAAGCGCGGCGTTGCCGCTTAGCTCCTTCCAGTCGCGGTAACATTCGCAGGCTTTTACCTCCCTTTGTGGGCCTGGTCGTTGAACGCCACGATGTTCTTAACGGCCTTTCCATGGCGCTCCGCTTATGCCATTCACTGATGGTCCCCAACCCTTATGTCCTGCTCCTGCAACTGTGGGGAGAATCTGTTGGTTTGGTTGTTACTTATTGGGGTAAAAGCACTATATTCGCATGGATTAAAATAGTGATTATGAAACGAATTCTCATTTGTTTGTGTTTTATACTTGCGGCGGTTTCATGCAGCAGGCAGGAAAAGGAGTTAAAAGAGAGGGCATTGGAATTATGCAATTATATTCCTGACCATGTTCTTAAACCTGAGGCCGAAGATTTCATGACTCCGGAATTTTTCAAGACTCTTTCCGAGGCTTGGGATGCTCCGGATATTGATTTTGACGGACCTGGATATGGTGAGTGGCTGTTGTATTTTGTAACCGGAAACGGTGGCGGGAAACCTCTGTATGCCGTTAAGTCCGTTACCCTTAAATCCAAGGAAGAAGCTCATGCCGTTATTACTGTTCGGATTAAGGATGATTTATCCGAATATGTTGAACCTGAGGAACAAGCCCGGGAATACGGGATAGTCATGAAACTAGTGGATGGCAAGTGGCTGCTGGATGATTTTGACAACAAGAAGGCAGAATGCATTGATTACATAAAGGAACAGCGTGCCAAGTGTGAATCGGGTGAACTGCTTGAGGCGTTGGAATCATATGAATTTTATAGGACATTTATTCCCGAATTCAAGAAACGTGTTGAGGCTTATTACCAAAAATACGGCAAATGAAACAGTTTATTGCTTTTTGCGGATTGGATTGTGAGGGGTGTCAGGCCCGGTTGGCTACCGTTAATGATGACGATGAATTGCGCAGGAAAGTGGCTCGGGAGTGGTCAGAACTAAATAAGGTTGAGATTACTCCTGAGATGATAAATTGCACGGGATGTCGTGTTGAAGGGGCTAAGACTCCGTTCTGCGATTCACTCTGTCCTATACGCAAGTGCGCCCGGGCTAAAGGTTATGATACCTGCGGTGACTGCAGCGATATGGAAAACTGCTCCAAGCTTGCCATGATTACATCAAACAATAAGGAAGCGTTATCAAATCTCAAATTGTAAGGTGACGTGACGCAAAGGGGTATTTCTTTCAGTCGCTTCGCTTGGTGAAGGTTTAGCTTGACGGCCCAGAGGGGGAAAGTCAAAGCGTTCCTTCGGGCCGAGCGCGTTTTGCATCGTTTCAACTCACCTTAGGGAGAGAATAGGCCGTACCTGCGTGCTGTTTCCCTAAGGTCAGGGGGTAACGCAGGTTCTGGCGAATTTCCTGCTTACCTTAGGGAAGAAAATGGCTCTACGTGCGTTGTGACTCCCTAAGGTGCGGGGGTAGCCCGCGAGATAGCGTATTTCCTGCTCACCTTAGGGATGAAATCGTTTCTACGTGCGTTGTGACTCCCTAAGGTGCGGGGGTAGCCCGCGAGATAGCGTATTTCCTGCTTACCTTAGGGAAGAAAATGGCTCTACGTGCGTTGTGACTCCCTAAGGTGTGGGGGTAGCCCGCGAGATAGCGTATTTCCTGCTTACCTTAGGGAAGAACAGTTCCCTAAGGTGCGGGGGTAGCCCGCGAGATAGCGTATTTCCTGCTTACCTTAGGGAAGAAAATGGCTCTATGTGCGTTACAGTTCCCTAAGGTGTGGGGGGAGGAGAAAAACAGCGGATTTTATGTATTTTTGTGGATAAATATAGACAGTTATGAATATAAGACTTGAGCGGCCGGAGGATTACAGGGTGGTGGAGGAACTTACCCGTGAGGCGTTTTGGAATGTATATAAGCCGGGATGTTTGGAGCATTATGTACTTAGTCAGTATAGGAACAATCCTGACTTTATTCCGGAGTTGGACTATGTGATGGAGGAGGACGGAAGGATTATAGGTCACGTGATGTTCTCCAAGGCGGAGCTGTTGTTGGCCGATGGCACACACAAACCTTCCTGGACTTTCGGACCTATTAGCATTCATCCGGATTACAAGCGTAAGGGTTATGGACTTAAGCTGTTGAATTATACTCTGGATAAGGCGCGTCAGATGGGTGTGGGCTTCCTTTGCATGGAGGGAAACATTGATTTCTACAAGCATGCGGGATTCGGGCTGGCAAGCAGGCTGGGCATTCATTACCATTCGGAGCCAAAGGATGCAGAGGTGCCGTATTTCCTGGCTCAGGAGCTTATTCCCGGCTGGCTTGGTGGTATTGAGGCAACCTATTGCCCTCCGCAGGGTTACTTTGTGGCCGATGCTAATCCCGATGCGTTTGAGGCATATGATGCAACGTTCCCCAAGAAGGTGAAGGCTTTCCGTGAGGGACAACTTCCGCAGTTCTGTCAGAGTTGCGGAATGCCGCTTACCCGTGTGGAGGATTGCGGCACCAATGCAGACGGCAGCACCAACTTTGACTACTGCAAGTATTGCTATAAGGATGGGCGTTTTCTTCAGGACATGACAATGGACCAGATGATAGAACACTGTGCCCAGTTTGTGGATGAGATAAGTAAGAACATGCCCAAGCCAATGACCAGGGATGAGTACAAGCAGATGATGTACGGTTTCTTCCCGATGCTTAGAAGATGGCGGCGTTGACTGATGAAATGTTGAGGGCAGTGAAAGGCGAGCTTGATGCGCAAGCCGTTTACAGGGAGGTAAAGCAGTCAGGTGATTTCCTGGGCTTTACCCGTCAGTTCATGCTTGGTGATGAGGAGCGGGTGGTGCGGAATGCTTTCTGGGTGTTGACCAAGGCTACTGATAAGGAGCTTTCCCAGTTGCAGGTTATGCTGAATGAGCTGATAGAGCTGGCTCTGAAGACGCCTTGGTCATCGGTCCGTAGGCTTTCACTCAATATCATTGAGCGGCTGGAGATGAAAGAGGATGATTTGCGCACGGATTTCCTGGATTTCTGTCTGGAGCATATGGCCGATGTTGACGAACTGCCAGGCATCCAGTCCATCAGCATGAAGCTGGCATACCGCATGTGCAAGTTCTATCCGGAGCTTCTGGCCGAGTTCAAGACGACGCTTGAATCCATGGAGCCGGAGTATTACAAACCGGCAGTCAATTGTGTCCGCAGCAGGATACTGAGTGGCAAACTCAAGTAAACAGATGGGGTTGACGGTATTTCCGCCAACCCCAATCTTTAATATTCCCGATCAGTTTTATTTCTTGTTGAATCTTGCTACCTGGGTGGGCTCATCTCCGCAACTCAGTACGATGATGTAGTTTCCTTCGGGCAGGTCGGCAATACCTATCTTGTCACCCAATATGCCCAGATTCTTTGTCAGTTTGCCGTCTGCAGCGTAGATGCTGGCTTCACCCTGAACGGCCGATGGCAGATAGATGTAGTTGTCATCAAACTGGAATGATGTATTGACACTGCTCTGACGGATCTGAGTCTGTGAACCGCCACCGAAAACGGCCTTGGCTTTTGTAACTGAAGCAGGTATGGTAACGTCTATCATTCCGTTCTGGTAGGTGACGCCGTTAATATCCCAGCAATTGAATGTTTCGCCGCTTACGGGAATAGCGGTGAGTCGTACGGTTGAACCTACAATTACGTCATATTCACTTACAGCCTCCCAGTTCTCCATGGGGAATGCTATGCCCATACCATCTGTAGTTACCTGCAATACGCCCAAATCTACGGCGCAGCCGGCGGTAATGGTTGTGGTACCGTAATAATCCTCAATTTCATATGCCTTACCCGGTATAAGTCGTGATTTTGCTATACCGTTCTCAACTATGATTTCAAAGTCACCGGTTTCAGTACCGTAAGCGTCCAGGACATCATACATAGGACGTCCCTTATATGTCATGCTGAATACGACATACGGTCTGATGGTAAGGTCCACTGAACTCTCGGCAGTTGAAAGAGTTACCTGCTTGTCCTCATCGCTGTCTGAGCATGTAATCTTGTATTCTCCATAAGGAAGTGTCTCTGTAACCTGTCCCTTGTCATTGGTTCTATAGTATCTTCCGGCAATACCAATCCATTCGTCTTCAACAGGTCCTTCATTATCGGTGGCGGTAATGGTAAGCTTGCAGAAATTGAGAGCTATCTCCTTGTTCTGGCTCAATTCAAACTCTGTTCTTTCTGATGCGTAGTTGACCCTGTAATCATATGTTCCTGCGGTAAGAAGAACTTTCCTTCCGAATGATACATCCAAATCATCACTGATTTCAACACTCATCTTGCCTCCCGATGTCTGATTGGATGTGAACTGCAGGCTGTACAGTTGTATTGTCTTGGCGTTTTCACCCTCCTGCATCTCAATCTCCTCAGAGCAAATGTTGTTTATGATCAGTTTATACTTGCCGGGTGCTCCATAACAAATAATCTTTCCGTCCAGGGGTTGTGCACTGTGGGAAAAATTCTCTCCGTCGGTCCAGTAGAATGACTGTTTGCCAAGCAGATCCGGATCATCACAGTTAAGTGTGATTACAACCTTGCTTGTACTGATGTTTACGGTCTGATCCTCATTGCCTACAGTAAAGGTTCCGGTTATTCCGGCTGTATTGTAGCAGTATTGGCCAGCCAGCAGGTATATCGTTCCGGATCCGTTGGCATTTGTAGTAACACGCTCATTGTTATAATCATCCGGATTTGTATAGATCTCAATATCCTGTGATTTATTAGGATTGTTTCCGGTCTTGGAATTGAAGGTCACTTTGTGATAATCAAACCATATGGTAGTATCTTTGGTAACTACAAACGGATCAGTCTTGATGCCGATGCCGTCTTTTATGTAGTAGGATCCGGGTTCTACATCAGTTGAGCCGTTAATACCCATCCAACTGTAATTATCGTCGTCATTGCCGGCTTCATATAACGAAGCAGACTTGTTATAGTCTTCATAGGGAAAATCTCCATATCTTGATTTGATGTACAGTCGTACTGATGATGAGGGTTGTTGCCCACCCTTTTCCTTAAGGTTCAGTTCATAGTCATCTGTAAGGCTGAAACTGCCATACTCCTCACGCCACCGATATGAGTAGTTTCCGCTGTTCAGATATATGGAATCCTTGCCTTCATAGTTAGTTGAAAGGCGGAAATCTTTATTGTCCTCATCATAGATGTAGACTTCCTGCCAGGACATAGGATAATCCTGACTGTTTTTTGTAGTGACATTAAGTTTCTTGCACTCAAGACTGATTTTCAGTCCGTCTGCAATGGTTATTTTTCCTTTATGTCCTAAGGATGATGTGTATGAGACGGATTGTCCTACATACATGTCATTAACATCCAGTTGGTACACCCATTTTCCATCGTAGGGGTAATCTTGAAAGGCTAATTCATATCCTTTTAGATAAATACCGAAACTTGGCGTATCGTCCCATTGAGAGATTGTGTCTCCAGCATAAGTGAAGGCAACCGTTACCGTAGCGGCACTGGCTGAGCCCTGCGCCATCAATGCTACCATTAATGCAGCCAAAAACAATTTAATTCTTTTCATAAGGCAATTATTTGATTGTCAGTATATAGTCCCTGACAACAAAGGAATGCAAATAATTTCAGAAATCAAAATAAATGTTAATCTTTTCTCTCAGTTTCCATCATTTCTTGTTTATGCGCTTGGCAACACCGATTGCACCGGTGGGGCAGACCAGGCGGCACAGGTGGCAGCCTACGCATTTGGTTCCTGTTATCTGGGGCTGACGGGTGTCGGCATTAAAGCTGATAGCCTGATGACCGCCGTCGCTGCAGGATATGTAGCAGCGTCCGCAGCCTATGCACTTTTCACGGTCAATCTTGGGATAGACCAGAGTGTCGCGGTCCAGGCCGGAGGGCAGGACAAATGCAGGCAGTTGCTCGCCAACCAGTTTATCCAGACTGTCTATACCGCGTTCCGCCATGTAGGTCTGCATACCCAGAATCAGGTCATCGATTATGCGGTAGCCATACTGCATCACGGCAGTGCATACCTGAACACTGCGGCAGCCCAGTTGGATGAACTCCAGGGCATCACGCCAGGTCTCTATACCGCCTATGCCGCTATACTGCACTTTACGCATGATAGGGTTGGCTGCCATCTCCTGTATAAAACGCAGTGCAATAGGCTTGACTGCACGGCCGGAGTATCCGGATATGGTCTGTTTTCCGTTAACCTGGGCAAGAGGCGACATGGTTATGCTCTTGATGGTGTTTATGGCCGATATGGCATCGGCCCCGGCAAAATAGGCTCCTATGGCAGGCTGGTTTATCTGCGTGATGTTGGGTGTCATCTTGGGGATGACGGGAATGTTGACAGCCTGCTTTACGTATGCGGTGTAGAATGTTACAAGCTCGGGGTCCTGTCCTACATCGCTTCCCAATCCGGCAAGCCTCATCTGAGGGCAGGAGAAATTGAGTTCAACTGCATCACAGCCAGCGTTCTGTGCCATAAGTGCCAGCTCGCCCCATTCCTCCTCATACTGTCCCATGATGGAGGCGATTATCACCTTGTGGGGGTATTTCTTCTTGAGTCGGTTCAGTATCTCAAAATCCACTTCATGGGGATTCTCCGAGAGCTGTTCCATGTTGCGGAACCCTATCATCTCCGTGCCGTCCTTGACTGCATCAAAACGGGGTGATACCTCACGGATATCCTGCTTGCAGATGGTCTTGTAGAAGACGCCGCCCCAGCCCGCCTCCAAAGCTTTTGCCACCATCTCATAGTTGGTACATACGGCCGATGAGGCCAGAAAGAACGGATTCTCACATTTGATGCCGCAAAACTCAATAGCTAGTGAGGGCATGGTCTCTGCTTTACTTTGCGGTCCGCAGTTAGACAGCAACTCGCGGATTCGTATGGGCCTGTCATAGTGAATGCAGGCCTGCTCAGCACGCTCCAGATCCGCATCGGAGCATCGGGTTACCCATCTTAATGCGCTGCCGGCATTGTCAAACCTAATGGCACGTATTGCCCTTGCTGGATCGCCGTTACTGCATGCCTTGGTGCAGGGAGCGTTGTCACACAACAGGCATCGTGAAGCCTCTTCATAAATATGCATCATAAGTCAGTACTGTTAGAATCAGGTTACTTTGCGAATATAGCATTAAAATGGGATAATCATAGCTTTAGTATCAATTCTATGACGGTCAACATATCAAAACCGTGATAATTCCGTAAATCTGAAATAAATGAACTATCTTTGACTTTCTGTAAAGAAAAGATAGTGAAATGATACTTTCTGCAAACGGTATAGCAGTGACGTCGTTCGCTGCACCTGAGGTTTGGGCTACTCTTATCCAGGTTTTCATAGTAGCACTGGCTGTTCTGGCCGGCAACGTGTTGAGGCGTAAGGTTACCCTGTTGCGTCGCAGTCTCATACCTACAGCACTGCTGGGTGGTCTGATAATCCTGCTGCTCAAACTGTGGCCCGCTTTCAGCAACATCATAGACAAGAGGTTCATGGAGACCGTCACTTACCATGCGCTTGCCTTGGGATTCATAGCCATGTCCCTGCGCCAGTCAAAGGAGACTGACCGCGCCAACACCCGCACTGTGATAGATACCGGTACCCTTACCATAGCCACATACATGGTTCAGGGTATCATAGGCCTGTTGGTTACCATACCTATGTTCCTATGGTGGAGAAACCCCGAATTCGGACGTGACATCTTCTACTCCAGCGGTCTGCTGGTTCCCATGGGTTACGGACAGGGTCCCGGCCAGGCACTCAACTTTGGTACCATCTATCAGCTTGGTGCTGCCGATCAGGGGATAAACTTTCACGGAATAGACTTTGGACTCTCCATCGCTACCATCGGATTCCTGGTTGGTAGTGTGGTGGGTGTCATATACATGAACATACTCAATAACCGCAAGAAACTCTCCATTCATGAGAATGCGGCCGAGTCAAAGCATACCCTCAAGGATTATGAGCAGAAGGATGACCTGCCTCACTCCGAGTCAGTTGACAAACTCACTATCGTGGTGGCCATCGTGCTGCTTACCTATTTCCTTGTCTATCTGCTTATGTCATTCATAGGCGGTCTGGATCTGGGCAACTTTGGTGAAAAGACACTCAAACCGCTGGTTTACGGATTCAATTTCTTCTGGGGCATCCTGTTCGGTTCACTTGTCAAGATCGTGATACGCCGTCTGCGCAAGAGTGGCTGGATGAGCAGAGAGTACCTTAATGAGTTCCTTCTGAACCGTGTGAGCGGTATCTGTTTTGACGTCATGATTGTGGCCGGTACCGCTGCCATCAGCTTTGAGAACCTCAAGTCAATCTGGCTGCCTCTGACCATTGTATGCGTACTTGGCGCCATTGTGACATTCTTCTACGTGAGATGGGTGTCACTGCGCATCTATCCCGGTTACGGATATGAGGGTTTCTTCTCCATGTTCGGAATGCTTACCGGTACCGCCAGTAACGGTATGATCCTGTTGCGTGAGATAGATCCCCGTTATGAGACTCCTGCCGCCAACAACCTGGTGCTGCAGAACATACCTGCCATGGCAATGGGATTCCCCGTGCTCCTGCTGCTGGGATTTGCCCCCAAGAGCCTGAACGCCACAATGATTACACTTGGCATCCTTGTGGTACTGTTCATAATGGCAACCCTTTTCCTTTTCCGCAAACGTAAATAACAGGAGCGCTCAAGATGGCACAGACCAAGTCTGAAGATACCCCGATGATGAGGCAGTTCTACAGCCTCAAGGAGAAACATCCTGATGCCGTATTGCTGTTCCGCTGCGGAGACTTCTATGAGACATATGCCCAGGATGCCGTTGAGGCAAGTCAGATACTGGGTATTACACTTACACGCCGTAATAACGGAAAGAATGGGGCCGCTGCCCTTGAGATGGCGGGATTCCCACATCATGCACTTGATGCATATCTGCCCAAACTGATACGTGCCGGACGCCGTGTGGCCATCTGTGACCAGCTTGAAGACCCCAAACTTACCAAGACACTCGTAAAACGCGGCATAACGGAACTGGTTACACCCGGTGTGGCCATGAGTGACAACGTTCTGCAGAACAAGGAGAATAATTTCCTTGCTGCGGTACACTTTGGCAAGGGAGCCTGGGGCCTCTCATTCCTGGACATATCAACCGGTGAGTATCTCATTGCCGAGGGCCCGGCCGACCATATAGACAAACTGCTTGCCAACTTTGCACCCAAGGAGGTACTCATAGAGCGTGGCCGCCGTCAGCAGTTCGGCCAGTCATTCGGAACCCGATACTGCCTGCGTGAGCTTGAAGACTGGGTCTTTACCGATGATTTTGCCCGTGAGCAGCTTAACCGCCATTTCAAGGTACGCAACCTGAAGGGTTTCGGTGTTGACCATCTCAAGAACGGAAAGGTGGCTGCCGGAGCCATACTTGAATATCTTGCAGAGACCCTGCACAACAACATAAGCCATATCTCATGCATCCGCATGATAGATGAGGAGCGTTACGTGCGTCTGGACAAGTTCACCGTACGTAATCTGGAACTTACCTGTGCCAACAGCGAGGACGGCACATCCCTGCTGGATGTGATAGACCGGACCTGCTCGCCCATGGGTGCCCGTCTGCTGCGTCGCTGGATGCTGTTCCCACTCAAGGACCAGGCCGCCATTAACCGCCGTCTGGATGTTGTGGACCATCTGTTCCGTTTCCCAGAGATAGGGGAGACCCTTACGGAGTCCCTGCAGCGTATGGGTGATATGGAACGCCTCATATCAAAGGCCGCCGTGGGCCGTATCAACCCGCGTGAGGTGTTGAGCCTGGGGCATGCACTCAAACTGCTGGAACCGGTAAGACAGGCCTGTCTGGAATCAGATAACCCCCAACTGCAGGAGATAGGAAACGGTATTGACATCTGCCAGGAGCTGTGTGACGAGATACTGCGCACCCTGCGTCCCGATACTCCCATGCTGGTAAGCAAGGGCGGCGTAATAGCCGATGGTATCAATGCTGAACTTGACGAGCTGCGCCATATTGCCTACAGCGGCAAGGACTACCTGATGCAGATACAGCAGCGTGAGGCTGAGCTTACAGGCATATCCAGTCTGAAGGTGGCATACAACAACGTGTTCGGCTACTACCTGGAAGTGCGCAACACCTTCAAGGACAAGGTTCCGGAGACATGGATCCGCAAACAGACCCTTGTCAACGCCGAGCGATATATCACCCCTGAGCTCAAGGAGTATGAGGAGAAGATACTTGGAGCCGAGGATCGCATACTTGCGCTTGAGACCCGATTGTTCGGTGAATTGGCACAATCCATAATCAAATATGTGCCTGCCATCCAGAATGACGCCATGCTGGTAAGCCGTCTGGACTGCCTGCTCTCTTTTGCACGGGTGGCACGTGATCACAAGTATGTGCGCCCTGTAGTGGACGATAGCAACATCATTGACATCAAGGAGGGCCGCCATCCGGTAATTGAGACGCAGATGGCACCCGGTGACAGCTACATATCAAACAACGTATTCATAGACAGTGACTCCCAGCAGATACTTATCATAACCGGTCCCAACATGGCCGGTAAATCAGCTCTGCTGCGTCAGACCGCCCTTATTACGCTGCTGGCCCAGATGGGTTGTTATGTACCGGCCGACAGCGCGCGCATCGGCGTTGTGGACCGCATATTCACACGCGTAGGTGCAAGTGACAACATATCGGCCGGAGAGTCAACATTCATGGTTGAGATGACTGAGGCTGCCAGCATCCTGAACAACCTCACTCCCCGCAGTCTGGTGCTGTTTGACGAACTTGGACGCGGCACATCCACATATGACGGCATATCCATTGCATGGGCAATCGTGGAGTACATACATGAGCATCCGTCGGCCCACGCCCGCACGCTGTTTGCCACCCATTACCACGAACTCAATGAGATGGCCAAGTCATTCTGCCGCATACGCAACTTCAATGTATCGGTACGTGAGGTTGACGGAAAGGTGCTGTTCCTGCGTAAACTGGTTGAGGGAGGATCGGAACACTCATTCGGTATCCATGTGGCCGAGATGGCGGGCATGCCGCGCAGCATAGTAAAGCGTGCCGGAGCCATCCTTAAGGAGATGGAGGAGAGCGGAAACGGCAAAAGCATATCACGTCCCAGCGTAGAGACCGCCCAGCAGCGTGAAGGCCTGCAGATGAGTTTCTTCCAGCTGGACGACCCCGTGCTCTGTCAGATCCGTGACCAGCTGCTTTCAATCGATGTCAACAACCTCACCCCCATCGAGGCCCTGAACAAACTCAACGAAATCAAGAAGATCTTGAAAGGATGACCCAAGAGGGGCCAAAGGGGACGGTTCCGTTTGGCTCTATTGTAGTAACATAAAATGAAGCAGTGAAGGCTAATATCTTCACTGCTTTTTAATATCTGAAAATGGGGAGCCAAACGGAACCGTCCCCTTTGGCCCCTCTTGGGTCACACTTTCTTGCGGGAGTGGAGCATGAGCCAGATACCGCCGATGACGAACGGGATGCTCAGCAGCTGGCCCATATCAAGTGCCATGCCCTGCTCAAAGTCTACCTGAACTTCTTTGCAGAACTCGATGAAGAAGCGGAATGTGAATATGGTGGCGATGCAGAATCCAAAATAGAATCCTGAGCCCACCAGTTGCTTGTGTTTGCGGTATATGAGGAGTATTATCACAAAGATGATAATGTAGGCGATAGCCTCATAGAGCTGTGCCGGGTGGCGGGCAAAATCCTCACCGTTCTGCACGAAAATGAAACCCCAGTCAGTTCCGGTGGGCTTACCTACAATCTCAGAGTTCATGAGGTTGCCCAGACGTATGCAGGCTGCTGTGAGCGGAGTGGCAACGCATACCATGTCAATGCACTCCAGGACCTTGACCTTATACTTACGGCAGTACAGGATCATTCCGATAATGATACCTATCGTTCCGCCGTGGCTGGCCAGACCGCTGTAACCTACCAGCTTCCAGCCTCCCTTGGGCATGAAATGGATGGGCAGCAGCATCTCAATGAAATGCTTGCCGCTTGAGAGATAATACTCGGGCTCGTAGAACAGGCAGTGTCCCAGACGGGCGCCTATAAGGATTCCAAGGAAACAGTACAGGAACAGCGGTTCAAAGACCTCGGGCTTGATGCCGCGGTCCTTATAGAACCTCTTTACCAGCAGATATGCTGCCAGAAGACCTAAAACCCACATAAGTGAGTAGTATCTGATGGGCAGGCCCAACAGACGGGACATCTCTATGTCCGGGTCCCAGATAACTGCAAGAAAGCTGTTCATAGTCCTTTTGGTTTTAGTTTATACGTTAAAGCGGAAATGCATTATGTCACCGTCCTCTACCACATAATCCTTACCCTCCACATAGAGTTTGCCTGCATCACGTACTGCAGCTTCGGAGCCCAGCTCCACGTAGTCTTTGTACTTGATGACCTCGGCGCGGATGAATCCTTTCTCAAAGTCTGTATGGATGACACCGGCGCACTGCGGAGCTTTCCAGCCCTTGCGGTAGGTCCATGCCTTTACCTCCATGGGTCCGGCGGTGATGAATGTCTCCAGGTTGAGCAGGCTGAAAGCTGACTTTACCAGACGGTTTACGCCCGATTCCTCCAGACCCAGCTCCTCAAGGAACATCTGACGGTCCTCATAGCTCTCCAGCTCGGCAATCTCACTCTCGGTTTTGGCGGCAATGACCAGCAGCTGTGCGTTCTCATCCTTGATGGCCTCACGCACCTGCTCTACATAGGCGTTACCGGTCTTTACGCTGCCCTCATCGACATTGCATACATAAAGAACGGGCTTGGATGTGAGCAGGAACAGGTCATGTGCTATCTTTTCCTCATCCTTTGAGTCAAAGCTGACGGTACGGGCCGATTTGCCCTGAAGCAGTACGTCACGGTATGCGTTCAGCACGTCACATACTATCTTGGCCTGCTTATCGCCTACGGCAGCCTGCTTGGCTACTTTCTGCAGCCGCTGGTCTATGGTCTCAAGGTCCTTTATCTGGAGCTCGGTATCAATTATCTCCTTGTCGCGGACGGGGTTTACGGTTCCGTCAACATGAGTCACGTTGTCATCATCAAAGCAACGGAGCACATGTATGATGGCGTCGCACTCACGTATGTTGCCCAGGAACTTGTTACCCAGACCCTCACCCTTGCTGGCACCCTTTACCAGACCGGCTATATCCACGATCTCAACGGTTGCGGGAACTATACGTCCGGGGTGAACCAGCTCGGCCAGTTTGGTGAGTCGTTCATCGGGAACGGTTATGGTTCCTACGTTGGGTTCAATTGTACAGAAAGGGAAATTTGCTGCCTGCGCCTTAGCGCTTGACAGACAGTTGAAAAGTGTGGATTTGCCTACGTTTGGCAGGCCCACTATGCCGCATTGCAATGCCATTGTCTACAGTTTTTGATAAGTGACTGCAAAGGTAATGAAAAATGGCCAACAGCACAATGATCATTTAGAGCATGTCATTATCGATCATCCAGATGATTTCCTCAATCATGGCATCCTCCTCATCATTGTCAGGATCATATTCTTTCTTGAGGGATGCGCCGAACAATGCGGCAAATGTCTGGTAGAAACGGGCTTTTAATCCGCCTATGAATGCCTGGATAAGTTCATAGCTTGTCTGGTTGCACTCGCGGTCAATGAGTTTGATAAGCAGCTTGCCCTGTGCCAGCGTGCACCGTTTCATTATGGGAAGATACTGGTCCCACACGCCTTTCTCCACCTTCTCCAGATGCTCCGCACGTGCCTTGTCATCGGGCAGGGTCTGCATGTAGAGATAGGTCTCAACCAGAATGGTCTTTATCTCCTTTGAGATTGGGTACATCTTGATCACGTTACGGGTAAGCTTGTCATACTTGCGCTGTTTGCGGGCGCTTGGGAATATGCGTTTGGCATAGATGACAACCTCTTCAAGCTGTACGGTAGGAAGGGTATCGCCATCCACTATGGTAGCCAGCGCAACGAACACACGTTTCTGTTTGTCTGTGTCCTTATCCTTGTCAGGTGTCTTGCTGAATCCAGCAAGGCACACCATTACGGTTAGCAGTAGTATGACGATACGTTTCATATCTGCAAAAATATCAATTATCACAAAAAAGTCCTATATTTGGAACACTCCTTTAAGGAAAAATAGGTTTCTAATACTAATATGCTATGAACCGTAAATTGTTAATCTCCTGGTTTGCCCTGTTACTGTGTCCTATGCAACAGGTTATCTCACAGAATCCGATAGACCGGGAATGGGAGAGCGTGCTGGAGTCACTGCTCTCAGATGATGAAGAACTCTCCTCAAGTGACCGCGAGGAGCTGCTCATGCTGTATGAGACCCTGCACAGTGAGCCGCTTAACATAAACACGGCCTCAAGGGATGAGTTGCGTGAACTCCTTTTCCTGACCGATGAGCAGATAGAGGATATCCATGCGTATGTATATCAGCACGGTCCCATGAAGAGCCTTGGAGAGCTGCAGCTCACGGGCAGTCTGGATTTTGACACCCGCCGTCTGCTGCGTCAGTTCGTATATGCGGCCGATCCGCCGGCAGAGAAGGAGAGACTTAAGGCGGCCGATATACTCAAGTACGGACGCAATGAGCTGATAGCCCGTGTGGATATCCCGCTTTACATGAGGGACGGGTTCCGATACCATTCGCCCCAGGAGCTCAAGCGTTATCCCAACCGTGCCTATCTGGGTTCCAGGCTGTCTCATTCAGTAAGGTACTCCTTTAACTGGCATAACCGTATACGGTTTGGTATTAGTGCCGATAAGGATGCGGGAGAGCCTTTTGGAGGACGTAACCATGCAGGTTATGATTTCTACTCGCCCTATCTGTACCTGAAAGATATGGGTGTGATACGTGAGCTGGTGCTGGGCAATTGCAAGGTGCAGTTTGGACAGGGACTGCTGCTGGGCGGCGGGTTCAGCCTGGGCAAGAACATGGCGCTTTCAAATGTGAGACGCGGCACGCAGGGGCTCAAACCGCATGCCTCCACCCAGGAGTACGGTTATCTGAGCGGAGCCGGTCTGGCAGTGGGGGCGGGGCATACCACATTCACGCTGCTGGGAGCATACACTACGTTTGACGCCACAATCAAGGGAGACACCGTGATAGGCTCATTCAAGCAGGACGGGTTTCACCGTACGGAGCTGGAGTGGAGCAGGAAACACAATTCATACCGGTATACCTGGGCCGCCAATACCCGATACAGCTATCGTGGGCTGCAGGTAGGCGGAACGGCTATTTATGAGAGCCTGTCGTTACCCTACAAGGGGCAGGACAGATACTGGGGTCTGTCGGCCGACATATCGCTGGGCCGTCCCCGTTACGCACTTGCGGCCGAGTTCTCATTGGCCGGCGGCAAGCCTGCACTCATATGCTCAGAGACCCTGCGTCTGCCCGATAGCTGGACAGCCACCTGGCTGGTACGTGCATACAGCCCCGATTACAGGGCCCTGCACTCAAATGCGCCGGCCGAGGGTGATGTCTCAAATGAGATAGGCCTGCTTACCGGATTCAGCCATAGCGGCCGCAAACTCAAGGTGAGCGGTTATGCGGACCTTTTCATGTTTCCGGAGCCCAGGTACGGTGCATCGGAAAGGAGTAACGGCATGGACCTTAGGATGGAGGCGGATTGGAGGATAGGGCGCCGGGACGCGCTATATGCAACGGCACGTTTCAAGGCCAAGCAGAAAGACTGCAAATACACACGTCAGCTGGAGTACTGTCTTACCGGCCGATACCGTCTGCGCTGGACCCATAACTGCCGTAGCGGAGCGGAACTCAAGACACAGATACTGTTTACCCGTTATGACTTCATTGCCGAGCCCATATCAGACGGTTGGGCCATCACCCACAGTTACTCGCGCAGTCTGGCCGATGACCGACTGGACCTGAATATCAGCGCGGCCCTGTTCCATACGGACAGCCATGACAGCAGCGTATCGGTCTATGAGAGCGGACTGCGCTACTCATATGGATTCATGACCCTGTCAGGCAAGGGTGCAAGGCTGGCCATGACAGTAAAATGGCATATAAACGGTGCACTGCAGCTTAACCTCAAGGCCGGCGGTACATGGTATGCAGACAGGGATGAGATAGGCTCTTCACAGCAGCTTATAGACTCGTGTCACAAAGAGGATATCTCATTGCAGCTCATAAGCAAGTTCTGATGGCCTTTCTTTTTGCAAAGTACATGCCGATTGACTATTTTTGCGGTGAATTTTAAAGGAGTATAGCCATGGCAACCGTATTATATGATTCACCTGTATTCGGACCGGTTCACAGCCGTCGTCTCGGAGTTTCATTGGGTATAAACCTTATGCCTGCCGACGGTAAGATATGTACTTTCAACTGCATATACTGTGAGTGCGGCTTTAACGGAAGCCACCATCCCAAACATCACCGTCCCACACGTAAGGAAGTCTATGATGTGCTGCGCAACACTCTTGAGAGGATGAAGGCAAACGGTCCAGAGCCCAACGTGCTTACATTTGCCGGAAACGGAGAGCCCACTGCCAACCCGGAGTTCCCCGGGATCGTGGATGATGTCCTGGCCCTGCGTGACGAGTTTTTCCCAAAGGCCAAGGTGAGTGTGTTGAGCAACGGCACCCGTGTGACGGATCCCGCCATATTCAGTGCCCTTATGAAGCTGGACAACAACATCCAGAAACTGGATACCGTTGACATTGACTATATCCGTCTCATTGACAATCCGGTTGGTCATTATGACCTGGATGCCATAATCAAGGCCCTGTGTGATTTCCATGGACATGTAATAATACAGACCATGTTCCTGACCGGCACTCTGGATGGCCGTGACATGGACAACACCTCTGACCGCTACGTGCTGCCTTGGATAGAGACCCTGAAAAAGATAGGTCCCAGCCAGGTGATGATCTACACCGTTGACCGTGAGACTCCCGTATCCACCCTGCGCAAGGCCAGCCACGAGCAGTTGGACCGCATAGCCGCACTGCTCCGTGAGAACGGACTGGAAACATCCGTATCATACTGAACATGAAATCTTACAGATATCTCCTGCTTACTCTGCTGATGGCGGTATCACCTGCCGTTCACAGCTCGGATCTGGATTCAGTGACCGAATCCATTGACCAGATAATATATGAGGGATTGCCCGAGGGTACGGACATAGCCCTTATGGTTTATGACCTGACCAATGACACTACACTCTACGCATACCGCGAGAAGATAATGTGCCGTCCGGCATCGGTCCAGAAAGTGATCACTTCGGTTACCGCCCTTTCGTCACTGGGTGCTGACTACAAGTTCAGGACCACGCTCAGGACCCAGGGTTCCATAAGTAAGGACAGCGTGCTGAACGGAAACCTCTATCTGGTGGGTGGGCTGGATCCCGCGCTTACCGAGCATGAGCTGCGCAGCATGGTTGCCAGTCTCAAGAAAGCCGGAGTAAAGCGAATCAGCGGTACCCTTTATGCCGATGTATCGGCAATGGATTCCACCTACTGGGCTACAGGATGGTGCTGGGATGATGCTCCGGCCAGTTTCCAGCCCTACATATCACCGCTCATGGTTCACCAGGGATTTGTAGGCGTAGAGGTCAAGCCCACATCCAAGGGACAGGCTCCTGTAGTCAACATTTATCCTTCAAATTCATATATCAAGGTGGTAAACAAGGCCCGTACTCAGGATAACACACTGGGACCGCTTACCATAACCCGTGACTGGATGCATAATGACAATACCATCATTATTGAGGGTAACTGCAAGCGCCGTCAGTCTACAGACCTGAGTGTGGTAGGATCAGCCGATTTCACATTTGCCCTGCTGCGTCAGTATCTGGATGAGGCCGGAATCAGCTACGGCAAGTATGACTGGGGTACATGTCCGGTGATAGCACGTGACCTGGCGGAGGTTACGCATGACCTGCCATCCATTGTCAAGGAGGCGCTTAAGGAGAGTAACAACCTCTTTGCCGAGGCCATGTTCCTGCAGACCGGACGTCTGCAACAGCCCAAGGAGGTATCATTCAAGGTTGCCGCCAAATACCTGCAGAATTTTGTGAGCCGTAAGTTCGGCATGTTCTCTGCATCATACAATATAGTTGACGGTTGCGGACTCTCACAGTACGACCTCTGCTCACCCCAGTTCATGGTGGATATGCTTTCCCTTATCTACAAGGATAACGAACTGTTCCCCATACTCTACAAGAGCATGCCCATATCGGGTGTGGACGGAACGCTCAAGACCCGCATGAATGACAAGACCACCATCAACAAGGTACACGCCAAGACCGGTTCACTTACCGGAACATGCACACTGGCCGGTTATATCCGTACCGCCGATGGCCGTGACCTGGCATTCTGCATAATGAATGAGGGCGCCGTAAAGATGGCACCCTCAAGAAAGGTTCAGGACCAGATATGTAAAGTCCTGTGTGAGCTGGGTCTCTGATTAAAGCTGCTTGAACTCGTATCCCTGGGCCTTAAGCCACTCAATGGATTTGGGCAGTGCCCAGCGCAGGTTCTTTTCACTGCGCAGAGAGTCATGGAATACTATGATAGAGCCGTTACGGGTATATCTCTTTACAATCTGCAGAACTTTCTTGGGTCTGAGCTTGCTGTTGTAATCACGTGTTATGACATCATAGAATACAATGTCATAGGCACCCAACATGTAACGGTATGTCCAGCGGCGCAGCACACCGTGAGGCGGACGGAACAGACGGGTTGATATAAAACCGTCACACTTGCGTACGTTCTCTATGTAATCATGGTTGCGCATACGCATTCCGCGTACATGGTTGAACGTATGGTTGCCTATGTGATGGCCGCGCTCCACCACCATCTTGTAGATGTCCGGGTGTTTGCGTACGTTATCACCTACCACAAAGAATGTTGCCTTGACGCCATACTGGTCCAATATGTCCAGTACCCACGGAGTTACCTCGGGTATGGGACCGTCATCAAATGTAAGATACACCGAGTGCTCTTCCGGATTTTTCCGGAAGATGCCTTTCGGGTATATCTTGCTTAGTATTGGAGTAGGCTGTTCAAGTAACATCCGTTATTGCATGAGAATGTCATACTCGTTACACATGCTCTCCAGTTCTGCCTTGATATTATCTATCTCAGTCTTATCAAAGCACTCCTCCATGAGGGGAGCAATCCTTGTTATCTCCTTTACGCATGTCAGGAAATTGCTCTCACATTTGTACAGGTTGCGTCTGTTCATACTCAGATACCACCTCATCTGCTGCATGTAATTGTTACAGGTAGCCTGGAGAACCTCTCTTGCCTTGTCATCTTTACCGAGTACAAGATAAAGGTTTGCTGTCTGTGGAGCAACTCCATAGTAGCTGCCTTCATTCAACGGATACAGCTCATGTGATATGCCTTCATTGATTCTGAGCAGTACGTCAAGTGCCTTGTCCTTCTTACCCTCTGTATAGAGTTGTGTAGCCAGCTGCACTGTGGTACGACGCAGGGTCAGACACATTCTGCGGGTGGTCTCATCCAGATAAAGGTCCGGATTGTCCAGGCCGCCGTACTTGTAGTTCATCATATTGGCGTACATCCTGTCTGTATCAATGTCACCATACTCTGAACCGGTGTCGGTCTGCTCCCAGTCAAACGGAGTGATACGGTATGCCAGACCCTCAAGTACCAGGTAGCGGCTAAGATTCAGATAGCTGCTTCTGGGTACTGTAGTGGCTATGAACAGAGGTCTCTCCCAGTTGCAGTGTGCCAGCAGGTCAAGCATTATGATCTCATTCTTATAGAGGCGTTTTTTACCTTTGAGTGAGATTATCATCTTATCGGGCATGTTGGCCTTTGTCTCCTCATCGGTGGCACCTATGTACTTGGCGGGGATCTTCATTCCTGAACGCAGGACAGCATCCTTGTCTATCTTGAACCAGATGGTATCAGTGGGTACGATGTGTTTCTTCTTGATCCAGTAATCAAGTACGTTGGTCAGTTCAAATGACTTCTCAACGGCCTCCCTGCTGTTTCTCTTGAGCAGCTGGGTCTTGGCATCGGCATCAACGTAGATAAGGTCATTGGTTCCTGTCTGGTAATCAATCCTGTCAAATGATATGGGCAGTGCAGGTGAGTCATATGCCGGACGCTTCATCTGGTCAATGTACCAGTCAGTGTTCAGGTAACTCAGGTTGCAGCAGCGCGCATCGGTACGGAACCCTTCGGTCTCAAAGTTGTACCAGAGGGGGAATGTATCGTTATCACCGTTTGTAAAGATGATGGGGTTACCGGTCTCAGGGAGCGTGATCAGGTAGTTCTGACCAAAATCACGGCATGAGTAACGGTCACTGCGGTCATGGTCATCCCAGGTCTGGCTGACCATCTGGATGGGAACCAGGAGGCAGAGAACTGCAGCTATTACAGAAGCAGCCTTCTTGCCTGAGAATGAACTTAACCATTCTGACAGTGCTGCAACACCCAATCCAATCCATATGGCGAAAGCGTAGAACGATCCGGCGTATGCATAGTCACGCTCACGAGGCTGTATGGGAGTCTGGTTAAGGTAAACTACGATTGCAAGACCGGTCATGAAGAAGAGTGCCAGTACAACAAAGAACTGCTGTGTACCCTCCTTGCCTTTACCTATCTGCCAGAAGAGTCCGAACAGACCCAAGAGCAGAGGCAGGCAGTAGAATACGTTGTGTCCCTTGCCCTTGTAGATATCGGGCAACAACTTGTTGTCTCCACCTATGAGATGGCGGTCAATGAAGTTGAAACCGGTAATCCAGTTACCGTTCTCAAGTTCACCCGACTGGTTCTGTATGTCGTTCTGACGTCCGGCAAAGTTCCAGAGGAAATAGCGCCAGTACATGAAATTGACCTGATAACGTACAAAGAACTTTAGGTTCTCCAGCTGTGTGGGCATGACAACCTTGATTTTACGTCCGGCGCGGTTGTATACGATGGTTTTGCCCTTTATGCCTCCGGTCCATAACTCGTATTGATCAATGTGATCGGGAACTGCGCTGTACATACGCGGGAACAGCATGTTCTGGGCGTATTTCCAGTCACGTTTCTCATCCATGACAATGTATCTGTCCTTGTCATTCTCATTATTCTTCTCCTGGCGGCCGTAAGACTTGCCGGTAACGGTAAATAATGGCTCAAGGATATCACCATTCACCACGTATTCAGGCTCAGAACTGTAGGCCTGACCGTACAGCAGCGGGCGTGAACCGTACTGCTCACGTGCCAGATACTCGCCCAGTGAGAATATATTCTCAGGTGAATCCTGATCCATAGGAGGATTGGCGGTAGAACGGATAACAATCACAGCGTATGATGAGTAACCTATGGTAATCATCATCACGCAGAGCATGATTGTATTGAGAAGGCTTGCTGACGGCTTCCTGGTATCGGGAACGACATTGGTAAACAGATATACGGCTGCTGCTCCAAGAATGATCAGACCCAGGATTATACCTGATGCCTTATGACCGTAGAACGGAATACCCGCAAAAGCTACTGTGAGCAGGAATGAGAGATACATGAGCGGCTTGCGGTCACCACGCTGAGTCTCATACACGCTCCATACAAGAATACCTACCAGCAGGATGATATAGACAATCAGACCTGTGTTGAAAGGCAGGCCCAATCCGTTTACAAAGAGCAGCTCAAACCATCCGCCCACCTTAACGATACCGGGAACGATACCGTAAAGAACGGCTGCGATGATTATGCCCGACAGGCAAAATGCCAGCAGACCACCCTTCCATGTGGGGTTCTCCACCTTCTTGAAGTAGTAAACCAGAACTATGGCGGTGATGCAGAGCAGGTTGAGCAGGTGTACACCTACAGATACGCCTATCAGGTATGCAATGAGTACAAGCCAGCGGGCGCTGTGCGGCTGGTCACTGTTCTCCTCCCATTTGAGTATGAGCCAGAATGTGACTGCGGTGCAGAAAGATGAGTATGCATAAACCTCACCCTCTACTGCACTGAACCAGAATGTGTCACTCCATGTGTATGCCAGGGCGCCTACCACACCTGATCCGAATATGGTTATCATCTGCCACATATCGGGTTCCTTGGTGCCTGACACCAGTTTCTTTGCGAGCATGGTGATACTCCAGAAGAGGAAAAGTATGCAGAGCGCACTCAAGAGTGCCGACATTATGTTGACCATCATGGCAACCTTACCGGGATCACTTGTAAACTGCGAGAACAGGTTTGCGGTAAGCATGAATATAGGTGCCCCAGGGGGGTGACCCACTTCAAGTTTGTAACCTGTGGTTATGAACTCCGGACAATCCCAGAAGCTGGCCGTTGGCTCTATTGTCATGCAGTATGTAAAAGCTGCAATTGCAAACACAAGCCATCCGATGATGGTGTTTAGTTTTTTGTAATTCATCACTCTTAATTGAGTTAGTTGTCAGTTAGGAAGCCCAAAGTTAACCCTTTAATGGTTAAAGGCTGCCAACAGACAGTTATTATTTGTTAGAGATCCTGACCTATGTCTCTGCGGAAATGCTTTTTCTCAAAGTCAATCAGGCTGGCACCCTTGAAAGAGAGAGCCAGAGCCTCCTCCTTGTCCTTGCCGTATGAACTTACGGCAATTACGCGGCCGCCTGCGGTCACAACCTCTCCCTTGTCATTGAATGCGGTTCCGGCATGGAACACGATGCTGTCCTTTACCTTGTCAATTCCGCTTATAACGAATCCCTTGTCATAGTGCTGGGGATAGCCGCCCGATACCAGCATCACGCATACAGCAGAACGCGGATCCTGCTCCAGGGTCTTGGTATCCAGGTTACCCTCTGCAACACCCTTGAACAGCTCTATGATATCGCTCTTAAGACGCAGCATGACGCTCTCGGTCTCGGGGTCACCCATACGGCAGTTGTACTCAATGACCTTGGGCTCGCCGTCTACGTTGATGAGGCCAAAGAATATGAATCCTTTGTAAACGAGACCCTCCTCTGCAAGACCCTCTACGGTAGGACGGATAATGCGGTCCTCAACCTTTTTCATCCACTCCTTGGTTGCAAACGGAACGGGTGATACTGAACCCATGCCGCCGGTGTTCAGACCGGTGTCATGCTCGCCAACGCGCTTGTAGTCCTTGGCCTCGGGCAGGATCTTGTAGTTCTTGCCGTCTGTGAGAACAAATACCGAGCACTCTATGCCGCTCATGAACTCCTCAATCACTACGCGTGATGAGGCGTTGCCGAACATTCCGCTCAGCATCTCCCCCAGTTCCTTCTTGGCCTCTTCCAGAGTGGGCAGGATGAGTACTCCTTTACCTGCGCACAGACCATCGGCCTTAAGTACGTAAGGAGCCTTGAGAGTCTCCAGGAACTTAAGTCCCTCCTCAAGGTTCTCACCTGTGAATGTCTGATATGCGGCGGTGGGGATACCGTGACGCTGCATGAAACGCTTGGCAAAGTCCTTGCTGCCCTCCATCTGGGCTGCATCCTTGGACGGGCCTATTACGGGAATGGCTGCGAGAGCCTTGTCTGCCTTAAAGTAGTCATAGATACCGTTTACCAGAGGATCCTCGGGGCCTACAACAACCATGTCAATCTTCTTGTCCAGGACAAAAGCCTTGATGGCGTCAAAATCGTTGGCCTTGATGGCTACGTTCTCACCTACGTTTGCGGTACCGGCGTTGCCCGGTGCGATGTAAAGCTTGTCAAGCTGTGGGCTTTGGGCAATCTTCCAGGCCAGAGCATGCTCACGGCCTCCGCTTCCAAGTAACAGAATTTTCATATCTTATTGTTTTTTGTTTCCGGGTTTGAATGATCTCTTTGCTGCGGGGCGTCCACCCTCCTTACGGAACGGCTTTCCTTCTGATGAAGACTTGCGCAGCGGTTTATCGCCGCTCTTGCGGAAGGGCTTGTCTTCCTCACTCTTTCTGAACGGTTTGGCTCCTTCTGCCTTACGGAAGGGTTTACCCTCGGATGAAGACTTGTGGAAAGGTTTGCCTCCTTCTGATTTACGGAAGGGTTTGTCACCGGTCTTACGGAAAGGTTTTTCTCCTTCTTTCTTGCCGAAAGGCTTGCGGTCAGACGGTTTGCGTGCAGGGCGCTCGCGGCGGATCTCAGTATTCTGTGCATCCTCCTGATCACGAGCCTCCTGTTTCTCAGCCAGACGTGCCTTATGACGAAGGGTGCTGCTGCGACGGGTAGGCAGGTCGTCCTTCTTAAGAGAGCCTTCGCCTCCACGGAAGTCATTGTAACGTCCGTCAAATATCTCATATTTGCGCAGCTCGCAGGGCAGTGCACCGTTAAAGAGAGGAATCTTGGCCGACGGCTTGAGTCCTATCTTGTCAAAGCACTCGTAATGGTAGCTTATGATCCAGGCCTCACCTCCTATAAGTGCGTGTTTGAGACGCTCTCCTATCATCTCGTAGAGACCCAGCAGGTTGTCATCGGTCAGACGCTCGCCGTAGGGCGGGTTGGTGATGATTACGGTACGCTGCTTTACGGGCTCAAACTCCTTGAAGTCACGCTGCTCAAACTGGATGGTATCCAGCAGGCCTGCGGCCTTGGCATTACGCTTGGCGGTAAGTATGGCTTTGGCATCCTTGTCATAGCCCTTTATGCTGAACTCAAACTCGCGCTCGGCAGAGTCATCGTTATAGATCTCCTCAAACAGGTCGCGGTCAAAATCCTTCCATTTCTCAAATGCAAAATGGCTGCGGAACAGACCGGGTGCCATGTTCCTGGCTATAAGTGCGGCCTCGATGGGAATTGTGCCCGATCCGCACATGGGGTCCACGAAATCACTCTTGCCGTCCCAGCCGGACATGAGAATCATACCTGCAGCCAGCACCTCGTTGAGCGGGGCTTCCATGGCCTCCTGGCGGTAACCGCGCTTGTGCAGGGACTCGCCTGAGCTGTCAAGTGACAGGGAGCAGTCATCATGTGAAATGTGAATGTGGAATGTGAGGTCAGGGTTTGACACGCTCACGTTGGGGCGTTTGCCGTATTTATCACGGAAATAGTCGGCAATGGCATCCTTAACGCGGTAAGCCACAAACTTTGAGTGACGGAAATCCTCGCTGTAAACCACAGAGTCAACAGCAAAACTGTCTGTCAGGTCCATATACTTCTCCCAATCCACCTTACGGCAGATCTCATAGACATCATCGGCGCTGTCGGCCTTGAAGTGAAGGAAGGGTTTAAGGATACGGATTGCGGTACGCAGGTGAAAATTGGCCTTGTACATAAGGGCCTTGTCGCCCTTGAAGGATACCATTCGGTTACCAATGGCCACCCCATTGGCTCCCAGATCAATAAGTTCTTTTGCAAGAATCTCTTCCAGCCCCTGGAAGGTCTTGGCTATCATTTCAAATTCTGTCATCTATGGATGATGTTTCGGGTGGCAAAGGTACAAAATAAAGGGGCACACTCAAACTGCGTACCCCTTTATTTTATTTTACAGGCTTATCTTGACTCTCTTACCTGAATAGTTTACGGTCTTGGCATCACTGCGGCTGCCGTCCTTGATGAGTACGACCCGGAACTTGCGGTTCTTAATCATACCGTCGTATATTCCCTTGCGGGCATTTACGGTAAGCTGGCGGGTCTTGTTGTTGTAGCTGAAATCTATTGTTGAGTAAGCTCCATTCTCATAGTTGTAGTTGTCAAACTCATCCTCATACAGTGTGAACTTGCCGTCAGCACCGGCATATACCAGAATCTCCAGGTCATCCCAGGGTTTCTCAGTAGAGTACTGGACATCGGGGCCGATGGGCAATATGGTGCCGGCCTTGACATAGAGCGGGATGCTCTTGATATTGACCTCACGCTCTATCTCCTTTCCGCCCTCGTACATCTTGTCAGTTTCATAGTCATACCAGTTGGCACCGGCCGGCAGATATACCTTAGTGGTCTTGGCAGCGGTAAAGTCTACGTCACCAATCTGTGCGCGGCTCTTGCTCATGGCTCTCTCAGGTGTATACTTGGCCTCAAGTACGGGAGCAACCAGCAGTGATCGGCCGAACATGAACTCGTTGCCTATGTTCCAGACGTTTCTGTCAGCCTTGAAATCCATCATGAGGGCTCGCTGGTAAGTGCCGTTGTTGGCATTTACGTCATGAGCCAGGGAGTAGATGTAGGGGAGCAGGCTGTAACGCATCTTGACAGCACCCAGCAGGGCGTCATAGACGGGCTCGCCGGCCTCACCGTAGTAGTAGAGTTCACGCGGAACCTCGGTGCCGTGACTGCGCATCATGGGGCAGAACACACCGTACTGCATCCAGCGTACGTAGAGCTCCTGATAGAGAGGGTTCTTTGTAGCGCTGCCGTCCTGTGAGCGCTCGTTGTAGCTGTTGGCAAAGAAACCGCCCAGGTCACTGTTGAAGTTGGGGTTGCCGGTAAGTGCAAAATTCAGGCCTGCGGTTACCTGGTTGCGGAGGCTGTTCCAGTTGGACTGGACATCGCCCGACCATGTGTTGGAGCCGTAACGCTGCTGTCCGGCAAATACTGAACGGGTAAGAATCAGGACACGCTTGTCACTGCCGTCGGGCATGGCACGCTGGTTGTCATAAACTCCACCTACTGCCATCAGGGGGAATGCATTGCGTACGCGGCGGAACGGTCCCATTGCAGTGGGCAGGTCCAGGTCCTCCTCCTTGAAGTCCAGATGGTCTGGCTCTGTTGAATCCATCCACCATCCGTCAATATTCAGGTCATAAAGACGGGTCAGGTGGTTCCAATATATGTCACGTGCCTCTTTGTTGAACGGATCATATGGGCGAACCCCTGACGGGTAGTCCATTCTGGGTGGCCATTCGGATAGTCCGCTCTGCGGCCAGGTCTGGAAATCCAGCAGCATGCCCTTGGGCTGCAGCTCACGGTAGGGTTTGGTCATGGGACCGAACGATGACCAGATAGAAATCATCAGTTTTGCGTTCTGGTCATGGATATGCTTGATCCAGCGCTCAGGATTGCTGAAATCGGGGTTGTTGAACTCCATGGCGTTCCACAGGTAGTTGTCACCCCAGTACTGCCAGTCCTGGATCATGACATCAATGGGCACACCGTCCTTACGGTAACGGTCCAGTACATCGGTCAGCTCACGTGATGTCTTGTAACGCTCACGGCTCTGCATGAAACCAAAGCTCCACAGCGGTAGCATCGGCACAGAACCGGTAAGCTGGCGTATACCTGCAATCACACCGTCGGCATTGCCTCCGTAAATAAAGTAGTAGTCTACGGATCCGGCGTTCTCGGATGTGAAGTAGAACTTGCCCTCCTCTATACCCAGTGTAGTGGGAGAGTAATTGTCCCAGAACAGGCCGTAGCCCTTTATGGACTGGATGATGTTGCAGTAGTCATCGGTGTTACCCTGTATCATACGGCGGTAGGTGCCGCTCTTGGCCATCTTGCCGTCCTGGAGTATTCCAAGTCCGTACAGAGGCTCATCGGCATCAAGGTTGAATCCCTGGTCAACCGGAATGTCGGCATAATCGGGGCGGGTCATTGCCACATTGCCGTGACCGTAACCGTTCTCAGCCAGCAAAACGTTGCCTTTCTTGTCCATAAAGGTCACATCATTTCCTGATACCTTTACTGTCAGTGCAGAACTCTTGTAGATAATGTCTCCTTTTTGGACGGTGACGGTACTCTTTACCTGCTCAGGCTGCATTGTAACGGAGAGGCTCTGCTTTTTGTTGGGATTGTCAGGTCCGGTCTTGTAGATACGAACTATTGAAGGGGTATAGAATGTAACCTGAGTAGTCCAGTTGTCAGGTTCCTGTGCGCTGCAAACAGCGGTTAAACCCGCCAGCGCAAGGCAAATGGTCAGTAATCTTTTCATATTATTTCAATTCTATAATGTGATCAGCTTTTTCAAATACGGGTATGCAGTCCTTAGATACTTCAACATCAACGTAAGTACCCCCCTTATAGACATAGGGCTTGATCATGATGCCTTTCTCTGATGCATTCACCAAGGCATTGAATGAGACCCATTCCTGCTCGCTGTCCGGCAGATATACGCGCATGGTCTTTATGCCGGGCTCAGTTACCGGGCATACCAGCAGTGCCGGACCGAACATGAATTCTGTCTGCTGCTTAAGGGCCTCTGTATCATCAGGGTAGTCAAATACCAGAGGACGCATCATGGTGTAGTTCTCTTCACTCACTCTGCGGGCGCACTCCAGGATATACGGCTGAAGCTTGTAGCGCAGGTTTATCTGCTTGCGGAAGTTCTGCTGTGTCTCCTCAGAGTAGTTCCAGGGCTCGGTGCGGCTCATGTAGCCGTGAACGCGCATGAACGGCAGGAAGACTGAAGTCTGGATCCAGCGCATCATACGTTCCTGATAGTCAGGGTCAGTATATTGGTTGTTTGGACGGAAGAATCCGCCTGCATCATATGTCCACCAGGGCTGTCCGGTAGCCATCAGGTTAAGGCCTCCTGCAATCTGGCGACGCAGGGTTTCCCAGTCATTGCCCACATCACCGGACCAGTTGATGGCACCGTAACGCTGTATGCCGATGAATCCGCTGCGGGTAAGTATCATGGGATCACGATCGGGCTGATCCTTCTTAAGGCCGTTATAGACGGTGTGGTTTACCATGTTGGGGTAGGCGTTGCGGTAGAATTCACCCGGAACCTTACCTCCTGCCACCATACGTCCTTTCAGGTCATCGTTCTCCGGCTCGGTAGCATCCTGCCACCATGCGTCAATGCCGGTGGGCAGCAGTTTCTCACTGAAGTTCTTCCAATAGGCATCTGCGGCCTTGGGGTTGAAGAAATCTATCCAGTCCGTGCCGTCAATGTAATAGCCTGCAGCATTCATCTGGCGGCCCACCTCACTGTTCTTGTCTATCTTGGACCAGACGGAGAGCATCAGTTTCATATCCATCTTGTGCAGCTCATCGGTCATGGCCTTGGGGTTGGGGTACTTGCCCTCATCAAACTTCATGGCGTTCCAGCCGTACTTGCCCCACCACTGCCAGTCCTGTACTATCACGCTGGTCTTGTAGCCCTCATCATTAAGACGATGGGCGTTCTCCAGGAGTTCCTTCTGGCTGTCATAACGCTCGCGGCAGTGAATGTAACCGAACGCCCAGTCAGGCATCTGCGGAACCTTACCGGTCAGGTTGCGGTAAGAACTGATTATCTCATCGGCTGTGCCGGCAAATACGGTGTAGTCAAGTGCCACGGCTACGGGCGATAGGAATGTGGTAACATCTGTCACCTTGCGTACGCCTACTGACGGCTTGTCACCGCGAGATCCGCTTACAAAGATCTTATGCGTACCTTTGTCCAGATGTGTTATGGCCGATGATGTGGGCGGCAGCCATGTGTTGTTGGCATTGATTACGGTATCGCCGTCAATGGTAAGCAGATGCTTGCGGGCCATGGACTGGCCAACATCCAGAAGTATTGAGTAGTCACCGCTCTCCTTAACCTCTATTTCACCGCTGAAATCGTTGAAGAAACGGCGCTCACGCACGTTACCTGCGGTACCGGTTGCATTTACAGTAACTGATGTGCCGTCAGATCCTCCCTGCTGTAGTTCAACCACATAGTCTGACGGGTTGAATTCTGTCAGACCATAGTTGTTCCACAGTATTCCGTATCCCTTGTTGGATATTATCATGGGGATAGAAATCTGGGTGTTGACCTGTGTCAGACGGCGGGTCAGTCCGCGTATATTCAGGTAGCCGTCCTGGAACTGTCCGGTGCCGAACAGGAACTCATCAGGTTCGGTAACGAATGACTGTCTTACGGAAAGATAGTTCAACGGCTTGGTTTCAGTGACCAGAATAGGAGACATGGGTACGGTTTCCAAAACGGTGTTTCCCTGACTATCTATAAATGTGAGCTCTCCTTTACGAGGGTTGATACGAACACCCAGGTTACCCTTATCGGGCATGAGAGTGACTTTATAGCCGTTCTTTGTGATATTTACCTTGCAGTCAGGCTGGAGCTGTTCCGTATAGATCAGATTCTCAAGCTCAGGTAGTTCAACTCCGTCAGGTACACATTGCACGCGGATGGAACCAGAAGCCGGAACAGTGACCGTAAGCCTACCGTAGGCCGATGAGAGAGCGATACCGTTCTCAAGTTCTTTATACTCAGTATCTGCGCAACTTGAAGTAGCTGTAAGCAGGATACAGTTAATTGAAAAAAGACAAAGTGATTTAGTAAGCCTCATATTGAAAGTTGGTTAGTTAACTTTAATATGGGCAAAATTAATACAAATAATCGGAATATAGTCTTTTACGTGTTCAGAAAGTGTAGCTCAGGGAGACAGACAGACTCAGATGTGAAAGGCCCTCCCAGTGGTCTTCGTCAAGAGTGACGCCCTCAGTCTTGCCGTCATGTTCATAAACTAGGTTCTTAAGCATTCCTGTGGTATAGTTCAAGTCAGCACCCAAAGAGAGTTTGTCAGTCATGTTGAAAGCATATGCCAGGTCATAGGTGAGTCCTAATGAATTGCCCCTTTTCTGTTCCCTCAGATCCTTGAAAGTGGTAGTGTCTACATAGCGCAGTACACCTATACCAATTGTGGCCAAAAATATATGTTTCTCATTTGCGGAGATAGATCTGCCGCTTAAGATAGGGCCGATGAACGTTAAGTTAATGGTCTCATCAATAATTCCTTCATCATGGGTGTTATCTTCCTTTACTAAATATCCATACTCTGAAGTCGATGAGTGGAGAACCTGGAATCGGCCACCCAACCCATATCCGGTCTCAGCAAAGTATGTGATATCCGTACCATACAATACACCGCTCAGAAGTCTCTTGATATGGACCCTTGATGCGGCATCCAGGTCAGGAGAAATTTTGTTGGTCCTTTTTCCGGCACCTGCATATATCCTGGCTATAACTTCGGGTTCCTGGAGTTTGACTGTAGGGTTAGAATTGCTGGCCATCTGATATTGGATGCTGGGATCATTAGCATAGAAGTAAGTTGATGTTGGGACGTCTATGGTGTCGGTCTTGAATGCAAGGGCGTTGATCCTGTGTATGGTTGACCATGCATCGGGAAGTTGGTGCTGGTTGATGATCATCAGGTTTCCGCCTGCTTTCCAAGTCTCATATTTGGCCAGGTTGACCACTTGGCTGTATGTACCGTTGCTTGTGGCGGTGAATCCCGTATCAGTAATCTTGATCTGCCCCAGGAATTCACCCTGAGCTTTGGACGGATCGGTAGTTTCAATTACTACCACTTCCTCAGACGTTGGCAGTGAAGGGGTATACACTTTCTGGAAAGATGTAATAACACGGGGAGAACAAGATGTAACCATCAAGGCAAGGGCAATGCTTTCAAAAGAGAATCTCATACAGGTCAAATAATTGAAAAAGGAATACTATTAAATCGCTGCCTCAGGCAGCTCTGGGTGCAAATATAGGCCTATTTTCTTAGCAGGCACATTTTAATGTGCAAAAAAGGGGTTAAATTTGCACGTCAACTAAAAATCAGGCAGTTTTTATGAGAATCAGGACCCTTTTTGCGGCTACAGTACTTCTTGTGCAGGGATTTTTTGCCGCTGCGTCATCCCAGTCAGTGAACAGCGTGATACCTGTCCCGGAGAGTGTGGAGTTTGCCGGGCAGACGATAAAACTGGACCGTGCTGACCTTAGGGAGCGTATGGACCGTGAACTGATTGCCTTCACCTACTCGCATAACATGTCCACCCTCATGATAAAGAGGGCCAACAAGTATTTCCCTCAGATTGAACCGATACTGGAGCGTATGGGTATTCCTGATGACCTTAAATACCTGATGGTGATTGAGAGCAACCTGGATCCGCAGGCCCAGTCCGGTGCCGGTGCAGCTGGGTTGTGGCAGTTCACCCAGAGTACGGGACGTGAATACGGTCTTGAGGTGAACTCAAACATTGATGAGCGTTACAACACCTATAAGGCAACTGAGGCTGCATGCCGATTCCTCAAGGAGGCATACAGCAAATACGGCAACTGGATGACCGTGGCTGCCAGTTATAACGGAGGCCAGCAGGGAATGGACCGCCGCATCGAGATGCAGCATCAGAAAGACGCACTTGACATGTGGCTTGTTGACGAGACTTCCCGATATATGTTCCGTCTGCTTGCCGTCAAGATGATGTTTGAGGACCCCTCCAAGTTCGGATTCAGCTTTAAGTGTGAGGACCTGTATCCCTATATCCCCATCAAGAAACAGATAAAGGTTACTGATCCGGTCGATGACCTGGTCGCATTTGCCGAGAAGAACGGTATCACCTATGCCGACCTTAAGCGTGCCAACCTCTGGCTGCGTGAATCCAAACTCAACAACAAGTCACACCGTACCTATTATGTTGATATTCCCGATGTAAAGGCCGAGTACTACAATCCTTCCAAGACTAAAGCCCACAGTGAGGCTTGGGTAAAGTGACTTAAAAACGCGAAGAAAGGCTAACCTCACGGCCAACCTTTCTCCAAGAATAATTCTTCCAACTAAATCACTTAACCGGATTCCTCCGGGTCCTTTTTATAAGTTATATCGAGACTTAATGTTGTTTGCATGTACCGGTAATATCAAAAAAACCGGCAAGAGTTAATTCTTGCCGGTCATGTTTTGGAGTTTTTTAACAAATTCCTTTTGTTCAATCAAGGTCAAAAGCAGCCTTGATCTTATCTACGTAATCCAGTTTTTCCCATGTGAACAGCTCTACCTCCATTGTCTTGGCGGGCTGATAGTGTGACTTGAACACCTTGGTCACAATCTGCGGCTCACGGCCCATGTGACCGTAGGCTGCAGTCTCACTGTAGATGGGGTTACGCAGCTTGAGGCGGTTCTCAATGGCCTTGGGGCGCATGTCAAACAGACTGCCCACAATGTTTGCAATTTTGGCGTCAGACTGCTTTACGTGACTTGTTCCGTAGGTGTTTACAAAGATGTTGATGGGCTTGGCCACGCCAATGGCGTATGAAACCTGAACCAGCACCTCATCGGCCACACCTGCAGCAACCAGGTTCTTGGCAATGTGACGTGTTGCGTATGCGGCACTGCGGTCTACCTTGCTGGGGTCCTTGCCGCTGAATGCGCCGCCGCCGTGGGCACCCTTGCCTCCGTAGGTATCGACAATTATCTTACGTCCTGTAAGACCGGTGTCACCATGGGGGCCGCCAATCACGAACTTGCCGGTAGGATTCACAAAGTATTTGATGCTGTCATTGAACAGTGCCTTAACCTTGTCCGATGTGATTGTGCTGATGACGCGCGGTATGAGTATGTTCTTTACGTCGGCCTCAATCTGAGCGAGCATCTTGCTGTCAGCCTCAAGCTGAGCCTGGACTGTGGCGTTATCAGGTGCAATGAAATCATCATGCTGGGTTGAAACCACGATTGTATCTATACGTACGGGCTTGCCGTTATCATTATACTCAACGGTCACCTGGCTCTTGGAGTCGGGACGCAGATAGGTCATCTGCTTGCCCTCACGGCGTATATCGGCCAGTACACGCAGGATGCGGTGTGACAGGGCCAGTGATACAGGCATGTACTCATCGGTCTCATTTGTGGCATAACCGAACATCATGCCCTGGTCGCCGGCGCCCTGGTTCTCAGGGTCCTCGCGCTCAACGCCACGGTTGATATCGGCACTCTGCTCATGTATGGCACTGAATACACCGCATGAGTCTCCGTCAAACTTGTACTCTGCGCGGGTGTAGCCTATACGGTTAATCACTTGGCGGGCTATATCCTGCAGGTCTACGTATGCCTTGGATTTTACCTCACCTGCAAGCACCACCTGTCCGGTGGTGACAAGGGTCTCACATGCTACCTTTGAGTCCGGGTCAAAGGCCAGAAGTTCGTCAACGACGGCATCGGATATCTGGTCCGCTACCTTGTCAGGGTGTCCCTCGGACACCGATTCGGATGTGAATAAATAAGCCATTATATAAAAATAAAAAGTCCCAATGTCTTAAGCGGACAAAGGGGCTGCAACTCCATGCAAAGTGTCTCATAAATGATTGACTTTTAGCATTTTTTTGTGTGGTTGCAAGCTGTCCGGAACCCTAAGGTCCGCAAATCTTTCCACATTGTCCGCTGCAAAGATACACAAAAGGGACGGTTCTATCTGTGCCCTTTAAAAAAAAAATGCTCTATTTCCAGAAAAAACACAAAAGGGCACAGATAGAAGGTTTAGCTCGACGAAGTCAACCGTCCCTTTTGTGCCCCTTCTTGTCCGTTATCAGTCGTCGGGATCACCTATTATATATGAGTGACTCAGGTCTCCGTCTGGGAATACCCATTTTGTACTTAGGTAATCAGGTTTCCAGGGATTATCCTTGTTTGTATCATAGGCGCTGTCGTAAATGTGGTTTACGGTTTCCGGTTCATCGGTACCGGAACAACCAACAAGAAGGGTGTTAGTCTTGGATTCTATTATTGCGTTGCAGTCACCACGGCTGTCAAATACTGGATTGAGTGCGGCAACCGTAATCTTTTTAAGGTTGGGACAGTATGTAAAGGCATTCATGTTGGTGTCATACTTGCTGGGCTCCCCATCAGCGTGATATATGCCTATATATTTTACGGACCTAGGTATGGAGACGGATTCAAGACCTACGCAATCCATGAAAGCATCGTAGCAAATCCTCTCCACGGAGTTGGGTATTACAATTGATTTCAATCCGCTCAAATGAGCAAAAGCCTCTCTATCTATAGCCTTGACGGTTTTAGGTATGACCGTACCGTTACATCCTATCAACAGTATGTCGCTTTCTTTTTCAATCACTGCATTGGAACCGTCAGGGCAATAGTATACAGGGTTGTCCTTAGCAATGGTTATTGTCTCAAGTTTGGGACAGTAATCGGATTTGCCCAGTTCTTTGACTGAAGCGGGGAAATGTATCTCTTTCAGGTCCGGACACTCCAGGAATGCATTAGACTCCACATAATCTACACAATCAGGAATGTCAATCCTTTCAAGACCCTCACAAAAGGCGAATGAATGGCGGGCAATTGTATATATGGAAGATTCCGGTATGACGGTATTACGGCATCCAAGCACCAGCTTTCCGGGCGGTTGGTTCCCATAATATAAGCCATCAAAATAGAGTTTCATCAACTCTGATGCCTTGCTGTCTTTAACCACCAGATATTCTTTAGCACTTGATATTATGGCGTTGCAGCCGGAAGGGCTGGAGTAATACTTGTTACCCTCGTCAACCTTGATGGATCTGATCTTTCCGCATCCAAAGAAGGGTTCCTCCAACAACTCTACAGAAGCAGGAATCTCAATCTTCTCCAGCGGACAGAAGGCGAAAGCTCTGTAGAAAATATACTTGACCGATGACGGGATTTCTATGCTCTTGAGCCCATCGGCACCGGCAAATGCGTGAGGCCCGATGGCAATGACATTATCAGGTATCCTGGAGTTGCGGCAACCCTCAATCAGAACGTTGGTCTTAGTGTTGATGATGGCATTGCACCTGTTACGGCTGTCATAATTGGTGTTCCCGGACTTGACCGAGAGCGATGTCAGGTTCTTGCAGTCAAGAGTGATGTTACTTCCTAACTTAGTTACAGACTCCGGTATTTCAAGAGATTTGAGTCCGCTACGGGTAAAAGCTGAACGGCCAATCTGTTCCAGTGTTGAGGGTAACTTGATGCTTTCAAGCGCGCTGCAATATGCAAAACAGTCACTTTCAATTGTCTTAAGTCCCTCATGTAGGATTACCTTCTTAAGTTTTGAGCATTGCTGGAATGCCCCCCTGCCAATGGTTGTTACACTGCCGGGTACAGATACAGATTCAATCCAGTCCAATGAGTTGAAAGTATTATTACCTATCGCAGTGACAGTGTACTCCTTTCCGCTGTATATGAATGAACCGGGTATGATTATCTCCTTAGGCGGTTTCTGTGAAAAATCAATCAGCGTGGCTTCATTCTCAACCAGCCTGAAAGTCATATATCCGCCTATGCTGTCTACTCGTCCTGAGAAGAATCTGCATGCTTCAAAAGCCCTCTCACCTCTGTTTGTGACATTTTCCAGGTTAATCTCTCTCAGATTGGAGCAATTGTAGAAAGCATCATCCTCAATAGTGTTGACAGATGCAGGCAGCCTTAACTCAGTAAGTTGAGTGTTATTTCTGAAAGCCCCTCCAGTTATGGTTGTTACCCCGTCAGGAACAACGGTGTTTGCGCATCCCAAGATGAGACGGCCTGTTGCAGTTTCAATTACGGCGTTGCAATCGTTACGGCTGTCATAAACCTTGTTCCCCGGACTGACTTTAATTTCTTTCAGATTAGGTAGGTTTATGATTCCGGGATCATCCTTTCCTGTAAGACTGATGATACCGGCACCTATCGTTATCTTCTCCAGATCGCTGCAACCCATGAATGCTTGTGGCTTGATTGTAGTGACACCATCCGGGATTACAATCTCCTTCAATCCTTTCAGATTACGGAAAGCAAATGAGCTTATTGAACGGACGGTTGCAGGAATCACGGTTGTCTTGCAGGCGGCAACCAGATTGTTGTATCGGGTCTCAATTATGGCATTGCAGTCTTCACGGCTGTCATATTTTGGGTTTGCAGGGTCAACCGTGATTCTTTCCAGTTCAGGACAGTAGCTTGCAAATACATCCTCAATACTGTACGGACTGTATGTTATGGAAGTGACCGATGCAGGAATGTTTATCTCCTTGATTTTTGTGCCGCTGAAAGCATTTTGGGCTATGGCTGTAACTGTACCCGGAATAACGGTGTTGGCACATCCCAGAATAAGAATATCGGTCTTGGTTTCAATGATTGCATTGCAATCTTCACGGCTGTCATAGACGGGGTTTGCCTTATCTACGGTAATGGATTCAATATTACGTTCCATAGCGCTTCCCCGTAGTATTATCTCCCGCACGGTAGCCGGGATATACAGATTCTTTAACTCAGGAGCCAAATTGGGTATTTCAATTACTGTAGCCCGTGGTCCGAAAGTGATTGACTCAAGTGATTTGTTGATAGCAAAGGCATTGCTCAATCCTTCAACATTTCCATTGATAGTGATGTTCTTTATCCCGGACTCCATAAAGCAGCCGTATCCTAACTCTTTTACAGATTCCGGAAGCTCAATTGACTCAAGAGCCGTGCAGCCGCGGAACGCACGTTCCCGGATTTGAGTAAGCTTCTTGGGTATGACGATTGATTTCAATGAACTCATACCGTCAAATGCCTCCGGTCCGATGGCGGTAACGGATTTAGGAATAACTGTCGATGCAGTTCCGTACACCAGAGTGTTTGTAGCTGTCTCGATAATGGCGTTACAGTTGTCACGGCTGTCATAGAACTTGTTTTTCTTGTCAACTGTAACTGATTCAAGTCCGGACCAAGTAAAAACACTACTCCCTATCGTCTTTACTGATGCAGGTATGATTATGGACTTTAGACTGCTGCAATCCATGAATGCATAATCTCCTATTTTCTTTACAGATTGGGGAATGTTCACCTTTTCAAGTCCGGTGCATCCGCAGAACACATCCCTTTCAATCTCCTTTACGGTTGACGGAATTGACACGGACTTGATCTCCGCTGCATGATTAAAAGCATAGGGACTGATTGATGTTACAGGATACTTTACGCTCTTGTAAATGATAGTGTCAGGAATGACAATGTGGGCAGGATAATCATGACGGGTCTTGCGGCTCACCACACGAACCTGATTACCCTTGAACTTGTACCAGAGTCCGTCTATACGTACGTAGTTGTCAACTTCAATAGTCTCGTCAGGACTACCGTCATAAACGGTCTCAGCAAACGCGCCTAAGGAGAGCAGTAATAATACTGGAATGTAGGCAACTTTCAGGATACTTGATCCTGTTGATCTTTTCCGGTTAATCATATCAATTCTTCCTTCTAAAGTACTTTTTCTGAATGTATTTACAGCCCTGAGTTCACTCTTGTCCGTTGCGCAGTCCAGCATCAGATACTGGTATTGCTTACGGTCATAGCCTTTACTCAGGACATCGGCATCGGCCTGGAACTCATGAATGGAGTAGAGGTCACGGCGGAACAGCAGCAGGGCCGGGTTGAACCACTGCAGGGCCGACAGAAGGTCAGTCCATAGCAGTTCAAGAGAGTGATGGTGTGCCAGATGCGCCTTCTCGTGGTCCAGGATAGGAGTCTGTCCGGCAGCCTTACCCTCCCACGGCAGCACGATATATCTCATCCAACTGAAAGGATGTGTTGACTGTCGGGTCCTTACAAGTGTGAAATCAGGGTTCTTTTCAACCACATCGGCCTTCCTTATAATCCTTACCACCTTGTAAGTGCATAGAATCCTATATATCAGGACAGCCAGCAGTCCGATCAGATATACCCCGGCCAGCACCTTCCACCAGTCAATCTGAATAGGCTTGTGTTGTTTGACAACTGGCATGGGTGTATCCGGCTTTGTGCTAACTTCTATCACCTGACTCAGGTTCTGAGTCTGTACAGGTTGAACGGTCTCCTCCCGGGGGGCCGATGAATAGACGCTGCCGCTTGTAATAACCGGCTGGTAAGGTTCATCGGCAGGCTCTTCAACCTTGTTTCCAGTAGTGATTTCCACCATCCTTGTGGGTGCCCCCTCCCTATGTACCGTAATGACCGCAAAGGGCAGGATGTATGATAGTACCAGCGATGAAACCAGAATCACCCTGTTTGTACGGTGGAATGTCTCCCGGCTTAATAGCAGGTGGTAAAGGGCTATAAAGAGAGCCGACAGGACGGCCACCTTGAGCATATATATAAGGAACGCGTTCATTGGCCTTTCTCTATCTTGTCAATAATGCGTTTTAGGTCATCAACAGAGAGTTTTTCATTCTTGACAAACCCCATGACGACACTTGAGTACTGGCTGTCCAGATACTCGTCAATAAGACCGTGTATGCCGCTGTTGCAGTATTCACGTGCGCTTACAACCGGAAAGTAGCGGTAGTTGCTGCCAAATGCCTCGCGGTCCAGGAAACCGTCAACCTGTAGCGTATGAACCTGAGTGGAGAGTGTACTGAAATTGGGTTGCTTGTCATAGCAGCTCTGCAGTTCCCTAACGAACATGGGCCCCCTGTCCCAGAAGAACTCCATTATCTCCTTTTCTTTCTTAGTCAACTGCCTCATTTCTACTGAATTTGAAATCCATTAGCGGCAAATCTAAAAAAAATAAATTCAACCGCAAAACTTTTAGATGTTTTTTTACGCGGCTCACCTTAGGGAGAGAAATGGCTCTACCTGCGTTCTGACTCCCTAAGGTCAGGGGGTGGCCCGGGGAAAAGTGTATTTCAGGCTCACCTTAGGGAGAGAAATGGCTCTACCTGTATTCTGACTCCCTAAGGTCAGGGGGTGGCCCGGGGAAAAGTGTATTTCAGGCTTACCTTAGGGAGAGAAATGGCTCTTCCTATATTCTGACTCCCTAAGGTCAGGGGGGGGTAAAGAAAAGGGGCGGAAGAACCGCCCCCTTTCTTTTACAGTGCGCTGTAATTGCGGCCGTAGTCAAGCTGCTGCTTCAGGTAGTCGTCATTGTATACCACCTTGTAGTCAACAATCTTGCCGTTCTTCTCAACGGGTACTATGTCAGGGTTGATGAATCCGCCGTAAGGTTTCAGGTTCAGAGCCTCATAACGCTCCTTTACCTCCTTGTGCAGGGCGGGGTCAATATTTACGGCATAGGTCTCTATCAGGTATTTGCCTGCCTCGTAGTCACCCTCTGACTTGATGCGCTGTATCTCGGCCAGCAGTTCACCGAACAGTCCGCGCAGTTTCTCAAAGTCATTCACTACAAAGTAGGTCTTGCCGTCACGGACTTTCTTCTCAATCACGTTGTCCTTAAGACCCTTCTCATAGCACCACTCGGCAATGAGCTTGCGGTTCTGCATGTGGGCCTCGGTGTTGGGACGTCCCAGCTCCACGCGTGTGAACTGAGTCATGATACCGTTGCGGATATAGCTGGAATACTCGGCCTTGTAGGCATCCTTGTTGGGCATGATACCCAGCTCAACCATCTTGGGATCAGCTGTGAAGTAGAGACCAAAGAGGTCGGCGCGGGCCTCCTCCAGGGCCGATGCATACTCACCCATAGCGGTGGTTGATACACCGGGCAGCAGCTGGCCTGATCCATGACCCAGGCACTCGTGCAGGTCTGTGTGGATCTCATCGGCCCATGAACCCCACTCACGGTACATTGCCTTCTCGGCATCATCCCATGCAAACTCATCCAGAATGCTGGTAGGTGACTCCTGTGCAGCGTAGTCATACGCGTGGGTAATGTTGGCAATGGTCACAGATTTGCTGCCGTACTGCTTGCGTATCCAGTCTGCGTTTGGCAGGTTTATACCGATAGGTGTTGAGGGGTATGCGTCACCTGCCAGGCAAACTGCGTTGATGACCTTGGCCGATATACCCTTGCACTCCTTTTTCTTAAAGCGGGGGTCAACCGGTGAATGGTCCTCAAACCACTGTGCATTTGCACTCAGTATGTTTGAGCGCTCTGATGCCTTATGGTCCTTTATGTTCACGTAGCCCTCCCAGGCACCCTTACGGCCCAGCGGGTCATTGTAATCCTCAATGAATCCGTTTATGAAATCAACGGTTCCTATGGTGTCCTTGACCCACTCGATGTTGAACTCATCCCATACTTCAAGGTCACCGGTCTCATAGTATTTTATGAGCAGTGCAAGGGCACGTTTCTGGATATCGTTCTCAGCACATGCGGCAGCCAGCTTGAGCTCCTCACATATCTTGGCGATGGCCGGACCGTACATTCCGTCAATCTTCCAGGGAATCTCAACTATGTTGCCGTCCTTATCCTTTGTAACCTTTGTGTTCAGACCATATGAAATGGGAGTCTCATCGGTCTTGTCCTGGATGGACTCATAGTATTTCTCAACCTCGGCACGGGTAACGCCCTCATAGAAGTTTCCGGCAGAGAGCACAACTATGTCACCGTCAGTTGACGTTGAGCGGCGCTGCTGCAGAATATCAGGGTTGTAGATAATGTCAATCAGTTCTTCGCACTTGCTGCCGTCACCCACAGATTCCATCAGAGACTTGAAATAGTCCTGTGAACACTCGGGGAAGAACTTGTCCTCGGCATAGTGGTGGTGAATGCCGTTGGCAAAGAAGAGACGCTTTGCATATACCGTAAACTGATCGAACTCCTGGCAGTTGCGGTCACCCTTATAGTTCTCAAGGATGTTCTCTACCACATGGCGTATAGGCAGGTTCCATTTGCAGTTCTGGTCCCAATGGATATCACGGCCCCACTTGGCAGCCTCCGAGAGATGGTATGCATACTCTTTCTGCTGCAGTGTCAGTTCATCCCATCCGGGAATCTGGTAACGCATGACCTTAAGGTCAGCGAACTGGTCAATCAGATACTTGAAATCACTCTTTTTCTGTCCACAGCCGGCGGTAATGGCCAGCACTCCTGTCATCATCATAACTTTAAAAACAGATTTCATATTCATAACATGTATTATTTAGTCCTTATAAATCTCTTTGCACCAGCCAGGATCACACCGCCCAGTATCATGGCCGATCCTATGGCCGATAAGACCGTCATACTCTCATCAAGTATTATCACGGCACCTATGAGAGTGAATACCGGGTTCAAATATACGTAATTCGTAGCCGTGACATTTCCTATCACCACCAGTATCCTGTTCCACAGCACAAAGCAGAACAGTGATGCTATTGTTGAAAGGAACAGCAGGTTACCCCATACCTGTACATTCCGGAACGGTACCGTTGCCAGGTTGGAGTTATCTGTCAGCAACAGGACAGGGATAATGGTAACAAGTCCGTAAAAGAATACCTTGCGGGTTGCAAACAGTGTCCCGTAAAGGTCTGTCATACGCCCCGTGAACTGGCTGTACAGCGCCCAGCACAGGGCGGCCAGGAATGCCAGGATATCACCCTTGGGTGACAGGCTCAGTGCGTTGTCACCAAAAGTAACCATCACCATACCGCTCAGAGCCAGCACCGTGCCGGCCAGGAGCGGAAACCTTAGTTTTACATCCTCAAGCCCGTCGGCAATGGAGCCTTTAAAGAGCCTCTTTATGGAAATTGTGAGCAGCACCGTGAGCAAGGGAGCCATGCAGACTATGAAAGAGACGTTGCAGGCCTGGGTATAACGTAAGGCGGTATTCTCGGTAAGGAAGTAAAGTGATCCGCCGGTAACGCCCATGACGACAAATATCAGCTCATGTCTTAACGACTGGGAGAAAGCCCTCTTGTCACGTCCTCCACGGATAAGGCAGACTGCAAGCAGCCCCAGATATGCAATCACAAACCTGATTGTAAATATCTGTGCCGGCGTAAGTCCCTGGTTTATGAGCGTCTTGGTTGCCACAAAGGTGACACCCCACAACGCCATGGTCATGAACGCCAGGACATGGAATATGAACTTACCCTCTCCTTTCATTGTCCTATCAGAGCCCTAGTCACGTTACGGCGGAACTGCACCAGTTTGTTTCCGCACTGTGGCCTGAAAGTAATAAGGTAAAAACACCACAGGGCTATTGTTACCACCCATTTGTTGGCCTCGGACAGCAAGCGTCTGCGGTATGCTTTCTGTCCCACCCAATAGGTGCGTGCCCTCTCACTGCTGCCTATTCCACGGGTTACGCGGTCAAAATAGTCCTGTTCCAGTTTGTAGCCGGGAATGCTGTGATACAGTATGGCATCGGGCAGGTATATGAACTGCATACCCTGCCGTTTCATCTTGTCAAAGATATCTTTCTCCTCACCGCCGCCCAGGTTGTTTCCGTTACGTCCCAGTTTTACATTGTAAAGGCCCACCTTGTCAAAGACACGTTTGCGGTAGGCTGCGTTGCCGCCTCCCGGATAGTTGCTTCCGGGGAACGTACGCGGTTTGCGCCCGAAATAGAGATATCCCGTAAGCAGACGCTTAATGAAATAGGTCATCCAGCGCGGCTCGGCTCCGGTCTCATAACGGGGTATGATGGGACCGCCGGCAGCATCGGTCTCAGGGTGGGCCCGGAACCAGTCCGCATATGCCTTGAGATATCCGGGATTGACAGTGGCGTCATCATCCACATAAACCAGTATGTCACCCCTGGACTCCCTGATGCCACGGTTACGTGCATGTGACAGACCCTGGTTGGTCTCAGTCACATAGCGCAGTTGAACGGCAGGAAAGTCAGTCTGGAAACGCTCCACCTCAGAGCGTGTATCGTCAGTACAGTTATTGTCCACCAGCACGACCTCATAGTCCGCAGCGGGTATGGTACCCTCTGCCAGGCTCTTGAGTACGTTGTAGATGTACTTTTGGCGGTTATATGTACAGATAATGACCGATATCATTTGGGTTGTTTCTCTTTTACAAAATCAAGTATCATCCGTGATGAATCATATCCGGCGGTCTTTCCCCAGAACTTGTCAACTATACGCTTGCGCTCAGTTTCGTCAAGTGTATAGTCACCGGACTCAATGCATGAGCAGAGTGACTCAAAGTCATATACTCTCCTGCCTGTCACATTCTCATCAAACGGATAGTAGAAATCACGCTCCTTTACGTATTCATCATAATCATAAAGGTACAGTATTACGTCCTTGTGCTCCATGAGCAGCCAGTCATAGAGTATGGATGAGTAGTCAGTAATAAGCACATGAGCATACGGCAGTACAGGATAGATATCCATACGCGGCGATGCCAGCATTATGTTTGACATCTCTTTAATCCCGTCCACAATGACATTGGCATGGGGCTTGAGGATAAGCAGCTGGTTCTTTGCCGCCAGTATGCCGTTGAGTCTCTCCAGATCCATGCTCTGGGTAAACACTGTACGCTGGGAGTCACGCCAGGTGGGCATATAGACAAACACCTTGTCATAACCTTTGCATCTTTGAACCATATCCCATGTCTGCCGGGGTTCATACTTCTTTATGAAACTGATGCGTTCCTGTTCTGTTACGGTAAGTATACGGTTACGCGGGTAACCCAACTCCAGGCAACGTGACTGGGGAATGCGGAATGCCTTGGCAAACATGGATGTCTGGAAAGGCGTGGATGTGAGCAGCCAGTCGGGACGGCGGAAAGATTCGGGATGGCGGAATACATCCAGTTTGTTTTTCTTGCTGTAGCGGTCGGCCAGAGGTCCCGATATGGTGTTGAACTCAGTCCTTTTCAGGCCTACGCCATGCCAGAGGTTGATACAAACTGCACCACCTGACAGGCAGAACATAATATCGGCGGTATAGGAGTTGAAGAACCAGTACCGTGATGTGAGTGCATGCCATATTCCGCGTGGTCCCAGAACCCAGTATGCCTCGAGTCCGTAGCTGCGCACCTTCTTTACGCAATCCCTGTTTGTAGAGAGCCAGACCTTACGTATGTTGTCATCGGTCTGCCGGGATGCGTATATGAAGAGGTAACGGGCATTGTCATTGAATGCCCCGCGGAAACTGCCAAAAGCATATTTGCGCTTGCTGCGTGGAAACAGAAACGAGAACGGGTAGATGAGATAGCAGATTATGTATGCAATCAGTTTCATCTGTTCAGTCTTTCTTGATACGAACGTCAAATACCTGGCCGGTAAGGTCCGAAATCAGCGTTTTCAACGAAGCATCGGCCACACTGGCTGCATCCAGGAGCGTACCCTCGGGCTCATTGCCGAAATTGCGTACGCGCATAGGTGTCTTGGTGCGTTCCGGATTCATCACGTTCACGCGTATTCCATCCTGTTCCCACTCCTGTGCCAATGCCTGCATGAAGTTTACTACAGCAGCTTTGGTTGATGAATAGATGCTGTAGAGCGCACGACCGCGGGTGTATGAACTGGAGGTGTAGAGCAGCAGCTGTCCGTGGCTCTGTTTAAGGTACGGGAAACTCTCTATGGCTATATTAACCATGCCGTCATAGTTGGTACGTATCATGGTGTTCAGCGCATCGGGATCCATGGTAACCAGGGGTTCGCGTCTGAGAATGGCGGCACTGTTCACTACATAGTCTATATGACCCTCCTTGTCATATATCTCTTTGAGACATGCAGCAACCGCGCCTCTGTCAGCTATGTCAGTTCCGGTAGTGCTGCGTGAGAACGAGTATGTCTTTGCTCCGTGCTGCATGGCCTTTGATACCACTTCGGCTCCAATGCCCGAGTTACCTCCGAATACAGCCAGTACCTTGCCGTTCAGTGATGAGAACTGTGCATCATCCTGAACAGTGGTGGAACGCAACTGGAAGAGTTTGTCAAGCAGGTATGAATCCTCCTTATAGGTGAGCTTCATGTTTGACTCCTCACCGGGTACTACATACACCTTCTCGTCCGGGAGGTATCTGACCACAGTGCCGCAGTCATCGGATGATGTAAACTTGGGGTCCTTGAGAGCTATCTCATAAGCCTTGCTGATGACACTCTGACGGAATGCCTGAGGTGTCTGTCCGCGACGCAGGAACCTGCGGTCAGGAATACTCTTGATAACCTCACCCTTGTCATCAACCTGTATTATGGTGTCAGTTGCGGGAACGGCTACATCTATTGCATTGTAGCTCTTGAGGGCCTCCACTATACCGTCAATTATGGTGTTGCTCAGGAGCGGGCGCACTGCATCATGAAATATAAGTGCGGAGTCAGGCTCATTTGAATAGGCGTTGATAGCGGCCAGACTGGATTCATATCTCTCCTGTCCGCCCGACAGTATCTTCTTTACCTTGCTCCATTTGTTGCGGAGAACCATCTCCTCAATCTCATGCATGTACAGGGAGTTGGTCACTATGGCAATCTCGTCAATGAGTCTGTGATTGTCAAATACGTTTACAGTATGCTCAATAACGGTCTTTCCGGCCACCTTGAAGAACTGTTTGGGTATACCCAGTCCCGATCTGGAACCAACTCCTCCTGCAAGGATTATAGCTATGTTTCTACTCATCATATGTTTATTTAGAGTCTTTATGTTCTACATTTACCACGTTGTGGGTTATCGTCACATTGGGGATCTTGCGCCAGTCACCGTACAGACGGGTCAGATACTCGTCACATCTGCATGGTGCCGGGAACATGTGTCCCTCAAATTCAATCTCTCCTAACGGGAAGGTCTCATCGGTTACCCTGAGGGAATAATAACCCAATCCATAGTCAAATATCCACTGCTTGCGCATGAACAGCTTACCCACCAGAGTGGCCAGTTGTACAAGCAACCAGGTGAAAGGGTAAAGACAAACTGCAACCAGGTGTCTGATCCTGCCATCCTGCAGCAGTTTGTACTTGCGTCTGAAACAGGGGCCGAACAGACGGTCAATGTTCCTGTTCATGAAAGGCCTTCCGTTTACAAGGTACATTATGTCAATCCATGCGTTGTCCTTCTTGACGGTTTTCTCCTTGGGTTTTAAGGGATCGGCCGATATGTGTGACACCAGGACGTCATCATTTACAACCCTGGCCCATCTTTTTGCCGTGTACTCTTGGGTGTTGGCATCAATAAAGCGGAAAGGCAGTTTCAGACCTTTCTGCATTGCCTCTTTCAGCTTTTTGCGGTCTTTTTTGAGCACGCATACGTCAAGGTCGTCATCCCAGGGTATGAAACCTCCGTGTCTTACTGCACCCAGGAGCGTACCTGCATCGAGCCAATAGACCACACCCTCCTCTCTGCAAACCTTGTCAAACTCAATCAGGGTTTCCATAAGGCTTGTCTGCAGGGAACGGAGCATAGAGCCGTCGGGGTTGTATTTCTGTCTTAACTCTTTCTGTATTTCAGGATCAATCATAATCACTTGTTTAGTTTTCTCTCTTACCCTGTCCGGATAAGAATCCTTTAATCATATTAAGTCCGTTGCGTCTCTCAGAGCCGTTCATTCCAATCAGGAAAGAGGTAATGGAGGTAACAGCTATGCAGATTGCAATGACAATCAGGGAACGGATGGTCCTGCTCATCATGCAATGGTCATACAGATAGGATCTGGCAACAACTGATATAGCCGATGAAATGGCCGTTACAGCCAGGATTGGCAACACTGATGTCTTGACAAAAATGCCGGGTCTTAACCCTGTCTGCTTATATACGAACCATACCCTCAGGGCCTGAGCCAGCAATGAAACGGCAATTGATATATACAACACTGTTGGGGCCGGCATATTCAAGAACTTGATTGCAAGATATGACAGAGGCAGTATTGTCAGCATAGTGATTCCAACGGTGAGTTGGAAATTTCGTATATTTCCGGTAGCCTGTACGGGAGCAGTAAGCGGACTGGTCAGACTGTTTACCAGCGCCTCTATGATCATGAGGCGTGTCAGTATATAGGCTATATCCGGAACATTGTCTTCCCTGAGCCAAAGGGGCAGAATGAATTCGGCCTCAAGAAGCAACGGCAGGGCAACAACAAACAGCAGATAGAATGAGAACTTGGAACTCTGACATATAAGTTTATGCATGTCATCAATCTCATTTGCCACATATGATTTGTATATCTGTGGCCTTACAGCTGTAAAGAAGTTGAAGTTCAGTTGCGTAATGGTCATCTGGACTTTATTGGCAATAGCTCTGGCCGCACTCATGATCAAACCGAAATGTGCATTCAGAAGCAGGGTCAAACCCATGTTCTTGAATACATCGGCCGATGATCCTATCATGTTCCAGCCGGAGTATGAGAACATCTCCTTGAACTGCTCCTTGTCAACGACCAGCTTGAACCGGCACTCTTTGTAGAACAGTCTGCAATAGAGCCAATGGAACAGTGATGTAATAAGCTGGATTGTCATTCTCAGCCCGGCATACAGGATAATCCTGCTGTCCTTGTCATCGGGAGCCATAATAAGAACGGCAGCCACACCCAGGGTGGCGAATGCTTCAAAAAGGCTCAGGTATGCAAAGACTTTCATTTTCTCCCTTGCTATGATCATACCCTGATAGGGAACTCTCATCACGTAGAGGGCAAATGAAATGATGCTGAACTGGAATACCCATTTGGCGGCATGGTAATGGCCGTTGACATCGGCATTGTGCATAAGGTACCAGTAACCGGCAGTCTCGGCAAGCAGTACAATGGCCAGTGTAAGAATGACAAAAATGGTGAGACTTATGCTGAATATCCTTTTCAGCCTGTCGTAATCCTGATGTTCCAGATCATATGAGTAATACCTCTGGCATGCGGTTGACAGAGGTCCTGTAAGGAATGATACCAGCAGTACTATCTGGCTTACAGCGTCAAACAGACCGTAATACTCCTTGCCCAGAGCATTTATGACGACTCTGGACGTGTAGAGACCGACAACCATGACAACGAGCATCCTGACATAGAGTAGGATTGTGTTGGCTGCTATTCTTTTCTGGTCGACTGCTGTCATAGGTTCAGGTTTCTTTATAGGTCTTTCCAGCAGAAATGGATATAATCCTGTTGCGGCACTCTCTGCTCCTCGGGAGGTAACTGCATGTAGTCTCCGTAACGGCTTGTCAGGAATTCATCATATCCGTTGATGACATAGAACTTGGTGTCCTCAAACGGAACAAGAATGAACTCTTTCATGGCCTGTGCCTCCACATAAGCCTCTTCACCTATATAGCCCAGCTGGGCCAGGTGATTCGTGGAACCGAATTTCAGTCCTTTTACTACACTCTCCTTACGGTCAAGATAATACTCCGGTTTGGGCTTGAATATAGACAGGAACTTCTTCTTGAAAGTGTTCAGGTTGTATTTGAAAGGTCTCTCCTTAGTAAAAGGCCTAAGGCTCTTCCTGAGTTTGAGGGCCTTTTCATGAGGTACTTTCAGTTCCTGCCAGAGTTTATGGAACGATTCATAGTCATCGGGAACTGAATCGACAGGAAAGATATCTATCCAAAGTCCCAGATTACCCTGTTCCCTGATCCACGGTTCCATTGACTGAACGCAAGTCCTTTCAGTATCACAGACTCTTGCAAATGAGATCAGACAGTCTTCTCTGGTATGACGTGATACAACTTCAAATCCTTGGGCCTTGAAAGTCCGGCAGAATCTGTCGTAATCAGGTCGGAGCATCATGATGTCCAGGTCATCATCCCATGGAACGAACCCCTTGTGGCGTATGGCGCCTATCAAGGTTCCGAATGAGAGGGAATACTTTATGTCATTCTCAACGCAGAACCGGTGAACCACCTTGAGTATCTCCATTGAGAACATCTGTATCTCCCTTAATGTCATCTCTTTCATAAGCTGTCGTATTTGGGAAGTAATAATTACAAAGCCTCATCGTCAGGTCTCTCTACAGAGGATGAGGGCTTGTTCTTTATGCTGTGTTTGCGTGATTTCTCCCAAGCGGCCTTGCGCTTAAGGTAATCGTCGTAATGCTTCTCCAGATAGTTGTCGGCCATATCAGTAAGTCGTTTCAAGCAATTGAACAATGGACTTGCCAAGAACGGGATGGATAAGGTCCGGTGCTATCTCCGCAAGAGGCTCAAGTACAAAACGTCTTTTGTGCATAAGCTTATGCGGAATGGTAAGGGTTGGGGTATCCATGACCAGGTCATCATAAATGAGCAGGTCAATGTCAATGATACGGTCCTTGTAACCCTCACCGCCGGTCTTGGCAGTACGTCCCATCTGTCTCTCTATCCCTTGGGTGGTGAGCAGTGCCTGAGTGGGCTCCTGGTCTGTAATGACCTGAACGGCCATGTTCAGGAACGGGTTGGCACTCTCAAATCCCCATGGTTCTGTCTCTATCACTCCCGATACAGCCTTAACCGTACCCACTTCACGGCCGATAAGCGTGAGGGCAGTCTCAAGATTTGACTGCCTGTTGCCCAGATTGGTTCCGAGAGATAGGTACAGTGTGGCCATCCGAATCAGTCTGTTATAAGCATTGCATCACCATAGCAGCCAAACCTGTAACCCTCCTTGACGGCCAGGTTGTATGCTGCCATCACCTTCTCATAACCGCCGTATGCGCAGGTCAGCATAAGCTGTACTGACTCGGGCAGCTGGAAGTTGCTTACCATGCTGTCAGCAACGCTGAATGTGTAGGGCGGGAATATGAACTTGTTGGTCCAGCCGTCAAAGGGCTTGATCAGATGGTCTGTTCCCACAACTGTCTCAAGAGCGCGGTTTACGGTGTTGCCTATGGCGCATATCTTGTGACCGCCCAGCTTGGCGTTGTTCACAATGTTGGTGCACTCCTCGGTGACATACATCTCCTCTGATTCCATCTTGTGCTTGGTCAGGTCCTCTACGTCAATCTCGCGGAAATTGCCCAGACCGCAGTGCATGGTTATGAATGCACGGTCAATACCCTTGATCTCCATGCGTTTCATGAGCTCACGGCTGAAATGCAGGCCGGCAGTAGGTGCGGTGACTGCGCCCTCATTTGTGGCAAAGATGGTCTGGAAGCACTCCTCATCAGTGTAGTCATCCTTACTCTTCTGGTCCATGGGAACAGGATTGACCTTACCGTCCTGGTCAAATGACCATGCGCATGCCTTGCGCTTGAGGTAGGTTGGGATAGGAGCCTCACCCAGGGCATAGAGAGCCTTCTTGAACTCGTCATGCGGGCCGTCATAAAGGAAACGCAGAACACGGCCGCGTGAGGTGGTGTTGTCTATAACCTCGGCAACCATTGAGTTGTCCTCACCAAAATAGAGCTTGTTTCCGATACGGATCTTACGGGCAGGATCCACCTGTACATCCCAAAGCAGGTTCTCCTCACGCAATTCACGCAGCAGGAAAACCTCAATCTGGGCTCCGGTCTTCTCCTTGTTGCCGTACATACGGGCGGGGAAAACGCGGGTGTCATTAAAGACAAAAACGTCCTTTTCATCGAAATAGTTCAGAATGTCCTTGAACTGTACGTGTTCAATCTCATCTGACTTCTTGTGTACGACCATCAGTCTTGACTCGTCGCGGTGTTGTGCAGGATACTGTGCAATCCTGTCTTCGGGGAGCTTGAATTTGAATTGTGATAGTTTCATTCCCTTTTAGTGTTGTTATATTGTTACTTAATCTTCTTTTTTCTCAGGCATCTCTATGTCTGCGCTGTCCAGCCACTCGCTGAACTTCTCCGGATTGAGGCAGTCCTCTACCTTAAAGTCACCCACGCGGGTACGTCTCAAGGCTATCAGATGACCTCCGCTCTCAAGTGCCTGGCCGATGTCACGTGCCAGTGCCCTTATGTATGTACCCTTGCTGCATACCACGCGGATGGTTATGTCCGGCAGGTTGCACTCGGTGAGTTCAATCTCATCAATGACCAGGGTCTTGGGTTTGAGTTCCACCTCATCACCTTTGCGGGCCATCTTGTAGGCGCGTTTACCGTCTACCTTACAGGCCGAGAATGTGGGTGGCACCTGCTCAATCCTGCCCTTGAAACGCTCCAGCACCTGTTCTACCATCTCACGGGTTATATGTTCCGTGGGGTAGGTGGCGTCTATTGGTTTCTCCAGGTCAAAAGACGGGGTCGTGGCTCCCAGGCGTATCGTGGCGTAATACTCCTTGGTACCTGACTGCAGCTCCTCAATGCGCTTGGTGGCACGGCCGGTGCATACTATCAGCACGCCTGTGGCCAGAGGGTCCAGCGTGCCGGCATGTCCCACCTTGAGTTTCTTGACTCCAAGGCGGCGGCATATCATCCATCGGATCTTACCCACCACATCAAATGATGTCCAGCGGTAGGGCTTGTCAAACGCCAGTATTACTCCTTCCTCAAAATTCATCTTACAGGAACAGCAGTGTCATTAATCCGGCCACGGCGCAATATACGCCGAACCATATGAGTTTGCCCTTGCGGACAATTGATATCATCCATTTGCAGGCGGCGCATCCTGACAGGAATGCTGCCAGGAATCCTATAACCAGGACACCTGTTCCGGTTTCAGTACCGGCTGCGCTTGCGCCGGCAGACTCAACCAGGTCCTTCATATCCAGCAGAGCCTCACCCAGGATGGGCGGGATCACCATCAGGAAAGAGAACTGGGCCAGACGCTCCTTCTTGTTGCCCAGCAGCAGGCCGGTTGCAATGGTGGAACCGGAGCGTGACAGGCCGGGCAGCACTGCAACAGCCTGTGCAATACCGATCACGAAAGCGTGCAGTCCCGATATCTGCTCTTTCTGGCGGGGCTTGGCGTAGTATGAGAACGTAAGCAGGGCCGCGGTTACCAGCAGGCAGCAACCTACCACGGTGGTACCGGAACCGAATATATCCTCAATGCTGTCCTTGAAGAACAGGCCTACTATACCCACCGGAATCATGGATATGATTATGTTTATGGCATAACGCGTACCCTCATTCAGACCGCTGTAGCTTTTCCAGCTCTGGCGGGTAAACAGGTCACGCAGTATCCATACAATCTCTTTCCACAGGATGACGATGGTGCTCAGGACTGTGGCTACATGTACTATGACCGTAAAGGCCAGGTTCTGCTCACCCTCAATCCCGAACAGGGATGATGCTATGGCCAGATGTCCGCTGCTGCTTATGGGCAGGTATTCTGTAAGTCCCTGCAGCAGTCCCATCAGGAGTGATTCAATCCAACTCATTCCTTATCGGCCTCCTTCTCGTTACGGGGTTTGTATGCAATGGCCACGATGATTGTGATGAATCCTATCAGTGTGACAACGGGAGCCACCTTGATACGGCGTACACTGAAGATATCGGGCTCAAAGAGTTCATTTGTACAGTTGGAACCTGTCATCAGGATCAGTCCCAGGATGATGATTGCCATTCCGATGGCTGTCAGAATGTAATTTGTCTTGGTGAAAGCGAATTTTTTCTTGTCCATATCAGTATTGTTTGTTTTAGACGTAATGAAGTTCTCCCGATTTCATTCTCAGGAAACGGTTAACCGAGTGCAGTGCGCATATGCCCGTTATGAGCAGGCCGATAAGTGTGACCACTCCAAAAACGGGAATGAGGATACGGGGCTCAGCCAGCATGATGAGCCAGGGTTCATATTTGAGTCCCAGCTGCAGACCGTACCATATCATGAGGCAGGTGAGCAAGGCCGATGCCAGACCTATCCACAGGTTTCTTCTTATGAACGGTCTGCGTATGAATGACCACTTGGCGCCTACCAGTTTCATGGAGTAAAGTATGAAACGCTGGGCGTAGATGGTCAGTTTGATGGTGTTGTTTATGAGCGTGAATGATACCAGTGACAGTATCACGGCGAGTATGAGCAGTATTCCTGCCACTTTGTGGATGTTGCTGTTTATCACGTCCAGAAGGTCTTTCTGCCAGGAAACCTCACGCACGCCCTCTTTTGCCGCAATCTTTTTCTCTATCACCTTGAGGCTGTCACTGCATGCGTAATCGGCCTCCAGACGGATGTTGAGCGATGCGTAGAACGGATTGTACTCAAGGAACTGTGACGGATCGGTGCCCATGGCCTTGGTCATCTCCTTGAGGGCTTCATCCTTGGATATGTATGAGCAGACCGCGCAGTAGGGGGCAGCCTCTATGCTACGGCGAAGTGATGACAGCTGTGTGTCTGTTATGCTCTCCTTGAGAATGACCTCGACTGTCATCTCCTGCCTTAGATGGCGTGACAGGTCGTTCGCGGTAAGCAGCAGAAGCGTCACGATACCAATAAGCAGCAGTACCAGTGACGTACTGATGCATGCCGTTATGAACAGCAGGTCTATTTTTCTCTTTTTCTTTTGTTTGACCATCTTATTCTGTCTCTTGTCTTTTTCTGAATACGTAAATCAGTGAGCTGCTCTTGCCGCGATGGGTAAGTGAAATCCTCCATGAGCGCAGTCCCTCCCACATTCCACGCAGGAACGCCATCTTGTGCCTCATATGCTTCTCTGACAGGATTGATATGTAGAAACTGTCAAATGGCATTCTCTCATGGTGCATCAGGGTGAACCCGTGCATGTGTAGCAGTTGGGCCAATGATACAGGATCAAAATGCCACAGGTGTCTGGGTACATCATACGCTGCCCAATATGGACCGTAGTACATGGCATCGGTGGAACGTATGTTGGGACATGCCATTACCAGCACTCCGCCCGGACGCAACAGTTCATAGAAACGGTCCAGCAACTCATGGGGATGATGCATATGTTCAAAAACGTGCCACATGGTTATCACGTCAAATGTTCCGGCATGCAGTTTGTCCAATTCGGACATATCCATCATGCGGTGGTGGAACATCTCAAGTGAGAACAGCCTCTCCTCATGATATCTCTCCAGCGATGTCACTTTCCATCCGCGCCTCTCCATCCTGTGTGAGAAATAACCGGTTTTGGCTCCGTAGTTGAGAAGTGATCCGCTTGTGCGGTAGGCATAAGTCTCAATGATCTTTGCTTTCTTGCGCAGCATGCGTGCCCTGACATGATAATAGAGTTTTTCCATCAAACTCTTGGGCGCATCGCCAAGCTTGAGCTTAAGGCTTAGTTTGTCATAGCGTCTCAGCTCATTCTCCGAAGGGGGGTCAAGAGTGTAAACCACTCCGCAGGATGGGCATCTGAGCAGGTAATATGACTCCTTGCTGACCATAAAGTCAGTGCAGTTGGCGTAAGGGGTCTGTCCTGACGCTCCGCATATTGGACAAGGGTCAAAATCCTGATAATTCATTCCGTGATGACAATCTCTTACTCCTATTACACGCACGCGCGGCACGCGCAACAGAACCGCAAAGATAATACCCCGAGATAGGGGTTGTCAAGTGTTTTAAGGATTTTTTTAAAATGCACACAGCAGGAAGGGCACAAAAGGGACGGTTCTTTCTGTGCCCTTACGACATTTCTAGAACCGTCCCTTAATGATATGCTGGTTTCAGTCAATTCACAAGGGCACAGATAGAACCGTCCCTTTTGTGCCCTTAGAATTCTGCCAGGTGCATGTCGCCCTTCTCGGCCAGGGCTTTGTGCAGGGCAAAAGCCTTGTCAAGTGCGTGACTGGTCTGACCCTTCTCGGCAATCTTGAGGTAATCCCACATGAGCTGCTTGTAGTCAGGATGTACGCAGTTCTCGATGATGCACTTGGCGCGCTGGGCGGGTGACTTGCCACGCAGGTCGGCAATACCCTGCTCGGTGATGAGAACCTTTACGCTGTGTTCGTTGTGGTCCACGTGGGTACACATGGGAACGATGGCACTGATCTTGCCACCCTTGGCTACTGACGGGCAGCTGAATATCGAGATGAATGCGTTGCGGGTAAAATCAGCTGATCCGCCTACACCGTTCATCATCTTGACGCCGCTTACGTGAGTTGAGTTCACGTTTCCGTAGATATCGGCCTCAAGGGCGGTGTTCATCGCAATCAGACCCAGACGGCGTGCCACCTCAGGGCTGTTTGATATCTCGGTAGGACGGAGCACCAGCTTGTCCTTGAAGAAATCCATATCCTCATAGATTCCCTGCAGGGTCTCGTTACTTACGCTCAGTGATGAGCTTGAACCGAACTTGCAGTGTCCCTTACGCATCAGGTCAATCACTGAATCCTGGATAACCTCTGTGTACATCTGGAATGCAGGAACCAGAGGATCCTCTCCCAGGGCACCCAGTACGGCGTTGGCAACGTTACCTACACCACTCTGCAGGGGCAGGAAAGTTGAAGGTATGATGCCGCGCTTAAGGTCTGAGATAAGGAACTGGGCCACGTTGTGACCTATCTGGAGAGTAGTCTCGTCAGGAGCGTTGAAACCGCGTGCCTCATCAGGTATGTTAACCTCAACGATACCCAGAATCTTTGAGGGGTCAACCTGGATGTAGTCCTTGCCGATGTGGTCGCTGGGCTGGTAGATGGGGATCTCGCGGCGGTAAGGGGGATCGGCGGGTTCATAGATGTCATGCAGACCCTTGGCGCAGCGTGAGTGGGCTGCGTTGATCTCAATGATGAGCTTCTCAGCCAGACGGGCCACTGTAGGTGCTATACCCACACCGGCGGTAACCCAGATCTTACCGTCATCGGTCACGTCAAATGCCTCCATGATGCCGATATTGATTTTGCCATAGAAACCGTAACGCATCTCCTGTGCCATGTGGCTCAGGTTGATGTCATTATAGGCAATTTCACCGTTGTTTACGGCTGTACGGAAATCCTTGTTTGTGGTGTAGGGAGCGCGGTATTTGAGGGCGTGCTCACGTGCCAGTATACCGTCACATGAATCACCTGTAGAAGCGCCGGTGAAAAGGCTGATCTGAAACTCCTGGCCCTTCTCGTGGAGCTCATGGGCCATTAAACCGATCTCATGGGTGACGGCCTTGGGGGTGCCGGCGGGGGTGAATCCGCTCAGACCTACGTTGTCACCGTTCTTTACAAAACGTGCTGCCTCGGCAGCTGTGATTCTCTTGAAAGCCATTATGATATGTTTTTAACTTGTTTGACGCGGAAGTGACTAAAAACGGCGCAAAATTAACCATAACCTTAAATAAAAACAAGAGAGCGTCCCGGTAATTCCGTGTGTGACGGAAAATGACTACTTTTGCAACCGCTTATCACAAAGGAATATGGAAGAGAGCACTAAGAAACTTTTCATTGAGACATACGGCTGCCAGATGAACGTGGCCGACAGTGAGGTTATAGCATCGATAATGCGCATGGCCGGTTATGAGCCTACTGACAATATTGATGAGGCCGATGCCATATTCCTGAACACCTGCTCCATACGTGAGAACGCCGAGCAGAAGATATGGAACCGTCTGGAGGCCCTGTATGCCATGAAAAAGAAAAAAAACCGCCTTTTCATCGGTGTAATGGGCTGCATGGCAGAGCGTACCAAGGAGGATCTTACGGACAACCATCACGTGGATGTTGTGTGCGGACCCGATGCCTATCTGTCACTGCCTGACCTCATGGCTCAGGTTGAGGCAGGCCATAAAGCGATGGATGTGGAACTCTCCACCACCGAGACTTACCGTGACATAATTCCGGAGCGTATCTGCGGCAACCGCATAAGCGGATTCGTATCCATCATGCGCGGCTGCAACAATTTCTGTCACTACTGCATAGTTCCCTACACCCGCGGACGTGAGCGCAGCCGTGATCCGCAGAGCATCCTCAACGAGGTTCTTGACCTTAAGAAAAAAGGTTACAAGGAAGTGACCCTCCTAGGCCAGAACGTGAACTCTTACAAGTTTGAGAATGACGGTTCAACCGTAGGTTTCCCGCAGTTGCTGCGTATGGTTGCCCGGGCTGTTCCTGATATGAGGGTAAGGTTCACCACATCACACCCCAAGGATATGAGTGATGAGACGCTGCACGTAATTGCCGATGTTCCCAACATCTGCCGTCACATACATCTGCCCGTCCAGAGCGGCAGCTCCCGCATACTCAAACTCATGAACCGCAAATATACCCGTGAGTGGTATCTGGAGCGTGTGGATGCAATCAAACGCATCATCCCCGATTGCGGTCTCACTACCGATATGTTCACCGGTTATCACTCAGAGACAGAGGAGGATCACCAGGAGAGCCTGTCGCTCATGCGCCTGTGCCGATATGACGCCTCATTCATGTTCCGCTACTCGGAGCGTCCGGGTACATATGCCAGCAAGCATCTGCCCGATGATGTACTTGAGGATGTCAAGATCCGCCGTCTGAATGAGATGATCGCATTGCAGAACGAGCTCTCGCTGGAACGTAACCGCGAGTGTATTGGCAAGGAGTATGAGGTCCTGGCCGAGGGCTACTCAAAACGTTCCCGCCAGCAGCTCTACGGCCGCACCGAGCAGAACCGTACGGTAGTATTTGACAAGGGCAGTCACCGCCCGGGAGATTTCCTTACAGTTCGCATCACTGACGCTACGTCAGCCACACTTCTGGGTACCGAGGTCTAATCTTTCCTGTACCTGGCAATCAGTTCCAGGATCTCCTCACCATACTGTTTCCATTTGGCGGGTCCGAATCCGTTTACTGCCAGCAGTTCCTCCTTTGTGGTGGGGCAGGTATCGGCTATCTCCAGCAGAGTGCGTTGCGTGAGCACCCAGTATGCCCGGATGTTCTGTGCCATGTACTGCTCGGTTCGCCACTCGGTAAGCGGCACAATCAGCTCCGGATGACGGTTGCCGGCATATATCTGTGAAATGTCAGGCTTTTCTTTCTTCTCCTTCTCTTTCTCCTTCTCCTTACGTTTCTTACGGCCCTTACCGTCATTGAGGACTATTTCGTTTCTTGTATTGAGATACATCTCTATGCTGAATCCGCTCTCAGTAATCTTTTTCATGCATTCTATGAACAGGGTAAGCTGTGGCAGCAGCTCGGCCGATGCATCGGAGAGGTTTTTCTGCACATCCTTGTTGTCTGCCGATACCGACATGGCAGGTACTGTGACGGATGCCACATCGGCCAGTATGGGCAGGAAATAGCCCGATGCCTTGGATATCCTCTCATTAAGGTAATCCCGATTGTCCGGCCCTATCCTGTCCAGTTCAGCCCTGAACTTTACTGCCACCTCCTCCATGTCGCGTATCTTGCATCGGCACTCCTCCATTCTGGCGGTCTGTTCGGGATAGGTGCTCTTAAGGTCTTTCTGGAATATTCCGCCGGCCCATCCCGACAGCCTAACAAGCTCCCCGAAACTGAAACACTCCTTAAGTATCGTCATAAAGTACTCCTGTCGGGATGATTCCAGTTGCCTCTCCATCTCACTTACCGGCATGAATTCGTCATGGAACTGCGATACGTCGGCGTTGTTGTACAGGCATGACTGTGAAATGGGGCTGCTTAGAACGATACCTTCAAGTGTGCGGCAACGTGAAAGTGCCACGTAGACCTGCCCGAAACTGAATGCCGATGCCGCGTCAATTATGACATGGTCAAATGTGAGTCCCTGGCTTTTGTGTATTGTCACTGCCCATGCTGCGCGCAGGGGATATTGTATGAACGTACCTTCAACCTTGGGTACTATCTCCTTGGTCTCCTTATCAATTTCATATTGGATGTTCTCCCATTTCTCACGCGGTACCTGTATCTCATCTCCGTTCTCATCCGTTACGGTAATGCCGTTTTCATCGTCAATTTCAGTGATTGTGGCAATCTTTCCGTTGTAGTACCGGCCCTCCCTTGAGTCATTCCTCAGGAACATCACCTGAGCGCCCTCCTTAAGCTGTAGGGTCTTTTCGGCAGGGAGCGAGTTATCGGGGAATGTCCCTTCTATATCTGCGTAGAATATGTGCAGCCGTGACTTGAGCGCGCTCATTTTCTGCTGGTTTATGTTATCCGCCTGTCGGTTATGGGTGGTGAGTCTGATCCATTTGCTACCAGCCGGTGTTATTGAGTCATCGGGGTCAAACATAGGATCGAACCTGCTGTTGAGTTCTCGGTATGTGGCGTTGTCCATCACTCCGCCGCGGATGCTGTTCAGGATATTCAGGAACGCGGTATCTGACTGCCTGTAGACTGTCTGCAACTCTATTGTCACATACTGCAGACGTCTGAACACCTTGGAGTGAAAGAAAAACGGTGACTGATACACCTTCTTGAGCCATGGTTCCTCCTGCTCCGTAACTACAGGAGGGAGCTGATGCGCATCGCCTATCATAAGGACCTGCACTCCTCCGAACGGGTTGTCATTACGCCTGTACTTGCGCATAGCGGCGTCAACCGCGTCCAGAAGGTCGGCCCTTACCATTGATATCTCATCTATTATGAGCAGGTCTAGAGTCTTGATGATCTTGAGTTTCTCCTTACGCAGTTGTCTGTGTGATTCGGGCATCTGGTACTCTGTGACCAGTTCCTTGACATCGGGCAGATAGGGACACAGAGGCAACTGGAAGAATGAGTGGATTGTCACTCCACCGGCATTTATGGCTGCGACACCGGTAGGCGCCAGCACGACGCAGCGTTTAGGAGTGTTTTCAACTATATACTTCAAAAAGGTGGTCTTACCGGTCCCGGCCCTACCGGTTAGAAAGACTGATATTCCAGTCTGGGAAATGTAATTTTCGGCCAGTTCAAACAAGTTATCTTTTTTCATAGTAATAATGAGTACTGTTCAGAAGCAAATGTATGAATAAAAACGCTATAAATGCCGGTCATGACCACTTAACTTATAAAGTACCGCGCGCGAGCAAGTTAAAATGTGTTAATCATATTGCGGATATAAAAAGTGGGAGTATCTTTGCGGTGTATTAGTGACTTAATACACCGATATTGACAAAGAAAACAACACATTAAACAAGTACGATTATGATTAAGATCAGTAATCTTGCATTCAGTTATGACAGCGTCGTTGTACTGAAAGACATCTCCTTGGATTTGCAGGAGGGCCGCATCTACGGTCTTCTGGGTGAGAACGGAGTGGGCAAGACCACTCTGCTTACGCTCCTGTCCGGTCTTAAGAGACCTGAGAGCGGAACTATTGACGTAGACGGTCAGAATCCGTTTGACCGCAAGCCTTCATTCCTCTCCAACATCTATTATCTGCCCGATGAGGTTGCAGCTCCCCACCGCAAGGCACTGGATTTTGCGCGTGACCACGGACAGTACTGGGAGAATTTCAGCATCTCCAAGTTCTCGGAGATAATGAAGATATTTGATACCGATGAGGAGTTCCGTATGGACCAGATGTCATACGGTCAGCTCAAGAAGACCTACATCAGTTTTGCGCTGGCCTGCAACACCCGTTACCTCTTTATGGATGAGCCCACCAACGGACTGGACATCCCCTCCAAGGCTCAGTTCCGTAAGGCTGTATCCAAGTACACTTCCGATGAGTCCACGCTGCTCATCTCAACCCATCAGGCACGTGACCTGGAGGCAATCATCGACCCCATCATCATCCTGGACCGCAGGGATGTGCTGCTTAACGCAACACTCGATGAAATCGCCCAGAAACTCTATTTTGACTATTCATCCGAAGTCAATCCCACATCTCTCTACTCCGAGATGGTACCGGGCGGCAACATTCAGGTAATACCCAATGTTGACGGCATTGAGAGCAAGGTCAATATTGAGGCCCTGTTCAATGCAGTGCTGCAGCACAAGAAAGAGATTAAGGCTATGTTTAACAAGTAATGGATAGTGGCTATGAAAAATGATGTTTTCAATTTTAACCGTTTTGGTCGTTACCTTGTAACTGACACAAAGAATGCCATCAGCAGATACGGCATCTCATTACTTGTGCTGGCCGCATTCAGTTTTGCAGGATACCTGCTGGCAGGCCTTTGCTCGTCAGTTTTAAACGGATCATGGTACAGCATGCCTGTTGCCGGCCGAGTTATCATATTCTTTTTCGTTACAGCTATAGTGCTGACCATGGGACCGGCCAAGATGTTCGGTTTTATTACCGATAAGAAAGAGGGATCGGATTTCCTTATGCTGCCGGCATCTCCGTTGGAGAAGACCATTTCAATGGTCATTATCAGCTGCATTTTCATGCCTTTGGCTTTCTTTGCCGTATACCTGTCACTGGATCAGGTGTTGTGCATGATTGACTATAATTGTGGTGATTCTCTGATTGTATCAATCCATGAATTCAGGTTTGACAGTGTGGCACAGACTATGAAAACCATTCAGTCTGATGAGAATTTTATGTTGACCCATCCCATCACAATGTTCGATGACATCGCTCAGGTAGTATTGACATTCCTTCTGGGCGCATTGCTGTTCAAGACTTCAAAGACAGCCAAGACTATAGGTTGCATGATTCTTCTATCTGTGGTATTGGTCATGATTTACATACCTTTGATCACATCGGGTGCCTTTGACGTGCTTAAGGAGGGAATCATTAACGGTATGACCCCTGATGAGATGCTGTCACAGTTTCCTGTAATGGCCTGGATATCCAGACATTTGATACTGACAGATTTCATTCTTGACACGGTTGTGAACGTTATCCTGTTCCTGCTTATATGGTTGAGGGTAAAAAGGATTAAACACTAAAAAAAGATTATCATGGAATTCAGTCAAAACAAACCGATTTATCTGCAGATTGCCGATGGAATCAATGAAAAGATTCTGAGCGGTGAGATCAGAGAGGGAGACAGGATACTGTCTGTTCGAGAACTGGGCGGCGAGCTGGGTGTAAACCCCAATACCGCCATGCGCAGTTATGAAAAACTTACTATGGATGGAATTATCTACAATCAGCGAGGCATAGGATATTTTGTTTCAGAAGGCGCCAAGGCCATAGCCCTGGAAAAGATGCGCACCGATTTCCTGGAGAACGAGCTCCCGCAGATCCTGCGCAAGATGCGTCTTCTTGAACTCAAAGCCGAGGATATACTAAAATAATTTTTGTACCTTCGTGACAAAAGTGTTTTATTATGGGTAGATCATTCAAAGGAGGTATCCGCCTAAACCGCAGGAGCATGACGGATATTATCACGGATTGGTTCCGTGACAACCAGGACAGCAGTATAAGCGTAAAGAGACTCTATGATGAGCTCAAGCTCAAGACTCATCCCATGCGCAGCATGTGTCTGGATATAGTACTGGATCTTGTTGAGGACGGATTCCTCAAGGAGAAAGACGGTCAGTTCAGCCTCATGCAGAAAAGCAAGTTCGTGGAGGGTGTGCTGCAGCGCCGTGTGGGTGGCAAGAACTTCCTTGTGCCCGATGGCGGCGGTGATCCCATTTTCGTGGCTGAGCGCAACTCGGCCGGTGCGGTGAACGGTGACCGCGTACGCATAGTGCTGTTTGCACAGCGTCCGCATACCGGACCCGAGGGTGAGGTTACCGAGATTCTCAAACGCGCCAAGGACACGTTTGTAGGTACGCTTCAGGTAAAGGGTAAGTTCGCCTATCTGGTTACCCCTGACAAGTCTGACCGTGACATATTCATTCCGCTCTCCAGCCTCAAGAAAGGCCGTGACGGTGAGAAAGCCGTGGTAAAGGTTGTTGAATGGCCCGATACCCCTGACCGCAATCCGGTTGGTAAGGTCATTGACATACTGGGTACTGCCGGTGAGAACAACACAGAGATGCATGCCATCCTGGCTGAGTACGGACTGCCCTACAGCTATCCTGAGAACATAGAGGCTGCTGCCGATGAGATACCTGCCGAGATTAATGACGCGGCACTTGCCGGACGTGAGGATTTCCGTGATGTGGTTACATTCACCATAGACCCGCGTGACGCCAAGGACTTTGATGATGCACTCTCCATCCGTCCCATCAAGAAGGGACTCTGGGAGGTTGGCGTACATATTGCCGATGTCAGCTACTACGTCCAGGAGGGCAGTATCATAGACAAGGAGGCGTTCAAACGTGCCACATCGGTCTATCTGGTGGACCGTACCATACCTATGTTGCCCGAGAAACTCTGCAATAACCTCTGTTCACTGCGTCAGGATGAGGACAAACTCACATACTCAGTGATCCTGGAGATGACTGATGCCGGCGTGGTAAAACGCTCCCGCATAGCACGTACAGTGATACGCAGCAACCGCCGTTTCACATATGAGGAGGTGCAGGCCATCATAGAGCGTGAGCAGCAGGGTGGCAAGGAGCCGCTGCCGGGCGACGAGTTCAAAAATGAGATCATGACTCTTGACAGTCTTGCCAAGATCCTGCGTGACAAACGTTTTGCCGACGGCGCCCTGAGCTTTGACCGTGTGGAGGTCCGTTTTGACATAGATGAGAAGGGTCATCCCGTAAGCGTATTCTTTAAGGAGTCAAAGGATGCCAACAAGCTGGTTGAGGAGTTTATGCTGCTGGCTAACCGCACCGTGGCCGAATCCATAGGCGCCGTTAAGGGCGGTAACCCCAAGACATTCGTATACCGTGTCCATGACGAGCCGGATCCAGAGCGTATTGAGAACCTGCAGCAGTTCGTAGCCAAGTTCGGATATAAGCTCAAGATATCGGGTGACCTCACGGAGATGGCCAAGTCCATGAACAAGATGCTCTCCGAGGTCAAGGGTAAGAAAGAACAGGAACTCATTGAGACAATCTCAATACGCTCCATGCAGAAAGCCTGCTACACCACAGACAACATCGGTCACTATGGTCTGGCATTCAAATACTACACACACTTTACATCACCCATACGCCGTTATCCGGACCTTATGGTACACCGCCTGCTCACCCGTTACATGAGTGGCGGCCGCAGCGTGAACCAGGCCAAGTATGAGGAGTACTGCGAACATTGCTCGGGTCGTGAGCAGTTGGCCGAGCAGGCTGAGCGCGCCAGCATCAAGTATAAGCAGGTTGAGTACATGGCAGACCGCATGGGTCAGGTGTTTGACGCCGTGATTAGCGGTGTGACAGAGTGGGGTATCTACGCTGAGATCATAGAGAACAAGTGCGAGGGCATGATAAGCATCCGCACTCTGGGCGGTGACTACTTTGAGTTTGATGAGAAGAACTACTGCATCATAGGCCAGCGCACCCGCAAACGCTATCGTCTGGGTGACCACATCAAGATCAAGGTGGTACGCTGTAACCTTGAGAAGAAGCAGATGGATTATGAACTGGTATCAGCCGATGAGTGACCGTACTGCCTGAGTCATCTTTGACCAGGAGTATTTCTTCTTTTCATCCATAACGCCTTCAGTGAACTGCTGGAGGCGTTCGTTTTTAAAGAAATCCACCAATCCATCGGCAATTCGGGCCGGTTCAGGCTCAACTGCGTAGCCGGCTTTGCCGTCGGGGACAATCTCGGCCAGACCGCCCACCTTGGTAACCAGCATGGGCTTGCCAAAATGGTATGCTATCTGTGAGACACCGCTTTGGGTTGCGGTCTTGTAGGGTTGTGCTATGATATCGGCCGCTCCAAAACAGAAACGTACGTCATCGGCCGGGACAAACTCATTTTTCCATATGATGAGACCCTCCAGTCCAAGCTCTTTCTCCAGCTCAAAGTACTTGTCAGAACTGCCGTAGAACTCGCCGGCCACCAGCAGACGTACGTTCATTTCACGCAGACGGCTGTCAGCGTATGCCTTAAGCAGCAGGTCCAGCCCCTTATAGTCACGTATAAGACCAAAGAACAGGATATAACGGTATGCCGGATCCAGTCCCAGATGCTTTATTGATTCATCACGAGAGGCAATGGCACCAAAGTGGTCATAGAGCGGGTGTGGGCAGAACGTGCGCGGCTTTTTGCTGTCAAACAGGTCTATATCGGCCAGAACGGACTCTGACAGGGCTACATAACCATCTACAGAGCGTATGAAATAGCGTGAAAGGATTCTGTCACCGGGTTTATGCTCATGCGGTATGAGGTTATGGAGTATGGCAATCCTGCGGGCTCCGCATCTTTTTGCCAGACGTGATACTGCGCCGGTTGACACACCCATGAAAGGCATCCAGAACGGGACGATAAGCAGCTCCGGCTTCTCCTTGCGGATGCTGCGGGCCGCCTTTATCCAGCTCAGGGGATTGACGGAGTTGAGTATCCTGGTTATGTTGAGGCCCTCAGGCTGCGGATCGGGAGAGTATTGTGTCTTGCCGGGAAACAGGAATGACGGATACTGCAGGGTAAAGGTGATTATCTTTACCTCGTTACCTTCACTGATGAACTCCTGCGCCAGACGGTTGTTGAAATCTGCTATACCTCCGCGATACGGCCAGGCTGTACCCAATATGACGATTTTCATGACTGTGCATTGTGGTTGTGGAGACAAACTTACACAAAAAACACCCAGCATGGCTTAAATGCGGATAAAAATCGTATTTTCGCATTCCAAACAATCTGATTTGAAATGAATAGGAACTTTTTGCAAAAATGTCTGCCGTACATAGTGGCCGTGGTGCTGTTTGCTGCACTCTCATGCATTTACTGTTCACCGGTTTTCCAGGGTAAGGAGCTCTATGCCGGTGACAACGTAAGTTACAAGTGGGGTGTACATGAGTCTACCAAGTATCATGAGGAGACAGGTAACTACACATGGTGGACCGGATCCATGTTCGCAGGTATGCCCAGTTATCAGATTGGAGGCGGCCATTATGATTCCAATGACCTTATGAAACCGCTCATAAAACTGCTGCATCCGTCGCATAATACCCGCCTGCCTATGGTGCTCATGCTCTATTTCTGCTGTTTCTTTGTCCTGCTCAGGTCAGTGGGAATAGACCGATGGCTCGCCATTGTGGGTGCCATTGCCATAGGACTCTCATCATATTTCTATATCATAGAGCCTGCCGGACACTTTACCAAGGCGTGGTCTATTGCGCTGATGTCAGTCGTTCTGGCCGGATTCCTGTTTATTTTCCGTAAGAAATATGCCCTGGGCGTATCGCTGACAATGATATTCACTGCCATGGGATATACGCATCCCCAGATGACATACTACATGTTCATGCTCATAGGTGTGCTGTATATCATGCAGCTCTATATCCATATCAATGAAAAGAGGTTCCGCGACCTGATAATCGGCACAGCCCTGTTTGCCGGGTCTGTTGTGGTAGGTATCGGAACCGGTTCGCCAAATGTGTTTGCCAACCGTGAGTACCTTAAGGAGACCATGCGCGGCGGCCACTCCGACCTGGTTGAGGATCCCAACAGCGTTCCCAAGGGTCTGGACCTGGATTATGTGACAGCATGGAGCTACGGTGTGGATGAGACCTTTACGCTCATGATTCCCGGATTCAAGGGAAATGCCTCCACATATGATGTGGGCACGAACTCAAACACATATAAAGCTGTGGTCAAGGCCGGATATCCCAAGTCTGCCGCAAAGGACCTGAGCCAGAACGCCTATATGTATTGGGGTAATCAGCCCGGTACGTCAGGTCCCGTTTACGTGGGTGCCGCCATCTGCTTCCTCTTTGTACTGGGCCTGATGCTTGTAAAAGGACCGTTCAAATGGGCCATTGTCGTGGCAACCCTCTTCTCGCTGGGCCTGTCATGGGGTAAGAATTTCATGTGGCTCACCGAGCTCTTCTATAACTGGTTCCCCATGTACAGCAAGTTCCGTGCGGTATCGTCCATACTGGTCATTGCAGAGATTATCATACCGCTTCTGGGCTTTATGGCCGTTAAGCAGATAATGGAGCAAAAGATAGAGAAGAAAGAGATTAACAACGCCATCTATATCTCAATCCTGGTTACAGCCGGATTGTGTCTCTTCTTTGCCCTGTTTGGAGGTGCCATCTATTCATTCTCGGCGCCCATAGATGCCAGGTTACCGGAGTCATATGCTCCTATCATACAGGGAATGATGGCCGACCGTGCAGCCATTCTGCGCAGTGACTCGCTGCGTTCATTCACCTTCATAGCGCTCACAGCCGGTGTCATCTGGCTCTTTGCCAATGACAAGCTCAAGAAACAGTGGATGATCCTGGCTCTCGGAGTAATAGTTGTGACCGATATGTGGCCCATTGACAAGCGATTCTTTAATGATGACAACTTTGTAACTCATAAGCAGATGCGCAGCATGTTTGACGCGCGTCCCTTTGAGAAGGCCATCCTGGCCGATACAGATCCCCATTTCAGGGTACTTAACCTGACCGGAGATACATTCAACGATACCCATACGTCAAACCTGCTCAAGTCTCTTGGCGGTTACAGCGCCGTAAAACTGCGCCGTTACCAGGATATCATTGACCGATACCTCTCCAAGGTTGACCTGAAAGTTATCAGCATGCTTAACGGAAAGTACATCATAAGCCAGAACAAGGAGGGGCAGATAGCACCTATGCGTAATCCTGATGCTTTGGGAAACGCCTGGTACGCAAGCAACCTCTCACTGGCCGCTACTCCCGTGCAGGAGTGTGACCTTCTGGGTAAGGTTGACCTGGGCAGCACGATAGTTGTGGGTGATGACTTCAAGGATTACGTGAGCGCATTCAAACCTGCTTCAGAGGGTAGTGAGATCAAACTGACCTCATACGCTCCCGATGTACTTACCTACCGCTCACAGTCTGATTCAGACGGTACTGTGGTATTCTCAGAGATCTATTATCCTTACGGTTGGAAAGCCTATATTGACGGTAAGCCGGCCGATATATTCCGTGCCAACTATCTGCTGCGTGCCATGAACATTCCGGCCGGCCAGCATGAGATACGCATGGAGTTCCGTCCCGACAGCGTAGTGAAGGGAAGCAAGTTGGCTAAGGTGTTTATCCTGATTATGTATGCTACCGTTCTGGGCTTGATAGCAGGAACTCTAGTAAGGAGAGGTCGTCAGCGTAAGTCAGCTTGATATTGCGTTCGCTTCCGCGTACGATACCTACCTTGACATCGGGCAGGTAGCGCAGTACCGTGCCGCAGTCATCGGTAGCGGTAAACTGCGGGTCCTGTAATGCAATGCGGTAAGCCTCCTCAATTGTCCTCTGGCGGAATCCCTGCGGGGTCTGCATACGCCACAGCAGGTTGCGGTCCTGAATGGATTCCATATGGGTACCCTCACGGTTACACTGAACTATAGTATCTACGGCAGGTATGGCCACATCCACGGCGTCATACCTCTCCATTGCCTTGATAGCGTCTGATATGATGCGCTCTGACACCAACGGGCGTGCCGCATCATGGAACAGCATTACAGCGTCCGGATTGTCCGCAAAATGGCGTACAGCTGCCAGACTGGAGTCAAAACGCTCCTTTCCACCGGCCAATACGGCCGATACTTTTGTCCATCTGTTGTCTTTTACAATTGCCCGTACTCTCTCTATGAATTCTGTAGCGGTGACAATTACAACCTCATCAATTCCCGGATGATCATTGAATGTCTGTACCGAGTGCTCCAAAACAGTCTTTCCACCCAAAGGCAGGAACTGCTTAGGGGTGGAAAGACCGGTTCTTGAACCGGAGCCTGCTGCTAATATCACAGCTACATTTTTCATCTCCTTATAATTGATACCGTAGGTATCTGATATGGGTAGCCAGCCTTTTCAAAGGCTGGATTACGGACGCATTCAGCAAACCTCGCTTCCGGGTTTTACCGGACGCTGTACTGTGGTCACTGCCAGTGTGCCGTCTGCATCCAGAGCGCTCAGGATCATACCCTGGCTCTCGCGGCCCAGAATCTTACGCGGGGCAAGGTTGGCGATGAAGCAAACCTGCTTGCCTACCAGATCCTCGGGATTGTAGTAGTTTGCGATACCTGAAAGTATTGTGCGGCCTCCCAGACCGTCGTCAATCTTGAACTGGAGCAGCTTGTCAGACTTGGGCACTTTGATGCACTCAAGCACTGTACCTACGCGGATATCCAGCTTCTCAAACTCGGGGAACTGGATATTCTCCTTGATGGGTTTGGCAGGTTGTGCGGCTGCGGCAGCCTTCTCATTCTCCTCCTTGCGCTTGAGCAGCTTCTGGATCTGAGCCTCAATCACGTCATCCTCAATCTTCTCAAACAGAAGCTCGGGCTTGCTCAGCTTGTGGCCGGCGGGCAGCAGGTCAATGGCACCCAGACGGTCCCAGTCAGCACCCTCCAGGGCAATCATGCCGCGCAGTTTCTCACTTGAGAACGGCAGGAACGGCTCAAATGCGATTGCCAGGTTGGCAACCAGCTGGAGTGATATGTTCAGGATGGTCTCAACGCGCTTCATATCGGTCTTGGCCAACTTCCAGGGCTCTGTATCGGCCAGGTACTTGTTACCTATGCGGGCCAGGTTCATAGCCTCCTTCTGGGCCTCACGGAACTTGAAGTTGTCAAGCAGTGACTCAAGCTGTCCCTTTACATCGGCAAACTCCTTAAGGGTCTGGCGGTCATAGTCAGTAAGCTCACCGCACTGCGGAACCACTCCGTCAAAGTATTTTTGTGTCAGAACCAGGGCACGGTTCACAAAGTTACCGTATATGGCAACCAGCTCGTTGTTGTTGCGTGCCTGGAAATCCTTCCAAGTAAAGTTGTTGTCCTTGGTCTCAGGGGCATTGGCGGTAAGTACGTAACGCATTACATCGGCCTTGCCGGGGAAATCCTCCAGATACTCGTGTACCCAGACGGCCCAGTTGCGTGAGGTTGATATCTTGTCATCCTCCAGGTTCAGGAACTCGTTGCTGGGAACGTTATCGGGCAGTATGAATGAACCCTCGGCCTTAAGCATTGAGGGGAACACTATGCAGTGGAACACTATGTTGTCCTTACCGATAAAGTGGATAAGGCGTGTGTCAGGATCCTTCCACCAGGTCTCCCAGCTGCCGCGCTCGGGATGAGCGTCACAGTACTCCTTGGTGTTGCTTATGTAACCTATGGGAGCGTCAAACCATACGTAGAGCACCTTACCCTCGGCTCCCTCAACGGGTACGGGGATACCCCAATCCAGGTCACGGCTTACGGCACGGGGCTGCAGACCCATGTCAAGCCAGCTCTTGCACTGACCGTATACATTGGGACGCCACTCCTTGTGCTCCTGCAGGATCCACTTCTCAAGCCACTCCTGATACTGCTCCAGGGGCAGATACCAGTGCGTGGTCTCCTTCATAACGGGCTTGCTACCACTCACGGTACTTACCGGGTTGATAAGTTCGGTGGGTGAGAGTGAAGTACCGCATTTCTCGCACTGGTCACCGTATGCGTGATCGTAGTGGCAGTGGGGGCACTCACCGGTAATGTAGCGGTCAGCCAGGAACATCTTGGCCTCCTCATCGTAGTACTGCTCGCTGGTCTTCTGGATGAACTTGCCGGTATCGTACAGCTTACGGAAAAAATCGGCAGCCAGCTTATGGTGAACAGGGGAGCTGGTACGACCGTAGATGTCGTATGATATGCCCATTCCCTTGAATGTATCCTTCATCAGATAGTGGTAGCGGTCAATGATCTCCTTGGGGGTCACGCCCTCTTTCTTGGCGCGGATGGTGATGGGCACTCCGTGCTCGTCACTGCCTCCAATGAACATCACGTCCACCTTCTTGAGACGTTGGTAACGGACATAAATATCGGCCGGAACGTATGCGCCTGCCAGATGGCCTATGTGCAGCGGGCCGTTGGCATAGGGCAGGGCCGATGTAACCAGAATCCTCTTGTAGTCTTTCATATATTTTTACCTCTAACTTGTTTCAGACCGCGAAGTTACGCTTTTATTCGCTCTTTTCCTCTCTTCCAAAGGAACTTTTTGGGGTATCAGTATCAGAAACCCTGCAACTTGTTGCAGCAGCCGAATCTGGGGTTTGGGGAGCATCAGTGCAGTGGCGTTAAGCGTAGGGCCTTGGAGGATCCCGTTAAGAACGGCGTTTCGTTTAACGACTTTTAGATTTGCACCGTGATTCCAATATGGGTAATTACGGTGCTCTTTTTATTTTTGTATCTGAAGTGAAACAACCGGTTTGAATGAACTAGT
>ONNV01000011.1 GCA_900319225.1 uncultured Prevotellaceae bacterium | reverse complement strand
ATACAAAATTAACCCATCTGGAAGATGGGTGTTTCCGAAGGAAACTAAAATGAGGTCAAGGAATGTCTTGACATTCCAGCTAGCGACTTTTTAGGCCCTGCAAGGGCCATAAAAGTCAAAAACGACCGAGCACCTCCGGTGCGAGTAAAAAAAAACACTATTACCTGCGTAACCCAGCCATTAAAATAGCTGGCTACCCCAATCCAATACCTACGGCATAAAAAGATCACAAATCCCCATACCCTGGAATATCCCCCAAAAACACATAAGTCCCGGATCCGTAATCCATCCTAACGCAATAATGTTTCAATCCGTTGCTAACAATGAGGTAGTCCACATGCAGTACCAGATTATACCTGGCAATCTGATTGAACACCTTCTGGGAGATTGCCACGGTAGGGCGTTTGTATTCTATGATGACCTTGGGTGTACCTGCCTTGTCATAGACAACGCTGTCACAGCGCCGGCTCATTCCGTTAAGCTCTATGGCCTGCTCATTGGCAATATGTGACAGAGGATAGCCTTTATAGTTTACCAGATATGATACGAATGCCTGTCGGACATGTTCCTCAGGGGTGAGGGGTACCCAGACCTTGCGAATAGGATCCCAAACAGTCTTTTTACCTGCCTGTTCGGATATTTTGGGCTCAAAAGGTGGCAAATTCAAATTATCAATCATATCTTTGTAAACCAACAGAAAAGAATCTGCGAACGCGAATTTAGGAAAATCATTTGAAATGGCAACATCAGGTACAGAATACCGCAAGATTATAAAGGAACTTGAAAAGGGAGTTTACCGTCCGGTTTATTACCTAATGGGTGATGAACCTTTCTTTATTGATTCCATATCTGACTATATAAGAGAGAATGCTCTCCCCGAGGAGGCCAGGGATTTTAACCAGCTGGTGCTATATGGCAATGAGACCTCAATGAGCGAGGTTATACAGCGTGCCCGTGCATATCCCATGGGATCCGACCGTCAGGTCATTATAGTCAAGGAGGCTCAGCACCTCATGAAAAAGGATTCTGAGGCTGGAGGAAGCCCATCGGAAATCCTGAATTCATACCTTCTGCAGCCCCAGCCAAGTACAATCCTGGTATTCTGCCACAAGAACGGTTCGCTGGATAAGCGCAAGAAAATAGTTGCAGTTATAGAGAAGAACGGCCTGCTGTTTGAATCCAAGAAAGTAAAGGATGATGACCTGCCAGATTTCATTGAAGAGTTCCTGAAAGAGCGTTCACTCAAGATGTCTTCCAAGGGCATATCCATGATGAGTGAGTCTGTAGGATCTGACCTTTGCCGCATGAACGGTGAACTTGAGAAACTTGTAACCGCCTTGCCGGAGGGAACAAAAGAGATTACCCCGGAGTTTATTGAGGAGCACGTAGGAATAAGCAAGGATTACAACATCTTTGAATTCCGTGATGCAATCATCAACAAGAATGTCCTTAAAGCCAACACAATAGCTGCATACTACGAGAGCAACCCCAAAACGTATCCCATGCAGCTGGTAACTGCGGCCATATTCCCGTATTTTGCCAACCTTATGCTGGCTTTTTACGCTCCCGATAAGACCGATAGGGGAATAGCTGAACAGCTTGACCTTAAGAGCACCTGGGGAGTAAGGGACTACACAGCCGGTATGCGCAACTATACAGCATCACAGACAATGCAGATAATAAGCACCATCCGCAAATATGACGCCAAGTCCAAGGGTCTGGATGCAACAGCCAATACAGGAGAGGGGCTGTTAAAGGAACTGCTTTATCTGATACTTCACTGATTGCCCAGGATTTTGAAAATCCGGACAACTGCACAGGATTATTCCAAATTTTAAAATCTCGCAGATTTAGCTTATTCATGGGCTGTCCAATGGACGGCCCTTAATCTTTTTTAACTAGCAGATTTGTATCATTTGATAGGATGGTTACAAATGTATGATGCCCAAATTGCGTCATTTGGTGTTACAATTGTATATCGCAACATTTGTCACAATCCGCTACCAGGAGGACAGGATTGGCAATATACAAAACTACATACACTATCAGCATTTAATAGTAATACATTGAAAATCAAGCTATTTACAGGGTGTTGTCTAAATCTTTTCTTCAAAGTTGAAGCGCCCTATATACAAAATGCCCCGATTTGACTTATATAGCATCGTATGCATATGATAATATTGCTATAATCAATGATTTGGATAGCTATTATAAACTAAATTCCAACTGTAGTATGTGCTATACTACGGCCTTATGCAGATATGTCACAAATGTATCAAATACAAATGTGCATATTTACAATTGTATCAACCAAAAGTAACACACAAATGTGTATTGCAAAACAGAAATATTGTTGTTACATTTGTAACACACATAAAAAACGTCCATTTTAGCTATGAAAGAGAGACTGATAGAATTGATGGAACTGCTTAATCTGAGTCCCACTCAGTTTGCAAATGCAATAGGAGTACAGAGGACAACACTCCAGCATATATTAAGCGGAAGAAATGAACCGAGCCTAAAAATCATTATGGCTGTCCACAGTTCTTTTCCCAACGTTGAACTGGAATGGTTGCTGAGCGGAAAGGGATCAGCCGTTGAAGGACTGCCCGACAAGACTCCGGCTCCGGCACCGGATCAGGACTATCCCCTTTTGCCTGGCATGGAGAGTGCTTTTTTTCCGGCTGATGTACAGAAAGCTCCCGTTTTTTCAAATCTCAAGGACGAAAGCCAGCCGGTAAGACCTGTCAGAAAACGTGATATTAAGGAGGTTACACCACAATCAGAGCCATCGGCACAACCGGAGACCGTAGAACAGCGCAAACCGCGTTCTATTAAAGAGGTGGTGATTTTCTTTGAGGACGGCACTTATCAGAAATTTTCATCGGAATTAAAAAAATAATACGGATTTTTTGTTTTTTTAATTTCTGAACGTTATATTTGCTGATAGAAGATTTAACCAGTTACAGCTATGAAAAGATATCTATTTGTTTTAGCGTTTGCAGCATTTACGCTAATTGGTTGCCGCAGCAGCAAGGAGGTCTCAAAGTCCAACCAGAATGAAGTATGGCAGACAATGCTTGTAAAGCAACTTGACGCTAATGTTGATAATCAGATCATCACCGTCAAGTACAACAACGGCACAACACTCTGCTATAAGATTCTGGACAACTTTGGTAACGTAGCACTTACTTGGGACAGGACAAACGGACGTAAGAACTTTGATGACGGTCCAAGTAATTATAAAGGTGATGTAAGCATCCCGTCATTCATCATCACAGGTGAGAATGATGATTTCACATTCCGCGTAATGGAGATAGAGCAGAACGCATTCTACGGATGCTCCGAGGTTACATCAATTGATATTCCGTTCAGCGTTATCCGCATATCGGACCAGTTCAACGGATGCTCGGGACTCAAGAAATTCACAGTTAACGAGAACAACCAGTCTTACAAGGATGTTGACGGCATCCTGTTCAGTAAGGATGACAAGATGCTTATCAAGTATCCCGCCAAGAAGGAGACTGCAGAGTACGTAATCTCTGAGGATGCCGCAATCATCTGCACCGGCGCTTTCATGGATAATGAGTACCTCAGAAAGATCACTATCGGTAACTTTGTAACAGCAGTCAGCGACTATGCTTTCAAGAACTGCTCAGCCCTTGAGGAGGTTGAGTTGGGTGGTAATGTAAGAATCATAGGAAATGAATCATTCAAGAACTGCCCCAAGCTGGCTCTGGTCAATGCTCATGGAATGTGGCCGGCACACTGCCCGAATGTGTTTGATGATGCCGCTAAGCAGAATGCCAAGCTGTACGTGCCCAGAGGCCAGATGTTCAACTACAAGAGACGTCTGGAGTGGCGCGACTTTAAGAACATTCAGGAATACTAAGGGCACGAAAGGGACGGTTCTATCTGTGCCCTTTTAGCGAAAATACTTATTGAATTAATTTAGGGACGGTTCCGGATGTGTCATAAGGGCACAGATAGAACCGTCCCTTTTGTGCCCTTTGCGGGGTTGCACCTTTTTTTGTACCTTCGCGCTGTAATTAACAACGTATGAAAAAGTTCCAGACAGATATGCTTGTGGCCGACAACCGCATGGTTGGTACAAGTGCCACACTGCTTACCTTACAGTATCCCGGACAGTTGCCCGATATGATAGCAGGACAGTTTGCCGAGCTGCAGGTACCATCGGCAAAAGTACTGCTTCGCAGACCTATATCAATCCACGCCATAGACCGTGACAGAAATCTGGTTGAATTCCTGATCCAGATAGTCGGTGAAGGTACCCGGTCACTGGCCGACCTTAAGCAAGGTGATAAAGTAAACGTTCTGCTGCCTCTGGGTAACGGTTTCAGCTACCGCACAACCCATGTGGCACGGCCGCTTCTGGTTGGAGGCGGAGTGGGAGTGGCACCTCTGCTGTTCCTGGGTCAGGAACTTGCTGCACACGGAATCCGCCCCACATTCCTGTTTGGCGGCCGCACCGAGAACCTGATTCTGCGCAAGGAGGAGTTCCAGAAATACGGTGACCTGTTCATGACGACCGAAGATGGAACTGCCGGTGAGAAAGGTTTTGTAACCAATCACAGCCTGCTGATGGACAGCGAGCAGTTTGACCGCATCTATGCCTGCGGACCTACACCTATGCTCAAGGCAGTTGCACGCTGGGCAATGGAGCATGAGACTGCATGTGAGGTATCACTGGAGCACCGTATGGCTTGCGGAATAGGTGCCTGCCTGTGCTGCGTAGAAGATACTGCCGATAAAGGCAATGTGTGTGTTTGTAAAGAGGGTCCCGTATTTACTATAGATAAGCTCAAATGGTTCAACTGAATACAAAGATAGGCTCACTGGAGCTCAAGAACCCGGTCATGACTGCATCGGGTACATTCGGATACGGTACAGAGTATGCCGATTTCATGGATATCAACCGTCTGGGCGCCATAATTGTAAAGGGCACCACATTGAATCCCCGTCAGGGCAATCCATATCCGCGTATGGCCGAGACCCCGTCAGGTATGCTCAATGCCGTAGGTCTGCAGAACAAGGGTGTGGACTACTTTGTGGACCATATATATCCCGAGGTTCGCAAGTTCCAGACCAATGTCATTGTGAACGTATCAGGTTCATCGATAGAGGATTACGCACAGTGCGCAAGCATAATAAACACCCTGGATGACATACCGGCCATAGAACTGAACATCTCATGCCCAAATGTAAAACAGGGAGGTATGGCGTTCGGCGTAAAGCCCGAGAGCGCCGCCCAGGTTGTGGGCGCAGTCCGCAAGGCATATGACAAGGCCCTGATAGTCAAGCTTTCACCTAACGTGACCGATATCACCGAGATTGCCCGTGCAGTTGAGGGTGCAGGAGCCGACAGCGTATCACTCATAAATACCATGCTGGGTATGGCTATCGATGCCGAAAGGCGCAAACCTATCCTGTCAACCGTTACAGGCGGTATGAGCGGTCCAGCCGTAAAACCCGTTGCCCTGCGTATGGTATGGCAGGTTGCAAAGGCCGTCAAGATTCCCGTAATAGGTCTGGGCGGTATCTGCAGCGCTACCGATGCAATTGAGTTCCTGCTGGCTGGCGCAAGTGCCATCCAGATTGGTACGGCAAACTTCATTGATCCGGCTATATCGGAGAAGGTGGTGGATGGGATTGAGGATTACCTTACCCGCCACGGATTTAATTCCGTTGAGGATATAATCGGCGCGCTGGAGGTATAAAACCATCCGGCGGGCTCTCGCGCCTTTGGCGCTCGGGATTTTTTGACTTTTATGGCCCGTTCAGGGCCTAAAAAGTCGCTAGCTGGATTTTACCTTTTTTTAGTTTGGGGCGGCGACGCCCCAAACCCGTTCCGCGGTATTCCATACCGCTCCACTCTGCCGGCCTTCCAGGCCGGGTAAAACTAAACCCCGACAACGCTTTGCTGTCGGGGCTTAGTTTTACTGGGTGCAACTGGAAACCTATCTGCGGATTAGGGACACGCACGGGGAAACGTATTTATGTTTGGAAAGACCCAGCCGTTGAAACGGCTGGCTACCCGTATCCAATGCCTACGGCATTAGCTTGTGCCGCTAGGCACATGATAGGGGTAGCCAGCCAATTCATTGGCTGGGTATTAATGGAAACATATAAATGGGAAACCGAGCCGCGAAGCGGCGAGAAATCCGCCGGATGGTTATTACTTAAGGAGGTCAGGACGCAACCTTTTGGTCCGCTCCATAGATTGCTGGAATTCCCAATCGTCTATCAGGGCTTGGTTGCCGGACAAAAGCACATCGGGAACGCGCCAGCCTTTGTATTCTGCGGGGCGGGTGTAGACCGGCGGAGCCAGCAGGTTGTCCTGGAAGCAGTCGGATAGGGCGGACTGTTCATCGGACAGGACTCCGGGAATGAGGCGGACAATGCTGTCGGTCATTACTGCAGCGGCAAGTTCACCACCGGTAAGTACGTAATCACCTATGCTTATCTCACGGGTAATAAGATGCTCACGTATGCGGTAGTCAATGCCTTTGTAGTGTCCGCAAAGGATTATGACGTTGTTAAGCAGTGACAAGCTGTTGGCAATCTTCTGGTTGAATGTCTCACCATCGGGCGATGTGTAGATCACCTCATCGTAATCACGCTGTGACTTGAGGTCTGTAATGAGGCGGTCAATGGGCTCAATCTTCATTACAAGGCCGGCACAACCGCCAAAAGGGTAGTCATCAGTCTTGTGGTGCTTATCGGTAGTATAGTCACGGATGTCATGCAGACATATCTCAGCCAGACCCGCTTTCTGGGCACGGGCCATCATTGAGCAGTTGAAGAAACTCTCAAGCATCTCAGGGAATACGGTAAGAATGTCTATACGCATAATTTAGGTGGCTTTAGCGACCGCAAAATTACAAAAATATGCGTAAATTCGCGGATTGAAAAAGAGTCTTTCAGCCCCAATCAGAATATGAACGAGAGAGAGCGCATTCTGGAACTGCGTGAACTGCTGCACAGGTACAATAATCTGTACTACGTGCAGAACGCTCCCGTCATATCAGACATAGAGTTTGATGAGCTCATGCATGAGCTTATTGACCTGGAGTCCAGGCATCCTGAACTCTATGATGAGAATTCACCCACACAGCGCGTAGGCAGTGACCTGAGCAAGGGTTTTGAGCAGGCTGAGCACCGATATCCCATGCTGTCACTGGACAATACGTATAACGAGCAGGAGGTAAGGGATTTCTTCCAGCGCGTAAGCGGATTGCTCAATGAGCCGTTTGAGATATGCTGTGAGCTCAAATATGACGGTTTGTCAATCTCTCTTATCTATGAGGACGGCAAGCTGGTTCAGGCCGTGACCCGCGGCGACGGCGTAAAGGGTGATATCGTGACCGATAACGTCCGCACCATAAAATCCGTTCCGCTGGTACTGCAGAAAGGTGACTGGCCCCGCAATTTTGAGATTCGCGGCGAGGTGCTGATGCCCTGGACATCATTTGAGCGTCTTAACGCCGAGCGTGAGCTCCAGGAGGAGCCGCTGTTTGCTAACCCGCGTAATGCGGCATCGGGCACACTCAAGCTGCAGAATCCGCAGGAGGTGTCACGACGTCAGCTGGATTCATACCTGTACTATCTGCTGGGCGAGCAGCTGCCTTGTGACGGTCATTATGAAAATATGATGGCTGCCCAGAAATGGGGTTTCAAGGTATCGGACCACATGAAGAAATGCACCACGATCGATGAGGTGCTTGAATACATAAACTATTGGGATACAGAGCGTAAGAACCTCCCTGTTGCAACCGATGGCATAGTGCTTAAGGTAAACTCACTGCGCCAGCAGCGCAATCTGGGATTCAAGGCCAAATCACCGCGCTGGGCGATAGCATACAAGTTCCAGGCCGAGCGTCAGCTTACACGTCTTAACAGCGTATCATACCAGGTGGGACGTACAGGCGCCGTGACTCCGGTTGCAAATCTGGATCCTGTTCAGCTGTCAGGCACCGTAGTTAAGCGTGCCACACTGCATAACGCAGACATAATCAAGGGGCTGGACCTGCATATAGGCGATATGGTTTATGTGGAGAAGGGAGGTGAGATAATACCCAAGATCACAGCCGTTGACCTGGATTCACGTTCAATCCTTGTAGGTGATCCCGTAAAGTTTGCCGATGTATGCCCTGAATGCGGTACCAAACTGGTTCGATATGAGGGTGAGGCTGCGTGGTATTGCCCCAACAGTATCAGCTGCCCGCCTCAGATAAAGGGCCGCATAGAGCATTTTGTAAGCCGTAAAGCCATGAATATAGACGGTCTTGGAACTGAGACTATTGACCAGTTCTACCAGGCCGGACTCATAAAGGATATTGCAGACCTGTATACTCTTAAGGCAAAGGACATATGCCGTCTGGAGGGACTGGGTGAGAAATCGGCCGTAAGCATAGTTCACGGCATAGAGGACTCCAAGAAGGTTCCGTTTGAGCGGGTGCTGTTTGCCATAGGAATACGTTTTGTAGGCGAGACCGTTGCCAAAATCCTGGCACGTGCATTCAAATCAATGGAGGCACTTGAAACAGCTACAATAGAGCAACTTACAGCCGTCAATGAGATTGGAGGCAAGATTGCACAGAGCATTGTGAGCTTCTTTAATGATGAGCGCAGCCGTCAGCTGGTAAGCCGTCTTAAGGAGTTCGGGCTGCAGATGGAGCTGGCAGAGACGGAGCAGCAGGGCGGAAGCGATATTCTGGCCGGCAAGACTATCGTGATAAGCGGTGTGTTCAACCACCATTCACGTGATGAGTACAAGGAGCTGATTGAACGTCACGGCGGCAAGAACGCAGGCAGCATATCGGCCAAGACATCATTCGTGCTGGCAGGTGACAACATGGGACCCGCTAAACGCGAGAAGGCTCAGGAGCTTGGCGTGAAGCTTATGAGTGAGAGTGAATTTCTGGAATTGATTAATGAAAAAACAACTATAGTATCCAATGAATTGTTCTTACCCTTTTAAGGGATTGGGCGTTGCTCTGGTAACGCCGTTTAACCAGGACGGTCAGATAGATTTTGACACTCTGGCACGTATCGTTGAAAACCTGATTGAAGGATCAGTGGATTTTCTGTGCGTACTGGGCACCACAGCCGAGACTCCTACGCTCACATCCGATGAACGCCTTACCGTAACCAAGTTCGTGATAAAGCAGGTTAACGGCCGTATTCCCATCATGGTAGGATGCAGCAGCAACTGCACCGCTACTGCAGTAGAACAGATAAAGCAGTACCAGCTGGATGGCATCGACGGTATCCTGAGCGCTGTACCTTTCTACAACAAGCCGTCTCAGGAGGGTGTCTACCGCCATTTTGCAGAGATAGCCAAGGCTTCATCAAAACCCATCATACTCTACAATGTGCCCGGACGAACAGGTATTAATATGACTGCTCAGACCACTCTTCGCATTGCGCGTGAGTTCAAGAACGTGATTGGCGTAAAGGAGGCATCGGGCAAGATGGACCAGATTAAGGAGATCATCAGCAATGCTCCTGAGCATTTCAAGGTTATTGTAGGTGATGACAGTCTGGCAATGGAAGCCATTCAGAACGGCTCAGTCGGTGTGATCTCAGTAATAGGAAACGCCGTCCCCAAGACTTTCGGCAAGCTGGTTCACCTGTCAATGGAGGGTAAGTTCAACGAGGCAGCCGCTATCCAGCAGCAGCTTGATCCGCTCTACGGACTCCTGTTCAAGGAGGGTAACCCCTGCGGAGTAAAGGCTGTCATGGCCGATCAGAACAAACTGCAGAACGTTATGCGCCTGCCTCTGGTTCCCGTAAGCGATGCGCTCCATAATGAAATAACAAAAGGATTTGCAGGAATAAAGGAATGAAGTACCGGCCGATCATATTACTGACCGCGATACTTATATCGCTCGCATCCTGTAATTTCGGGAAAAACCGCGTCATATCCGGTAATCAGGGTGATGAGACTTTTTTTGAGCCTGAGCCTACCATCCGATGGGGAGTATGCATTGACAGCCTTGACGTAGAAGACGGCGTTGTAGGCCGTAACGAGCTGGTATCGACCATACTGAACCGTAACGGCGTATCCATGCAGACCATACATTATATGGAACTGTCGTCGAATGATACATGGAGCGTGCGTAAGATCCAGGCCGGCAAGACATACCATCTGCTGCGTGACCAGGATTCCGTGGCCCGCGTGCGTTATTTTGTCTATGACATCAACAAGACTGATTATGCCGTTTACTCGTTGGCAGACAGCATTTACAGCTACGTAGGCACACTTCCGGTAGACACTGTGCTCAACTATATAAGCGGAAGCATAGAGTCTTCACTCTGGAACGCAATGATAGAGCAGGGGGCTGCCCCTGACCTGGCCGGAATGCTGTCGGACATCTACTCCTGGACCATTGATTTCTTTGGTATCCAGCGTAAGGACTCATTCTCAGTCTATTATCAGGAACTCTATGCCGATACCGTAAGGGTCGCCACCGGACATATCCTTGCGGCCAATTTCATAACATCGGGCAAGGACCATTATGCTTTCCGATACACATACCATAATGAACGTGGCGAGTACTTTGATGAGAACGGTACCAGCCTGCGCCGTGCCTTCCTTAAGGCGCCGCTGAGCTACTCACGTATCAGTTCAAAGTTCTCCGAGGCCCGTCTGCACCCCATCAAGAAGATTGTGCGTGCGCATCACGGCGTTGACTATGCAGCACCGTCGGGCACTCCGGTATACTCTGTAGGTGACGGTGTGGTAACTGCCAGGGCGTGGGACAGCAAGGGGGGCGGCAACTACATCAAGATCAAGCACAACTCAACCTATACCACTGAGTACATGCACCTTAAAGGCTTTGCCAAGGGCATAAGCGTGGGTACCCATGTATCGCAGGGCCAGCTTATCGGTTTTGTTGGCATGACCGGCACCGCAACCGGACCGCACCTGGATTACCGCGTATTCAAGAACGGAACTGCCATTGACCCCTTGCGCATGGACCTGCCGGCTGTCGATCCCATCAAGGAGGATGACATGCCGGAGTATCTCAAGGCTGTAAGCGGTTACATGAAAATGGTAGGATTATCAGTTGCAGACAGCTTACAGACTGATACTATAGTAAACACACAATCAAATGATTAAAAGCGTCATCTTTGACTTTGGCAATGTACTTGTAGACTGGAATCCCGCATATCTGTTCCTGCCTTATTTTGGTGGCGACGAGGATAAATGCCGATTCTTTACTGATAATGTCTGCAACCGTGAGTGGTTTACCCGTATGGACAGCGGTGAAACAATGGATGTATGTGTGGCAGACCTGCAGAAAAAGTATCCGCAGTACGCTGAGCCTATAGCCATGTTCCGTGACCGCTGGTTTGATATGTGCCATGGTGATTTGCCTGGCATGCTGGATATCATCCAGGGCCTCAAAGCAAAAGGAGTGGGGGTCTATGGTCTTACAAACTGGCCTGCCGAGACCTTTGAAGAGGCCCGCCACCGCTTCAAGACCATTGGTAACATTGACAACTACGTGGTGTCAAGTTCCGTAAAGCTGGCAAAACCTGACCCTGCCATATATCAGGTGCTGCTCTCAAAATACAATCTCAAGCCCCAGGAATGCGTTTTCATCGATGACCGAAAGGACAATGTCGATGCTGCAAAGGCATTAGGTATGGAAGGTATTGTCTATCCCGGCAGTGCCCAAGAGTTACTTCCCATCTTGAATTCTGTCCTCGTCAAACGAGAGATTTAAGGGCGTTCGTATCGGAAACTAAGCTACGCTGAACCATCTGTTCCGGGAGACAACGTTCCGCAGCTACTCCGAACCCCTACGGACCCTAAACGGCGAACTCGTCCTTATAGTCCCCCTTCGGGGGCCTAACGTTCCTCGAACAAGCGCCGTTCTTAACGGGATCCTTCAGGGCTCTCCGCTTAACGCTGCTGCACTGATGATCTCCCGGAACAGATGGTTCAGCTACTGCAACTGGAAAACTTCCAGCAGTTCCGATACAAACACCCTTAAATCTCTCGTGCAAAAAAAAGTCACAGATTTGCATTGCATATTGAACTTTTGAATAACTTTGCAGCACGAAACAAGCATAAAAGCAGAATAATGACAATGAATCTTTCATTTTGGTGGTGGCAGAACTCAAGGTACAAAATATCGTGAGGTTAGAAAGCCATTCCCTGAAATGAATGATAGATATAAGGCTCTTCGTTACTCACGGAGGGCCTTTTTTAATGAAATTCCAACAACGGATAATAAACAACGACATAATATGAATACTTATCAGATTGACAGTAACGGATACTACGGAGAGTTTGGAGGTGCATATATCCCTGAGATACTCTACAAAACCGTAGAGACACTTAAGGAGAGCTACCTGCCCATTATTGAGAGCCCGGAGTTCAAGAAAGAGTACCATGCACTGCTGCGCGACTATGTAGGCCGTCCCAGCCCGCTGTATTACGCATCACGCATGAGCCAGAAATACGGCTGCAAGCTCTACCTTAAGCGTGAGGACCTGAACCACACCGGTGCCCATAAGATAAACAACTCAATAGGACAGATCCTGCTGGCCAAGCGCATGGGCAAGACACGCATCATTGCCGAGACCGGTGCCGGGCAGCACGGCGTAGCCACAGCAACCGTATGCGCGCTCATGAATATGCCCTGCAGGGTTTATATGGGTGCGCTGGATGTGGAGCGCCAGGCAGTGAACGTGGAGCGCATGCGTATGCTGGGGGCTGAGGTGATGCCCGTTTACAGCGGCAACAAGACCCTTAAGGACGCTACAAACGAGGCTATACGTGACTGGTGCTGTCATCCTGCCGACACATTCTATATCATTGGCAGTACCGTAGGTCCGCACCCTTATCCTGATATGGTGGCCAGATTGCAGAGCGTGATATCGGCCGAGATTAAGGAGCAGCTTATGGAGAAAGAGGGACGTGACTATCCCGACTATCTGATGGCATGCGTAGGCGGAGGCAGCAACGCTGCAGGAACAATCTATCATTATATTGATGATGAGCGCGTTAAGCTGGTTCTGGGCGAGGCCGGAGGAATGGGTATAGACACCCCGCAGACCGCCGCATCGATGGAGATAGGAACTCCCGGAATACTGCACGGCAGCCGTATCATGGTGATGCAGACCCCTGATGGCCAGATCATAGAGCCTTATTCAATATCGGCCGGACTGGATTATCCCGGCACAGGCCCCATACACTGCAACCTGTACAAGACCGGACGCGCCCAGGTGATGGCCGTAAACGACAATGAGGCCCTGCAGGCCGCATTTGAGCTGACCAGACTTGAGGGTATCATCCCGGCACTGGAGAGCAGCCACGCGCTGGCCATGCTGCCCAAGATGAAGTTCCGCCAAGACGATGTGGTTGTGCTTACCGTAAGCGGCCGCGGCGACAAAGACCTTACAACATACCTTAAACATAAAGACGAGATAGATTATGACGCAATTTAAATACCTTACAGCTAGCCGTAAAGTGGCAGGTGATTTGCTCACTCCAGTAACGGCATACCTTAACGTACGTGACCTCTACTCACAGAGTGTACTCATGGAGAGTTCTGATTATCACGGCGTTGAGAACTCCAAGTCATTCATTGCCATCAATCCCATTGCCACAGTCAGCATTGCTCATGGCGTAGGAACCATGCTGCTGCCCGACGGAACCACGCAGGAGCACGCCATCAGTGCCGATTATGACACTGCCAGGCTAATAAATGATTTCCTGAGCCAGTTTAGCATAGAGGGCGAGGGCAGCAACTACTGCGGCCTGTACGGATTCACCACATTCAACGCCGTACGCTACTTTGAGAACATAAGCATCAAGGACGAGACCCAGAAGGAGAATGATGCGGCCGATATGCAGTACACGCTCTTTAAGAGCATCGCGGTATTTGACCATTACAGCAATGAACTGACTCTCATTGAGTTGTTGGGTGAAGGTGAGGAAAGTTCACTTGATAAGTTTGAGCACAGCCTGAGTTCCCATACGTTCCGCACATTCGGATTCCATGCGGTAGGTGACTGCACCAGCACCCTGACCGATGATGAACACCGTGAGAACATACGCCGCGGAATTGCCCACTGCAAGCGCGGAGATGTATTCCAGATTGTGCTCTCACGCCGTTTCAAGCAGTCCTTCACCGGCGATGATTTCCAACTGTACCGTGCCCTGAGGAGCATCAATCCCAGTCCGTATCTGTTCTACTTTGACTTTGGCGGGTTCAGGATATTCGGTTCAAGCCCCGAGACTCACTGCCGCATTCAGGGCCGACAGGCATACATCGATCCCATTGCCGGAACCACCAAGCGTACCGGTAATGCCGAGCAGGACCGCGAGAATGCCCTCTACCTTAAGAATGATCCCAAGGAGAATGCCGAGCACGTGATGCTGGTGGATCTGGCCCGTAACGACCTGAGCCGCAACTGCCACAACGTTCACATAGACTTTTACAAGGATATGCAATACTACAGCCATGTAATTCACCTGGTAAGCCGCGTATCGGGCACACTCGATGAAGGCGCTGACCCGGTACGTGCATTCATTGACACTTTCCCGGCCGGCACACTTAGTGGTGCGCCCAAGGTACGCGCCATGCAGCTTATAAGTGAGTATGAGCCGCATAACCGCGGTGCCTACGGCGGCTGCATCGGCTTTATAGGATTCAACGGAGACTTGAACCAGGCCATCACCATACGCACCTTTGTGAGCCGTAACGGTGAGCTGTGGTTCCAGGCCGGAGGCGGCATAGTTGCCAAGAGCGACGTTGAGTATGAGTTACAGGAGGTTAACAACAAGCTGGGCGCACTGCGCAAGGCTATCCAAATGGCAGAGAAGTTATGATAAAGACCGTAATAATAGACAATTATGACTCATTCACATACAATCTGAGCCACCTGCTCAAGGAGCTCGGAGCAAGTGTGACAGTAGTTCGTAATGACAAGTTCCGCATTGAGGATCTGGAGCAGTTTGACAAGATTGTGCTCTCTCCGGGTCCCGGCATTCCCAGCGAGGCAGGTCTTATGCCTCAGGTTATCAAGGCGTATGCAGGACGCAAGCCCATCTTAGGCATCTGCCTGGGACATCAGGCCATTGGCGAGGCATTCGGTGCCAAGTTGCTCAATATAGGTAATGTGGTACACGGAGTGGCTACTCCGGCACATCTCACGGCACAGGATTATCTGTTTGAGGGTCTTGCATCGGACCTTGAGGTAGGGCGCTACCACTCTTGGGTGGTCGATGACAACGACCTTCCGCAGTGCCTTGAGGTGACCAGCCGCAGTGATGACGGGTACATAATGTCCTTGAAACACCGCGAGTTCGATATCCGAGGAATTCAGTTCCACCCAGAGAGCGTACTGACTCCCCAAGGTAAGACTATCCTTAATAATTGGTTGAATAACAAATAAATAACATTGCTATATGAAACAGTATCTTTTGAAACTTATTGACGGTGCCACACTGACTCAGGAGGAGACACACAGCATCATGCTCAACATTATTGACGGTAAGTACAACGACCAGCAGATAGCCGCTCTGCTTATGGCCATTCAGACCCGTGGAGTGACTGTAGATGAGCTTCTGGGCCTGCGCCAGGGCCTGCTGGAGACCGGTAAGCACATAGACCTGGATCAGGAGAACACTCTTGACATAGTAGGTACAGGCGGTGACGGTAAGAACACGTTCAACATAAGCACCTGCTCGGCATTCGTCATTGCTGGAGCCGGCTACAAGGTTACCAAGCACGGAAACGGCGGCAGCAGCAGCGTAAGCGGCGCCAGCAACGTGCTGCAGGAGCACGGAGTAAAGTTCACCGACAACCCTGACATCCTGCGCCGATCGCTCGATGAGGCAGGTGTATGCTACTTCCACGCACCGCTGTTTGCCTACGGAATGAAATTTGTAGGACCCACACGCAAGGCTCTGGCCATACCCACTTGCTTCAACCTGCTGGGACCGCTCGTAAACCCCTGCCATCCCAAGAACTCCCTGCACGGAACCGCCACACAGGCTCAGCTGCGTCTGTACGTGAACATCCATCAGCGCATAGGTGACAACTTTGGTGTAATCACCAGCTATGACGGATATGACGAGATATCACTTACCAGCGGATTCAAGGTGGTAACCAACTTCTACGAGAAGGTATACACCCCCAAGGATATGGGTCTTGACTATGTATCACCCTCAGATATCTATGGTGGCAACACTATCCAGGAGGCAAAGGCAATCTTTGACAATGTACTTGAGGGTAAGGCTACCGATGCCCAGAAGAGCGTAATCATAGCCAACGCCGCCTGCGGTATAGGTATTATGGACCGCAACATGAGCATTGAGGACAGCGTGGCAGCCGCACGTGAGTCACTGGAAAGTGGCCGCGCATTGGCAGCATTCCGTAAATTTGTAGAAATCAATCAGTAATGCAAGACATACTGCAGGAAATAGTGGCTTTCAAGAGGGTGGAGGTGGAGCAGCAGAAGCAGCTTGTTTCACCCCGTGACCTCTATGCCCGTGTGGAACGTCTTATGGCCGCCGGCATCAGCGCCTACAGCATGAGCCGTTCACTGGCCTCCAGCCCCTACGGTATCATTGCCGAATTCAAGCGCAAGAGCCCATCAAAAGGCTGGATCCATGAGGATGCCAAGCCTATGGATGTGGTGCCCATGTACGCAGCCGGTGGAGCATCGGCCCTGAGCATACTTACTGACAACAAGTATTTTGGCGGCACACTGGATTTCATTCCTCAGGTACGTCAGGCCGTGGATATCCCGATCCTGCGCAAGGAGTTCATCATTGATGAGTATCAGCTTTTTGAGGCCCGCCTGGTTGGTGCCGATGCGGTACTGCTTATTGCAGCCGACCTGAGTAAGGATCAGTGCCGTTCACTGACACGTACCGCCCATGACCTTAAGCTGGAGGTTCTGCTTGAGATGCACTCTGAGGATGAGCTGGAATATCTTGATTGTGAGCCCGATATGGCCGGCATAAACAACCGCAATCTGGGCACTTTCCACACAGATGTGGCCAACTCTTTCCGTTTGGCGGAGAAAATGGCTACAGAGGCCGTTAAAGTGAGCGAGAGCGGCATAAGCAACCCCGATACGGTACGCCAATTGCGCGCAGCCGGATTCCGTGGATTCCTTATGGGAGAGTGCTTTATGAAAGAGAAGGACCCGGGTCTGGCACTTAAACAATTCATTGAAAGGATATGAAAATAAAGGTATGCGGAATGCGTGACAGTCTCAATATCAGGGATGTGGAGAATCTACATCCTGATATGATGGGATTCATGTTATGGCCGGGGAGCAAGCGCTATGTGAGCTGTAAGCCGGATTATCTGCCTGACTTGCAGAGAGTAGGGGTCTTTGTCAATCCCGAGCCAGAGTATGTACAGGTCAAGGCTACCGAGTACAGGCTTAACCGCATACAGCTTCATGGCAATGAATCAGCCCAGCTATGCCATATCATCCACCTTATTACCGGACTGCCCGTTATTAAAGCCATATCGGTGGATACGGCCGCGGATTTTGAGCAATGCGCAGAGTATGAGCAGGAGGACGCAGTTGACATGCTGCTGTTTGACACCAAATGCAGTGGGTGGGGCGGTAGCGGCCGGGAATTTGAATGGAGCCTACTGCAGAGCTACCACGGAAGCAAGCAGTTCCTGCTGGCCGGAGGTATCGGCCCCGATATGGAAGATAGGATCATGTCAATACGCCACCCTCTATTTGCCGGCATTGACCTGAACAGCCGCTTTGAGACCGAACCTGCACTTAAGGATATTACAAAACTGAGTATATTTATCAATAACATACGCAACTATGAACAGAATAAATAATTTGTTTGCCAGCAAGAAGAATGGCATACTTTCACTCTATTTCTGCGCCGGACACCCCACACTTGACAGCACGGCACAGATAATACGCACACTTGAGCAGAAGGGTGTTGACATGATTGAGGTGGGTATCCCGTTCAGTGACCCCATGGCCGACGGCCCCGTAATCCAGGATGCCGCCACCAAGGCTCTCAGAAACGGAATGACACTAAGGCTGCTATTCAGCCAGCTGGCCGATATCCGCAAGGACGTAACTATGCCGCTGGTGCTGATGGGATATCTTAACCCCATATATCAGTTTGGCTACGAGAGTTTCTTTAAACAGTGCAGCGAGACCGGAATAGACGGTGTGATAATACCGGACCTGCCGTTCAAGGACTATCTTGAGACAGTAAAGCCCGTGGCCGATAAGTATGACGTACGCATCATCATGCTCATCACCCCTGAGACCAGCGACAAGCGTATCCGCTTTATAGATGACAACACTGACGGCTTTATCTATATGGTAAGCTCTGCAGCCACTACAGGTGCACAGAAGGAGTTTGATGCACGCAAGCAGGAGTACTTTAACCATGTCAATGACATGGGTCTCAAGCATCCCCGCATGATTGGCTTTGGAATAAGCAACCGCCAGACCCTGGAGAGTGCCCAGGCTAATGCTGCAGGATGCATAATTGGCAGCAAATTTGTGCAGTTGCTGGAGGAGTTTGGTGATGCAGATGGGGCATACGGCGCCCTGATGGAGGCTTTGAATGTTTGAGTTCCGGCGGAATCACCAGATAACGGCCCCACAATCATTTGTGGGGCCGTTTGATTTTGATAAAACCGAGACGAATATTTAGCCGATATTTGATAAAACCGAGACGAGTTCCCTGTGTCATGCCCCATTTTTAAATTTTGACGCATTATTATCGTTTCGCTTTGCGTCTTTCAGGAAAACACATCCGCGCTACTATTGCAAATACCAGGGATAATCCCTTAATTTGCAAATACTAACCCTTTTCTAACAATTATGAAGCCCAAAACCGTACGGATCATCTTAGATGTATCTCTCTTAATCGCGGCTATCTGCGGCTGTTTTTTGATATACAACTTTTTTTGTCCCAATCTGCCCAAGGTTGCGCATACCGCCATTGTATTAAAGGGCTTCTTCTTAATAATCATCCTTATCCTGATTATCACCAAGAAGAAGTGGGATAAACAAGACTCAGATAAGTCAAACTCATAATATTCCCCACAACTATGGACAAAGATCATACGACACGTAATCTAATCATATCCATCGCAATATATCTGCTAATGACAGTCCTTGTCGTCCTATTGGGAGATTGGGGCGTCAGTAAGGCCGGCCGTTATGCCGTCATACTCGCTGTAGGCGTGGTATTAATTACCATTCAGTATTATTTCGTGAGAAAGAACAGGGCCAGGCGTAAAGGCCAGAACGCCAAGGATAGTCTAGAAGCATAACAATCGCATCTTCCTGCAGGTTTTCCCCGGCCGTCTCATTGCGGGTCTGTGCCCACGGCTGCACTCCGGTGCCGGACCAAAATCGTACACATTCAGATGAACTGCGTACTCAACATATCTCTCATATCAGTACAAATACCTATATTTGGCTTCGTTAAACCAACTTACGCCTCAATATGGGTTATAAAGAAGAAGCTATAGAATGCGTCAAGGATTATGTCCTCCCGTTACACAAGGAAATCTACGCCAAGTATAACGGCGATTTTGACAGGATTTACTCTGAAGGATACAACAGCCGTTCCTATCAGGGCAGGGTCATCACGCCAGGCCTGGAATATGAACTCAGTTATCTGGAATGCTCGTGTCCCAAGGTGAAATGTGGACTCCGCACCAATCCCGAGCAATGCGAGTGCTCCCGTCAGAGTATTCTTTACATTCTCTCCCAGCTTGAGCCAGCCAGCCGGTTCCAAGTCCGGATTGTGAACACCATACTCCGAGGTGGTGACCGCTGCACCTTTAGGATAACAAGGCATCCAGGGCATTTCTGCTTTTGTGATTCCGCCGAGATTCGACAAACTGACGTTTGACGCATCTCTGCCCCGCTGGGAGCCCGCCGAAATTCACCAAACTAACGTTTGGCGCATCTCTGCCCCGCTGGGAGCCCGCCGAAATTCACCAAACTAACGTTTGGCGCATCTCTGCCCCGCTGGGAGCTAATTGCCACAAAACCAAAAATAAAGATCCCGCTCACGCGGGCTCTATTTTCGTTTCCATGCTCCCGCTCGATATAAATCCTTCGGCTTTATCTCGGCGGGAGCACGAAAACGAAAATGCCCTGAATCAAAGATCCAGGGCATTTTTGGTTTTGTGATTCCGCCGAGATTCAAACTCGGAACCTTCTGATCCGTAGTCAGATGCTCTATTCAGTTAAGCTACGGAACCAACTTGATAGGGGTTATTCCCTTAAAGCGGTGCAAAGATACGTCTTATTTTTGGATATAGACTATGTTTAGGCCACTTTTTTCATGAAAAAAGCAAAAAAAATGGCAGCATTCACTAAAGACACATCAGACTGGCCAGAACTCAGGGATACCTGGCAGATAGGCCTATTGTTGTGACATTCTCTGAATCAAGGTGTTGCAACGCCTCATCTGGTATGAGGAGAGTTTTACGGGATTATAACGGAGCGGATTGGGCAGACAAATAGCAATTGACACAGCCTGTCTGCGGTTCAGACTCTTGGCGTGAATGCCGTAGTAATGCTTTGCGGCAGACTCTGCACCATATATTCCGGGACCCATCTCAATCACGTTCAGGTAAACCTCCATGATACGGTCCTTACTCCAGAGTTTCTCAATCAGGACCGTCCAATAAGCCTCCCATACTTTACGTGTCGATGTGTGCGACCCGAATGAGAACACATTCTTGGCCGTCTGCTGCGATATGGTGCTGCAGCCACGAAGTCTGGTTCCTTTCCTGTTGTGTGAATCCCACATCTCCTTGAGTGCATCCCAGTCAAAGCCTTTATGGGTGTAGAACTTCTGGTCCTCAGTCATAACCACAGCCTTGACCATCTCAGGGGATATATCCTTAAGGCTCACCCAGTCATGTTTTGTGCTGAATGACTCAACCTTACGGTACTGGATGGCCCGTTTAAGCATAAGCGGAGTATACCTTACCGGAACCCATCGCAGCAGCAATACCAAAGCTACGCTCACGGTAAAAAACAGTAAGGGTAATCTTACAAACAGCCGGAATGTCCACTTACGTTTTTTCATATGTGAATCACTTCCCGGTCGTAAGGGCCGGAAATGCCTTATTTGTACAGGAAACGGCGGATAGACATTTTGGGAGTCTTCTCAAAAGGCTCAGCCTGAATCTCTACCTTGGCTAACTGGCTGTAAACCGGCAACTGACGGTTTGATGCAAGGCGGATATTCTCAGGAATGGCATCCTTGGCCTCGGCATCCAGGAGTGCCTTGGCAATTGCCTGCTCATCCAGATATACCAGAGCAACCAACTTGCCGCCACGGTCTACCACTACAGACTCCACTACATACTCCTGATTGTTTACCACAGCCTCAATTTCCTCAGGATAGATGTTCTGGCCTGATGGGCCCAGAATCATGTTCTTGGAGCGTCCACGGATAAAGATATTGCCATCGGCATCCATGATACCCAGGTCGCCGGTCTTGAGCCATCCATCCTCAGTGAAAGCATTGGCTGTTGCTTCAGGATTGTTATAGTAACCTATGGTTATGTTCTCACCGCGGGCCTGAATCTCACCGACGCTGTGCTGCGGGTCCTCTGAGTCAATACGTACCTCAGCCACATCAACAGGCTTTCCGCATGAACCGGGCACATACTTGGTCCAGTGCTCATACGCCAGCAGCGGGCAGGCCTCAGTCATTCCGTAACCAACCAGATAGGGGAACTTTATCTTCTTGAGTACACGCTCCACCTCGGGGTTAAGAGCTGCACCACCCATTATGAATTCCTCACACTTACCGCCGAATGCAGCTATAAGTCCTTCTCTTATCTTATTGTAAATTATACGGTTAAGTATAGGCACTTTAAGCGCAAACCTGATAGACGGCTTGTCTATCATAGGCTTGATCTTGGACTTGTAGATCTTCTCCATCACCAAGGGAACGGTGATGAGCAGGTAGGGCTTTACATCGGCAAAGGCTTTCATAAGAGCCGCCGGAGTGGGGGCCTTACCCAGCCAGTATATGGAGGTACCGTTACAAAGCGGATATAGGAATTCAATTACCAGACCGTACATATGGGCCATAGGCAGCATGGAGACCATCTTGTCACCTGCAGGCACATGGCGCTGGCTGAAATCCACGTTGGCAGCAAAGTTACGGTAGGTAAGCATTACGCCCTTGGGATCGCCTGTAGAACCCGATGTATAGTTGATTGTGGAGAGGTCATCCCAGTTATCTGTGGGATAGTGGACATCATCCGGACCAAAACCGTTAGGATATTTCTTGTCAAACAGCTCATCAAGATGATCAAATGCGTACTTGATCTTGTCATCATTGCAGAACAGCACCTGCAGGGAGTTGACGTCAATAACGACACGCACCTGCGGCATTGCGTCAGGCGACATCTTGGACCATTTATCGGTATCGGTAAATAGAGCTATGCTGCCGGAGTGGTTTACCAGTCCCATTACGCTTTCAGGCTTGAAATCGGCCAGGATAGGCACAATAACCGTCTCATATGTGTTTACAGCCAGATATGCGAATCCCCAACGGGCACCGTTCTGTGCGCAAAGGGCAATACGCTCGCCTTTCTTTATTCCAGCATATTCAAAAACAATATGAAAACGTGCAATTGAACGGGCCATCTGGGCGTAGGTAAAACTTTCACCTCCGATGTTGTTCAAAGCGGGTTTATTCCAGAATTTACGTGTGGCAGCCTCAAGCCGTTCCAGATAATGAGGATATTTCTCCATATAATTGCAATAGTTGTTATTTCCTGCAAAAATATCATTTTAAACGAATAATTTGAGAGTTAGTTGGGGCTTTTTGACTATTTTCGTGACGTTACAACAAATAAAGAGGTCTATGAGCAATATTCCGGTACACCTGTTATACACTCTGCTTGGTGTATTCTGCTTTATCTGCGCACTTGCCATCATTTTGTTTAAGCAGGACAAGAACAGGTCACATTGGTTCCTTGCAGGTTTGCAGATAGTATGGAGCCTTAGGATGCTCATATATGCACAGCTGTTCAACCCGGACAAATGCCATATGATATGGACATGGCCGGTCTATATAATTGTCAGTCTGGCATACGCCCCGCTGTTTTACCTGTTCACCACAGAACTGACAGACATAAAGGGTATCACCAAGAAGGACTATATGGTTTTCATACCAATGGCGGCTATCATGACCATGTTCCTTGCCATATATCTGGGAGCCAGTCAGAGTTCGCTCCGCACCATTCATGACAGTGTCATACTGCAAGGAGACGTGCTTGCCACCAATGACTTTCAACTGAGCGTGATGGAGTATCTATGCTACCACATGGCAAAAACGGTGACATTCTGGTTCGAGGCCGGTGTACTGCTTTGGTGCAGCTGGTACATGTATAAGTATGAGAATATTATAAATGACTATTTCTCATCCAGTTACGGCAAATCTGTAAGCCAATCCAGGATAATAGCAACCCTGACCGCACTTGGTGTGGTTGTGGTATTGTTACGTGAAGCATCACCCGATTATCAGCAGGAGATAAACATCCAGAAACTGATACTTATCCTATTCACATTCTTCTTCCAGTTTGCCCTTACCATACTGGCTTTCGGCATAGATTACAGTGCCGATGACATCAGGCACATGCTGGAGAAGGGAGATCAGTCAAAACAGTCCAAGAATCCGTATCCCGAGAACCGCCAGGAACTGACCATTACCAATTGCTGGAATAACCTGGAGCGTCTTATGAATGACCAGAAAGTGTTCCTGGAACCGGACCTGAACCTGATAGACCTGGCACAGAGACTGGGGACTAACCGCACATACCTGTCAATAGCAGTAAGGCAGTACAGCGGCAAGTCATTCTCTGATTATGTGAATTATGCCAGGATAATGTATGCCCAGGAGCTATTGCTTAAAGGCGAGAGCCTCAAGAACGTGGAATACTCCTGCGGTTATATAAGCAGTTCCACATTTTACAGACAGTTCCAGAAAATTGCCGGTTCGTCACCCACGGTATGGCTCCGCAAGCAGAGGGAGCTGCGCGGTTAAGATTACTCCAGGAACCACTCGTTAGGCATAAGGAATCCAAATGTTATTCCAAACATGGACGGATTGTAACTTGATGTAGAGAGGTCCAGGAAAGCGTTGAATTGTACTCTCTGGTACTGTGCCACGAAATTGAGTTCTCCCATCACCTGGAATCCCGTAACGGCATTACCGTATGCTGCCAGACCGTTCTCATTCCTGATAGGACGGGTAGGCTGGAAGGCATACACCTCGGCACGCAGATGGAATATATTATTTATCAGCCAGATAGGTTTGATTCCTGCGGCAAAATACGCATTGGCCGAGAAATCCGGGTCAAACAGGAACTTACTGTTGACCGTAGGACGGAAACAACCGGTCTGCATAATGGTTGCCTGATAGTTCGTGGAGAAGTTCCTGGATGAATAGAATGCCTCAAACATGGTGCCGAGCGTAATATGCGGAGAAATCCGGATGTAGTGCTCCGAGAATGCCTCAATCTGCAGCCACGAACGGTCTACAGAGTGATAATCGGAAGAGTATTCGTTCCGGGGACGGAACAGGTCATTCTCAGTACCTATGAACGCACGGATTGTCTCTGAACGTCCGCTGGTGGGGTACTGGAGTGAGTTGAGCGTATTTCCGGTGAACGTGACAGATCCGCCAAGTATATTGTGTCTGTTGCAGTCATACTTGAACGAGCGCAGGTCAACGCTGCTGGATTGTGAGTAATAATCCTTATGCTGAGCTATTCCGAATGAGAATACCGCCTTGTAGTTGTTCAGGAACGGACGTGACACCTTCATCTTGCCATAGAACTCAATGCACTTGTTGAGAGCCGGCATATACTTATCGGATGATGAGAACAGGAATCCGGAACGGAAATAGTTCATGTTGTTGAACGCAAACTGAACGGAGAATGACATGGGTATCCTGGCTGGCACGTCAATCCTGGTAAAGAACTGGGCATTGTTGTATGAACGGCCTATCTGTCCCTCAAGCAGATATGACTCGGCCGCCTCACCTATGTGATTGTACTCAACCGAGCCGTAAAGCTGGCTTGAAACCGATGTTGAAAGGCCGCCGCCCAGACTGAATGTGGGATACTTGTCCAATGCAACATTCAGGTTGAGCCCGAACGTAGAATCCTCATCAGAGAATGTGGTACCTGGGATTATCTCATTGATAGCCTCCTCTGACAGGAGTTTGAAATAACCGGACTTGAAATCCTCAAAATCAAACTTACCGTCTGTGGCATTAAGCTCCTTCTGGATATAACGTTTCTGAGCCTGGTTTACACCTGTCACGTCAACATTGCGGAATATCAGATCCGGAACACGGCTCTTGAAAGCGCTGCGGCTGGCCTGGACCAATGACGAGTCCCTGCGTGCCGATGTCCTGGACTTGATGGAGTCCATGAGCATCATGGTGTTGCGGTAACCCAGATCTGAAACCTCATTTATCTTATGGAAGTCAAGCAATCCAACGCTGCGCAGGTCAAACTCAACCTTCACGCCAAGCCTGGGATCCAGGCTATAGTCACTTTTCTGTACTATCATGCTACGCACCTGACCCATCAGGTCATACTCATCAGGTATCTCTATCTCAGGTTCACCCGGAGCTACGGCCACCACGCTTCCGATAATGAAATCAGGGTGGAAGTCATTGACCATGACGTCTACAGGGAAATTATCATAAATACCTCCGTCATAGGCAATTATGGAATCAATCCTAATAGGGCGGAACACAAACGGGAATGACATTGAAGCTCGTACCGCATCGCCCAGATCACCCCTGGAAAGTACAATCGAACTCTTGTTGAACACATCCGATGCGACAGCTCTGAACGGCACGAACAGGTTGTCAAAATCCTTGTTACATACGGCCGATGCGCCCGCAAAGACATCCACAAAAGCCAGGTTCATCTGCAACGGATCCACCACACTGTTGACCATCGGGCGTATCACGGTCATGGAGTCACGTATGGCAATCTGTGCCGATACAAATGCAGGGGTGGGAGGGTTCTGCTTGAAATAGAAGTCATAAGCCATATCCTTGGAACCCATATACCAGTTTCTGAACTCATCGGAACGGATAAGGTCCTCCATCTCATCGGGTGAATAGCCCATGGCATACAGGGAGCCTATCACAGCACCCATGGATGTACCTGCAATATAGTCAATTGGAATGCCGTTCTCCTCAAGGGCGCGTATTACGCCGATATGGGCCATACCTTTTGCGCCGCCACCACTCAGTACAAGTCCCACCTTTTGCGGCAAGGCAGGCTGTGCAAACGATAACAGTATGGCAATCAGCAATATAACAGTCCTCTTAAACATAACATTCATAAACTAGGGTACGGCTATATGCAAATATATAATAAAAATGGGCGCCTTTGTTCTCCCAGCGCCCATTTTCATTAAAAATAATGATTTATCAGATAAGATCCACGCTGCGGCGAATGAATGCAGCCAGAGACTCACCCTTAAGCATTCCGTTCTGCAACAGAGCCAGATCTATGAGCTCGCTGACAATCTTATTGCCGGCAGCATAATCGCTGTAGATCTTTGAGATGGCGTTCTCAGCCTCCGATATCTTACCGTCAATATCCTTCATCTCATCCTTCTCAGCCTGGGGTACCTCGTCATCTTTCTTTCCCTCACGAGCCTTGCGCAGCTCTGACTGACGCTCCTTGAGTGCTGACAGCGTGTCATCCTGAGGCTTGATCTTGTCGTCACATGCGGCGGCTGCATCATCCAGCACACGCTTGATGAGCTTGTGGTCACTGTTAAGGATTACGGTGTACATATCGGGCATATCACCATAGAAATTCATGCCGGGCTGTATGGCGGCCATATCTTTCATACGGCGCATATACTCGCTGCAGGTAATCATCACAGGCAGTGAAGACTCGCCCAGAGGCTGTGCGTCAACATGGAAATCAGCCTTCTCTATCTTGGGCATCTGGCTGCTGAACACCTTGGTTATCATACGCAGCTTACCGGCAGGCAGATCTGTCTTGGCTGCATCCTCCTTGGCAATCAGGTTGTCCACTGAGTCACTGTCAACCCTGCAGAAACGGCTTGAGTTACCGAATTTCTGCTCCAGCATGCCTATTACCGGAATATCCAGCTGGTTATCCATGAGCAGTACATTGTAGCCCTTGTTCTTTGCAGCCTCAATGTAGCCGTACTGCTCCTCCCTGTTGGTGGCATACAGATAGATAAGGTTCTTGTTCTTATCGGTCTGGCCGGCCTCTATGAGTTTCTTGTACTCGTCAAAGGTAAAGTACTTGCCGTCTGTATCCTTAAAGAGGGCAACCTTCTCCATCTTGGAGTAGAAATCCTCCTCTGTGAGCATTCCGTAGTTGATAAAAAGCTTTACGTCATCCCATTTCTGCTCAAACTCCTTACGGTCATTCTTGAATATGGATGTAAGGCGGTCAGCTACCTTCTTGGTGATGTAACCCGATATCTTCTTTACGTTTGAGTCACTCTGCAGGTATGAACGGGATACGTTCAGAGGGATATCCGGTGAATCTATAACGCCATGCAGCAGGGTGAGGAAGTCAGGAACGATTCCCTCTACGGAGTCTGTCACGAATACCTGGTTGCAGTACAGCTGTATGCGGTTCTTCTGCAAATCCAGATTGGTCTTGATCTTGGGGAAATAGAGGATACCGGTAAGGTGGAAGGGGAAATCCACGTTAAGGTGTATCCAGAACATAGGCTCCTCCTGCATGGGATAGAGCTCGCGGTAGAACGCCTTGTAGTCATCATCCTTGAGGTCACCCGGGGTCTTGGTCCACAGGGGCTCCACATCATTCATTATGTTGTCCTGGGCGGTCTCAACCTCCTTTCCGTCTTTCCACTCCTTCTTCTTGCCGCAGGCAATCTGTACGGGCAGGAAACGGCAGTATTTCTTGAGCAGGCCCTGGATGGTGGTCTCCTGCAGGTACTCCTTGCTGTCATCATCCAGGTAGAGGATGATATCGGTACCGCGGTCGGCCTTATCGGCATCAGTAAGTTCAAATTCGGGTGAACCGTCGCAGCTCCATTTTACAGCCTGGGCGCCCTCCTGGTAGGACTTGGTGATGATCTCAACCTTCTTGGAGACCATGAAGGCAGAGTAGAATCCCAGACCAAAGTGGCCGATGATGGCATTTGCGTCATTCTTGTATTTCTCAAGGAAGTCATTGGCACCCGAGAAGGCAATCTGGTTGATATACTTGTCTATCTCGGCAGCTGTCATTCCTATACCGCGGTCGCTTACCGTAATGGTATCCTTACCTACGGTTACATGTACCGTGAGGTCACCCATCTCACCCTTGAACTCACCCTTTGATGAGAGGGTCTTGAGTTTCTGGGTTGCATCTACGGCATTTGAAACTATCTCACGCAAGAATATCTCACGGTCGCTGTACAGGAACTGTTTGATGATCGGGAATATGTTCTCGGTCGTTACTCCAATCTTACCTTTCTGCATATCTATATGGTTTTATTATTGTCTTGCCATACAGGATACAACAAAAATGCCAGACGGGGGTGCGTCTGACATTTTGGCTGAACAGGAGTCTTATACTGACTCTATGTCTAATTCTCTACAAAACTGCAGTCAGGTCCGTGCCGTCGGCATTCACATCAACGGTGAGCGCTGAGCCTGCGGGGCAGTCCCCGTCAATCATTATCTCGGCCAGCTTATCCTCGACATATGTCTGGATGGCACGCTTGAGCGGACGGGCTCCGTACTCACGGCTGTAACCCTTGTCTGCCAGGAATGACTTGGCCTTGTCGGTTACAGAAAGAGTATAACCCATATCCTCCATGCGCTTGATGAGCTGCGCCAGCTCAATCTCAACGATGCTGCCTACGGCATTACGGTCCAGCTGGTTGAATGTGATGATCTCATCAATACGGTTAATGAACTCAGGGGCAAATGACTTGTTCAGAGCCTTGCGGATGATATCCTGACGGGCACTCTCGGTACCGGCATCGGATGTACTGAAACCTATGCCGTGGCCATACTCCTGAATCTGGCGTGAGCCTATGTTGGAGGTCATTATAATAATGGTATTGCGGAAATCCACCGTACGGCTCTCGCTGTCGGTCAGACGGCCCTCATCCATCACCTGAAGCAGGATATTGAATACATCCTGATGCGCCTTCTCAATCTCGTCGAGCAGGACGATGGAGTAGGGCTTACGGCGAACCTTCTCTGTGAGCTGGCCGCCCTCCTCATAACCTACATATCCGGGAGGCGCTCCTACCAGACGTGAGACGGCGAACTTCTCCATGAACTCACTCATATCCACGCGTATCAGGGCGTCAGTGGTTCCGAACATCTGCTCTGCAAGCTCCTTGGCAAGCAGGGTCTTACCAACGCCGGTGGGGCCCAGGAACAGGAATGAGCCTATGGGCTTGTTGGGATTTTTCAAGCCTACACGACTGCGGCGGATAGCTCTTGAAAGCAGGTCGATGGCCGAGTCCTGAGCTATCACCTTTGACTTGAGGGCAGGGGCCAGGCCCTTAAGGCGCTCACCCTCCTCACGGGCTATCTTCTGTACCGGAACACCGCTCATCATGGATACCACAGTGGCGATATTCTCCTCATCCACAGTCTCGCGATGGCTCTTGAGTGACTGTTCCCAATCCTTGCGCATACTCTCCAGCTCTGTCTCCAGTTCCTTTTCACGGTCACGGAAACGGGCAGCAAGCTCAAAGTCCTGACGTGTTACGGCATCATTCTTGGCCTCACGGGCAAAATCTATCTCATGTTCCTTGTCCTCAATCTCCTTGGGAACGGAGAGATTAGACAGATGTGTACGTGAGCCGGCCTCATCCATGACATCGATAGCCTTATCAGGGAATGCACGGTCCGTGATGTAACGCTGAGCCAGAGTGACGCAAGCCTTCAAGGCATCAGGTGTATATGTAACGTTGTGATGCTCCTCATAGCGGTCCTTGATATTCTCAAGTATCTGCAGGGTCTCATCAGCAGTGGTGGGTTCTACAAGTATCTTCTGGAAACGACGCTCCAGAGCACCGTCCTTCTCTATTGATTTACGGTACTCATCGACCGTAGTGGCGCCGATGCACTGCACCTCTCCGCGGGACAGGGCAGGCTTGAGCATATTGGCGGCATCCATAGAACCTGGGGCAGATCCTGCACCCACAATGGTATGAATCTCATCAATGAATAGGATGATGTCAGGATTTTTCTTGAGCTCCATGATTATGGAACGGATGCGTTCCTCAAACTGTCCACGATACTTGGTGCCGGCCACGACGGCTGCCATATCAAGTGCAAGCACGCGTTTTCCGAACAGCATTCGTGACACCTTGCGCTCCACGATACGCTGAGCCAAACCCTCTACGATTGAGGATTTGCCTACACCGGGCTCACCTATGAGTATCGGGTTGTTTTTCTTGCGGCGGGTAAGTATCTGGGCAAGACGCTCAATCTCTTTCTCGCGGCCTACCACAGGATCCAGCTTGCCGTCCTGAGCGGACTGTGTCATGTCTGTGCTGAAATTATCAAGCACAGGGGTATTGCTGCCTGATTTTGCAGTAGTTGCGGTCTTGACGGGACGCTGCTTGCCTGAATCCGGCTGTGAACCGGACATCTCATCATCCTCATCGTCCTCACTGTCAGTGAGTCCCATACCCATCTGGATCTCAGTAGGAGCACCGTTTATACGGTCAAGAAGGCTACGGTAATCCACATTGTAGGATGAGAGTATGTTTGCGGTAGAGCTGGCGCGGTCACGCAGGATCGCCAGCAGGAGGTGATCGGTGTCAACCTCCTCCTTTTTCTGCAGACGGGCCTCCAGCATACTGATCTTGAGCAGCCTGGTCACGGCTACGGAGAGTGCTATCTTCTCAATGGGTGTCTTGTCTGTATTGGTATCTGACGGCACCTGAGCGGCTTCCAGACGCAGACGCAGGTCTGCCAGGTCGACACCCATGCCGGACAAAAGCTCAACAGCCTTGTTGCTGCCGTCACGCAGTATTCCAAGCAGGAGATGATCGGCCGTAACCTCAGGCTGAAGCAGACGTTCAGCCTCCTCCTTGGAGAGTGACAGTATTGAATTGAGCTTATCTGATAATCGATATTCCATCATAGTATGAATATTGGGGCCAAGCTCCGATATAATGCAAAGATAATCGGTTTTACGCCCGGTTAATACCTGTTTTTGCAATAAGATATCAACAAATCACATGCCACTCACCAAGTTATGCCATTTAGTCCGACCTCAGTATCCTAAAACTTATTAACACCTTATTAAAAATACGCGCGTAAAGTTGTGCGAGAACTATTTTTGAAGTAATTTTGGGTGTTTTATGCCACCAGGCTGAACAACTATTGTAAAAGTCATAAAATTCAAGGAAAATTGGAAAACCAGGACAGAATTATCAGGGTGAACATTGAGGAGGAGATGAAGTCCTCATACATTGACTATTCAATGTCAGTCATCGTAGCCAGAGCTCTCCCGGATGCCCGAGACGGACTCAAGCCGGTACACCGCCGCATACTGTACAGCATGATGCGTGACGGCAATACATCGGACAAGGGATACCGCAAATCGGCCCGTACGGTGGGTGATGTGTTAGGACACTTCCATCCGCACGGTGACTCTTCAGTATACGGTGCTCTTGTGCGTCTGGCACAGGACTGGATCATGCGCTATCCGCTGGTTGACGGACAGGGTAACTTCGGTTCAATTGACGGTGACAGCCCCGCAGCCATGCGTTATACCGAGGTCCGTCTGCGCAAGATAGGCGAGGAGATGATGCAGGACATAAACAAGAACACGGTTGACTTTGTCCCCAACTATGACAATAAGGAGGAGGAGCCTACGGTACTCCCCGCAACCATACCCAACCTGCTTGTAAACGGTTCATCCGGTATTGCCGTAGGTATGGCCACCAACATGCCGCCTCACAACCTGACTGAGGTCCTGAACGGCTGCATGGCAATGGTTGACAACCCTGACATCACCGTTGATGAGCTGATGCAGTACATCAAGGCTCCTGATTTCCCCACAGGTGCTTACATTTACGGCATAAGCGGCGTACGTGAGGCCTATGAGACCGGACGCGGCCGTGTGATCATGCGTGCCAAGACCGAGATTGAGGCCGGCGAGCAGCATGACAAGATTGTCGTAACCGAGATTCCTTACGGCGTAAACAAGGCAGAACTCATCAAGTTCATTGCAGAACTTGTTACAGATAAGAAGATTGAGGGCATCAGCAACGTCAATGACGAGTCTGACCGCGAGGGTATGCGTATAGTCATAGACGTTAAGCGTGACGCCAATGCAGGTGTGGTACTGAACAAGCTGTTCAAGATGACCGCGCTGCAGACATCATTCGGCGTAAACAACATAGCCCTTGTAAAGGGACGTCCCAAATGCCTCAACCTGCGTGATATAATCAAGTGTTTCATAGATCACCGTCACGAGGTGGTTATACGCCGCACCAAGTTTGACCTGGAGGAGGCTAAGAAACGCGCCCATATACTGGAGGGCCTGATCATAGCATCAGACAACATTGATGAGGTAATACAGATCATCAAAGCCGCCAAGACACCTAACGACGCCATACAGAACCTCATGGACCGTTTCGGACTGGATGACATCCAGGCTAAGGCCATCGTCGACATGCGTCTGCGTCAGCTCACAGGACTGATGCAGGACCAGCTGCATGATGAGTACAATGAGGTTATGGCACGTATTGAGGAACTCCAGAGCATCCTGGATGACCCTGAGAAGTGCAAGCAGGTTATCAAGGATGAGATGCAGGTTATCATTGACAAGTACGGTGACGAGCGCAAGACTGAGATAGTATACGCCAGCGAGGAGTTCAATCCTGAGGACTTCTATGCCGATGAGCCCATGATCATCACAATGTCACATCTGGGTTACATCAAGCGTACCGCCCTTACAGAGTACCGTCTGCAGGGCAGGGGTGGAGTAGGATCACGCGGATCAGACAAGCGTGACGAGGACTTCATAGAGCACATATTCACCGCAACCACACACAATTACATACTGTTCTTTACACAGAAGGGACGTTGCTACTGGCTTAAGGTTTACGATATACCTGAGGGCGGCAAGACATCAAAGGGCCGTGCCATCCAGAATATGCTCAACATTGAGCCGGGTGATGCCGTAAACGCTTACATAGCAATCAAGAACCTGGCCGATGCAGAGTTCACCTCAAACCACTATCTGGTATTCTGCACACAGAACGGTGTAATCAAGAAGACAATACTCCAGGATTACTCACGTCCGCGTCAGAACGGTATCAACGCCATCAACCTGAATGAGGGTGACAAGGTTATCAACGTTCTGCTTACTGACGGTAACAAGGAGATCATCATAGCCAACCGTAACGGTCGTGCAATCCGTTTCAATGAGAGTACGGTTCGCGGCATGGGTCGAGTATCGACCGGCGTTCGCGGCATGACTCTTGATGAGGACGGTGAGGATCAGGTAGTAGGCATGATAGCTGTCGACGAGCAGCCTGAGGAGACCATCATGGTTGTATCAGAGCAGGGCTACGGCAAGCGCTCCGAGATTGAGGATTACCGTAAGACCAACCGCGGCGGTAAGGGTGTCAAGACACTCAACATTACCGAGAAGACAGGAAAGCTGGTATCAATACAGGCAGTTACCGATGACAATGACCTGGTAATCATCAACAAGTCAGGCATCACACTGCGTGTTAGCGTATCTGATTTCCGTGTTATGGGCCGTGCCACACAGGGCGTAAGGCTTATCAACCTTGAGAAACGTAATGACCAGATAGGTTCTATCTGCAAGGTTGACAGCGAGCCCGATGTTCCGGAAACCGAGGGTGGGGAGCAGACTGCCCCTGAAACCCCTCAGGAGGCACCTGTAACCGAGTAAGATTTAACCGGATAATTGAAATAATATATTAATAATGTAAAACCAATTAACTTATTCAACATGAAGAAGCTTATTTTTGTTTTGATTGCAGCACTGGGCGTATCATGCACATCTTATGCTCAGATGACTGATAAGGAACTGAAGAAAGCCACCAAGGCCGCTCAGAAAGTGGTTAAGGAGGCTAAGGATGAGATGGAGAGAGATGACGTTGCAGACAAGAGAGGTGCCAAGAGACTCATTGACAAGGCCATGAAGGACCCATTGCTTCAGGATTGGGATCAGACGTGGTATCAAGCAGCTGTCATATATGAGTATTTCTTCAATGACGAGGACATAAAGTACAATAACGGCAAGTCAGATACAGTAACAATGTACAACTATCTGCTTGACTGGTTCAAGTATGCCCTTAAGGCAGACTCACTCCAGATGATACCCAACGAGAAGGGTAAGGTTAACTATGAGGCCCGTAAGAACCTGATTCCCAGAGTTCACCGCAACCTGAGCACCCTTGTCAATGCCGGTATCTTCTATTTCAACCACCGCTCTGATTTCGCTACCGCATACAAGCTGTTTGACCAGTACTACCAGATGGCTCAGAGCGAACCTTTTGCAGAGCTCATGGCAGATGATCAGACATGGAAGCTGTACAGAGAGCAATGGGCATATTTCCCCACACTTTGCGCCATGAGCCTGGGGAACTGGGAGGACTGCCTTAAGTATGCTGAGATTGCCAAGAATGACTCCACATACGGTCCTGATGCAACAGAGCTCATCTGCGAGAGCTACGCTAATCTGGGCGATACCGTGAACTGGATCAAGTCTCTTAAGGAGGGAATGATGAAATACCCCACAAGAGATTATTACTATGCTAAGCTGCTCAACTACTACAACAACAAGAACGATATGGCTGCCCTTGAGAACTTTGTCAAGGAGATGATAGAGATTGATCCGGAAAAGCATTACAACTACTTTGTACTTGGATTTATTTCACAGTCAAACAAGAACTATGATGAGGCCATAAAACAGTATAAGATTTGTGTAGAGAAGAAACCTGAGTTTGCCGATGCATACTTCAATCTTGGTCTCTGCATTGTAAACCAGGCTCTGGATTTCATGGATTCAAAGTCAAATCTTGACTACCGTTCATCAGCGTTCAAGAAGGCACAGGAGGAGGAGAAGAACTATTACAGAGAGGCTCTTCCGTATTTCGAGAAGCTCAGAGAGATTGAGCCGAGCTCCGTAAAGAAATGGGGAATCGGACTGCAGCAGTGCTACAGCAAGCTCAACATGGCTAAGCAGCTGGATGAGATCGAGGCTCGCATGAAAGAAGCTGGTCTGCTTTAATCCGGACTGATTACCTGATTTATAGAGGACCTTGCGGGATTTCCGTGAGGTCTTCTTTTTGTTTGGGGGTGTGGGGGTGTTTTGGCTATTTAACATAATAGTTATTATGTGAATTTTGGGCGGGGTTTGGTGGGGGTGGTTTTACATAAGTTTCTCGCTGCTGCGCGGCGCTCGGGTGTTTTTGACTTTTATGGCCCTATGGGCCTAAAAAGTCGCTAACTGGAAACGTATTATTGTATTAGGAGCATTTTACCTTTTTTTAGTTTGGGGCGGCTACGCCCCAAACCCGCTGCATTCCATTTCATTCCATTCCGCTCTGCCGGCCTTCCAGGCCGGGTAAAACTAAGACCTCGCTAGCTTTGCTCGCGAGGCCTTAGTTTTACTGGGTGCAGCTGGAAACCTTGTTGGTTTGTGCAGCTGGAAACCTTTTTAGTTTTGGAAACCTAATTATTTTTTGGATTCCGCTATAATTTCTAGGGCGCGGTCAAGAACTGTGGTGTCGTCCAGAACTACAACTCCACCGTCAGGACCCGGCTCTTTATGGAAACCTACCGATGAGCCTTGCTTGTAATCTGTACCGCCAAAGAAGTTACGTACGGTCTCAACATCAAGATTCAGCTCATCGGCGATTCTGTGAATACTGCCTTCAGGAAGTTGCGCCTTGATCTGGCGAAGCTCGTTAAATGTGATTAATCTGGTCATAAGCATTAAAATTTAGATAGTTATCAAATCAGTTAGTAAATATATAATTCTCTTATAATCAATTAGTTAAAACATGCTAAAATCAATATTACCGAGTACGTGCCAAACAGGACGCTGATAAACAGGTACACGTCACTGCGCATGAATCCGGATCTGGTGTACAACAGGCTTGAGCCGCGTGCATCTATTGATTTCTTATCCTTACGTGCAAACATGCTGTAAATCCAGTATGTTATGCTGCCTATAAGCATTCCGGTGAGTGCGCCTACAACAATGTCGCCAACAAAATGTACGCCCAGATAGGTCCTTATAATGGAATTCAGGAAAGCCCATATAAGGACTGACATGCCGAACCATCTGTGCTTTACAAGCAGCACAAAGAACATTGCCAGGCCGAACGAGTTGGCCGCATGACCGCTAAAGAAACCGTAAAGACCACCACGATAGCCATCTACGGTGTCTACCATATTCAATATATTGGGATCATGTGTAGGTCTGAGTCTATGGAACAAGGGCTTGCATACCGATGATGAGAGCTGGTCACACAGCAAGACGGTGACAGCTAACAGGAACAGTACCAAAAGAATTCTACGGGGATTTACATTCCTTATTATAAGGAAAAGAGCTACAAGCGCAAGAGGTATCCATACATAGACTGAAGTGTATAAACTGGCCACACTATCCCAGAAAAGGGATCCGCTGCCATTAACTGACAGCGTGGCCAATCTGTCTGTCTCTATGAGACCCTGCGCTTCAATCATTCCATATCCTCTTTAAATGATTTCCATTGCATTAACCGGGATCCAACCTGTATTACCGTCCTCAAGTCTTATCTCCACCCACTCTTTCATTGAGGAGTCAAGTATCTTTACCTTGCGTCCCTCATGAATGATGAACAGGTCTGTACCGGCACCGCTGGGAGTACTCTTAACCGTAACGCTCGGTGACATTATGATTGCCGTGTCACGATTGCGGATATTTCCCATCTGTGTAGTAGCGAAGATAAAAGATAAAATAGACAAAAGCAAGAAAAAAGCGCTAAAAGAAAAAGATATTTTACGCATTCCTGTTTTCTTGGAGAACAGGAACAGGCCTATCAGTAATATAGTCAATGCAAAAAGCATCACCGTAAGAACTGCCCAGCCGTTTACGTCAAGCAGGGCCAGAAGTTTCTTGAACCATGCCACGATGAAAAGTTCATTTACCTGTGATACCTTGTCCACGGTCTTGGTACGTGCCAGTTCAAGGTTGAACCTGATATCGGGGTCTGACGGGTCCATAAGATAGGCACGTTCATAGTTCAGGATGGCACGGGCCACCTCATCGCGCTTGAGCCAGCAGTTGCCCAGATTCATATATAAGGTGGCGTTTGAGCCCTGGTTCTCAATGAACCACTCATACATGCTGATTGCCTTGAGGTAATCACCTTGTATATATGCACTGTCAGCCTCGGCCAATGTAGGAACCGCATCAATCCTGGCGGAATCAGCCACCAGACTCATCATTCCGTCATTCTCCTGTGCCATTCCCAGCACCGGAACCATCATCAATACAAGAGCTAATATCTTTTTCATAAGGCTAATCATTTAATAGAGTTCTCAATCTGACCGATAACGGCAACTGCCTGCTCATACAGACGATCCATCTTGCCGGATTCATCACCCGGTGCATATCGGGCAAACTCACAGTCATCCATAAGGCCTATCACCTGCTTTACGGTATCATCAGATACCTTACGGGTGCGGAGTGTCTCTCCTATCCTATCCTTTGACAGTTCTGCCGTAGGAATGGAGAGCTTGTCACCCATATAACCGGACAGGGCACGCATCATCTCGTCATAGAACTCATTCTTGCGGTTCTCTTTCATGAGCTTGCGGGCTACCTTGAGACGGCGGGTGGCAACTGAGTTGGCCTTTCCGGCACGAACCTTGACGGTATTGGCACTGTCAGCTATACGTTTGCGTGATATGGCAACCAGTACAAGCAGTATCAGAAGCGGAGCTGCCAGACAGAGATAGAACTGCATTGAGCCGTAGAATCCGCCCTTGCCTGACCTGAGAGATGCAGGTGTAGAGTGGAACCTTACATCCTGACCCACGAACTTGAGGTCCTCCTTGTTTACGTATGCCACCGATGTCTGGCTGTCACCACCCTGCCCCTTTGCCACGTTCAGGGTGTACTCATCGGTCCTGGTAACCTTATAGGTGCCGCTCTTGGGGTCAAAATACTGGAACTCAAGTGACGGGATGGTGTACTGTCCTGAGTGACGCGGTATAATAAGGTATTCATAGACCTTGTTACCGGTCTGACGGCCATTCTTTATGGTGTATTTGTTCTCAACCTTGGGATCGTATATGTCAAAATCCTGCGGGAACTTGATCTCAGGGGTCTTGACGAGCTTGAGGTTACCGGTACCTGACAGGATTACGCGGACGGTAACGGCGTCATTGGCAGTGACATCGGTTGAGCTGATGGTGGAGCTGATGTTAAAGTCACCTACTCCGCCATAGAATGAGCCGGTCTTGCCCTGGGGCAGCGGTTTTACGTTTATCTTTATGCTGCGTGTGGGGAGAGTCTTCTTAACCTCCACATATCTTGTGGGATTGAAGAACATGTCAAAGATATCCTCACTCCTGTTCTCTACACGCTGTCTTACTACTGCCTCAAACTCAGTTACAGGAATCTCCAGCTCGCCCGAGTGCTGCGGGAACAGCACATACTGCATCCAAACGATGGTCTTGTAGTTACGGCCGTTATAATGCTCCAGCTGGAACTCTTTCTGATTGGGCAGTTCTACTTCCTGGACGTGGAAGTTCTTAAGGTCAGGCATCTTGGTGCCCAGGCTTGAAAGGTCAACTGACGGCAGCGCATATACCTTGAACGTAAGCAGCAGAGCCTCCTGCTCATATACCGTAGTCTTGTCAACGGTTGCAAGCATAAAGAGCTCATCGGCACCGGACTGGGCCGATGAGGCCTGACTCTGAGACCTCTGTGACGACTGGCCGCTCCCCTGCCCCTGTGAGCTCTGTGCAGCCTGTGACGCCTGCGGCTGGTCCTGAGGCAGCACATTGATTGTCAGCTTATTGGATGTATACTGTTTGTTACCTACACTGATGGTGGCACCATCCAGCTGAACGTCACCCTCCTCAGTGGCAACAGCCACATATGTATAAGTCACCGATACTGATTGGGTTGACTTGCCGTTTATGATTTGCTGGCTGAACTGGCTGGAGGTATTGGGGCCCGAAAGGATGTTGATGCTCTTCATATCCGGAGCACGGAACTCCTTGGCGCCATTGGCGTTGATCTTGTATGAGATCCTGAAACGCTCACCTACGACGACGGCTTTAGGCGCCTGCGCCGTAAACGTTATGGCATCATCCTGTGCGGCTGCACCAACTCCGGCAAGCAGAATCAGCATTACCGGAAGTACCAATCTTTTTGTCAGGTTTGATATATTCATATTACCAATCTTTTTCTAACGGTTTCTTGGGCTGGACTTTCATGAGCTGCTCCTGGACACGCTCCTGTACATCCTTCTCATCCTGCATGGCAGCCTCCAGAATCTGCTCGGCATTCTCCTGTGACATATCCTGCTGCTCTTGCTGTTGCTCCTGTTGCTGCTGTTCCTGCTGTTGCTGCTCCTGTTGCTGCTGTTCCTGTTGCTGCTGTTCCTGTTGCTGCTCCTGCTGTTGCTCTTGCTGCTGTTCCTGCTGCTGTTGCTGCTGTTGTTGCTGCTGCTTAAGCATGCGCTGCGCAAGAATCAGGTTGTAACGGGTCTCATCATCAAGAGGATTGTTGCGCAAGGCCTCCTTGTATGACTCTACAGCCTTGTCATAACGCTCCGACATATGATATACGACACCGGTGTTATGATAGGTCTGAGCCAGGTCTTTCTTACATTTCTCCAACTCCTTACGGTCGGCATCGGGATCAGCCATCAGCTCTTTCTTTCTGGCTTCCAAGGCATTGGCGGTCTTACGGTACTGCTCAACAGCCTCATTGGGCTTTTGCTGTGCGGTATAGGCATTACCCAGGTTGTAGTTACCCTCATAGAGTTCCGGATTGACGTCAATGGCCTTGAGATAGTTCTCCTCGGCTTTGATGAAGAGGCTGTCCTCATACAGGCGGTTGCCTTTACGTATGAATGAGCGGTCAGAACGCTGGGCCGATACCCCCGTAGCCGACATTATCATAACGGCCACCATCAGGGTCTTGAACAGGCTGAAATTCTTGAGTCTGGGATTGCGGCTCTCACAGATGAATATCTCAAACAGCAGTATGATCAGTATCATCCATGCAATTATCTGGAACTGCTCGTCATACTCGGTGTATACGGTGCTCTCTATATCGGCCTTAGCCAGTTTGTCAATCTCTTTCTGGAGTGCCTTCTCGGCCGCATTTGAGTTGTCCACATAGAAGTATGAACCCTTGCCTGCGGCAGCTATCTTACGGCACATCTCCTCATCCAGACGGGTAATGACCACATTGCCCTCACGGTCCTTGCGGAACTCGCCGCTCCTGTCACCCGGTATGGGTGATCCCGACGGCAGGCCTACGCCCATGACATATACCATGTAACCCTTCTCGGCAGCGGCACGGGCGGCCTCCTCGGCCCCACCCTCATGGTTCTCACCGTCAGTTATCACGATAATGGCCTTACCCACTCCCTCATTGGGTGTGAAACTGCGCGTTGCCAGCTCTATGGCTGTCTTGATATCGGTTCCCTGACGGGTTATAAGAGCCGGGCTGATGGTATTCAGGAATACCTTGGCCGATATGAAGTCACTGGTGATGGGCAACTGCACAAAGGCGTCACCGGCAAATACAATCAGACCAATCTTGTCATCCTGGAACTGGTCGACAAGGTTTGATATTATGCGCTTGGACTTCTCAAGACGGCTCGGGGTGACATCATCGGCCAGCATCGAGTTGGATATATCAAGAGCTATCACAGTCTCAATGCCCCTGCGCATCACAGTCTCCTGCTTGGAGCCGAACTGCGGTCTGGCCAGAAGGAAACAACCCAGAGTATAGGCAGCAAACAACAGCCAGAACTTTATGTTGGGACGAGTCACGGATACATCGGGCATAAGCTTTGACAGCAGCTCCTCATCACCGTACTGTGCCAGTTTCTTGCGGCGACGTATACCGGAGACTACATGCAGGACTACCAGCACCGGTACCAGTGCCAGCAGATACAGATATTCAGGATTTGCGAATTTGAACATAGCTTACAAACTTTAGCCTTGGCTTATGGTATGGTTCTGAGAACCGTCTGCTTGAGCAGTATGGACAGCAGCAGGCTCAGTATAAGTGCCAGCGCAAGCGGCTGAAACTCCTCCTGGTTCTTGCTGAATTCCTTGACCTGAAGCTTGGTTCTCTCCAGTTTGTCAATCTCTTCATATACCTCCTTGAGCTTGCTGTTGCTGGTGGCACGGTAGTACTGACCATTGGCAGTCTTGGCTATATCACGGAGTACATTCTCATCAATCTCAACAGCAACGTTGACGTACTGCTTGCCGAACGCTCCCTGTACCGGGTACGGTGCAGTACCATTCGTTCCTACGCCTATGGTATAGACCCTTATTCCGAAGCTCTTGGCCATCTCGGCCGCAGTCATGGGTGATATCTCACCACGGTTGTTTGAACCGTCGGTAAGCAGGATTATCACCTTTGATTTGGCCTGGCTGTCCTTAAGACGGCTGATGGCGTTGGCAAGTCCCATACCTATTGCAGTTCCGTCATCTATGATTCCGCGTGCTGCAATGTCACTGCTTACGTTCTGGAACATGTTGAGCAGCACAGCATGGTCAACGGTCATCGGGCACTGGGTAAACGCCTCGCCGGCAAATATGGTAAGACCGATATTGTCATTGGGACGTCCGTTTATGAATTCCGATGCCACCTGCTTGGCTGCCTCAATACGGTTAGGCTTAAGGTCCTCAGCCAGCATACTGGTGGATACGTCAACGCAAAGCATGATGTCTATTCCCTCTATCTCGGTATCCTGCCAGCGGTCTGTGGACTGCGGACGGGCCAGGATGAGCGACAGCAGCACGAGTGCCACCATGTCAAGTATAAAGGGGACATGTATAAGGTAATATTTCCAGCTCTTTCCCATTCCGCTGTACATGGACGTGGTGGGAACAGAGAGTGTTGCACGTCTCTTACGGCCTCTGAGCACATACCACAGAACGCACGGTATGACCAGAAGCATCAACAGAAGATATGCGCTGTTTGCAAATGTCATGGCTCAGTAATTTAGAAGAACAGATAATACAACTTAAGCACAGCATATACCAGGAACACAGCTCCGGCAACTGACAGTGCCAATCCGGTTACAAGCAGTGCCGTACGCGCTCCCTTGCTGCGTTTCATCTCCACTATGGTCTCCTCCTCACGGGGTTGCAGTTCCGTATCAGGGATCTCGACCTTGGTTCCGTTCACGAACTCAAGCGCGCAGACCAGATTGCGGTCATTCTCATTGAGCATGGGCTTGAACTTGGCAAACTTCACCATATCCGATGTGGACAGCAGGTCACGGAGCTCACTGAGTGACTCCTTGTCCTGACTCTCCTCAAGACGTTCCAGGATTTCATATGACGTCATCTCCGTGGCGTTGAACCCGAACCTGTCATTTATGTACTCGCGCAGGATATCGGTAAGCTGGGTATAATAGGCCTTGGCATCCTCATTGTGAGGGCCGCCGGCCTTACGCAGATCCTCTATCTCCGATATGGCCCTGACATGAGCGGGAACCTTGGGTTCAATCTTAATCTTGCGTATGATAGGTTTGTCATCACGATAACGTACAAACAGATATACGGCCAGCACCACGGCGATAGCTGTAAGTATCCAGAAAAGCATCATGCCCCTTATCTCATAGAAGCGGACCGGAGCTTTCATGTTATCCTTGGGACCGAATATCTTGGTCTCCTCACCTTCCGGTATATCATACGTAGTGAATGCCAGGGCCAGACGGTTGGACTGGTACTCCTCTCCGTCTACCATTACAGGTATTGAGGGGATGTAGATGAGCGTTGAGTCAAAGCAGGTGACCGTATAACTGCGCTTTACGGTCATACGCTGACCGTTGTTCACATACTGTGTGTCAGTGAGTACAGGCGGTATTATCTCCAACCCTTCAACTATAGTGTCACGGTAGCTGGGGAACACTATATCCTGTCCTGCATCGCAGGTAACCTCAATATGCAGTCCTGTCTGCTGTCCAATCCACATCATCATGGAGTCCACCTGGGCCTGAACAACAACGTTCTGGGCCGATGCAAAACCCATCGGAACCAATGTGACAAACAGGTATAAAAAGAATCTTCTCATCATTCAGTTGCGTTTTGCGAACAGTCCCATAAGCGCCTTCACATAATCCTGGTCGGTCCTTACGGAGACTGAATCCACACGGCTGCGTGTAAGGTAGTCCTTGACGCGCTCCGTATTGTCCAGGAACCACTTGTGGTGAGCCTCACGTACACGCATGGATGACGTATCAATGTACATCTCCTGTCCGGTCTCTGAATCCAGAAGTTTCATAAGGCCTACATCGGGCAACTCCTCCATACGGCGGTCATATACGCGTATGGCAACTATGTCATGCTTACGGTTGGCTATGCTCAGGGCATTGCGGTAATCATGAGAGTCTATGAAGTCACTCAAAAGAAATGCGGTACAGCGCTTCTTTACGGCACCTGTAAGGAACTCCAGCGGTACGGTTATATCGGTAGAGTTGCTTTGGGGCTGGAAGTCAAGCAGTTCACGTATAAGATATAGAATATGACGGCGGCCTTTCTGGGGCGGAATGAACTTCTCTATACGGTCGCTGAAAAAGAGCAGTCCCACCTTATCATTGTTCTCTATGGCAGCAAATGCCAGCGTAGCGGCAATCTCAGTGACCATCTCACGTTTCATCATGACGCTGGTACCGAAATTGAGGCTGTCCGACACATCGACCATAAGCATTACGGTGAGTTCACGCTCCTCTTCAAACACCTTTGAGTAGGGCTTGTTCATTCGTGCAGTAACGTTCCAGTCAATGTCACGGGGCTCGTCACCATACTGGTACTCACGCACCTCGCTGAATGCCATACCGCGTCCCTTGAACGCAGTATGGTACTGACCGGCAAAAATGTTACTGGACAGACCGCGGGTCTTGATCTCAATTTTCCGGACCTTCCTTATCAGTTCACTTGTCTCCATATTAAACTGATTATAAGAAGTTTAAATCAAGGTACTTCAACCTTGTTCAAGATACGGCTTACAAGCTCATCCTGGGTAACGTTGGTTGCCTCGGCCTCATATGTGAGTCCGATGCGGTGACGCAGTACATCATGTGCAATGGCACGTACATCCTCAGGCACTACATAACCTCTACGCTTGATGAATGCGTATGAGCGGGCTGCCAGAGCCAGATTTATTGATGCACGGGGTGAACCGCCGAATGATATGAGCTCCTTGATCTCCTTGAGTCCGTACTTTTCAGGATAACGTGTAGCGAATACGATATCGGCAATATACTGCTCAATCTTCTCATCCAGATATACCAGGTCAACAACCTTACGTGCCTCAATGATGTCATCGGTGGACATCACGGGCTTTACGGTACCGAATGCGTGGTGTATCTGCTGATGTATGATTTTCTTCTCCTCCTCAATCTTGGGGTAGTCAATGACTGCCTTGAGCATGAAACGGTCAACCTGAGCCTCAGGCAGCGGGTATGTACCCTCCTGCTCTATCGGGTTCTGGGTAGCCATAACCAGGAAAGGCTTGGGCAGGCTGAATGTCTCACCGCCCAGAGTAACCTGACGCTCCTGCATAGCCTCGAGCAATGCGCTCTGAACCTTGGCGGGGGCACGGTTTATCTCATCGGCCAATATGAAATTGGCAAATACGGGGCCCTTCTTGGGCAGGAATGACTCATCCTTCTGGCTGTATATCATGGTACCCACGACATCGGCAGGCAGCAGGTCTGGAGTAAACTGTATACGGTTGAAACTTGCATCTATAAGAGATGCCAGGGTCTTGATGGCAAGTGTCTTGGCCAAGCCGGGAACACCCTCCAGGAGGATATGTCCGTCCGACAGGAGACCAATCAGCAAAGATTCTACAAGATGTTTCTGTCCCACGATAACCTGATCCATTCCGGCCATCAGGTTTGTCACGAATGCGCTCTGTTGTTCAATGCGTTCATTCAGTTCCTTAATGTCAACGCTTTCACTCATAAGATCTTTTATTATCAGTTAGTTCTAGTGCGTGCCCTAGTGGTCTGCACCTTAGGCACAGGCCAAATATAGGGCTTATTGTACGCAGCTATAAACTAAAATAGTTTAAATAGTATTGTAAGCAGTTAGTTTTTTATAGTTTTTGCACTTTTTATCCGTTTCCGGTTACTTGGATTTGAGTACAGGAACCTTAACCACGGTACCGGCCTTAAGTCTGGCAGGATCATTGATATTATTGTACTTGGCTATGTACGGCCACAGTTTCTTGCTTCCGTAATAGTTGAGAGCCACAATTGTCAGGGTCTCACCCTTCTTGAGCGTATAGGTATCCAGAACACCCTCCATGCTGAAGTTAACTACATCAGCAAGAGTGAACTCGGACAGATCCTTGGCCTCATCCTTACTGTTGAGCTTTATGACGGGATACTTGGCTGCAGTCAGAGACTCGGTCCTGGCAGGTGTCTCTGCAGGCTTTACTGCGGGTTTTGCAGGCTTCTGCTGGGGCTGAGCGGGCTTGACGGCGGGACTCTCAGCCGGTTTGGCCGACTCGGTCTCTGCGGGAGCCTCAACTGCCTTGACAGGAGCAACCTCTGCCGGAGCGACGGTCTTGACGCTGTCAGATACCATCTCTATCTTGGCCTTATTAAGGTTCTTCTCAACGATATCAAGTACGCTGTTACCTACTACGGGCCACAACATGAAGAGTACCAGACCAATTACAAGAATCATAGTCAGTATTGCAATCAGGACCTTAAGCAGGCAACGGGTGCCCTTCTTCTGGGTGATATCCTTGACGGTGGGAGTATCGACAACCTTAGCAGCCTCTTTCTTCTCCTGCTGTTTCTGAGCCTTCATCTTGGCCTCCTCTGCCTTCTTGGCCTGCTTCTGTTCAAGTCTCTTCTCCTTGGCGGATTTCTTAGGTTCTTCAGCAGGCTTTTCAGGAGCTGCAGGCTTTTCAGGAACTGCAGGAGCTACAGGAGCTACAACTTCCTGCTCATCCTCTTCATCCATCCTGGAGAGTGCCTCAGCCTGCTCCTTACTGATCTCTACTGTATCAAACGCAGCGAAAGGCTTGTTGATACGATCCTTGAGGTCTGCATCAGGAACAAATGAGATTTTCTGATGGCCCTCTATGGTGAACCTCTCACCTGTATTTACGTTCACGCTCTCGCGGTCCTCCATCTGAATGAGCTTGAATGTGCCAAGCCCCTTGACCTTAACCAGGCCCTCCACGAGAACACGCTGTGATATTATATCAAAGAAGTTCTTTACGAACTGTTCTGCAGCAGCCTTGGACATGCCGCCCTCCTGAGCCAGACGCTCTGCAAGCTGTGAAAGATTGATCTTGTTATCCATAATGCCGCTTATTTAAGTTTTTCCTTGAGTAATGAACTGGGCTTGTAGGTAAGCACGAGCTTGGGTGGAACAAGCATGCGTACACCTGTAGTGGGGTTTACCGATACACGCTCGTTCTTTTTCTTAACTTCTAGAACACCGAACCCTGAAAGGCTTACAGAGTCCCCATCCTGCCAAATTTTCTCCATGACTCCGATCAGTTGCTCTACCTGAGTGGCAGCCTGCTCGGCACCAATCTGGCATTTATCGGACAATTCATTCAAAAACTGTTTGTTGTTCATATAAGTATAGGTTAGTTAAATTATCTCTGCATAAAGGTCAAAGGCATCGGCCTCAGTGACATGTGCGTTCACGAACTGCCCTATAGGCAACTCGCGGTCCGCCTTGATAAGCACCTCGGGGTCAACCTCGGGTGAGTCAAACTCCGTACGGCCTATGTAATAGTCACCTTCAAGACGGTCAATCATGGTCTTGAAAGTCTTACCCACCTTCTCATCGCTTATTACGGCCGATATATCCTGTTGCACACGCATCAGGCGTGACAGACGGGCCTGCTTAATATCATCCGATATATCATCCTTGTAGTGGAGAGCCGAGTATGTGCCGTCCACCTCACAATAGGCAAAGGCACCCATACGCTCAAAACGCTGCTCCTTTACGAACTCCACCAGCTGGTTGAAATCATCATCGGTTTCACCGGGGAATCCCACCATGAGCGTGGTGCGCAGATGTATGCCGGGAACCTCCTCACGTATGCGTGCAAGCAGCTCACGGGTCTCCTGAGCGGTAATATTGCGGTGCATGCGCTTGAGTACGGGGTCACTGATATGCTGCAGGGCTATATCCATGTACTTGCAGACGTTGTCACGCTCACGCATCACGGGCAGCAGGTCCATGGGGAAGTTGTTGGGATAGCCGTAGTGCAGACGCAGCCACTCTACTCCGGGAAGGTCTGAAAGACGCTGTACAAGCTCCGCGATAGTAGGCTTGTGAGCCACATCGGTGCCGTAATATGTAAGATCCTGTGCAATCAGCTGAATCTCCTTTACACCGCCTGCCACAAGCTTGCGTGCCTCATCCAGGATATCCTCCTGGCTGCGTGACTGGTACTTTCCGGTCATGAGCGGGATGGCGCAGTAGGCACAACCGCGGTTGCAGCCCTCGGCAATCTTAAGATATGCGTAATGTGACGGTGTGGTTACCGTACGGCTGTTTTCAAGCTCCTGATGCCAGCGGTGACCGGTTACCTTTACCAGCTCACTCCAGTCAAACTTGCCGTACCAGCCGTCTACCTCAGGAATCTCTGCCATAAGCTCCTTATGAAACTTCTGTGACAGGCATCCCATCACGTATACACGGCCTACCTTGCCGGCTTTCTTAAGCTCACAACACTCCAGAATCATGTTTATTGACTCCTCCTGTGCGTCACCTATAAAGCCGCAGGTGTTTATGATTACGGTCTCGGCACTGACCTTGTCGGGATCATGTCTCACTCTCAGGCCGTTAGCCTTAAACTGACTCATAAGTTTCTCAGAATCAACAAGATTCTTAGAGCAGCCTAAAGTGATTATATCCACACTGCTGTGCCTCATTCCTTATCCTGTTTAAATAGTGAATCCACAAACTCGGTCTTGTTGAATACCTGCAGGTTGTCTATAGCCTCACCCAGGCCGACATACTTTACAGGTACCTTGAACTGGTCTGAAATACCTATCACAACGCCTCCCTTGGCAGTTCCGTCAAGCTTGGTAATGGCCAGCTGGGTTACCTTGGTGGCCAGTGTGAACTGCTTGGCTTGCTCAAAGGCGTTCTGACCGGTAGAACCGTCAAGAACCAGCAGTACGTCATCAGGGGCGCCCTCAACGACCTTGTTCATCACGTTGCGGATCTTGGTGAGCTCATTCATAAGACCCACCTTGTTGTGCAGACGGCCTGCAGTATCAATCAGCACCACATCGGCCCCGTCAGCCACTGCATGGCTGAGCGTATCATATGCCACCGATGCGGGGTCTGAACCCATTTCCTGCCTGATCACCGGCACATCCACTCTACGGCCCCACTCCTGCAGCTGCTCAATGGCGGCGGCACGGAATGTATCGGCAGCACCAAGCACTACCTTCAGACCGCGTTTCTTGAACTGATAGGCAAGCTTGCCTATAGTGGTGGTCTTGCCTACGCCGTTCACGCCAACCACAAGCACCACATAGGGCTTGCGGGCAGACGGAACGCTGAAAGGCTCAGCATCATCATCGGGGTTATTCTCTACCAGAAGTGCCGATATCTCATCACGGAGAATGTCGTTGAGCTCTGATGTGCCCATGTATTTGTCACGGGCTACACGCTCCTGGATGCGCTTTACTATCTTGAGGGTGGTCTCTACGCCAACATCGGATGTAATCAGGACCTCCTCCAGATTATCCAGAACCTCATCATCGACAGTGGATTTACCTGCAACGGCACGTGCTATCTTGGAGAATACGCTGGACTTGGTCTTTTCAAGTCCTTTATCCAGTACCTCCTTCTTATCTTTAGTGAAAAATGAAAACAAGCCCATATATCATTCGGTGAATACGGCAAAAAGTACCGTACTCAGAATGCAAATTTAAATAAATAAGGTGATAAATGCAAATAATAAGAGCGGCCCAAAATGGGTCGCTCTTACATATTTTGTGTCAAGTTTATCTTACTTGATAGCGTCCTTAAGCTGCTCGTCGCTGACGATCTGCTCTGTGAACATATAAGCACCGGTCTTGGGTGACTTTACCATCTTAATGACCTTGGCCATTGAGACCTTACCCTGACGCAGGGTAGCAACTACTTTCTTTGCCATGGTTTAAAATGTATTACTTGATCTCACGATGGATTGTCATCCTCTTGAGAATGGGGTTATACTTCTTAAGTTCCAGTCTCTCAGGAGTGTTCTTCCTGTTCTTGGTGGTAATGTAACGGGAAGTTCCCGGCATACCGCTGTCTTTGTGCTCAGTGCATTCCAGGATAACCTGAACCCTGTTGCCTTTTACTTTCTTTGCCATAGTAGTATGAACTCCTTTCTGTTATTACGCAATGATTCTGATGTCTTTCCAATCGCAATAACCGTTAGCGACTGCCTCCTTGAGGGCGGCATCAAGACCTTTCTTGTTAATGATTCTCAGGCCGGCAGCACTGAGTTTGAGGCTGATCCAGCAATTCTCCTCAACATAGAAGAACTTCTTAGTAAACAGGTTAACATCAAATGTCCTCTTGGTTCTACGCTTTGAGTGAGAAACATTGTTGCCAACCATTGCCTTCTTTCCGGTGATCTGACAAATTCTTGACATATCTATCTGTTTTTATTCGTTTTTTGCAGTGTTCTCAAAACAGGGTGCAAATTTAGGGGATTTATTTCAGTCATCCAAATAAACGTGCGGTTTTTTTCTTTGTTTAAGAATATTGTTGGTGGAATTTTGGGTTTCATCGGGGAATTGGGGGTGGCGGGTGGTTTTTCTCGCACCTTTGGCGCTCGGTTGTTTTTGACTTTTATGGCCCTTTGGGCCTAAAAAGTCGCTAACTGGAAACGTATTTATAACCTTGTATTTGAGTAGATTGGCACGTCGATGGAACAGAAGTCGTTGTCCAGGTATTTGAAATAGCCGGTGCAGGCTATCATGGCGGCGTTGTCCGTTGTGTATGAGAAACGGGGGATGAAGACTTTCCAACGATAGCGGCGGGCGTGGTCCTGGAATGCTTCACGCAATCCGGTATTGGCCGATACTCCTCCGGCTACGGCAATCTGAGTTATGCCGGTATCCTTGGCTGCCTGACGCAGTTTCTTCATCAGAATCTCCACGATGGTACGCTCAAGCGACGCGCACAGATCCTCCTTGTGATGCTCGATGAAATCGGGATCTTCCTTAACCCAGTCACGCAGATTGTACAGGAACGATGTCTTGAGTCCGCTGAAACTGTAGTTGTATCCGGGGATATTGGGTTTGCTGAATGTATATGCCTTTGGATTGCCCTGACGCGCCAATCGGTCAATAATCGGACCGCCGGGATAACCGAATCCCATCACCTTGGAGCACTTGTCCATGGCCTCACCTGCAGCATCATCGATAGTCTGACCCAGAATCTCCATCTTGTTGTATGATTCAACCTTGACTATCTGGGAGTTACCACCCGATACCAGCAGGCACAGGAACGGGAACTGCGGAGTCTCAAGCTCCTCACCGGGCTGCTTTATAAAATGAGCCAGGATATGTCCCTGCAGATGGTTCACCTCAATCATGGGGATGTTAAGCGAACGCGCAAAACCCTTGGCAAACGATACACCTACCAGAAGCGATCCCATAAGACCCGGACCGCGTGTAAAAGCGACGGCGCTGAGCTGTCCGGCATCAATTCCGGCCCTTTTCAACGCAGTATCCACCACCGGAACTATGTTCTGCTGGTGAGCGCGTGACGCCAGTTCCGGCACCACCCCACCGTACTCCTCATGTACCTTCTGGCTGGCTACGACATTTGACAGCAATTCTCCGTTACGGATCACTGCAGCCGACGTATCATCGCAGGATGACTCTATACCCAGGATATAGACCTCTTTTTCCATTTTTTCACTCCATATTTTCTAATGGCGTGCAAAGATACAATATTATTTCCCTACTTTTGCACTCAATTACTTCATACCACCTAATTAATACGATGATCTGGAACAAAAAAATTGAGTGCATGTCACGTGATGAGATGCGCGCTCTGCAGAGTGAAAAACTCAAGAAGATTGTAGCACACGCCTACAACAACTCACCTTTCTACAAGAAAAGGTTCGATGAACACGGAGTCCGCCCTGAGGATATCCGCAGTATTGATGACATCGTAAAATTGCCTTTTACAGTCAAGCAAGACCTTCGTGACAACTATCCTTTCGGAATGATGTGCGTACCCATGACCGACATCCTGCGTCTGCACGCATCATCAGGCACCACCGGTAAGCCTATCGTTGTGGGTTATACCCAGAAGGATCTGGACAACTGGGCAGAGGCCGTAGCGCGTTGCCTTACCGCGTTCGGACTTGGCAAAGATGATTTTGTACAGATTGCATACGGATACGGCCTTTTCACCGGTGGTCTGGGTGCACATGACGGTGTACACAAGATCGGCGCGACCGTAATCCCCACCAGCAGCGGAAATACCCAGAAGCAGCTCCAGCTTATGCAGGACTTTGGTTCTACTGCTGTTGCCTGCACCCCCTCCTACGCTCTTTATATGGCCGAGGAGATCCGCAAGCAGGGTCTTGACATAAACAACTTCAAGCTCAAGGTCGGTATATTCGGTGCAGAGCCCTGGACCGAGGCCATGCGTAAGGAGCTTGAGGATAAGATGCATATCAAGGCATTCGATATCTATGGACTCACCGAGATAAGCGGCCCCGGCGTAGGTGGCGAGTGCGAGTGCCAGAACGGCACCCACCTTTGGGAGGACCTCTACTACCCCGAGATTATAGACCCGGTTACCCTGCAGCCTGTAGAGCCCGGTCAAAAGGGTGAGCTTGTATTCACCACTCTCGATAAGTGGGGTATGCCGATGATCCGTTACCGCACACGTGACCTCACCTATCTCAACTATGACAAGTGTGAGTGCGGCCGTACCGCCGTACGTATGGGCAAGATTCTGGGCCGCAGCGACGATATGATGATCATCCGCGGTGTGAACGTATTCCCGTCACAGATAGAGTCCATCCTGCTGGAGTTCCCGGAGTACGAGCCCTACTTCCTTATCGAAGTAGACCGTGTAAACAACACCGACACATTCGATATCCAGGTTGAGGTTAAGCCTGAGTTCTACACTGACCAGGTTAACGAGCTGGTTCGTCTGCGTCAGCGTCTTACCTCACGTATCCAGAGCGTCGTAGGCATCCAGCCTGCCATAAAGATCGTACAGCCCGGAACAATTGAGCGTTCTACCGGTAAGGCAAAACGCGCCATTGACCACCGTAAATTTGAATAATAACCGATTAATGATATCCGACTATGCTAATCAGACAGATTTCAGTTTTCCTGGAGAATGAGAAGGGAAAATTTGCCGAGATAGCCAGACTGCTCGGTAACAATGGTATAAACATGAAGGCATTCACCGTATCTGAGACACAGGATTTCGGTATTGCCCGCATCATAGTGGAGCGCGACCAGATTGAGCGCGCATTCAACCTTATCAAGGCTAACTCATACGCAGTGACCATGACCCATGTGGTTTACCTGGAGTGTGCAAACAAGCCCGGTGCCATGGCAAACGCTATGGAGAAGCTATCAGCCGCCGGAATATCGGTTGAGTACATGTACGCCTTTACTGACTCATCATCAGAGTTCTCACGCGTAATAATCCGCCCGGACAACACCGAGCTTGCCAACCAGATTATCCAGGAACTTTAAAAAGGTATTACCACAATCAAATAAGGCCGCCCGATGGGTGGCCTTATTTAATTCACGCAATACAAACGTATTGGGGCGAAGTGAGTATGCGAACGAGATGGCCCGGAGGGCCACCCGTTTCCGATAGGAAACTAAAAGAAGGTTTACCGAATCCCACTCTTTACGCAAAAAGCCAGGCTGAAACCTGGCTTTTGCGGAAAGAGTGGGATTCAAACCCACGGTACGGCTAGGCCGTACGCCGGATTTCGAGTCCGGTCCATTCGATCACTCTGGCATCTTTCCTTTTTGCGGATGCAAAGGTAAAAAAGAATCCGCTTAATACTTAAACCTTCCAACCTTTTTCTTGAGTTTTAATATTCGGCGCACACTATCATCAATTCTTTTCTCAGTTATCTTGCCGGACTGGACGGCGGCAATGACGGCATCAAAGGCTTCTATCAGGTTCTTGGGGCCAAGCAGGATATCCACGCCGGCTTGAACGGCCAGTACTGCGGCATCGGCATTGGTGTAATGCAGTGTGATGGCACCCATCTCCATGGCATCGGCCACAATGATATTATTGTAACCAAGCTCTCCGCGCAGTTTGTCTTTGAGTATGACAGGTGACAGCGTGCTGGGCACATCTGACCCGGTCACATTGGGAGCTGCTATGTGAGCAGTCATTATGAGTTGGGTTCCCCAAGCTATTCCGGTCTTGAAAGTAATCATCTCACAGTCAAGCATCTCGGCCCAGGTCTTGTTTGATGCAGCATATCCGGTATGGGTATCATTCTTGGTATCGCCATGACCAGGGAAATGCTTTATGCACCCTACTATACCGGCATCATCAAGTCCTTGGAGATAACTGGTAACCATACCTGAAGCTACATAAGGATCATCGGAGAATGCGCGTTTGCCAATTACCACATTCTCTGGATTTGTATTGACATCGGCCACGGGAGCAAAATCTATATCAAATCCGTATCGCTTAAGGTATGAACCTATGGTGTTGGCACATTCGTATGCATTATGAGGGTCTCTGGTCCTGCCTATCGAGTCCATTGACTCATACTTGGTCACATCAAACTTGGGGTTATTTGCTATACGTGCTACTCTCCCGCCCTCCTCATCAATGCAAAGCAACGGAGAGCCGTTCAATTGGCGCAGCTGACCGATAAAAGACTCCAGCTGAGTGCTGTCATCTATGTTATGCGCATACAATATTATGCCTCCTACAGGATAGTCCTTATTTACATTGCGCATCACATCATTCACCTCCTGCATTGAGATTGCGACCAGATCGCTACCTGCAAACCAGTGGATGGTGGTATCAAGCATTTCAGGGCGCCCGTAGAACATCTGTCCCACTTTCTGCCGGAGGGACATGTTACGGATTGCAAGCTCGATTTCATCGGTAATAACGGGGTCCTTCTCATCACTCTTGGAACATGAAGAGAACATGACAACACTGGAAACAAAGCAATACGCAAAGAATCTTGAAACCTGATTCCTTCTTACATATTCAATCATAAATCTTTTAGCGGAAAAAAGATGTAGTCCAAACTCAATAATGATATCACACTTTTATTGTGTCGCAAATTTACTCATTATACTTTGAACTAACCTTTTGATTCAACCCATAATACTACTTTCGGGTATTCTTTATACCTATCACCTTTTCATTATCTGAGCATACTTAAGGAATCAATGGAAGAATCTTTGTCATAGCTGCATTTCCGAAACCTCCATAACGCTCAATATTTGAGTTGGTAGCAAGGTTGGCCGCACACATAATGGCATAAACATCATCAGGATGCTTATCAATGTGTTTGAGACATGTTATAAAGCATTTTTTCCTATACTTATTATAAAAAGCATTCGGTATTAATGCATCGACTGACACTCCGTGAAAATATGGTTGGAACAAACTCCTCCATATATCCCATATCCCATCTAATATCGGGCTATATTTTCCACTATCCATAAGGGCATCTCCGGTTGCCAATAGAAATAAGTAATCATCACCGCCCGCCCTATTCATCACCCAGTTTATCCATAGCACACACTGTTCATCGAAATCATTGCATGCAGCCATTTCATCAAGCATAACTTTAAGTCTAATCTCCTCATCAGAATCAAGATAACGCAGCAACCTTTCCTGAGCATGACTCATATTCACGCCCCAGATACTATCTATGATATCGTTTGTATCAATCGTATCCTCAAACTTGAATGACTTGTCATATACAAGATTGCAAAATGAAATCAGGATATCAATACCCTTATCCTCTATCATTTCATCATATCCGTTTTTAATATATCCGACTATGGAATTCCGGCTGTTACGTGCAGCCCTACGCAGTTCACGGTCCCTTATTCCGCTAATTCTGATACCCTTTGTCGCTTTTATGGCATCTTTATCATCAACCATATATGCCAAGTCTGAAAGATGCATTTGCGACTCATTGATACGCATCCACACCTCATAATTACAGTATATATTCCAGACATAGACAAAACCATTGTACAAGTTCTGAGCATGACGTATGGATGGTTTCCTTGACAGGTACAACTTTGGCACATGAACTGCATAAGACTTTCCACTATAAAGAATAGAGTACTCATCATCAGAAGGCAAATCCAGATTAATCAAAGAATCAAGTTCATTGTAATACTGATAATCTTCACTTTGCCGGCATAACCAGTCACACACTTCAATATACCGGGAAATGTCAACCGGTTCACTATGTTCTAACAGGCCATCATATTTCTGAGCCACAGCTATGCCGCAGCACAACAATAACGGAGCCAGCAAAATGTAAAGCCTTTGGCATCTCATACAAACATCCTTATTATTATCATCACTACAACACAACCTTTCCGTGCCTATCTATAAGCACGCTCTCAGAGTATGCATTACCCAAGTCTGCCTTGAAAAGTTCCTTTGAGACCATCTCTATATTGGAATACATGGCCGGTGTTATTATCCTGCCTGTATGTGCATCCATAAGTCCGAACCTGAAATTCACCTCATAAACCATGATATCAGGTTCAAACTCCATAGTCTCCTTCTGTATGTAGTTTTCATTATCATTGTCAATTATTGGGTTTGTTACCCCAGACATATAAGTTATCCTTTCCACATCATCAATAACAAACGGATCCAGCACCGTACCATCATAGTCTATGCGCTGCTTGACATAGCCCTGGGTTACAAATATGCCAGACACATGATAACCATAACGTATGCTTTCATACGGATGGTCAAACACCAGATTGAAATCTTTGTCATATAGCCAATATCCTTCATCATTTATAGCTATCCTGTAACCATCGGCATTAGGACTATAAATACTGGTATAGTTCCAGCCTATAACAATACCGCGCTGTTTAAGTCCGTACAGTGCCGTACGATATCCTCTAAGTTCCTTGTCCCAGTATGTGACATAGCAGTAACCATCCTTGAATATATAGTCATCTATTTCCCTGTATGGTATTTCATAATCTATAACCAGATTGTTGTTATAGTCTATGAAACCAATCTTACCGTTACTGCCCAACACAGCAGCCACACCCTCAGAGAAATGCCAGGCCTTTTTGTATTGTGCAGGAATGACTATTTCACCCGTATTGATGTTCAGGAAACCGCGTTTGCCGGTCCTGTCACAAAAAACCGTAATGCTGTCACGTGACGGCACACCTGATACCCAACTCAGTTTTGGAGTAGTATAGTGTTTGCTCTGTTTGTTGTAAACCCTATACACATCGTTGTTGTATGCACGGATTACAACACTTTTTGACAGTGAGCAGTCTCTCCATTCCGCCCTACCATAACTATCCTTCACCTTTATTACTGAATAATCAACAAACAGCAACAGGATTAGCAACCCTATCATCCCTAATCCAGCCTTCCAGGCTACGTTCAACACTTTTTTCAGAATCTTCTTCATAATTGTATCATTTATTGTTACTTATTCCTTACCAGTTTGGTTCCACACCGCATCAAAAGGTATGTCAAATGCATCTTACCCAATGCCCAGCATATCAGTCTAAAATCAATCGGAGACACAAATGATCCTCTCATGTATTTGTTAAGGAGTTTCTCCATGTTCTCCGATTTGACCGGCAGGTCCAGCTTGGCCGCTACATAAAACTGGTCCGGTATGCTCAACCTGTTTGTGTCAATCTCAAAACCCGGTGTAGAGCCTACCCTGGCACACACATACGCGTATTTGGTAGCTTCAGCCAGCGCTTCCTGCTGTTCAAGTATGTATGAATCAGGGAAATGACGCAGTATCACATACCCCAGCAGTTGGTTATGAGACTGCTCCCAACGCTGGCGCACCGGCTCAGTGAAAGACTCAATCCAGTTATCCCGCAGCTTGCGTGCCGCCCACTCCATCTCCTTGACCCTACCCGCCATGAATGCCTTGAGTATGTCACATCTCATAGCGTGTTCCTCATTGCCATATCTCTTTTTAAGTTCATCGATAGACTTAGCCTTGAACGGACGGCTGTCAGTGACATACCAATCCAGCAGACACACAGTGGGAATAAGCTGTATCTTATCAGATTCTTTCCTTTTGAGCAAACCCTTGACCTTAAGATATAGCCTGTAAGGGCAACCGTCGCCATCCATCTTGGAGTACAAATCATTAAGCTCCTCAATTGACAGGGAATCCAATACACCTCTGAATGCCGAATCCTCCATATCCAACCTGTAAGAACCGCGAGCCCCCTCATAATACGGGTAAGCGTACTGTTTCAGATACTCGTATATCTCATCAATCTTGTTCATAATACGGTTTTAAGCTGTTACATCCGATATTATCTCATACCCGAACCAGCGGTCCAGCGTCTCTCCTACTCTGACCTCTATATCGGGGGTGATGTTGTTCTTTATCTTGTTATAGACAAATGCAGCTATAGCAGCATCATCAGCAACACCCAGCAATCCCAGTACCTTTCGAGGCAACAGATCATTTGGAACCATCACATAGATTATTCCGCCGCAAACCAGAGCCTTCTCAACTGTAGTGAGTTCGCCATCTGTCATAGTATAGTAGAAATACAATGCCATCCTGGTAGCCTGTCGACCTGCTTTCCTGGAGTACTTCACTATGTTCTCCCAAGCTGTATGTGTCAGTTTATTCCAGTCAACATCACCCAGTTTATTCACCAATTTGCCTACCGGTTTACCCAGAAACCAGAAAGCAAGAATCAAAAGACAAATCGTAATCATAATCATTAAGTTTTAGTCCGTTTATTATATAGAGTGCCGAATTTCATCAATCTATCATGTGTCTTCTGAAAAATCCTCAACCGCCCGCCGGTAGCCTGTTCACATTCACGGTTATTGAGAACATTGATGAATCCCTCAGTGACAAGCAGCTTAAGCTCATCCATTCCAGCCACATCCTTGAACCCATTGCCTTTCTTAGTCTCTGCTATGGCAGATTCTCCCATCTCGGCCGCCGCCCTAAGGGGAGCCTCTTTGATATCATCCCTGACTGCAGGATTATTTGAGTTCATCCTGCGGAGCCACTCTTTCTCTATGCTTGAACCTGTTTTCATAATCGCCTGTTTTGGGGTCCTACATATTATATGAGTAGACAAACCCGAAACATCTATCATAAGAGCACAAAAAAAAATGTCTCCTCGTATCCTCGTGAATTCGGAGAGACAATTCGTTTGTAAGCACCCGGTAAACCACGTATTGCATATCCCGTAATCTCTTTCCCAAGTTGTTACAAGTTGATCAAGTCTTGATTTCGGAGCATAGCTACCCAGTCAGAGCGGCCATTCTGGAGCATCCCCGTTTACGTGCGACTCTTTGCCCACTGTTGGGGTGCAGTTCTGACAGGGTTCTGCCGTCACGCTCATAGTACGGCAACAGCCGTAACACATCCTCCATCCAAACGCGAGGTTTCACTACAGCTGCCATACAGGTGCCTATCACAGAGATATACTATTGCGGCACGGTATGCCGATGTAATTTACGCATGATACCATCCTCTTGTCTGAGTATGCGGGATTGCCCGGATGGAAGCGTCTCTCCAGAACAGGGTCATCTAGTTTCAACAGCCCGTCTATACCCAGAGGATCATTCTCTGCACGGCTTACATACTCGTTTGCCTTGTCACGGCTCATCTTCAGATCCCTGGCAATCTGCCTGTTTGAAACGCCGGCCTTCTTTAGTTGAAGAAGTTGTTTGATCCTGCTCATGTCAATGATTGTTCCTGCCATATTACTTTGCCTGTTTTGTTTGAGGCAAAGATAGGCGATCCTACATACAGATGACCGACAATGGTCCGGAATACGTACACTGGAGCTTTCCAATGTAGTCCCAAGTGTTTTTCACATAACATATGAGAGACAAGAAGAACTAATTTCTAACTTAACAGACGGTAAAGTTGTCTCTTCTGGTGTGTTTTATAAAAGACCAACCTTCGCTTTCAAAACAACACTACCATTATACTCTAAACCTATTCTTAGAATATCTTTGATGGGCATTCCGTCTTGTTGAATCGAGAATGGAACAGGTACATGCCTTAAACAATCAAAATCATTATCTTTCTCAATAGGAGTTGCCCCATTTGACACCATGGCTTCTATTAGACGGTACTGGCATAATCCAATAATCTGTTTCGTTTCCTCGTTTTCCGTTTGCAGAATGTAAGTATCGAACTCATTGATGATTTCCGAAAAAGAAATGAATAGTTTCAGTATTCTATCGATGTCTTCTTGCACTAAATCCATTTCAATCACCTCTTCATCTTTCAACACTGATTCTATAGGAATATCAATTTCAGTTTCATTCATTGGCTCTTCTGGTTGAATTGTTTTTGAAGCCACATTGTCAATATTTTCATTTTCATGCAATGCGTATGTTTCGAGTGGAGTTTCACAAACGTTGTTTTTCTCAACGGGAGGTACATATTGAGAAACGGGATCGTCTTCATATTGATTTAAGACTTTATAATCTTTCCCCTTTTTTTCGTGAGAAAAGACACCCTTAATAGCACCTGCTAAATAATCAATAAAGCTGCTCATTGTTCTTTTTCGTTTAGTAAATTATTGTATCGAGTTTTGGCAACAATAGCCACCATTTGTCGAATACTGTTTGGAACCGATGTGTTTGCTATCGCTGTCCAATACTTTTGTCGTTGCCTGTAGTCTGTTTGGACTGCTTTTGCTGTAAGCAAAGGAGTTAATTCTACACGTTCTTCATCGCTGAAACTATCTTTTGAGGCCATCATTTTCTGATAGGCAATATAGCAGTCGTTAATATCCGCCAATTCGCTTTGCAATTGTTCTATTCTGTATCGATAGGATAATATGTTGTCTTTTGCTGCTTTAACAGCCTCCAAATCATCAACATGTTGCCCGACCAATTGAGACAGCATGGTTCTGTAAGGTTCTTCCAACGGGGTACACTTTTCAAGACAAGCTTGCTTCATTCGTGCAAAATACTCAGCATCAATGAAAAACGATGAGTACTGCACTTGCGAAATCACTTTCATTAAATTAGACAACACTTTATTGCATCTCAACAAACGGCTCCTATCAAAAAAATGCTCATCAATAAGTCTTCTCAACCGTTCAATGCCAGCATATTCTGATAACTTTCGAAGAGCCTCGTCCACATCATTATAATACAATTCAGTTGCTATCATCTTGAAAGCACTCCATGATAAATCAGACTTGGCAAAACTTTTCAGCATTTCTTTTCTGCGTTCAACAGAAAGCGAACAATCTGGCAAATCGTTGTCAAGAAATGACGTCTCATCATCCATTGAAAGGTTAAACCCCTCGTGTGAATCAAACCCACTTCTCAACTCTTGCTGAAGCTCAATTGCCCGTTCTTTTTCTGGTAAGTATTTTTTTATCGCAGCTGAAACAGGGATGATAGTGAACAACTCGTTTTCAAAGGATTGCGAATACTTGTCAACATTCTTCAAAAGCGACAAATCTTTGTCAATTTTTGATAGAACACCTATGCCGTTAAGAGCCGTCAAACCCTTGCCATTGTCATTTAACAAGGTGATAAAATCCTTGTCGGTTTCTGTAGGAACTGTATTGAAAAGATAAATCACAGCATCAGCACTATCGGATTTTGCCAGACTTTTTGTGTCTTCTTGATGCCGATTTCTTAATTTGAAATAGGCATCTGTCTGAATCTGATGTGCATCGCCTTCATCACCAACATCAGCACCAATACCTGGAGTGTCAACAATGGTCACATCCTCCAAAAGCGGATTGCCTTCAACATAAAAGATGAGTTTGTCAATTTTAGAGGCAATTTCAAGCGTAGTCTCACCTGTACCCTGCAAAGAGTCCAAGAAAGATTTCGGCTTCCATTCCTTTGTCCCATCAAGCCATTGACACAAAACAGGAGTATCTGAAGAAATTGGCTTACCCGCTTTAAACACATTAATGGTAGCCGTTGTTTCCGTACAACCCGTCATTGCCAGATCCACCCCCAGTAATGAATTGATGAGGAAACTTTTCCCTGCCTTTACTTTTCCAGCTACAGCTAAAACGCAAGATGATGTTAATTCATTTTGGAGAGTTTTTAATTCTTTCCAATGAGGCTTTCCCCAAGATGTCCCCTCAAAATGGCTACAGACTTCGTCTATCAACGCTTGGGTTTGTATGAGAATGTTGTTTTCGGTCATTGTTAGTTTTAGTTTATCAAACAATTATCCTTCATCATCATGTTTGCCAAATGAAATAGGCCGAATATCCGAATCATCCTTGGATGTTGGAACTTCTTCTTTTTCGCTTTTTCTCTCAACGCGTTTGCCTGCTAAATCTCGAATTGCTTCTCTGTTTGATTTCATTGGAATGAAAGGCTGTAAATCATCATCATTTTCTTCTTTTCCAGTTTGATTAAAACCATCTTCAACATTATTATTAGAGGTTCTGTTTGGGAATTTATTGGCAAGACGATTGATTATCTCATTTGACGACAATCCAAACTTGGCAGACGTACGAAGTATACCCTCTATTAGCTTTTCGAAGCATTTGTCAAACATAGAATCTCTAGCCTCAGAATGTTTTGGGGCGGTCTTGACCGATGTTCTGTCTCTTTTTCCTTTTTTGGGTTGTTCTTCCTCTTTTTCGTGGGTTTGGGTAAAATGTATGTCTTTTTGTTCGTTCTGCCCAATAATTGTTACATTATAAAAACGACATAATTCTGTCTTTCGAGCATGTCCCTCATTGTTTAAACAGCAAACAATATTAACCTCGTTGAAGGACAGTGCCGATTCTACAATTTCTTGAACATTTATATTTGAAGGGAGAATCCTAGTAACATTACTGTTAACATTTAGAGATAGATGGATACTTTTGCTCACTCGTGTCAATACGTTTGATTGCCACTGACTATCAATACTATTGACTTCGTTTTCCCTCTTTGTTTCAAATATGGGGACTATCTTTTCGGCATACAATTCCTTGAAATAATCAATAGTAAAACCCAAAGACAATTCATCAAAATCAGACACTTTGATTATCTGTCCATAAAACCCTCTGATTTTGGTTCCCGTATAATCAGAATCTTGAGAACCAAGGAGAGAGTTCCTGCAACCAATTCCCCATAGGATATAGTTGTCAATTTTGTAAAAGCTCCACCTCGGCTCTATAATCTCTCCATTCGTAGGGTCATCTTCGTTGATTACCTCTCTTACAAAATCAACAAATTTCCATCTAATATCATTTGGTACAAATTGATTATCGGGACTGTAAACAAGGCGATAGTCAAAATGCTTCGTTCTTGTGTATATGAAAAGATGCTGTTCCATGTTTTCAAAGTGTTTGAAGTTTTCCGTTCACATAATATTGACAATCTTTTGTAAACTCGCTTCTCGTTTTTTCCAAATCCATTTCGTATTGGGAAAGTTCCCGCTCGGTTTCTTCTATTCTTTTCAAAAGACTTCCCTTGTTACTCTGCAAATTATCTAAATCGTAACCATTCCACCATCTCCATAACGGTCCATGCTGATTTGCAACATTGATGTTCGTTGCATTTTTTGACAGATCCATTTTAAGTGAAGACAGTTCCTCTCGGGTTTCTGAAATGTATTTTTTTAAATAATGATAAAGATTAAACATTATAGGTAAATGAATGTTTCCCTCTTTGGGGTCCGCATAAATCATGCCCAATACATCTTGGTTTTGTTCTCCATGACCCAAATCTTGGCCTAAACTAACAGGAACAATCAAGGTTTTGATATTGTTACCGACAACAAATAGTGATGGGAAAATCTGTTTGATTACTGGGAACAACAGTTCCTTTGCTTCATCATCAAGCAAATCGCTCTTTGTAATAGCTATTGTGACAGGGATTTGCTTCATTTTTTGTCCATTTTGCGATATTATGGCGTTAAGCATATCCAAATCATCCAAATCATCTTCTGCATCCGGGTCGTTTAGAAGAATTCTTTCGACCATGTCAGCAGCAATGAAGAAAATCATACCATCTGAGTTTTGCAAGTATCTGTAAAACTCATTTCTGAACCTTGTGTCGATTTCATTGAAACTACTCAATGTGCCCCCTTTAAAATCATCCCAACAAAAATCCATTACATTTCTTAGATTTAACATACATTGGAAATTCCAATGAGTCACTTTGTCATTGCCCGAAGGCCATTTGTGTTCTCTCCTAATCCTTCGCCACCCAAGTTCTAGTTGGTCTCTCATACCATCATCGGGGACAAAAATATTTATTCCATTAACTCCGCGCTTCATTGTTTTGGCCATAGCATACATGTAACATGTTTTGCCTGCGCGAGAAAGGCCGATAATACTAATCTGTTTCATATTGTATTTAATTCTATTATGTTATTATTATCAAATGCTACAAGTTCTTTTTTTTATTGTGCACTTTATAGAAGTTAGATCAGCAATGTCTTTAAATGAAATGGATGTCTTAATCAGATTGTCAAGAACGTGATATAAGTTAAATAATATGGGAATGTGGATGTTACCATCACTCGAATTATTATAAAGAACGCTCTCCGAGCTACAACTGTTATTGCTTAGATTTCGACCTAAACTGACTGGAACAATTAAAGTATTTAAATGCAAAGCTGCATTGAAAATAAAAGGGAACAATTGCTTAACCAAAGGAAACATCTCTTTGTTCTCGTCATTATTAAAATAATCACTTTTTGTTATCGCTATAGCAATGGGTATTTGACTCAATTTTTGTCCAACTCCGGATATATACTTCATTATAGGATACTATTATTCCTCCTCGATAATCGATACAGCTAAAATCCGACCAATCTATATGTTTAGAGTTATAAAAACACTGAAAATCAAAAAACGAAGTTTTACAAGTTCCAGAAGGCCACTGTAATTCCGCTATTATCTTTTGCCACCCGTCACAATTGCTATGAAAAGACAGCCCATAAAGGCCTTGCCTCATTGTTTCTGCCATTGCATACAAATAGCAAGTTTTTACCGAACCATCAAGTCCGATAAATATCAAACTGTTTCATTTTAGAATTTAATAATATGATTATTATCTGCCAAAGAATTCAGTGCATCCCACATGTCTTTGCTCATGGATTCTAAATACTCTAGGTTCTGTTTTTCTTCTTCAATTTTTTGTAAACTCTTTCTAGCCAATTCTCTATCTGAAGTTCCTCCAAAAATAGTTGTCAAAATATCGTCAAGAATATTGGGGTAAAGTGTATTATAATAATCAATTTCTTTGTTAATAGCATCCATACGTTTGCCTTTGTATTCAGGCATTCCATAGTATAGTGAAAAAAGCAACGGAGCAAATACATTATATACGCCTGTCTTAGCCACTTCACATATTGAAATCATTCCGGCAACCGTATTACCATCTCTAATAGTCTTAAAGAATGGAGTAAAATACTCTAAGCCATCTGAATCATATAGTGGCGAATAGTCCGAATACAAATCTCCTTTTGTAATGACAAATGAAATGGGGAAATAATGGCCAGAGCCCAAATGCTTCCGAGAAACTGCCTTTTGAATTGCCCACAAAAGAATCTCATAATCATCTTCTGCATCTTCATCAGTGTCTTTGACAATTTTTTCACCATCAAGGAACACTATTAGTGCATCTGCATTTTCGATTTTTTCAATTAGTTTTTGCGCATCCCGTGAAGTCTTTGAGCTTTCAGACAATGCACCGCCACGATAATCATACCAATTAAAGGGAATTACCAATCTGTTATCAATTTGCAGCCAAAAATCATATTCAGAGGCTATGTCTGTACCAGTCGGGTATATACCACGAGAGATATTGTCCGCTATCCTTTTTAATTTGCTCTGTTTAGAAGAATCAGAAGTCCAAATGCCGATACCTCTTTCTTTGTTGCCAAATTCTTTGTATAATCCTGCCATGTAACTGGTTTTACCAGAACGGCTGTGCCCTATCATTAAAATATCCATAGCTATTACGTTTTTAATTGTTTTGATCTTTTATATTTTTCTTGTATTTCAGATAGCCCGCGATGTATTACACCAACGCTTCGCTCTTTTATTGCGCTTTCTTCGTTCAAGGCAAATTCAACATTCTCTTCTATATCAAGAATCTGTATTTCATCCTGTTGTATATGTGTGTAATCAGACAAACAACCCAAAGCTACAGCAATGTCTTTCTCGCCGAATTTTTCAATCGGAGCATTACCGACCACTTCTGACAATAACTCTTTGACTAAAGTCAACTCAGAGCTGCCACCAATTAGTAAGACTTTATCAATGTGATACAGTTTGTTATTAATCTCATCAACGACAGCTTTAGCAACATTTATCGCCTCATAAACTTTGGTAGAAATAATGGTGTTGAAAGCATCACGGCTCAAACGATACTTGTATGTCTGAAGTTTCCCATCCAAATGTAACATCATCAATGTGTCGTATGCGTCATTATCGCCACTGAATTTTTCTTTTAGCCGTCTGCAACTAGATAATATTGTGTGGTCGATGATAACGCCATTTTGGGATATATCAAAGTCATATTGCTTTTGAATCTTTTTTCTTAAATCCTCATATAGCAAGTAATCAATATCCTGGCCTCCGCATTTACTATTTCCCTTGGGTTGAGTAACAACTTTCAACTCTCCATATTGGTTTTTGACAAAAGCAACATCTATGGTGCCACCTCCAAAATCAAAAACGAGAATGCCTTCTCCATCATTGATTTTTTGCTCTAAGCCGAAACCTTTCACTGCTGCCTCAGGCTCTACTAAGGTACTAATATTAAGATAGCCAATTTCTTCAAAAGCTTTCTTCATCATCTGCACTTTCGCTTGGGTATAGTCTACCGGATGAGAAAAAACAATATGGTCTATCACATAATCCGATCCACAATGTTCCTTGGCTCTTGCTATGAGATTACGATAGAAAATTTTCAATAAATCCAAATGGGTATAGTCCTTCCCATAATAGGACTCTCTCATTTTTGGGTCCAAAGCTCTTTTCAAACTCGGAATAAAATTAGCCATCATTTCCATGCGTTGCTCAAACGGGAGCTTGGAAACTTCATCCAGGTAACTTGCTGCCTGAAATCCCAACATAAAGCCATCTTCAGTAGCAAGCATAGCCGAAGGTAATTTTACGGAGCCATCTCCGTTAAACTTTACCGCCTCCGGCTTGCCGCTTTTGGGATTAATCCATGAAACGGTGCTATAAGACGAACCGAAATCTATACCTAAAGTTGCCATGTCATCATTGTTTTAATCCATGCCCAATCTCTTCAAGTTGTTTGCGCACATCTGCCAGCATAGGCTTGTTTCCTTCCCATTTCTCCTTGATACCTCTCAACAGAGTTGCCGATTCAGCCTTGTTGCTATCTCTGACTTCTTCCAGAGCTTTCACATCCTGCAAATAGGCTGCGTAAGTGCTTGACAGAACTTGATCTGCATAGTTGTGCAAATTCAGTTTATAGCCATCTAACAGCGAATTGTATTGACCATTTTCAAGAGACACTTCCATATATTGCTTGCCGAAATCCTGGACAGTTTCTCTCACAAACCGTTTCAAAGCATTTTGGTTTTGAGTTAGAACTTCGGCTTTTGCTCTTGTTCTACCAGCAAACAATCCATATAATGTATAGCCTATTCCGCCTAACGCGATCAAAGGCCCAATAATTGGAATAGCAGTGAATCCAATGAAATCAAGTGCGGCAACACCACCAATACCAATGTACGCCTCGTTACGTGCATTTAAAAGGTATCTGCGTAATCCCGCTTTTTCCATTTCTCCGATCCCGTTGGGGCTAAATAACACAACATCGGAACCTCCGCTTGGTGCTGTTTGGATTTCATCTACATAGTTTTCAAGCAAATTCGTAATATCACCAACAAGTGTTTCTTGCAGATGCGCCCATTCATTTTGAAGGTCTTCGGTTAATTTGGTAGGCAGGTCATCGGCAAATTGCTGAATTTCATCGTATTTCAAATTATCAATTATCGACTCATATTTGGAAACAATCGACCCATTCATTTGCATCTTTTGACGGAACGAAAGGTCAAAGGCTCGTAGCCGATTATCAACTTCCGCCATAATATCTGCCTGTTTTTGTCGGCCAAGACTGTTCAGCCTCGCTCTTGCTTCGGCTATCTGATTGGCGATTTCATTGGCTTTCTTTCCTTCGGCCAAAGCCGTTTGTAATCGCTTTTCTATGCTTTGCAAAACGGCATTATAGTATTTCAGACTTTCATTGTAAGCGTATCCAACCTGATAATACCCTCTTGTAAGATAAACAGTATTCAACAATTCTTCTTTTACCTCTTGAAAATTTGAATGCCGATACTTGAAACTCGAAGCCTTCTCGCTGTCACTAAGAGCGGCTTCCAAGAGTATCTTGCTAGACATCTTCAACATCTTTACTGGTCTATACAGTTTGCCGCCAATAGATTCCGAAATCTTTTTTGTGTTATTGGCTATGTTGCTGTCGACACTTTCAATGCAGTTTTCATCGATTTTTGTTGTGACAAACATAATGTTAGGTGTCACCTCCACTATTTCTTTAAGGAAGTCCGTTTCGATTTTCTCCAATGGTGAAGGATTGGCGACGAACAAAACGGCATCTGCCATTTTCAAATAACGTTTTGTTATGGCAGTGTGCTGAGGATAGGTTGAACCAATGCCTGGAGTGTCAATGATTGATACACCCTTAGGAAGAAATTCTATAGGCGTATTTACTTCAATATAGAGAATGGATTTGTCAGCATCCATGACTCCCTTTGAATCAATTGTTGCTTGTGAACCATAGGCAACCAATTCTTCTTTGGTTGGAATAGGTTTTCTGTCTCCATTAGCATAGACTACATAAAAACTGTCTTTTTCTGCGTGATTGATAACGAAAACTTGTGAGGTTGCCACATCTGAACAAACAGGAAGTAATTCACGGCCTATAATGGCATTGATGAGTGAACTTTTACCGTTCTTTACCTTTCCACAAACGGCAACACTTAACTTCCCTTTTTCCAAAGTGTGTTTCGCCGCGACAAATTCCGTATGAGGTTTGGGCAGTGAAAGTTTCTCGTTTACTGCCACATAAGATTGCATTTTCTGCATTACCCCGCTCATGGCGACGCTTAGCTTTTCGTATGATATTTCTGACATAATTGTGATTGTTTACATTAATAAAGGCTTGTGGGGTCTAATACATCTGCATCAAAATTAGAATGATCTAAATGATCAATACCATCATCAAAATGATGAATATTGTTGTCGGTGGTATCGTCTTCGGGATTAAACTCATTTACATGGATATCTGGCTGGTGATCATCTGTCAAATGTTCGGAATGAAGGCCAAACAATGATCTTACATCATTCACTAATGCTGTAAGCATTCCTGGCATGTTTTTGCTTTGGATTATAGCATCTGACTTTGCCCCTTGCAACAAGTCATATTTAGCTCTGAAATCCTCATATTTCACATCACCTATCGTATCAAGATGGCCTGTAAAGGCTGGTTGATAACCGTACGGAACATTGATAAGATCGGGATTTAATTGATAGCTGTGTTCGGCAATATATTGATTGAAATGTTGTTCCACCGCGAAATTGGAAGGAATTTCCATTCCAGTGTTCGCATCATATTGATAAGGTGCTGGAACATCGGTGGCCACCATAAAGCAATTTGAGTCTTGCCATGCATCCATAAACTGATCCAACGAGTATTCAACACGTAAATCGCCAGACCCCGAATCTGTTAAAACAACTTTTACATCATTTGGATTATCAGGATTAACCTCAATACCAGCCACAATTAGTGCATGGTTTCCAGCTTGAACGACAAACCTGTCACTTATCCAATTTGTAATCTTGTCAGATAGCTTGTCATTATACCATAATTCATCAGCGTCAACACTCACAATGATGCGGTGGCCTTGTGCCAACTCATTGGTTAGGTCATAAACAGTTCCCCCTTCAATCTGATGAACACCAACGCCAGCCATCTCTATCACTTTACCAATATCATCCTGGTAAGTGCCGTTATCAGAATAATAACCAGCATTTTTTGATATTTGTTCCAAATCTTTGAAAGGTATATCTACCCCATAATCTCGTAGAATTATTTGTTGTGAGCGCAAAGCACATGAATGGTCGTCTGGCTGTAGGATATTTGAATCTTTTATATTCTCCCCATGCTCACCATAAATTCTGTATTCCGTTTTATCAGCCATAATATTGTTTTTTTGTAAGATATTGTCTTGGTGGATTCCTGTTATTAAAGAATCTATCTCCCCATCAAATCTATCATTATCAAAAGAGAAAAGTTCATCAATATAACTATTCTCTTCAAAAACCAAACCTGAATCAAGTGTGGGAAGCTGTATAGTAGTTAATTCCAAATCCAATGGAATTGGTTCATTCCCAGGAACATCCCAATTAGGACCATTCGTTATTATTCTATCTGCTTCCAAAAACGCTTGCATGTCAGTATCAGTATCGATGAAGGCCTTTATCTGTTTCATTTCTTCATCTGGCAGATTACCGTCTAGAAAAGCAGCATATTTCTCAATGCTGATATGTGGCAATTGTTTAACCATTATATTCCTCCTTTCTGAGCGTCTTTTCAAACATCTCTTTCGCCCGTTTATGTTTATTATAATAATTGTCCATGTTCATGCCAAGTGCTTCGGCAGTTTCTTTGTCAGTCTTCTGTTCAACATAACGAAGACGGATAAGTTGGCTATAACGTTTATTTGGCATCAGCCTTAAAACAACTTCTACATCGTCATGATGGAAAATACTAAAGTCTCCATCTATAGATGGTTCTTGATGCAATTTTCTATCACCCATCTTACTTATCTCAAGATTGAAAGAAGACAATGTTTCAGTATCAAGTTTTTTGCATTTTACTTCAAACCGACTATAACAATAAAACTTACAAACCACTTTTAACCATTGTGTCAATGTGCTTTCACCTCTGTAACTCATCAGTCGACACCGACCCGTTTTTCTGCTAGGTGTCATAATTAGTACATAAATATCGTTGATGAACTCGATGCAACTCTCACAGTCGGTATAATAACCGTCATAATATCGCTTGAAAAGAGGATAGCACCGCTGATACAGGTATTGCTTTGTTATAACTTCATCCCTGTGTAGTATCGCGTGAGCTATTTCTAAGTCCTCGATAAAAATATGTATGTCGGGGTTAGATGATAGAATCATTTCTTGTGATTAATAATCAAACCAATTCGGCGCCATCATTATACTTCTATTAACCTTATTGCCAATAGATTGATGATATAAATTACTGGTGATGCTTTAAGCGACGCATCAACGCTTGTAACTAATTAATAATATTTTTTAAAGCGTTCTTTTATAACTTCGATTTGGAATGAGTTTGGAATTTCGTGGGCTTTATCCCACTGATTATGAATGAAGGCAAGAATGTGTTCACCCAAGTGACAAGTTTCATATCAAAGCAGCTTTTCCTTAGGCTTGATGACAAGTAAAAAGAGACTACCGCATAAGAGATTTCAACTGTACGAACAAATTCCAATAAAACCACAACCACTCATTCAAAACCAAATGTCAAAGAGCCAACTTAAATAATAATTAATGCATCAGTAGAAATCCTCAATAAATAGTAGCATTCGGTTATAGCCAAAAACTCTCATGGTGCAGATACCCAGAACACCTCATAAATAATTAGGCTAGAAGACATACAAAAAACGTGGGCAACTCACCGTTACTTTGCAGTTGTTCGAGGTCGTAGGAAACCTTACCAGCCTGCAGTAACAATGACAGCCCACGTTGTATCTGTTCCCCGGCTATGTGTGCCAAAAGGATTATTTACCCTAATGGCACACTCCGGGATAGGATTACCCCGCGCTGACACTATCACATCTGTCTTGGGCTGGCTATTCAAGAAGTTCCTACGTTCCGAACATCCTAAGACAAAGCGTTAGTGACGCTTTTCAATATGTCTTGTCAAAAGGATATACCACCCTATCGGCAATCCGGAATGACATTTGCAAATATATTTAAAAAACAGATATCTCAAACTATTTATTAACTAAACGATAGTTTTTGCAAAACTCTTTACTCTTATATTATATGAATGATTATTAGAGAAAGAACTGTTATGACACACAATGAAATGATCAACAAATCGGTAGAGGAGCTTAAGATGAACCTCCCCACCAGTCTCAGAAAGGCTGAGAGAGAACTTATAAATAAGGCCTTTATCATGGCCCGTAACGCCCATGCCAGTCAGACCAGGGACAGTGGCATTCCATATATACTGCACCCTCTGGCTGTGGCTCTAATAGTTGTAAGGGAGATGCGCCAGGATGATGCAGCCGTTATTGCGGCAGCCTTACTTCACGATGTTGTTGAGGATACCGATGTCACCATTGAGCAAATCCGCTCCAAATTCGGTGCTGATGTGGCTTTTCTAGTCGATGCGGTTACCAAGCCCAACAAGGAGCAGGTGGATAATTTCCAGCACATTCTGGCCTCTGTAAACGGTGATGTACGTGTGTTGGTGCTCAAGATTTCAGATCGTTTGCACAATATGCGTACCCTTGACGGGCTGCCTCCACGGAAGCAGTGGAAGATTGCATCTGAGACTCAATTCTTCTTTGCTCCGCTGGCTGGCAGGCTGGGTCTTTACAAGGTCAAGTCTGAGTTGGAGAATCTGGCATTCAGGTTCCTTAACCCAAATGAGTATTCTTACATCCAGAAGGCTATTGATGAAGACATGGCGCGCACCAAAACAGCAACAGAATCATTCATGTATGATGCACTACATACAGTAGGGCGTGAACTTGGTGATTCTATTGGCTGGGATATCCGCTATCGTAAGCCCTACTCCATCTGGCGTGAGATGCAGGAGCTGGGATGCGATTTCTTTCACGTTCCGTTCAAACACTATATCCGTGCGGTCTATGAGCCATCGGACATCTATTTTGAGTCTAAGTGTGAACCGTTAACTGAGGAGGAGGCTGCGCTGAAGATCTATTCCATTCTGGCTGGCAAGTATCATGAACAGAGCGGTAGCTTTACCAACTTCATGGCTCAGCCCAAGGCCAATGGATACAAATCTCTCCATGTCCGTTTTCTGAATCCCTACGGCGGCATTGAGGAGTTTCATATCAGCTCTGAGAACATGCGTGAGCAATCTTACTATGGGTGTGTCCTGGACAACAAGGAGGAGTGGCTCAGGCGTCTGACCGATGTCCTTAATGAGCTGGCCAAGGATCCGGATGATATGATGCTTGGCATACGCTATTCACTATTCAATGAGGATGTTGTGGCATATACCCCCAAAAGTAAGCCTATATCACTGCCTAAGGGTGCCACCGCTCTGGATTTTGCTTACGCAGTACACTCTGAGATTGGTGACCACGCCAAGTATGCCCGCATCAACGGACGCCTCACCTCAGTCAAAACTCAGCTCAAGCGTGGTGATTGTGTTGAGATAGGCACTGACTGCCAGATACACCCCACGCCGGATTGGTTGTCATCGGTGGTCTCATACAAGGCCAAGAAGCACATTAACAGCTATCTGCGCAAGAAGACCAACCCCCAATATGCACTATGTCCTCATTGCAACCCTATGCCAGGCGGCGAAATTATCGGATTCAAAGACCCGGACGGCAATATCACCATCCACAGCCGCAACTGTCCGGATGCCATCCGTACCGCATCCGAGAAGGGTAACACCATTGTTACTGTCGATGATTTCAAGACATCTGCCCATATTCTCTATCCGGTAAGTATTGAGATAACCGGCATAGACCGGTACCATCTGCTTAAGGAGATAATAACCTGCATTGTTGATAATCACCAACTCTCCATGAGCCGTCTCTGCACCGAGACTACTGATAACATTGTCCGCTGTAGCATTGATTTCTCTGTCCATTCTGCCGATGAACTTAAGGAGACAATATCAAACATTACGACCATTGACGGAGTTGAGGAGGTAATGGTCGGGCCGTAACTATTCTTAACTAAAGTTGTGAATAACGTGCGCGCGTGGGAATGCAAGATTTCAGATAGTTATTGTAATTTTGCGGGCAGTTAACACAAACACCTGAAAATAGCAAATGGGCGGTTTTTTTGGAGTCGTCTCTAAAAAGAGATGCATCAATGATCTTTTTTACGGAACTGACTATCAGTCACATCTTGGAACAAGCCGCGCCGGTATGGCGACCTACAACCCCGATGCGGGTTTCACACGCAGCATCCACAATCTGGAAAGCGATTATTTCAGAAGCAAGTTTGAAAGAGAACTTGACCGTTTTGACGGCAACAGTGGTATTGGCGTGATAAGCGATACTGACGCTCAGCCCATGCTCATGAACAGCCACCTGGGGCGTTTTGCTCTGGTTACGGTGGCCAAGATAAACAACAAGGAGGAGATTTGTGACCAGCTGCTTTCTGAGAACATGCACCTGAGCGAGTTCAGCAGCGGCAAGATCAACCCCACCGAGCTCATTGCTCTCCTTATTATAAAGGGTAAGACCTTTGTTGAAGGCATCGAGAACGTATATAAATCCATAAAGGGCTCATGTTCAATGCTGCTCCTCACCGAGGAGGGCATCATAGCAGCACGCGACTCATGGGGCCGCACCCCTATCACAGTAGGCGTAAAGGATGACGCTGTTGCCGTTACCACCGAGACCACGGCATTCCCCAACCTGGGATACGAGACCAAACTCTACATGGGTCCAGGTCAGATCGTAAAGATTACGGCCGACGGCTATGAGGAGTTGCGCAAGCCCAACAAGAAGATGCAGGTATGCTCATTCCTCTGGGTTTACTACGGATTCCCTACCAGCTGCTATGAGGGCCGAAACGTTGAGGATGCCCGTAATGAGCTGGGGCGCGTCATGGGACGTGAGGATGATGTTGAGGTGGATGGCGCATGCGGAATTCCTGACAGCGGCGTAGGTATGGCTGTAGGTTATGCCGAGGGTCATAAGTGCCCCTACACAAGAGCCGTTGCCAAGTACACTCCCACTTGGCCCCGTTCATTCATGCCTACCGATCAGTCGCGCCGTAACCTTGTGGCCAAGATGAAGCTCATCTCAAACAAGGAGATTCTTAACGGCAAGCGTCTGGTATTCTGTGATGACAGCATAGTTCGCGGTACACAGCTCAAGGACAACTCTCATGAGTTCTATGAGTCTGGCGTAAAGGCCGCTCACATGCGTATCTCATGTCCTCCGCTTATCTACGGATGCCCGTTCGTGAACTACTCTGCAAGTAAGAGTGAGCTGGAGTTGATAAGCCGTCGTGTTATCCAGGATTTTGAAGGTGAGAATCCCAGTGAGGAGACTCTTAAGAAATATGCCACTACCGGCACACCCGAGTATCAGAAGATGGTTGACGAGATTGCCCGCCGTCTGCAGCTTACCACTCTTAAGTTCACTACGATAGAGTCATTGGTCAGCGCCATAGGACTACCTAAGGAGCGCATATGCACACACTGCTTTGACGGTAGTTCATTCTACACCCTTGAGGAGCAGAACGAGCAGTGACCCATTAGGGACAGTCCCCCTGTGCCATGCAAGATGGCACAGGGGGACTGTCCCTAACGGGTCATCTCTTCAAGATCGTTAACGGCTTGAGTTAGATCCGCAAGAAAAGTCGAGTGATTCTTTAAAAACTCACTGTTACCACCAGATAGACGGGATAACAGTTCCGGATTGATACGGTCGGCATAATCGGCTATGATCATCTCTATGTCATCTTTCTGCCAGTCAAGAGTGGAATGCTCATACACTCTGAGTTTCTGATGCAGGAACGCGTATGCCGTCTCTATGCTGTCCTTCTCAATCATAGGTTATTACAGGCTCTCTTTAATCATTTCACGAAAACGGCGCATGCCGGCGGTTGCCACATCCTTTATGTGCACCACCCCGCTCACGTGCGCTGCGGCGGACTCATCGGGATCGACCATGAATATCCGGCAGCCTGAAGGTGCATACTGGTACAATCCTGCAGCCGGATAGACCTGCATTGATGTGCCTATTATAAGAAGTATGTCGGCTTGACTCACTGCATCGGCCGCCTTGCTAAGGTTGGGCACCTGCTCACCGAACCAGACGATATGCGGACGCAACTGGGTGTTGTGCGGACCGCCCTTGTCACCCATATGAATGGCCTTATAGCCTATGTCCTGCACGTAGCGCTCGCTCCACCAGTCCATATCGGTATAGGTATCCTCAGGACGAACCTTGGTGAGTTCTCCGTGCAAATGGATGATATCGGTACTGCCGGCCCGTTCATGGAGGTTGTCCACATTCTGGGTTATGACACAAACATCATAATCTTTCTCAAGCTCGGCCACGATTCTGTGCGCCTCATTGGGCTGTGCATCGGCAAGTTTTGCCCGGAGTCCGTTATAGAAGTTCAGCACACGCTCCTTGTCACGGTACCAGCCGTCTATGGTTGCCACAGCCTCGACGGGCTCATTGTCCCACAGACCGTTTCCGCCTCGGAAAGTGGCGATACCGCTCTCGGCACTTATCCCTGATCCGCTAAGTACTACTATCTTTTTCATCTTACAATATCCATTTCATCCAGCAGGTAGCCTGCGCCGCCGAACTTGTCCATCATAAACAGTACATACCTGATATCCACGCATATGCAGCGCTGCAGTTCAGGCTCAAATATGACATCACCGCTCATTGCCTCCCAGTTGCCGTCAAATGCCAGGCCGATCAGGTTTCCGTTAGCATCCATTACGGGACTGCCTGAGTTTCCGCCGGTTATGTCCAGATTGGTGATGAAACAGGTGGGAACCTCACCGTCCGGTCCTGCATACTGACCAAAATCACGTTTCTCATACAGATCCTTCAGGCGGGCCGGTACGCGGAAATCATAGTTGCCGGGCTGCTCCTTATCAATCACGCCCTTAAGGTTGGTGTAATAATCGTATTGTTTACCCTCCTTGGTGGTGTAACCACGGACTGTTCCGTATGTGAGACGGCAGGTAGAGTTGGCATCGGGATATGACTTGGAGCCTTTTGTCCACTCCATAAGTCCTGCCGTATAGACCGTTGACGCAGAATCCCGCAGACGGGCAGCATCGAATGAATAGGAACGGCTTATCAGCCTCTGCGCATCACGCATTTTCCAGCCAAGCTGTGCGGCAGGGTCACCGGCCAGTTCACCGGGCTCTTTGCCGATGAGTCCGGAAGGATCTGTGTATGCACTCTTCTCAAACAGTGAATCCACGTTCAGGTCAGACAGGTCAAGAGAATCCTTGGGACTGCAGTTCTCCATATAGAACTCTATCATTGCCTTGGCGACTTCACGGTCCAGTGACGCGTTGTAGTTTCGGTAGAAAGTCTCGCGCTCAGCGCTGCTCATCTGAGCCAGCCTGACGAGCTCAATATTACCCAGGCTCTCGTTGAATACCAGATAACGCAGGCTATACTCGGTATTGCGCTTAACATTCTCCTCTATCACGTCAACCACATTGCCGTACTTGGCCTGACGCTTGGGGCTGGCGTTGACCCACTTCATGAAATCGGCCTCTTTCTGGCGCTGGCGTGCAATAACGTCCAGATCCTGAAAGCACTCCTTCATGCCGCGCCATTTTTTCCATCCGTTTGATGATGACGCATACTTGTTGGCATACTGAAGGCTGATGGTATCATTTGAGCGCATACCTTTCCACAGCACGCCCTGGCGTACGGTACGTGCGGCAATGCGGACGTCCTGTGTCTCCATCATCTGCTCCAGCTGTGCGGCAGTCTGGAAACGCTGGGTGCGTGCGGGATAACCCATGACCATGGCAAAATCACCCTCATCAATTCCCTGGAGCGATATGCTCAGATAGCGTTTGGGACGCAGCGGGACATTGTCCTCACTATACGGGGCGGGGTTGCCGTCACGGTCTGCATATACGCGGAACATGGAGAAGTCACAGGTATGGCGCGGCCACATCCAGTTGTCGGTCTCACCGCCGAATTTACCCGACGATGAAGGGGGTGCGCCTACGAACCTTACGTCAGTATATACCTTATTTACTATTATATATCGCTCATTACCATTATAGAAATCCGTCATCTGCACCTGGCAATCGGGATTAGCCCGGAGAGTCCGGACATACAGCGAGTCTGCCTTATCCTGCTTAAGACCGGTGATATTGGTCATACTCTGCAGGATCGTAACCGTCAGTCCCGGAACAGGAATCTCCTCTTCAAGGCTCATAGCCCAGAATCCATCCTCCAGATAATTGTGCTCAGGGGTTGACAGGCCCTGTATGTTTGCATATCCGCAATGATAGTTGGTTACCAGCAGGCCGCGGTCCGATATTATCTCACCGGTACATCCGTTACCAAAACGCACTACGGCGTCCTTGACAGAGGGCTTTTTCTCATTATAGATCTCTGACAGGCTTACCTTGAGGCCAAGCCTTTTCATATCAGACTGGTTCATCTTCTTGAGCGTAGGCAGCATCCACATGCCTTCATCGGCCCAAACCGTGTTAACAGCCAGCAGCATAGCCAGCACAACCATCATCTTTTTCATACCAATTATCTTTACTGATTGTTGCAAATTTAGCATTTTCCCGTATCTTTACGTTCAGCTAACCGGTTTCTTTATCAGATGAGATACTATTACAGACATATACTGACCATCGTGATGTGTATCCTGATGAGCCTGACCGCATCGGCACAGAACGCATTCAGGCCGAACGCATGGCTCAAATCTGACACATACGCATATGTAGAACGGGATTCCACCCTTTATCTTGACGTTTACAGACCAGAGACCCCAAGGGCCGATAAGGCCGCAGTGATATCGCTGTTCGGAGGCGGTTTCTTTGCCGGTGCGCGTGACAACCGCCAGATGAAGGATGTGGCAAGGGTTCTCACGGAGCGCGGTTTCACTGTAATATCCATAGATTACCGTCTGGGATTCAGGGATAAGGAGATGGTTGCACAGAACAGCTCCGTATTCAAGCTGACAGGCCTGTTCAACTGGTGCATTGACATTGCAGTGGAGGATTGTGCCGCCGCCATATCATGGGTATGCGCCAACTCAGAGATGCTGGATATAGACCCCGACAGGATTATCCTGACAGGCAACTCAGCAGGAGCCGTAACCGTACTGCAGCTTGATTATTACAGGGCCAATTCGCAGCCGGAGGTATCGGCCCTGCCCGGCGGATGGAAACCGGCAGCCGTAGTGCCCTACTCCGGCGGTATTATGTGCCGTAAACGTGAGCTCAGATACGCATCGGACCCTGCTCCTACCATGCTTATGCACGGTACTAAAGACAAGATAGTCAATTACAAGAGTTTTGGGTTACCGTTGTCTAACAAGATGTTCGGTGCCAAGAAGGTGGATAAAGCCATGGACCGTCAGGATATACCGCACTGGATAATCAGATTTGACGGTAACGGACATGAGGTGGCCAGCTGGCTGCCCGGATCCGTTGACTTATTCTGCCTGTTCGTGGACTATACCCTCTCCGACAGGATAACGACGGTTGACGCCACTATGAATGACTCATTCCTTAAGGCCAACAGATGGACGGACATGTCCCTGTTTGAGCTCTACAGTGGCCGCCGCTAAAGATAGTTTAACCTTACACCTTTATTATAATGAATATAGGAATAATTGGTGCCGGCTGGATTGCCGACAAGATGGCCGAGACCCTGACAGGTCTGGACAGTTCGATGAAATATGCCATTGCATCCCGTGACCTGGGCCGCGCGCAGGAGTTTGCCCGCCGATGGGGATTCAGTAAAGCATACGGATCATACAAGGAGATGGTTGAGGACCCTGATGTGGACCTTGTATATGTAGCCACTCCCCACTCCCACCATTTTGAGCACGCCAGCATGGCTATCGATGCCGGCAAGCCGGTTCTCTGCGAGAAGGCATTTACCGCCAATGCACGTGAGGCCGACGCCCTGCTCAATCTTGCACACAAGAAAGGAATTTTCATAACCGAAGCCATCTGGACCCGATACATGCCGCTGTCAATGAAGGTAAAGGAGCTGCTTGACAGCGGTGCCATAGGTACCCCGCGCCTGCTCAATGCCAGCCTTTGCTACATGATGGAGTTCAAGGAGAGGATACTGCGTCCTGACCTTTGCGGAGGCGCCCTACTGGACCTGGGAGTATACAGTATCAATTTCTGCCGCATGTATTTCGGGGCCGACATTATTAATGAGACGTCAAACTGCATCAAGAGCAGCACCGGAATGGATATGCACAACTCTATCAGCTGGTCATACCGTGACGGACGTATTGCCAACATACAGTCTAGCGCCATGTGTCTGTGCGGACGTTTGGGACAGATATGCGGTACGGAAGGATACCTTATAGTAGATAACATAAACTGCCCGGAGCGCATAACCGTATACAATGATTACAAACCCACAGCGGTCATTGAGAAGCCCGCTACGCAGATAACCGGTTACGAGTATCAGGTACTGGCCTGCAAGGATGCACTCAAGCAGGGCCTTCTGGAATCACCCTATATGCCCCATCAGGAGACACTGGACATAATGAAGGTCATGGACTCACTGCGCAAACAGTGGGGAGTGGTTTATCCGATGGACTGACTTTGACGCAAAACATACCTACAGGTTTTAACCTTTACCCATATCAGGACTATTAGTTACGTAAGGTGCATGAAACGGCACGTGCCTGAGCGTTAAAGGTTCAAGCTCAGAAACAAAAGTTAGTTCACAAACAAACAAGTTAAAGATAAACGGACAATCAGCGGTAAACAATGTTTATCGCTGATTATCTTTATGTTAACCAAGTTTTAAGAAGTGACGTTTTGTTAAGTATTATGTTAATGAAGGATAAAAAATTAACCACCAACTTAACCTCTGCCCGTTTTTTGACTCTTAATTATGCAAGCCGCAAGAAAGCGGGTTGATAACAAAAAACAAGAATAACAAAAAACAAAAAAAATAAGAATTATGAAAAAGACTATCATCGCTGCCGTTGCAGCACTGTTCATCGGATTTGGAGCAAACGCTCAGAGTGTTAATGACAA
>ONNV01000007.1 GCA_900319225.1 uncultured Prevotellaceae bacterium | reverse complement strand
AGTCGCTAGCTGGAATGTCAAGACATTCCTTGACCTCATTTTAGTTTCCTTCGGAAACACCCATCTTCCAGATGGGTTAGTCTGCGTATTAGGAACAACATTTTTTTAGTTTGGGGCGGCGACGCCCCAAACCCGTTTCATTGGCTTAGCCCATTTTTACACGCCACGATAAAGTAAACAAGTTTCCTTTATTCGTTTGGCTTAATGTAAAAATTCCACTTCGTTCCATTCCACTCTGCCGGCCTTCCAGGCCGGGTAAAACAATACCCTCGCTAGCTTCGCTCGCGAGGGTATTGTTTTACTGAACTGCAACTGGAAACCTTGTTGGTGTGTGCAGGTGGAAACCTTGTGCGAATTAGGCACACGCACAAGGAAACGTATTTATATTTGGAAAGATCCAGCCGTTGAAACGGCTGGCTACCCCTATTATGTGCCTAACGGCACAACTAATGCCGTAGGCATTGGATAATGGTAGCCAGCCAATTTATTGGCTGGATGTTTACGGATACGTAAACAAAAAAAAACGAGAGCCGCGAAGCAGCGAGAGCCCGCCGGAGGCTTCACTATCAAGCTTCGATAGGTTTATACCTAGGAACCAGCAGTTTCATAACCGTCCATCCCACCAAATACGCCACGGCGCAAATGCAGAACACAATCATATATCCAGCCTCCTTGCCCTCAAAGCCAAGGAATGAGAAGGCGGAGCCCATAGCGTCACTCTTGGTAAAGAGCATACCTGCACCCTTGTTGATCATGAATGATGCCAGACCACCCATGGTGGTACCTACGCCGGTAATGGTTCCGATAGTTGACTTGGGGAACATGTCACCGATTGTTGAGTAGAGGTTGGCAGACCAAGCCTGATGTCCGGCACCGGCCAGACCGATGATGATTGCGGGGAACCATGCACTGTACTTACCCAGAGGCTGTGCGAACAGGGCCAGCAGCGGGAAGAAGGCGAATATGAGCATAGCCTTCATACGGCCTGAGTAAGGTTCCATACCCTTCTTCTCAACAAAGAACTTGGGCAGGTAACCACCGCCTATACTTACCACGGTAACAATCAGATAGAGCACGAATATCAGCTTGATTGCCATTGCTGAATCCGAGCGGTAACCATACTGGTCACTGAAATATGCAGGAGCCCAGAACAGGAAGAACCACCAGACACCGTCAGTAAAGAACTTACCGCAGATGAAAGCCCATGTCTGACGGAATGTGAAGCATTTGAAGAAGGGAATTGATTTCTCCTCCTTGACCGGCTCGGCAGCCTTGGCGGCAGCCAGCTCGGCGGCATCATCCTGATGTATATACTCCAGCTCAGCCTGGTTCACGAACCTGGACTGCTCCGGCTTGCGGTAAAGTCCGAACCAGAAGAACATCCATACAAAGCCCAGAGCACCGATGATAATGAATGCCATCTCCCAGCCCCACTTGGCAGCCAGAGGCGGAATCATGGCGGGAGCTGCCAGCGCACCTACCGATGCTCCGGCATTGAATATCGATGTTGCGAACGCGCGGTCCTTCTTGGGGAAATACTCGGCTGTAACCTTGATGGCAGCCGGGAAGTTTCCGGATTCACCAAGTGCCAGCACCGCACGGCAGAATATGAACATGTAGACAGATGCCGTTGTAACAAGCAGCATGATATCGGCCGAATTCTTGGCAGCCTCCATTGACTCGGCTCCGGCCCATTTGAGGGCGCCCCATCCGCAGGCAGCATGCATGCAGGCACCTATTGACCAGATGAATATGGCCCACAGATAACCCTTGCGGGTACCCAGCTTGTCAATGAACTTGCCGCTGAACAGGCAGGCTACGGCATAGAAAATGGAAAAGAAACCGGTAATGGTACCATACTGGCTGTCACTCCAACCGAAATCAGCTGAGATAAAATCCTTCCAGGTAAGTGAAAGCACCTGACGGTCCAGGTAATTGACTGTTGTGGCCACAAAAAGGAGGGCGCACAATACCCAGCGGAAATTTGTCATACGCTGGGCGTTTGAGTTTGTGTTTGAAGTTGTCATTTTGTATTTATAGGTTAGTTATTCAGTGTAATAGACGCGTTTTACGCGTATTGAGACAGTGGATATGATCTCATACGGGATGGTGCCCAGGATATCCGACAGCACATGTACCGGCAGGTTGGGACCGAATATCTCGACGCTGTCACCCTCCTGGCACTCTATATCGGTAACGTCAATCATGCAGACATCCATGCATATGTTACCCACATAGTAGGCCTTCTGACCGTTTACCAGACAGTAGGCATTGCCGTTACCCAGATGGCGGTCCAGACCGTCGGCATAACCGATAGGTATGGCTGCTATGCGTGAATGCTTGGTTATCTTACCCTTACGGCTGTAACCCACGGTCTCGCCCTTGTCCAGTTCACGTATCTGCAGTATGGTGGTCTTGAGCGTGCATACAGTCTCCAGAGGCTGGTTATCCAGCGGGTTGATACCGTAAAGGCCCAGACCCAGACGAACCATATCATAATGTACATCGGGGAACCTCTCTATACCTGCCGAGTTGCAGATATGACGCAGTATATGATGCTTGAAAGCAGCCTGCAATGCATCGGCAGCCTGATTGAAACGCTCAATCTGGAGTTTGCTGAAATCATCAAATTCACTGCTGTCACTGCCCACAAAATGGGAGAACACGGAGCAGGGAATTACGGCAGTCTGCCTCTGCAGACGGTGTACCAGTTCCGGCACGTCATCAGGGGCGAATCCCAGACGGTGCATGCCGGTATCAATCTTGATATGTATGGGGAAATTGGTGACGCCGTTATGCTCGGCGGCACGGATAATCATATCCAACAGGTGGAAGCTGTAGACCTCGGGCTCCAGCTTATGGTCAAACATGGTGTTGAACGATGTCCTCTCCGGGTTCATGACCATGATATTGGTGGTGATGCCGGCCTTGCGCAGCTCGGCGCCCTCATCGGCCACAGCCACAGCCAGATAATCCACCTGACGGTCCTGCAGCGTCTTGGCCACCTCTATGGCACCTGATCCGTAGGCCGATGCCTTAACCATGCATACAATACCCGTTCCGGGTTTGAGCATACTGCGGTAACGGTTCAGGTTATCGGCAATAGCCTGCAGGTTAACCTCAAGGATGGTCTCATGCACCTTGAGTTCCAGGCGCTCCACTATCTTCTCGAACTCAAATACACGGGCGCCCTTTATCAGTATGAGTTCATTGTGCAGGCTCTTGAACACATCGGACTTGAGGAACTCCTTGGTGTTCTCAAAGAAGTATTTCTGCTGAACGTCAAAACGTTTGGACTCTGATGATATGTCCTCACCTATTCCTATCAGCTTTGTGATGCCGCGGCTCTCAACCAGCTGCGCCACCTTACGGTACAGCTCGTGTACGGACCATCCGGACTGGAGTATGTCTGAAAGTATAAGCGTCCTATTCTTTGACTTGCCGTCCTGACGGCGTGCCATGAAATCAAGTGCTATGCCGAGTGATGAGATATCGGAGTTGTAGCTGTCATTGATGATTATGCAGCCCTGCTTGGCGTCCTTAACCTCCAAACGCATGGCCAGCGGCTCCAGACGGGCCATCCGCTCGGTAATCTTCTCCGGCGGAACCATGAGATAGATGCATACGGCCAGGCAGTGCAGCACATCCTCTATCGATGCATCATCAATGAACGGGATGGTGAACTTGCTCTCAAGACCTATGTAGCGGTATGTGATCTCAGTTGAGTCAGTACCCTTTACCACAGATGATATGTACAGCGGCTTGTCCTGATCCCTTCGTGACCATGCAATCTCACGGGCCGTAATGACAGTCTTGTCAACACAGCTCTGTATCAGGTCATTGTCACCGTTGTAGATAACCACGTCACAGTCCCTGAACAGATTCAGTTTCTCCACGCACTTGTCCTGGAGTGACTGGAAATTCTCCTGATGTGCAAGACCTATGTTGGAGAGTACGCCTATGGTAGGTTTGATTATCTTCCAGAGCTGGGGCATCTCATCCTTCTTGGAGATGCCGGCCTCAAATATTCCTATCTCAGACTGTTTGTTAAGCAGCCATACAGAGAGCGGAACGCCTATCTGTGAGTTATAGCTCTTGGGTGAGCGGGTAACCGCATAATCCGGTTCCAGCAGCTGGTAAAGCCATTCCTTTATCATGGTCTTGCCGTTACTGCCCGTAACTCCTATTACAGGAATGTCAAAATTCTTCCTGTGCTCAGCTGCCAGCAGCTGCAATGCAGCCAGGGTATCCCTTACAAGAAGGAAATTTGACTCCTTGTAGTTCTCCATATTGTCCGGCAGGCGGCTCACAACAAAATTCCTTACACCACGCTTATAGAGCTCCTGGATATAGTTGTGACCGTCATTCCTCTTGCTCACCAGGGCAAAGAAAAGGGTCTCGGCAGGAAAACAGAGTGAGCGGCTGTCCGTAAGGAGCCAGGATATCCTGGCCGGGCAGAAACCACGCCTTTCAGCTCCTGTCATGAGCACAATATCATCAATGGAATATGTCATTTTGATGGGTTAGTTTCCAACTTGCCAAAGGTAACCATTATTCCGTTTATTTGTCACACGTTTGGCATCAACGTTGAGTCACCATATTAAAAAATACCAATATCTGCACCAATAGAAGGAATATTCATACGATTTTTGGTACATTTGCCGTTTGAAAGAGAAACAACAGAGGATGCAGAAAGTAGAAGAGGAACAACCGTCAGGCAGTCTTCTCAAGAAGATAGACTCACCCGATGACCTGAAGAAACTCAGTCCGGGCCAATTACCCCAGGTTTGCAGTGAACTCAGACAGATGATTATTGATGAGTTGTCACACAACCCCGGCCATTTTGGTTCAAGTCTGGGTACTGTGGAACTTACTGTAGCCCTCCATTACGTATTCAATACCCCTGATGACCGCATAGTCTGGGACGTAGGCCATCAGGCATACGGGCACAAGATACTTACCGGACGCCGTGACCGGTTCTCAACCAACCGCAAGTTCGGCGGTCTGAGACCCTTCCCATCACCCGACGAGAGTGAGTATGACACCTTCACCGCCGGTCACGCATCAAACTCCATATCGGCCGCATTGGGTATGGCTGTTGCCGATAAGCGCAACGGTCACGCATCCCGCCGTGTGGTAGCCGTTATAGGTGACGGTGCCATGAGCGGCGGTCTTGCCTTTGAGGGAATAAACAACGCCTCGATCACTGACAATGACCTGCTCATCATTCTCAATGACAATGACATGAGCATATCACAGAGCGTGGGCGGCATGCGCAGCTATCTGACCCAGCTGCAGACATCACGTTCATACAACAAGTTCCGTTACTACGTATCCCGTGTGCTTGACACTCTGGGACTCATGACTGACCAGCGCCGCCGTAACATAATACGCCGCAACAACCATATCAAGATAAAGTTCACCCACCAGAACAACGTGTTTGAGGGTATGGATATCCGTTATTTCGGTCCGGTGGACGGACATAACGTCCTGAATCTGGTACGTATCCTGAGCAACATCAAGAACATGCACGGTCCCAAGCTGCTCCACATTAAGACAGTAAAAGGTAAGGGATATGAACCCGCCGAGAGAGACTCCGCCATATGGCATGCTCCGGGCCTGTTTGACAAGGTTACCGGAGAGCGCATCATAGGCAACGGCACCGGCCAGCCCCCTCTGTTCCAGGATGTGTTTGGCGAGACCCTGCTGGAACTCATGAAGGAGAACCCCAGGATCATGGGCATCACACCCGCCATGCCCATAGGATGCAGCATGGATATACCCATGAAAGTATACCCGGACCGTTGCTTTGACGTAGGTATTGCCGAGGGTCATGCCGTTACATTCTCCGGCGGACTGGCCAAGGAGGGCATGATGCCGTTCTGCAACATCTACTCGTCTTTCATGCAGCGCGCCTATGACAATGTGATACATGACGTGGCCATCCAGAAACTCAACGTGGTGATCTGTCTTGACCGCGCCGGACTGGTAGGCGAGGACGGCCCCACCCATCACGGTGCGTTTGACCTGGCGTTCCTGCGTCCCATACCCAACCTGACCATAGCATCCCCCTATGATGAGATAGAGCTGCGCAACCTCATGTATACCGCACAGCTGCCTGACCAGGGACCATTCATAATCCGATACCCGCGTGGCCGCGGCATCCTGACCGACTGGCGCAAGCCGCTTGAACCCATAGTGGTAGGTACAGGACGCAAACTTAAGGATGGCCGGGATGTGGCAGTACTGTCCATCGGCCCCATAGGCAATCTGGCAGAACATGCCATCAACAATTGGGAGAAAGAGAGCGGACAAACCGCCGCTCTGTACGATATGCGTTTCCTCAAGCCCATCGATACCGCCATACTTAAGGAGGTTGGGCAAAGATTCAGCCGCATCATAACCATTGAGAACGGCACCGTGACCGGTGGTCTGGGTACCGCAGTGATGGAATACATGATGGAGAACGGCTACTCTCCGGTTATAAAACGTCTGGGACTCCCCGACCGTTTCATCGAGCACGGCTCCACCCCGCAGCTGCTGCATCTGTGCAACATAGACCACGATGCCGTAATAGCTGCACTGCGTGAGCTGACATCAGAACCAAAGCAGAAAACAGAATGAGAATTGTAATTGCAGGAGCAGGAAATGTAGGAATCCATCTGGCCAAACTCCTGTCAGATGAGAGTCAGGACATTATACTCATAGATGAGAGCGAGCACAAGCTTAGCCGTCTGGACTCAAGCTTTGACCTGCTCACCATACAGGAATCACCCGTATCACTTCACGGTCTTAAGGAGGCAGGAGCCGGCAGTGCCGACCTTTTCGTTGCCGTCACTCCCGATGAGAGCCGCAACCTCATATCCTGCCAGCTGGCCCATTACCTTGGTGCCAAGAAGACTGTTGCCCGCATTGACAACTACGAGTATCTGCAACCCAAGAACAAGGAATATTTCACCAGCATAGGAGTCGACTCGCTTATATATCCAGAGATGCTTGCCGCCAAGGATATCGTGGACGGCATGAAACTGAGCTGGATACGTCAGTGGTGGGAGTTTGCCGGCGGTGCCCTTGTAATGATGGGTATCAAACTGCGTAACAACGCGCAGATCCTGGACAAGCCCCTTGCAGAGTTGGGACGCGAGCTCCCCTATCATATCGTGGCCATACTGCGTGAGGGTGAGACCATCATCCCGAGCGGCAACGACACCATGCGTGCAGGTGACCTGGTCTACTTCATGACCATGAAGAAGCATATCCCCCATATCCGCAAGATTGCCGGAAAGGAGGAGCTGCCCGATGTACGTGACGTCATCATCATGGGCGGAAGCCGTATCGCGGTCCGCGCCGCACAGCTTGTGCCGGATTACATGAACCTCAAGATCATTGAGAGCGACATGGCCCGTTGCAACCGTCTTACCGAGCTCTGTGATGACAAGGTCATGATAATTAACGGTGACGGCCGCGACCCCAGCCTGCTCCTGAGCGAGGGCATACAGCACACTGAGGCATTCGTAGCCCTTACGGACAACTCCGAGACAAACATCCTGGCCTGTCTTGCCGCCAAGCGCTTTGGCGTGACCAAGACCATTGCCGAGGTTGAGAACATAGACTACATCAACATGGCCGAAAAGCTGGATATCGGCACCGTCATAAACAAGAAGAAGATTGCCGCCAGCCATATCTACCAGATGATGCTGGATGCAGACGTCACCAATGTCAAGTGCCTGACATTCGCCAATGCCGACGTAGCTGAGTTCAACGTGATGGAGGGTGCCAAGATCACCCGCAGTCTCATCAAGGATATCTCACTGCCCCGCGGAGTGACCATCGGCGGTCTAATCCGTGACAAGGAGGCTCTGATTGTAACCGGTAACACCCAGATCCAGCCGGGCGACCACGTGGTGGTATTCTGTCTGGAGGGCATGATTAAAACCATCGAGAAGTATTTCAATTGATACACGTCAAGATCATACACCGTATATTGGGGGTCCTGCTTCTGATTGAATCAGGAATCATGCTTCTGTGCGCCCTACTCCCCATATTTTATGGTGAGAATGACCTGTTTGGGTTCGTCATGGCCGCACTCGTATCAGCCTGTTTCGGCATGACATTCATGATGATAGGCAAGAGCACCAAAAACAAAGAGAGCGCCATGACACGCCGTGACGGTTATATCGTGGTAGCCGTGAGCTGGGTGCTGTTCTCCATATTCGGCTCCCTGCCCTATTATGTGAGCGGATACATCCCCTCATATGCCGATGCCTATTTTGAGACCATGTCCGGTTTCACCACGACAGGTGCCACCATCATAGATGACATTGAGGCCATGCCGCACGGACTGCTGTTCTGGCGCAGCCTCACCCAGTGGATAGGAGGTTTGGGTATTGTATTCTTCACGGTAGCCGTATTGCCTATATTCGGCGTAGGTGAGGTTCAGCTTTTTGCCGCCGAGGCCATCGGCCCCACCCACGGCAAGCTGCACCCCAGAATCAGCGTAAGCGGCCGTTGGATCATCACCGTCTATCTGCTTATCACAGTGCTGTGCGCCATAGCGCTCAGGTTATGCGGCATGGGTATATTTGACAGTGTGAACCATGCCCTCTGCACTGCGGCTACAGGCGGATTCTCCACCAAGAACGCCAGCATAGGTTATTTCAACTCACACACCATCGAGTATGTGATAACCTTCTTCATGTTCCTGTCCGGAATCAACTACGGACTGCTGTTCTTTGTGATATTCCGTGGCCGTCTGCATAAGCTGGCCAACGATACCGAGTTCAAGTGGTTTGTGGGGATAGTCCTGCTGTTCACGCTGATTGTCACGGTCAGTCTCTACATATCCACCCCCTACAATGCATCGGCATCGTTCCGTAATGCACTGTTCCATGTCACGGCCATCATCACCACGACAGGATTCACCACTACAGACTATACGCTGTGGCCTCCGTTCATATGGATGCTGCTGGGATTGTGCTTCTACTTTGGAGCCTGCGCCGGTTCCACATCGGGAGGAATGAAATCCATACGTATTGCCATCCTGCTCAAATCCATGCGTAACGAGTTCAACCGCATACTGCATCCCAATGCAGTCCTGCCGGTACGTGTAAGCGGTAAGGTGGTATCGGGTGCCACAAAACAGAGCGTACTCACGTTCAGCATATTCTTCTTTGCACTCATGTTCGTGGGCTGGTTCTTCTATCTGGCCATAGGCATTGACATAGCCGAGGCATACGGCATATCGCTGTCATGCCTTAGTAATATAGGTCTTACGATAGGTGATCACGGATGCAACATCCCGTGGAGTGACATGCCCACTATAGGCAAGTGGTTCTCAACTTTCCTGATGCTGGTTGGACGACTCGAGATTTTCAGTGTCCTGCTTATTCTCACCCCCGCTTTCTGGAAGCATAGATAAAAGGTGACTCACGTCATCACGCATACGCTGGTACAGGTAACACTCGCGGTAATGGGTGTTCTTGCGTATTGCCTCCGTCAGGCTCATCTGGCTGTGCTGGTATGCGCTTATCTCATTGCGGTACTGCTGGTCATGGACGGCAAACCGGCGGATTTCAGCCTCACGCTCCTGCCTTAACACAGTACAAACCGGTAGCAGCAGCTTGAGTATTACATTCTCAACCAGGTGATGTCCCTGCAGGAAAAGATAGGTGTTATCCTCTGTCACGCCCATGGCAGTCAGCTCCTCACGCAAGAGCGCCACCTCCGGTATCGCATCCGGATAATGGTTCTCAAGCCATCGAACCTTACGCTGCACCCTCTCCTGTACACCCACAATTGCACCCTGCGGACGGCGTACATCCACGCTCTTGAGCCGGATGTCAATGTTAAGGTCCTGCATGCTGAACTCATTATGCTTTTTCTTGCGGTAGAACCAGACGTTCCACACAAACAGCGGATAGACCGCCTTGGAGTAGAGTTCCATGAATGCAGGGAAATCTATCAGACGGTGGTCATTCAGGGTGCACTGCACACAAATCTGATGCAGGCTGCCCGCCCAGCACTGATAGTTCTCTATGGCGTATGCATATGTCTGTATGACGAACGGATTGGATATTATATCACGTGATGTCTGGGTTATCCCCTGCAGGAGCCAGTCATAATCACTGTCAACACAAGCTATGAGGCTCTTTCCCAGACCGTCATGCTCAATGCATGAACGCAAGGCTGATTTCTTTCCTTTTGTCAGACCGCCCCTGTTGGGCAGCATTATCTGGAAATAATGGTCATCGGTCTCAAACTCATCAAGCAGCAGACGCCAGAAAGAGACATCGTCATAACTCTCCACAAAGGCAATGATACGGCCGCGCCGCTTGCCTGGCAGCAGCCTGTCAGCCGCCTCAAAATAACGGGAGTTTATGTTATCGGTGAGTCTCTTCATGACACACGCCTCACTTCACGGTAATATCGTCCACATCAAATACGTTATCCATCCAGCCGTCCATGATAAGGGCCGGAGAATGGGTGGTCATGATGATCTGTACGTTGGGATTAAGTGAGCGTACGCGCTGAATTAGCTGCTGCTGCCACTCTATATGGAGTGATATCTCAGGCTCATCCATAAGCAGAACGCAAGGTGCCATATCCTGAACCAGTGTGGTGAGCATGATTACAAGCAGCTGTTTTTCGCCCGATGAGAGACTGTACGGCAACAGCGTGGAACCGAACTGATCAAACAGTATCTCGTTGCTGGTACGTACAATCTTCTTGCCGGTATCAGCAAACAGTTCGTCCATAAAGTCCATAAACCTGATTCTGGGCGCCGCTATATCCTGAGCCTCAGTTATCTTGGACGGATCACCCGATGTAAGCAACTGGATTGTACGGTTACCTATGTTCACCTGATAATCCAGATAACGGCGCTGCAGTTTATAGAGCTGCCAATCAAGTTCTGACACCACGCTCTTGTCACTCATCTTCTCAAGCAGGTTGCTGTGCATGAGCGGACGGTCTATACTGCGGATCACGTCATATCGCAGTTTCTTGCAACCGTCAGGATAGAAGTCTATGGATACCTCCGGGGTCTCATCCTTGCTGTCACCCGACAGATAATCCAGACGAGCCACCGTCTTGTTCAGTATAGTGCTCTTACCGGTGCCGTTCACACCGCTTAGTATGTTGACATCAGGGCGTAGCTCCCATACGATATGCTTTCTTCCCCACAGGGAATTGATCTCTATACGGCTAATGCCATCGGCGTAACTGCTATCCATAACTATTCAGGTTTATGGTTTCTTTCCGGTAAAAGTATAAAAAAAAGAAGAGTCTGCTTACGCATACTCTTCTCTTTTTTTGGCGGCGCGTGATTCACATCAAACGATACCCAATGATATTTATAAAAAGGACTATCTAACCAAGTGTGTATGTTACTCAACGGCATAGCCGTTTTCGTAATTGCGCTACAAAGTTATTCTTTTATTTTTATCTCTATAATTTTTGAGATGTATTTAAGTGAAATTTACAGATTATAACACTTTTACGGGTCATAATCCTATTTTTAAGGTATATTTATACACTAAAGCTCCATTCCGTCCAACAAATCCAGATATACGGGAACAGCCTGCTCCAGCTCATCCAGTGTCACATATTCATCGGCCGTATGAGAGCGGCTTGACTGGCCCGGACCCAGCTTGAATGACGGGCAATCCAGTATGGCCTGATCGGACAAAGTGGGTGATCCGTACGGTACCATGCCCATACCTGCAGCCTTCCGTATGAGAGGATGATTGACATCTATCCTTGATGAGTTGAGATTGAAAGACCTGGCCTTTATCTCACACCACTCAGGCAGAGCTGCGCTTATCATATCAAATATCCTGTGGTTTGAGTAGAACTCGTTGCTGCGGATATCGGCAGTGAAAGTGCAGGTGTCGGGTATCACGTTATGCTGTGTGCCGGCATTGATCATGGTCACGGTCATCTTGACGGGCCCCAGCAGGTCAGACTGCTCAGTGAACTTGAAATCACGCAGCATGGCTATCACATCCATGGCGCGGTAAAGTGCGTTGATGCCCTCATTGCGTGCTGCATGACCGGCCTTACCGTGTACGGTAAAGTCCAGCACCATAAGGCCCTTCTCGGCCACTGCGGGCTGCATACCGGTAGGCTCGCCTATCAGTGCCACATCAATCTTAGGCAGCTCATTCACGGCCAGTTTCATGCCGCCCGTACCGTTCACCTCCTCCTCGACCGTAGCCAGGAAAATGGGATTATAGGCCTGCGGTTTGCTGTCCAGCTGGTAGAACGTATAGAGCAGTGACACCAGGCCGGCACCATCATCATTACTGCCCAGACCGTACAATTTACCATCCTCAACAGTAGGTGTAAAGGGGTCCTTAGTCCAGCCTGCCACCGGCTTTACGGTATCCATATGGCTGTTAAGCAGCAGCGTAGGCTTGGCGGGATCATAAGAGTGTCCGTAAAGCAGCAGGTTGAGACCTATCTCCTTAGGGGTATAGCCATGACGAACCATATCGGCCTTCATTATGGCCGATACCTCCTGCTCCTGACGTGTCACTGACGGAGTGGCAATAAGCTGCTTAAGCAGCGCAAGCATGTCACTGAATGAATGTTCCATGCGGCAAAGATATACAAATCTTAGGCAAATTCTCCTCTCTCACGGGCCGAAAGCTCACGTATCATGCCTATTGCAAAAGGCAGTGCGATGGAGAATGTTATGACATCGGCCGTAGCCATGGTGGCCTCCAGCCCCTGCAAGCCCCAGATGGCAGGCAGTATAAAGAGCGTGGGATAGAATGCGAAACCGTGACGGCTCATGGCCAGCAGAGTGGCCCTGCCTGTACGGCGTATGTTCTGCAACAGCATGTTGGTAGGAGTGGTCAGGCCCACCAGCGGGAATGCCACGCACTGCCAGCGCAGCACCGTAGTGCCTATTCTAATAAGCTCGGGATCCTCATCACGGAAAAAGCTGATGATCTGGGGCGCGAACACCCAACCCAGCGTGGATGTAACCAGCAGTATCACCACGCACATGCTTATAGTAAACTGGTAAGACTGCCTTACGCGGCCGTACAGACGGGCACCCCAGTTGAATCCGCATACCGGCTGGAATCCCTGGCCCACGCCCAGTATCACCGCCATGGCGGTCTGCATCACTCTGGCCACCACGGTAAAGGCCGCTATGGTCGATGCCTCCTGCCCCTGCAGCGCATAACTTGCAGCTGCCCAGTTCATACATATGGCCGATATGCTGGAGAGTGACTGGCGCATAAGTGACGGCAGTCCGCCAGCCCCAATCTCACGCAGACGGTCAAACGTAGGTGCAAAGTTACGCAGCCGTATATGGACGTTTCCGTCAAGCGTAGTAGCCCACAGCAGCAGGCACCATGATATGAACTGGCTTATGAGCGTAGCCATTGATGCACCCTGCACACCCAGATCCAGACGGTCTATAAGCAGCCAGTCAAAGAATATGTTCAGCACCGCTCCCGCCGCAATACCTATCATGGCCAGCATGGCATTACCCTGCAGGCGCAGCTGGTTGTTCAGGGTCATCTGTGATACCAGGAACGGTGTGGCTATCAGTATCCACCTTAGATAGGCGTTTGAGTACGGCACCACATCAGGGGTAGCACCCAGCAGCCTGGACAGAGGTGTCATGAAACAGAGTCCCAGCACCATGAACACCAGTCCCATCAGGAATGAGGACAGGAATCCGGTAGCGGCCATCTTGCCGGCACCCTCTGCATCACGCGCACCCAGCGCACGTGACATGTAGTTGCCGGATCCGTGTCCAAAGAAGAAACCGGTAGCCTGTATGAGTGACTGGTACGCGAAAGCCACACCGACACCCGCCGTAGCGACGGTGCTGATGTGGCCTACAAACCATGAATCTACAATATTGTAGATGGCCGATATGGACATGCTTATTACCGTGGGCACCGCCAGGCTAAGTACCAGCCTTGGAACCGGTGTCTCCGTGAGCCGCCTGTAGCGGGCCTCACTCTTCAGTATGTCAACATTATCGCTGTGCACCAGAGTCTGTTTAAAAACCTGGCACAAAAGTACAGAATCTGTTTTAATTTGTTCCATGAATAAGATTATTGACTGTTTTTTCCTTTGTTTTTATCGTTTTGAGGGAATAATGGAGGTCCATTTTGACCGAGGAACGATGGGAACAAAGGGAAAAAGAGTCAGAAAGATTGTTTATGGAACAAATTATAATAGATTCTTTTTATTTATAATATTCCATGCTCTGGGCGGTCCAGGTCATCACTACGCTGTAATGACCTTCCACCTGTGAGAGTGCATAGTCCAGGAACACCTTGAGTGACTTGTCAAACAGATCCGGTGTCTCTACTGAGTCACGCAGCAGCAGGGTGCTCATTACGCAGTAGGCGGCGCTCTCCATGAGGCGGCGTCCGCAGAAATCATTGACCTCAGTCTCCTTCTGGTCCAGCACATGAGCGGTCATGGCATCCAGCTTCTCTACCAGGGCGCTGATTGCTGCCTTGCTATCTGAGTCAGGCAGTGTGGCCAGCATATCCTTCACGAACTGTGAGTATACGCCGCTGGTCACGTAACGCAGGGCGGCTACAACCTGCAGCTGTGTGGTACCCTCATAGATTGAGGTGATACGGGCATCGCGGTACAGACGCTCGCAGGCATAATCACGCATAAAGCCTGAACCTCCGTGTATCTGTATGCTGTCATATGTGTTCTGGTTGGCGAACTCACTGGTCATACCCTTTGATATGGGAGTGAGCGCATCGGCCAGACGGCTGTAACGCTTGCTCTCCTGACGCTCCTCAGGGGTGAGTGTGCGTACCTTAGCTATTGCATCAAGTGACTTGTAGATATCAACGTAACGTGATGTCTCATACAGGAGTGAGCGTGAAGCCTCAACCTTGGCCTTCATCACTGCCAGCATCTGGTAGACAGCGGGGAATGTATCGATGTTACGGCCAAACTGACGGCGCTCTGCAGCATAAGCTACAGCCTCACGCCATGCGGCATCCTGAATACCTACGCTCTGTGTGGCGATACCCAGACGGGCTCCGTTCATAAGAGCCATCACATACTTGATAAGTCCCAGACGGCGGTCACCGCAAAGCTCTGCCTTGGCGTTGTTGAACACCAGCTCGCAAGTGGGTGATCCGTGGATACCCATCTTATCCTCGATACGGCGTACGTTCACGCCACCGTTACGCTTGTCATAGATAAAGAGTGACAGGCCGCGGCCATCGGTGGTACCCTCCTCACTACGGGCCAGCACCAGGTGGATATCGCTGTCACCGTTGGTGATGAAACGCTTTACACCGTTCAGTCTCCAGCAGCCGTTCTCCACGTCTTCTGTTGCCTTGAGCATCACGCTCTGCAGGTCACTGCCGGCATCGGGCTCAGTAAGGTCCATTGACATGGTGGCGCCGTTGCTTGCCATGGTCAGGTATTTCTCTTTCTGCTCTGCGCTGCCAAACTCATTGATGGTATCGGCGCATGACTGCAGGCCCCATACGTTCTGGAATGAGGCATCGGCACGTGATATCATCTCACATACTGCGCTGAACACTGTTACAGGCATGTTCAGACCGCCGTACTGACGTGGAAGACCGAATCCGGACATTCCGGCCTGATGCATCACCTTGAGGTTCTGGGCAGTACCCTCAGAATACTGCACGCGACCGCCGCTGCAGTGTGAACCTTCGCGGTCCACACGCTCTGCATTGGGAGCAATCACATCCTCGCATACGCTGCCGGTCAGTTCCAGCACGCGGCTGTAGTTGTCCATTGCATCGGCAAAATCCTGCGGTGCATAATCATACTTGCCGGCCTCTGCATAGAAGTTCTCCTTAAGTTCCACGATACGCTCCATAAGCGGAGAGTGCATGCGGGCTTCAAGTTCAGGGGTATCTTTATATCTGTTCATTTTGAAATCTCCTTTAAGTTACGGATCATTTTGGGAATCACATCCTCAACGCGGCCGGTTACCACATAATCGGCAATGGCGTTGATGGGAGCATCGGGATCCTGGTTGATTGACATGATGAGGCTGCTCTCACGCATACCTGCTATGTGCTGTATCTGGCCAGATATACCGCAGGCGATATAGAGCTTGGGGCGTACGGTAAGACCGGTCTGACCTATCTGACGGTCATGGTCAACCATACCGGCATCTACTGCGGCACGGCTGGCGCCAACCTCTGCATGCAACAGGTCAGCCAGCTTGAACAGCATGTCAAAGCCCTCGCGGCTGCCCATTCCGTAACCGCCGGCAACTACTATGCTGGCGCTGTCCAGATGGTGTGAGGGTTTCTGCATGTGGCGCTCAATCACGCTTACTGCCAGGTCAGCCTGGCTTACATAATCCGCAACCTTATGGTTTACTATGGTTCCTTTTGCAACATCCTTAAGGGGCTCATTCTTCATCACGCCCTGACGTACGGTTGCCATCTGGGGACGGTGGTCGGGGTTTACGATGGTTGCAATGATGTTACCGCCGAATGCGGGACGGATCTGATAGAGCAGGTTCTCATAGACCTTGCCTGTCTTCTTGTCCTCATACTCACCAATCTCAAGGTTGGTGCAATCGGCAGTAAGTCCGCTACCCAGTGCCGATGATACCCTGGGACCCAGGTCACGGCCAATGACGGTTGCGCCCATGAGTGCAATCTGCGGCTTCTCCTCCTGGAACAGCTTTACCAGAATTGCTGAATGGGGTGCTGTGGTGTAAGGTGCCAGTGCCTTGTCATCAAACAGATGCAGCACATCGACACCGTAAGGAAGTATCTGATTCTCTATTCCCTTGAGCTCACTGCCTATGGCAATTGCCTCAAGTTTTACTCCAAGCTGTGATGCCAGAGAACGGCCCTTGGTAAGCAGTTCCTGACTGACCGGAGCAACCTGGTTGCCCTCAAGCTCACAATATACGAATACGCTGTTCATGGCTTATCCTATTATGTGGTTAACGGCCAGTTCATCAATCAGAGCTGCGATATCGGCATCGGCTGCACCAAAGCGCTTGCTCTCCTTGGCCTGGAATACTATGTTCTCTATCTTCTTTACCTTGGTGGGTGAACCTGACAGTCCGCACTTGGCGGGATCGGCGTTCACATCGGCCACGGCCCATGTGGGTACCTCATAACGCTTGCGGCTCATGAGCAGCTTGGCGTTGCGGGGGCGGCAGGGGGCGGCGCTTCCGTTCACGGTAAGCAGGCAGGGCAGCGGAGCCTTCACGGTCTCCACACCACCTGTGATCACTCGCTTTACGGTTACGCTCTTGGCATCCATCTCCAGCACCTCCTCAACGTAGGTTATCTGGTTCAGGCCCAGTTTCTCAGCTACCTGCGGGCCTACCTGTGCGGTATCACCGTCAATGGCCTGACGGCCACCTATTATTATATCGAACTTACCTATCTTGCGGATTGCGGTTGACAGGGCATATGATGTGGCAAGTGTATCGGCACCTGCAAACAGACGGTCTGAAAGCAGATATCCGTCATCGGCACCGCGGTATACACCCTCCATCACTATCTCTTTTGCTCTCTCAGGACCCATAGTGAGCATTGTCACTTTGCTGCCGGGGAAACGGTCCTTGATGGCAAGGGCCTGCTCCAGGGCGTTCAGGTCCTCCGGGTTGAACACTGCCGGAAGTGCGGCACGGTTTATGGTGCCGTCGGCATTCATGGCGTCCTTACCCACCTGACGGGTATCGGGCACCTGCTTTGCCAAAACTATTATATTGAACTTATCCATAGATGGATGCAAAGATACGGATTAACGGTCCGCTGGCCTTTTGGGGTTATGACAAAACGGGGCGTTTTGCACAGTCTCTTCTATTTTGTAAAGTCCGCCGGACATCCGTTTCCGGGACGCAACGTTCCGAGGCTCCGCCGGACATCCGGTTTTGGGACGCAACGTTCCGCGACTACTCGCGCTCCCTCCAAGGCCTAAACATCGATCGCCTCCGTCTTAGTCCCCTTCGGGGCCTAACCTTCGTTGAACGCCACGATGTTCTTAACGGCCTTTCCAGGGCACTCGCTTAACGTCGCTGCACTGATGGTCCCCCAACCGGATGTCCGGCTCCTGCAAAGGGAGACGGGGCTAATAATTTGTGGAATTATTTCCAGAACTCTACCCAGTTCTGCTCTTCCTCAGGGAGTTGCTGCATATCGGGCTTGTAATCGGGGTTGGGGATGTACCAAGAGGTGGATTCGTAGAAGTCCTGCAGTTCTTTGGAGTTGAAGATGTAGCCTCTATAGGCAAAGGGCAGGTTCTTTAGGATCCGACGCTGGTCCGGGGTGAATTCGTTGTAATAGGAATCCTCCTTTTTCTGTTTTATTTCCAGAGATGGGAGATACCGGTCTTTTATGGCATCCATCACTCCGGCTGCATTGTATTTGAAATCATGATATGGGGATTTATAATAGAAGTGGCTTTTGCTATAGTCCTGGCTGATATAAATATTCCCGTCCGGATGGAACTGGTCCTTATGGAATCTGATGCTGCCCTGCTGCATATGGAATCTGATACTGTCGCGCTGCATATATGAAGCTGCTTTCACATCCTTGCCTTTACCCAGTATTTCCCAGTCCTGTGCACTATTAAAGAAGGTCGGTGAGATGTTGAATGAGGTGTGCTCTCCCATATTGATGTACAGGGTAAAGTCATCAATACCGTTATTTGCCCAACGGTTTGCAGCGGTCAGGACGTATATGAACTCGGGTAATTCACCATTATAGGAATAAGACATGTCATACTCATATGTATGCTGAATGATATTCAGTCCCGGACGGAACCTGGCATTGAAATGATAGACGTATAAAGGATGTGAGACTGCCTCTTCAAAACCTTCAACTTCATTCAACCAATCTTCCAAATCCAACTCCTCAACTGATGCACTCTGAATCATTCCGTCAACATAATACTGCGGATTGCTTATATATTTCCAGTTTTCATCGTAACGGGATACATGTGCAACCTCATAATTAAGGGGCTCGCCGTTCATCACCACCTTGAAATTACGCATATACGGATGATTCGGAAAAGCCCTTACTGATTCTTTATTGAAATACACATCCGGCTCTCTAGCCTCAAATCCTACCAGCACCTCCTTCTCTCCTACAGGATTAAAGAACTCGTAATAGACTGTAACCTCAATCCTGTCATTCACACGGTTCAGCGTGAGCACCTCCTTCTGGACGCGGATATCGGTCTCGGTAACGGGAATCAGATGGGTACCTGAGGCATAGAATGCACCGTCATTAGCGTACGCAACGACTACTGAAATCAGGCAAACAATAAGAGCAAGGACTTTTCTCATAACAGGTTAATTATAGGGTTGTTCGGCGAATATACTAAAGTATATCGGGAAATTACTCCTCAAGCATGGACTTTTGGTTCTGGCGCTCCAGCTTGTGGAAATCGGAGCCTGTCTTTACCTTGGCGATGGTGGCTATTACGGCGTTGTAGAGTTCGCTGCCCTCACGGTAATCACCCGGACAGGCAAAGTTTACGCGGCCTCTCTGTACCAGGTTGCGGGCCTGAGCACGGCTGGAATCGTTGCCGGGCTTGTAAATGGCTATGGAGTGGCCTCCCTCACCCTTTACTATACGCATGCTGGGGATATCGGTCTCACCGTCACCAAAGTAAATCATGTTGTGGAACGGCACGGGACGGCCTTCATCGGGCATGGAATCATTGATCTGCGCATTACGCCATATATCATAGATACCCTTGTTAATCATGAATATGAACTGTGTCTTGGATGTAAAGTCCACTGCCACGGCGGGCCAGACGGCCTTGTCTTTCTCATACATGAATGAGCAGGCGTATATCTGCTTGAAATATTTGGCTATGCTTGTACCCTCTATAAGTTCCTTAAGGCCCGATGATATTATGTAGTGCTCCACGTTCACGCCCATCTCCTCACCCTTACGGTTTATCAGCTCAAACCACTGCTCCACACCGGGAAAGAATCCTATTCCACGCCCAAACTCCACAAACTGCTGGCGGCGGATGCTTATTCCGTTCTCCTGGGCCTTATCCACCATCAGCTTCATGTAGGCAAGGATTGTACTGGACTGCTGTTTCTCGGCCAGTCCATGCGATGCCTTCCAGAATGACTCCTTATCCGTGAGCCCTATGGCATCCATAAAGTCATACTCCTGCATATATGACGGAGAGAGCGTTCCGTCAAAATCATACATCAGAGCTACCGTGGGTCTTTCCATACTGTTCCGTTTTTACTGGTTTCAAAGATAAAAAAACATCCCCAAAGTACTATTCTCTATGGATAAAAAGGGAAAATGAAAAATTTCAGCTAAAAAATTTGGCTGGTCTAGCTAAATGTTTTAGCTTTGCAGTGAAAATCATTAGTTGACGTGTCTTATGAGAAAACTGACATCTAAAGAAAAGGTCATTATGGAGCATTATTGGGCTCATGGTCCTATGTTTGTAAGGGAGTTGCAGGAGCTTTATCCGGACCCCAAACCTAGTTTCAGCACACTATCCACACAGGTTCGCACTCTGCAGGCCGACGGGTTCATTGACCACGAGGCTTTTGGCAGCAACTACCGCTATTTTGCGGCAGTAAGCAAGGAGGAGTACCGGGCATCGGGCCTGGGCGGACTGGTGGATGAGTTTTTCAGCAGTTCATACAAGAACGTGGTTATGACATTCCTTAAGGAGGATAAACTATCCGTCGATGAACTTAAGGACATTATCGATCAGATTGAATCAGGCAAATGATTATGGAGGCATTCTTTATATATATACTGAAGGTGGCTGTACTTACCGCCGCTTTTGGAATACTGTATCACTATCTGCTCAAGAAAGAGACCTTCCACCGCTTTAACCGCATGGTACTGGCCGCTTCTCTCCTGTTGGCATATATCCTCCCCTTCTTTGTGATATCCGTAAGCTGGTCCGGCAGGAAACTGGCAGAGGATGAGTATCAGAAATATTCCAACACTCAGGATTATGAGTGGTTCAGCGGTCCTACGCAGCCATCTCAGATTGATTACACCACTGCCAGTGTTCAGAGCCAGGCTAATCCGGTTGAGACAGCCGCCCCCCAAGAGCTGAACGTGCCGGCAGTAGAGTATCAGGAGGAGGGACAGAGAAACTGGGTTCTGCTCATTTTGGGAATAGTATATACCGCCGGCGTCATATTCATTCTGGTAACGCGCTTTGAATCTATAATCAATGTAAGGAGAATTATAAGGAACGGACGCAGCATTGAAAATAACGGCAAGTGGAACATAATTGTGTCAGAGTCCGATATCCAGCCGTTCAACTGGATGAAAGACATTGTATTGCCCGATGACCCCACAGTCCTGAATGACCCCGTCATTGTTGAGCATGAGAAAGCGCACATAGCATTCGGACACTCATATGAGCTGCTCATATTTGACATTATCACATTCCCACAGTGGTTCAACCCCGCCATCTGGATGATGCGCCGTGACCTTTGCGCCGTACATGAGTTCCAGGTTGATGCCGATGTCATAGGCAAAGGATATGACCGCAAAGGATACCAATACTCACTGCTCTATCACGCTGTAGGCCTTAAGGCTATAGCCATAGCATGCGGATTCCGTCTGAACAGCCTTCAGGACCGTATCAAGATGATGAACAGGCCGGCATCATCGGCCCGCAGGATAGCCAGGATCATATATGTCCCGCTCATTGCATTGGTTGCCATTCTGCTGTGGGCCAGAAAAACCGATTATGTGGATATGGGAACCGGAGTCTTGTGGGCAACATGCAATCTGGGAGCTGACAGCCCGGATGAACTTGGTAATTATTATGCGTGGGGAGAGACTGAGGCAAAGGACCTCTACTCACTTGACAACTACGCATGGAAGGATTCATCGGCCCGTATTCCGCTTGAGCCCCGGTTTGATGCGGCTACAAAAAAACTTGGAAAGAAGTGGCGCATACCTACCCATGTTGAATGGGAGGAGCTGCTCAACAGCTGTGACAGGAGTTGGGTCAGCATGAACGGCACAAAAGGACTTCTGCTCAAAAGCAGGAGTAACGGAAACACCCTGTTCCTGCCTGCCGCCGACTGCCATCTGGAAAATAAAGACCTAAGTAACAAAGTAGGAGCTTATTGGACCAACACCGCCGTTGATGAGATTGTTGTGGGTATAAACCAAAAAAACTGGAACGGTACCATGCAATGGTGCAGCAACGCCATGAGCCGTCTGCGTGAGAGCCGTAGAGAGAAAGCTCTGCCCGATGACAAAGCCACAATGGTCATTTTTGACAGCATCAATCTCACCATGGCCAGTGATTACAGATATGCCGGTCTCTCCATCAGACCTGTAAAAGCCGGCTATAAGAGAGTGACAAAAAAAGGAAACCTCGAGTTTATGAGCCGGAAGAAAAGAGACAGGAAGCTCACTAAAATAGCAAGTGATGCAATCCTTGAGGTAGGCTCTGACTACTATAGAGAAGATACAGTCCCTGTAATAACCGGACCTTTCACTTTTTCCTGGAAAGAGACAGGTGGACAGATGTATATTGAGCAGGAAGGCCGCAGATACTTCCTGGTTACATATCCATATGACAATGAAAAGGAGGAGGTCAAGATTGCCCAGCCCTTCACTGCACAGGTTCTTATCTGGGCCGATAACGGAGAAATAGGTCACATAAACTTTGGAAACGGTTTGGGATTCAATTTCTTTACCGACAATACTTATGAGCATGCCATTACCGAAAATGTCTATCCCAATCTGGATTATGACAAGCCTGCCAAGTCAAAGATACATATGCCGTTCCAGTATCAGCAGTATCATTCCGGCAGGATATTGGGTGAGAATAAGGACCTTTTCAACGCCCCCTTCACTTATATCACCGGAACAATAAAAGACGTTGAAGGTAACCCTGTCCAGGATGCTGTAGTCATGGTTGTGGATACTACAGGCCAACAAGTAGCTTTAGGTACGTCAAACACCATCGGACAATTTGTGGTTATTAAGAACGATATCCTTAGAGACTCTACCCAGGAATTCAGTATGCGTGTCTTTTACTCTGCCATACTGTGCCAGGAGCAGAAAATCCATGGAAACTTTTATGAGATAACGCTTGAAGAGTGACCCCAAAGGGACAGTCCCCCTGTGTCATGCAAGATGACACAGGGGGACTGTCCCTTTTGGGTCAATGTTTCAGATGTCAGCAGAATCTCAATAGCTGTCCTTAACCATGGTGATGAGCTTGGAGTACATAACCGGAATCTTTGTCGATCCTACGGTTACGTAATCTATGGTCTGAACGGGAACATTATGTACGAGTCCGTTGACGATCAGCGCTGTATTGAATGCCATCTCTTCAAGGCTCTTGTCAATAGTCATGGCCTGCTTACCGTCAAGTATATTTTGCCTGGCGATAGTAGCATTGTCCTGACCTGTAATGATAGGCATGTCATTGATACCTTTCTCGGTCAGGGCCTGGATGGCACCCTGAGCCTGATTGTCAATGGCAGCGAGAATCAGGTCCGGGCACTCACCCTGCTCATAGGAACCAAGACGGTTCAGCATATCACTCTTGCCGTCGGCTACAGACCAACTGTTAGCCTTGACCTGATCATACTCTATCTTACCGCTCTTTACTATCAGTTTATCGTTTTCGATTAATGGTCTCAGCTTTTCCATTGCGCCGTCATAATAATCCTTGGCATTCACATCGGTCTCAGGGCCTTCAAGTATTTCCAATGTCATTGAGGATTTTCCGCTAGCACGGAAATAAGTGAGCAGGAATGTTGCCTGCATATGTCCTACAGCCTTTGTATCGGCCGATGATATATAAGCGATATGGGGATTGTCAATCAGGAACCTGTCATGGCATACCACCTTGACATCGGGATTCTTCTCAATAAGTTGGGATTCGTTTATCTTCTTATAATCAATGGCGGTGATCACTATATACTTAATACCGTCGTTAATGGCTTTTTCAAGTTGCTCAACCTGCTGATTAGCGCCTTCTGCCGTCTCCGGGGCGGTATAGAAGGTGGCATCCAAGCCATACCTGTCCATTGCATTCTCAAGATTTTTCTTGTCTATACCCCAACGTTCAATCATGGAGTCATCGGGAAGCAGAACAGCTACCCTACGGTCAACTGTCACCTCATTGTCTTTATCCTTGTCATCTGAACACGAAACTGTCAGCAAAGCGACTGCTGCAACAAACAACACTTTAAAAAAGTCCTTTTTCATAATAATATGTTGGTTAGTTAGTTAAATAATTTTTGCAATTATAGCGATTATATATCAAACTGCAAACAATCCTTCAGAACTTTTTACAGTTGTGTCCTATGTTCAAGGAATAAGCAGCGATGAGTCTCCGTAACTAAGGAAACGGAAATCATGACTCAGTGCATAACTGTATATCCTTTTCCAATCCCCGTTTACAAAAGCCGATACAAGCAGTAACAATGTGCTCTGCGGCTGATGGAAGTTGGTGACCATCATCTTAACGATGTGGTACTTGTAACCCGGAGCAATGATTATCTGGGTGCTGGTCTTGAGGACATCCAGGCTGTGACGGTTCAGGTAATCCAGGATATGCTGCAGGGATTCAACTGAACTCATTGTGGGAGCGGTCTCATACGGAGTCCACTGATTTACGTGCATCTCATCCTCAGTAGCATCAGGGTGGGTGCTAAGATAGACACCAATATAATAGAGGCTCTCTATGGTGCGGACCGATGTAGTACCAACCGCAATGGTCTCACCTCCGTGGGCTATCAGTTTCTCTATGGTAGAGCGTTTTACTGCGATGAACTCAGTATGCATCTCATGTCCGCTTATCTCCTCCGATTTGACCGGACGGAAAGTACCAGCACCCACATGCAGGGTCAGTTCCTCACGGTCAATCCCGTGTGCATCCAGGTCCTTGAGTACACGCTCCGTAAAATGCAATCCTGCAGTAGGAGCAGCCACGCTGCCCTTTATCTTGGAATATACGGTCTGATATGTAGTCTTGTCACTCTCCTGCGATTCACGGTTCAAGTATGGAGGAATGGGAATCTCACCCACAGCCTCAAGAAGCTCGGCCCAGCTTACACCGCCGTCCCACTTGAAGTCAATCCTGTGGCTGGTTCCGTGCATCGGCCCACGCTGAGCGGTAAGAGTAACCGTCTTGCCGGCCACCTGAACGGTGTTGCTAAGTATGGGAGTATCCTCCTTCCAGCGTTTGAGGTTACCCACCAGGCAGTACCAGCTGCATGACTGGGTCTGCGTAAACATAACCTGATAATCACTCGGATCTGCCGGCTCCAGCAGGAAAATCTCAATCAGAGCCCCCGTAGACTTAGGTCCACCGGTAGCCTCCTTACGGAAATGCAGACGAGCCTGAATCACCTTGGTGTTATTGAACACCATCAGAGCCCCTGACGGCAGATACTGCGGCAGGTTCCGGAACACATCCTCACTCACCTCGCCATGCCTGTAAAGCAACAGCTTTGAGCTGTCCCTCTCAGCCAGCGGAAACTTAGCGATCCGCTCATCGGGCAACTCATAATTGAACTCCGCAATCCTGATATGTTTAACGCTCTCCTCCATTCGGACCGCAAAGTTAGCTAAAATGACCCAATAGGGACAGTCCCCCTGTGCCATTTTTGAAAAAAGTGGCACAGGGGGACTGTCCCTATTGGGTCAATTAGCGAGTGCAAGCGTAAAGACGGAGATTCTGATGTCCGGAACGGCAGCCTCTATGGTGTCAATCATGGAGCAGAGGGTGGCTCCGGTGGTGATGACGTCATCGATGATGAGGATGTGCCGGCCTTGCAGGGCGGCAGCATCGGCCACATGGAAAAGACCCTCTGCATTGCGCCACCGCTGATACTTGCCCAGGCCCGCCTGCTTGCCGCTGTTAACATTACGGATAACCGCGCCATCCAGTATGGGCAGCCCCGTGACCTTACTAACCCCCTTGGCAATATGCACACACTGGTTATACCCGCGCCGCAGCTCTTTCCACCGTGTAAGAGGCAGGGGCACAATGCAGTCAATACCCTCAAAGAACCCTTTTTCCTTGAGTTCAGCGGCACCAATCGCAGCCAGCCACCGCCCCACCTTAGGGTGATGCCAGTACTTGAGATGGAACAGGATGTTACGGTAATCACTCTCCTTGCTGTAATGCAGGATAGAGGCGGCACGTACCAGGCTGCGCTCGGTAAGCAGCATACGCTCAGTAGGGTTGATGGCGTTCATGTCATAATCCAGACGTGGCATGCCCAGGAAACAGCTAATGCAGAGTTCCTCCTCAGTGGGATCAAGCCTGCGCCCGCAAACCTTACAGTAGTGCGGAAATACAAATTCAAACAGAAGCCGTACCAGACCCGGACGGCGGTATTGACGATCTTTGCAAACAAGGTTATTCATAATGGTTTAAGTATTTAATCGGGTAAATCAGACAGGTTCAGGACCTTACGTACCAACGCAGGTTCATACCCCCGCGAGCAGACCGACCGCATCGTTTTCATCTTGCGCTCATATTCCGTTGCGCCCTTTACCGTGCGGAACTTAGCCTTAACCACATCCTTGAGAGCAGCCAGATATTCATCATAATCTATTGATTCCAGGGCTGCATCCGTAATATCCTGCGGAATGCGTTTCTGCCACAGAGCCTGCGCAATCTTTACCCTGCCCCATTTGGCAAACCGCACCTTGTCATGCACAAAGGCGTGCGCATATCGGGATTCATCAATAAAACCCTCCTTAACCAGATTATTAATGATACTCTCAATGTCCGGTTTCTCAGCACCGTGACGCTCCAGCATGGCTCTGACCTCGCTCCTGCAGTGCTCGGCAGCGGAGCAGTAGGCCTCGGCCCGTGTCTTTCCCTCAGTTTCTGTCATAGTATAGCTTTTATAAAACGCAGCTTGCCGAATATGTCACTGCGCAGTTCAACATTATGGTATCCCGCAGCGGACAGCATCAGTTCCATATCCTGTGCCTTAAGCGGGTTGATTTCAAAATAGAGACGGCCGCCAGGTGTCAATAAAGTTTTTCCAAACTCTGCAATAGCCCTGTAAAACAGCAGGGCATCATCATCCGGCACAAACAGCGCGGTATGCGGCTCATAATCCAGGACGGTATCCTCCATACTGGCCTTCTCCGATTCAAGCACATACGGAGGGTTGCTCACGATCACGTCAAACCTGCTGTCAACCGATGGGGCCGACAGGATATCCACCTTACTGAACCGGGCCGACGTGCCGTTCAGGTGGTTGTTCTCACGTGCCACCTCAAGTGCGCCGTCACTGATATCCCAGCCCTGAACCTTGCAGCCAGGCAGTTTCCGGGCCAGCGTAACGGCAATGCATCCGCTTCCGGTACCGATATCAAGCATACTGGCAGCCCCGGCATTCTCACTTGCCACCCACTCCACAAGTTCGGCGGTCTCGGGACGCGGAATCAGCACACGGCCATCAACTGAGAACTGCAGTCCGCAGAACGGGGTATAACCTATTATATATTGCAGAGGCTCACCATTGGCAAGACGCTGTAGGGCGGCGTCCAGTTTACCGTCGCGCTCAACATCGGGAGCCAGTTGTTCTTTTGTAAAAAAAGAGACGGCACTTATGCCCAGATACTCCAGACACAGTGCCTTCTTTACAGTTTCAAGTTCTGCCGCAGCATAACGGCCAGCCAATGCGCCATCGATGCGCAGCAGAATCCCTTTCATAAGCTATCAGTATTTTGCCTTTACCTCAAATCTTCTCGATGCACTGTTTCCACTCCTCATCTGGCCATTTTCATCCTGCATGGAATACTTAAAATAAGCACTCATGGTGATAGTATATGAACCGGGGCTTGTAAATACCCATTTGAAAGTGGGTATCTTGGTAATTGTTCTTGAGCCATCGGGTGCCGTAACACGAACCTCTTCATTGAACACCTTCTCACCATTAAGATTATTCTTACAACTCCACAGATAATCTGCATGATAAATACGGTTACCTGCATCCAGCACCTCAACCTTAAAAGTGACGGTATCACCCACCCTGGCAACCGACGGAACATACACAATATTGCCATAAGAGGCATATCGTGCGTACTCCTCCTTCTCACAACCGGTAGCCGTAAGCAACAGCACCGCTAGAGACAGTATAAGGGTAAGGCGGTTCATATATCAGGCAATTTCAAGAGCCACGCGCATCATGTTGGTAAAGCTGGTGCGACGTTCCTCAGTTGATGCATACTTGCGGTGAATCAGCTGGTCAGAAATGGTACAGATAGTCAGGGCCCTCTTGCCGGCGGCAGCAGCATTGATATAGAGTCCGGCAGCCTCCATCTCTACGGCCTTGACTCCGAACTTACCCCACTCCATCTGGATATTTGACTCATCATAGAATACATCGGCACTGTAGATATTGCCCACCTGGAAAGTGAAGCCTTTCTCACGTGCCACGTTCACAGCCTTCTCCAGCAGCTCAAAACTGGCTATCGGGGCAAACTTGGCGGGGAAACCGTACTGGTGACCGTAATCCGAATCGGTGCAGGCGGCCTGCGCAAACAGCATGTCACCAATCTGCATATCAGGGCTCAGGGCACCTGCAGTACCCACCCTGATGATATTCTCCACATCAAAGAAGTTGAACAGCTCATAAGAATAGATTCCTATTGACGGGATACCCATTCCATGTCCCATGACCGATACACGCTTGCCGTTGTACAAACCGGTATATCCCAACATGCCACGGACCTCATTAAAGAGAACCGCATCAGTGAGATACTTCTCGGCAATGAATTTGGCACGGAGCGGATCTCCGCACATTATAACTGTCTTGGCTATATCATCATACTGCGCTGCAATATGAGCCGTGGGGGTATCTTCTCTACTCATAAGCTTATATTTTTTCCTCGAGTGCCGGTGATACCAGGCAACCCTCTATGTAATTAGTCTTCTTTACCTCATGCCGGGCCGGAGCGACGGTTATCTTATGACCGTTTACGCTGATACGTCCCTGGGCAAACCACTGCAGAGCCTGCGGGAATATGCGGTGCTCCATGCGGTGTATCTGGGCCTCCAGCTCCTCAACTGTCCCGTTTACCGGAACGGCAGCCTGAATGATCACAGGACCGGCATCAAGCTCAGGCGTAACCAGATGTACAGAGCAACCCGTTATCCTAACGCCGTGCTCGTATGCATCGGCAATGGCGGTGGCACCCTTGAAACTTGGCAGCAATGCCGGGTGCAGATTCAGGATCCTGCCGTTGTACGCATTCACGAACACATCACTCAGAATCCTCATCCATCCTGCCAAAGCTATGGTATCAACCTGATACTTACTGAGAGCCTCAATCACAAGAGCGTCATACTCAGCCCTGTTACGATGTCCCTTAGAAGGTATTATCTCCACAGGAACACCAAGTCTCCGCGAACTCTCAATCACACCCGCATCCTCCTTATTGGTCAGGACCACCTTTACATCAGCATCCAACTTACCGGCAAGCACAGCCTCAATAATAGCCTGCGCATTAGTACCATTGGCCGATGCCAAAATCGCTAATCTAATCATACTCTGCAAAAATAGTGAAAATTTTGCCAAGTGCGCAAGGTGACACTGGGGACGGTTCTTTTTGGCACCTTCTGACATAAGCTCCTTAACCAACAAAAAACGTCTGGACAATCCAGACGTTTTTTATCAAAAGGTGCCAAAAAGAACCGTCCCCAATGTCACCTTACATCATGCCATCCATGCCGCCCATTCCGGGAGCCATTGCAGGCATGGGCTTATCCTCTTTCTTCTCAACGATTACGCACTCAGTGGTAAGGAACATACCGGCAATTGAAGCGGCGTTCTCAAGAGCCACACGTGTAACCTTGGCGGGATCAACCACACCGGCCTTAACCATATCCTCATAGCGGTCATAACGGGCGTTGTAACCAAAGTCACCCTTGCCCTCCATAACCTTCTGAACTACTACTGAGCCCTCCTTACCGGCGTTGAATACGATCTGACGCAGAGGCTCCTCAATGGCGCGACGGATGATCTGGATACCGGTCTGCTCATCGGCATTCTCACCCTTAAGCTTGTCGAGAGCGCTGATAGAACGGATGTAAGCAACACCGCCACCGGCTACGATACCCTCCTCGATGGCTGCACGGGTAGCGCACAGAGCGTCATCCACGCGATCCTTCTTCTCCTTCATCTCAGTCTCTGAGGGGGCACCTACCTTGATTACGGCAACGCCACCTGACAGTTTGGCAAGACGCTCCTGGAGCTTCTCCTTGTCATAGTCACTTGTGGTGGTCTTGATCTGAGCCTTGATCTGGGCTACGCGGTCAGCGATCTTGTCCTTATCACCCTTACCGTTTACGATAGTGGTGTTATCCTTGGTGATGGTGATCTTCTCAGCTGTGCCAAGCATATCCATTGTAGCCTGCTCCAGCTTTACGCCACGCTCCTCGCTGATAACGAATCCGCCTGTCAGTACGGCGATATCCTCAAGCATCTCCTTACGGCGGTCACCGAATCCGGGTGCCTTGACGGCGCAAATCTTAAGACCTGAACGCAGACGGTTAACAACCAGGGTGGTCAGGGCCTCTGAGTCAACATCCTCGGCAATGATAAGCAGAGGACGGCCGCTCTGTACTGCGGGCTCCAGGATGGGGAGCAGGTCCTTGAGGTTTGATATCTTCTTGTCATGGATAAGAATCAGAGGATTCTCCATAACGCAGTTCATCTTCTCGGTATCGGTTACAAAGTATGATGACAGGTAACCGCGGTCAAACTGCATACCCTCGACAACGTCGATGTATGTGTCACGGCCCTTAGCCTCCTCGATGGTGATTACACCGTCCTTTGAAACCTTCTGCATAGCCTCGGCAATGTGCTTACCTATCTCGGCGTCGTTGTTGGCAGAGATGGTTGCAACCTGCTCGATCTTGTCAAAGTTGTCACCGACTGCCTTTGACTGCTTCTTGATATTCTCAACAACAGCTGCAACGGCCTTGTCGATACCGCGCTTCAGGTCCATGGGGTTGGCACCTGCGGTAACGTTCTTAAGACCTACGTTAACGATGCTCTGAGCCAGAACGGTTGCGGTTGTTGTACCGTCACCTGCATCCTCACCGGTCTTGGAGGCTACAGACTTGACCAGCTGTGCGCCGGTGTTCTTGAATGAGTCAGCCAGCTCAATCTCCTTGGCTACGGTAACACCGTCCTTGGTGATCTGGGGAGCACCGAACTTCTTCTCGATGATGACATTGCGGCCCTTAGGTCCAAGTGTAACCTTGACTGCATTTGCAAGCTCGTCAACGCCCTGACGCATCAGGTCACGGGCATCCATATTGAAAAGTATCTCTTTTGCTGCCATAATTGTATCTCCTTATTATTTTTCAACCACGGCCAGAACATCACTCTGGCGCATAATCAGATATTTTGTTCCCTCAACTTCAAGCTCTGTGCCTGAGTACTTGCCATAGAGTACCTGGTCACCCTTCTTGAGAACCATTGCCTCATCCTTGGTGCCGTTTCCTACTGCAATAACCTCACCCTTAAGAGGTTTCTCCTTTGCTGTGTCGGGGATAATGATACCACCGATGGTCTTCTCCTCGGCTGCTGCCGGAAGAATCAGAACTCGGTCTGCTAACGGTTTGATGTTCATAGTTTTATAGTTTTTAAGTTATTTAATTCTGTCACAAAGCCCCTTATCGGGCAAATGGGTAAGTGCATAAAACATGCCAAACTGCCAGCTGGATGCTTGCATGACATCCCTTCTGACAGTTTGGCACAACTTTATATTCCCGTATCTGTTTATCTGACATTCTCTGCCAGATATGCGGTCAGGCTATTGGCCGACAGATTACGCTGGAACGACCCCTTATGGAATACCGATATCCTTCCGGTCTCCTCGGATACCACAATGGCCACGGCATTTGTCTTTTCCGATATACCCATGGCCGAACGGTGACGCAATCCGAACTCCTTGGGCAGGGATTCTGACTGTGAAAGAGGCAGGATACATGCGGCGGCCTCAATGCGCTCACCGGTTATGATCATGGCTCCGTCATGAAGGGGACTGTTCTTGAAGAATATGTTCTCTATGAGCAGCTGGTTCAGATTGGCGTTAACCTCCTCGCCGCTTGCAATCACATCGTGGAGTTCATCATTCTGGCCAAGCACAATCAGGGCACCCTCCTTGCGGTGGCTCATGCTCTCGCATGCCCTGATAATAGGTTCCCATTTGCTGGTGTCGCCGTCGGCATGGTGCCTGCGTATTAGCCAGCGGAACAGTTTCCTGGTACGGGTTGAGGTACCTATGTCGCGGAAGAAATGGCGAATGTCATCGGCAAACAGCACGATGATGGCAATCACTCCCACATCGACCAACTTGTCCATCACGGCGCCCAGGAGCTGCATCTTGAGCACTTGGGATACTATCATCCAGACAAAGATGAATACCAGGATGCCTATGAACATATTGAGCGATCCGGTCCTTCTCATCAGTTTGTACAGATAGAAAAGGAGCAGAGACACGCTCAGCACGTCAATGATATCCTTTACGCCGAATGAGGCAAAGATGTTGTCAAACATAGATTCCTTATTTATTGTCCCTTAAAGCTTGTACTATCAGGTTTGTATGAACGGCCTCCTGTACGTCATGTACGCGAATCCATTCCGCCCCCTGCTCTATTGCCACCGTATTCAGGGCGATTGTAGCGGGCAGGGCGTCATCTGGAGTGATCTTAAGCAGTTTCCAGGCCATGGATTTGCGTGAAAGTGCCGACAGAACCGGCAGTCCGAACTCACACAACCTTGACTGGTTGGCCAGGACGGTATAGTTCTGCTCCACGGTCTTTCCAAAACCGTATCCGGGATCAAGTATCACCTTACGGTTCACATCCACGCCGGCTTTCTCAAGCAACTGCAACCTGTACCTGAAGAATTCCATCATCTCACCTATGGGATCCTTCCTGATATCCTCTGACCACATGAGCACGTACTGCACGCCTGTATCGGCCAGTACCTTGTACATGTCGTCATTACCCCCGTACACATCATTTATAATGTCAACTTTCCAATCGCGAATGCAGCGCTCTGCAATACGCGGCCGGTAGGTGTCGACTGAAAGCAATACGTCCGGGAACTCCTCCCTGATTGCTTCAAGACCCCACTCCAGACGCTCCATCTCCTCTTTCTCAGAGGCCTGGACAGCACCCGGACGGGTAGAGCAACCGCCCACGTCTATGGCGTCGGCTCCTTGGGAAATCATCATCCTCACACGCTCCACCAGAGTGGACTTATCCTGCACACGTGACCCGCTCCAGAAGGAGTCGGGGGTCACGTTGATTATTCCCATTATTTTTGCCATGCTTACTTCTTCTCTGCGTCAAGGAAGGCCTGGATCTGCTCGGCAATCTTGGTCATACCGGCAGCTGTGGGGTGATTCATGCGCTTCTCAATACCCTCAACAGCAATTACGGGTACATCATAGTGCTTGCAGATCTCTCTCATTGACTCACCCAGATTCTCACTCATTCCGTCATTCAGCAGAGAGTAGATCTTCATCTTGGGATAGAGCTTCTTGAGGTTGTCAAGCAGGTATGCAAATGCCGGACGATAGAAATAGAGGTCCTCCTTGGTCCAGCCTGAATACTTGTAGTCACCGAAAGGCTCGTGTGTCCAGTCATCATTGGTACCGCCGAATATGAACAGGATATCGGGATCACCAATACGGTTAAGACGGCTTACGAATGCACGGTCTGAGTAGTCATCGTGATTGTATCCGCGGCAGCAAACGGTACTGCCTGAGTATGAATCATTCTTTTCAAGAACCCAGCCGTTCTTCTCTATAACCTGAGCCCACCACTGCTGGCTCTGCTCTGTAACGCCGCAGAACTGGTTGGGATAGAATGTGTCATAATACTTGGGCATTGTACCCGTGAATGTTGAGTAGGAGTCACCCATTATGGAAACCTTCAACTGTGCGGACATGCTGCCGCAAACAAGAACTAATGCAAAAAGAAAAGCTAATTTTTTCATAATTATAAATTGGTTATGGTTTTGGTCAATCCTATACTGTTTGAACCTTTAATTAGTATAGTGAAACCGCTCAAAGGTTCAATCTCAAGCTCTTTATTCACTGCATCCACATCGGCAAACAGACGGAAGTCAGTACCCTTTGCAGCCTCTGCAAACTCACTGCCTACCAGCCAGACCCGTGTAAAGCCCTTAGCATTGAGCAGCTGCACAATCTGCCTGTGTTCTGACAGAGACACCTCTCCAAGCTCACGCATATCGCCCAGAATCAGCATCTTCTCTGGTGCCTCAATCATACTGAAATTCTCTATGGCAGCCGCCATGCTGGTGGGATTTGCGTTATATGCATCCACGACAAGACGGTTACGGCCGGTGTCGGTAAGCTGTGAACGGTTGTTCTGTGGCTGATATCCTGCAACCGCGGCCGATGCCTTATCCTCTGTTACGCCCAACTTAAGGCCGATGGTTATGGCAGCCAAAGCATTGTCAACATTATATGCGCCGATAAGGTTTGTCTGTACCGTATGCCACTCACCTACGCCGGTGCGCCAGCGGAACTTCACGAACGGGTTGCACTCCAGGACCTCACCTTCAACCAGAAGTCCGTCCTGTCCCGGTTTACCATATTCTATAAGCTTTAGTCCGGATGCCATCTGCTGCAGGTGCTCGTTGTCACGGTTTACGAATACAGCACCGCCATGCTCACGTATCCAGTCATACAACTCTCCCTTGGTCTTTTTTACCCCCTCAAATGAGCCGAATCCCAGCAGATGTGCCTTACCCACATTTGTAATAAGGCCGTAATCAGGCTGGCTTATCTCTACAAGTTCCTTTATGTCACCGGGATGGCTGGCACCCATCTCCACAATGGCATACTCATGTTCCGGCTTAAGGCCAAGTACCGTAAGAGGAACACCTATGGAATTGTTCAGGTTTCCCTGAGTGCACAGTATATTATAGGTAGAGCGCAACACTGCGCTGGTAAGTTCTTTTGTGGTTGTCTTGCCGTTGGTTCCGGTAATACCTATTATGGTTGTTCCAAGCTGTCTGCGGTGATAGGCGGCCAGTTGCTGCAATGCTGTGAGGGTATTATCCACCAGGATCATCCTGCCGTCAGCTGCATCATACCGCGCAGCATCATCCATAACGGCATAGCTGCACCCCTGCTCAAGTGCTCCGCGCACAAACTCATTACCGTCAAAACGCTCTCCCTTAAGGGCAAAGAACATAAGCCCCGGGCCGCACTTACGGCTATCGGTCGTAACACCGGCGCACTCACTCAGTCTGCTGTATAATTCCTCTACCGTCATAGTACCGCAAAAGTAATAATTTAAGGAGAACAATGTACATTAAGCAGCCCTACTTTGTCCCGTAACGTTGCATCAAAAACATCCAATGACCAAAAAAAATGCGCCTGGAACTGATTTTTTCTCATTTTTTTTGTCGCTTTAACAAATATTGCATACTTTTGACCCAACGATAAAGGTCCCGAGCCTTAATTATTGACCTTAATTACACTTAAAAAGAGACTATTAATTAACATTTAAACAAAAATCACAATTATGAAAAAAGCTTTATTCATTATCGCAGCTCTCGCTTCATGCATGACCGTAAGTGCTAAGTACTGGTTTGGTGGATCAATAGGATTCGACACCGAGTCATATTATTACAATGACAATAAGTATCACCAGTTTGAGTTCAGCCCCATGGTCGGTATGGCAATTGAGGATAACCTTGACTTAGGTTTACAGTTCACCGTTCAGGATCTCAAATACTCAGACGGTCAGAAGGAATTCTCCTTTAAATTTGCTCCGTTCCTCCGCTACACTTTCTTCAATGAGGGTAATTTCAGCATGTTCGTAGATGGTGGATTCGAGTATGGCATCTGCTCACCTTCAGGTTATAACTGGTGGCATGTAGGTGCATTTGCATCTCCCGGTATCAAATACGCCATGTCAGACCACTTCAGACTTGAGGCATTATTCTGGGGCCTCTACTATGAGCACCAGAACAATCCTGACTCACAGCCCCGTTATCCAACTTACAAGAACAACGCAGGCTTAGGCTTTAACTTTGAAGATCTTCAGATTAGCCTTGTATACGAGTTCTGATTTAAACTCATAATAAATGGACAGCCGGCCGCAAGGTCGGCTGTTTTTTTGTGCCTAAACTCAAATGCGACAGTTTTGCAGCGCTATTTTTAACCATTACATACCATAACAACCCTACTTTTGTGCAAAACATCACAAAGCTATGCACAAAATTATCCGATACGTTTTATTGTCAGCACTGCTCCTTGGTGCCACCTTTTCCGTCAATGCACACAATTATGATAAAGAGTGGAACAAGGTTGATTCACTCATCAGCAGGTATGACCAAAAAAAGGCAATAGATGCCGTTCGTCAGATCATGGATATGGCACAGTCTGATGGCAACAGTCATGAGATACTGCGTTGCGCCCTTATGATAAACCGTCTGGATGCTCCAAACCGGAGCAAGAGCGGTTATAAAGTTGAATCATACCTACTGTTTGACTCATTTGCAACAGTGATGGATGATGACGGCCTTAAGGCAATCTGCCATTATCTGCAGGCTTTCTGCCTGGATGAATATGCCAGAGCCAACAACTTCAGGATTCCTGCCGATAACAGACTTGACATGGACATTGACCAGCTGAGAGACAAGCTTTTCTTTCACTTTGAGCAAGCCTTCAAACTGGCCGGCCGCAAGCACACGAAAGACTACACCGCATTCATCCCTGACTGCAATGAAAGTTACATAAAGGTGCGTCCGGCGTTAAAAGACGTGTTACTGGAGAGTGCATGCATAAACCTGGGCGCTGATGACTGGGGCAGCAATCATCTGTATTATGATAATCATCTGTTAGGCACCTCAAAAGAGTTTGTAGAAGCAACCTGCCAAGCCGGTCCCGGCAAGATAAGCGAATGGAAACTGTATGTGCTACGTCTGCTCACTGAAAGAAACCTCAATTCCAACGCCGATATACGTGCCAGTATTGACCTTAAGCGCCTTACAACCATTTATGAATGCTTTTTAACCAATGATTGGATATCCGTATCAGAAAAGGTGGAGGAACTGGCTGACTCATACCGCGGCAAGAGTATCTATTCGGCCGGAATATACGCGCTTTCCGCCAAGGTGCTGATTGAACATGTCATTAATGATACATCCATTGATAAAGGACTGCGCAGCCGGCTGTCAGTCCACGCATATGAACTTCTTGAAACCGCTATTGGAATCTGGCCTGACAGCCAGACCGAGCATGATTGCCGTGAGCTCCTTGCTCAGATTGAAAGAGAATCAGTTAGCATTTCATTTGACAGGACCCAACGTGCCGACATGCCCAATCTGGCTGTCCTCAGATTCTCAAATACGGACTCCGTCTGGTTCAAGGCCGTAAAATATGATCCGGACAAGCATTTAATCCGCTCCTATCATCTCTATGACAGCAAGTTTATGGAAGAGTTCCGGGATGCTCCCGATTTGCAGGAAGAGGTACGTTGGAGCGTAGCTACAAACAACCATGGTGACCATATAGAACATGCCATGTGGATCTCTCTGCCTGCACTCAGGAAAGGAGATTACATCATCTATGCATCGACCGATAAGGACTTTGCCGACGACGTCTGTTACAGCTGCCGCCTGCTTACCAGCAGCCGCCTGATGTATGCCCCCACTTACCTGACCGACAACGACACTCTATGCAGCCTGACGGGATACATCTATGATGCAGCCACAGGCAATGCCGCATCCGGATGCAGCTATACCTTTACTTGTTACGATGAAGATGACAACGCCTATATCTTAAACGGAAGAACCGAGGCTGACGGTTTCCTGAGTTTGTATTACCCCAGAAGGTCAGACTTTGATTTCATCTTCTGCATAGATTATGAAGGAGTAACTGACACCCTGATGTTTGAACCAAGAAACGTAAACCATTATTCCCGTCGCCAATACTCCAAGGGACCGGTTCACGTCAAAATCAATACCGACAGGGCCATATACCGCCCGGGCGACACCGTACGTTATTGCGGAATAGTGTCAGAGACTCCCGCTGATATGGACGGTCATGTAAAAGCCGGCATACCGGTTGCAGTTTTTGTTTCAGGAAGAGATGACTTCCTTATACAGGAAACCGTATCGGATGCTCACGGCCTGTTTGAAGGCATCTGGCCCGTTCCGGCCGATTACCGTCCGGGATGGATTGAACTGAATGCAATCACATACCCCAAGGGTCAGGACCCTGATTCAATAATAAACCTTGATGATGTCTCTCTTCGTCTGCCGGGATATACATGTGAGATAGAAATAGAATCTTACTCCAGGAACCTTCTGGAACTCAAATTTGACAAGCTGCTCACTCCGCCCGTCCAGGGAACTGAGGCCGAATGCACCGGTACGGTTCTCACCCCGCTTGGCAATCCCGTATGGGGAGCACGTATCCAATGGGAAACAAGTATATCGAGCAAGGATGAACAATCCTTCACTACAACCTACCGGGACCTGATTCTGGAGACCGGAGAGACTGAAACCTTGCCTGACGGCACTTTCCGTATCCTTTTCAAGGCCGATGCACAGGGCAGCGACGATATTAAAATAAAACTCCGGGTGACAGACCGTAACGGAGAAACCCACGAGTACAGAAACTATTACTCCATGTCCGCCAGAACCAATCTGGAAATAGGGGCAGATAATATAATCGATAGCCCTGATAATGTGTTCCTGACTGTCCGTTCATACAATGGCTACCCTGATTCAGGTCAGTACCGCATTAAGGTAGAGGCTTTGAAACCACATTGGGGAGAAGGGATGGAAATTTATAATACATTTGATATCAAAGAGTATGAACGGGCCGAGATGTCAGAGAATGCACTGTCACAAGGTACACTCTCCACCATGTTCCCCGCGTATGAATTCGGACTCCCGTCAGAGCCTCAGGTCTCATGCACCATCCTGGACAGTCTGTTTGCGTTCCACACCAATGATACCACACAGATACGCGTGCCCGGCATAAAGACCGGACGTTACAGGATCACCGTCACATCAGATGATGCATTCATCAGTAATCTTGCCGGCAAGTCATTTTATGGAGCAAAAGGCAATTCAGACTGCAGGACACAGGATCTGTTTGTCTCTGTAGGCTATGCAGATGATACACTCTCCACAAACGGGCTTCTCTATCTGGATAGCCGTAAGATAATCCTGCAGGAGGGCGATACTGCAAAGGTTCGCATCGGAAGCCCCTATCCCGGCACTGTCATCCGATATGACATCATTAACCGTAACGGCAGCCTGATGCATGGCACTATGGTATCTGACGGATTTCTGCACACCCTGTCTCTCCCTGTGGATGAAGACCTTTGCGGCAGTATACTGGTTGTGGCAACCGCCTTCAAGGATGGCATCAAGGCCAAATCATTTAATGTCCAATACATACCCTATTACACCAAACACCTCAATTATGAACTCACCACGTTCCGCAGTAACCTTACAAGCGGGAGTGAGGAGAGCTGGACTTTCAGGTTCACTGACAAAACGGGTAATCCCGTACGGGCATCGGTACTGGTTGACATGTATGATTCAGTGCTGGATAAGCTGCGTTACAACAGTTGGGTATTTTACCCATGGCAGTATATGACTTTTTCCCAACAGGAGCCAATCCGCATAGAGCAGGTTTACAAGAATGTAACACCCGCCATAAAGGCTACAATCTATAATGGTCTCAGGACTATAGGTCTGGGAATAGCCAATCCCTTATTGTCGCCCTTTGATGAACACAAATTGCCCATACCGGTAAGAGAGATGAGTTCGAGCGTATACGTTATCAATGACATACCGTCACTCAATGACAACAACAGTTTGATAGCCTCATCAGACAGGATCAGTCAGATTTCAGAGCAGTCAATCAGAAAGAACCTGAGCCATACCGGACTCTTTCTTACCAACCCCCAAACCGATGAAAACGGCGTTGTGACAATAAAGTTCCGTGCTCCGGAGCTTCTAACACGCTGGAACCTACAGGTAATAGCATATACTGATGACCTGCTGACAACCGGATTCAGAGGATATGTAACCACATCAAGATCTCTTATGATTGAGCCTGCCGCACTCCGATTCTTCCGTCAGGGTGATGTAACCGATTTTGCCCAGAAGATAACCAATACCCACACTGATGACCTTGAAGTGACGGTATTGTTGCGATTCAAGGATTCAGAGAGCGGTAAACAGCTTGACCTGACTGCCGGTGACAGTATCAGGACAATAACCGTAAAGGCCGGAGGCAGTGTCACCATACCGTTCAGGCTGACTATCCCCGACGGAGTCCATTCACTCACTTATACTGCCATTGCCACAGCCCAGGGATTCTCTGACGGACAGCAGGAGACCATTCCCGTCCTCTCCAACCGCGTTCAGGTAACCAGGAGCATGTCACTCTTCAATAACGGCAATGAGACCCGGACATTCCGCTCCGATGCTCCTCAGACATCGGCCTCAGGAAAGGTTTTTGATGAGACACTTACACTCCAGTATCATTCTCAGCCCATCTGGTATGCCCTTGATGCCCTGCCAGCACTCACTGAGATCAACACTCCCGACAATCTCAGCCTGGCATACGCCTTTGCAGCCCAGGTCATGACATACATGATAACCGACCTCTATCCTGCAGCTAAAGGCAGACTCAAAAAAGAGCAGTATGATTTGAATCTGATGAAACAGAATATAGAGCAATACGATGAACTTATTACGGACCGCCAGAACAAGGACGGAGGCTGGTCATGGATGCCGGGTGGAGAATCCAGCGTCTACGTCACCTCACTGATACTCTATGTCTATGAATTCATGGAAGCTACAATGGATTACTCTTATGACGAGGGCTTACGGTTCCTAGCCTCCCGGATACCTGAGAACATTTCACGTCCGTCTCACTCCGACATCATGTTCCTCTATCTCTTTTCGGCCCAACAGAAACTGCAGAAAGGCTATAGCACTAGTGTCAAAGAGACATTTGACAGACTGCTTGCAGAGGCAGAGAAATACAATTACAATCATGAGAACCTGTACTACCGCGGACTTCTCGTACAGTTATTCATGAACATAGGTAAGACCGATATTGCAAATAACCTGGCAAAAAAACTGCTCCAGGAGTCTAAGTACAGTGATGAGATGGGCCGATGGTGGGATGAGAACCGTGGCGGATACCTGTGGCATGAGGCCCCCATTGAGACACAGGCCATACTGATTCGCGCCCTCAAGGCCGCCGGTTATGAGCGCGAGGCAAGTGAGGCCGCCCGCTGGCTGCTCAAACAGAAAGAGACCACAGCATGGGAGTCAACTCCCGCCACTGCCGCCGCAATAATGGCACTGATTGAAACCTCAAGCGGTTCACTACCCGATAACCGGTCTGCTGTTACCGTCACCATAGGCAATGACCGGATTGAGTCCGGGACTGACGGCAATGAAGACGGCTACATGAGCCGCACATGGAACGGTCCGGTAACACCTGATAAAAGCGTATTAACCGTATCAAGCACTCATGAGGGCATAAGCTGGGGAGCGCTCTACCATACCTTCACCCAGAATCTGGATGATGTGGAGAACAACGGCAACGGCATGCAGCTAAGACGTACTCTGTGGCGTGTGGCATCAGACACCCGGGGTGAGCGTCTTGAGGAGATTACTCCCACCACCATACTGCAAAAGGGTGACCGCATAAAGGTAAGGCTGGAACTTACCCTTGACCGCACCTTTGAGTGTCTGGAGCTTAAGAGTGAGCGTGCCGCATCACTGGAGCCCGTATCTACCGATGCCGGCTACACCTACAACCTTACGCATGACATCCTATACTACCGCGCGCCCACAAACACTTCCGATAACCTCTACATAGATCGTCTGGAACCAGGCACCTACACCATAGAGTATGACCTCTACGCGCAGAAGGCCGGCACCTACAGCATGGGCCTGGCCACCGTTCGCTGCTTCTACGCTCCCGCCTACCACGCCATCACTCCCAATACAATCCTCAACGTAGTAGAATAATTAGGTAATAAACGCAGGTAAAAACGTATTGGGGCGAAGCGAGTATGCGAGCGAGAGCGGCCGGGCAGGCCGCCCGTTCGCATTAGCGAACTAAAAAAAGGTGGATGAGGGCCTTATAGGCCCCGAGTCCTATCGCCCGTACGAATAAAGGTGGCCTTTCGGTCACCTTTATTCGTACGGGCGATAGGACTCGAACCTACACATCTAAGATACTAGATCCTAAGTCTAGCGCGTCTACCAATTCCGCCACGCCCGCAATCAAAACGCGCTCCAACCCGGAACGCGCTGCAAAATTAATCCTTTTAGACGTAACTACCAAGTTTATCTCAATGCCGTTCAGGGATTGACAATCCTGGCATTTATGAAATCACGGGCTGCCTCGATGTATGTATCAACTCCGTTCAGTACGTCGGCATCATCCATATCCAGACGGATATCGGGAGCCACGCCGAACTCGATATGACATGTATCGGCATCAAAAGTGGGGGCCGACGAGTATCTGACCACCCAACCGTTGGGCAACTCCGATGTCATGGGCAATCCGCCTCCGCCACCGGTGGTATCACCCAGAAGAGTGACATTGTCCAGAGCCTTCATGGTAGCCGCAAAATCATTTGCAGTGCTGTAACAGCCACGGTTAACCAGCAGCACCACCGGCTTTATCCACCTTACATCACCGCTGGCCGGACTGATGGTATTGGCATACAGTTTAGAGAAATCATTATGTCCGGGTCCTGATTTATATCGGGAGTAGCCCCATGTAACCTTTCTCTCTGTAAAATGAGATGCCAGGAACTCACCGTCACTCTGATTGCCTCCGCCATTGTCACGGATATCGATTATCAGTCCGTTACACAACGCCATGCTGTTGAACATGGCATCCAGACGTCCGCTTGTAGTACCACCGTCAAACCCCTCAACAACCAGATAGCCGATATTGTCATCAAGGATGCGGTAATAATAGCCGCTTCCGCATATCACGTAATCATTGCCCAGGTACTTGTCCCTCAGGTCTTTTGAGAAGTTGGTCCGATAATCGGTCTTCCAGCTCCAGTTGCGACCCACGTCATATATACTGTAAAGGTTCACATGACCGTCACGCAGCTCACCCAACATCTTGCAGAGCACCTCAAACTGGGCCCTTGGCGTCATTTTGTCCGATATGCTGACTGAATATCTCTCCTTTACCTCATTCCAGTCAACGCCAAGCTTCTCCTTCTTAAGGTCAAAGTAGCAGTAATGCTCATCCATGATGGTCCAGAGAGCCATGAAGTTACCTTTTGTAGTATTGGCAAACTCATTGTCCCGGTTCTCCTCATTCCAGGAACAGGAGACCGGTATCAATGCCGCCGACAGAACGGCCAATACGCATACTCTATTTAACAGGCTCTTTCTCATCTGTTCCAATCCTTAACCTGAAATCTGCGAACAAACCCCACAGAAATCATATTGTTATCTATTCTCCTGCTGTGTCCGCCCAATCGGTTTGTCATAAAATCAAACGAAGAACCTATCGTAAACCGACTTTTGCCCATCGGCACAGCTAATGCAAGCTGAAATGTAAAAGCAGGATTATTGAACGGAGTTATAAAATGGAGAGCCTTTCCGTATTCATTATAACGGTAAATATACCAGTAGGGCTGGTCATAGTCAGGAGCAAATCCCATTCCGGCAAACGGCACATAGAGTGTAGTAAGAAGTGCCAGTTCGTGGCCGGACAATCTGAAACGGCAAGTGTTGTCAACGCATAACCCTGCACCCAGATAACCCTCTGCATTTGCAGGATTGTTACCGTTCTGTCTATTGTACAGAACTCCCAGTTCAAACAACACGGCCGGGCCGATAAGCAGGTCATCGGCATCACTCTCCACCGCAGGCCACATGAACCCGTAATGAACGGATGACATGAGTTCAAGGGTGCTGCCGCCGTTGATACTGTTTTTCATTGAACTGAAAACAAGGCTTGAGTGCAGACGTCCATATCTGAACAGCCTGGAAGGCTTGTAACCGCTCCAACTGTCGGACTCCAATCCTAATGCCCAACCGTCATAACTTGAGGCAGAGAGGTATGTATCGCGAGCAAATGCAGAACCGAATTTGAATGAACCTAGCCGGACGGTCTCCCTGTACCCGGGCAGAGACCACGAGTTACGCTGACCCGCAGCAGACAACGGGAGCAGAGCCAGGAGCAGCAACAGCAGTATACTCCCTACCCTAGAACAGCGACAGCTGTCCGTCATCGACAGTCTCAATGTTTTCATCATCTGTCTGGGACAAATCATCAGGATTATCGGGATCCATGTTCTCCTGAACATCTACCGGTTCCGGTTCAGGCTGACGCAGAGGCACCATCTCCTCAACATCCTGGACTGCGTATGCAGTCACCCTGCGGCCGCGAGCCTTGACACCCTTAACGCCTACAAACTGCTCGGCATCCACCTCCAGAGGCTCACGGAAGCTGTCGGCTCCGCCCAGGGTTACCAGCAGACGCGGATAAGGTGTATCTGTAAGCAGTACCAGACGGCTGCCCTTCTCATCACCCAGTATGTTGATTCGCTTGGATGTGGGATCCAGATTGAAACGCTTCAGATAGAGATAGCCCTTCTGGGATGCATCAAACAACACAGCGGTCCAGACCTTGTTCTGGTTATATTTCTCCAGACGCAGCAGGTCCGGATCAAAGTGACAGTTGGGATCAACAGGAGTTGTGTAGTACTCTCCGTTTGAGTTGATTACAAGCAGCTGGTCACCGCTGTTGAACTCACCCAGGAAATCACCGTGTCCGTCAAAGTCCAGACGCAGGATATCCTTGTCAAACCAGACCTTGCGGCCACCCAGCGTGGACGATCCGTGTGCCTTGAGACCTATGCGCAGCACCTCATTACGGGTCAGGAGGTTACCCATTGACTGACGGCCCTTGATGAGCATCTCGCTGAAATCCTTGTCAAATACAGGTTTCTTGAGCTTGGGGTTGGGCTTGAGCGTGATCTTTATAACCTCGGCCTCACCGTTGGGGTTGGCACTGAAATACATGATCTTGGAGCCTGCCTTACCCTGGGTCAGGTCATACTCCTTGTCTCGTGTCAGACCGGTAGCGGCAAACCTCTTTATAAAGTAGGCTCCGTTACGGCCGTCACGGTAAACCACATTGTATATGGTGCGCTTGTCATTCTTCTTGAACACGTTCAGGTAGAGCACGTTCTGGCCCACGAACAGCTTATCGGCCACCTTGACCACCTTGAACTTACCGTCCTTGTAGAATAGTATTATGTCATCCAGGTCAGAGCAGTTGCATACGTACTCATCCTTCTTGAGTTCCATGCCGATGAATCCGTCGGCACGGTTGATATAGAGCTTCTGGTTGGCCTCAACCACCTTAGTGGCCACGATGGTATCAAAATTCTTGATCTCAGTGCGGCGCGGGTACTGTGCTCCGTATTTGTCCTTAAGCATACGGAACCAGCGGATGGTCACGGCCACCATGTTTGACAGGTCCTTGTCAATACGGGCTATATCCTCTTTCATGCGGGCTATAGCCTCCTCGGCCTTCTCCTTGTTGAACTTGAGGATACGGGCCATCTTTATCTCCATCAGACGGAGGATATCATCCTTGGTCACCTCACGTATCATCTGCGGATAATACGGAGTCAGGCGGTCATCGATATGCTCGCAGGCGGCATCCATCGTGGGGGCCTCTTCAAACTCGCGGTCCTTATATATACGCTCCTCTATGAAAATCTTTTCAAGTGACGCAAAATGCAGCTGTTCCAGGATCTCGCCCCGCTCTATCTCCAACTCACGGCGCAGCAGCTCCTTGGTGTTGTCAACTGATTTACGCAGCACGTCACTTACGGTAAGGAAGTGAGGCTTGTTCTCATCAATCACGCAGCAGTTGGGCGACATACTCACCTCACAGTTGGTGAATGCATACAGGGCGTCTATGGTCTTGTCCGATGACACACCCGGAGCAAGCGATATGCGGATCTCAACCTTATCGGCGGTAAGGTTCTCAACCTTACGGATCTTTATCTTGCCTTTCTCTCCGGCCTTGACTATTGACTCGCACAGCGTCATCACATTCTCGCCGTACGGAATCTCATTTATGACCAGAGTCTTGTTGTCAGCTTCTTTTGATATCTTGGCACGGATACGTACCATACCTCCGCGCTCACCGTCATTATAACGGGACACATCTATGGCACCGCCTGTCTGGAAATCGGGATAGAGGTGGAACTCATCTCCGCTCAGGTATGAGACAGCAGCGTCACACAACTCGTTGAAGTTATGCGGAAGTATCTTACAGGATAGCCCTACCGCAATACCCTCAGCACCCTGAGCCAGCAGTAGCGGGAACTTTACCGGCAGTGTGACCGGCTCCTTATTACGTCCGTCATATGATGCCTTCCACTCTGTAGTCTTGGGATTGAACAGGGTCTCAAGGGCGAACTTTGAGAGACGTGCCTCAATGTAACGGGGTGCGGCAGCGCGGTGACCTGTAAGGATATTTCCCCAGTTACCCTGGCACTCTATAAGCAGGTCCTTCTGGCCCATCTGAACCAGGGCGTCACCTATGGACGCATCTCCGTGAGGATGGAACTGCATGGTATGGCCCACAATATTGGCCACCTTATTGAAACGGCCGTCATCCAGACGTTTCATGGAGTGAAGGATACGTCTCTGAACAGGCTTGAGGCCATCCACAAAGTGGGGTACGGCACGCTCCAGGATAACATATGACGCATAGTCCAGGAACCAGCCCTGGTACATGCCCGACAGCTGATGGCGTATCATTCCATTGTCATCAGTTACAGGCTGGTAGTTTGAATGTCCCGCCTGCAGACTGTCATCGGCACCCTCCGCACTCTTGTCGCGGAGATCGTCATCAATGTTCTCTATCTCGTCACTCATTACCCTTTATGCAATATGATTGGACGCGAATTTACTGCTTTTCAATGACAAATCCCAATCCACAGCCCAAACTTGCCCCTATTTTTTCGGCAGACTTTTCAACAGCCGCACATCTTACGCTCAATGTGCAGTGAATTAGGTTATTTTAATTGCACGCCCCTCTTTTTATTAAATAAAAGGAGTACCTTTGCGGAAATTTTCTGAAAAATTGCTGAATATGGCTCAAGAAGACGTTTTCAAAAAGATTGTAGCACACTGCAAGGAGTACGGTTTTGTATTCCCCTCAAGCGAGATTTATGACGGACTCGGCGCTGTTTACGATTACGGACAGCTGGGAGTTGAGATGAAGAATAACATCAAGACCTATTGGTGGCAGAGCATGGTTCTGCTGCATGACAACATTGTGGGTATTGACTCCGCAATATTCATGCACCCCACTATCTGGAAGGCATCGGGCCACGTTGATGCATTCAATGATCCCCTCATAGACAACCGCGACTCAAAGAAGCGCTACCGTGCAGACGTCCTGATTGAGGACCAGATTGCCAAATATGACGAGAAGATAGAGAAGGAGGTAGCCAAGGCCGCCAAGCGTTTCGGCGACTCTTTCGATGAGGCCAAGTACCGCGCCACCAGCGCCAACGTACTGGAGCACGTTGCCAAGCGCGACGCCCTGCATGACCGTTACAAGAAGGCCATGAATGACGGAAACCTTGACGAGCTCAAGCAGATCATCCTGGATGAGGGCATCGTCTGCCCCATAAGCGGAACCCGCAACTGGACCGATGTACGTCAGTTCAACCTGATGTTCCAGACCGAGATGGGATCGACCGCCGACGGCGCCATGAAGATCTACCTGCGTCCTGAGACCGCACAGGGTATATTCGTAAACTACCTGAACGTACAGAAGACCGGCCGCATGAAGATCCCCTTCGGTATTGCCCAGATAGGTAAGGCTTTCCGTAATGAGATCGTAGCCCGTCAGTTCATATTCCGTATGCGTGAGTTCGAGCAGATGGAGATGCAGTTCTTCATCAAGCCCGGCACAGAGCTTGACTGGTTCGCCAAGTGGAAGGAGACCCGTATGAAATGGCATCAGGCCCTGGGATTCGGTGCAGACCACTACCGTTTCCACGACCACGACAAGCTGGCTCACTACGCAAACGCAGCTACAGATATCGAGTTCCTCATGCCCTTTGGTTTCAAGGAGGTTGAGGGTATCCACAGCCGCACCAACTTTGACCTCTCACAGCATGAGAAATTCAGCGGCAAGAGCATCAAGTACTTTGATCCCGAGACAAACGAGAGCTACACTCCGTACGTAATAGAGACATCAATCGGTGTTGACCGTATGTTCCTGAGCGTTATGTGCGCTTCATATGAGGAGCAGCAGTTGGAGAACGGCGAGACCCGCACAGTTCTGCATCTGCCCGCACCTCTGGCACCTATCAAGCTGGCTATCCTGCCGCTGGTCAAGAAAGACGGACTGCCCGAACTGGCACGTTCCATCCAGAACGACCTCAAGTTCCACTTCAACTGCCAGTATGACGAGAAGGATTCAATAGGTAAGCGTTACCGCCGTCAGGATGCCATCGGCACCCCGTTCTGCGTAACAGTTGACCATCAGTCACTTGAGGACAAGACCGTTACCCTGCGTAACCGTGACACCATGGAGCAGCAGCGCGTAAAGATTGCAGACCTCTGCAACATACTCTCTGACACTGTATCAATTACAAGCGTGCTCAAGACACTCTGAGTATGAAACGTATACTTGCCATATTCCCCATCCTTTTCACAGCCGTCATGCTCTGCTTCTCATGCAGTGAGACAAAAGAGACCGGCGACTATGAGAACTGGAAGCAGCGCAACCGGGATTATATCGCAAAGATTGCATCCGGTATTGGTGACCTCACCCCTGAGACTGCATCAGAGGGAGAGTCATTCAGGATTCTGCACTATGCTCTTGACCCTGAGGCAAAATGGGGTAACGGCTCATACGTTTACTGTCAGGTACTGGAAAAGGGTAATGACACGGTTGCACCCTGCTACACAGACAGCATCCGCATCAATTACCGCGTACGCCTAATGCCGACGGACAGCTACCCCGAAGGTCAGGTGGTAGACCAGTCTTTCAAGACCCCCACCCTTGACCCCGCCGTCAACATTCCGTCATCATTCAAGGTGTCAGCCCTTATTCAGGGAGTTTCAACCGCTCTTATGTACATGCATAAGGGTGACTACTGGAGGATATACATTCCGTACCAGCTGGGATATGACAACCAGAAGAAAGGTTCCATCCCGGCCTATTCGACCCTGGTCTATGAGATCAATCTCACTGAGATATCCAAGACAGGACGAATGCTTCCACCAAGATAACATACCAATAACCACACAAATAACAATTATTTATCATGGCAAAAATTAGAGGTGCTGTAACAGTTGATGCCGAGCGTTGCAAAGGCTGTGAACTGTGCGTTCACACCTGCGACAAGCAGGTTCTGGGCATGTCCGTGGCCGTCAACAGCAAGGGTTACCACTATGCCTACATGGCAAACCCTGAGGCATGCATAGGTTGTACCAACTGCGGCATTATCTGCCCTGACGGAGTTATTTCAGTCTATAGGGTAAAAGTAGAGGAGTAATTATGGAAGAAAGAGAAATGAGACTTATGAAAGGCAACGAGGCAATTGCCGAGGCCGCTATCCGCGCCGGCGCCGATGCCTTTTACGGTTACCCCATCACTCCGCAGACGGAGGTAATGGAGTATCTGATGGAGACCGATGCCACTGCCCGTACAGGTATGGCCGTACTCCAGGCAGAGAGTGAGGTGTCCGCCATCAACATGGTATACGGCGGTGCATCAACAGGACACAGAGTGATGACATCATCATCAAGCCCCGGTATCAGCCTTATGGCCGAGGGAATTTCATATCTGGCAGGTGCCGAGCTGCCCTGTCTGCTTATCAACGTATCACGTGGAGGTCCCGGACTGGGCACCATCCAGCCCAGCCAGGCTGACTATTTCCAGACTGTAAAGGGCGGTGGCCACGGTGACTACAAGCTGCTCACTCTGGCTCCCTCATCGGTCCAGGAGCTGGCAGACTTCATCGCACTTGGTTTTGACCTTGCATTCAAATACCGTAACCCCACAATGATCCTGGCCGACGGTGCTCTGGGACAGATGATGGAGAAGATCTATCTGCCCGCACAGCGTCCCCGTATGACCGAGTATCCTGACTGGGCCACCAACGGTACTCCCGTAGGTAAGGAGCGTCGTTTTGTAACCTCCCTGAACCTGCTGCCGCAGGAGCACGAGCTGGTAAACATCCGTCTGCAGAAGAAATACCGCGAGATGGAGCAGAATGAGATCCGTTATGAGATGATACAGTGCGATGACGCCGAGTACGTTATCGTTGCTTTCGGTATCATTGCCCGTATAGCACAGAAGAGTATTGAGCTGGCACGCGCCAAAGGCCACAAGATCGGTCTGTTCCGCCCCATCTCACTCTATCCTTTCCCCTATGACCAGATCCGCGAGCTGGCTGACAACCCGCGTATCAAGGGCCTCATGTCTGTAGAGCTCAGCGCCGGTCAGATGATTGAGGATATCCGTCTGGCTGTAGAGGGCCGCAAGCCCGTAGGCTTCTTTGGCCGTCTGGGCGGTATGGTTCCCACACCTGAGGAGATTGAGACAGCTCTTTACAATTACTTTAATATCAAATGAGCACAGCAATGGAAGTAAACGATATAATCAAACCTGAAAATCTGGTCTATCAGAAAAGCCGTCTGATGGCCGATAAGCAGTTCAACTTCTGCCCCGGCTGCGGCCACGGTGTTGTTGTACGCACCATTGCCGAGGTAATTGAGGAGATGGGCATAGAGCATGACGTAATAGGTATCTCACCTGTAGGTTGTTCCGTGTTCCTCTATGATTTCTATAAGTTCGATGTAGTTGAGGCAGCTCACGGACGTGCCTGCGCCGTTGCAACCGGTATCAAGCGCGTTCAGCCCGATAAGTTCGTATTCACCTATCAGGGTGACGGCGACCTGGCCGCCATCGGTACAGGTGAGACAATGCACGCCTGCAACCGTGGTGAGAACATCGTAATCGTGTTCATCAACAACGGTATATACGGTATGACCGGCGGTCAGATGGCTCCTACCACACTTGAGGGTATGAAGACCACAACTTGCCCCCGCGGACGTGACGTAAAGACCATGGGTTACCCCCTCAATATCACCCCGCTGCTGGCACAGCTGGACGGTGTATGCTATGTGACACGTCACTCAGTACACACCCCCGCCAACGTACGTAAGCTCAAGAAGGCACTGCGTCAGGCATTTGAGAACCAGCGTGACAAGAAGGGAACATCAATCGTTGAGGTTGTATCAAACTGCAACTCAGGCTGGGGTCTGACTCCTAAGGCCGCCAACGACTGGATGGTAGAGAACATGTTCAAGAAATATCCTCTGGGCGACATCAAGGTCGATGGCAAGCTTGTCATGGATATGAACGCACCCAGATAATAAAGGAGTAGGAATCATGACAGAAGAGATAATCATAGCCGGATTCGGAGGACAGGGTGTCCTCTCAATGGGTAAGATAATAGCTTATTCAGGCCTCATGCAGGGTCTGGAGGTATCATGGATGCCGTCATACGGTCCTGAGATCCGTGGAGGTACAGCAAACGTTACGGTTATCCTTAGCGACAGCCGTATCAGCTCACCTATCCTGCAGAAGTTCAGCACCGCTATCATCCTGAACCAGCAGTCAATGGACAAGTTTGAGCCGATGGTAAAGCCCGGTGGCGTACTCATCTACACCCCCAGCACCATCACCCGCAAGCCCACACGTACTGATATCACAATCTACCCCATCAAGGCCATCGAGGAGGCTGCCAAGATCAATGCCTCCAAGGTAGCTAACATGTTCCTGCTTGGAGCGTTCATGAAGATCCGCCCCATCCTCCAGGTAGATTACGTAATGGAAGGCATCAAGCACTCCGTATCAGAGCGTAACTGGAAATACCTCCCCCTCAACGAGAAGGCTATAAAAGCTGGTATGGAATTGGTAAAGGAATAATGCGGAAATAATTCATTATCAAAAGGTTGGACGTTTGTCCAACCTTTTTTTCTTTTTAAAGGGAAATTTTTGGGGGTTTGACGTCAAAACTACGCGCTTCGCGCTATCCCTCCCACTCCTACGGAGCGGGCCCCTCCCGTTCACATGCCCACGGGCGGCCATGGTTTTGCCTGCCAAATCCCCCAAAAATTTGTGCACCTAGCGGTGCTCAACAGGATGGATGGTATTTTAAATACAACCGCACCTGCGTATCAACTTGCACACGGTAATAAAAAATACTATCGCACCTGCGTAAAAAGAAAACCTTGCGAAAGGCAAGGTTTTCTAATTCTCAATTTTCAATTCTCAATTCTCTATTTGCTGCGAACTTGATTACGCATCAATATTAGCGTAAGTAGCATTACGTTCAATAAACTCGCGTCGAGTCCCCACATCCTCACCCATCAACATAGAGAATATGCGGTCAGCCTCAGCAGCATCCTGGATATGAACCTGCTTAAGCAGACGGTTCTCAGGATTCATGGTAGTCTCCCACAACTGCTCCGGGTTCATCTCACCCAGACCTTTATAGCGCTGTGTGATGATGTTCTGCTCCAGACCGCCACCATACTGGTCAATAAAGCGCTGACGCTGAACGTCATCATAGCAGAACTCCTTGACCTTACCCTTTGTGCAGAGGTAGAGAGGAGGTGTAGCTATGTAAAGGTGACCCTGCTCAATGAGTTCCGGCATATAACGGAAGAAAAGTGTCATGATAAGGGTGTCAATGTGTGAGCCGTCGACATCGGCATCGGTCATGATGATTACCTTGTAATAACGCAGCTTGTCGTAGTTGGCGGCCTTTGAGTCATCGGGGTTAAGGCCGAACCTTACACCCAGAGCCTGGATGATGTTGTTGACCTCCTCATGATCAAATGCCTTGTGCCACATTACGCGCTCCACGTTGAAAATCTTACCGCGGATAGGCAGGATAGCCTGGGTGTGACGGTCACGACCCTGCTTGGCGCTACCGCCTGCAGAGTCACCCTCTACTATAAAGAGCTCGCAGTTGGCTGGATCCTTGTCAGAGCAGTCAGCCAGTTTGCCGGGAAGGCCGCTACCAGAGAGCGGACTCTTACGCTGAACGCTCTCACGTGCCTTACGGGCTGCAACACGTGCCTGGGCTGCCAGGATAACCTTGTCAACAATCATCTTGGCCTCCTTGGGATGCTCCTCAAGGTAGAATGTGAGAGCCTCACCTACAGCCTGCTGTACGGCACCGGCCACCTCACTGTTACCAAGCTTTGTCTTGGTCTGACCCTCAAACTGGGGCTCTGCAACCTTGACAGATATTACTGCGGTAAGACCCTCGCGGAAATCCTCACCCTCAATCTCAACCTTGGCTTTCTCAAGGAACTTGTTGTCATCGGCGTACTTCTTAAGGGTACGTGTCAGTGCGGTACGGAAACCTACCAGATGGGTACCACCCTCTATGGTGTTAATGTTGTTTACGAATGAACGGATGGTCTCCTTATACTCTGTGTTGTAAAGGATGGCAACCTCAATGGGTACACCCTGCTTCTCAGTGTTAAGGTAGATGGGATCCGGAATAAGGTGTACACGGTTCTCATCAATGTATGCCACGAACTCCTTAAGACCCTCCTGTGACAGGAACACATCCTTCTTGGGCTGATCATCCTCCATGACGCGGTAATCTGTCAGGGAGATCTTAAGACCTGCGTTCAGGAATGCAAGTTCATGCAGACGGGCAGCCAGGATATCGTATTTATATTCTGTGGTGGTGAATATTGAGCCGTCGGGCCAGAATGTCTGGCGTGTACCGTTGATGTCGGTTGTACCTACGCACTCTACACCGGTAACGGGCTTACCGCAGGCATACTCCTGACGATATATCTTTCCGTCACGGAAAACCTCTGTGATCATCTTGGTTGACAAGGCGTTTACGCACGATACACCTACGCCGTGCAGACCGCCGGAAACCTTATATGAACCCTTGTCAAACTTACCGCCGGCATGGAGCACGGTCATTACAACCTCAAGAGCGGATTTATGCTCCTTGGGGTGCATATCCACAGGGATACCGCGGCCGTTATCCTGAACCGTGATGGACCCGTCCTGGTTAATTGCAACTTCAATGTGGGTGCAGTAGCCGGCCATGGACTCATCTATTGAGTTGTCGACTACCTCATATACCAAGTGGTGCAGACCCTTCTCGCTGATGTCACCTATATACATTGCAGGGCGCTTGCGCACTGCCTCCAAACCCTCCAGAACCTGAATGTTCTGCGCGGAATAATTAGCCTGTCCGTTGATGATTTCTTCTGTCATTTTGAGCGTTTTCTTAGACATACAAAGATAATCAAAATGATTGATTCCACATTGTTTAAAAATGATAATTTTAAGGTGCTTTTCTACAAGTATTATAGCACTTTACGCGCGCATATCGGATGCTTTTTGTAATTTTGCCGCGAAAAATAGGAACATTCCGCATAAAAATACAGAAATCATGAATTCAAAAGTACCTGTAGGTAAGAAAATCCGCTCCCTGAGGGAGTCAAAACAGATGGAGATTGAGGTGCTGGCCGAGCGTGCGCAGCTCTCAGTAGAACAAGTCAAGGCAATTGAGAATGACGGTCCCCTGCCGGGCCTGGCTCCTCTAATCAAGATTGCCCGCGTACTAGGTGTCCGTCTGGGTACTTTCCTGGATGACCAGCAGAGCGTTGGTGCCGTTGTAAGCCGTGCCAATGAGGAGCACGAGAGCGTAAGGTTCTCCAACCACGGTTCAGAAGGTCATGAAAACATGATTTATCACTCTCTCTCAGAGGGTAAGGACAACCGTCATTTGGAGCCGTTCGTAATTGACATCCTCCCGCAGCAGGATCCCAAGTTCGACCTCTCAACCCATGAGGGCGAGGAGTTCATCTACGTCCTTGAGGGTGAGGTTGAGATCAACTACGGTAAGAACAACTACGTTCTCAAGAAAGGTGACAGCATCTACTACGATTCAATCGTAAAGCATCACGTGCATGGCTACAACGGCCAGAAAGCACGTATCCTTGCAGTCGTTTACACTCCCATCTGATAAAAGCGTATGTACCAGTTATCAGAAAGAACACTTGGAGACTGGCTTGAGCATTGGGCTCAGGTTACTCCCGATAAGGAATACATAGTATATTCTGACCGCGACCTGCGTTTTACCTGGAAACAGTTCAACGAAAGGGTTGACGATATGGCCCGCGGCCTGATTGCGATAGGTGTTACCAAGGGCAGCCACGTGGGTCTGTGGGCTCAGAACGTGCCCGATTGGCTCACATTCCTTTATGCATGCGCCAAGATAGGAGCCGTATGCATCACAGTAAACACCAACTACAAGCAGAACGAGCTTGAGTATCTGGTTGAGAACTCCGATATGCACACCCTCTGCCTTACAGACGGTACTTGGGAGAGCAACTACGTGGACATGGCCTACACCATGCTGCCTGAGCTGCGTGAGTGCGAGCGCGGACACCTGGAGAGCAAAAGGTTCCCCAGACTCAAGAATGTGGTTTACATAGGCCAGGAGAAATACCGCGGCATGTACAACACAGCCGAGATCCTGCTGCTGGGTGAGAACACTGAGGATGATGAGTTCCAGCGTCTGCGCAAGTCTGTGACCTGCCATGACGTAGTGAACATGCAGTATACATCGGGTACCACAGGATTCCCCAAGGGAGTCATGCTTACCCATTACAATATAGCAAACGATGGTTTCCTTACAGGAGAGCACATGAAATTCACGCAGGATGACAAGCTCTGCGTATGCGTGCCCCTGTTCCACTGTTTCGGTGTGGTACTTGCCACAATGAACTGCCTCACACACGGTTGCACCGAGGTCCTGGTTGAGCGTTTTGACCCGCTGGTTACGCTGGCATCGGTCCACAAGGAGCGCTGCACAGCCCTGTACGGCGTGCCTACCATGTTCATAGCCGAGCTCAACCACCCCATGTTCGATATGTTTGACCTCTCATGCCTGCGCACAGGTATCATGGCCGGTTCACTCTGCCCTATCGAGCTGATGCGCAAGGTTGAAGAGAAGATGTTCCTGCATGTAACCAGCGTATACGGCTTGACCGAGTCATCACCCGGTATGAGCCAGACCCGCATAGACGATCCCGATGAGGTACGTTACACCACCGTAGGACGTGACTATGAGTTCGTTGACGTCAAGGTACTGGATCCCGAGACCAATAAGGAGGTTCCCGTAGGTACTCAGGGAGAGATGTGCTGCAAGGGATTCAACGTGATGAAGGGTTACTACAAGAACCCCGAGGCCACAGCCGAGGTTATCGATGAGAACGGATACCTGCACTCAGGAGACCTGGGTGTCATGGACGAGAACGGCAACTACCGCATAACCGGCCGTATCAAGGATATGATCATCCGCGGCGGTGAGAACATCTACCCGCGTGAGATTGAGGAGTTCCTCTACCACCTGCCCGGCGTACGTGACGTACAGGTTGCCGGCGTTCCCTCCAAGAAATACGGCGAGGAGGTTGGCGCATTCATCATACTGGATGAGGGCGCAAAACTCACCGAGGAGGAGGTTCGTGACTGGTGCCGCGGCAAGATAGCCCGATACAAGATACCTAAATACGTATTCTTTGTTAAGGAATACCCGCTGACAGGTAGCGGCAAGATTCAGAAATTCAAACTTCGTGAGCTCAGTCTGAAGCTTTGCGAGGAGAAAGGAATAGAGGTTATTTGATATGGAGATAAACGAACAGATCAAACAGATGGCCATGCGTCTTCGCGGACTGCGCGAGGATCTGGAAATGACCGTTGAGGAGGTGGCACAGAAGTGCGGCATCACCCCCGATGAGTTGAAACGCTATGAGTCAGGTGAATCGGATATTCCGATGAATTTCCTCTGCAACGCAGCCGGTGTGTACGGTGTGGAGCCTCTTGAACTCTTTGCAGGCGACGCCCCTAACATGAGCAGCTACTGGCTGGTACGCAAGGGCAAAGGTCCAGTAATAGAGCGTCAGAAAGCATATAAGTATCAGGCTCTGGCCATGGGATTCAAGCATGCCAAGGCATCACCCTTTATCGTAACGGTAGATCCCAAGATGGAGAATGTGATGCACCTGAACTCACATGAGGGTCAGGAGTTCAACCTGGTACTCAAAGGCACACTGCTCCTGAGCATCGGCGGCAAGGAACTCACACTCAACCCCGGAGACAGCATATACTTTGATTCAACACAGCCCCATGGCATGAGGGCACTTAACGGCGAGCCCGCAAGGTTCCTTGCCATCATATTCTGATAAGCATGTTAGAGAAATACCTGAAGAAAGTCAATTTTGACTCACTGGAGGATTTCCAGAAGAATTTTGAGATAATAGTACCGGACAACTTCAATTTCGGCTACGACGTAGTCGATGAGTGGGCCCGTACCAACCCCGACAAGCTTGCCCTTCTGTGGACCAATGACGAGGGCGCCGAGGTCCGTTATACATTTGCCGACATAAAGCGCAAATCAGACCAGGTGGCCGCATTCTACCAGTCACTGGGTATTGGCAAGGGTGACTGCGTCATGATGATGCTCAAGCGCCGCGCCGAGTTCTGGTTCTCAATCGTGGCTCTGCACAAGCTGGGTGCCGTGGCAATCCCCGCAACCCACCTGCTCACCCCCAAGGACCTCATCTACCGCGCCAACTCAGCCCAGATCAAGATGATTGTAAGTGCCGATGAGCCCATCATGATACAGCATGTGAATGACTGTCTCAAGGATGCTCCGTCGGTAAAGATCCGCGTTGCCACCGGTTCATACAACAAGGACGGGTGGTACAGCATGGATGAGGGTATGAAAAACGCACCTGAGTTCCATCGCCCCGAGCATGTAAATGACAATCATGACATATCACTGCTATACTTCACTTCCGGTTCAAGCGGTAACCCCAAGATGGTGGCACACAATTTTCTCTATCCTCTGGGACATATCGTTACCGCCAAGTACTGGCACAACGTAAATGAGCAGAGCCTGCATCTTACCGTAGCCGATACCGGTTGGGGCAAGGCCGTATGGGGCAAGCTCTACGGACAGTGGCTGTCAGGTGCAGCAGTGTTCGTTTATGACCACGAGAAGTTCACTCCCGCCAACATACTGGCTGCAATGGCCAAGTACCGCGTTACATCATTCTGCGCTCCCCCCACAATCTACCGTTATCTGATTCGTGAGGACCTGAGCCAGTATGACCTGAGCGCACTCAAGTACTGCACCACTGCAGGTGAGCCGCTCAACCCCAGCGTATTTGAGTTCTGGAAAGAGCATACAGGCCTGGATATCCATGAGGGATTCGGCCAGACCGAGACTGCCATGACCATCGGCACATTCCCCTGGATGACTCCCAAACCCGGTTCACTGGGTGTGCCCAACCCCGCATATGACATGGACCTGCTCACCAATGACGGCCGTTCCGCCGAGGACGGTGAGAGCGGTGAGATAATCCTGCATACCGATAAGCGCCTGCCGCTTGGTCTGTTTGAGGAGTATTACCACAATCCCGAACTCACCAAGACCGTACACAACAACGGAATCTACCATACCGGCGATGTTGCATGGCGTGACGGTGACGGTTACTACTGGTTCGTAGGCCGCACTGATGACGTTATCAAGAGCTCCGGTTACCGCATAGGACCGTTCGAGGTTGAGAGCGCCCTGATGACACACCCCGCAGTTGTGGAGTGCGCCGTTACCGGCGTCCCTGATGAGGTTCGCGGTCAGGTAGTCAAGGCTACCATCATTCTGGCTAAGGAGTATAAGGATTATCCCGATAAGGAGGCTCTTATCAAGGAGATCCAGGATCATGTCAAGAAGGTTTCGGCTCCTTATAAGTATCCGCGTGTGGTGGAGTTCGTGGAGGAGTTGCCTAAGACTATCAGCGGTAAGATCAAACGCGTGGAGATTCGTAATAAGGACGCTGAGGCTAAGAAGTAGGTTTTGGCCTTGCGGCGGGTTCTCGCTGCTTCACTACGCTCGGTGGTTTTCGCTTTACGGCCTGAAGGCCTTAAGCGTCAGGCTGGAAACCTATCTACGTATTAGATACACGACATTTTTTTAGTTTGGGGGCGGCGACGCCCCCAAACCCGTTCCGCGGGATATATCCCGCTCCACTCTGCCGGCCTTCCAGGCCGGGTAAAAATGAATCCAAACAACGCTTTGCTGTTTGGATTCATTTTTACTGACTGCAGCTGGAAACCTGCATTTTACCTTTTTTTAGTTTGGGGCGGCGACGCCCCAAACCCGTTTCATTCCACTACGTTCCATTCCACTCTGCCGGCCTTCCAGGCCGGGTAAAACGAAACCCCGACAACGCTTTGCTGTCGGGGTTCCGTTTTACTGGGTGCATCTGGAAACCTCGTGCAGGTTAGGATCACGCACGGGAAAACGCAGGTGCGATGGTATTTTTCGGTGGCACATTAGGGACAGTCCCCTTTGTGTGCATTAAAAAATTAAAGGTTGGTTCGTGAGAACCAACCTATTTTTTTGACCAATGCACACAAAGGGGACTGTCCCTAATGTGTTACGCGAGCTTAGCGATGTGAGCGCAGAGCTTTGACTTGAGGTTAGCGGCCTTGTTCTTGTGGATAAGATTGGTCTTGGCCAGCTTGTCAAGCATCTTCTGAACCTTGGGATAGGTTGCTACTGCCTCCTCCTTGTTGGTCATAGCGCGAAGCTGACGAACTGCATTACGCATGGTCTTTGCATAATAACGGTTGTGAAGTCTTCTCTTCTCGCTCTTTCTGATAGCCTTCAAGGCTGATTTGTGGTTTGCCATTATAACAACTTTTAAATTTTAATTTTTTCTGTTTGTAGCGCGTATGAGAGTCGAACTCATCTTGCAAGAATGAAAATCTTGAGTACTAGCCGATATACGAACGCGCCATCCTTTCCGGGAAGCCCCCAGAGGCTGCCCTATAAAGCGGATGCAAAAGTAGTTACATTTTTCCAAACGGCAAACAATCTCCCCAAATTTTTTAGAATCTTAAGAGCCTAGCGCAGTTCTGATTATAATTGTCTAATTTTGCTACAGACTAAAGAGAACCTCCATGTGGATAGCAGAACAAGGCATACTTATAGGTGCGGTAAGGCATAATGACCGCAGCAGTGTGGCCCGTATATTCACGCGCACGCACGGTATGGTCCCGTTCATATGGTTCATGTCCAAGAGCGGCAGGAACGCGTCACGCAACACCCTTCTGCAGCCGCTCACACACCTGGAATTCCAGGCTGAGTATGTACCCACCGAGAATCTGCATCACATCAAGGAAGCCAAGAACTCCCTGCCCTACAGGGAGATTCCGTTCAACCCGCAGAAAAGCGCCATTGCGCTGTTCCTGTCAGAGTTCCTGACCCATGCCCTGCGCTCGGAGCAGAACAACCCCGGCCTGTACACCTTCCTTACGGAGTCACTACGCTGGTTTGACAATGCCCCGGACGGCAGTTACGCCAACTTTCACATAGCCTTCATGATTGGTACGGCCAGCCACATAGGCGTATGTCCCAATTCCGATGAATACACGCCCGGTGCAGTACTGGATATGCGTGACGGCTGTTTCACGCCCCTGACGCCCCTACACTCCGACTATATGCCGGCCGAGCTTTCATACAAGCTGAACCTGCTTATGAACAGCAGCTATGATGAGATAAACGACGCGCCCCTGACAGGTCAGGAACGCGTCACACTGCTTAATTCTTTGAACAATTATTTCCGTCTGCACATACCGGCTTTCCCGGTACTCAAATCCATTGAGATCCTTGAGACCGTGTTCGGTTAAGCGCGCAGAGCCTTAATCTCGGCCAGTCCAACGGAGTTGCGCAGATATGAGGGTGATGACTCAATCGCGTCAATCAGTGCGTCATTGTCCAGATCGGCATCACTCATCTCATAGAGATAGAGCTGCTTCTTGTTGACGCGGTCGCCGTAAATATCCTCGATAACGCGGTCAGTCTCCTCCTCATCCTCCATCATCGGGATGCTCTCCATTCCAAATCCGGTGGCCAGCACCGTAATCTTGACCTCATCATTCAGGGTATCGTCATTGGCAAGACCCCAGATAACCTCAATGTTCTTATCCTCAAACTTGTCCATGAAATGGCGAACCTCATTCATCTCATCGAGCATGAGCTGATACTCGGCCTTGGTGCTCTGATAGATGTTGAACAGTATCTTCTTGGACTTGTGGATATCATTGTTATAGAGCAGCGGTGACTTGAGGGCTGCGTCAAACGCCTGGTTGACACGGTTCTCGCCGCTGGCAATTCCGGTACTCATTATTGCCACACCGCCGTTGCTCAGTATCTTCTTTACATCACGGAAATCAAGGTTTATTATTCCGCGGCAGGTAATGAGCTCAGCTATGCTCTTGGTGGCAGTGGTAAGAGTCTCGTCCACATGCTTGAATCCGGTAGCCACACTCTGGTCCGGGTAGATCTCAAGCAGTTTCTCGTTGCTTATTACAAGCAGGGCATCCACATGCTGTGACATCTCACGCACACCCTTAAGGGCCTGCTTGATCTTGGGGCGCATCTCAAACTTGAACGGGATGGTCACGATACCCACGGTAAGCATACCGCACTCCTTGGCACAACGGGCAATGACAGGGGCTGCACCGGTTCCGGTACCGCCACCCATACCTGCGGTAATGAACACCATCTGGGTGTCATCCTTAAACTGTGCCTTTATCTCCTCAATGCTCTCCTCGGCAGCCTTACGGGCTACATCGGGGTCGTTACCTGCGCCAAGTCCGTTGGTGGTCTGACGTCCCAGCTGCAGCTTGATAGGTATATCCGAGTCGGCCAGAGCCTGCTGGTCTGTATTGGCAATCACGAATACCACATCATGGATGCCTTCACGGTACATGTTCTTGACGGCATTGCCGCCACCGCCGCCCACACCGACAACCTTTATTATCTTACGTGCCTCGGTAGGAAAGTCAAACGGAAGTATCTCGTTCTCCTCAAAGTCTTTTATCTCCTGATTCATAGTCGTAATCAATTAAGGTCAGTTTTCAGTGTTCTTGTCATCGCTGTCATCAAAGAAATCCTCGCTGTAGTTGAGGAAACTGTCCAGGGCACGCTTAAAGAAGTTTATCTTCTTCTTTCCGCCGGTATTGGTATCTTCGGGTTCCTTCTCCTGAATCTCCTTCTCTGCAGCCTCTGCAGCCTTACGGCGTTCCTCCTCCTCTTTGCGGTCACGCTCCTCCTGGGCGCTCTCACCCTCCTCGGTAAACAGGCTCTGCTGTATCACCTTATCCTGATTCTCGGGTGCCAGGTTGTCTATCTCATCCATCTTGGGCAACTCGCAGCAGTTCTCGTCACCCTTGGCCATGACTGAAAGAAGTGACAGCTGTGATCCGTCACCGCGTTTCCAGCTCTGCTCGTTCCATACCACACCGCAGATAGGCTCGGCAATCACACGGGGCTTGCGGTTGGTCTCCATGATCTTCATGAATACCTGGTCAAGCTGGCGCAGCTGCGATCCGCCTCCGGTCAGCACTATTCCGGCATAGAGCACCTCACTGTAACCCGATGCCTTTATCTGGGCGGCCACATTACGGATAATCTCCTCATTACGGGCCTCAATTATCTCACCGATCTCATTGAGTGACACCTTACGCTGATTCAGCATGATGGTCTCCTCATTATCCTGACTGCCTATCAGGTTGCACAGACCGTAGGTGCACTTTATCTGCTCGGCCTGTTCGGTCTCTATCTTGAGTATGGCCGACAGGTCACGGGTTATCAGTGCACTGCCCAACGGAATGACACGCAGGTAACGCAGCATACCGTTCTTGTAGACCGATACGGTGGTAGTGTCTGCACCGTAATCCACCAGGGCGCAACCCTGCTGGCGGTCGTCATCGGTCAGGACTGCATCGGCCTGGGCCATAGGAGCCACATAACCGTCCAGAATCTGCACCTGTGCGGTACGGAAACACTGTGCTATATAATCGGTAACCTGTTTCTTGAGCAGTATATTCAGATAGTTGCCCTCAAGAGAGCGGCAGGCCACGCCCATGGGATCGGTCTCCATTCCGCGTTTGCTGTCCACGACATACTCCTGAGACTCCTGGAACAGATTGACGTAACCGTTGTACTCAATCTCGCTGCACTGCTGGAACATGTCGTCAATCACCTCCTGGCTGACCACCGTCTCCTCCTCAAACTTATGCTCCACACGGCTTATCACTGAGCGCAGTCCCTTGGCGTTGTAACCCACGTATACCTTCTCTATACGTGTGGAAAGGATGTTGTCCAGACGGCCCACAACCTCGGCAATGGCATTGGCAGTCTTGTCCAGATTATATACGGCACCATGTCTGATACATGATGATGACGGCACTTGGGCGTAAGCCAACACCTTGAGAGAGCCGCCCGTCAGTATCTGACCGGCCACACCTGAGATCTTGGATGAACCAAGCTCAATGGCAACAATTGTTTTTTCGTTTTCCATCTATCTTATTTTCGTTTCTTACATACTACCTGATTCTCATAAGCCACGCTTATGGAGCGGTACTTGTTCCAGCCTACATTGTCCAGGCCCTTACGGTAGAAGTTCTCCAGACGTTTCAGCTTGTTCTCCACATCCTGGGCAGTTCCCAGTATTAGCAGGTGGTCACCCACACGGGGTACCAGCTCTATCTGACCCTCACGTGTCACGTTTATCTGCTCCACCTGAGCCTTCCAGAACTCCGAACGGTCTATGGCGTTCACCACATCCAGAAGATCGTCCGATGCAAACTTACGGTCGATATATCCCGTAGCCACAGGCAGCTGAACTGCCAGGGAGTGCTGGGTAAGGATCTCGCCGCGGCTGTCCACATAGAAATCCTGACCGCGGTTGTTGAGCACGCGTACCAGCGGGACCTTGCCCGATATGTTTATCCTGAGCATGTCACCGGCTGTCTTGTAACACTGTGCACGCCCCACAAGCGGATGGCGCAGCAGCACGGATTCTATCCCCTCAATGTCAATCCTGTCAAGGGAGAGTCCTACCGGATCCAAGCCCCTTTCCTGCAAAAGTGATGTCACCATATCCCCATCAATCAGTCCGTAGTCCAGGCTGTCCGATATATGCAGGTCTATGCCCCGGCATATACGGATATCCTCATGTCTGTCAGTCATGGCCACCGCAGAGTAGACCAGATAACCGGCAAACGCCAGGACTGCCAATATGGATAGGATCTTCTTTATCACTTCAGGATCTTGGCTATAGTTTCTACATAATCCTCCAGGTCACCGGCACCCAGTGTAACCAGCACCTGAACATCATCCTTTATCTTCTCCACAAGCTCCGGAACCTGGTCCCTGGAGATGATGCCCTTGCATACACCCGGTTTCATGTTGTCGGCCAGCAGAGCACTTGTCACACCGGGGATAGGCAGTTCACGGGCCGGATAGATATCCAGCAGCCAAACCTCGTCAAAGAGTGACAGGCTATCGGCAAACTCACCAAAGAAATCCCTGGTACGGGTATACAGATGCGGCTGGAATATACAGGTGATCTTACGGTCGGCATAGAGCTGGCGCAGTGACAGGGCGCACTGCTTTATCTCGGCCGGATGGTGTGCGTAGTCACTCAGATAGACCTTGTCATCCCTCTTTACGTGGAAGTCAAAACGGCGGTCGCAGCCGCGGAACGAACCGATACGCTCACGAATTACCTTCTCATCGGCACCGCTCAGCTGAGCCATAGCCATGGCAGCCACTGCATTCTCCACGTTGATGGGAATGGGTACTCCCAACTCCACATCCGATATATTGCCCAGCGGCGATACAAAGTCAAACTTGAGTTCTCCGTTACCGATCCTTACGTTGGCTGCATGGAATGTACCCTCATCCAGACCGTAGGTATAGAGAGTGACGCCTTTCTGGAGCTGCGGCTTTATCTTCTCCTCCAGGCCCACATGCAGTATCAGATCACCGCCCGGCTTTATGAGCGACGTATACTTGCGGAAGCTCTCCACATATGCCTCATAGGTGCCGTATATATCCAGATGGTCGGCATCAACAGCCGTAATGACCGTGCGCAGCGGTGTAAGGTGGTGGAACGACCGGTCAAATTCATCGGCCTCAATCACCACGCGACGGCTCTTGTTGCTTATCATGAGGTTGGTCCCTATATTCTTGAGTATACCGCCCAGGAATGCGTTGCAGCCCTCATCGGTTCCGTCCAGTATATGGGCGACCATTGATGATGTGGTGGTCTTTCCGTGGGTTCCTGCCACGCAAAGGCCGTCCAGCGAACGGGTCAGCGTACCCAGCACCTGGGCGCGTTTCTGCACGTCAAAGCAGTTCTGATTGAACCAGCTCAGTATGCGGTTGCTTGCCGGAATGGCAGGTGTGTAGACCACCAGTGTCGATGCCGGATCCCTGAAACAAGAGTCAATCTTGTCCTCTCCGTCCTCAAAGGTGATCCTGGCACCCTCCTTTATCAGGGCCGATGTCAGCTCCGTGGAGGTCTTGTCATATCCGCCCACCTGGCATCCGCGGGCCAGGAAGTAGCGTACCAGAGCACTCATGCCAATGCCACCGGCACCTACAAAGTAAACCGACTTGATATCCTTGAGTGACAGTGAGCCGTTGCCTATTCCGGCCAGTTTAAGTACCTCACGGGCAATTATCTGGGCCGAATCATGATAGGCCAGTTTGAGTATGTTCTCACTCAGAGCCTCCAGGCGTGCCTTGTCCTTGACCAGGTCTATTGCGGCAGGGATAAGCTCCTTGCGGGCATCCACGTCACGTACATGAATGGCGGCATCCTTATCTGACAGGGCCAGGGCATTCTTGGTCTGATGATCCTCGGCCACATTGGGTGAAGGCACCAGAATTACCGGCTTGGCAAGCAGACAAAGCTCAGAAATGGTACCGGCACCGGCACGTGATATCACCAGGTCGGCAGCTGCATAAGCCTGATCCATATCCTGTACGAACTCAACAGGGAAGAGGTTCGCAACCGGCTGTTCATCGGCCAGACGTCTCTTCATCTCCTCAAAGTAGAACTTGCCGGTCTGCCATACGAACTGTACATCGTCCGACATGCGTATCAGGTCCAGATTGGCCATTACGCTCTCATTCAGGGAGCGTGCGCCAAGGCTTCCGCCTATTATCAGCACTACTTTCTTTGATGCATCCAGACCCATTTTGGCTGTAGCATCCTTACGTGATATATGGCTGCTTGTAAGGCTGGGACGTACCGGGTTGCCGGTCTTGATTATCTTGTCGGCGGGGAAGAAACGCTCCATACCGTCATATGCCACGCATATCCTAGCGGCTTTCTTGGCCAGGATCTTGTTGGTGACTCCGGCATAGGAGTTCTGCTCCTGCAACAGTGTGGGAATACCCATCTTACCTGCAATACGCAGTGTGGGACCGCTGGCATAACCGCCCACGCCCACTGCAACCATAGGCTTGAACTGACGTATTATACGGCGTGCCTTTATCTGGCTGCGCATTATCTTGAAGAGTACAGCTATGTTCTTGAGCGGATTCTTACGGTCAAACCCGCATATGGGCAGACCTTTTATCTCAAATCCGGCCTGCGGCACACGCTGCATCTCCATACGGCCTTCGGCACCTACGAACAGTATCTCCGCATCGGGTCTGAGAGCCTTGACGGCATGTGCTATTGATATGGCGGGAAAAATATGTCCTCCCGTACCTCCTCCACTGATTATAATTCTGGGTTTTGCCTCCATATTCTATTGTTCTGTTATATCGTCAAAAGATTCGTTTCCGTCCACAGGCGCAGGTACATCAGTATCAGTACCCAGAGCCTGCTCACCTGCCGCCTCACGGTCCAGCGTGTTGCTTATTCCAAGCAGCATGCCTATGCAGAAACTGGTCATTATGACCGATGTTCCGCCCTTGCTTATGAGCGGCAGCGGCTGGCCGGTAACCGGGAAGAGCCCCACAGCCACCGACATGTTTATGAATGCCTGCAGTCCCAGCAGCATACCCAGTCCCATGGCCAGATATGCGGGATATTTCTCCTTGCAGCGTTTCACTATACGCCCTACACGGAACAGCAGTATCATGTATACGAACATCACCAGCAATCCGCCCGCCATACCAAGCTCCTCGATGATGATGGCGTAGATGAAGTCACAGCTTGCCTCCTGCAGGTAGTCACGCTCATCGGAGTTTCCTGGTCCCTTACCCAGTATGTTGCTGGTTGCAATGGCTATGTTGGCATGGGTCTCCTGCGGTTTCTCAGGGGCCACCATGACTGCATACTCATAGGCGCTGGGATTGCCGTCATTGCCGGGCTGGAAGAAATCCTGCAGACGTGCCTGCCATGTGGTGGCACGTGACGGGATTATCCTGGAGTCACGTATGGTCTGTGCAGGGACAAACAGCAGTATCACCACTATCAGGGCACCCACTGCAGCCACAAGACCGCTCAGTACCAGCATCCGTTTCCATGCTATGCCGCCCAGTATCATCATCACGAACACCACACCTGCCAGCAATATGGCAGTGGAGAGGTTCTCACCGAATATGAGCAGGCATACAAAGCCCGTTAGCAGCATGATACGCCAGAAAGTGTTGATCTGGCTCAGTTCATCATCGGGTTTGAGTTTGGATAGCCAGTAGGCCACCGTCATTATGACCGCGATCTTGGCCACCTCGGACGGTTGCAGCTGGAAAAATCCCAGGTCAATCCATCGCTCGGCACCGGTCGTGGTCATACCTTGGAATGAGAGGTAGCCCAGCAGTATCACCGATATGGGAACAAGCAGTACCGGCAGCATCCTGTACCACTTGTAATGGAACAGATGTACGCCGTACATAATCAGCAGGCCAAGTCCCAGATGCAGGGAGTGGCCTATGATAGGCCTCAGGAAACTGCTTTTACCGAATGTAAGACGGCTGCTGGCGCTGAATACCTCAATCAGGGATATACAGCACAGTATTATGACCATTGCCCATATGGCACGGTCACCCTTAAGCAGCGGTCCACGCTCGGTCTTGTTCTCCGTATTCTCCATATTTCAAATCATAATGCCCTTACACATGCCTTGAACTGGTCGCCACGGTCCTCGTAGCTTTTGAACAGGTCAAAGCTGGCACAGCAGGGACTCAGCAACACAATCTCACCTGTGTGAGCCATCTTGTAAGCTGCATCCACAGCATCCTTCATGGACTGCACATCGGCCACCGGCAATCCGAATCCGTCAAAGAATCCGTGCAGTTTCTCATTGTGCAGGCCCATATAAACCAGACCGCAGCATTTCTCACGTACCAGGTCGGCTATCTCATTATAATCATTGCCCTTATCCTTTCCTCCAAGAATCAGCACGCACTTTACGGGCATGCTCTGCAGGGCATACCAGCAGCTGTTCACGTTGGTTGCCTTGGAGTCATTGATAAAGTCTATTCCGTTTACCCTTGCCACACGCTCCAGACGGTGTTCCACGCCCTTGAATGTCTGCAGGGCCTTACGTATGGTCTCGCTCTTGATACCGGCTATGTTGGCCGATATACCGGCAGCCATGGAGTTGTAGAGGTTGTGCTTTCCGGTAAGGGCCAGCGACTCCTGCTCCATGTTGAATGCGTAGGGCTTGTCAAAGTAGAGGGTTCCGTCCTCAACATATGCTGCCAGATCCTCCTTCTTGGCCTCAGCAAAGGGATAGAGGGTTGCCTGCAGTCCGTATTTCTTGAGTTCACGGGTAATGATAGGGTCATCACTCCAGTAAACGAATGCATCATCCTTGGTCTGGTTGCGGATTACGCGCATCTTGGCATCCACATAGTTCTGCATCTCATAGTCATAACGGTCCAGATGGTCAGGTGTTATGTTCATGAGGATGGCGATATCGGCCTTGAAATCATACATGTTGTCCAGCTGGAAGCTGCTCAGCTCAATTACATAGTAGTCAAAGTTCTTCTCGGCTACCTGCCATGCCAGACTGCTTCCGATGTTTCCGGCCAGGCCCACGTTCATACCCGCCATCTTGAATATATGGTATATGAGTGATGTGGTGGTGGTCTTTCCGTTCGATCCGGTGATGCAGATCATCTTGGCGTTTGTGTATCGGCCTGCAAATTCTATCTCGGATATGATAGGTGTGCCCTGAGCCATGAGTTTCTGTATGATAGGAGCCTCCTTGGGAATACCGGGACTCTTTATCACCTCATCGGCGGCCAGGATACGCGCCTCGGTATGCTGTTGCTGCTCCCACTCTATCCCGCGGGCATCCAGTTCCGAGCGGTAATGCTCCTTTATCTCCGACAGGTCCGATACGAACACGTCAAAACCCTTGGCTTTAGCCAGTATTGCGGCACCTGTGCCGCTCTCACCTGCTCCCAATACTACAATCTTCTTTGCCATTTTTATTATCTGATTTTCAAGGTCAATATTGTAAGTGCTGCAAGGCCTATGCTTATGATCCAGGTCCTGAGCGTTATCTTAGTCTCAAAAAGTAGTTTCTTCTCATTTCCCTGGAACTTGACGGTGCTGGTGGGATCGGCCTCCAGGACCTTGGTCATGCTGGTACGGAAATGATCATGTATGGGCGTACGTTTCCAGATGCGCTGATGCACACCCTTGCGCTTGCCCAGCTTGTAATAGAAACGCTGGCATATTACCGACAGGCTCTCCACCAGGAACACGCCGCACAGGATAGGCAGCAGCAGCTCCTTGTGTATGCAGAGTGCAGCCACGGCAATGATTCCGCCTATGGTAAGGCTGCCGGTATCGCCCATGAATATCTGTGCCGGATATGAGTTGAACCATAGGAAACCCACCAGCGCTCCCACAAAGGCGCACAGGTAGACCACCACCTCCTGACTGCCCGGTATATACATAAGGTCAAAATGGCTGGCCGTAACCACGTTACTGGATACATAGGCCAGAATACCCAGTGTCACTCCTATGATAGCCGAGTTTCCGGCTGCCATACCGTCCATACCGTCATTCAGGTTCGATCCGTTGGACACGGCGGTCACGACGAACAGCGTAAGCAGCACAAAGAATATCCAGCCTGCCTTATACTTGGTCTTGTCACCCAACCAGCTGAATGCATCGGCATAGTTCAGGTTATGGTTCTTAAAGAAAGGTATGGTGGTACGGGTGGACTTTACATCGGGAGTCTTGATCACTATCTCGGTGTTGTACTCAATACGTGTCTCAACCTTCTCATTTATCGTCACCTGGGGGCTGTAACGCAGCGTAAGGCCTACAATCAGACCCAGCAGCAACTGGCCCGATACCTTAAGCCAACCGTTAAGTCCGTCCTTGTTCTTACGGAATGTCTTGATATAGTCATCGGCAAAACCTATGGCACCCAGGATGACGGTGGTTATGAGCATGAGCCACATGTAGACATTCTTAAGGTCACCTATCAGCAGACAGGGAATCAGGATGGCTACAATAATGATAACGCCTCCCATGGTGGGAACGCCCTTCTTGGTCACGCCGAACGGATCCAGTTTCACATCACGCTGGGTCTCGGATATGTTGCGGCGTTTGAGCATGTCAATGAAATGACTGCCGAACCAGCATGACACCACCAGTGACAGTACCAGGGCGAATATGGCCCTGAATGTCACATACTGGAACATTCCGCCTCCCGGAATGTCTACACCCATTCTCTTTAAAGATTCAATAAGCCAGTATAGCATCCTCTTTTTGTTTAAAACGATTCCTTAATCACCTCATGGTCGTCAAAATGGTGCTTTACACCCTTGACATCCTGATAATCCTCATGTCCCTTGCCGGCCACCAGGATCACATCGCCCGCCTGTGCCATCATGCACGCGGTACGTATTGCCTCACGGCGGTCAACAATGGTTATAACCTTATGCATGTCATCCTTGGTGAGACCTGCCAGCATATCGTTTATGATATCCTGCGGCTCCTCAAAACGGGGATTGTCCGATGTAATGATCACGCGGTCGCTGTACTTGACACTCTCCTGTGCCATGAGCGGACGTTTGCCCTTGTCGCGGTTTCCGCCTGCGCCCACAACGGTTATTATCTGTCCCTTGCCGTCCAGGACGTCCACGATGGTGGTAAGCACGTTGGTCAGAGCATCGGGTGTATGTGCGTAATCCACGATTGCCGTAAACCCCTTGGGTGAGCGTATGGCATCAAAACGGCCGTTTACCGGAACCAGCGTACTCATTACCGTGAGCACCTCCATGGGGTCACGTCCCAGGTTCACGGCGGTACCGTAAACCGCCAGCAGGTTGCTTGCGTTGAACTTGCCTATGAACTTGAGGAATACCTCACGTCCGTTTATCTCAAGCAGCATACCGTCAAATCCTGACTCCAGGATGCGGCCCTTGAAATCACTCATGCTGCGCAGGGAGTATGTGGTAACCTTGGCCTTGGTATTCTGTGCCATTACCAGTCCGTTCCTGTCATCCAGGTTGGTCACCATGAAGGCGTCCTTGGGGAGTCCGTCAAAGAACATCTTCTTGGCCTTGAGGTAATTCTCAACGGTCTTATGGTAATCCAGATGGTCACGTGTCAGGTTGGTGAATATTCCGCCGGCATACTTAAGGCCGCCTATACGTTTCTGTACAATGGCATGTGAGCTGCACTCCATGAACACGTACTTGCAGCCCTCATCGGCCATACGTCCCATCAGACGGTTAAGGGTAACGGCATCAGGGGTGGTATGATCGGCAGGTATCGGCTCACCGTCTATGTAGTTGCATACGGTAGAGAGCAGGCCGCACTTGTAACCGAACTTGCGGAACATGTTATAGAGCAGTGTGGCTATCGTGGTCTTGCCGTTGGTTCCGGTCACGCCCACCAGTTTCACCTTACCGGAAGGATCGCCAAAGAAACGGGTTGCCACAAGGCCCACCACATCCTCACAGTCCGGTACCTGAACGTATGTCACGCTCTCAGACTGATCGGCAGGCAGCACCTCACAGAGTACGGCTGCAGCACCCAGTTCCTGGGCCTTGGATATGAACTGATGGCCATCCACGGTAGTGCCGCGCATGGCCACAAACAGACAACCTCCCGTAACCTTGCGTGAATCAAGCTGTATGTCCGTAACCTCCCTGTCCTGGTTACCGACAACTGCCACTGTCTTGATCCCTGCTATTAATTCCCTGATAGTCATCTCTTGTATATTTTACATTTGTAATGTCAACTGAATCTTGTCTCCCTTACGGAAACGGGTATTCCTGGCCGGAGTCTGGCTCTTAACCCTGCCTACTCCGGTTATGCTCACACTCATTCCCATGCTCTCCAGCAGATAGAGTGCGTCCGATGCCCCCATCCCGTGTACATCGGGAACCAGACCCTCCTGGAACAGCATGGGTTTCATGACGTACACTCCGGAATCCGAGCTTACTGCCCCCCACACGCTGTCCGCCACGTTGCGGTACTCACGGCTCATGAGGTTCTTCTTGCCCAGCTCCTTGAGTACGGTGGCCGATTTGGCCAGATTGCCGCTCACCACCTTGGGGATGAACTGGTGAATGGAGTCATAAGCCTCCTTTATCTCGCGCAGGTTACGGCTTGCCATAACCTTCTCCGATATCTCATGGAATGCCGGAGCCGCCCATGTGGCACCGCCTGCCGCACCGCCGTCAGTACGTACCGATACTATGCAGGAGTATTGCGGATTATCGGCCGGGAAATATCCGCAGAATGAAACCATGTATCTCATGGGGCCGCTCCTGTAACCGCCCGATCCCTGTGACAGCTGTGCGGTACCGGTCTTGCCGGCTACCACGAAGTATTTGGAACCGGCATTCTTACCTGTTCCGTCCACTACCACCTGCTCAAGCATGTACTGTATCTTTTTCAGGGTCTCATCCTTACACATATGGCGGCGCACCACCTCAACCGGGAACTCCTTGACGACCTCACCTTCACGGGTAACCTCGGTAACCAGACGCGGAGCGACCATACAGCCGCCGTTTGCGATACCGTTATAGAATGCCAGCGTGTTTATTACCGGCAGCTGGGTGTTGTAACCTATTGACATCCACGGCAGGCGGGTGGCATCCCAATAGCCTTCACGCCTTATGACCGGAGCAGCCACACCCTTGAGCTGCAGGTCAAAATGGGTGTTGATTCCGGTGCGGTAAACCCCGTCCACAAAGGCCTGCGGATTATCCTTATAGGCTGCATGTATCAGCTTTGAGGTGCCTATATTACTGGAGTTCATGATAATATGTGTCACATCCAGCCATCCGTACTTATGTGAATCGGTCATTCTGGAACCGCCGAATCCGGTGTATACGCCGTTCTCGCAGAACACGCTGTCAGTCATGGATATCTTGCCGTCATCAAGTGCCACCATCATGGATACGGGCTTGAATGTGGATCCGGGCTCATAAATCTCCCTCACGGCATTGTTCTGGATCTCATCATACTGGCCGGGGCCGGTCTTGGTGAGACTTGCCATTGCCTTGATATCACCGGTGGGCACCTCCATCAGCACCACTATTCCCGATGCCGCATTCCACTTGTCCATCACCTTACGCAGGGCCACCTCGGCAATATCCTGCATATCCACATTTATCGTGGTACGTATGTCACAGCCGTCCACCTGGGGTATATCGGCCACTATACGCGATACGTTCTGCACCTTCTCCACATGACCGCGTCCGGGAACTCCGCGCAGCAGTGAGTCAAATGAGAGTTCCAGACCGTTACGGGCCGAGTCCTTAGCCTCATACATGCCGCCAATGGTGCGGGCTGCCAGTGTGCCGAACGGTTTCTGGCGTGATATCTTTGACTCGGCACTGAAAAACCAGCGTTCATACTTGGGCTTGAGCCATACGGTCCTGGACAGTGACTTGTACTGATTGTAAGATACGGGGTATGAGTTGCGTGACACGCCCGGCAGCAGCGGCCATGAATGGGATTTTGAGTCAAAACCCTTCTGGTAATGGTTCACGAACTCCTGGACCGAATACTTGGGGAATATCTCGTTTATCTGACGCGCAAACTCCACAACGTGCCTGTTAAAGAGGGTATCCTTACGCATCTGATCCTTCTCGGCGCGCTGGGGAGTCTTCTCGGCACTCCTGAAATCCAGGAACACGCGATACTGCTTCACGCTGCTGGCCAGCAGCAGCCCCTCATCGCTCAGGATATTTCCGCGACGGGCCTCAATGACCTTGTTGGTCGATGTGAGATGCTTGCTTACCTCATTCCAGTATGCCCTCTCGCCAAACATCACCATAGCCATCTTGATGATGATGAATATGCCCCATACAGCCATGAGGAAGAAGAGAGAGAGGTATTTGCGTGATACCCTCTTTTTCTCCTTCTTGCCGGAATCATCCATGTCAGGCTTTACACTCATTTGGGCAGACGGAAAGGCGGTTCTATACTGGGCTGCAGGCCGGATCCGTTCCGGGCAGCGACACTCTCTATGTATGACGGCTTGCTCTTGGCCGATACGTCACTGGTGGTGTTAAGGGTCTGATACTCCATATCCACAAGTTCACGTCTCAGTCTCTCGGCATAAGCCTGGTCACGCTGATATGCATAGCGGTTGGCGATATAGAAGATGACGCACGCCAGAATCTCCACCAGCAACCAGATGTTACGGTGGATGAAATCAGGCATGGAGTGCATAAGCCCCCTCCTTCTGTGCGTATTGCCTGTAACGGTCTCTTCCATATCAGATCTTTTGGGCTATCCTAAGTTTTGCGCTGCGGGAACGCGGGTTTGCTGCCTGCTCGGCGGCATCGGGAATGATGGGCTTCCCTATGGCACGCAGAGGCACCTGGCGGTTTCCGTAGAAATCAGTCTTTATGTCACCCTCTATGTTTCCGCTCTTTATCAGGTTCTTGACCATACGGTCCTCTATTGAGTGATACGTGATCACCACCAGACGGCCATCCTTGTCAAGCAGCTCAACTGCACCGGTAAGCATCTCACGCAACGCATCCACCTCATGGTTCACCTCCATGCGCAAGGCCTGGAACAGTTTTGCCATATCCTTCTTCTCACGCTCACGGCCTATCACCGGACGTACGGCATCCATAAGCTGGGTCACGGTCTCAAGGCGGCTGTTAGCACGGGCGCGCCCTATGGCCTGTGCCAGCTGGCGTCCGTTCTGCAGCTCACCGTAAAGCCAGAACAACTGAGAGAGACGCTCCACAGGATAGTCATTCAGCACATCCGATGCATTGAAACCCTCCTTCTGGTTCATACGCATATCTATGGGACCCTCAAAACGGAATGAGAACCCGCGGCTGCTGTCATCAAAGTGATGCCAGGAGACACCCAGGTCGGCCAATATGCCGGTTACCTTAGTGTGACCGTACCAGCGCATAAAGTTGCGCATGTATCTGAAATTGGAGTAAACAAACGTGAACCGTTCATCCTTGATTATGTTCTGCATGGCATCGGCGTCCTGGTCAAATCCGTAAAGATGACCTTTGGGGCTGAGTCTGGACACTATCTCGCGCGAGTGGCCGCCACCACCGAAGGTGGCATCCACATAGACCCCGTCAGGGTCTGTAACAAGTCCTTCTACGCTCTGCTTAAGAAGAACCGGCACATGATAAGTCCCGTTTGTTTCCACTTGTCCGATATGTATATACAGTGTATCACTCAGTCATGAATTTCTTGAGACTGTCAGCAAACTCAGCATCGGTCATGAACGGCTGGTCACCTGTTGTGGCGGCAGTATCCGGAGCCCATATCTCAATGGTCTGCTCCATGCCCACGAACAGGGCATCCTGCTTTATGCCCACCTTGTCCAGCAGCTGCTTGGGCAGCAGCAGGCGTCCATTGCTGTCCAGCTGCAGCTCCTGAGCCTCGGACACCAGTTTACGGTAAACCATCTGCTGGTTTCCGTCAAACCTGTTGAGTCTGGCACGCACCCCGGCAATCTCCTGCTGCCACTGTGATGCGGGATAGATTACAAGACAGTTCTCAAAGTAATCCTTGCGGACCACCAGAGTCTGCTCACCGGCCTGCTGCAGCTGGCGGCGGAAACCTGCCGGCATGAATGCCCTGTTCTTGGCATCCAGTCGCACGGGGAACTGTCCTATAAAACTCATTTCTAGCTGATAATCTATATTCGGATTCAAAGTTATAACTTTTCACTCCACTTTCACCCACTTCTCCCCACTTTTTATTTGAAAAAGTTTTTAACAAGCGGTTAATAAGTCAGCGCGCACAATATCAAATAGTTGACAGGAGAGTGCTGAAGTGACGGTTTAGGCTTTAGTGGCAACCTGTTGATAAAATTGAAAATTACCATCCGGCGGGTTTCTCGCCGCTTTGCGGCTCGGTATTTTTTGACTTTTATGGCCCTTTGGGCCTAAAAAGTCGCTAGCTGGGAACCTATCTGCGTATTAGAAACAACCTTATTTTAGTTTGGGGCGGCGACGCCCCAAACCCGCTGCATTCCATTTCATTCCATTCCGCTCTGCCGGCCTTCCAGGCCGGGTAAAACGAAACCCCGACAACGCTTTGCTGTCGGGGTTACGTTTTACTGGGTGCAACTGGAAACCTTGCTGGTTTGTGCTACAGGAAACCTTGTGCGAATTTGGAATACGCACGGGGAAACGTATATATGTTTGGAAAGATCCAGCCGTTGAAACGGCTGGCTACCCCTATTATGTGCCTAACGGCACAGGTTAATACCGTAGGTATTTGATTATGGTAGCCAGCCAATTTATTGGCTGGGTGTTTACGGAAACGTAAACAAACACCCAAGCGCCGAAGGCGCGAGAGCCCGCTGTTGTACTCCCTTACTCCGAGAGTATCTCCTCCGCCCGCTTAAGAGCGATGTTGATGTGGCTGCAGATATTCTCCTTGCCAACCACGTCATCCATGCCAGCGTCCTCAATTACCTTCATGACCTGGGGATTTACACCCGACAGAACCACCTTAACGCCCATTTGCGAACACATCTTGCACATGTTCTGCAGGTTGTGTACACCGGTTGAGTCAATGAACGGAACCTTACGCATACGGATTATGCGAACCTTGGCGCGACCGCCCATATCACCCATCATCTCCTCAAACTTGTTACCTATTCCAAAGAAATAAGGACCGTTGATCTCATACACCTTAACGCCTTCAGGTATAGTAAGATGATCCAGATTACCCTGAACATCGGAGTCAGCGTTGGGATCGATCTCATCGCTCAGCACGGATACGTTGGTTGTCTCGGCCATACGCTTCATGCAGAGCAGGCAGGCTATCAGTACACCAACTTCGATGGCGATTGTAAGGTCAAATATCACGGTCAGGAAGAATGTAACCAGCAGCACGATGATATCGGACTTGGGGTTCTTGAGGATGGCCTTGAAACTGCGCCACTCACTCATGTTATATGATACCACGACCAGGATACCTGCCAGGCAAGCCATGGGAATGAACTGAACCAGAGGCATCAGGAAGAGGTAGATAAGTGCCAGGACAACGGCGTGCACGATTCCGGCCACTGGAGTACGGCCGCCGTTGTTTATATTAGTCATGGTACGTGCAATTGCACCGGTGGCGGGTATACCGCCGATAAGCGGGGTGACCATGTTGGCTACGCCCTGGGCAATCAGCTCCTGGTTGCTGTCATGACGGTCGCCAATAACACCGTCGGCTACTGCTGCAGAGAGCAGTGACTCAATGGCACCAAGCATGGCTATCACCATGGCGGGCTGAGCCAGACCGCGAATGCTGTTCCAATCCAGTTTGGGAACCGCTGCCTGAGGCAGGTCTGTTGAGATAGAGAAACGGTCACCGATTGTCTCAATTCCCTCTACGCCAACACTTTTAAGTATCAGGCAAACTATTGTCATCACGATGATTGCTACCAGTGATCCGGGCAGTTTACGGCTCACCTTGGGGGTGAAGACGATTATAAGGATGCTGCCCACGCCCACCAGAAGTGACCACCAGCTGACGGTATCAAAATTCTTGAAATAGATAATCCATTTATCAATGAATCCGGCAGGTACTTCGGCAATCTGCAGACCGAACAGGTCCTTGACCTGTGTGGCAAAGATTGTAAGCGCGATACCGCTGGTAAAACCCACTATAATGGGATAAGGAATATACTTGATTATGGTACCCAGGTGCAGCACGCCCATAAGTATCAGGAATGCGCCGGCCATGAAGGTCGCAATGCAGAGTCCGCTCATGCCGTACTCCTGGATGATACCGTAAACAATCACGATGAATGCGCCGGTGGGACCGCCTATCTGTACCTTGCTTCCGCCCAGGAACGATATGATGAAACCGGCTACGATAGCCGTAAGGATACCTGCCTCGGGGGTTGCTCCCGATGCGATACCGAACGCGATGGCAAGCGGCAGAGCCACAATACCTACAATTACACCTGCAAGCAGGTCCTGAACAAGTTTTGTCTTGTCATAACCGTTCTTAAGAGATGAGAACAGTTTGGGTTGAAATCCCTTGAGATTCATAAAGTTACGTCTTTTACGCCGGCCATTTACCGACATTGTTTATTTATACCCTTTCGTTTTCGGCCGCGAAATTACACATTCTATAGAGTCATTGTAACTCTGCATCCCATTTCAATTACATAACATTGAGATAATTATACATTTTTAACCATGATTGCTATCCGGAGATACCAAACCGGAGACCGGGGATTTACACTTTTCCCTCAAATGGTAACTATTGGTCCGAATAAGTGCAGAAGGCTTGCCCACGACATTACTTTTTAAGAAATTTGCGCACAAAATCAGACATGAATCTCTAATAACCTATTTAAAAATATGAATGACATGAACCTGAAAACATTATTCGCCGCTTTGATGTTTACAGCAGCAGGCAACGTTTCTTTACAAGCCGAGTCAGTTGACTCCCTGTTTATCCGCACGGATGAGATAGAGATAACAGCCTCAAGGATCAAGACCACACTACCCAAGGCATCACGTATAGCCCATATAATGACTGCCGATGAGATAAGCGCATATCCCGTACAGTCCGTAAACGACATACTCAAATACGCATCAGGAGTTGACGTACGCCAGCGTGGCCCCATGGGCGCCCAGACTGACATAGGTGTACGCGGAGGCAATTTTGAGCAGGTTGCCATACTGCTTGACGGAATAAATATCTGTGACCCCCAGACCGGACACAACTCATTTGACTTTCCGGTTGACATGAGCGATATTGACCATATAGAGGTTCTGGAGGGACCTGCCGGCCGTGCATACGGATCATCATCACTGATGGGTGCCATCAATATCGTGACCAAGACCGCCGCAAGGAATGCGGCATCGGCCCATGTTGAGGCAGGCAGCTACGGATATGTGGCAGGCGGAGCTAGTGCAGCCGCTGTCAAGGGCAACTGGAACAACATGATATCCGGCAGTTATGGCCGCTCTGACGGATACAGCCGCAGCAAGCAGGACCGCCTCAATGCCGATATGGAGTACAAGAAGGCTTTCTATAAAGGCAGTTTTGACAACTCTAAGATACGTATCAACTGGCATGCAGGCATAAGTGCCAAGGATTGGGGCAGCAACACCTTCTACTCCGCCAAGTATGACGACCAGTTTGAGCATACCGTAAAAAGCTACACCGCCGTGCAGGCTGAAAGCACCATTGGAGGCATTCACATACATCCCAGCATATGGTGGAACCACAACGAGGACCGTTTTGAGCTGATACGCGGCAGCGAGACTCCGGTACCGTACAATTACCACCGCTCTGACGTAGCCGGAACCGCCCTGAACAGCTGGTTTGACTGGAAGTTGGGACGTACCGCCGTAAGTGCGGAGATCAAGAATGAGAATCTGGTAAGCGGCAACCTTGGTGAGCCCCTTGACAACCCCATACATATAAAAGGTACTGACCGTGACTACACAAACGGTCTGGACCGCACCAACTTAAGCATAGTGCTGGAGCATAACCTTACACTGGGTAAGTTTGCCATGAGCGCAGGTGCGGTAGGCACTTACAACACATGGAACGGACGCTCATTCAGGATCTACCCCGGCATTGACATGAGTTACCGTCTTACCGGCAAACTCAAGGCTTTTGCCACTGTCAACACGTCACTGCGCCTGCCGTCAGTAACCGAGCTCTACTACAGCGTAGGCGGTTATAAGGCCGACAAGCATCTGCGCCCCGAAACACTCACAGCCTATGACTTAGGCCTGAAATACACTGATTACGACGGAATCCAGGCATCGGCATCACTGTTCTACAACCATGGGACCGATATGATTGACTGGATTATGGACATAACCCTGCCCAGTGAGCAGCGCCGTTGGGAGTCAGTCAATTTCACCCGGGTCAACTCATGGGGAACTGAGCTGAAGGCATCATTTGACTTTGAGACACTCATCCCCGCACAGCATATACTCCAGTCGGCAGACCTGGCCTACACCTATATAGACCAGGAGAAGGTTGACGTAGAGGGAATCCAGAGCCGCTCCACACTGGAGTATCTAAGACATAAGGCAGTTGCGGGAGTACGTCTGGGAATCCTTCCCGGCCTGACCCTAGGTATAAACCTGCGCTATCAGGACCGTGCCGGATCATATACCGGGACAGACGGGCTGGTCTATGACTACAAGCCCTACCTGCTTACCGATGCCAGACTGCAATGGCAGAAAGAGCGTATCAGGCTGTTCATTGAGTGCAACAACCTTACTGACAGGCAATACATTGATTACGGCTGCGTGCCCCAGCCGGGTATCTGGGCCATAGCAGGAATATCCGTAACCACCTTCTAAAAAATGAATGCCGCGACTCACCAAGAGCCGCGGCATTCCCTTATAAATGTAACTCAATTATTTCTTAGAAGTCTTGGCACGCTGGGCATTCAGGAAGTCAACCATCTTCTTGAGGTTCTCCTCTGAGTACATACCCATACCGTGACCGCCCTGAGGCTCACGAACGATATAGCTCTCTACGCCAGCCTTCTGCATCTCATCATAGAGATACTGGCTTACGCATGATGCAACTACAAAGTCAGCGTCACCATGGAACATGTAACCGGCAACATCATCCTTATCCAGGAAACCGGTAGCACTCAGCAGCATGAAGTTGTCCTCATTGCCCTCCTTGGGGAGTCCGATAAGCTGCTCCTCGGGGGTGTTACCCTTGCCACCGAATACCATTGCGTTACCGCACTCCATCTGCAGGAGCTCAGTGGGACCTGACCAGTCGCAGAATGCGTTAACATAGCTTGACTCCTTGGTGTAGGGGCCTACGTTACCCTCAATGTCATACTCAGCCTTGCCGCGCTTGGCAACCTTAACGCCGTTTGACAGAGCGGTAACAGCGCTCAGATGACCGCCTGATGAGAAACCTGATGTTGCAATGAATGATGTATCGAACTTATACTTGGCTGCGTTAGCGCGGATAAAGCGGATAACGGCCTTGATATCGTTAACCTGAGCAGGCCACTTGCCGTCAGCGATTGAACGGTGGTTAGGAGTAACCACTGCATAACCGGCCTTGAGCAGAGCTGCGCAGATAGTGTTGATATCGGCTGCACCCTTAGAGTTGTTGCTGCCCCATGCGCTGCCATAGATGTGTACAACTACAGGATACTTGTCCTTTACCTCCTTGGGAAGGTAGATGTCAAGCATATGATAAACCTGGCCGTCATCACCGGCATAGTTGATATCTGAGAATTTCTCTGAATATTCAGCCTGGGTCTGTGCGCTCTGGTCACCACCGAATCCGCCAAAGCCGCCCATAGGCATTCCGCCGCCGAATCCGCCGCCACCACCGGGCATACCGCCACCGGGGAAACCGCCACCAAAACCACCGCCCGGGAACTGGGCGAAACATGTGAGCGACATCATTACAGCCGCTGCAAGAAGAATCTGTTTTTTCATTTTATTGTGTAATTAAGTAAAGTAAGTACTATTGATAATAACTCATAGGCAGCGCAAAGTTAAACCTTAAAGGATATAAAAGTTCTCAATAAGCCTAAAATGTACAGGATTTTCAGAATAAGATGTAAAAAAACATGGTTCCGGATGCAATAATCTTAAGTCCGGAGCCTAACATGAAACCTATAAACGTACCGACTGCAGACTTCAACGCACCCCCTATGCTCTTATTCTCCTGGAGCCATTCGGCCAGGAAAGCGCCCAAAAGGCTGCACGGAATCATTCCTATCGGAGTAAGGAACAATCCTAAAATCATACCTATGGTGGCACCTGTACTGCCCGCTTTCGTACCGCCCGCAAGTTTTGTAAACCGGGCAGGAATAGTGTAATCCAGTACGGAAACCACGACAGTCACGCCCAGCCAGATAAGCACAGACGTCATAGACATATCTGCCCCGCCCAACTTATGGCTAAAATAAGCCAGCAACACTCCCACCCAACTGAGCGGAGGACCGGGAAGTCCCGGAACCACACTCCCTATTATACCTGTTATACAGAGTATAATGGCAAGCACTATCAATACTGTCGACCACATGATTTGACTCTATTTGCCGCTAAGATAGCAATAAAATCATTACTTTTGCCCTCCCGAATGATAACAGCCCGATGGTACAGATCCAAGACACAATAGTATCGCTCGATGTCATAACAAAGGAATTCTGCTGTGACCTTAAGAAGTGTCACGGTGCATGCTGCATAGAAGGCGATGCAGGTGCTCCGGTAACAGTGGATGAGATAGCACAGATTGAGCAGCTGCTGCCTCAGATCAGGGATATGTTATCGGCCGATGCCATAAAGGCAATTGAGGAGAGAGGTATAGCCTACCCCGACCCCGAGGGAGAGCTGGTAACCCAGATTGTGAACGGCAAGGACTGCGTCTTTACCTGCTATGATGAGAACGGATGCTGTTTCTGCGCCATAGAGAAGGCATACCGCGAGGGTAAGGTCAGCTTCATGAAACCCGTATCATGCCATCTCTACCCCATCCGCGTCAAGAAGATTGGCCCTTACATGGGACTCAACTATGACCGCTGGGATGTTTGCCAGGCTGCAGTCATCAAGGGCCACAGGGAACATATCCCGGTATACAAGTGCCTTAAGGAACCTCTGATACGCCGCTTTGGAAAGGAGTGGTATGATGAGCTGGAACTGACAGTAAGTGAAATGAAAAAACAGAATATCATATGAAAAAGAGCATATTCCGATATATCGTCATTATTGCAGGCATGTGTCTTGCGGCATCATGCGGCAAAAGTTACCAGGAGCCTCCGTTCGGCGGGCTGAACGGCCGTGTACAGAAGGTCACCATCACCCATAAGGACCCTGAGGTTTACCATACCAACTATGACAGGATAATTTTCATTGGCACATCAGTCTATGACCTGAACGGAAATGAGATATGCTCGGCCACGATAGACAGCACCGGACGCATACTGACCGAGTCCGAGAGCCTGTTTGAGAACGGAGTCAGCATACGCAGCACCCGTAAGGCCGGCAACCGCATGATAGCACGTCTGGACCTGATTTCAAACAAAGGCAACAAGTTGGAGTACAGGAAAGAGTCAAACGGCCAGGTTGTAACAATGACCGTAAAGAAGAGCTCATTCTTTAGGAAACACAAATCCGTGGTATCCGAGAACGGAACCGTAATCACCATACGTACCATCAAGACAGACCGTGACGGATATCCCGTCATGATTACGACCGATGATCCCCGTACCGGTTCCAAGACTGTCGAGACCAATATCCTTGATGACCGTCACAACGTAAAGGAGAAGCACTCCGTCGTAGACGGCAATGAAAAGGAGGAGGAGATCACATATATAGAGTACAGGGACTTTGACGAGCAGGGCAACTGGCGTGAGGCCCGCACATTCAACCGGTTCAAACTGCCGGTAGAGGTACTCCTGCGCGATATTGAATACTGGAAATGACACTCACATCCAGATAAGCCACAGAGGGTTTACCCGGTATCATATCAGTAATACAACTAGAGTCTGATTAGTTCAGGATTGCGTCTGCAAGAGATTCCAGAGCCGGAATGTCGGCCTTTTTCATGCGGCTGCGAATGGTAACCATGGGATCCACGATCTCAATGCCGTTCATTGCAGAGAGCATCTCTTTCATTACACGGCCGGCCGACGGAGCCCACGATCCGTTCTCAACGATGGCCACCTTACGGTTGCAGAATCCCTTTATCTGGAGACGGTGCAGGAACTCATACATGGGAGTGAACACACCTGCATCATATGACGATGCGGCCAGAACCAGTTTGGAGTGACGGAACGCATCCTCCACGTTCTCGGCAAAATCTGAACGGCACAGGTCACTTACCTCGACACGGCCTGCTCCTTTGGCACGCAGTATCTCAGCAAGTTTTTGGGCGGCAGCCATCGTACCGCCGTGGATTGAGGCACATGCAATGAATATGCCATCAGTCTCAACGGCATAGCTGCTCCAGATCTTATAGAGGTCTATATATTCTGACAGGTTATCCTCAAGAATGGGTCCGTGAAGCGGACGGATGCTGCGGATGGGCAGCTGCAGGATCTTTTCAAGCAGTGTACGTACGGGAGCGCCGTACTTTCCTACAATATTGAAATAGTAACGGCGTGCCTCACATGCCCAGTCATCATCATCGCGGCCGTAGAATCCGCACTTGCTCAGGGCACCGAACTTACCAAACGCATCGGCACTGTAAAGTGCACCGTCAGCCTCATCGAATGATACCATAACCTCTGGCCAGTGAACCATAGGGGCGCCGATAAAGCGCAGCTTATGCTCGCCAAGTTCCAGTTCCGAGCCCTCCTTTACAGCCAAGGTACGGCCGTCAATATTAAGGTCCTCAAAGAACTGTCCCAACATCTGGATAGCCTTGGCGCTGGCTACAAGGGTAAGTGACGGATACTCCGCAAGTACCCAGGCAATAAGGGCAGAATGGTCAGGCTCCATATGGTGAACGACAAGGTAATCCGGAGTACGGCCGGAGAGAGCCTCCTTGAGGTTGGCTTTCCACTCATCACCCTTGCGGGCATCGGCGGTATCCATAATGGCAACCTTATCATCCAGGATAAGGTATGAGTTATACGCCATTCCTTCCGGGACAATATACTGACTCTCAAAAAGGTCCAGATCCAGGTCATCACATCCGATGTACCTGACCTTGTCATTCAAATTCCTGATCATACTGTTAGTTTGGTTTACAAATGTAATCCAAATCCCTGAATATTGTCAAGCAGCCTTGGTATTTTGGATCTTTGATACCGTGGTGATAAGTACGGAGCCCAGCACACCTGCAGCAAGAGAACCCACAAGGATTGCAATCTTACCTGCATTACGCATCTGCTCCACAACCTCCACATCAGAGAATGAGAGGGTATCAACAAATATTGACATTGTGAATCCTATACCACCCAGACAGGCCACGGCAAAGAACATGGCCCAACCGGCCTTATCGGGCATGGCGCAGATACGTGTCTTTATGGCAAGGTAACTGAACAGTGTTATGCCCAGAGGCTTGCCCAGAACCAGTCCCAGGAATATACCCAGACCTACTCCGCCTGCCACACCCTGAGTGTTCAGGATATTGAAATATGAAAGGTCCGGAATCTCCACGCCTGCATTGGCCAGCGCGAATATGGGCATGATGAAGAAATTGACCCACGGTGAGAGGGCGTGCTCCACGCGGTAGCTCATGTCAAGTGAACCGTATGCGGTCTTGTGAATACGGCGCAGGATATGACGCTGCGGGCCGTTGGGGAACATGGTCTCGTCATCAATCTGGTCAAATGAGAGCAGTTTCTGTGAGAAGAACTTGACCTTATGCAGCACATAAGGACGCTCGTAACGGGCCTTGGAAGGGATTACGAATGCCATTACCACACCCGACATAGTTGCATGGATGCCTGAGTAGTAGAACAGTATCCACAGTATGACTGCCAGCATCAGATATACCCAGATATGTTTCTGACCGAAATGAGACAGAAGCAGAGCCACGCATATAACCACCACTGAGAGTGCCAGAAGCAGGAAATTGATATGTCCGCCATAGAACAGGGCCACCACAAGGATCGCTATAAGGTCATCGGCAATGGCAAGTGCGGTAAGGAACACCTTGAGCGATACGGGAACACGGTCACCCAGTACGGAGAGTATGCATACCGCAAAAGCTATATCGGTAGCGGTAGGGATTCCCCAGCCTGATGCAGCCAGTGTGCCGCGGTTAACCAGAGTATAGAGCACTGCAGGCATGATTACACCACCGAATGCTGCAATTACCGGAAGCATGGCTTTCTTAAGTGACGAGAGCTCTCCGTGAGCTACCTCACGCTTGATTTCCAGGCCAACGGTAAAGAAAAATATCACCATGAGAATGTCATTGATAAATTTCTCTATGGTCATGTCGTGGGGGAACAACCAGTTAATGTTACCCTTGGGGCTCTGCAGGTGAATCTGGATATTGGTCTCAAGGAATGCCCTATAGTAGGTACTTACCAGAGGCAGGTTAGCCAGCAGCATAGCGATGATTACGCACAGCAGAAGCAGGACACCCTGAGTCCAGGGCTGACGGGTAAGCTTGTCACGCTTACGGTTGAACTGGAGCATGCTCTTGTTCCAGGTGTAGATAGGGATAAGTTTCATCTTGAAAAATTAAAAACACAACCGACGGCCATATTGCAGGTCGTCGGCTATGGTATTTTAGTTGGACAGTTATTTTACAAGCACCTTGCCGTTCATCTCGGCAGGAATGGGCAGACCCATGATGGTCAGGATTGACGGAGCCACATCGGCCAGGATACCGGACTCTACCTTGGCGCCCTCACGTGAAGTCACGTAGATGATGGGAACAGGATTGAGTGAGTGGGCGGTGTTGGGTGTGCCGTCAGGATTGAGTGCGTTATCGGCATTACCATGGTCAGCAATGATGATGGCATCATATCCGTGAGCCTTGGCAGCCTCAATTACATCATGTACGCAGGCATCAACGGCAACGACAGCCTTCTCAATAGCCTCGTATACGCCGGTGTGACCTACCATGTCACCGTTGGCAAAGTTAACGACGATGAAATCATACTTATCGGTACCGATGGCCTCAACCAGCTTGTCACGAACGATGTAAGCGCTCATCTCGGGCTGCAGGTCATATGTGGCAACCTTGGGAGAAGGAACCAGGATACGGTCCTCACCCTCGAACGGAAGCTCGCGGCCACCGTTCAGGAAGAATGTTACATGTGCGTATTTCTCTGTCTCAGCTATGTGAAGCTGCTTGAGACCCTGTGCAGAGAGATACTCACCCAGAGTGTTGTTCACGTTCTCCTTGTCAAAGAGAATGTGTACGCCGGTGAATGAAGCGTCATACGGAGTGAGGCAGTAGTACTGCAGGCCGGGAATGGTGTGCATACCCTCGGCATCCATATCCTTCTGAGTGAGAACGATAGTGAGCTCCTTGGCACGGTCATTACGGAAATTGAAGAAGATGATGGCATCGCCCTCCTCAATGCGGCTGTCATAAGCCTCGTTTACGATAGGCTTCATGAACTCATCGGTAACGCCCTCGGCATATGACTCCTCAACAGCCTTGACCATATCGGAAACCTTACGGCCCTCACCGCCTACCAGCTGGTCATATGCAATCTTTACACGCTCCCAACGCTTGTCACGGTCCATTGCATAGTAACGGCCGATGATGGTGGCAACCTTGTCACCACGCTTTACAAGCTGGTCAATGAAACCCTTACCGCTCTTGGGGTCGGTGTCACGACCGTCCATGAAGCAGTGTACGTATGTCTTGTCTATGCCATACTCACGGGCAATATCAGTAAGGCAGAACAGGTGCTCCAGTGAGCTGTGAACGCCTCCGTCTGATACCAGACCCATCAGATGCAGCTTCTTGCCGCTCTGCTTGGCATAGCTGTATGCTGAAACAACCTCCTTGTTCTGGCGGATGCTGCCGTCGGCAATGGCGCGGTTTATCTTAACCAGGTCCTGATAAACAACACGACCGGCACCTATGTTAAGGTGACCAACCTCCGAGTTACCCATCTGACCGTCAGGAAGACCTACGTTCTCACCGCTTGCAAGCAGCTGAGCGTTAGGATAATTGGCGTTCAGGTAATCCATGTAAGGAGTAGGTGTGTTGTAAATCACATCGGCCTTGGAGCGGTTTCCGATGCCCCAGCCGTCCAGAATCATAAGAAGTGCTTTCTGTTTCATATTTCGTTTTTTTAACCCTCTCAATTTCAGACCGCAAAGGTACAAAAAATTAGCACTTTAGCCTCACAAAAAATGTGTAAAAATAAAGGCGGTCGCTATTTTGCGACCGCCTTATATGCATATAATGACTAAATCCTATTAATCAATATACCTAACGGGTTCTGTCATATAAGGATATCTCACTCTTCTTACCTTATTGATCAGTCTGATAACCTTATGTGCAAAATCACCGCTCTTGAACACCAGCTTTACAGGATCAGTATCCTTTCCGTCCTCAACCATGAAGTAATGCATGAACTTAAGAGCAACCTCATCAAGGTAATCATCTACAGATACCATAACGGTCTCACCATTTGAGTCACGACCCTCAATTGCTACATACAGACCTGAATGGGTAAAGCTCCAGACAAACTGCATATAGACATTATCTCCGTATTCTCCCTGATAACCTACGGTATCGCGTCTGTTCTCGTCATAAGCAAACATGATCTTTGCCTGAGGCTCTGAGAAGCCCTTGAAAGAGATACTGCCGCTAAAGTTCTTGTTGAGAGTCTCAACAAGCTTAGGCATCTGCTCAGCAGAAGTAAATGCTATAGGAGAGACATTAGTTACAAAATTGGATTTAAGTTCAGCACTGATATTGATCTGACCGTTCATGAGATTTGCCTCAGCACTCAAATCACTCAAGCTGAGAGCAAGCATTATAAGATTTCTGGTATCAAGATAACTGGCATCTTCACCCAGTAACGGAAGTACACCCTTGAAGTCAAGAGTTGCAACCGTCATGCCTTCATAAGCCAGGCCCAGTCCGAAAGAGAGCTCATTATTTTCATCATCGTAGCCAACCTCAGCGCCAAACATTGTAGCATCTAATAAAGCCATAGTCTTAAATTGGAGGTCTTTTCCTGAAATGTACAGACCGGCAACAGAGTCTGGACCATACATTCTCTCAACCTTGCATAAGTTTGCAACAAAGTCAGTTGTATAATCATAGCCACCACCGAACAGCACAGTACTATCCACACCTACTACAAATGAAGCCATTTCAGGCAGATGGAAGAATACAGTATCAATCAATGAATCCAGATTCAGTGTGTTGAAATTGATTCTGGAAATGCTGTCCATATCGAGTTTTCCGCCCAGGATGAGTCTGTGACCATCCAGAGTCTCAATAATTGAAACGAAACCTTCAGCCTCATAATCGGCACTATCCAATACGGCAACCCTGTACATCTCCTCATCTATGATGGTGTCCTTAACACTCATATATGCGGCAAAATAGAGTGAGTCCAGACTGGAAAAATCATATTCACCGTCATATTCACCTCCCAGGATGTCCATTCTGGCGTTTATGACAGAGTCCTCTCTCATCAGTTCATAGCTGAGTTTCCAGTCTACGCTGTCACCTACAAGACCCTTTACTACATTCTTTACTCCGGTTGTAAAATCTGAGAACTCAAAAGCCTGAGTTGCTGCTACGAGAGCATTGGAGATCAACTGCTCCTGCTCATCCAATGTCAGATAGTCCTTAACCTTTACACCTGAATCGTCGTCTACCTTATCATCCTTATCACAAGAAACAAAAGAAAAAGCACCGATTGCAAGTGCAAGAATACCCAAAAACAGTTTTTTCATAATTCTTTGCTTAATGATTATTTGGGTACAAAAGTATGCAAATAATTCAAAGAATAAGCAAAAAAAATTCAGAACATGACCCTTACACGTTCAATTCCTTCAAAAAGGGTGTCGATTTCAGATCTGGTATTGTAAAATGAGAATGATGCGCGTACTGTTCCGGGTATACCGAACCTGTCCATGAGAGGCTCGGCGCAATGATGACCGGTGCGGACAGCTATACCAAGACGGTCCAGCAGCGTACCCATGTCAGAGGGATGGATCTGACCCACCAGGAATGAGATGACGCCGCTACGGTAAGGTGAGTTACCTATAAAACGCATTCCGGGAATATCGGCCAGACGTTTCAGAGCATATGAGCAGAGTTCTGACTCATAAGCGGCAATCTGTTCCATTCCGATACCACGGACATAGTCAAGTGCCACGCCCAAGGCAATGGAGCCTACATAGTCAGGGGTTCCGGCCTCAAACTTATAGGGGAGGTCGTTATATGTGGTACCCTGGAACGTAACCTTCCTTATCATCTCGCCACCGCCCTGATAAGGAGGCATCTTTTCAAGCAGCTCCTTACGGCCGTACAGCACTCCTATGCCCGTAGGTCCGTATATCTTATGTCCGCTGAACGCATAGAAGTCAGCACCCAGTTCCTTTACGTTCACGCTGATATGTGGAACGGACTGTGCACCGTCTACTGCCACCGGAATACCATGCGAATGGGCTTTGTTTATGATGGCGGAAATGGGATTCACACTACCTAACACATTGGATACATGTGTTATGCTTACAAGCTTTACCTTGGGGCCGATAAGCTTGTCAAAAGCATCCAGATCAAGCTCACCAAGGTCTGTTACGGGTATGACCTTAATGGTGAATCCGTACCTCTGAGCCTGAATCTGCCAGGGTACTATGTTGCTGTGATGCTCCATTCCCGATATCAGGACCTCATCACCCTCCTTAAGGAATGCTGCGGCAAAAGAGCTGGCCAGAAGGTTCATGCTCTCTGTAGTGCCGCGGGTGAATATGATCTCCTCCGTGCTGCCTGCACCTATAAAACTGCGTACATTCTCACGTGCAGCCTCCAGCATATCGGTTGCCTCCTGTGAAAGGAAATGTATACCGCGGTGGACGTTGGCGTTCACGTTACGGTAGGCATCACTTATTGAGTCTATGACGCACTGAGGCTTCTGGGTGGTTGCGGCATTATCCAGATAAACCAGCGGTTTACCGTATACTTCACGTCCCAGAATGGGGAAATCCCTGCGAATACTCTCTACGTCAAACATAATCCTCGCTCATTATTTATCTGCATGCACGGCAGCCCTCACACTGTGACAGCTCACCGCGGAAACGTTTCTCTACCAGACGGTTAAGGCGGTCGCGTAACGGCTCCAGGGCCACGCGTCCTATCACCTCACCTACAAATGCCTGCATAAGCATCATACGTGCCTCTGCCTCAGGAATACCGCGCTGACGCATGTAGAACATGGCTTTCTCATCAAGCTGGCCCACGGTAGCACCATGCGAGCACTTGACATCATCGGCATATATCTCAAGCTGGGGCTGTGTGAACATACGTGCCTGGCGTGTAAGGCAGATGTTGCGGTTGGTCTGCTCCGATACGGTATGCTGCGCCCCGTGACGTACCAGAACCTTGCCGGCAAACGCACCGGTCGCGCTGTCATTGAGCACGTACTTGAAGAGTTCCGTACTGGTGCAGTCCGATAAACGATGGTCAACAAACGTCATGTTGTCCACGTGCTGCTCCTTATCAACGGTGGCAATACCGTTAAGTGACAGATTTGAGCCGCGACCGGCAAATGTGGAGAAGACGCTGTTACGTGTCTTACCGTTATGGAGTGTCACATAGTCAATCTCAGCCTGACTGTCAGCATCCTGATTGATATATAGTTCTGATACACGCAGGTTTGAGTTGTGCGTCTCTTCAAGATCGTAAAGTTCAAAACGGGACTCCGAACCAGCGAATACTTCAACAACCTGGGTCGTTAAAAATCCGTTCGCAGTCAATGCGTGGTCACAAAGCAGTAGTTTGAGCTGTGCTCCGCGTCCCAAAACCACCAGTATGCGGCGGTTTACCATAAGGTCAACTGGTGAGTGCAGGAGAGTTACAAGCTGCAGGGGTTTATCTATTGTCACGCCGTCGGGAACATATATCATCATTCCGTCCTGGGCGAACATGGTGTTTATTGCGGCTATGCCCGGACGGTTCATATCGGCCAGACGTCCGTAATAAGCGTCCACTATCTCAGGGTGACGGTTTGCGGCCTCACGCAGACTGCCTATAAAGACACCGTCGGGAAGAAATGCCTTGGCTGCGGTATCTGATGCGGCAAACTCATCATTGGCCAGGAAATAGAGCAGCGTGCTCAGGTTTGGGACATTGCACTTGAATGCCTGAGCCTTATCCACATGCATGTCTATGCGGCTCAGGTTCATTCCCCAGTCAGGTTCAAACCAAGTTGCCACATCAGTATGCAGATACTCCTCCAGACCTTTGTGGGGCAGACCATAGCGCATAAGGCTCTCCATAGCCTTATCACGCAGGGTATTCATAACCCCGGCAGAGCCCTTGTCTATAAGCGCCCTGTTCTGGCCGAATATGTCAATGTAATTCTGCACAGGCATCATTTAAGTGAATCCTCATACTCCTTAATAACCCAGTCATATCCACGCTCCTCAAGCTCCAGAGCCAGCTCAGGACCGGCGGTCTTGATGATACGTCCCTGATAGAGTACATGAACGATATCGGGCTTGATATAATCCAGCAGACGCTGGTAGTGGGTAATGACAATGACCGATGTCTCCGGGCTCTTGAGACGGTTCACGCCGTCGGCCACAATGCGCAGGGCGTCAATGTCAAGTCCTGAATCGGTCTCGTCAAGTATACTCAGTGACGGCTCAAGCATGGCCATCTGGAATATCTCGTTACGTTTTTTCTCACCGCCGCTGAATCCCTCATTGACCGATCGGTTCATGAATTTGGAGTCAAGCTTTACAAGGTCACGTTTCTCCTTGATGAGCTTGAGGAAATCTGTGGGTGAAAGCGGCTGCTGTCCCAGAGCCTTGCGTTTCTCATTTATGGCGGTACGCATAAAGTTGGTCATGCTCACTCCGGGTATCTCAACCGGATACTGAAATGACATGAACAGACCCTGATGGCTGCGCTCCTCGGCACTCATGGCCAGCAGGTCCTTATCCTTAAAGGTAACCTTACCTTGAGTAACATTATATGAGGGGTGGCCCACAAGCACGTTGCTCATGGTACTCTTGCCAGATCCGTTGGGACCCATAATGGCATGAACCTCACCGGCACCGACCTCCAGGTTAATGCCTTTAAGTATCTCTTTGCCGTCTATTCCGGCATGAAGGTTTTCTATCTTAAGCATCATATTATCCAACAGTATTTTCAAGTGAAACAGACAAAAGCCTCTGGGCCTCTACGGCAAACTCCATAGGCAGCTTGTTTAGCACCTCCTTGGCATAACCGTTCACGATAAGGCCGATGGCCTGCTCCATAGGTATGCCGCGCTGGTTACAGTAGAAAAGCTGGTCCTCGGATATCTTGGATGTGGTAGCCTCATGCTCCACGATAGCTGTCTCATTCTTTACATCCATGTAAGGGAACGTATGTGCGCCGCAGTCACTTCCCAGCAGCAGTGAGTCACACTGGCTGTAGTTGCGTGCGCCGTCGGCATGCTCACCCACCTTTATCAGACCGCGGTATGAGTTCTGGCTGTGTCCTGCCGATATACCTTTACTTATAACGGTACTCTTGGTGTTACGTCCCAGATGTATCATCTTGGTTCCGGTATCGGCCTGCTGCCAGTTATTGGTAAGTGCCACGGAGTAGAACTCTCCCTGTGAACCGTCGCCCTGAAGCACGCAGCTTGGATACTTCCATGTGATGGCCGATCCCGTCTCAACCTGTGTCCAGGAGAGTTTGCTGTCCACGCCTTTGAGAAGACCGCGTTTGGTCACAAAATTATATACACCGCCACGGCCGTTCTCGTCGCCCGGATACCAGTTCTGAACTGTGCTGTACTTGACCTCGGCACGGTCCAGCACCACAATCTCAACGATAGCGGCATGCAGCTGGTTCTCATCACGCATAGGTGCGGTACAGCCCTCCAGATAGGATACATAGCTGTCATCATCGGCCACAATCAGGGTACGCTCAAACTGACCGGTACCTGCCGCATTGATGCGGAAATAGGTGGAGAGTTCCATGGGGCAACGTACGCCCTTGGGTATATAGACGAATGATCCGTCACTGAATACCGCGCTGTTGAGTGCGGCAAAGAAGTTGTCACGGTAGTTCACCACGCTGCCCAGATACTGCTTTATCAGGTCCGGATGGTTCCGAACGGCCTCACCCATGGAGCAGAATATGATGCCCTTCTCGGCCAGGGTCTGCTTGAATGTGGTCTTGACCGATACTGAGTCCATGACCGCATCCACGGCCACACCTCCGCTCAGCGCCAGACGCTCCTCAAGTGGAATACCCAGCTTGTCAAAGGTCTTCATCACCTGCGGGTCTATCTCCTCCAGATTCTTGGGGCCCTCTTTCTTTACTGTGGGGTCTGCGTAGTATGATATGTTCTGGAAATCTATTTCAGGGATATCCAGATGTGCCCAATGGGGCATCTCCATGGTAAGCCAGTGACGATATGCCTTGAGTCTGAACTCAAGCATCCAGTCGGGCTCGCCCTTACGCTCCGATATCAGACGTACGGTATCCTCCGTAAGGCCACGGTCTATGATCTCCGTGTGCACATCGGTGGTGAATCCGTACCGGTATTTCTCGGCACTGATTTCCCTGATCAGACTGTTATCCTGTTCAACAGAATTCACTTTTTTCAAATCCTTTTTGTGTCTTTCTTATCCTGTTCCTCCATCTGGGGGATATCCGGAATCAGGTCATCGGCAGTACCCATAACCTTACTCCATGTCCATTGCAGACAGAAACCTGTCACGCCGCATACGGGGCCGTACAGTTTGGACTGATCTCTCTCGGACTGGCGTATCACGCTGTCCATCACACCTGCAAAACTAAGGAGCTTTATTACAAGCCCCATAACAAGCAGGTACTTGAGTACACCAAACAGGCCACCTGCAAGGCAATCTATCAGTCCAAGATTGGCAGCATGTACCAACTTGGCCAGTAACTTACCCAGCAGACCGCATACAATGGGCACTACAATCAGTATGATTATGAACGCCACAATCCTGGCTGTCTGGTCCTGCATGCTGAACACATTCTGCAGCAGATCCGCAAACGGCCTGTAAAGCAGAGTGCCCAGGATAAGACCCAGAATCAGTCCTCCCAAGCTGAAAGCCTGCCTTATCACGCCTCTTATAAAGCCCACGATAAAACCTACGCCCAGCACACCGGCAATTACCCAGTCAAGTGTGTTCATAAGTATCAAAGAGTCTGTTTAACCTCAATCTGAGTGAATGTCTCAATTATATCACCCTCCTTGATATCATTATATGATACCAGGCTGATACCGCACTCCATACCGGACTGAACCTCCTTGACGTCATCCTTGAAACGCTTAAGAGCCTGAATCTCACCGGTGTGGATTACAATACCGTCACGGATTACACGTGCCTTGTCATTACGTGAAACCTTTCCGTCACGTACACGGCAACCCGCTACCATACCAACCTTTGATATATGGAACACCTCCATAACCTCGATGGTTGATGTAACCTCCTCCTTGACCTTGGGTGCAAGCAGGCCCTCCATGGCTGACTTGACCTCATCAATGGCATCATATATGATTGAGTAGATACGGATATCTACATCATTCTGCTCGGCCAGACGCTTGGCGGCACCTGAAGGACGCACATCAAAGCCGATGATGATGGCGTTCGATGCCGATGCCAAACTAACATCACTCTCAGAGATGGCACCTACAGCCTTGTGGATAACGTTAACCTGAACGTTAGGTGTGGAGAGCTTGATGAGTGAGTCACTCAGAGCCTCTACAGATCCGTCCACATCGGCCTTGACGATAAGGTTGAGTTCGTGGAAGTCACCCATCTTGATACGGCGGCCCAACTCATCCAGAGTAAGTGTCTGTGCAGTACGTACGCCCTGCTCACGCTGCAGCTGCTCACGCTTGCCGGTAATCTCACGGGCCTCACGCTCGCTGTCCACAACATGGAAGCTTACACCGGCCTGGGGAGCGCCGTTCAGACCCAGAATCAGCACAGGCTCTGCGGGAGCGGCTGATTTGAGCTTCTGGTTACGCTCGTTGAACATGGCCTTTACCTTACCCCAGGATGTTCCGGCAATCACGATATCACCCATCTTAAGTGTACCGTTTGATACCAGTACGGTAGCCACGTAACCGCGGCCCTTGTCAAGTGAAGACTCGATGATGGTACCTGTAGCCTTACGGTTGGGGTTAGCCTTGAGGTCAAGCATCTCGGCCTCCAGCAGCACCTTCTCCATAAGTTCAGGAACACCAATACCCTGCTTGGCCGATATATCCTGGCTCTGGTACTTACCTCCCCAGTCCTCAACCAGGAAGTTCATCTGTGCCAGTTCCTGCTTGATACGCTCGGGATCGGCGGCGGGTTTATCAACCTTGTTTATTGCGAATACGATAGGAACGCCTGCTGCGGTGGCATGTGCGATAGCCTCCTTGGTCTGGGGCATCACGTTGTCATCGGCAGCGACAATGATGATGGCGATATCAGTTACCTGAGCACCACGGGCACGCATGGCGGTAAATGCCTCATGACCCGGAGTATCCAGGAATGTGATATGACGACCGTCATCCAGCTTGACGTTGTATGCACCTATGTGCTGTGTGATACCACCGGCCTCACCGGCAATCACGTTAGACTTACGTATGTAGTCCAGCAGAGAGGTCTTACCATGGTCTACGTGACCCATAACGGTTACGATAGGTGCGCGCGGTACCAGATCCTCCTCCTTGTCTGCCTCCTCACTGATCTGCTGGGCAACCTCGGCGCTCACAAAGTCTGTCGTAAAGCCATACTCATCGGCCACGATATTGATGGTCTCGGCATCCAGACGCTGGTTGATTGATACCATCACGCCCACATTCATACAGGTGGCTATTACGCTGGTTACCGGGATGTTCATCATTGTGGCAAGCTCATTCGCAGTTACGAACTCGGTCAGCTTAAGTACCTTGCTCTCGGCCATCTCCTGCTCAAGAGCCTCCATCTGACGCTGCTGTACCTGCTCGCGCTTGTCCTTACGGTATTTTGAAGACTTGGTCTTACCTTTCTGGAATGATGAGAAGGTATCACGTATCTGACGGTTTACATCCTCATTTGAGAAATCGGCCTTGTCAGCCTTGTTAAAGCGATGGTCCTTGTTGTTGCGGCCGCCTCCCTTCTGGGAATCCTTTCCGCCACGGTTCTCACCACCGTTATTCTGTGACTGGCTGTAGCTGTCGGCCTTGGTAAGGTCAACCTTCTCACCGCCTATGCGAACACGGTTCTTCTTGCGCGGTGCGTCGCCGCCGTTCTGAGACTTTTCACCCGGCTTGATCTCCTTCATGAGTGACTCCTTGAACTGCTGACGCTGCTGCTGGCGCTGCTGCTCCTTGGCTTCACGCTCCTTTTTCTTCTCCTCCTTTGACTTCTTCTTGGGACGGGTTGACTGGTTGATGGCTGCCAGGTCAATCTTTCCCACGGTCTTGATATTAAGACCTCCGTTCTGGGGAGATGAGAGCTTGAATACCTCCTCGCTGGGAGCAGGCTCCTTAGCCTCTGCCTTAGGTGCGGGTTCAACCTCCTTGACAGGAGCAGGCTCCTCCTTGGGCTCAACCTTTACCGGCTCCTTTACAGGCTCCGGTTTGGGCTCTGGCTTGGGTGCGGGCTCAACGGCCTTTACAGGCTCTGCCTTGGGCTCCTCCTTAACCTGGGGCTCTGCAACCTTTACAGGCTCAGCGGCCTTTACAGGTTTCTCAGGCTCCTTCTTGGCCTCTGCAGGTTTCTCCTTAGGCTGTGCCACAGGCTTTACAGGCTCCTTCTTGGGGGCCGGTTCCTCCTTAGGCTCCTCCTTGGGAGTATCCAGGTTAATCTTACCTACGGTCTTGAACTTGATGACCGGCTCCTCAGGGATGACAGTCTTTATCATCTCGGGCTCCTTATGGGCAGGCTTCTCCTCCTGCTGAGGCTCCTCCGGGCCGGACTTGCGGCTCATACGGTCCTGCAGGAAACGGTTGGCCTCCTCACGGATGGTCTTGTCCTGACTGTACTCAGCTACAAGGAGATTGTACTCCTCATCGGTGAGTTTCTGGTTCAGGTCTTCGGTTATATCGGCAAAACCCTTCTTGTGCAGGAACTCCACCAGTGTGGAAACTCCCACATTCAACTCTCTCGTTGCTTTACTTATTCTTATCGCCATCTATAAAAATATCTTATGAACAGGGCTTTGCCCCGATTTTACATCTTTACTTCTTAATAAACTTCTGGAACTCCTCCTCGTCAGCGAACTCACGGGCCAGTATATCCAGAATCTCATCAACCTGCTCCTCCTCAAGGTCAACAGACTCGGTCAGGATCTCACGGTCAGCACGCAGAACGGCCTTGGCGGTCTCAAATCCTGCATCATGCAGTGCATCCACAACCCAATCCTCAATATCGCCACGGAAATCATCCAGATAGATATCCTCCTCAGCCTGCTCCTGCTCAAGCTCACGGTATACATCGATGGTATACTCGGTCAGCATGCTGGCAAGCTTGATATTCAGACCACTCTTACCGATAGCAAGAGATACCTGATCCTGCTTAAGATAAACCTCAGCTCTGCGGTTCTCAGTATCAAGATTCAGCTCAGAGATCTTGGCGGGGCTCAGGGCACGCTTGATGAAGAGCTCAATATTTGAGGTGTAGTTGATAACGTCAATGTTCTCATTGCGCAGCTCGCGTACGATACCGTGTATACGTGAACCCTTGACACCTACGCAGGCGCCAACGGGATCGATACGGTCATCATATGACTCAACGGCAATCTTGGCACGCTCACCCGGTATGCGGACAATCTTCTTGATTGTGATCAGACCGTCGGCAATCTCAGGAACCTCCTGCTCCAGCAGACGCTGCAGGAACACAGGTGATGTACGGCTCAGCATGATCTTGGGGTTGTTCACGTTGTCCACGCGGTCAACGACTGCACGTACGGTCTCACCCTTGCGGAAGAAATCGCTGGGAATCTGGTCAGTCTTGCTCAGAAGCAGCTCATTACCCTCCTCATCCAGAAGCAGGATCTCTTTCTTCCAGATCTGATAAACCTCACCGGTAACGATGGTGCCTATCTTCTCAACGTACTTGTTGTACAGGCTGTCCTTCTCAAGCTCCAGAATCTTTGAAGCAAGGGTCTGACGTAGGTTCAGAATGGCACGACGGCCAAACTTTGAGAAATCAACCTGCTCTGATACCTCCTCACCTACCTCAAAGTCCTCGTCAATCTGGCGGGCCTCAGTGAGTGATATCTGGGTGTTTGAATCCTCCAGATCCTTATCCTCTACAACTATACGTGAACGCTGGATCTCGCAGTCACCCTTGTCAGGGTTTACAATGACTGAGTAGTTCTCATCCGTTCCGAACATCTTAGAGATAACACTGCGGAAACTCTCCTCAAGAACTGATACCAGCGTCATGCGGTCAATGTTCTTGAGTTCCTTAAACTCCTGAAAGGTATCGATCAATGAGATCGTCTCTTCTTTCTTAGTAGCCATTTTACTTTAAACTTATTACGTATTTTACATATTTCACTTCATCGTGGCCAAAGGGCAACTCAACCTCAACGGTCTTGGGACGCTTTGAGCCCTCAACCTTCTCCTTACGGGTGGTCTTGATTGCAAAACCCTTCTCATCGGCCTGAGTAAGTATGCCTTTCAGTTTGGCACCGCTCTTGGGCAGCACCTCAACCTCCTGGCCTATATGATTGATATACTGCTGCAGAACCTTGAACGGCTGACCTATTCCGGCCGATCCCACCTCAAGTTCATAATCCTCAACGTCACGGTCCAGGGCGGACTCAATGAAACGACTCAGCTCAACGCAGTCGTCAATCCATACACCCTCTGCCTGGTCAATCTCGACCACGATACGGTTATCAGGGGTAATATCCACGTCCACAAGGAAATAACCTTCCTTGGACTTTAACCATTGCTCTGCAATTCCGATAACTTGCTGTTTGTCAATCATATATATTAATTAATATGTAATGTATGGATATAAAAAAGAGGCCTTGGGGCCTCTCCACACATCATCTTATCGGGTGCAAAGATAGGGGTATTTGTCTTTTCCACCAAACTTTTCTTTGAAAAAAGCCGTCCGGCGGGAGGCTCGCGCCTTTGGCGCTCGGGTGTTTTTGACTTTTATGGCCCTTATAGGGCCTAAAAAGTCGCTAGCTGGGGCACAAAGGGGACGGTTCTCTTTGTGCCCCAGAAGGAGCACAAAGAGAACCGTCCCCAGTTAAATCGCCAGCTTTATCAATAGCCTAAATAACCCAGCATGCGGGCGGCGTAGCGGCGGCCGAGCTCACGTGAACCCTTTACGTTGAAGTGCAGATGGTCACGACCGGCTTCGCATCCGTATGCAGGAACAACCATTGCCTGCGGCAGAGTCTCGGGCAGAGTAGCCATTACCTTGTTGTGATCGGCGCAAACACCACGCTGATCGGCGGGAACAACCTCACCTGACAGCAGAGGAATTGAACCGGCCTCCAGACCAAGGTCAGAGAGGATATCGTCATAAACCTTCTTTACGTTGGCAGGCCACTGGGGGTCATTGGTGTTGGTCTCACCCTGGTGCAGCAGGATACCCTTGATGACACCGTCCTGCTGAGCCTTCTTGCAGAGTTCGATCAGGCGGTTGTAGGGGTTGCCACCATAAGCATTGCAGATATTCTTCATCCAATCAGCCTGCTTGGGAATGTACTCCTCACATTTGTCCTTGTCAAAGAGGTCAATTGAGCAACCGGCTACAGCTACCATGACAACGCCAATCTTTACGTCCTCGGGCATGTTCTGTACCATGGTACGGCCAAAATAATCGGCAGGGGTAAGACCTGTGTTGGGACGTGCCAACGGCGGAACTGCAGTACGCCACTCACCCATCTTGCTGTCAGGGTAGTCAACAGCGTTCATGGTAACGAAACGGGGGCTTACGTTCTCCTTATCCATCTGCTCAGGACGGGGGTTACCCTCCATGTTTGACTGACCTATGCAAATGTAAATGTGAAAGTTGGGATCCGGCTGAGCCAGAACCTTAAACGGAGCCAGCATGAGAGCTGCCAGCAGAATGATTCCAGATTTTTTCATTTTTGTTATTCAGTAATTTGATTAGTGAGTGCAAGTTTCGGAATTTCCCGTGACTTCTACAAGAGAATCACTTGACTTTTATGACCGAAGAGAAAGATTCACCGCTACTGCTTGTGTTCACATCATTACTGCTACCGTCTTTAAAAGCATAATGTTCAACATTGGAGAACGATTCACGAGAGTAACTTACATCTGAAAGCTCATTATATACCCACTCCGCCTCATTTCTTTCAGTTACAGTGAGGGAATATCTGGCCTCAACAAACGTGGTTACGATTTGGGATTTATGTGACACCATCCTTCCGGCAGCATCAAACACCCTTTTCATGGATTCACTCTCCACCCATTCGCCCGATTCCAGATTCTTTACAAGGTAATCAGTGTTATTACCGTTTGCATCATGAACAAGAGTGCACCTTGAATACTCCTCCCAACTGTTATCCTCTTTCAGTCTACACAGACTTTCGCTGACGGGAAGCCCCCTTGAATCAACTATTATCAGACATTTGACGGTATATTCCATATCGGGAGTCACCTGATAATCATATGCCGTGTTGTTCAGGTAGAAATCAAACCTGTCCCTTCCATAGTCGTCAAAGTACTGGATGGCCGGAAGTTTAAGGTCAGGAAACGCAAAGAGCGCAACTACTGAATCCAACAATCCGTCCTGAGAATAGCAGTATTCCCATACTGCGGCGGGAACAAAGCGCCCATCATATATCCTGAAATATTCTTCCTTGAGGAGCTGATTGCTGTCATTATAGGTCCAGAGTAGCTTGTAGCCATTTGTCTCATCACCAGTCAGTTCCTCTTCAATCATATTACCATTATCGTCAAAAGAAAGAACCTTCCTGGTCTCTACGAACCATTTCAGACTGTCATGTGACGCCCAGGTTACATATTCCTGTCCGTTACCGCTCTCTGTCGGTCTGAACGCTGTCCTTTTCCAGATCTCATCATTCGCATACTGGGCATACACCTGATAACGGTCGTGCTCGTCAAATGATGCATCCTTACTGTAAGACTCAGTCTCATAGTAATTACCCCTACCTGTCTCGGGATCGATTTGGGTTGTCGATGAGTTGGAGGATATGACCACCAGATCTCCATCGTACAGGGCATAATAGGTCAGTTTCTCTTTTGATACCTTACTATTCCTCTCTTTTTCCTGTTCAACTCTCTTAAGCCATTTCCCGTCATTGCTTTTGAAATACTGATAAATGGAACTTGTACTGTTGTTACCGGTACCATTGCTCTTACGTATCTCCTTTATGTCAGGCCAAAGACCATGATTATCCACTGTCATGGTATATTCATAATCGGAATAGCCCTTGTGCGGCTTATACATTGAATAATCATAAACAGCATACTCATCATCTATCAGATCGCCATTCTCGTCAAATTCCTGATATATGACAGACTGATTCCTTCCATCCTGCCCGTAAGTATTGTAGCGTGCAACCCTCAACCGTCCGTTCTCATAGCTGAACATACTGTCTACAACGGTTACATAGATATCTCCCTCATCAATCTCTTCATTTCCGTTATCCTTTTCAATGAGATTGTCATCACATGATACAAAAGACACATTCATTAACAAGATAAGTCCGACTAAAGGCAAAAGTGTTCTTTTCATATAATAAAGACTAAAGACTATTTAAGAAACAGAGCGCAAATATCAGAATTATTAACGAGTTACACAAGAATTCAGTAAGTTTGCAGCCAAATCGGGATTTTATGAAGAGAAAAACCGCAAGAGCCAACAACGCTTTCCTGTTAGGCTCTCTCATACTTATAGTACTTGTCCTTGTAATCATTGTCCTGTTCATGTTCATGGCATTCAAGATATATGACAAAAAGGATGAGGGTTACTCAGAGCGTTATGACATTGTGCTGGGCACAACAACGCTGGGCAACCCCCTCTCTGTATACGTTAATGACAGCCTGATATTTGACGGAACACCTCAGTCAGCCCTTACATTGTCCGTAGGTCGGTTCACAGAGGAAAGCACACTGCTCATTGTGGACGGCAAGACCGATGTTGTGTCAACCATCGCTCTGCCTGACCATTCGGAGACCATCCGTCTGGGCAAACGTGAAGACAAGTTCTTCCGTGAGTGATACACTCCAGGACGGAGTGCATCACTTTACTTTAACGGTTGAATAAAACTCTTCGGTCTTTTCACTACCATTACTCTCTACAGGACTACCGTCATTATTGGACAATCTTGCGTAACGCTCCTCATTCATCCTGTAGCTCACGTTTCCGTATGAATCATACTCCGCCCTTCTATTGGACTCTTGATATGTGGTTTTAGAAGGCCTGGGATCTAATTCGGCAGCGCTTTCCGGTAATCCCGTATAAATGATGTGACTTGACAATTCATTGCCCTTAGAGTCATACACACTGCTACCGGTTTCAATCCGGACCCATTCTCCATTACCCGATACATACACCTCATAACCGGTGCACCTGCCATCGGAATCATATGACATGGTACAGTACGCACACGGCGTATTCTCCATTTCATCGTTATCATCCATATGATACAATGTCTCTTTTACAAGATTCCCGTCTGAATCAAACAAAGCAACATATTTTGCACCTAACACATTGTTATTGCCCGTTCCCATGTATATGTCATTCGATAAACGATTGAAATCTATCGGAAATCTGCCTGCCATATTGAAACCAAAGAGCAATTCAGCAGAGTCAAGAACACCTGCATCAGAGTAATAAAACACTTTGTCTGTAGTAGATACTGAATCGCCGTTTTCACTGAATTCACAATAACAGGAACTGATAAATCTGTTGTCATCAGAGTATGTATTATACCTTTTTCCCCTTATTTTGCCATCCCCCGAGAAATATCTCTCACAAACAACGTTACCGTTTATATCACACTGCGTCTCATTTCCGCCAGTACTTATCCATGTAATACTGTCAACCGACAAAAATTCCTCTTTTAACAACATCACACCTTGGCTGTTGTTTCTCTGTATTCTTTTCCTCCAAGATCCCTTTCCCAGGGTGCTGATTGTCAGACCGTCAGGGTCACTCGGGTCAAGTCTGTAGCTGGCATTGTAGTAGGTTCTGTCCGAATACAGCAATACATCCTCCACAGGATCAACTATGCCGTCTATAAGAACAATGCGTTCAACAGCAACTCTCTGACCATTGTAAATCATGTAGATAAAATTGCAACCATGACCTCGGTTGTTTTCTGTTTTCGCATATAAATCAGACCTTAAGAACCATTCACCGCCATGTTTCACATATTCTTTGTTTTGGGTAACATGGTTAGCTTTAGTACCTGTATAATATGCTTCTTTCTTTCTTAATTCAACACCGTTGCTGCTACTGATACATACGTAGTTATCACCTTCACTGTCAGAATAGGTATACACATTCTCTTCATTGGCAGAAAGGTTACCGTCTGAATCATACACCTTTCTTACATCCTTTTCCAAAAGACCGTTCTGAGTATAAGATCTGTGGATTTCTGTTGCAAGTATGCCGTCAACATATTTAAAACTACTGTCCAGAACACTCTTGTATGATTCGCCGTCACTATTCTCCTGAGTGTTATTCTTTCCGTTATCCAGAAGTTTATCCTCACAGGAAACTGATAATACACAAACAAGAACGACAATAAAGGCAAATATAATTCTTCTCATAATAAACTATCTATTAAATTACATTTGGAGTAGTCAATTCCTTCATTGAGTGATCACTCCAGGACGGAGTGAATCACTTTATCTTTCTGGTTGAATAATACTTTTCTTCTCTATCATCAACGTTCTCCTCTTCAGGATCCCTGCCGTCGCTAAATGTATAAAGGACATGTCTTCTATATACATCCAGATTGTAACTTACGTTTCCGAATGAGTCATAATCTGTTCTTTTAGTTGACTCATAATCAGTAGTAGCAATCACGTAGCGTTCCGGTTCTTTTTTACTCACACTTTTTGTCTGACCATTAAATCTTGAGTGGCTTGATAATTGCCTACCCTCAGAGTCATAGGCATTACTCTGGGTTTCAATCTCAGTCCATTCACCTTCATCATTCTGGCTCACAGCAAAACCGGTGCAATTGCCAAACGAATCATATGTGAGTGTACTGCGTACATAAGCCTCATCCTCCATATTACCGTTATCATCCATTCTATAGAGAGTCTCTGTTACAGGGTTCCCTTTTGAATCAAACAAAACCACGCATTTGGAACCGGTCAAGCCGTTCTGGCCCTGTCCATAGTTATAGCCCTTTGTAATATCCCTAAGATTCAGAGGCAGGCTCCACACCCATCGACTCTCAGAAAGAATCACAGCAGAATCCAGCCTTCCTGACTCTGAGTAATAATACACCGTACTATAATCCAATACGGAATCTGTTCCGTTCTTGTCCCAACTGTATTCATAGGAACTTAAAAATCTGTTGTCATCAGAGTATGTAACGTACTCTTTACTCTCAATTTTACCACCCGTTGACGACTCAGAATAAATAAGGTTCCCGTTCCGGTCATATTCATACTCATACGCACCCATGTCTCTCCAGGTAATACTATCCTCCGAAATCAGATTCTGATTGAACAACACATCACCATTGCTTTTGCATCTCCGTATGGTCTTAACCCAGTTTTCGCTTCCCAAGTTGCTGATTGTCAATCCGTCAGGATCAGAAGGATCCTTTTTGTAACTGATACTGTAATTGATTCTCTCCATATCCAGCGATGTTTTCGTTACCGGGTCTGATTGGTTAATCAAATCAATACGACTGACAACAAAACTCTGGCCGTTGTAAATAGCATACTGTACATTATAGCCACGGCATTTGTGGTTTTCAGATTTTAAATAAATCCTTTTCGTTAAGAACCAACATTCTCCATGCTTTACATATGTTCTGGTGTCAGAGACATAGTCCCCATCTGTACCGGAGTAACTTTTTTCCTGCCTTTCAACATCAACACCATTTTTGCTGGTAACAAGCACATAGTTTTTTCCTTCCTTATCAGAATATGTATATGCCTCTTCAACAGTGGCGCTGGGACTGCCTAATGAGTCATAATCAATAGTTATGCTTTTCTGCACCAGGCCGTTCTGGTCATAAATATTACGGGTCTCTTGGCACAGCCTACCTTCATCATAATAAAAGGCACTGTCCAGGAGGCTCTTGTATGAATCCCCGTCACCGCTCTGGCCGGAGTTTTTCTTTTCATCGGACTGCAGCTTATCCTCACATGAAACTGACAATACGCAGGCAATAACGCCCATCAAGGCAAATGTAAATCTTCTCATAACGGACTATTGTTTAAAGTTAAAAAATCAATTATCACTCAAAGGACTGGCCAGTATGGACTTATAACGGTCCATATCATTGAGCAGGCTTACAGCCTGATCCACCACCTTGTCTGATTTAAGGTTCTGCATTACGGCTCCACGCTGGTAATAGTAGCGTGATGCTATCTGCAGTGCTATAACACGCTCCAGATCCCCACGGAATGTATCCAGGTCATTCTTAAGGTCATACTGCAACTTGGTTTCAAGCGCATTGAACTCATCCTGTGCCTTATCGGCCAGACCTTCACGCTGGGCAATCTTGATGAGAGACTCAAGTGCCTTGCCGCTGTTGCTCTCAAACTTGAAGTCAGAGTTGCACACAAAATCCTTGAAGTCATTGTAATCCTGGTCTGTAAGTGCAAACTGCTGTATCGGAGCTATCTGCTCATGCTTGGAGCACCACTCATTCAGGAAATCAAAGAATACCAGATTCTGGGCTATGGAATATAGAATGTCGGGCAATGTATCGGGCTTGATCTCCACATCGGGACGGATACCGCCACCGTCACGCACCGGACGACCTGCTGCGGTATGGAAGACCTTGGTCAGGCTGTCAGGGATATGCTGCGCCTGCCCCTTGTCATTGCGCTTGGAGTAGTCTATCTCCTGGATGCAACGGCCGCTGGGTATGTAATACTTGGCAGTAGTAACCTTAAGCGTGCCGTTGAATGACAGCATACGGGTGGTCTGCACCAGTCCCTTTCCAAATGTACGGGAGCCCACAATCACGGCACGGTCCAGATCCTGAAGGCTGCCGGCCACAATCTCTGATGCCGATGCAGACTGGTCATCGGTCAGAACCACCAACGGGATGTTCTCATCTATCGGGTTGCGCTGGGTTACGTAAGTGGATGCAGCCTGCGGAATCTTGCCGCGGGTCTCTACAAGTTTGGTTCCCTTGGGTACAAATAGGCCCACAATGTCAACAGCCTCCTGCAACAGACCGCCTCCGTTGCCACGCAGATCCAGGATGATGCCCTTGGCACCCTGTTCCTTGAGTTCCACCACAGCCTCCATGACATCATGTGAGCAGTGTTCGGTAAATGACTCCAGCAGAATATATCCGTAGCCTTTCCACATTCCGTAGTAGGGAACGGCAGGCAGTTTTATCACGCTGCGGACTATCTCCACATCGATTGAATCCTCAACACCGGGACGGCGCACCGTAACCTTAAGTTTGGTATCGGCATCACCGCGCAGGTGATCGCTCACATAAGATGACGGTTTTCCTCTCATGCTCTCGCCGTCAATGCGCAGTATCTCGTCACCGGCCTTGAGTCCGGAACGGGCGGCTGGCATATCCTCATAGGGTTCCTCTATATATATGTAGTCACGTCCTGAATACTGACGGATAAGGGCACCAATGCCGGCATACTTTCCGGTGGTCATCATCTTAAGGTCATTCATGTCATTCTCCGGGAAGTACTCAGTGTATGGGTCTATCCCTTTGAGCATGGCCTGAATGCCGGTCTCAATAATCTTTGTGGGATTTATGGTATCCACATAGAAACGGTCCAGCTCGGCAACAATATCATGGAATATCTCCAGATTCTTTGAAACCTCAAAATTATGGTCATCGGTTTTCTGGGCAAAGCTGATGGCGGGAACAAGTCCCAGTATTGTAAAAAGGGTAACACTACCAAGAAATCTCTTCATATCAATTGAATTCAATAGTCTGATTCATGTCTGCGAAGATATACATTTTTGGCAATCCAGCCGAATTTTTAGCTTTCTGACAGATTTTTTTGCCCGCAGATGTTGGATATTCCAAAAAAGGCGGTAAATTTGCACCGCGTTTGAGAGCAGAACGCTCCAAACAGCATCAAAAATGCTTCTTTAGCTCAGTTGGTTAGAGCATCTGACTGTTAATCAGGGGGTCCTAGGTTCAAGTCCTAGAAGGAGCGCTGGTCAGTTCCAAGAAATTGGAACTGATTTTGTTTTATGGACTTGAACCTATTGTATTATTTCCTACGGAAGATAATGGAGAGAGTTACACAGATGCCGACAGCAAACGGATAATAGAGATAAGGTATTATCTGCGTGGCGGCAAGACCGGTCAGACCGGTAGCCATGAGCAACTGTGCTCCATAAGGGATGATACCCTGGACAAAGCAGCTGAATATATCCATCAGGCTGGCCGCACGGCGTTTGGGGATTCCATACTTATCAGATATGTCATTCACGATGCCACCCACCGTAATGATTGCAATCGTATTGTTCGCTGTGCACAGATTTGACAGGCCGGTAAGCAGTCCTATGCCCAACTCCGCCCCCCTGCGGCCGCGTACATGACGTACAATTCCGTTCATGATGTACTCCAGTCCGCCGTTATGGCGTATCAGGCCCAGCATTCCGCCGGCCATCAGGGTTACGATAATGAGGTCACCCATTCCGCCAATTCCGCTGCCGATGGCCCCAAGCAGAGAATACCAGTCCAGACATCCTGTGCAGAAGCCTATGATAGCATTCAGCACAATACCCATGAACAGGACCATGGTCACATCAAGACCGATAAGCGAGAGCAATATGACTGCAATATAGGGTATCAGCTTGAGCCACTCAATGGAACCTGTATCGGGTTCAACGTTCAGGTGCAGTCCCTGATAGATATAAATACCGGCAACAACCAGCACCGCAGGCAGCACAATGATGAAATTGGCCTTGAACTTATCCTTCATGGCACATCCTACTGCACGGGTGGCGGCTATGGTGGTATCGGATATGAATGACAGGTTATCACCAAAAAATGAACCGCCCACAATAAGGGCAGCCATCATGGCCTGGCTCATTCCGGTCTCCGCGGCAATACCGTTGGCAATAGGGACAAGCGCAACAATCGTACCCACACTTGTACCTATGGCAAGTGACACGAAACAGCTTGTCAGGAACAATCCTGCCAGCAGAGCCTTGACAGGCACTATGCTGAGCGTAAAATTGACAGTAGCCTCTATTGATCCTATCTCCTTGGCCGATCCGGCAAACGCACCCGCCAACATGAAAATCCACACCATGAGCATGATGTTCCAATGACCGGCGCTCTGCGAGAAAATGTTGACTCTGTCAATCAGTTTGCCGCGAGTGATACCCACAGCATAGACCGATGCCAGCAGGAATGCTGCCGATACAGGGACTTTATAGAAATCACCTGCCAGCAGTGATGAAACCAGATAAACTACCAGAAAAACCACCAGGGGGCTCAAGGCCAGAAACCCCGGCATCTTACTATGTTCTTTGCTCATCAGGAGTATTTTTCACCATACTTGAGCATGGCGTCATTTATGTAGCGTTTAAAGTCCGTCTCATTATTGCGGCGGCATATGACCAGCACATCATCTGTATCAACCACAAGGAAATCACTCAGGTCATCAATAACCACAAGCTTCTTCTCCTTGTTGCACAGGAACATGCTGTTATGGCAGTCATAAACCTGATAATTGTACATACCCAGCACATTGCCCTGATCATCCTTGGCGCAGTAATCATAGAGCAGGTCCCAGCTCTCTATATCGTTCCAGCTGAAATCACCTATGGTCATGCAAACCTTATCGGTCTTTTCCAGGATACCGTAGTCTATTGATATGCGGGGGAACGCCTCATAGACCGAGTAGAGCAGGCTGCGACGCTCGTCGCGGTTGTGCTTGGTATCATAAATGCGGTTAAACTGCGATATCATATCCGGCAGATAGGTCTTGGCTATCTCAATGTAGGTGTTGACGTTCCACATAAGGATACCGGAGTTCCAGTAGAACTCACCGCTGTCCACGAACACCTTGGCAAAAGACTCCTCAGGTTTCTCGGTAAACGTACGAACGCTGTATATGCCATCGGCCACCTTCTCATCCATTTGGATATAGCCGAACCTGGTCTCGGGCCGTGTAGGTTTGATTCCTACAGTCAGAATGCGGTCATTATCGGCTACAAAAGACATACCGCGCTCAATGACATCGATATAAGGCTTCTCATCCTTTATAACGAGGTCCGATGGAACCACCAGGATATTCGCATTAGGATTGATATCGCGGATATGGTATGCAGCAAGCGTGATGCTGGGTGCAGTACCTTTCATTACCGGCTCACGCAACACCTGCAGCGGATTCAAGTCCGGCAGCTGATTGCACACATCCTCATAGAAATCCAGATTTGTTGAAACTATTATGTTCTCCTCGGGGAAAATGCTTCTCATTCTCTCAACAGTCTCCTTAAGGAGTGTACGTCCGTTATTATTGAAATCAAGGAACTGCTTGGGCATGCCCTTACGGCTCAAGGGCCACAGTCTGGTGCCGAAACCACCAGCCAGCACAACGCAGAAATTGTCTGATCCTAACATAGTATCTATATTGGTGTTGGTAATGAACTGTCATTAAAAGATAGTCTGCTACGAAGTTATATCATATTTCCATTAAAACAAGCAATACCGGCACAAAATGGAGGCATTCTAAAAAATTCGGCAGTCTATCTGTAAGTTTCATCAATTTGTTGTACCTTCGCGGCGGTTTCAGTACCAAGCCCAGATGGCGGAATCGGTAGACGCGCTGGTCTCAAACACCAGTGGGGCAACCCGTGCCGGTTCGACCCCGGCTCTGGGTACAGGAAAAGGCAGGCTTAACGCTTGCCTTTTCCTGTACCCAGGCCGGGGCCGAACCTGTTCCTTTTTTTAGTTCGCCACAGCGAACAGGGCGGCCCTCCGGGACCGCTCTCGCTCGCATACTCGCTTCGCCCCAATACGTAATATCGCGGGTTACGGGCAGACGGGACGGACAGTATGAGCTTGGTTACGGGCTGCACTTTCATACAAACTTTTAAAACCAGGAGTAATATACAGAAAGCATGCGCTTTCAGCAAAATGTTCACTGGGAGTTGTAGTCCAGTAGAAACCGATGTTACCTGAGAGCCTCAGTTCAGAGAGACTGCGTAGCCCTGCTGCCGGGAGGAATATTGAGCGGTCTGTATATCCAGGCTTATTGCTGGTAACCAAAAAACCATTCACACCTTTCTGTGTTGTCCATGTCCAAGTACAATTCTGTATGAGTTCATCAAACTCTTCTCTGGACGGCATACGCCATTTTCCACCCCACTCCTTGTGAGCCACATCGTTCTCTATATCCAGAGTGTTCTTATCGTTTACTGCGCTACCACCATTAACAAATTTGTAATTATTGGGCTCATAAGACTCTTTTGTTTCAACCTCACCCCAGGCAAAATAATCACCATATTCCTCAGGCCTTTCGGCCCCCACATTACACATGGCCCACTTGACACTCAGGCCCAGGTCAACATACCCATAACCGTTCTCAAATTTAGTATTAACAAATGATGCCTCATCATCAAATACCATACCATAACCAGGTATGCGCTCTAATTCCTCTATGGCTTCATCTATTGACATAAGAACCGTATCAATTTTTACACCAGCAACACCGCTTATCATATCACCTGCCTTCTGGGCCGATGCATGATTGCAAACAATTGACAATAATGAGAATGACACAAAGCAAACCACCTTACACCATCCCTTGGCCAACAAAACCTTTATTCTGCGTATTTTCATAACTGCGTTCGCTTATCTGCAAGCAAAAGTAATTGTCAAATCAACAAACCCCAAGCATTAGGCGCTGCAAAACTGTTGCAATCACTTTACGGCCTTATACTTCGCTGCCAGCCTGCACAGTACATCCAGCTCTTCTATAAGTCTGGTTCGAAAACAGGGATCCTTCGGGGTACGAAAAAGGGAGGTTCTCAGACCTCCCTTTTTCGTGCCCAGGCCGGGGTCGAATAATACCTTTTTTTAGTTCGCCACAGCGAACAGGGCGGCCTACCCGGCCGCTCTCGCTCGCATACTCGCTTCGCCCCAATACGCTTGAAGCTGCGTGGTTACAATCCGGTTTGGCGTTGATCGCCGGGATTGTGACGGATGATGGATGTTGCTCCCCTGCCGGGATAGTAGTTGATCCTTATTCTGGCTGTACCTTCAGTGGGGTCTCCGGGGAATGGAGACCATGATCTCTCCTTGAAATATTCCTGATTTATTATCTGGACATGCAGAATCCCCTTTTCCAGTTTATAATCATCCGTATATATGGGATTGTTGTTATGGGGATATAATAGCTGGTCCTCAAAAACTATGCTGGTAACAACCTCTTTTCCGTTTTTGGTAATAAGGTTTCCGTCTTTGTCTGTTTCAACATCGGGCAACAATGAGAGTAACTCTTTTACTGTTGTACCCGCAGGTATTATGCTGGTTCTTACGCCATCAGGATATTCTTTGTATTCAGGCATTGCGCCGCCTTCATCAGATATCGGCTCAATCTCAATGACATACTCCCCTTTCTCTAATTTATAGTAATCGTCTCTATCATAGGCCTTGACCTTTGCAATCATATCGGCCGATAATTCTTTAAGGCTCACAGGGGAATTACTCTGTTCCTGTTGAACCTTTACAGTCCTGCAGGAAGAAGCCATGACGGATATCAATGCAAGCAAAAGGACTCTTACTCTCATACTGCAATTATTCTGTAGGTTGTTTGCTATCTAAACTCCATTATATGAAAAATGCGTCTTCAGTTAAAGACGCATTTTCCGTATAAATCAGATTTCTGACCACCACCAGTTCTGGGGTTTCTTGTCAATCCTTAGCAGCAGATACTCCTTGTAGGGATCATCAAGCAGAGACGCATATTTCCTGGCAAGGCTCTTTATGTCGGCAAGCTTGGAGTTGATCTTGTCAGCATCCTTGTAAGCGATGGCATTGTATAAATCCTGTCCTATTGCAACCAACGCACCGTTATTGCCTCCTCTGGGAGACCAGCATTTTGCTCCATACTGTCGGTTAAAGAAACGGAAAGTCGTACCATCAGTACCTATAGCCATAAAATCGGCACCCTCACCTGTCTTTAATATGTCAAGCTTTTGCTGCACCGATTGCTTTGAAGGCAGGTTTGTGGCCGAATATACCGCTGCATCAATAAGAGTACGCATCTGATAAGCCAGCTCCTCATCTATTTCAAGGACATGAGGCTCCTGCTGGTTCTGAATCTTAAGCTCAAGACGGCACTTCTTTGAATCAGAGTTGCAGACACACTGTATCTCATAACTCTCTGAGAAAGACGGCTCTACCTTTGTGCTCCAACATACTATGTCATTGGATCTGGGAGCGTTCATTTGAGCGGTCAACTGATTCATGAAATCCGGATCGTTCAGATTTCCAACCGCTTTCAAAGTGAATTGAGGTAGAGGTTTGTCACAAGGTTTTAAATAATCTTCCGTTCCCTGTGCCATTACCGGCATTGCCAGTGCAAACATAAGGCTGAATACAGCCATCTTAAAATTCTGTTTCATAATCATTTAATTTTTTCAAGTCCAAGAGTGTATTTAGAAATATCAATGGGAGTGCTGAAAGTGTTATAACCTTCCATAGAAACCCTCAGCGTATTGCCGGGCTTTACTATTGTAAGTTTGAATTCACCATTCTCTGTTTTTGTGCCGGCCACCACCTTGCCGTCCGCATCTATCTCCTGGACCGATATGCCACCGGCATTGGCCCAGTTACCCAATATTACGCGGCCGCTTATCACATCGCCGGGCTTAAGGGTGCAGGCAGCTGGTTTGAGCCTGATCTGATATGTTCCGCGGTCAAACGGCAATGTCTGGGTCTCATAACCCTCGGCCTCAAATGATATCTTATTATTGGTATCTGTAACCTGCAGCATATCAAAGAACCCGTCATCTGATGCGTACCACTCCATCACGGCCCGGCCCACTATGTCACGCTCACATGCCTTGACATCCCTGAATTTTATGGGATTACCCTCACTGTCCAGGATAAAACCGTTCACTCTGCCTCCTTTTACAGGGGCTTCATCTATAGGCTTGCGCCTATCTTCATTCATCTGCTTCATAAGATTATGCAGGCCTCCCGCCTGTGAACTCAAGCGCTCAATCTGTTCCACAAAGTTTCCCTGATCAGGATTAAGATCCTGCGCATCCAATGACGTCAGGGATAAACAGATTGCCGTAAGGCTTAAAACAAAGAGTTTCCTATTCATACTATCATTAATTGGTTGTCTGAAATCAAAACGTTTAAATACAGAAAATGCGTCTCCTGTTTTTTAAATTTGTGACAAAAGTATATGAGCGGCTATCATAAGGCAAGTTTAGGGCGCTGCAATTCTGTTGCTTTTAAACCGGCAACAAAAAAAGGAGGCCTTAATGACCTCCTTTTCATATTATTACACTATAAAATCATCTTTATGGTTCTTTACCCAGATCCGGTACTTTACTCTTTCCTACCGGGAAGAATACCGGCATCACAAAGACAATGGCCACTACCGAGAACAGCATGCCACTCATTACGCCGATGGCAAAACTGAACCAGAACTGGCTGTCACGACCGTCAAACAGGAACGGGATCAGACCCAGTACAGTACTCAGGATTGTAAGCATGGTGGGTATGATCTTACGGTTGAATGCTTTTATATAGGTCTTAAGGTCCTGCTTTCCGGTTGCTCCTGCTATGGTATTGTACTCAGAAGTCAGGTAGATTCCGGCATTTACGGTGATACCGCAAAGCATGATCATGGCTGCAAATCCACCCTGGTCAAATCCCACATGTATAAGCGGATAGGCCAGGAACATGCCGATAAAACTAACCGGAATAAGGATTACTATAACCAACGGCGATCGGAATGACTCAAACAGTATGGCACAGATCATGAATATGACAAGTATAACCACAAAGATGAGCACCGTACGCTGTTTCTGCTGGCTCCAATATACATAATTTGAATCACCACCGGCATGGAAACCCATAGGCAGAGTCTCATTGAGCCTTTTTATCAGCTTGTTGGCCATGCGGCTGCGCAGATCCCATGAGCCTATGAACTCATATCCCACATTTATCACGTACTCCTGGTTGTTACGCTCAATATCCAGACCGGTACGCCGCTTGGTTATGGAACCCACATCATTGAGACGGGTATTGATGCTGTCCACCAGCACCATGTCATTACGGATATGCCACAGGTCATAATAATCTCTCTCTCCCGATACCAGACGGATTGAGGTCTCCTTGTGACCGTCATAGACACTGGCTGAATAGGAGTTGTAAAGCTGGTCACTCAGGAATGAGAAATAACGGTTAAGGTTAGTTCCTGTACGGATAATCTTCTCCTCATCAAAATCCAGATAGAACTCATTCCTTACAAAAGAGCTGTATCCGCTTGAGAATCCTGCCTGTCCGTTGACACGGCGATTGGCCTTAAGGGTGTCTATCAGATCCTCGGCATATCTGTACAACAGGTCATAATTGTAACCGTACAGGCTGATGGAATTACTCCAGTATGTCCTGTAAACGCTGTTATACAGAGGGTCGTCATTCTCTCCCAATGACGGTATGTACCAGGTGGCACCTCCGTAACGGGTAGCCTTGGCCCACATCTGCTGCTTTAGTATAAACGGGAAGCGGCTCTTCTGGTACTCATCCTTGAAATGGATCTCTATCTGGCCCTGAGTTCCGCTAAGATAGGTGGTAAAGTCCTTAATCTCATCAAACTGCTGCAGCCAGTTTTCCATCTCCTTTACAATCTCATTGAGCTGCTGTACAGTCTGTCCCTCATCCATATTGGCGGTGATGCTGAGCACCACCTCACGGTCCTCCTCCTGGCGTCCGAATGACATGCGGCCACCTGAATGTTTCTGGAACAGGTTAAAGGCTCCGCCCAGAGGATACTCAAACCAGGCCTTGTTACGCTGATACCACTTGCCTCCTATGGTCTTGTTGTACAATCCCACCAGTCCGCCTTTGGTATTGTTACCATCCTCATCATACTCCTTATGCTTGACCTGTGACGGCAACAACTGTACGGGAATTCCAAACAGCAGCAACAATCCTACTATATAAACCCATCGGTGGGACCTGCCCCATGACACAATACGCTCATACTGTCTGGTACGTCTAACCAGACGGCGCATACGTTTCATGGAGTTCTGTACCACGCCCTTGTTTTTAAGAGGCAGATACTCAAGCAGGGCCGGAACGAACAGGAATGCAATGATCATTGACAGGGTCAGGTTTATCACTATAACCCAGATAAAGTTGGTAAGTGAGTTGCGTGACTCCTCCGGCAGGAAGAATATGAGCATCAGTGCCGCAATGGTGGTAAACAATGCGCCCGATATGGAGAACATCACCTTACGGTCTCCATAATAGGTATAGTGGTCCGCTATCACTATGGCAGTATCGATTATAATTCCCAGTGAAACCGTGATACCGGCCATGGAGTAGAGCTCAATCGATACCCCGAATAGTTTGTAGAACGCTATCGCACTGAGGATATTTACCGTAATGGTAAGTCCTATCACAAGCAGGTAACGGAAACTGCGGCTTACCAACAGCACAAACATGAGCAGTATGGCAAGTGACATCACGGCACGGAAGAATATCTTCTCAATCTCATTGCTCAGATTCTCTGACCCGTCATACTCAAGTTTGACGGCAAAGTTATCGGGCATTGAGGCCTTGAGTTCCTCCATCTTCTGCTTTGCAGCAGCTGCCACCGTTACTATATTGATATCCTCCTGGCCCATTATGGTAAGGCCAATCATGTTAAGGCCATTGATACGCCTATAGTAATTTGGTATACGCTCCTGATATGAGATGGTTGCAAAATCACCTACATAATAGAGGCGGTCACCAACCTTTGTTACCGGAATGCTCTCCATATCGTTCCTGGCATCCATGGTCCTAAGGCGCACAAGCATCAGGTTGTCATCAACAACCTCTGTTCCCACAATCTCATTGCTGCGTCTGAAATATCGGCTTATGGCATTACTCAAGACGCTGGGGTTGAGTCCTGCTGCACGCAATGAGTTGGGATCAAAGGTAAGTACCCACTCAAAAGGTTCTGCACCCGACGGCTCTACTCCGTCCACTCCCTCAATTCGTGACAGAGGCGTAACCAGATGATCCTGCACATACCTTACAATCTCAGTTGCGGGCATATCGGCATTAATGGAGTAAGAAAGAAGTGTCTTCTTGCCACGTCCGCCACCACCCGATGATCCGCTTACCTGATACCTTGCGTCCTCAGGCAAGCGGGAGCGGATCTGACGCAGACGTGTGGAGACATCAAATCTGGTAGTCTCCATATCCGTACCCTTCTTGAAAGTAAGATTGATGTAACCTCCATTCTGTCTGGACGTAGCTCTGATACTGCTCACGCCGGCAACGGTATTGAGTGCGCCCTCTATGACCGATGTAATCTCACTCTCGATCACACGGGCAGAGCCTTTGCCGCTAAAATTGACGCTCAGGCCCAGATTCTCGGTCTTGGGCTCATACTGTACGTTCAGCAGCGGGATGCAGGCCGCACCCACCAGCATGAGCACAATCATTATAAGGATTATGGAAAAAGCATGGCTCTTTCCTTTCTGCTTATCACTCATCTTTCTGTGTGCTTATAGATTACGTAATAAGCCAGGGGTACAAAGAACACGCTCACAAACGTACCTGCAATCATGCCGCTTATGAGAGCCAGTGACAGAGGATACTGCAGGTCACTACCCATATCACCACGCACCAGGAACGGAGCGATGGCCAGGATAGTGGTGAGTGATGTCATTACTATAGCCTTTAGACGGCGGCTGCCGGCTTCAAGAATAGCGTGTTTAAGACCCATACCGCTCTCGCGCAGACGGTTTATGGTATCCACCTTAAGTATGGAGTCATTGATAACGATACCGCACATAACCACCATACCTATCATGGACATGAGGTTCAGAGTCTCGCCAAAGATCCACAGGATACCAAGCACAGCAAAGATGTCAATGATAAGCTCACTCAGTATGATGAATGGCTGTATCAGGCTCTCAAACTGAGCCGACAGGATAAAGAACAGTAGCAGGATTGATATCACAAGCACTCCGCACAGCTCCTTTATCATCTCGCGGTTGGTAAAATATGTACCTGAGAAACTCACGTCAAACTTATCATCGGAACGTACCACTTTCTGAATGGCATCCATGGCACGGCGTGCATCCTTACCTTTCACATTCAGTACCAACGGATAGAACTCACGGTCCACACCTGATGTTATGGACTTAAGGTCACGGTTACGTGTCTCCTTGAGCAGGATCTCAAGCGGAACGCGTCCGCCGCGGGTGTCCAGATACTGGTTCTGGATAAGGTCACGTGCCTCCTTCTCGCCCACACCTATAACCACAGGCATGGAGATATCGCCCTTGGATATACGCAATACGGAGCTTGAGTTCATTGATTTCTGCAGATAACTGAGCAGCGTATTGAAATCAACCTCATAGAGAGCCAGACGCTCAGGGTCTGCAACAAGCTCAATATACTCATTCCACTCGGCCGGCTGAATCTCAATGTCAGGCAGTTCTGTACGTATGGCGCCCAGCAGTGATGTAAGCTGCTCAGGATCCGGGGTACTGCCGTTGGTACGTTTGATGCGTGCCACCAACGGCGGTTCATGGTCAGAGAACAGCATATCAAAGATATTACCCGATGCCTGACTGCTGTGAACGGCATCCGGCCAGGTCTTATGGATATACTCCGCTACCTGCTCCTCAATCTTGTCAATATCTTTAGTAGAACCGGCCTTGATATAGATTATAGCCTCCGACAGTGTCAGCTCACGTGTATGCGACAGGGCAAACTGCTGTGCACCGGTCATGCAGGTGTACTGCTCAACCATTTCCGGGAACTGAGCCACAATCTGCTCACAACGGCTGTTGTTCTCCTCAATTGATATGCGCTGGTTCCACTCAATGTTTACAAGAGTGTCACTGTGTGAAAGTACAGGCAGTTTCTGCTTGTCAAGCTTGATGAACAGCACGCCTATCAGCAATATTGCAGCACCGAATATGCCCCACATCACACCCCTGCGGCGGAAGAACCAACTCAGTATACGGTCATAACCACCAGTCATGTTACCCACGCTTATCTTGCTTATGAACTTGTTGGGGGTAAAACAGGGCTGGTTCTTATAGAAACGGTAATAGAATACCGGAATGACCATTACAGATACAATGAGTGCCGATATCAGAGTGATGGTGACTGCCATTGCCTCATCATAGAACAGGGCACCTGCAATTCCGCTCATGAAAATCAGAGGAATGAATATGGCACAAGTGGTGAGCACGGAACTCAACATAGGTGTGAACACCTCCTGGGTACCGTAAACACAGGCATCCTGCAGGGGCTCTCCCTTCATCCACCGTTGCGTGATGTTATCAATCGTGATGATGGAGTTATCCACCATCATACCCAAGCCCAGTACCAGACCGGACAGGGAAATGATATTGATTGATATCTTGAGCACATAGAAGAACAGGAATGACAGTATGAGTGCCGTAGGTATGGTAATGACCACCAGCAGCGGACTGCGCACATCCTGCATAAAGAAGAAAATGATGATACAGGCAAACAGGGCACCGTACAGCAGGTTACGTACCATGTTGTTGATGGAGTAATCCAGCAGCTCCGTCTGGTCACGCGTAATGGTAAACTCCATATCCGGATAATCCTTGTCAAAGGCATCCATCAGTTTCTGGATACCCTCACGCAGATTGGCCATTCGGGCATCGGTACGCTTTATGACTGCCAGTGTCACACACTGTGAACCGTCACTGGTAACCTCACCCTTCTTACGCTGCTGCTCCTCACGTACCTCGGCCAGATCCTTAATCTGATAGGTGCGGCCGCCCAGTTTGAGCCATACGTTCTCAACATCCTCACGAGTAACCACGCTCGACTCAAAACGGACGTCAAACCTGTACTCACCGTCACGGATGGATAGGCTACCCAGGTTAACGTTGGCACTCTGTATGGCATTGCTAAGCTGCTGTTCATTGGTACCTAAAGCACGCAGTTTCTCCATGTCAGGTATGACAAGCAACTGCGGGTACACCTGTCCCGATACATCCACCATTGCCACCTCAGGAATCTGCTCCAGACGGCGTACTATGACCTGACGTACAAAATCACTCATCTCCATGAAACGGTTATCACTGGTGTTGAGACCCTTCTTGATGGAGACATTTATAAAGAATGCCGGGATATCCGTGGCACTGGCACGTGCTATCATGGGACGCTCCTCACCCTGAGGCCATCCTGCACGGTCCACACGCTCATTTACATCGATAAAGATATAATCGGCATCTGCTCCGTACTCAAATGTCATCTGGATAAGGCCGCTGCCGTCACGGGCAGTACAGGTAATATCCTGCAGGTGGGGCACCTGCACCAGCTCACTGCGCAACCTCTCCAACAGGATGTCATTCAGTTCACGGGCACTGCGGTCAGGTGATGTAACCTGAACCGTAATCTGCGGTATATTGATATCGGGAACAAGTGATACCGGCAGTTTACGTATGGCCGCAATTCCCAGGACCATAACTGCTATAAGCACCATGGTCACCGCTATGGGGCGGTTGGTCAATCCTTTGAACATATCATTCCAGAACTACCGGAGCCTCATCACCAAGATTAAGGTTTCCGCTGGTAATAATAAGGTCACCTAACTCAAGATCGGCTCCACGGTCCTTATTGGCCTCAACCACATGCTCAGTGGTGTTTGACATGAGCACATTCACATATGTCCACAGACTCTTTCCGTCCTTGTATCGGAACAGCACATCCATGTTGTCACGTATAACCACTGCGCTTTTGGGAACCACCAACTGGTCAGGAATGCTGTTCTCAACAGTGATGCGCACGTTCATACCGTCCATCAGGTCATCTGATCCCGGAACCTGTGCCGTTACTGCAATCTGGCCGTTCTGGTCAACAGTGGGGTTGATGGATATGATTGAACCCTTAAGTTCCACATCATTATCCACAAACGGGGATACCAGCACCTGCTGGCCCACGCGGATAAACTTATACTCTGTCTCCAGCACGCTGAAACGTACCAGATAACGGCTGTCATCAATCAGAGTGCACAACTGTCCGCTCTGCTCATGTACACGTCCCTTAAGGCTGGCAACCTTTCCGCTGAAAGGGGCCCTAAGGTCACACTGCTCATATGTCCTCTCTGCGTTGGCAAGTGACATCTGAGCATCAATGAAACCGCAGTTGATATATATTACACGCTTCTGGTCTGCCGGAATCCTGGCGGTATCAGAGAGTGAATAACCGTAATCCAGCAGCTTATCGGCCAGACTCATCTCGGCTTTGTCATATGACAGACGGGCCTGCTCCAGCTGACGGCGGGGCTGCTCCTTGTCAAGTGATGCCAGGATCTGTCCCTTCTGCACCTTCTGTCCGTCACGGACACCGATCTCAGCCACAGTACCCTGTGTCGCAAACTGTAAGGTAACCTTACTCTGAGCCTCAAGTTTACCGTTGCAAACCAACTGCTTGTTAAAAGCCTTACGCTCCAGAGGCACCACGGTCACCACATTCTTCTCGGCATTGTATGTACCGCGGGCCATCTCCGTATCATCAGTATTCTCATTCTTCTCTTTCTTACCCTTGCAGCTGTTCATTCCATATGCAAGTGCTGCAAACAAAACTATTGACGCAATCTTTAAAATATGCTTTTTCATACTCGTATAATTTCTATTCTTACTTGATAAGGTTGTCAAACTCAACACTAATGTCCTTGCCCGATTCCGGGTCATACAACGTGGTACGTCTTATTGTAAAATAAAAGTTCCAGAAATCGGCCACATTGGACACATAGTTGCTCAAGGCATCGTCACGTTTCTCCTTAAGCTGATCCAGCTGGGTCATGGTCATTGAACTGCTGCTGAAATTCTTGAGCGCAAGCTCATAGCTCTCCTCAGCCAGGTCGGCTGCACGTTTGGAGATCTCACACCGACTGCGCTGGTTGTTGAACTGCATGACCTGAGTAAGCAGGTCCTGACGGTAATCAATCATATTCTGCTCCAGACGGTTACGTGTGGTCTGCGCGCGAGCCTCGGCCATACGTACACGTCCGCGTGCCAGGCCCCAATCCAAAATGGGGATATTAAGTTGAACACCAATAACCTCCTGGTCTTTCAGTTCAATGAATGTATCCCTGAATTTCTCCGATGAGCCCGACATACCGAATCTGGCGTTCAGTCTGGCAGACAGGCCACGCTCTGACTTGGCTCTTGCAATACTGGACTCGGCCTCAATATACTCTATATCCTGACTCAGCTGGAATGATGAGTTATGCAGAGCCCTATCCAGCATATCATCATAATCCAGAGTCACATCAGGGATCTCATAGTCAATCTTAAGGTTCAGCTCCGTATCCTCCTTATAACCAATGTAAGAGCACAGACGGTTCAGTGACGAACGCAGGCTGACCGTAACCAAACTCAGTTGCAGGGAGTCATTAAGCATGGACACCTCAATCTGCATAAGCTGGTCACGAGTTATGGTACCCATCTCAAAACGTGTCTGACCGGCCGCGAACAGACGTTTGCTGTCCTCAAAACTCTTTTTGGCACGTTCATATTTCTCCTTTTCCCTTACGTAACCCCAGAAATAAGAGGCGGCTGTCTGGTTAACCTGCTCCATACTCTCAATGTACTGGCGTTTAGCCACCTCATACTGCTTGGGCTGTGTCTTTTTCTCCCACTTGAACTGGTTGTATCCCCACAGACTCTGGGCATAACTCAGATAAATGGGCTGTGCATAATAGGATGTAAGACGTGACGGGCTGTACTGATCCAGTCTCTGCATATCGGTAGACAGAGTAACCTGACCACCTGTAAGCGGAATGTTCTGACTGAAATTCAGCGTAACTCTGTTTGACATGTTGTAACTGGACCTGAAAGCCACAGCACCCGTATTGAAGTCCTGCAGTTTATCCAGCGAGCGGTTAAATTCACCCAAATTGGCACTAAGGCTCAATGACGGCAACAGCTGCGCCTTATATGAGCGGTAATTCCAATACGACGCCACAAAATTGTTACGGTTACTCATTGAAGAGATTGAGTTCTCCTGAGCCAATTGAATCACTTCCTGCATTGTAAGTGTTCTGGGACCGATAATCTGTCCTCCACACAGGGAATGCGCCAACAGCGCCGGCAGCAGGAGCAAAACTCTTAGAAAAGGTCTTTTCATAAAGTTGATTGCAAACAATAAATACTATTAATAATCAGGTTTTTGGCAAAGGTAAACAAACTTTTGGCCCACACATACCCACAGCACACTTTTTTTAATACTCTATAAAATAATGACGGTATTGCTATATCTTTGTACCCCGTGCATAAGGATATGGATTCAGTAATTACACTAAGAAAAGCCACCCGGGCCGATTCACGTTTCATTGCCGAGAACGTGCTCCGTGCGCTGCATATTGAAGAAACTGACCCCCGACACATAGACCACCTGGCCACCATAAGCAGCCGTGAAGACACCCTCTACAGCTGGCGGAACTCCACAATTGCACTCTATGACGGCCAACCCGCCGGCCTGATGGTAGCCTATGACGGCGCCCGATACCGCCGGATGCGTGACATAACATTCCCCATGATCCGCATGTACGTAGGTGATGACTACAATCAGATGGATGATGAGGCCAGTCCCGGCGAGTATTACCTTGACTCCCTGGCCGTACTACCCCAGTTCCGCCGCAAAGGCATAGCCACAGCCCTGATAAAAGAGATGTTCCGCCTGCGAGACGCCGCAGGAATACCCCTAGCCACTATAGCCGTTGACCCTGAGAATGATGAAGCCTACCGCCTATACAATGCGAACGGATTCCATCACAATGGTTACATCTCCGTATTCGGAACCACCTACCACCGTCTAGTCTGTCCCTAACCACTAAGGACCTACCGTCCCCCCACTATCCCGATAATAAATTCCTCGGGGATTAATTGTGTTGTCCTGTTTGGTATCATACTCATTTATAAAAGCTCCATCTTTAAAAAGATTGCATCTCCCTCAGAAAGGTTCTGTTCTTCAACATAACTCTTCAATTGCTTATAGAGAGCTCTGATTTTTGCATCATGAAGAGATTCGGTTTTTGAAAGAATGTAGTATAAACTGTAAGAAACACAACCATAAATTGCATTATTATACTCTCTTAACCGTGTGAAAGAGAACCATATATATTTCCATATATCCAATGTAGTCAATTCCGGAACCAGTGACTCTTCAAAGAAACTGTCAGGACGTAAGATAATACCACAAGAGTTTTGCGTCTTGTCATACAACATGGAATGGTATTTATTGTTTATAAAAATATTGGCTACTATATATTTGTCCGTTTCAAATAAGCCGGATATATCCCTAAGGGCCCCCCCATTATAGACCATAGCTTCTTTACCCGGGAGCATCAGTTCAGCCCCGGTAATTCCATCAAAGATGTCTTTTGTCATCTCCTTATCAGCCTTAAACCTGTAAGTTGATTCAACCCCGTTCTTGGTCAAAGAAAAAATATTGTAATCATAATTCAACATGAATCGAAGTGTATCATGATAAATATATGATAATTCCGTATATCCTACAGTTCCATTAAACGCTACCAAATAAGGCGGCAAAGTCAGATAACTGTCATATCTGGAAGCGTCTTTATTATAGGTAATACAGTAATGATTATTGCTTTCATTCTCTCCATAAACGGTGAGGCCCAAATAAGAATCTGAGTTCTTATAAAGATAACTCACTTTTATCTCTGCCTTATTGTCATAACCTATGAATTCTCCCTTATCTGTATAACGTAACAGTCGGCCTGCCACAAGATCATATAGCATCAGCGTATCATTCATAATAAACATGTTACCCACATTCTGTACTTCACCTCTGCCCCTTCCTGTAAGTGGTTTTGAGAACTTAAGATTGCCAGACTTGTCGTAACCTAAGAAATAGTAAGTCCTATCTGAAAGAAAATAATAACCATTATCAGAAACAGCCATCATTGGAGAATCCATATACATCCAATCATCTCCAGCCTTCAAATTCAATACACTAATATCTCCAATTCTGTCAATGATATCAAAACGGTTCGTTTTGTTATCCACATCAATATAATGCTTGGAGGTATATTTAAATAAATCTCCACTGTTGTTCTTACTAAAACATGAAACTCCAAAAGCAAATAATAAACACAAACAAAAAATCTTTTTCATAATCTTATTTTTTTAATGTTTTGGGCCGAAGCCCCTATAATTAATATGTTTTCTGATTGACACAACTATTACGAACCTTCCGTCCCCCCACAATTCCGATAATAAAATCCTCCGGAATGAATCCCCAGTATCGGGAATCATTTGAGTCAAGACAGTTGTCTCCAAATGCAAAGTAGTAGTCATGCCGGAATGTATGACTGCAAACTTCATCATCCGGCCATGAGCCTGACTCATATTCAATGACCGGACCATATATGGCACGTCCAACTGAGTCCAGTTCTATCGTTACGCCTTTTTCCGGCACGTAAAGAGGTCCAAAGTTCTTCATTGTCCACATGGGTCTTGTAAATGGCATAGTTGCCATGAACTTGGTACGCCACAGTATGCTGTCAGGGGTATTCTGTATGGCAAGCTGATTATCCTGGACTCCAATTATTCCGTTGTAATTACTATTCCACGTGACCCCATCTTTAATGCCAATGGTATCACCGGGAGTTCCAACAACACGTTTGCAATAGACGTAGTTTATCTTGAACTCTATCTTTGTCCACTTGTCATAACCCAATGGATAATTGAAACATATCACATCACCAGAACGGATTTTTCTCAACCCCGGCATCCGGAAACACTTGAGCGGAGCATGGTCTTCAAAGTCAAAAGACTTGTATATCCTGGCTCCATAAAGCAGTTTGTTAACCCACACTTTATCTCCAGGCTCCAGTGTGGGGCTCATGGACTCCGACGGGATTATGAATCGCTCGGCTATGAATATACGGCGTCCAAAATGTAAGGCACCTACGAGCAATATGAATAGCACAACACGACACAGGATATCGACAATCCTTTCAAGTGCTGCAGTGTTGGTGCTCTGTTGTTTTGGAGATTCAGTTTCTTTATTCATCCTGTTCTGTTATGTAACCTGACTTTAGATCTCTTATCTCATTACGAAGGCGTTCTGTATTTACTGACTCCACCTTAGGTATGAACGTCTCTACCTTATCTGCCATATCAAGAAACTTTACGGTATCGCCTTCTGTATGATATAGTTTAGCCAACAGATATAGCGGATAAAGCCTATTGGGCACCATATAGAAGGCGTGCTTATAGCGTTCCTCAGCTTCACGGTATTTGCCTTGAGCAAGACTGTTATTTCCCATGACATTCCAGAACATGGGATCGCTGCTGATTTTTGTTCCCATTTTTAGTACAGAATCGCTCCTGGTATAATCTCCATTCTCGGAAAGACTTTGACCATAATTGAATAACATGCTTTCATGATATATCCCTTCAGGAATAACATCTGTGTCATGTATGTAGTACAGTTTTGACCTATTTCTGAACATCTTACTATAGAATGAAGAGTAAGCCTTGATATTCTTATTATACATTTGTTCTTTTCTCACATAATACACTGATCCAAAGACTACCACCAAAACAAGAAGAAAGAGTCCACCTAAATTGTTTGATTGTTGATTATTATTTGAAGCCAAACATAAGATTGTTATCAGCAACAGGATATCAACTTCAAAGGGATATGAGAAACAAGCAAATACGGAAAGGACAACTAGAGGGTAGCACCAAATGCTATTACTTTTATAGGTTTGAACAATGCCTAACAACATAATGCCTACCATTAATAACATTGCAATCGGCCCATTCTCTACTCCCATCTTTAGATATTCATTGAAAGAAAACCTAGGACAATCTGCAACCATTCGCAAACCCTCTGGGATATTGGAAATATCCATATCATCAGCACTATCTTTCATAAATTCAGAAAAGAATCTTGCCTGAGTTCTTCCATATTCACCACAGTAATTACCGAATCCTATCCCTGTTAGTCCGTTTTCTCTGATCATCTTTAAGTTTATCCTAGCCATTAGGAAACGACCATCGGCAGAAGTTTTTTTTATTAAGTATGTACCTATTCCCAATAATATGAAAGAAATCAATATGTAAATCCAGTATTTGCGTATCAAGACGACCATATTATTGTTTTTGAGTATTAATAGAAACATACTTATCGACAGTGATATGATGGCAGCTCTACTTAGCGTACACGTCAATAGTATAAAAGATATAAGCACTAGTATGGCCAATATAGCCTTAATCACTGCTTTCGATTCCTTCACATAAACTACAACAAACAAGCTACAACAAACAGCTAAAAAACAAGCATACGGTCCAGAGTTTGAGAAGGACCCAACACATACATCTTGTGCTTTGATATTTCTAAAGTTCTCAATCAACTGAGAAAAACCTAGAAACAACTCGTGAGCGCATATGAATGCCAGAACTACAATTAACAATGATGAAATCCATCTATGATTTATATAATATAGAGTTCTAAACAAGCAATATGCCATTACAAATTGCTCAAAAAAGAAGAATGGACAATGTACCTCCTTTAAAAAGGGGAACGATAATTCAAAAAATAAAATGATAGATAATAGAACAATTAATTGGTCTAATAGAACTTTACCTTGCATACGTTTTCTTATCTCATTCTCCATTTCTAAATATGATACTTAATTCAACGTATTAAATCCTCTTTAATCACATCTTTACAATCCTGAATAAATATATTGTTATATAAAAAGCCACACTCCTTCACCTTGTTGATACTGTCTAATAGGAATCCATAATACACATGGTTTTGAGGAATCCAACTGTTAAGTAGTCTTATAGAATCTTTGTTCGAATCTACTATACGGAAAACTCTTTTGTACTGTTCATTCCACTTATAATTTGTAGTATTACCATTCTCATCATGAATAATCAACAATGGATGAATATTGGGGAAAGAGTCTACTAATAAACTAAAAAGAGGATATAAAGTTTCTTCAACGCACGATATACATGTTTGATTTTCCACATATAGAATAATCCTTTTTATGGAACATGAATCCAATTCTTTATTGATACTCTTTGATAATAAGAATGTTTGTTGGGAGCTATCAATTATTCTATCATCTTTGTTATGTCGGCAAGAACAAATAAGAAATGGAAATACTAGAAGTAGTATTACTATATTCAATTTATTCATATTGTTTCCTTTATCTTGTAATACAATAAAATAGGATTATCAAAGGTTTGTTCCTTAAGTGTTTTAATCACATCAAGTCCTATTCCTTCAAGAATACTCTCATCATCAACAACAGACTCTACCGGTCCCTCTATAATACTCATATACCATCTGTTATTTACACAAAAAGGAATGACGGGTTCTGAAAAACCAGGAATATATAATTTGTAAGATGAAGACAGTTCATTATGAAGAATAGTGTACAAGTAGACATACTCATTATCAATGTTAACACACCTCCAAAAAGAACAATTATTACTATCGTATGTTATCGGATAAGAACCACCTAAACAGTATTCCTTTTCGGATAATTCAACCATTTTATCAGCATATTCTTTTGAATTTGTTTCGTCGACGTTAAAAAAAGATCTATCAAGATTCATTTCTCCATAATGAAATTCGTTAGTCGGAACCAGGCCACCATTTGTTACTTTGTAAATAATATTGTCAAAACCTGGTACAGAGATCAACAATTCACTATCTGAGAAAGAAATATTATTTAAACCCATATTGACTGCACTTAGATAGTCAACATCTAGAATTTTTTTATAGTCACCTGTTTTTACATCAATCTCATAAATACCATTAAGTCTAGGAGATTCTATACTACTTGTGTGACATATTGCAATTATTTTACCGGCCCAAAATGTCATTGTAGATAATTCCAAATCACAATCAATTGAGGAAATAAAACTAAATGAAGGTACTTTGTAACTAAGTATTTTATTACTACCAGCCGACCCAATATATAGAATACTATCTTCTTTAGAGTAAGCAAATCCTGAAATAGAAAAATATTCTCCTCTACCTCGCCCAAATGCATCTAATTTGGAAACTACGGAATCATTTTTTAAGTAATAAATAATCCTATCATCTTCACTTATTATGAATAACTGATCATCGACAACCTGAGTCAAATAAAGCTCAGTTAAGGGATTATTACTTATCAGTTTTCTTACATAGAAGCTATCCACACATTCATCAAATGGTAGGTCAATATAATTATTCTCTATCTTAATAGACTGCTCATCATGTCTCTGATTTATACAAGAAACCATTATGAAAAGAGTCAAAACATATACAATAGATTTCATATTATCTTTTGCTTAATAGTTTTAAGAAGGTGTTTTGTACATATTTGTACAAGACACCTTCTGTCTAAATACTAAAATATCTTTTTGATTAAATTAATAACCACTTCCTTAGCTGTCTCCAGCACCCATTCTTGTACTTTTGATGCCCAGGATTCATTATCAGTCCTTTCCTTATCTGTTTGATCATCGAGATCTATCAAGCAGCCAGCACCTCTTAGTTTACATGTATTTAATTGGTTACCCCATCTTTCCTTATTTGATCCATGTTTTACAAACAATTTATGTAAGTCTGTATACTCTATGTAATCATCAGTTTCTATTCTATTTTCCATATTTATTACATGCTCATTTCCGTCAGATAGAGCTTCTACATCACTGCTGCCGAGAACATCAATGGAGTTAGAGTGATTTGCATACAAGGCAAGTCCAAGTGAAAACAAAGATGTGGTTGCCAGAATAATAAATTTCTTCTTCATAAATTTAAATGATTGATTAATACGTTTTTAATTATTGTTTTAGACTAATTGATGGTATTTGGCAACACCATAGGTTATGCCAAACAACAGAACTTTAATAAAATCCACTATCTTTGCGGCGTTCAGGTTTAGGTTAAACTATGGACCTGGATCGGGAAGGGATATTGACAGCGAACTTTGCAAGGGTGGCACTGTCTTATCCCTTCTCTCTTTCCAGATCTGTTATTGCTCTCCAGTTTTCTATCACATAATTCAATTCTTTAGTCAACAATCGTGATAAATCCGCCTTGGGCAGCTCCAATGCACCCTTGGAGCTTATGCACGGGAGCTGCCCCGGCAGATAAAGCTATTGTTGAGTTACACTTTATTATTTCAATTATCATAAGCATTCATTACCACCATTCTATGTTGCCGTCATGATCCAGCAGGAACGGACGCTCGTCATTACCTCTGGTATAGTTACGTAACCATAGCAGTTTGTTTATGGGAACATTCTCATAATGCAGAGTGTTGTCATCGGCCACTTTACGGCCTATTGAGAACCAGTCCAGTCCGTCAAAGAACATCAGTTCATATTGGTTGCCGGGGCATATGTCGTTGTCATCGCTACGGGGGACAATCCTTACGAATGACACATCACCGGGAGTACCCAAATCCAGCCCCACCCAGTTTCCATCTGGTTGGTTTACCTCAAAATTGCTGAGCATGTCTCCGTCATATGCCCGGTCTATTGCATCCTGTCCTGCCTCGGGGACTGCAATTCCACAGCCTTTTACCGGATTGCCCAGACTATCCATAAACAGGACCTCGGCTACGCTACCCCATGAGCCGTTGGGTGAGAGATAACGCCAGTAACGGTAAGGGGCACGGGCACAAACGGGAATCTTGTCAGGAATTTTGGTTGTCTCTATTGTGTAGAGCGTAACCGAATCACTGAAATCTGGACGTGTTGCGCACTGAATCTTACCGCCAAGTATACGCCTACGCATATCTACCACATTATAAGACTCAAAGTACTTGCGACGAATGTCAATGCTGCGTACGCCGTCACCTCCTTCGCTATGGATATAACGTACCCCGCCGTCTTTTTCCAGGATAAACGGTTCACTTGCCGGAGCAAGGACAGAACCGTTGTAATAGAGCGCTATGTAAAGAACGTTTCTACCCATGTTCCTGAAACAGACCTTACCGTGCTTGACCTCTCCGTAATCCAGGACACGCCATGACGGACCACCTGAGTTGACAAACACTGCTATGTAGGCATACTTATCATCAATCCTGATGTCACTCATCAACTGAACCTCTATGTCCGATGTCCTTACGTAATGGTCCGTCACATCATGCTCGCACAGGTCAAACTGATGGACATATTTGGCCGTATTACGGTATCTTACAATGTCACGGTTAATGGTAAACGTATTGCGCCAGACTTTGGGAATGCGTTCGTACGGATAGAACGGCATGCCAGCCGCTACAATAAGTGAATTGATGGTTGGAGTCTCCTTTCCTTGGTCTGAAAGGAATGTAAACCAACTGTGACCTTCACTGTTACGCCCCCAGACAGGAACACGGTCCACTACAGACGGAAGACCCAGGCTACGGAAAACGGCTGTTCCCATAGTTACATAATCATAACAGCTGCCGAATGTCATATTAGCCCATGTTTGGGCACTTCTCAACGGTATGCCGCTGCGTTCCTCCCACAGTACACGCGGCGGATTCTTGGTATGAATCTCATTACGGACTATATCTATCGCACCGTAAATGGAGAGACGGCGGTCATCATCTGACGGCACAGAGCTGATACTGTCCGAGAAACGTGCCGAAAGGGTGTCACGCCATGAATCCAACAACTGATAATCTATGACCTTATATGGCAATATCCAATCCCTGAATTCATCAAATGTGAGATGCTGAGCCCACGGACGGGTTCGCCACTCATGGAATGCCTTGTCAATGTTGTCAATCAGATAATCGGATGTTACCAGCTTTATGTCAGACTCTACGGCTCTTGACAGACTGTAATTGAGCGCGTCACTGATGGAGCGTAGGGTATCACGCTGCCACTCCGGGGTGCCGCCGGATTGCTGAATCTTAAGAGCTGCGTTATAATAGAAATCAACGGTTGCCGTATCTGTATATGAGAAGTGTCCCGGCATGTTGATTATAAGATATTTGGCTGCAGCTAACTTGGACGGATCCTTGTCCTCATGCCTATAGTGGTCAAGGACCCGTTCAAGTTGCGGCCGGTTCTCGCCGGCAACCTTAAGGGCATAACGCAGATACCTCTGTTCATTACTGCAACTGCTTAAAACTGCCAGGAGAACACATGAGACCGAAGCCCCAATAAATCCAAAGATGTTTTTCATGATTGATTCAGATTGGTTTATTACACCATTTATTCAAATATGGAGAGAAAACCGTATCAGCAGATACGTATTGGGTGGTTCCATCCTTCTTTAATATAAAGGGATCTGATATCGGTACAAGAGCAACGCCGTCATAACCCAGAACTATGTACATTACTTCACGGCCCATATTCCGGAAAACAGCCTTACTACCCTTTAGTTTGCAGAAATCTACAATTTTCCAACCGTCCGGCTCAGGACCCGCACTGGGTGCGATATGGTCCTGAGTTGAACGAATGGCCGAAGCAATATAAACGTATCGGTCCTTTAGTTTGCTCCGGTTGTGTTTTTCAATAGTTACAGAGACATGTGATGAAAGAAAGTATTTGTCTGTGACGTCCTTTACGGTAATATCAAAGGGATATACGTACTTAGCGTTCTTTATATAGTCAAGCCTGCGTTCATCTATTGCATATGTCTGTCTGAAAACCTTAGGGCCACGTTCATACGGAAAGAAAGACCAGCCTATCTGTGTGGCAAGATCCCACTCCGATGTAACCTCCTTGCCACGGTCCGACAAGATCACGAACCAACGTGTTGCAGCCTCATCCCTTGCTCCTACAGGGGTTTCATCGATAACCACCGGCACTCCCATACTGCGGAATGACAAAGCTGCCAGCAACGCATAATCCGGAATATGTCCGAATGTCTGCCGGTGCAGGAGTGATGCACTGAGCAGCGGCAGTCCGCTTTCGGTGTAGAGGCCATGACGGTTAATCTTGCCGAGAACCTCATTGCGGATCATATCGGCCACACCTGTCGTGGTATTGTACTCTACATCATTAACTACGGGATTACGCATGCCGTCACCATAGCACAGTGATAAGGTGTCACGCCAATAATCCAGTTCCTGCAGATCTACTGCCTTATATGGCAACAGCCATTCCAGATACTCATCGAAAGTGAGCTGGCTTGCCCATGGACAGTTTTTCCACTGGTCATAAGAGAGGTCTATATTATGTATAAGATAATCCTTTGATATTACTCTTGTATCAGGGACGGTGCGCTCAGGTAAATGAGAATAGAGCCTTTTGGTTACCATGAGCAGAGAGTCACGCTGTGACTCCGGTGTAAGGGTGTCATTACTCAAAATGCGCTGAGCATAGTCATAATACAGGTAAATGGAATCACCCATATAAGAATAGTGCGCAGGCATATTCTTAATAAGGAACAAGGCCGCTTCAAATTTCTCGGGAACAGGATCCTGAGTACGGTAGTGTTTAAGGACAGCCTCTATGGTCGGCCGGTTTTCACCGGCCGACCCGAGCGCTGTTTCCAACTGAGTGTCTTTACTCTGACAGGAAAAGGCTGCAAACAAGGCCATCATAGCGATGATGGAGTCTCTTAACAACATTTATTCAAACAAATAAAGTTCAAAATAGACAAAAAAAGAGCTACATTTTCAATGCCTAATTCCGGGATTAAAAATGTAACTCAGCAATCTATCGAGGGCAAATATAAGACATGGTTTTATTGCGTGCAACACTTTTGCAGGAAAATTTTTCAAAAATTTCAATAATGGGCCAAAATAAGGCCTTCAGTTTGAAACTAACTCCCTATATTTGGACTAGTAATTACTTAAAACACCGATATGAAGAAAGCATCCCTGGTATTACTCCTGTCTATGGTATTGTGCAACTGCACAGGTCAGAAAACAGCCTATCTGCTGCATGGCTCCATACAGGAAAAGGATATAAACAAGCTGTATCTGATAAGCTCCGGTCAAGTGATTGATTCGGCAGAGGTTAGTGATAAAGGAGAGTTCTCATTCAAGGGTGAAATCATTCTGCCCAAGCTTGCAAATATTGCCAATACACGCAATCCCCGTGTGGCATCACTCAACTGCACGGTAATTCTTGAACCGGGTGATCTCACTATGGTTCCTCTGGGCTTTTATGATGAATATAAGGTGACAGGCTCCAGGACTAATGACCTGTTCAATACCTTTGTACAGAAGTCTATTGAGCTTACCCAGTATTATGAGTCTCACGAAGGCCAGGAAGGCGTTCTTGAGGAGGTTCAGCAGAAATGGGAGACATTCCTTGTGGACGGTGCAAAAAAGAACAATGGCAACCTGTTTGGCCTGATTTGCCTGCGTGAGGTTGCCGATGACCTGGAACCGCAAGAGGTAAGGAACATACTTGACTCATTCAAGGCACGCATGCAGGAGACGGATCTGTGGAAAGCTCTCAATGAACGCAATGTAAAACTGATGGGCACGGCACCCGGAAGCCCTTATACAGAATTCAGCCAGACCGATATCCACGGCAACGTCATCTCATCAAAGGATGTGCTGGCAGCAGAGGGAGTAAAATATGTGCTGATAGATTTCTGGGCATCATGGTGCGGTCCATGCATGCGTGAGGTTCCGTACCTGAAAGAGACTTACAGCAAGTATTTCAAGAAGGGATTCCAGATTCTGGGAGTATCACTTGACCGCTCAAAGGACGCCTGGCTCAAGGCCATCACGGACAACCAGATGAACTGGGTACATGTAAGTGACCTGAAATACTGGGACAATGAGGTTTCAAGAGAATACGGTATAACCTCAATTCCTGCCAATTTCCTGGTAGATGCAAGCACCGGCAGGATTATCGCGACCAACCTGAGAGGAGACGATCTGGAGAAAAAGATATCAGAACTACTTAAGTGAACTAGGCAATGGCAAGCAGCAAGATGGCATCATTGGCCAAGGATACGGCCATTTACGGAATAAGCAGCATTGTAGGCAGGTTCATCAACTATCTGCTTACACCGCTATACACAAATATCCTGAAGGCTCAGGACGCACAGTATGGAGCTATCACCAAGATGTATGCCTATACTGCCCTGTGCCTGGTGCTGCTTACGTTCGGAATGGAGACCACCATGTTCAGGTTTGCCAACAAAGAGGGGCAGAAACCGGAACGGGTCTATTCTACCGCCCTTATATCGGTAGGTATCCTGTCGGCTCTGTTTGCAGCATTGTGCATAACATTCCGGTATGAGATTTGTGCTTTCCTGCAGTATCCTGATCACCCCGAGTATGTGACGGCACTGTCACTTGTAGTGGCAATTGACTCTTTCCAGGCTATAGTATTCTCATATCTGAGATTCCTTAAGAGACCCATAAAGTTTGCTGCGCTCAAGCTTACCAACATAGGCCTTACAATTGCTCTCAACCTGATAATTGTGTTGTGGTTCTCATCGGTTTATCAGAATCACCCCAGACTGCTTGGATGGTACAGCATGGATAACGTGATCAGATACGTATTCTACATCAATCTGTTCTGTTCGGCCAGCATTACCTTAGGTTTGTTGCCCGAGATAAGACAGATAAGGAACGGATTTGACTCTAAGCTGTTCAAACAGATGCTCTCCTACACCTGGCCTATCCTGATTCTGGGTCTGGCCGGCATCCTTAACCAGGTGGCCGATAAGATCTGCTTTACCAAGATTATCACGGGAGAGGAAGGTGAAAGGCTGTTGGGCATTTACGGAAGCGCCGTCAAAGTTGCCATGATAATGTCAATGCTCACCCAGGCATTCCGTTACGCCTATGAGCCTATGGTGTTCAGTACTGCCGCCAAGGAGAAGACAGGGCAGAACAAGATTTATGCCGATGCCATGAAGTATTTCATCATATTCTCCCTGCTGGCATTCCTGTTTGTGATGTTCTACCTGGATTACTTCAAGTTTATAATAGGAAGGACCTATTGGGAGGGACTTAAGGTCGTGCCCATAGTCATGATGGCCGAGATATTCATGGGAATCTATTTCAACCTCTCTTTCTGGTACAAACTGATTGACCAGACCTGGTGGGGAGCCATTTTCTCATTCGTGGGGTGCGCCGTGCTGCTGGCCATAAACTTCATCTATGTGCCCCAATACGGATATATGGCCTGCGCCTGGGGAGGATTTGCCGGATACGCCACCTGCATGATCCTGTCCTACTTCATCGGGCAGAAAAAGAGTCCCATCAACTATCCGCTTGGGGAGATTGCCGTGTACGTGCTGCTGGCTGCCGTACTTTACGTGATTTACCTATACGTAGACAAGAAAGAGCTGTCCGGTTGGCTCACATTCATAATCAACACCGTCCTTCTCTGTATCTACCTGGCCTACCTAATAAAGAAAGACCTGCCGCTCTCCAGCCTCCCGGTCATCGGCAAGTATTTTAAGTAATGAATCTTGCTCAAAATGAGACAAAGAACAAAAAATTACATTGTTATAGGCGTTGTGTTTTTGTACGTCATTTTCATGGCAGTGAAAACATATATCCAGACCTCTAATGCTTCTGTATTTAAGAGCATTGGAGTTTTAGTGGGATTACTATTAATCCTTTATATAACAGGTTATGCTTTAAGTAAATGGTCCCGTGATTTTAAAAAACTGATTGACACACTACCTGCAGATAACAAACTGATTACACAAGATATCGCTGCCATAAACATAGGGAATTACCGTTTTATATATAGAATATATGAAAAAGGTAATATCAATAATCCGTTAAATAAGACATACATTACTATGGAGGTTGGTATACCTTTTCCATCAGGAAATGATGTAGCCCATGATTCTATAGTTAAGGAAGCTATTAAAAGAGATCTACAGGATATTATTGACCGTTTACAAAAAGAGGGACTGCTGACTCTGTTCAATCCTATCGTCAAAGACAGCGATGAGAGTGACAATAAAGACAACGATGATGAGGAACCAGTAACATGGACGGGGCAGCCTTTCGCACTGGAATTTTTGTTCAAGAAAGCTACACCATCATTATTGATTGAGTTACAGAAAAACATAATTGATATTATCGGCAAATACAATCTTCAAGATTATTCCTGGTTCGTTTGTAACTATACATCTATTGGAAAGGAATATCGGTACCACAAAGGAAATTTGCTTCAAAGCGCAGTTCTTTTAAAGCATAACCTTGATAAACTATATCTGAACTACAAACAGTTTTATAATAACTGGACTCAAGAGATTGATACATCTCTGAATGAAGATGAATATAAGGAGTTATACAATGCGGCCTCACATAACAGATGCAAGCCTTCTCTTTTCTTAAAGGATATGGCAAAGAGGACAAAGGATATGTTCAAGGGGCGTAACAATTATACGGTTTCAATTGCAAAGGATGACTCTGATGGTTTTAGTGTCAATTTAACAATACGTGAAATGGAATCTGCCAGCACATATAATATAATTGCATCCGACGGATTATGGTGGTTTTTCTCAATAGGTCGTTTTGATAACATATATCCCATAACCTTTGATGATGAATCTTCGGCATGCGGATTTATTCTCACTATCCTGCAAGGATACGCCGGACAAAAAAATACATAGAAGTGATTCGTTTCATAAAGAATACAAAAGGGGACGTTTATTCATCAAAATTTACAGAATCGCAAATTAATTTGCAGAAATGCAAAGATTGTTCTATTTTTGTGGACAAATACCATAAAGATGATTATTGCAAATAAAGAACTCCTTGATGCTTTTGTACAAAGCCATGCGCAATCAGCGGCTCCAATGAACAATTGGGTTGATAAGGTAAAACGCGCCACATGGCATAGTCATTCAGAACTGAAAGCACAGTTTCCATCGGCAGACTATGTTAAGAATGGACGCTATGTTTTCAACATAGGAGGAAATAACTATCGGATTGTCGCTGTAGTCATCTTTATTGGAGGTGTGATAAATATCCGATTTGTGGGTACACATCAAGAATATGACAAAATAGATTGTTCAACAATTTAAAAGGACTTACTATGAACAAATTGACTACAAGAAAGGAATATGATGAAATAAAGGCTAAAGTTGAAGCCTTGATTGCAGAGGCAACTGATAAAGGAATGCTTGAGCCTGAGATGGATAATGAGTACACACGCCAAATATCAGATTTGAGTAAGCTTATGGCTCAATATGAGGATGAATACATGGACATTCTTCCGCTTAGAGAGAAGACGCCACTAATAAGGTCTATAGAAGATTACTTCTATGCACATAACATGAAACAAAAAGAAGGTGCTCAATATTTGGGAATCAATGAGTCGGTCTTCAGTCAAATATTGAGTGGAAAGAGGCGTATCACTATGCCTATCGCCAAAAGACTACACTCAAAGTTAGGCATAAATGCAGATCTGATACTCAAATACGCCTAACACAATAGGGACAGTCCCCTCTGTGTTCTTTTTCAAAAAGCACACAGAGGGGACTGTCCCTATTGTGTTATTTAGAGTGCAGCGCGGATAGAGGCTGCAATCTGCTCAAATTCCTCAGGGGTGAGCTTGAGTTTGGGGTTGCTGAACAGCATATCCTTCTCACTCTGCATGGGGATAAGATGGATATGTGCGTGAGGAACCTCCAGACCAAGTACGGCCTCACCTACCTTGATGCAGCTAAACACCTTTTTCTGGGCTGCGGCAATCTTCTTGGCAAAAAGCTGCAGGTCACATAACTCCTGGTCCGTAAGGTCAAACAGGTAGTCAACCTCACGCTTAGGTATGCAAAGCACGTGTCCCCTGACCAGCGGGTTTATATCCAAAAACGCAAAACAGTTCTCTGTCTCGGCTATCTTGTAGCAAGGTATCTCACCTGCTATGATTCTGGAAAAGATGGTCATAATGAAATCTCCAGAATTTCAAAACCGATCTTTCCACTGGGGATTGTAATCTCAACGGTCTCACCTACCTTGTGACCCAGAAGGCCCTTGGCAATAGGTGTGCTGCTAGAAATCTTACCGCTCTTAAGGTCTGCCTCGCTCTCGGGAACGATAGAGTAAACCATAGTGGCATTATTCTTGGTGTTGCGCAGCTTTACCTTGGTAAGTATCTGAACGGTTGATGTATCTATCTTGGACTCGTCAATGATCTTTGCATCTGCAATCTGTGCCTTAATCTGGGCAATCTTAGCCTCAAGCATACCCTGAGCCTCCTTTGCGGCATCATACTCTGCATTCTCGCTGAGGTCACCCTTATCACGTGCCTCGGCAATCTGCTGAATTATCTCCGGACGGCGTACACCCTCCAGATACTGTAACTCGGCTACCAGTTTCTTGTAGCCCTCCTCTGACATATAAGCCATAATATCAGTAATTTGTAAGTTCTACATTCTAGTTTTGAAATGAGTAAAAAAGAATTCCAACAAACCGTTCTAGGTGTTGGAACTCATTATTCCCATATTTGTCTCTTTTGCAAAGATAGGTTTATTTTTATACTATCCCAACAAAAAGGAGATTTTTTGGTCCTATTACCTTAAAAGCTCAGCAATCTTACTGTCCAGTTGGTCCGATTCATCCGGACGGTCCACGATATTGCCCTCACGGTCAATCAGGAACGCTGCCGGAATCTGTTCTACATTATATAATTTAAGATATGTGGAGCCCAGACTGGCCTCATCATAGACCGAAATCCACGGAAGATTGGGAGCGGTATTAAGCCAGAAACTCTCATCACTGTCTACTGACACCTGGTATATGGTGAATCCCTGATCTGCATATTTGTTATACAGGCCCTTGAGCATCAGGTTGTAGTTGGGTGAGTAGTTTGTCTTGTAAGCTGTAAAATCCAGCAGAACCACTTTACCCTTAAGGTCTGTCAGCTTTTGCATATGGCCTTCATAGTCAGGCAGCTCTATCTCAATGATTCCGGTCTCCTCAATAAGGTCGCCGAACTTGCGGACAATCTGCTCAACCACACTCCCGTCATTGTTTGACGGTGCAGTCATGGTCATTCCCTTAAGTGCCACATTATGCAGATGTGCGGTGCGGGTGGCATCAGGATAGAGCATATCCATCTGTGTTGCCACGGCAGCGAAACACTTGGCATCCTGGCGGTCAGCCTGCGGATTGAACAGCATCTGTCCGTTTATACTCAGGAACAACGCATAGTATGCGGCGGCCGATGACGGATCAGGAAGTATGTATCGGGTCGTGATCTCAGACTTGAATACATCTATCCTCTCCTTCATTCTCTGCTGCAATGGAGCCCTGTCAGGGCTGCGGTAGGCCGATGCCATACTCCTCAGGTCTCTAAGAAGACTGACCTGCTTGAAGACCATCTCCTTAATCAGGGCCGAATTCTCCGATCCCTGAACAGCATAGGATATATGCATCAGAGGCAGACTGGCGATGATGCTTACGGTCTCAGTTGAATCAATTGCCAGATTTATAGCCCTGCCGTCCACGCGCAGACGGTAGAAATCAAAGCAATCCTTTGTGGCCGGCTGGGAGAAACAGAAGATTCCCACTGAATCCAGCCTGACAGAATCAACGGTCTCAATCCTGTCATGACCCATATGGTCCAGATAAAGCATCTGACCATCGGCCTCAGCTATCTGCCCATTTAAAGTAAACCTGTCAACTGTGGGTTGACAGGCTACTGTTAAAAGGGTAAGAATAAGTAATACTAGGTTACTTCTCTTCATTGTTGTTATTCTCTGCCTGGTTGTTCTCATCCTGACGGCGGTCATGATGGAAACGCGGGCCACGGTCCTGACGGGGACCACGATCCTGACGCTCACCACGATCCTGACGGGGCTGGCGTGCGGGACGCTCCTCATAACCCTCAGGTTTCTCAATCAGGGCACGACGTGACAGTTTGAACTTACCGGTCTTGGGATCGATGTCAATCAGCTTAACCTGAATCTTGTCACCCTCCTTGATACCGGTCTCCTCAATGGTCTCGTAACGCTTCCAGTCAATCTCACTGATGTGAAGCAGACCGTCCTTACCGGGCAGGAACTCTACGAACAGACCGTAAGGCATTACTGAACGTACGGTACCGTCATATGTCTCACCTACCTCGGGGATAGCAACGATTGCACGGATCTTGGCCAGAGCAGCCTCGATGCTGTCACGGTTGGATGCGGCAATCTCAATCTTGCCTACGCCGTCAACCTCATCAATGCTGATGCTTGCACCGGTCTCCTCCTGCATACCCTGGATGATCTTTCCGCCCGGGCCAATGACTGCACCGATGAACTCCTTAGGAATGGTAAGGGTCTCAATGCGGGGAGCATGGGGTTTGAGATCTGCGCGAGGCTCAGGAATGGTCTCGGTGATCTTGCTCAGGATATACTCACGTCCGGCCTTGGCCTGAGCCAGAGCCTTCTCAAGGATCTCATATGACAGACCGTCGCACTTGATATCCATCTGTGTAGCGGTAAGTCCCTTTACGGTACCGGTGGTCTTGAAGTCCATATCGCCCAAGTGATCCTCATCACCAAGGATATCACTCAGTACAGCGTACTTGTCCTCACCCGGGTTCTTGATAAGACCCATTGCGATACCTGATACGGGGTTCTTGATCTTAACGCCGGCATCCATCAGGGCAAGTGTACCTGCGCACACGGTAGCCATTGATGATGAACCGTTAGACTCAAGAATATCTGATACTACGCGAACGCAGTAGGGGTAATCCTCAGGGATCTGACCCTTGAGGGCACGCCATGCCAGATGTCCGTGACCGATCTCACGACGACCCAGACTACGCTGTGCCTTAGCCTCACCTGTGCAGAAGGGCGGGAAGTTGTAGTGGAGCAGGAAACGCTCATCGTGCTGATCCAGCACATCATCAACCATCTTCTCGTCATCCTTGGTACCCAGAGTTACAGAGCAGAGAGCCTGAGTCTCACCACGGGTGAATATTGATGATCCGTGAGGTCCGGGCAGGTAACCTACCTCGCACCAGATGGGACGGATATCGGTTGTCTTACGGCCATCCAGACGCTTGCCCTCATCGAGCACGCAGCGACGCATTGCGTCACGCTCAACATCGTGGTAGTAGCGGTCTATAAGAGCATCTTTCTCTGCCAGCTCATCCTCGCTCAGCTCTGGATGTGCTGCATGATACTGCTCCTTGAACTCATCACGTACAGCCTCAAAGTTGGCCTCACGTGAATGCTTATCGGTATTGCCCTCAGCTGCCAGGTTGTAAGACTTCTGGTAACAGGCATCCTTTACAGCCTGACGCAGATCCTCGTCATTAACCTCGTGGCAGTACTCGCGCTTAACGGTCTTGCCTACCTCCTCGGTCAGCTCCATCTGGATCTTGCAGTGCTTCTTGATCTCATCGTGAGCGGCCTTCATGGCACCAAGCAGGTCAGCCTCGCTAACCTCCTTCATCTCACCCTCAACCATCATGATGTTGTCATAGGTTGCGGCAACCATGACATCCATATCAGCCTGCTCAAGCTGCTTGAATGTGGGGTCGATTACGTACTCTCCGTTTATGCGGGCTACGCGAACCTCGGATATCGGACCCTGGAAAGGAATGTCCGATACAGCCAGGGCAGCTGATGCAGCCAGACCGGCCAGAGCATCAGGCATCTGCTCGCCATCAGCGGAGAACAGTATGATGTTTACAAAAACTTCAGCATGGTAGTTGTCCGGAAACAAAGGACGCAATGCACGGTCTACAAGACGGCATGTAAGAATCTCATAATCTGAGGGACGACCCTCACGCTTGGTAAAACCGCCGGGATAACGTCCGATTGACGCATACTTTTCTCTGTACTCTACCTGCAGCGGCATGAAATCAGTTCCGGGAACTGCATCTTTAGCGGCGCATACAGTGGCCAGGAGCATAGTTTTGCCACATGTCAGCATCACGGCTCCATCGGCTTGCTTGGCCAGTTTCCCGGTCTCCAGTTTGATGGTTCTTCCATCAGGGAGCTGGAACTCTTTTGTTACAATTTTCATCATTAAAATATTAAAACATCTAATAAAAATATTCCTCTTTCAGAGTAAATTGCGGCAAAATTAGCGAATAGCATTGATACCTCCAAATATTTTACGTTCCAGTCCGGCTGTCAAAGTAAATTTGTAACGTTCGTTTTAAATGCATATCTTTGCGAGTTCACAAAAGATTCATTGGATGACAGCAATGATTGAATCAATAAAAGACATCGTTACAAGGGAGGCTGAGGCCATAATGAACATCCCTATAGGCGATGAATATGAGAAGGCTGTGAACCTGATTGTTCATCACGTTCACGAACTTAAAGGAAAGTTGATTACCAGCGGCATGGGTAAGGCCGGCCAGATAGCCATGAATATGGCAACCACCTTCAGTTCCACCGGAACCCCATCCATATTCCTGCACCCCAGCGAGGCTCAGCATGGAGACCTGGGTATACTCCAGAAAAATGACCTGTTCCTGCTGGTCTCAAACTCCGGCAAGACACGTGAGGTACTGGAGCTTATGGACCTGAGTCTTACACTTGACCCCACTCTCAAATTCATTGTACTTACCGGCAACACGCAGAGCCCTCTGGCCCGTCAGGCCAATATAGTTCTCTCCACCGGCAAGCCCGATGAGGTCTGTGCCTTAGGACTGGCTCCCACCACAAGCACCACCGTCATGAACGTGATCGGTGACGCTCTGGTAGTTGAAACAATGAAAAAGATAGGATTCACCGTAGAAGATTACAATAAACGCCATCACGGAGGATATCTTGGAATGCGTTCCAAAAAACTGTTATGAGGAAAATATTCGGTATTGGCGAGACCATTTATGACATTCTTTTCAAAGGGGGAAAACCTGTAGCCGCTGTTCCGGGAGGATCCGTATTCAACGGACTCATTTCTCTGGGACGTACAGGTATGGATTGCACCTTTGTCACTGAGATAGGATCTGACCTGGTTGGTCAGCACATTCTGGGATTCATGCAGGAGAACGGAATCAACACCGATTACGTTTCATGCTACCAAGGTAAAAAAACCGCCATTTCACTGGCATATCTGGACGAGAACAATGATGCCAAGTACAGCTTCTACAAGGACTATCCCAACAACCGTCTGGACTTTGAGATGCCTTTCATAGAAGAGAATGACATCATGGCTTTCGGAGCCTATTTCTCACTCAATCCGGTACTTCGTGACAAAGTGAAACCGTTCCTTCAGTACGCCAAGGATCAGGGAGCCATCCTCTATTATGACCTTAATTTCCGTGACAACCACGCCCATGAGGTGGAGAGTCTCAGGGATACTTTCCGTGAGAATTTTGCTCTTACCGACATAGTACGCGGAAGCCATGAGGATTTCATTAACCTGTTTGGCCATGACAACTGCCGCAGGATATATGATGAGGAGACCTCAAAATATTGTCCGCGTCTTATCTGCACACGCGGCAAGGATGGCGTACAGGTGATTGACCACGGTCAGGAATATTATTTCAGTGCACGTCCCATAATACCGGTAAGTACCATCGGTGCAGGTGACAACTTCAATGCCGGAATGATATACGGATTTATCCGTGAAGGCATAGACAGGAACGGTCTGGACCACATGACAGAAGAGAAATGGGGCCATCTGATAGGGTACGGAATAGAGTTCGGTACCGATGCATGCATGAGCACGTCAAATTACGTAAGCAAGGAGTTCGCAGAGCGTTTCCGCATAGAAAAACATTGATGAAATGAGAAAAAAAGATAATATCCTGCTCAAGACTCCGTTCATGACGGTTGTTCTGAATCTTCTTGTTATCTACATCTCATTCATGCTGTGCCGTGTCGTTTTCATATGGTACAACTGGAATGTATTTGATGGAAATCTGGATAAGGATGTAATATTGAAGATGCTTCCGGGAGCACTCAAGTTCGATACCGCCGGCATAATGTATCTGACCGTACCGTACATGCTGCTAACCATGCTCCCGTTTCACTTCAAGGAGAACAGGACATACTACACCATTGTCAAGGTCATCCTCATCATCCTGATATCGGCCGGTATAGCCGCCAACCTGATTGATACCGTATACTTCCCGTTTACAGGATGCCGCAGCACCCTCAACGTACTGGCCGAATTCAAGAACGAGAGCGGAGGCCAGATGCGCTCCATAGTGATGAACGCAGTTATGGAGAACTGGTATCTGGTACTGCTGTTCATAGTGATGGTATGGGTTCTGTGCATAACCATAAGGATTCCGGTTGCAGTACAGTACAAGAGGCTTTCAGTATACTATATCGTCAAGACCGGACTTCTGCTGGTCTGCGTATTTGCGAGCGTGGTTGGCATAAGAGGAGGCATATCCACAAGCATCAGGCCCATAACCATGAGTAACGCGTATCAGTACGCTGACCGTCCGGCCGATGCTGCAGCCGTGCTCAACACCCCGTTCTGCGTTATACGTACGGCAGGAAGAGTCAAGATTGAGGTTCCCAGGTACTTTAGCGAGGAGGAGCTGGAAAAGATATACTCACCGGTAATAATGCCTGATTCCACCGCCGTTTTCACCCCTAAAAATGTGGTCATATTCATTCTTGAGAGCTTTGGCGGAGAGTATGTAGGATTCATGAACAAGGGTCTTGAGGGCACGCATGACTGCACTCCTTTCCTGGATTCGCTCATGAGCCACAGCCTCACCTTTGAGTACTCGTTCGCCAACGGACGCAAGAGCATAGACGCATCACCCTCTGTCCTGTCAGGCATACCCATGCTTAAAGACAACTTTGTACTCACCACCACGATGATGTCAAAGGAGGTAAGCGGTCTGGCTGAGGAACTGGACCGTAAGGGTTACTACTCGGCATATTTCCACGGAGCCGATAACCAATCAATGGGATTCCAGTCATACTCACGTGCCATCGGCTACAAGGACTACTTTGGAATGGATGAGTTTGATGCAGACCCAAGGTTTGGAGGACACAGCATGTTTGACGGTGTATGGGCTATCTGGGATGAGGAGTTCCTGCAGTTCATGTGCGCCAAGATAAACACCTTCAAGGAACCGTTCGTTTCGACCGTTTTCACCGCTACATCGCACCACCCTTTCAACATTCCGGACCGCTACAAGGATATCTATCCTGAGGAGCCCAACCTGGATATGTACCGTTGCATCCGCTACTCGGACAACGCCCTGCGCCTGTTCTTTGAAAAGGCCAGTAAGGAGCCCTGGTTCAACAACACGCTGTTTGTCCTCACAGCCGATCACACAAACCAGTCCGAGCACCCCGCCTATCAGGCCGAATACGGAAAGTTCCGCATACCCATCATATTCTACGATCCGTCAGGAGATATAGCGGGACACCGTGACGCCATAGCCCAGCAGTCAGACATTCTCCCCACGATTATGGGATATCTGGGATATGACAAACCTTTTATCAGTTTCGGACAGAACCTGTTTGCCACTCCCGATGAGGATACCTGGGCAGCCAACTACCAGAACGGCATGTACATGTTCTACAAGGGAGACTGGATGATCAAGTTTGACGGTGAACAGCAGGCCGGACTCTATGCATTCCGTAAGGATGCCGCCCTGAAGGAGAACCTGAAGGGAACCAGGCCCGACGTGGAAGAGGAGATGATAAAAGAACTCAAGGCACTGATCCAACAGTACCTTGAGCACATGACAACCAAAGAATTGGTTATTCCGGAATAATCAATAAACCTTGACCTTAAGCTTGGCGTAAGCACGCTCAACTTTCTCAAGTGCCTTCTCAACACTCTCGGCGCGGGCCAGGATTACACCCATACGGCGGTGACCCTTTATGAACGGCTTTCCAAAGAAACGTACCTGAACATCGGGCTCAGCCAGTATCTCGTCAACATTCTCAAACTCTATCATTGTGGTATCACCCTCAACTACGATAGCCTTTGATGCGCTGGGGCCAAAAAAGTTAATCTTGGGGATAGGCAGGCCAAGCACGGCACGTGCATGCAGTGCAAACTCACTCAGATCCTGTGATATCATCGTTACCATACCGGTATCATGCGGACGGGGTGAAACCTCGCTGAACAGCACATTGTCACCGCAAATGAACATCTCTACGCCAAAGATACCATATCCGCCCAGTGCGTCGGTTATCTTCTTTGCTATATCCTGAGCCTGGGCAAGAGCCTTATCGCTCATGGGCTGTGCCTGCCATGACTCACGGTAGTCACCGTCAACCTGATGGTGACCTATGGGATTAAGGAATGTGGTACCGCCGCTGTGACGTACAGTGAGCAGGGTGATCTCATAATCAAACTTTACGAATCCCTCAACGATAACCTCACCGCCTCCGGCACGACCGCCCTCCTGGGCAATCTTCCATGATGCATCAGCATCGGCAGGAGTCTTGCAGACGCTCTGGCCGTGACCTGACGAACTCATGATAGGCTTCACTACGCAAGGTGTGCCAATCTCCTTGATGGCGGCATCAAACTCCTCACGGGTAGCGGCAAAACGGTAATTGGATGTAGGCAATCCCAGTTTCTCATGAGCCAGCTGGCGTATGCCCTTGCGGTTCATGGTGAGGAATGTTGCATTTGCTGTAGGAATCACGTTGTAGCCCTCTTTCTCCAGCTCAACAAGAGTGGGAGTGGCAATGGCTTCAACCTCCGGGATAATCATATCCGGTTTCTCCTTCTCGATAATCTCACGCAGACGGGCACCGTCAAGCATTGAGAGTACATAACTGCGGTGAGCCACCTGCATGGCAGGGGCGTTCTCATACCTGTCAAGGGCAATGACCTCGACACCATAACGCTGCAATTCAATTGCAACTTCTTTTCCCAGTTCACCTGAGCCGCACAGAAGTGCCTTCTTGGCAACCTTTGTAAGCGGAGATCCAATCTTAACCATATTGTCGAATAAAGTAACTTGTCTTACAACTGCTGCATATCATGCAGTCTCTTATAGTAGCCGTTCAAAGCAATCAGTTCCTCATGTGTACCGCGCTCCACTATCCTGCCCTCATGGAGAACGCAGATTTCATCGGCATTCTTGATGGTTGACAGACGGTGTGCTATGGCAATTGTGGTACGGTCTTTCATAAGACGCTCAAGTGCCTCCTGTACCAGACGCTCGGACTCAGTGTCAAGGGCACTGGTGGCCTCATCCAGAATCAGTATGGGCGGGTTCTTGAGTATGGCACGCGCTATGCTTATACGCTGGCGCTGACCGCCTGACAACAGGCAACCGCGGTCACCTATGTTGGTGTCATATCCGTTCTCCGTTTCCATGATGAAATCGTGTGCATTGGCAATCTTGGCCGCCGCAATCACCTGCTCACGGGTGGCATCCTTAACGCCGAACGTGATGTTGTTGTAGAACGTGTCATTGAACAGGATCGCCTCCTGGTTTACGTTACCCATAAGGCTGCGCAATGACTTGAGTGACACATCGCGGATATCCTTTCCATCGATGGTTATGGAACCCTGACATACGTCATAGAACCTGGGCAGAAGGTCCACCATGGTAGACTTTCCGGAACCTGACTGGCCCACCAGGGCAACGGTCTTTCCGTGGGGTATCGTAACGTTTATGTCATGCAGCACCTCATGGCCGTCCTCATAAGAAAATGATACGCCGTTATACTTGATTTCACCCTTCAATTCGGTGAGTTCAACCGGTTTCTCAGGATCCGTAATGTTGTTCTCGGCCAGAAGTATCTTGTCTATACGCTCTACCGATGCAAGTCCCTTGGGGATGGCATAACCGGCCTTTGAGAAATCCTTGATGGGGTTGATGACACTGTAAAGGATTGTCATGTACCAGATGAACGTGGATGCGTCAATGCTTGCATTACCGCCCAGAATGAGAGTACCTCCAAACCAGAGAACCAGCACTATCAACGCGGTACCCATGAACTCACTTACCGGGTGAGCCAGAGCCTGACGCATATGGACGCGGTTGGATGCCTTGCGCAGCTGCTCGCTGCTCTTGGTGAATCGGGCCGACATCTTACCCTCGGCCAGAAATGCCTTGATAACGCGCAATCCTCCAAGAGTCTCCTCCAGTTCCGACATGGTATCGCTCCAGTAAGACTGCGCCACAAGTGACTTTGCCTTGAGCTTACGTCCTATTGTACCCATAACCCAGATGATAAGGGGTCCTATCACGATGGTGAATATCGTCATCTGCCAGCTGATTGCCACCAGAGTTCCCAGATATACCAGAATCAGGATAGGATTCTTTATGAGCATGTCCAGAGACTGGGCTATTGAGTTCTCTATCTCCGATACGTCACCGCTCATGCGGGTGATGATATCACCCTTACGCTCCTTTGAGAAGAATCCCATGGGCAGGTTGAGTATCTTGTTGTATATCTGAACCCTTATATCCTTGACAATACCGTTGCGCAAGGGTACCATCACGGCCGATGAGCCGAAATAGCAGGCAGTCTTGAAGAATGTCATGACTATCAGCACAATTCCCAGGATAAGCAGCGTGCGGGACTCACCGTAGGCATCGACAAAATCAGACACCTTGCAGAAGAAATTATTCCTGAGTGCGTTTACCACCTCCTTGCCTCCATGGACATCGGACAGCGGAATGTATACGTATGATTCTGTGTTTATCTTGAACAGGATCCTCAGTATGGGTACTATAAGGGCAAAAGAGAATACATTGAGAATGGCTGAAAGCAGATTGTATGCCACACTGCCCACAAGATTGCGGCGGTAGGGACGTACAAAACGCCTTAGGAAAGCAAAAAGCTCTTTCATTGAGTAATTTAATTGGTTTCAAATGCGAAGATACAAATTTAAACGGCCGAAAAATCGGGAAATGCGTTATAAATAGGTAACTTTGCCCAATCTGTTGATAAGTTTTCTGAACATGACCCGTCACATCAAACTGTTAGTATCGGCTGTATTGTCAATGCTATGCATTGGAGTCAGCAGTCAGACTCTCTACTACGACCTGGAGTTTGACGGTCTATTTGACAACCGGGAATACAAGAACAACATGCTTCCGCAGACCATCTACGGAATGCGCGTCACGCCCCAGATAGGCATCATAAAGGATCAGAACGCACTTATAGGCGGATTCTCCAAGATATGGGAATTTGGAGCCGAAGACAGGATAGACCCCACTTTCATCTTATACTACAAGTATCAGGGTGACAAATGGAATGCATTGTTCGGAAGCATTCCGCGCGACGCGCTCCAGAGGCAACTGCCTGACGCACTTTTATATGATTCCATCGCGTTTTTTGAGCCCACCATAAGCGGTACGCTGTTCCAGCGTCACGGCAGATTCTGGCAGACAGAGCTGTACTGTAACTGGTTCAGCCGCCAGACAGAGACGCAGCGTGAGGCTTTCCGCATTGTTTGGGACGGATACGCAGTCTATAATGACTTCTGGGACGCAGATGATATCATGAACGGTTTCATTCACTCCGGATGGTTTGTAACCATGACCCATTGGGCCAAGCCCAAGGAGGCGGGACATTATATCTATGACCAGTTCCAGTTCAACCCGTATATAGGTTTTGACCTGAGCAGGTTCATCAATCCGGAATTAAGGGTTATAGTGAACGGCGGACTGCTGTACTCCATGATAAGATGCCGCAAGGACGGCGATTGGCACAAACCTTTAGGATTCTTGGGAGATATACAGATAGGTTGGAAAATGTTTGACGTAAAAACCACTTTCTACAAGGGTGGCAACCAGCAGCCTTTCCTTAAGGACAGTGAGGCAGGACTGGCCTTTCACCGCAGCGATCCGTTCTACAATGACACCCGGTACCTCAAGACCGAGTTCAAGGCACAGCTCATAAACAACCGTAACGTAGTGATGGGATTCAGCTGGAACCTGCATATGTCATCTGACGGACAACTCCACAACCAACAACTTATAACATTGAAATACAGAATCGGCAAGTTCAAAAAACTATAAGGACTATCAATGAAACGAAACCTGCTCATATCTGCCATACTTTCACTTACCATAACAGGAGCCCACGCCGGCATCAATCCGTTCAAGCCCTATATGCCTCTTACGGAGATAGACTACGCACACAACTGGTCTGTCGGGCATGATTCCACCAGCATAGCATATAAGCCGGTATCATTAACCCAGCGCGCCCTGCTGCCCATAGGAATGCTTTCCACCGGCATACTCTTGAATGACAATGAGCTGGACAAGCGCATAAAGAAGGAGGGGAAACTCTCATCTACACCGTTAAAGTCAGCGGATTTTCTGCAGTTCTCACCTGCCGGCATACTCTATATCCTCAAGATTGCAGGAGTACAAAGCCGCAATGACTGGCCACGCATGTTAACGGCTCACGGAACAGCTGCGGTTATCCAGTTTGGCCTTACCCGGTCCATCAAGAATATCAATGACAGGGAGAGACCTGACGGTCACGGTATCAACTCCTTTCCATCGGGACATACGGCAACCGCCTTTATGTGCGCCCAGATGCTGCACAGGGAGTATGGTGAGACCGTAAGCCCATGGATAAGCGTAGCCGGATACGGATTGGCCGCAACCACCGGCATTTTCCGCGTCATAGCCAACCGCCACTGGTGTTCCGATGTCATGGCCGGTGCCGCCATAGGCATACTCTCAACAGAGCTTGCCTACGAACTTACGGACATACTGTTCGGAGAGCACGGGATCAAAAGACCTGTCGTGGTTGCCGATATTGATGAAACAACGCGCTGGAAATTCGGTCTCTACACAGAATACAGCATAGGTTCTGATCTCTTTACCTCCGGTGGATACGGCAATCCCGATACACGTCCCGCCTGCTCCATAGGTATTGACGCATCCTGGATGCCCTGGTACATAGGGCCTGTAATCCGTGCCGGACTTACCCAGATGAAATGGACCGGAGCTGACGACCTTTATCTGCCGGATAACGGCAGCGTAACCGATGTATACACCATTGGAGCCGGCCTTGACATGGATATTCCGCTCCTGAGCAGGCTGAGCATAAACGGACAGGCCATTGCAGGTTACTCACCCAGCGCCAACAGCTATAGTTTCAAATATCAGAATCAGCCGTTGGAATGGGACATTCCCGCCGCAATGCACTGCTATGCGAACTTGGGTATGACCGTAAGGACATCATCGTTCTCAAGCGTGTCTGTACATGGCGGTCTGGATTATTATGATAAAGTGTGGCGCTCTTACATAGTGGGAGCACAATTCAATTTCACGTTTTGATTATGGCTAAGTTTCTTTCATCAGTTCTGTATGGTATCGTCTGGGTGTTCTCACTGCTCCCGATGCCCATACTCTATCTGTTCTCGGACATCATGTGGCTGGTCATGTTCCTATGCCCGCCCCTGCGCTACAGAAAGAAGGTAGTCCAGAAGAACCTGGCCATGGCATTCCCGGACAAGGACCGCAAATGGCTGCGCCGTACAGAACGCCGTTTCTATTATCAGTTCTCTTGCCAGATAATGGAGAGCCTCAAGACCGCATCGGTGGGTGAGCGTTGGATAAAACGTCACATGGAGATTACCGGATGTGACAGGATTGTCAATGAGGCACGGAAAGGCCGTTCCGGATTCGGATATCTGGGACATGTAGGCAACTGGGAGTGGATACCTTCCATGATGCTCTATTTCAAGGGCGTGAACGATTTTATCGGTGGACAGGTCTACCACAGGCTTGAGAACGCCACAATGGACCTTTTCATGCTCAAGCTGCGCAGCAGGTTCGGCACTGAGAACATACCTATGGAACAGGTGATGCGCCGTCTTGTACAGTGCCGTAACAACGGGCAGGCATTCTTTATAGGAATGATAGCCGATCAGGTTCCGCTCTACGTGAACATCCACTACTGGACGCAGTTCATGAATCAGAAAACCCCCGTATTCACCGGGACGGAGCGCATATCCAGAAAGCTTGACGCACAGGTGTGGTATATGAACATAACCCGCAAGCGCCGCGGCTATTACCGCTGTGACATAACCCTGATGTTTGACCACACCAATGACCTGCCCGAGAATGCGGTAACTGAGAAATACATGCGTCTGCTTGAGGACAACATCAACAACTGTCCCGAGCTCTGGTTATGGACACATAACCGATGGAAACGCACTTGGGAGGGATATCAGAACTGGCTGGCCAAACACAAGACCGCCGCAGAAAGAATAAGCAGACAGACAGAGTGATCAACGGCTGCCCAGGTCATCATGCAGTGTCTGCACAATGGCCTTTCCTCGATTAAGACGCACATCAGATCCATGTGAATCATTTATAAGGCATGCTGACGCATCATCATCATAAAGCGTCACGCCTGTACTGTCTATAAAGCAGAATCCGTTGTTGTAAGTGTAGAATGAGAACGGGTATGAGTAGGAGCATGACAAAACGTTCCTGCTGAACAGGAAATCGCTGTGATCAATACCCAACTGCCCCAGTATGGTAGCGGCCATATCGGATTGTCCGGTGAAACGGTCAATTATCCTGGGCTCCCGGACAGCACCGCCAACCCACAGGACAGGAATATGATGGACATGAGGGTCACTTGAGAGACCTGACTTGGTATATCGGAATCCATGGTCCGGGAGTATCATCACAAGCAGGTTATCCCAGACAGGACTCTGCTTAAGTCCATCCACGAAAGCTCCCAGGCAACTGTCTGTGTATGCAAACGCATTATCCACCTTGTCTTCAAGTCGGTTATAGGGAACCTCAAACGGCTCATGACTGCTCAAGCTCAGGAATCCGGTAAACCACAGGGAGTCCTTACGGCTCTTCACTTCCTCAAGAAGACGGCTGAAAGTGATGTCATCATTCACGCCCCATGCATTCGTATGGCGCTCGGCAATAGAGAAATCGGCATCCGATACCACATTACGGAAGCCTGTTCCGTAAAGCCAGCTCTTCATATTGGTGAAGTTGATGTCACCGCCGTACATGAAATAGGTCTCATAACCCTCATCAAGCAGTTTGCCGGGTAATGAAGGCAGGGCCGCACTCTTGGACGGCAGTTTCATTATTGATGTTTTGGGTAATCCCGGATGACCGTTCATGACACATACCAGACCCCTGTCGGTACGGAAACTGCCTGCATAGCAGTTGCTGAAAAATACCCCCTCCTTTATAAGGCTGTCCAGCCGGGGTGAAACATCCGGTTTGCCGCTCATGGCATTCACAAAGTCACCTCCGAAACCCTCAAGCACTATCACCAGGATATTGGGGCGGTCTGTATTGAGAAGACTCTCAGTACATGAGTCAGAAGTGGTGTAAAGCCCATCAAAATATGCACTGCGGTTATCCTCGTCAAGGTAATCATACCAACTGGAATAATCGGACGTCTTGCTCATGGAACTGAGCATGCTGAATGACGGATTCACCGCACTGTGGTTTAGGAACTGGTCGGCGCTGAAATAGGCGTGTCCTACATTCATTGTAGATTCGCTTACTCCTCCGCGTATTGCAAGAAACAGTGGAGCGAACAAAATCAACAGGAAAAGTGAAACCGGAACGCGCATCAGCACTTTGTTGAAAGGAACCTTCACCGGTCTGACCGCGCTCATGAGAATCCTGTATATGAGCCATGCCACAAGCAGGATCAATATTACGCCCACAACCACCATCAGCATCGACACGCTGGCCATTGCCTCCTTAGGAGTCTTAAGGTAGAACAGGACCGATGCATCCAGCTTGAATCCCCAGAACGGATAGAGAGCGGTATCGCCCACAAAAATCGCAGAGAGAAGCAAAGCTGTCAACAGGTCATACACCTGAATGAATCTCTTGACAGGAAAAGACTGCAGCCATACACCCACCAGTAAAATCACGACAGGGAAAAGAGTGAGATATGCTGCAACCGAGAGATCTATCGGAAGGCCGTGCCACATAACCAGCATCCAGTCCCTGATACCATACCGGTGCTGAGAACTGCCCGCGTAAAGCATGAACAGAGGTTTCTCAACGACGAATATGAGTACCAGACTCACATAATGGCATAACAGCATGCCTACTCTTCCTCTCTCTCTTACAGCTCCTCCCATTTCTGTATTCTATTTTCTGCCGAAATCAGCGGGGATTTCACCCCACTTCTTAGTATCCCATTTGATTATCCTGTTACGGAAACTGTTCTCCCTGAGCCAGCGCTCCGCACTCTCTATACGCTCAAAGACAGCCTCGGTCTCAGGTGTGCGTTCCAGTTTGGTCCGGCACTGCTTTTTCTGCACCCAGTCTATCGCGTTACGCGAGTCGCTGTAGAGCGGCCAGTCCAACCCACGGCTCTTGTAGAGGGCCAATGCATGCACAATAGCCAGAAACTCACCTATGTTGTTTGTACCCAGTATAGGGCCGAAATGAAACTTCTCCTCCATATCTCCCAGATAAACCCCACGGTACTCCATCTGTCCGGGATTGCCGCTGCATGCGGCATCTACAGCCAAAGCCTGGCGGATAACCTCCGGTGGAATGGGTTTTTCCTTCTTTTTGCGGCCGCCCTTATGGTCAGCGGTTTTCTTCTCTATGAAGTTCTCAGGTGGAAGGTTAATGGCCTCCTCGGCCTCCTGACGGGTATCAAATCCTTTGTATACGGCACCTTTCCAGCCTTCTACCTGCTGTTTGCAGGCCTCCCAGGAATCATACACCCCGGGATTCAACCCAATCCAAACAACGTAAAACTTCTGTGCCATATCGCAAATTTAATCAAATCCAGCTATCGCTGCCGGGGGACGGTTCTATCTGTGCCCTCTCGAGGGCACAGATAGAACCGTCCCCAATCAGCACTCGCCAAATGTATCAAAGTCCCAAGTCTTACATCCTCTCCGGAACCTCGATACCCAGCAGACCCATACCCAGCTTGATGATCTTGCCCACATTCTGAGCCAGAACCAGACGGAACATCTTAAGCTCGCGGCTGGGCTCATGCATGATGCTGAAATCATGATAGAACTGGTTGAACTCCTTGGCCAGGTCATAGCAGTAGTTTGCTATAACAGACGGGTTGTAGTCATCAGCAGCCTGAGCCACCACATCCTGGAATCCGTTAAGCATCTGGATAAGACCAATCTCCTTCTCCGATATCTGGGCGTTATCGGCGGCATACAGCTTGCTGCCCAGTTTGATACCCTCTTCGGCAGCCTTACGCATGATAGAGCGGATACGTGCGTATGTATACTGGATGAACGGACCTGTATTGCCGTTGAAATCGATAGATTCCTTAGGATTGAATGTCATGTTCTTGCGGGCATCGACCTTAAGTATGAAATACTTGAGGGCACCCATACCCACAATACGCATTATCTCATCCTGCTCCTCCTTGGTCAGACCGTCCAGCTTGCCCAGATCAGCCGATGTGGCACGTGCAGTCTCTATCATCTCATCCATCAGGTCATCGGCATCAACAACCGTACCCTCACGGCTCTTCATCTTACCCTCAGGCAGCTCAACCATTCCGTATGAGAAGTGTACCAGGTCCTTGCCCCACTTAAATCCCAGACGGTCAAGCAGTATGGAGAGCACCTGGAAGTGGTAGTTCTGTTCGTTACCTACCACATAAATCATGCGGTCAATAGGGAAATCCTTGAAACGGAGCTGAGCCGTACCTATATCCTGAGTCATGTAGACCGATGTGCCGTCACTGCGCAGCAGCAGTTTCTGGTCCAGACCGTTCTCTGTCAGGTCTGCCCATACGGATCCGTCCTCCTTGCGGAAGAACAGGCCCTTCTCCAGACCCTCCATAACGGTTTTCTTACCCTCCAGATAAGTCTGCGACTCATAGTAGATCTTATCAAAGCTAACGCCCAGACGGCGGTAGGTCTCATCAAATCCTGCATATACCCAGCTGTTCATACGCTCCCACAGGGCGCGGACCTCGGGGTCTCCTGCCTCCCACTTTACCAGCATAGCGTGAGCCTCCTGCATAAGGGGTGACTCCTTCTCGGCCTTGGCCTTAGCCTCCTCCTGAGCCTTCTCATCAAGATCGGCAAAGTTGGCTGGCAGCAGACTCTTAACCTCGGCACGGAAATGCTTGTCAAACTCTACGTAATAGTCACCTATCAGGTGATCACCCTTTTTACCGGTGGATTCCGGAGTAGCGCCGTTACCCCACTTGAGCCAAGCCAGCATAGACTTGCAGATGTGGATACCACGGTCGTTAACTATATTGGTCTTTACAACCTTGTAGCCGTTGGCTGCCATCACGTTTGACAGTGCGCCACCCAGCAGGTTGTTACGTACATGTCCCAGATGGAGCGGTTTGTTGGTATTGGGGCTTGAGTACTCAATCATAACCAGCGGAGAGTTATCGGTGGCCTTACGCAAACCGAAAGTCTCACTGGCATTGATCTCATTGAGCATATCCATCCAAGCCGATGTGGAGATCACAAGATTCAGGAATCCCTTGATAACATTGTAAGAGCTTATCTCATCTACATGCTCCCTGAGCCAGATGCCTATCTCACCGGCGGTCTGCTCAGGACCCTTGCGTGACATCTTGAGATACGGGAACACCACGATGGTAAGGTGGCCCTCAAACTCCTTCTTAGTTTTCTGCACCTGGACCAATGAGGCCTCGATCTCCTGGCCGTAAAGTGCCTTGATGGCCTGTACGGTCTTTTCAGCTACCAAATTCTCTATTTTCATATTATCATATTATGGACCGCAAAGTTACTGAAAAAATGGCTATTTTTGCAGCCCACTACATAGATTATGAATAAACTACCACCTATAACAAAAAATCTGCTCATCATCAACGTGCTCTGTTGGATGGGAACCATGGCTATGGCCAAATACGGCATAGACCTGCACAAGCTGCTGGGACTGCATTTCTTCCTTGCACCAAGTTTCAAGATATGGCAATTGATAACATACATGTTCCTGCATGAAGGATTCCAGCATCTCTTCTTCAACATGTTTGCAGTATGGATGTTCGGCCGTATCATGGAGATGCAGTGGGGTTCCAAGCGTTTTCTCTGGTTCTACCTCATTTGCGGAATCGGCGCCGGACTCACCCAGGAACTGTTACAGTTTGCAGAGTATCAGATAACCCTGGCCTGTTTAGGTGATGACCTCACACCCCAGCTCATCCAAAGGCTCAGATTATACATGAACGCTTTCCTTACGGTCGGTGCATCGGGAGCCGTATACGGAATCCTTCTGGGATACGGAATGACATTCCCCAACAACCAGCTGTTCATCATACCCATCCCGTTCCCCATCAAGGCCAAGTGGCTTGTTGTGGGTTACATCGTTCTGGAACTTGCGCTTGGACTGCGCAACAGCACATCTGATAACGTAGCCCATTTTGCCCATCTGGGCGGCATGCTGGCCGGATTCCTTCTGATACTATACTGGAAACACAAGGAGCGTAAGAACAATCATATCAATTTCACCTGGTAATGAATCTGCTTAGGGAACTTAAAATCAAATACCTCACCGGAGATATACTGACACGATTGCTGCTCATAAACTGCGGAGTGTTTGTAATCCTGCTTTTACTTGACATAACGTTCACCCTGTTCTCATATGGAGAGGACAAGTTCGCATTCATAGTATGCAACTATCCGTGGAGTCCGTACCTGATTGCCAAAAGGCCCTGGTGTCTGGTCACATCGCTGTTTGCAAGCGGCGGCCTGTGGAACCTGCTCTTCAACATGGTAATGCTCTACTGGCTTGGAGGGGTATTCCTAAGGTTCTACACATCAAATAACCTGCGCGGCCTGTATATAATGGGCGGAATTGCAGGAATGCTCCTTTTCACCGCGGTATTCATGCTCTTCCCGTCACTGCAGCTCAAGGACTGGACCCAGAACATGCCTCTATGTTCGGCCTGCATCCTGGCTTTCTGCACCGCGCTTGCACTGCGTGCTCCCAACTGGACAGAACCCATTCCGCTTGTAGGTCCCATCAAGGTAAAGTACATAGTAATCACGCTTGCAGCCGTTGACGTAGCCCTCATACCTCATGTAAACCCCGCCTATGATGCCGCCCATCTGGGTGCAGCCGCTATAGGTTGGCTGTTCTACTACATGCTGCGTAAGGGTAAGGACATAACAGCTCCTGTCACCGCCGTGGCTGTACTGATTGACAGAATTTTCAGCAAAAAGAGATGAAAATCCTGGGTAAACTGCTGGCATATCCGCTCATGGCAGTCAATATCGTGGCCGCCCTGCTTCTCATATTCAGTTGCTACGGATCACTGGCAGCACCCATCGGCAAGTGGCCGTTTGCGTCACTGTCCGGCCTGGCGTTTCCGTTCCTGTACCTGCTTAACCTGCTTTTCCTTCTGTTCTGGCTCATCACCTGGAAAAAGGGGGCACTTATCCCGCTGGCAACCATAATAATCTCACTTGGTCCCACACTCAAGTACTTTCCGCTGCACTTTCTTGCCCCACGTCAGGTGGCGGAGCCCTATCTTACCGTCGTAACCTATAACACTGAGGCGTTTGGGATAAATGACAACAATGACGGTACAGTTACCAATCCCGTTCTCAATTATACCATGGACCTTGATGCCGATATCATCCTGTTCCAGGAGGCATTTCCGGATATGATGGAGAATATATTGAAAAGTCGTGACATCAAGAGCCGATATCCTTACATCACCAGGTCATCGGGATCCACAGGAGAATCCTGCATGTCAAAATATCCCATAGTCCATACTGAGAACATCAGTTTTGAAGGCACAAGCAACAGCTGCCAGCACGTAAGAATACTTATAGGAAATGACACTCTGGCCGTCTACAACTGCCATCTCCAGTCCAATCAACTGGGAGGATCAGAGATATCGGAATACCAGAGTTTCATTATGCATCCCACTGACAGCACCCACTATGGCACATCCAAGAAGGTGCTCAAGAAACTGCTTGAGTCAACATCCATGAGAGCCGCCCAGGCCCGCACCATAGCAGAACGCGCCCGCAGAGAAACTGCAAAATATGTGATTGTGTGCGGAGATTTCAATGACACTCCACTCTCATATGCCCATAGCGTCTTTAACCGTTTCATGTATGACGCATATGCCAAATCCGGCGTTGGAATGGGCATTACCTACCATGAGCACAATCTCTACTACCGCATAGACCACATCCTATGCAGCCGTAACATCACCCCCCTGCACACCCGTGTAGACCGCACCCAAAAGGACAGTGACCACTATCCCGTAATCAGCAGACTAAGACTGCAGTAACCTACTCCAGACGGATGGTGAAGGTGAGACTGTGTGGCTCCTTGGCCGACGGGATGTACTGAGGCTCAGTCCTGGCGCCCCATGCATCGTTTCCGCCCACACCTATTATCTCCTTGTCGATGTTGATGTTCAGATAATCACGTTCAGGCAGTTCATAACCATGACGTGCCTGTTCCAAATCCTCCTCGGAGTAATTCCAGATTCTCAGGTTAAAAGGATCGGACGAAGAGATAGAAAATGCGTGAACCATCGGCACCTCTACAACCCCCTTCTCCGTCTTTTTCAACCTCTTGACCGGCATCAGACTGAATTTGTAGCAGTCACTGCGGTTGGAGTTATCCTGGGGGTAAACATAATCTACCTGATAATCACCTATCGGTAAAGTATATTTTCCGAACAAGGCACCGTTCTTGCGGTCAGGATAGTTTTCCCATGGACCACGTCCGTTCCAACTGACAGAGTCATAATATTGGGAAGAAACTTTCATCCTCATACCAAATCTGGGCAACGACTCAACCTCAACCTGAGCCGGATCATAACTGAGCGACACCTTAACCTCTGCCACACTGAATTCATAACACAAAGTCAAACGGGCACCGACGGATGTCTTATAGTTGTAACGAAGCTGAGTATATTCCTTCTTCAGACGTTTTACGGTACGTATCTCGCTGTTTATGACTTCTCTTTCCTGTCCTACATTACGCCAAACGCCCATAGTGCGCTCGTAATCATTACGTATCTGGTTGTCATTGGCAGGTTTCCAGAAATCGGGTTCAAGAGGTCCGGCCAGATACTCTACATTCCTGAATTTTATGGAAGTAAGAGCACCCATGAAATCAATGGAACAGATATACTCACCGCATATGATAGTATAACCTCCTTCCGGAGTAGGTTCAATACTCTTATTGCGTTTTAAAATCCTGCCTGTATTCAAATCATCCCAGTCAAATGTCTCAACACGAGGTTTCCAACCCAGGAACTGGTCATAAGCTACAACATACCCGGCATCTGCCCAAAGTGTAGACTCCTTTAGCTTGGCAAAAACCTGAAGTACCACATCCTGGAATGGCCACTTGAGATTGACAGGACCCTTAGGACCGTGGCCGTCAAGCCATCCTTCAACAAACGGAATCCTGATAACTCCGTTTTCATCGGGCTCCAGGTCTTGGAGAGTATGGTCATCCTTTTGGACCAGTACGCGTCCGTCATCACAGACTATCTTCACTTCATAATCAAATTCGTCTATTCCCGTAAAATAGTCCAGGCTGCTCACTTTGACATATGCGTAACACTCCTCCTCATCCACATTCAACAACTCAAACTTTAGAGGCTGATAGATGTGTTTGACCTCATAATAGTGCGGATGCGGAGTACGGTCAGGGGCCAACAGACCGTTGATTACAAAAGCCCCGTCATTGGGCATGTCACCAAAGTCACCTCCGTAGGCCCAGAATTCTCCGTTTTCAAGGGCCAATCCGGTGTCTTTGTAACTCAGTTTGGAACCATCTATGGGTTTGGCTATGCCCTGGTCCACAAAGTCCCATATTGCGGCACCGGCTATGCTGGGATCGGAATAAATCACATCCCAGTATTCCGTAAGATTTCCGCCGGAATTACCCATCATATGGGCGTACTCACGCATAATGAAGGGACGGTCAGTAACCCTCTGTGCCATCTGTTTAAGGCGTGCGGGTGACAGATAGCTGTCATCATAAAGGTCTGAGACTGAAAGGTCCGTATCACAGAATACCAGACGCGATGAATCAAGTTCATCCACCTTGGCACGCATGGCCCGCATGTTCATGCCGGCACCACCCTCGTTACCCAGTGACCAGAAGAGTATGGACGGATGGTTAATATCCCTTTTCACCAGTGATTCCGCACGGTCCACATGAGCATTCATCCACTGCGGGTCATTACCCATCTGGCGGTTGCGCAGACCGAATCCGTGTGACTCCTGGTTAGCCTCATCCATAACATAGAGTCCATAGCGGTCACAGAGCTCGTAAAGTATCGGTGAATCGGGGTAATGTGATGTGCGCAGCATGTTGATATTGGCCTGTTTCATCAGCTTGATGTCAAGTTCTGTGGTGGCTGCATCCACATAGTGTCCTGTACGCGGATGATGGTCATGACGGTTCACGCCGCGCAGTTTTACCGGCTGACCGTTTATGAGCATTACCTCACCCTGAGTCTCTATGCGTCTAACGCCTGTATTCTGGACAAAGCTCTCCACCACGGTACCGTTCACGTCTAGCAGTTCTATCAGACACTCATAAAGGTTCGGTTTCTCAGCTGACCAAAGAAGCGGATTTTCAAACCTTCCCATCATATCAAGCCGGACGGTATCGCCGGCTTTCAAGGTCCTTGCCAATGCCGACGGATCCAGTTTTACCTCCTTTTCATCGGTAGTTTTTCCCTTAAGGGTAACCCTGACGGACATAGGGGCCGAATCATACTCTCCTGCATTTACCAGATTCACCTGGGCTTTGAATATGGCAACAGTGAAATCAGCAGACGGAGTGAGTGATATCATGTAATCCGATATATGCTGCAACGGGCGTTTCCATAGTTTGACTGAACGGAATATACCGCTCAAACGCCAGAAATCCTGATCCTCTATATACGATCCGTCACACCAGCGGTACACCTCAACCGCAAGACGGTTCAAACCCTCTTTCAGATACGGGGATATATCAAACTCGGCAGGCGACATGCTGTTCTGGCTGTAGCCCACCTTCTGTCCGTTTACCCATACATAGAATGCCGAACTTACGGCTTCAAACTCCAGTATCCAGTTGTGGGAGCTGATATCGGAAGCATTGAAAAAAGTCACGTAACTGCCCACCGGATTGCGGTTTTCAAAAGCGGTCCAGCTGCGGTCCGGTGTTCCGGTCACGCGGGGCTGTTCACGCCGGAACGGATATCGGGAGTTGGTGTAGATGGGAGTGCCGTATCCCTGCATCTGCCAGTCACACGGGACATGTATATCGTCCCAGCCGCTCACATCGTAACCTGGCTCAAAGAAACCGGCAGGGCGGTTATCAGGATCTGGAGACCAGCGGAATTTCCAGGTTCCGTCCAGATATGTAATCTCAGGATTGCCCTTATGGGTTGAAGGATTGCCAAGTGTGGCATGATAGGGCAGTTTGTTTATACCCAACACTGCGGGGTTCTCCCAATCAGGAAAAGACTGTGCAGATAAAGAGACTGACAGCGACGCCAGAATCAAAAAATGTGAAAGTTTCATATTGCAAATATAATGGATTTGAATAAATGTTGTCAGAAAAGAATAGTCAGGAGATTGCGGGACGGAAAAATTCTCTATATTTGCACCCTTGAAATTTTACGCACATACGCGCACAAAAATAATATTAACATAAAAACAGTATGCAAAACAAAGGATTCGTAAAGATTTTTGCGATAGCACTGACACTGGTTTGTCTGTTCTATCTCTCCTTTACCTTCAAGACACGCAGCATTGAGAAACATGCTGCACAGAGCCAGGATGAGCAGGCCTATCTGGACTCTGTGATGAACAAAAAGGTCTGGCTTGGTATTTATTCATACAGAGAGTGCCGTGAAATGCAGATCGGCCTTGGACTGGACCTCAAGGGCGGTATGAACGTCATCATGGAGGTTTCAATCCCCGACGTAGTCAAGGCTCTGGCAAACAACACTCAGGACCGCATGTTCAACGAGGTTCTGGATGCAGCCAAGAAGCGTTCAGTAAGCAGTCAGGAGAACTTCGTGGACATTTTTGCTCAGGAGTTTGCCAAGACCGCAGGTGCCGATGCAAAACTGAATTCATTCTTCACAACTTCAAATCTTAAGGAGCAGATCAACTCTCAGACTCCCAACGAGCAGGTAATTGAAGTACTCAAGAATGAGGTTGCAAGCGCAGTAAGCAACTCATTCCTGGTATTGCGTGCCCGTATCGACCGTTTCGGTGTGGCTCAGCCCAACATCCAGGAACTGGCCGGCAAGCAGGGACGTATCATGGTTGAGCTTCCCGGCGTAAAGGAGCCCGAGCGTGTTCGTAAGCTCCTCCAGGGTTCAGCTAACCTTGAGTTCTGGGAGACATATAAACTGTCTGAGGTATCAGACGTCCTTACTCGTATTGACAGCCGTCTGGCTCTTAAATATGCCGATGAGAATCCTGAGGAGGTTAAGGCCGATGAGGCTCCCGCACAGGATACAGTTCAGGCTGAGGAGGCAGAACTGGACGGACTTATTGAGGCCGATGCCGATGAAAACAGCCAGCTGAGTGCCGCAGAGCGTGAGCAGATTCTTAAGAACCATCCTCTGCTGGGCCGTCTCACCTCAACCTGGTGCGAGTGGGCTGCAGGTATCGCTCACTATTCAGATACCGCCGAGATCAACCGTATCCTGAACAGCGCCGAGGCTAAGGCTATCATACCGCGTGACCTCAAGTTCCTGTGGGGTGTAAAGCCTGTTTCTGAGTCAAACAGCCAGTACTTTGAGCTATACCTCATCAAGAGCGACAACAAGAACGGTCAGTGTGACCTGGCCGGTGACGTAATCACCGAGGCTAAGGCAGACTTCAGCCAGTTGGGCGGACGTCCTATCGTAAGCATGGCCATGAATTCTGAGGGTGCTCGCCGTTGGGCAACCCTGACCAAGCAGAATGTAGATCGTGGTATCGCCATCGTTCTTGACGGTTATGTATACAGTGCTCCTAATGTTTCCGGTGAGATACCCAACGGACGTTCAGAAATCTCAGGTAACTTTACCGTTGAGGATACTCAGGACCTTGCCAACGTACTTAAGTCCGGTAAGATGCCTGCTCCCGCCAAGATCGTTCAGGAGGACATCGTTGGTCCTTCACTGGGTCAGGAGTCAATCCAGAAGGGATTCACATCATTCATCATAGCATTCATCATCCTGATGATCTATATGTGCGTCATCTACGGATTCATTCCGGGTATGATTGCCAACGGAGCACTGCTGCTCAACTTCTTCTTCACTCTGGGTATCCTTACCTCATTCCAGGCTGCCCTGACAATGTCAGGTATCGCCGGTATCGTACTTACCCTGGGTATGGCCGTTGATGCCAACGTGCTTATCTACGAGCGCACCAAGGAGGAGCTCAAGGGTGGCAAGAGCGTTCAGTCAGCTCTCACAGACGGTTACAAGAACGCCTTCTCAGCTATCTTTGACTCTAACTTCACATCAATCATCACCGGTATCATCCTGTTCAACTTTGGTACAGGTCCTATCCGCGGATTCGCCACCACACTTATCATCGGTATCATCTGCTCATTCTTTACCGCAGTATTCCTGACACGTATCGTTTATGAGCACTTCCTTGGTAAGGGCAAGTTGCAGAACCTCACATTCACCACTACAGTCTCAAAGAACATGATGCAGAACACTGCAGTCAAGTTCATGGAGAACGCCAAGAAGTCATTCTCAGTATTCGGTATTGCCGCTATCATCTGCATAGCATTCCTGGCTGTACGCGGTCTGAGCAAGAGTATTGACTTTACAGGTGGTCGTAACTTCGTGGTTCAGTTTGAGAATCCTGTTGAGCCTGAGGAGGTTCGTGAAATCCTTCAGGATGTAATTACCGAGGACAATGTACAGGCTATCGCCCTGGGTACCGATCACAAGACAATCCGTATCTCTACCAACTATCGTATTGAGGAGGATTCAGAGAATATCGACTCAGAGATTGAGGAGTTCCTCTTTACATCACTCAAGAAAGCCGGCAAGCTCAGCTCAGACCTGACACTGGCCAAGTTCATTGATCGTGAGAACCGCGACGGCGGCTCAATCATCAGTTCACAGAAGGTTGGTCCTTCAATCGCCGAGGATATCACACGCGGTGCTATCATCTCAGTGATTCTGGCTCTGATTGCCATCTTCCTGTACATCCTGATCCGTTTCCGCAACGTAGCTTACTCAGTAGGTGCCATATTCGCCCTCTGCTTTGATACCCTTATAATAATAGGTATGTATTCAATCTGCTGGGGCTGGATGCCGTTCTCACTTGAGATTGACCAGACATTCATCGGTGCCGTACTTACCGCTATCGGTTACTCAATCAACGATAAGGTGGTTATTTTTGACCGTATCCGTGAGTTCACCGGTCTCTATCCCAAGCGTAACCGCAAGCAGTTATTTGACGATGCCCTGAACACCACACTGGCTCGTACCATCAACACATCAGTTAGTACACTTATCGTGCTGTTGGCTATCTTCTTCCTGGGTGGTGACAGCATCCGCAGCTTTGCATTCGCAATGATCCTGGGTGTTGTATTCGGCACATGCTCATCACTGTTCGTTGCCGCTCCTACCGCTTACGTGGTTATGAAGAAGACCAAGAAAGAGAAGGAGGAGATTGCAGCAGCCAAGGAATAATAAGGCGCTGAATTACACTTAAAGGGCCGGGGCCCCCATTTTGGGGAGCCCCGGTCATTTTTTTTATAAAAGATTATTTACATGTTAACTTAATTACGATATTTGTAACAACCAATAATTAATTAATGCAAATGAGAACGAGACTTATTTCAGTAGTCATGTCGGCATTGTTTGTCATGCCGGTTGCAGCCCAAAACGTCAACACTGATTCCATCAAGGCTGAGATGGATAAGATTGAAATTACCAATCAGGGTATGAAACAGGTAATTGAGAACTATAAGAAAGGTGTTATCAAGGGTGACCTGGAATCCATGAACCTTCTGGGAATGGAATGCATGACTGGCCAGTATGTAAAGAGCAATCCTGAGATGGGACTGAATCTTCTTGACGCAGCAGCCAAGCAGAATTATGTAGAAGCCCAGTACAATCTTTCCAGCTACTATTACATGTTCTGGCTCAGCCAGCCCAAGACCACCGCATATTTTACTACAGCATCAAAATGGCTCAAGAAGGCAGTCAAGGCCGGCGATAACCGTTCCATCATCCTGCTGGCCCGTTTCTATAATGATTACGGAGTCTACAAGAATGACCCCGCATACGTAGAAGGCGGTATCAAGATACTTGAGGGATACCCCAAGATTGATGAGGTTAACAATAAAGATGAGAATGTACTGAATGCACAGGCATGTCTTGGAACTATCTGTCTTGGCAAGTGGCGCATGGACAATGACACCACAGCACTGTGTGGAGCCAAGAAATGGTATCAGACTCTGCTTAAGTCAGACCTGCAGTTCCCCAACTATTCACAGTACATAGACTCTCTGCAGAAAGTCCTGAACATGGGTGTTCCCACCAGAATTGACCCCATGCCCACGGCACAGCAGATTGAGGAGTCCAAGAAACCTGCCACAGGTGGCAGAGGCGGATTCCCCGGCGGTGGATTCCCCGGTGGCGGAGCTCCCGGCGGTTTCCCGGGTGGTGCTCCCGGTGGAGCTCAGGGCGGTGCCCCTCAGGGCCCGGCAGCCCCGACAGCCACATTCCTTGGAGGCCAGGGACAGATGCAGCAGTTCATCAGATCCAACACCTTATATCCTGACAATCTCAAGACCCAGAAGATAAACGGCCAGGTAAGCGTAGAATTTACCGTTGATACAGACGGATCCATCCAGAATCCCCATGTAGTAAGAGAGGGACAGGTTCCGTTCATGAATCAGGAGGCACTCAGAGTAGTGATGATCATGCCTGACTTTATCCCGGCTACACAGGAGGACGGTACTCCCGTCAAGGCTACACAGACCGTCAACGTAAGCTTTGGTGCCGGCGGCAGAGGCGGCATGGGAGGATTCGGATTCTAAAATCCCGTACTTACAAGATAAGGAGAAAGCCTGATTTTTGTCGGGCTTTCTCTTTTTTTGCATAATTGACCACGATTAATTTTGCATATATACGGTATAATCAAAGAAATAATACAAAATGTCTGCTAAATAGCTTTAAAACTGAATAATTTATGGAATAATCTTGTAATTTTGCGCCGTTTTAGTATGCAGAATCAATAAACACTATACAAAAAGATATGACAGTAAAAGAATTGGATCAGGTAGTTGTCCGCTTTTCAGGTGACTCCGGTGACGGAATGCAGCTGGCCGGCAACATCTTCTCCACTGTTTCGGCTACAGTCGGAAACAGTATCAGTACTTTCCCGGATTATCCGGCCGATATCCGCGCCCCGCAAGGTTCACTCACAGGCGTATCAGGATTCCAGGTACACATTGGTGCAGGTAAGGTTTACACTCCCGGTGATCAGTGCGACGTATTGGTTGCCATGAACGCTGCGGCTCTCAAGACACAGCTCAAGTATGCCAAGCCTAACGCCACAATAATCATAGATACAGACGCATTCAAGAAGGCTGACCTTGAGAAAGCCGCATTCCAGACAGAGGATCCGCTGGCTGAACTTGGCGTTGATCCCGACCGCGTAATTGCATGTCCCCTCACCCAGATGGTAAAGGACGCTCTTGCAGATACCGGCATGGAGGCCAAGGCCGTTCTCAAATGCCGTAACATGTTCGCTCTGGGTCTGGTTTGCTGGCTGTTCAGCCGTGACCTTGAGATTGCATTCAACTATCTGCGTGAAAAGTTTGCCAAGAAACCTGAGCTGGCAGATGCCAACATCAAGGTAATCCAGGCAGGTTATGACTACGGTCACAACACTCACAGCAGTGCCATGAACGTATACCGCATCGAATCCAAGCAGAAAGAGCCCGGCCGTTACATGGATATAACCGGTAACAAGGCTACAGCATACGGTTTCATCGCCGCTGCTGAGAAAGCTGGTCTTAAACTCTACCTGGGTTCATATCCTATCACTCCTGCAACCGATGTTCTGCATGAGCTCTCCAAGCACAAGTCACTGGGTGTTACAACCGTTCAGTGCGAGGATGAGATTGCAGGCTGCTCATCGGCCGTAGGTGCATCATTCGCTGGCGCCCTGGCAGTAACTTCAACTTCAGGTCCCGGTATCTGCCTTAAGTCCGAGGCCATGAACCTGGCTGTCATCATGGAGCTTCCGCTGGTTGTTCTGGATGTTCAGCGCGGCGGTCCTGCCACAGGACTTCCCACCAAGTCAGAGCAGACAGACCTGCTGCAGGTACTGTTTGGCCGTAACGGTGAGAGCCCCATGCCTGTAATTGCAGCCACATCACCTGTTGACTGCTTCGATGCAGCATTCCAGGCAAGTAAGATTGCTCTGGAGCACATGACTCCGGTTGTTCTCCTGACCGATGCATTCGTAGCCAACGGATCTGCAGCATTCAAGCTGCCCAACCTGGCCGATTACCCCGCAATCAATCCTCCTTATGTCCCTGAGGAACTCAAGGGCAAATGGACACCTTATATGCGTGCTGAGAACGGAACCCGTTACTGGGCTATTCCCGGTCGTGAGGGATTCACCCACATTCTGGGTGGTCTGGAGAAAGACAGCCAGACCGGCGCTATAAGCACCAACCCTGAGAACCATGACCTGATGACACGTCTGCGTCAGCAGAAGATTGACAATATCCAGGTTCCTGACCTGGAGGTAATTGGTGATGTTGATGATGCCGACCTGCTTATTGTTGGCTTTGGCGGAACATACGGACACCTGCGTGCCGCAATGGACGAACTCCGCGCTCAGGGCAAGAAGGTGGCTCACGCTCATTTCAAGTTCATCAACCCGCTTCCCGCAAACGCCGCTCAGGTACTCAAGAAGTATAAGAAGGTGGTTGTTGCCGAGCAGAATATGGGTCAGCTTGCCGCATTCCTGCGCATGAAAGTTGACGGATTTGTTCCGTATCAGTTCAACCAGGTTAAAGGCCAGCCGTTCGTTGTGAACGAACTCGTGAATGCTTTCAACGAAATCCTTAACAAGTAAACACACAGCACTATGGAATATACAGCACAAGATTTCAAGAAGGGACAGCCCCGTTGGTGCCCCGGATGCGGTGACCACTTCTTCCTGGCTTCACTGCACAAGGCTATGGCCGAAATCGGAGTAGCTCCATACAATACCGCAGTCATCTCAGGTATCGGTTGCTCAAGCCGTCTGCCTCACTATATGGCTACATACGGTATGAACACCATACACGGACGTGCAGCTGCTATCGCTACAGGTTGTAAGGTTGCCAACCCTGACCTGACCGTTTGGCAGATATCAGGTGACGGTGACGGTCTGGCTATCGGTGGTAACCACTTCATCCATGCCAACCGCCGTAACATCAACCTGAACATGATCCTGCTCAACAACCGTATCTACGGTCTTACCAAGGGTCAGTACTCACCTACCTCACCCCGTGGTTTTGTAAGTAAGTCAAGCCCCTACGGAACTGTTGAGGATCCTTTCCGTCCCGCAGAGCTCTGCTTTGGTGCACGCGGTCACTTCTTTGCCCGCGCCGTTGCCACCGATGCTCCCGGCACCGTGGATATCCTTAAGGCCGCTTATAACCACAAGGGTGCATCAGTATGTGAGATCCTGCAGAACTGCGTGATATTCAACAACGGCACTCACGATGCAGTCTACAACAAGGAGGGTCGTGCCAAGAACGCCATCTACGTAAAGCACGGCGAGCCCCTGGTATTCGGCGAGAACAATGAGTTCGGACTCATGCAGGACGGATTCAGCCTCAAGGTTGTCAAGATTGGTGAGAACGGCATCACCCTGAAGGATATCCTTGTACACGATGCTCACTGCCAGGACAACACCCTGCAGCTCAAGCTCGCCCTGATGGGCGACGGCGACGGATTCCCCGTAGCACTGGGCGTTATCCGCGACGTCGAGGCTCCCACCTATGACGACGCCGTAACAGCACAGATTGAGGAGGTCAAGGCAGCCAAGAAGTACCACACCTTCAGCGAGCTCCTTGAAACCAACGACATCTGGGAAGTAAAATAGAGCAATTGGGGTCAGACCCCAATTGCACCAAAAAAGGATGACCTCGCGGTCATCCTTTTTTTATTACGCACGTACAACCGTATTGGGGCGAGCGAGACCCCGAGCGAGAGCGGCCGGGTAGGCCGCCCCATTTGCGTTAGCAAATTAAAAAAAGGTAAAAGGAAACTGGAAGTTTCCAGTTTCCTAAACTTTAAATTTGGGTTTCACTAAAACAAAATGAGTGACAAAGTTATACCTTATCACCCATTCTCCCCGTACCTCCGCTGGGAATCGAACCCAAATTTAAAGTTTAGGAAACTTCCGTTCTATCCATTGAACTACAGAGGCAAACAGGATTTTACCTATTCGGCCGCGAAGATAGTGCTTTTTTGCTTAAGTTTGCAACAAAGACAACTAAATAGAGTATGAGAACTATATTCAAAAAAACAATTCCGCTGGTCGCCATAGCATTGGTGCTTAGCCTTGTAGCCGCCAAGAAGGCCGATAAACCCAGTTATCCCATAGGTAACGTACCGTTTACACAAGTCAAGGTGGCACCCGAGACTTTCTGGGGTGACCGCATACGCCAGAGCCGTGAGGTAACCATCCCGCTGGCATTCAGCAAGTGTGAGGAGACTGACCGCTACACCAACTTTGAGCATGCCGCCGCCAAGATGGCCGAGACCGCACGCGGCGACAACAGCAGCAACTACCGCCCCACCCAGTTCCCGTTTGATGACACCGATGTCTACAAGACAATAGAGGGCGCCAGCTACCTGCTGCAGACCTACCCAGACAAGAAACTGGAGGCCTATATTGACAGCATACTTGACATAGTGGCTGCCGCACAGGAGCCCGACGGCTATCTCTATACCGCCCGCACCATGAACCCCGCCCATCCGCACGATTGGTCAGGACCTACCCGCTGGAGTGCCGAGGAGAGCGGCAGCCATGAGCTATACAATCTGGGCCACATGGTAGAGGGCGCCATAGCCCACTATCAGGCCACCGGAAGCCGCAAATTCCTGGATATAGCAATACGTTATGCTGACTGCGTTTGCCGGGAGATAGGTTACGGCCCCGGACAGAAAGTGATTGTTCCCGGACATCAGATTGCCGAGATGGCACTTGCCAAACTCTATCTGGTAACCGGTGACAAAAAGTATCTGGACGAGGCCAAACTGTTCCTGGACAACAAGGGCAAGACCGCCCGCAAGGATACATATGACCAGTCACACAAACCCGTCATAGAGCAGGATGAGGCCGTAGGTCATGCCGTCCGTGCCGGTTACATGTACTCCGGTATGGCCGATGTAGCCGCACTCACGGGCGATAAGTCATACATTGACGCCATAGACCGCATCTGGGAGAACATGGTAGGAAAGAAGATGTACCTGACCGGAGGCATCGGCTCAACAGGAGGTATTGAAGGGTTCACCCAGAACTATGACCTGCCCAACATGAACGGCTACTGCGAGACCTGTGCAGCCATAGCCAATGTCTATACCAACTACCGTCTGTTCCTGCTGCACGGCGATGCCAAATATATGGACGTGCTGGAGCGTGCACTCTACAACGGAGTTATAAGCGGCGTGAGTCTGGACGGAGGCGGATTCTTCTACCCCAACCCGCTGGAGAGCCACGGACAGCACCAGCGTCAGGCATGGTTCGGGTGCGCCTGCTGCCCCAGCAACATATGCCGATTCATACCGTCGGTACCCGGTTACGTATATGCCGTAAAAGACAACAAGCTGTTTGTAAACCTCTTTATGTCCAATACCCTTGCCACCAAGGTGGGCGGCAAGAACGTCCAGATAACCCAATCCACGGAGTATCCATGGAACGGTGACATAAAGATCACCGTCGATAAGACTCCCGGCCAGTTCTGCCTTAACATCCGCATACCCGGATGGGTGCGCAATGAGGTGGTTCCAACTGACCTTTACCGCTATTCGGACGGCAAGACCCCGGGATACACCGTTCAGGTGAACGGAGAGGCTGTAGAGGCCACGCTCCAGGACGGTTATTTCGGTATAAACCGCAAATGGAAGAAGGGAGATGTGGTAAGCATCCACTTTGACATGGAGCCCCGCATAGTTACCGCTCACCGTCAGGTGACCGAGGACCGCGGCAAGATTGCCGTTGAGCGCGGACCGCTGGTATATTGCGCCGAATGGGCCGACAACGACTACAACATACTCAACACATCACTTCCTGCAAACTCCGATTTCAAGGTGATTCCGTTCAAGATGAATGTAGAGGGACGTGCATACGCAATGAATGCCCTCGAGACCACCGCCTATGACAACTACACCGGCAATATCGGCCGCGCCAATCAGGTCAAGCTCCGCCTTATCCCCTACTACGCATGGGCACACCGCGGTAACGGCAACATGGAGGTGTGGATGACACGTTACAATCCGCCGGCCCAGGCTGCACAGGCTCCTGACGCTCCGCAGGTACCCGAGCCCACAACCGTAATCAACCTTTGGCCCAATGGTGCACCTACCGATAACGGTCTTACCGGTCCCGAGAGGGTTATGGATATGCACGTATCCAATGTGACACAGCCCACCCTGACCATCTGGGCTGCTCCCAACCCCAACGGTCTGGCAGTGATTGCCTGCCCGGGCGGCGGTTACACCGATGTATGGAACGGGTCCGAGGGCAACAACATGGCACAGTGGTACATGGATCAGGGCATAACCCTGGCCGTGCTCAAGTACCGTCTGCCCAACGGTCACACCGAGGTTCCGCTGGATGACCTGCATGAGGCCATGCGTCTGCTCAAGGCCGATGCCGATAAATACGGAATCCGGAAGATAGGCGTGCAGGGATGCTCCGCAGGCGGACATCTGGCTGCCACAGCCGCCACCCACTACAACGGTCCGGAGCAGCGTCCCGATTTCCAGATACTGTTCTATCCGGTCATCACCATGGACAAGACCTTCACCCACATGGGTTCACACAACAACCTGCTGGGCCGTAACGCATCGCAGGAGCAGATAGACCTCTACTCAAACGAGAAGCAGGTTACCCGCGATACCCCGCCCGCATTCATCATGGCCAACTCCGATGACAACCTGGTGCCCGTGCGTAACAGCATAGAATACTACAACGCCCTGCAGGCCAACCGCGTACGCTCCGCCCTGCACGTCTATCCCACAGGCGGTCACGGCTGGTGCGCCAATGAAAACTTCATCTACCGCCAGCAATGGATGAGTGACCTTAAGCAGTGGCTGTCCCAACTGGCCAAATGATAGCAAAACTTGCGCATTAGGGACAATCCCTAATGCGCAAATTATATACAAAACGGTTCCTACTGTGTCTTAATTAATAATATGGTAATGAGAACTGGATAAAGTGTCTTTGTTTGAAAAGGCATGTTTAAACACAAATGAAACATCAATTTAGTTTGCAATCTTTGGAATGCATATATATTTGCCGCAGATACAATCAAATTCAACAACCAACAAATGAAAACAAAATTTATTACTAAAACATCCTTTGCTATTGCATTCTTAACAATGATTATTTGCTCATGCAGTAATAGCAGCAGTTTTTTTGAATTCTCATTATCGTCCGATGATTATTATACTCCAATCATCCATAACCATGATGTTGTAGTAGATGATTCCCCATGGACCCTTTTATTAGAAAAACTTGAAAAAAAGGGAGCAGATATTATCCCCAATATAAACATCGCGTTGTCTGGCTATGAATCAATTTGCAAAATCACCGAGAATAATCTCCTGGATGTTAAGAATACAGTAATGGAAAACTTAGCACTTATTCCATGCTATGACAACAATACAATCTGTAAAGTTCTCACAAACGTTAAGAATATTGCTGATGTTAATGGAAACAGCAGTGCTATATATAATTTGAATCGACGGAATGAATATATAGAAAATGAGGTAAAACCCGGAATGGAACTGCTTAAATTGCAATGGAATAATAATGACACTATTATATGCACTTATTGCATTGTTTCTGACAAATCAGGAATAATCTACGATGATTTAATTACAAATACTGTGTTATTTGAAAGTAGTACCACAGACAAAACTAACAAAAGGCAGAAGACAAGAGGTGAAGATCCGCATTTTACAGGCACCAAAACATGGGGAATAGCCGTAATAGCAGATTGGCTGTGGGGTACTGAAAGAGGAAGAGCAGAAATCAATCATGATTGTTATTTTTCAAATGGACAAATTATCGGTCAGGATTCAGATGCTTTTGCATATATGACAATTGGAAATGCAGAGGCCGAAAGGACAGAAATTGCGTATAATAAGATTGCATACGGATACGCACTGTCAACCCCTCTTATTGATATAACCATAACTTTCAGTTCAGGTTACTATACAGTATCTCTTTCTTCTGATTTAGGCTCACATGCTAAAGGAGCAGGCACTCATACTCATTTATAATTTATGTCAGCATTAATTGTTTTTTGCATTTTAATGATTGCAGAATTATTTGCAATCATTAAAATCATAAGCCTCAGCAAGGAAAATGCTCTAAAACGTCCTTTTTTGGCTTCACTTTTTCCTCTTATATGCATTGTAGAAATTAATATCAGGAATAAGGGGTATAACAAAAATGCAATCATAGAACAGTTACGATCAGTCCTTAAAAAAGATGATGAAAAGTTCAAAGAGAGCGGTTGCTATTCTATAATAGATGGTATAATAAACAAGGATGAAGTCATAGATAGCAAAGGATGTAAAACCATTGTTGTTTCCATAGAGAATTATTACAATGATACTTTTAATCAATTGTCTAAGCTTATGACTGAGAATGAAAAATACATATGCATATTATACCATCTTGGAGTAAAGCCTCAAATAATTGGTGATATAATACATATTTCATACGCAACCGTTCGTACTCACAAAGCAAGGATTAAATTGAAACTATCAGAACCTGAATATGATTTGTTTTTCAGTTCAAATCACAGCACAGATACAACTAATTATTTAAATCAAAATGAAACAGTACATTGAAATCATATATTCTTTATCAAGAATAGTTATAGCCTGTATTATGATATGTTTACCTTATGGTTCATGTCAGATGGCAGGTTGGCTTATATTGGACGTCTGTCTTGCATTGTTTTTTATACAGAGGATTGGCAATAAGAAGATACTGACACTTGTCATTGCTATACAATTAATACTTACCATACTTTTATATATCTCAATAAATTTTTTCACTTCCTCACCACCTGTTACAACTTTCTCCGTTGAATCTTACGCTGGTTAAGTAGTTGTTTTTATGCGGTAATCTTATGAGAATAAAGCTATATTATTGGATTATATTTATCACCGTCGCCTTTTTGTTCTGCGAGTGCGGCGATTACGTTGAAAAAGCATTAATTTATGCTGGAGATAACCGCCATGAACTTGAGGTTGTCCTTGATCACTACAAGGACAACCCTGAAAAACTTGCGGCAGCACGTTTCCTCATTGAGAACATGCCGGCCCACCGCTCATACAAAGGCGATGAGATTCATCAATACTATGAGATTGCAAAAGGTGTATTGGCATCCGGGCTCAGTCCTGTAGAGCAGCGTGACTCATTGTTGTATGTGAGCGATTATATGTTTCCCGGGCTTGAAGACCGCACTGTCAGTGACATACGTGTCATAAAATCTGATTTCCTGATACGCAGCATAGACCAGGCGTTTGACGAGTGGAAGAACCGCCCATGGGCCCAGCACGTAACCT
>ONNV01000005.1 GCA_900319225.1 uncultured Prevotellaceae bacterium | reverse complement strand
ACGCATCATATAGACCCATCTGTTTGTCTTTTTTGCTCAGGTCCGTTTCAATCTTCTTTAAAGAATTAATTGACGGTTCGTATTACCCTTGGACATACTTATTATAAGTACGCCCGTCGTACTACTTGTCTGTATGAAATCTTTTCAATGTTCGTCTTTCTGTGCTGTTCCTTTCGGAAAGCGGATGCAAAGATAGGGGGAGTTTGGGAACTGACCAAACATTTTGGAGACTTTTTTTGAAGAAACTTTTTCTTTTTATGGAGTTGGACTGAATATCAGCACGTTCCACATAGACATTTTTTGCAGCAAATACACTTGTGGTATAATTGTATTATCTTTGCAAGAGATAAACGTGCCCTAGCGCACGTATAATTATATAAAAAGGTATGAACGTCATATTCAAAAAGCTTCTGTCTATCCTGGCAATAACCGCCATCTGGAGTCTGGATATCATGGCACAAAGCGGCCTGACCAGAATCAGCGGAAATGTGAAGGACGTTAACGGAGAACCACTCTCCTACACTACCGTAAGATTGAAAGACACATCAAAAGGGTGCATCACAGATTATAACGGAAATTTCTCATTCAACGCCAAGGCCGAAGGTCAGACGCTTATAGTGTCTTGTATAGGATACAGCGATTACGAGCTGGAATTGACTTCAAAGACCAGATATCCCTTGAGAATAATACTCAAGGAGACCACATATGACCTGCAGGAGGTGGTTATAAAGCCGGAAAAGGAGAGATACAAGAAAAAAGGCAATCCGGCTGTTGAACTGGCGGAAGAGATAATAAGCCGCAAAGAGAAAGAGAATCCTTTCAATAACGACTACGTTTCAAGGGAAAGATACGAAACGTTTGTTATTGCGCTTGACAACTTTACAGAGGAAAAGCAGGAGAAGCCCATGTTCCGCAAGTTTCCTTTCCTTAAGGAATATGTGGACACGTCGCTTGTATCGGGCAAACCTATTCTTAATGTATCTACACGAGAACTGGCTGCCACTGATTATTTCCAGCGTAAGCCTTCACGACAGAAACAGAAGGTTGCCGGACGTGACTGGATTGGAATTGAGGACTTCCTGCCCGATGAGGAGGTAAGGGCATCATTGGAGGCTACACTGAGAGACGTAGACCTATTCAATGAAAAGGTGCTGATAATGAGGAACGAGTTTGTCAGCCCGTTTGCGGACTACGCCACGACTTACTACCGATTCTATCTGCAGGATACTATCGTTGTAGAGGGAGACAGATGTGTGGATCTGGCTTTTGTACCCAAGAACCTGCAATCATTCGGATTTACCGGACACCTTTATGTAACGGTAGACTCCACCCATTTTGTAAAATGGATTCAGATGAATGTCCCATATGACATAAACCTGAACTTTGTTGAGTACATGAATGTGGAGCAGAAGTTTGACAAGGACAGTGAGCATCCGAGACTTCTGACTTACGAATGCATTACAGCAGAGTTCAAGCTTTATGATTTCATTGACGGTATTTACGGAAGACGTGAAGTTTACTACTCGGGATATAAGTTCAATGACGATGTTGACAGGGAACCTTTTACACATCAGGAACCGATAATAGAACCTGCCGAGGCAACCGAACGTGACGATGAGTTCTGGGCACAGTACAGAGAGCAGGATGAAAACGCCACAGAGCATGGCAAGGCCAAGGATGTAGGAGAGATGCTCAAAAAACTGCGCAGCGTACCTGTTTACTACTGGACAGAGCAGTTTATCAATCTGCTGTTCTCCGGTTTCATACCAGTCAAGGAGGAGAATACCCCGTTCTATATAGGCCCGGTCAACACCATGATCAGTTACAACGGTTTGGAAAACGTCCGATTCAAACTGGGAGGTATGACAACCGCGTATCTGAATCCTCATTGGTTTGGAACCGGTTATCTGATTTACGGTCTGGACAACAGGTTCAAATACTACGGACGTCTTGAATACTCTTTCGAGCCCAAGAAGGAGCAATGGAACGAATTCCCGGTCCATTCACTCAGACTCCAGTACGAGGATGACATATATCAGTACGGCCAGCAATATCTGTACACCAATAAAGATAATGCCTTGCTGTCCCTGAAACGTCTGCCGGACAACATGATAGGTTACGTTCGAAATACCGAGTTGACCTATACCCAGGAGCGCCACAGCGGCCTCTCGTTTACCGGAGTGTTGAGAAACAGGATAAACGAATCAACAAAATTCATTCCGATGGAGAGAAATGACGGAAGCGGATCCGTCAAGGAGATAATGCAGACCGAATTGGAAATAGGTCTGAGATACGCTCCACATGAGAAATTCGTACAGCATAAATGGAACAGGAAGAGCAAGACCCCGGAGCATCCGGTATTCACACTCAACCACACAATGGCATTCAAGGGCGTTCTGGGTAGCGATTACTCAATACAACATACGGAATTGTCATACAGGCAGCGACTGATGGCCGCTCCGATAGGTTATTTTGACGTGATGCTGCGTGCGGGTAAGATATGGGGACAAGCTCCCTACCCCTTGCTTATTATTCCGAACGCCAACCTTTCATATACATACAGAAAGGAGACATTTGAGACAATGACTCCTATGGAGTTCGTCATGGACCAGCACCTCACATGGGATGTAGTTTATTATATGAACGGACTTATCCTGAACCGCACCCCCTTGCTGAAGAACCTGAAGCTGAGAGAGGTTCTGTATTGCAGAGGAACATGGGGTTCACTCAGCAACAGAAACAATCCGAACATAGACGACAGCGGTAATATATTCAAATATCCGACCGACCGCAGCAAGGCCACCGGAACCGTCATGAAGGAGCCGTTCGTTGAGATAGGAGCAGGAATAGAGAACATATTCAAGCTCATGTCAATAAACTGGTTCAAAAGGTTGACATATAAAAATAGCCCCGATGTTGACCAATGGGGCTTGAGAATTGCAGTTCATCTGCAATATTGATTTGATGTCCAGAGAGGCTGTTACTCCTCAGAGACTATATTGGTAAACTTGAAATCCGTAACCTGAATCAAGGCGAAACGGTTCTTCTTGGCGTTTCTCTTGATTAGTTTTGCCCTGCGTTTAACCATTTTCTTCTCCTTCTCAGAGAAGTACACGGAACTCATGAGAGATTCATCTACATCAGCTCCGACATGTTCATTGAACTGCTCCTCAAAACCGGCACGTTCCTTAAGGAACCATTTGTTGTTAACGGTCACATCATCCAGTTTCTGGATATCGGAAATAAAAAGGACTGAATCCAGCAGTGAGAATGAAGTCGCGAACATGTAGACATCCACCTGACGCGAGTTCTTGTTCTGACTCTGGGTACGCATCTGAGAGAGGTCGGCACGTGTCTTTTCAAGACCTTCACCCCTGTTGAGTGTAGGATCACCTGTCCTGCCCGATCTCTGAGCTGATGCTGACAACGACAGCATCAGCATCATTGCGGCAAGAACCGTTTTTGTAATGGGACGCATAATCAGCCCAGATATGATTTGAGCAGTTTGCTACGGGAATTCTGACGCAGACGACGGATTGCCTTTTCCTTGATCTGACGGACACGCTCACGGGTGAGACCGAACTTATCGCCGATTTCCTCAAGGGTCATCTCGCGGCAACCGATACCGAAGAACATACGGATGATATCCTTCTCACGGTCTGTAAGAGTTGACAGAGCCCTGTCAATCTCCTTGGAGAGTGACTCATTGACAAGAGTCTTGTCGGCCATAGGAGAATCATCATTGACAAGTACATCAAGGAGGCTGTTATCCTCACCGTCAACGAAAGGAGCGTCAACTGAGATATGACGGCCAGAAACCTTAAGGGTATCGGCAATCTTATCTACGGGGATATCAAGTTCCTCTGCCAATTCCTCGGGAGACGGACGACGTTCATTCTCCTGTTCAAACTTGGAAAGGGCCTTGCTTATCTTATTGAGTGAACCTACCTGGTTAAGAGGAAGACGAACTATACGGGCCTGCTCTGCCAAAGCCTGAAGAATAGACTGGCGGATCCACCATACAGCATAACTGATGAACTTGAATCCACGGGTCTCATCAAACTTCTCGGCAGCCTTGATAAGGCCGAGATTTCCCTCATTGATAAGATCCGGCAAGCTGAGACCTTGGTTCTGATACTGTTTTGAAACAGACACCACGAAACGAAGATTAGCACGGGTAAGTTTCTCAAGAGCGGCACGGTCACCCTTGCGGATACGCTGTGCAAGCTCTACCTCCTCTTCGACCGTGATAAGCTCCTCACGGCCTATCTCCTGCAAATACTTATCAAGTGATGCGCTTTCACGGTTTGTAATGCTCTTTGTAATCTTGAGTTGTCTCATCTTCAGTATATAATAAGCGAATTGGGTGCAAATTTACTTAAAATAAAAATATCACACTGCTTTAGACGCTAAAAAATTGAAGTGGTTTATGACGCCACTCCAATTTTTTAACTAGTATGAATTTTACCAACATTATTCATTTGACAGGCTGATGGCATATATCGCCCTACGGCCTGACGGATAGACACCTGAGACGAACAGTTCCTGATTGGCCGATGATGCAGCCTCCTTATAGAGGCGTTCTACATCATCGACAGACCGGATCTGCTGGTTGTTAATCCTGAGGATTATATAACCGCGCTGAATGCCGGCATCTTTCATAAGTCCATTATTGACAGCACTTACCTGTACTCCGTATCCGATATTGAGCTGACGACGTGTCTGATCAGGAACTTCCTGGAATTCTGCTCCAAGGAGCTCAAAACTGGTATCGGTAACTATATCCGTGTTGCCGCGGAAGTTCTTGAGTTCAACGTCAATCTTCTTTTCTTTCTTATCACGAACAAGAGTTACATTGACTTTATCACCAGGACGGTACTGTACGATAGTCTCCTGAAGTTCATTCATGGTCTTGACTTTCTTTCCGTTGATGGATGTGATGATATCACCCTCCTTTATGCCGGCGGCAAGCGCGCCACCACCGTCAATGACATCCAAGATATAAACGCCGTCAATGACATCACCCAGGTCAATATCCTTGTTCCTTTCATCCTGACGCATTGCTATTACATCCGCACCGTTAATACCGAGCATGGCACGCTGAACGGTTCCATACTCCTTAAGGTCTGCTACAACCTTCTTGACGATGGTAGTAGGAATGGCGAATCCGTATCCGGCATATGTGCCTGTAGGAGACTCCAGAGCTGCATTGATTCCGACCAGTTCACCGTTGGTATTGACGAGAGCACCACCACTGTTACCCATATTGATGGCAGCATCTGTCTGAATGAAGGACTCTATGCTTTCATCTCCGTCATAGATTCCGATCTTTCTGGATTTGGCACTTACGACACCTGCGGTGACGCTTGATGTCAGATTGAACGGATTACCGACAGCAAGAACCCACTCTCCCAGACGGAGGTCATCAGAATCGCCCATGGGGATAACCGGGAAGTCATCGCCCTCAATCTTGATAAGGGCCAGATCGGTATTGGGATCGGCTCCGACAAGAGTTGCGGTAAATACACGGTTGTCATTGAGCGTAACCTGAATCTCATCGGCTTTCTCAATCACGTGATTGTTGGTAACGATGTAGCCATCCTTGGTAAGAATGACTCCTGATCCGTATCCCACCTGAGGCTGAGTCCTGTACTGACGCTGACGGGGACGTCCGCCAAACATATAGTCAAAGATGTCCGAATACTCCTGATATGTCTGAGTGCGGCTCTGTATGGTTGACTTGATATGAACTACACCGTGAACGGTCTTCTCGGCAGCATCTGTCAAGTCAACGGGCTGAGTACGGCCTGCCGATGAAAAAGCAGTCTGAGAGAGCGTGGTGTAAGGTGCGCCCTGCTCTGATACATATACAACCTTGCCGTACTTTTTACTGAGATAATTTGTAGTGATTACTGATGCGCCTATGGAGCAGCAAATGAGAATAAACGAATACGCTACGATTTTAGTTGCCTTTTTCATAGTTAATTCTCCTATTTTAGTTAATTAATTGGTCCTATTTAACACTGATCACATCCAAATATATACAACATCCGGGCCAATGTTACATACTTGACAGATTATTTCCTATTAATTAACCATAAAAGCGCCAAATTAACATATCAAAGAGAAAAAAAAGGCGGGCGGGAATGATGTCATCCCGTCCGCCGGTTTTACCGAATCCGGAGATCAATATCCGAATATATCATCCAACGATACCTCCTGGACAGCACCAAGAGTTCCGAGGAATTTGAGGTCAAGATCCTTGGCATTACCCAGGATTCCATAAATGTAAGTACGGTCTTTCACCCATTTCTGCTGGCAGGCTACGATATCCTGAAGTGTCATATCTGACAGTTTGTCATAAATGAGTTTATTGAGCGGTTCCTTGAGTCCGAGTTCCTGTGCATTAAGATAATTACTCAATACAGACATTCCGGTGACACGGTTTGTACGGAGTACAGACTCCAGACCGGCCTTGGCTATCTGGAACGATTTTTCAGACTGAGGCATCTCATTTATGATCTGGTCAAAAGCCTCCACTGCAGCCTTGAGTTTATCATTCTGGGAACCGATTCTGGCATAGAAGCTATAGGTATCGTCCTTATATGAGGGTGATGACAGGGTTGCGCCGGCGCTGTAAGCCAAGGCCCTAGCCTCACGCATTTCCTGGAATACTATGGCATTCATGCCGCTTCCGAAATAGTTGTTGAAGAGTTCGATATAAGGTACATCATCAATGGAGAATGTCTCACCACGGTCAGAATACTGGATGTAATTGAACTGACGGGAATCATAGGGTGCAACATAAACCTTTGATTTGTCAATAACCTGTTTCCTGGTGTATTTCTTAACCAGTTTCTCGGGATTATCGGAACATTTGTGATGCTCAGCGATGACACTCTTTGCTGTAGCCTCATCCATAGGACCGTAAAGCAGGATCTTATGTTCCTTGTTGAAGATATCCTTAACCAGACCCAGAAGTTGGTCGGATGTAAGGGCGAGCACCTGCTCATCGGACAGGGATACAGACTTGACATAATCAGCGCCGTAGTAGATGAAACGGTTGAGTGCGCTTGAGCAGCTGCTCTGGCTTGCCTTAGACATTTGACGTCCCTTAAGCTCATCCTGCTTGAGATTTTCAAGAATAGTCTCATCAGGAATTGCATTGAGCATGAGATCCTCAACTATATCGAGCATCTGACCAAGATTCTCAGCCAGTCCGTTTACGGCGAATGTCATTACGTTGTCACCCACATTAAAGCTATGGTTGCCGGCAATCTTGTACTCATCGAGCGCAATCTGATCGGCACTGCGAGTGGGTGTGCCCAGGTATGAGAGATAATCAAATGCAAATGCCAGGGCAGGATCAGTGCTCTTTCCGATGTCAAAACGGAATGAGGCCGATACGATATCATTCCTGTCATTCTGTTTGTACAGCATCTCAATTCCCTTCTTGAACTCTGACTTGGAGAGGTCCTTCTCATAGTCAACGAACACGGGTTCGATAGGTTTAACCTGAACCTCGGATATCTCCTTGAGGAAATCACTCTGCTTGTCACGGTTGGTTGCTATAGGTGTGATGGCAGGTGCCACAATCTTGTTGTTCTTGGGATTGACACCCTGATGCTTATAGACTACCACATATGAGTTGTCAGAGAGATACTTGCCGGCCCACTCCATCACATCGGCCTTTGTAACCTTGGCCAGACGGTCAAGAAGAGTTACCTCACTAGCCCAATCAGTGTGTTCAATGAATGAGTTGACCATTCTCATGGCACGACTGCTGTTGGACTCAAGCTGACGCATCTGGGTAAGTTTGATGTTTGCAACGGCAGCACCGATAAGAGACTCATCAAAATCACCGTTACGCAACTTGGCAACCTCGGCAAGAATCAGGTCACGGACCTCATCAAGAGTCTGACCCTCCTTAGGATAGCCCTGAACCAGGAAATCGGAATAATCGACACGGTCATAAATCTGCGAACCGGCAGCCAGAACTTTCTGCTGCTGATTGAGGTCAAGGTCAATAAGACCTGCCTTACCGTTGGTAAGTATAGACTCTACTATGGCGGCTATCTCACTCTCCTGATCCTTCTCACCGGGTATACGCCAGCCGAACAGGAGGAAATCAGACTCGTTGCCATATACGTGTTTTACGACGGGTGCGGTAAGTGACTGCTCAGGCTGATAGGTGAACTCAGGCAGGGACGGATTAGGCTCCCAGTCACCGAAGTATTTCTCAATGGTAGCCACGAATGTATCCGGATCAAAATCACCCGATACGCAGATGGCTATGTTATTGGGAACATACATGATGGATTTCTGTTTCAGGATGGCACTGATAGAGGGATTCTTAAGATGCTGCTGGGTTCCGATAACCTGCTGCGAGCCATAGGGATGATGCTTGTAAAGCACTGAATCCATGGCATAGATAGCATTCTGTGAGTCCTCATTCAGATACATGTTGTACTCCTCATAGACAGCCTCCAGTTCCGTATGGAAACCACGAACGACCATGTTGCGGAAACGGTCGGCCTGAATACGGGCCCAGTTATCAATCTGATTGGACGGGATGTTCTCCTGATAAACGGTCTGGTCATCGGAAGTAAAGGCATTGGTACCCTGAGAGCCGATTACGGACATGAGTTTGTCATACTCATTGGGGATGGCAATCTCGGATGCGGCATAGCTCAGACTGTCGATGATATGATAAATGGCCGCACGTTCAGCGGGATCGGTCTTGGTGCGGTAAATGTCAAACTGCTTCTCAATCTGATCCAGCAACGGCTTCTCGGCCGCATAATCTGAAGTACCGAAACTCTCAGTACCCTTGAACATGATATGCTCAAGATAGTGGGCAAGTCCGGTATTATCGGAAGGATCATTCTTACCTCCGCTTCTGACAGCGATATATGTCTGAAGTCTGGGTTGCTCCTTATTGACGGACATGTAGACTTTAAGTCCGTTGTCAAGAGTGTAGATCTTGACCTTCATGGGGTCACCCTTAACAGTCTCATACTTTGAGCAGGAAACTGCGCCGAACAGCAGTAAAGCCGATACGGCAATCAATGATAACTTTTTCATAGCAGTGTAAAACCTTTTTATTGAAGGGCAAATATAATCAATGTGTGGGAAATAATCAGTATTTTTGCAGCCTGAAAGCTGACCGGTCTGCCGCTGTCCCCTACGGGGCTGAGGAAAGTCCGGGCAACACAGAGCATTCCACTTCCCAACGGGAAGCAGTCAGTAATGGCTGATAAGCGTAGAAGAAAACAACCGCCGCAAGGTAAGGGTGAGAAGGTGGGGTAAGAGCCCACCAGGCCTGTGGTGACACAGGTGCTGTGCGCCTTGGAAGTTGCAAGTTCATGTATACCGGCGTCAGAGGGCTGCTCGCCTGAGCCGGAGGGTAGAACGCGCATGGCCTTAAGGTCATGGAGCCGGCCGGTGACGGCAGGTCAAGATTAATGGCAGACAGGGAAGGTACGTGTACCGACCCCACAGAACCCGGCTTACAGGTCAGCTTTATTTGAAACAACCCAAATCCAGATATATGAAACGGGTACGCTGCCCCAAATGTGACCACTACAACACTTTTGACGAGACTCTCTACAAAGAGGGCCAGTCACTCGTGTTTGAATGCGAGAACTGCCGCAAACAGTTCAAGATACGCATAGGGACAAGCAAGCTGGCCGCTACCCAGAAGGATGCCGACCGCAAAAAAGAGGTCAATGACATCGGATTCGGTTCAATACTTGTAGTGGAGAACGTATTCGGTTTCAGACAGAGTTTTGCCCTGCAGGAGGGAGAAAACGTCATAGGACGCTACAACCCCGGAGACAACATTACCATTCCCATTGACACAAATGACCGAAGCATGGACCGCCGGCACTGCGTTATCACTGTAAAGAAAGAGCCCACAGGCGGGATAAGCTATACTCTCCGGGACTTCCCCAGCCTTACCGGAACATTCCTGTTCAACAGGATTCTTGCTGACCGTGAAAGAGTGCTGATTGAGGACGGAGCCATCATAACCCTGGGAGCCACCACCCTGATACTCCAGGCTGCAGAGCAATAAAAAACCGCGCCGAATGACGCGGTTATTTTTTTTATTACCTGTTATCAGTCTCTCACTTTTCTCTTATCGGACGGTGATATTACGCAAACCTTGAATTCATAATCCTCAAGGATATCATATTCACCTCCGTCAGACCACTCAACTATGAAAGTGATATATCCGCTTTTAACCTCATAACGGATATTCTGTGTCATAACATTGTGGTGTGTATCACTGACGGTAAATGTATACGGGAGAGGAGTATCTGAGCCGTATGCCTCATCAATAAAGTATGCAAGTACAGCTCCGTTATCCATGACATCATTGGTGATGTCCTTGTTTTTTATAGAGTAATAATACTGCCAAGTATTGGGGCCTGTTGATTCTTTTGTCCATTTATTATAACCTACAGTATAATAGGACACCTTAATGTCCGATCCCATCTCATATCTCTCAAAACTACATCCGCACAGAAGGAACATGCAGGATACCAATGCAATCAATGCCTTTTTCATATACAATTATTTAGTAAATTCAACTATAGGACGACCCGATTAAGGATTTGTTAATGCAAAATTGCAAAAAATCGGGCAAAAACCGTTGAGAACGGCACAAAAACTATTCATCCCCGTAATTGGGCTCAAGCGCGGACTTCTGCCCTCTCCTGGAGGCACGGATAGTTATAGGCATTGAGACCTTATACCTGACAGGTACACCGTTCTTGGTAGCGGGTGTCCAGCGTGGCATGGCCTTAAGGAGTCTCAGTATCTCATCATCAATGGAATAGTCCAGTCCTTTGAGGATACCAACATACGTAATGTCGCCCGATTTCTCTACGGTAAACTCAACCTCCATCTTGCCGTTTACTGAACGTTTCTTGGCCTCATCGGGATATCTGAAATTGTTGGAGATATACTCATACATCTTTTCAATACCGCCCTTGAATTCCGGCTGTGTAATCACATCCTCCTTGGGAACAGAATCATTCACAGCAGTAGTTGTGGAATCCGACTGTGCGGATACAGCACCACACAGGAACATGAATAACGGCAACAAAACGAGTCTCTTCATGACAGGAATGAATTGATAATTATTAGAATCAAACGGTTTATTCATTATTTTGCTGTTAGTTTGATAATCCGTGACCGCTTTGGTTAAATCAGGATATGGATTCTTAACATTTTTTCTATCCTGATTACCATTCAAGAGAAATCACACAGCAAAAATAGGCCATGCCATGATGACATCACCGGAAAATGCGCTGCAAAACTGTCGCAATTGAGATTATCTCCTTTCAAGAAGGGTAACCACCTCAACGTGCTGGGTGTGGGGGAACATATCAACCGGCTGTACGGCAGCTACCCTGTACTGCTGGTCCATAAGTGCGATATCACGTGCCTGGGTGGCAGGATTGCAACTTACGTAGACAATACGTTTTGGAGCAGCTGCCAGGATGACATCGACCACATCCTTGTGCATTCCTGCACGTGGAGGATCCGTAACGATTACGCTGGGGGTTCCATGAGCGGCAATGAAATCGGCATTTAGGACATCCTTCATGTCACCGGCAAAGAACTCTGTATTCTCAATATTGTTCAGGGCGGCGTTGATCTTGGCATCCTCAATTGCCTCGGGGACATATTCGATTCCTACAACCTTCTTTGCACCGGCGGCTATGAACTGCGCTATGGTTCCGGTTCCGGTGTAGAGGTCATATACCACGTCATCGGGATTGAGCGCAGCCAGTTTGCGGACAACCGAGTAGAGACGGTATGCCTGACGGCTGTTGGTCTGGAAGAAAGACTTGGGACCGATCTTGAACTTTAGGTTCTCCATTGTCTCGTATATGAACTCCTCTCCACGGAACACGTGCACATCCAGGTCTCCGAACGTATCGTTGCACTTGTTGTTTATCACATACAGCAATGAAGTGATCTGAGGGAATTGGTCCGATATATGCTGCATCAGACCCATGAACTGCTCATTCTGGGCCGGAGTCTCAACCTTAGCCTGCAGAAGCACCATAATCTGACCTGTAGTCACCACACGTACCATCATATCACGAAGGATACCCTCCTGTGAACGCAGATTTATAAAAGGTATCTCATGACTGACGGCATATTCATAGGCAGAATTCCTGATTCTGTCAGATATCTCATCCTGAAGCCAGCATTCGTTGATATGGAGAACCTTGTCAAAAGCCCCGGGAATATGGAATCCCAATCCGGGCTGCTTACGCTGTGCGTTACTTTCAGGGTTGTCCAGGTCACTGAGTTCCTCCTGGGTGAGCCAGCGCATATTGCTGAAGGAGTATTCCAGTTTGTTACGGTAACGGACTGTCTCCTCCGATCCCATAATGGGGCTTATCTCAGGCAGTTCAACCTTGGCAATCCTGGTAAGGTTGTCCACCACCTGTTTCTGCTTGTAACGCAGTTGTTCATCATAGGGGAGATTCTGCCACTTGCAGCCGCCGCAAATACCGAAATGACGGCAGAACGGAACAGCACGCACGCTGGAGAGTTTGTGGAACTTGACCGCTACTGCCTCAGCGTAGCTGTGTTTCTTCTTAAGGATCTTGAGGTCAACCACATCACCGGGGACCACAAACGGGACAAAGACTACCAGGTCATTGATCCTGACCAGTGACTTACCCTCGGCGGCTACATCGGTAATGGTCACATTCTCTATTATGGGCTGTTCGCGTTTTTTTCTGGACATAACTTTGTAATTTGGGTTGCAAAGATAATGAAATTGTATTTTGCAAGAAAATTCGATTTGGCACACAAAAAGGGGCACGCATTACACATCTTTTAATAATTAATGAGTACCTTTGCACCCGCAAAAAGAATTATAAAGGACTTTCAACTGTCAAACGACATAAACAACATAACATATTCAACATTTTATGAGCGAAAAAAGAGTTTACAAGTTCGGAAACGGACAAGCTGAGGGAAATGCCCAGATGCGTAATCTGCTTGGTGGCAAAGGTGCCAACCTTGCTGAGATGAATTTGCTTGGTGTACCGGTACCTCCGGGTTTCACCATCACCACCGATGTTTGCAACGAGTACTATCAGATTGGTCGCGACAAGGTTGTTGCCATTCTTAAGAGCGATGTAGAGGATGCTATCCGTCACATCGAGAAGCTGATGAATTCAAAATTCGGTGATGTAGAGAATCCTCTGCTGGTTTCAGTACGTTCAGGTGCCCGCGCTTCAATGCCGGGTATGATGGACACCATCCTGAACCTGGGACTCAATGACGAGGTTGTTGAAGGTCTGTCACGCAAGACCAACAACCCCCACTTCGCTTGGGACAGCTACCGTCGTTTCGTACAGATGTACGGTGACGTAGTTCTGGGTATGAAGCCCGTAAGCAAGACCGATGTAGATCCCTTTGAGGCCATCATCGAGAAGGTTAAGGAGGAGAGCGGTGTAGTTCTGGACAAGGACCTGAGCGTTGACGACCTGAAGAAGCTGGTTAAGCTGTTCAAGGCTGCCGTTAAGGAGCGCACCGGTCAGGACTTCCCCACCAGCGCTATGGATCAGCTTTGGGGTGCCATCTGCGCCGTATTCGGTTCATGGAACAACGAGCGCGCCATCCTTTACCGTAAGATGGAGGGTATACCCGATGAGTGGGGTACAGCCGTATCTGTAATGGCCATGGTATTCGGTAACATGGGTGAGACATCAGCTACAGGTGTTTGCTTCAGCCGTGACGCCGCTACCGGTGAGAACCTGTTCAACGGTGAGTATCTGGTTAACGCACAGGGTGAGGATGTTGTAGCAGGTATCCGCACACCGCAGCAGATCACAATTGAGGGTTCAAAGCGTTGGGCTGCCCTGGCTGGCGTATCTGAGGAGGAGCGCAAGGCCAAGTATCCTTCAATGGAGGAGGCAATGCCCGAGATCTACAAGCAGCTGGATGCTCTGCAGACAAAGCTTGAGAACCACTACCACGATATGCAGGATATGGAGTTCACCGTTCAGGAGGGCAAGCTCTGGTTCCTCCAGACACGTAACGGTAAGCGCACCGGTACCGCAATGGTTAAGATTGCCATGGATCTGGTACACGAGGGTCTGATCGATGAGAAGACCGCTATCCTGCGCTGCGAGCCCCAGAAGCTCGACGAGCTGCTCCACCCCGTATTTGACAAGAACGCCCTTAAGAAGGCTAAGGTCCTGACCACCGGTCTTCCCGCTTCACCGGGTGCCGCCTGCGGTCAGATCGTATTCAATGCCGATGACGCTGAGGCTTGGCACAAGAACGGCCACAAGGTTATCATGGTACGTATCGAGACTTCACCTGAGGATCTGGCCGGTATGGCTGCTGCCGAGGGTATCCTGACATGTCGCGGCGGTATGACCAGCCACGCTGCAGTTGTTGCCCGCGGTATGGGTAAGTGCTGCGTATCAGGTGCCGGTGCACTGAGCGTTGACTATGTTAAGAAGACAGTAAAGATTGAGGATGTTGTCCTCAAGGAAGGTGACTATATTTCAATCAACGGTTCAACAGGTCAGGTATTCGAGGGTCAGATTGAGACCAAGGCTGCCGAGATCAGCGGCGACTTCGCTGAGCTGATGGATCTGTGCAACAAGTACACTCGTCTGGTTGTCCGCACCAACGCCGATACTCCTCACGATGCTGAGGTAGCCCGCACATTCGGTGCCGTTGGTATCGGTCTTTGCCGTACCGAGCACATGTTCTTTGAGGGTGAGAAGATCAAGGCTATGCGTGAGATGATCCTGGCCGAGAACAAGGAGGGTCGCGAGAAGGCACTTGCCAAGCTGCTCCCCTACCAGACCAAGGACTTCTACGGAATCCTGAAGGCTATGGACGGACTGCCCGTGAACATCCGTCTGCTCGATCCTCCCTTGCACGAGTTCGTACCTCATGACAGAAAGGGTCAGCAGGAGATGGCCGATGCAATGGGCGTAACTCTGGAGCAGATCAAGGCTCGCGTTGAGTCTCTGTCAGAGAACAACCCGATGCTGGGTCACCGCGGTTGCCGTCTGGGTAACACCTATCCTGAGATCACCGAGATGCAGACCAAGGCTATCATCGGCGCTGCCATCCAGCTGCGTAAGGAGGGCCTGAACCCGCAGCCCGAGATCATGGTTCCGCTGGTAGGTAAGCACTACGAGTTTGAGCAGCAGGAGGAGATCATCCGCGCTACAGCAGCCAAGCTGTTCGAGGCTGAGGGTGTTAAGCCGTTCGAGTTCAAGGTTGGTACAATGATCGAGATTCCGCGTGCCGCTCTTACCGCTGATGCAGTTGCTGCTCACGCTGAGTACTTCTCATTCGGTACAAATGACCTGACTCAGATGACATTCGGTTACTCACGTGACGATATCGCTTCATTCCTCCCTGTTTATCTGGAGAAGAAGATCCTTAAGGTTGACCCGTTCCAGGTACTTGACCAGAAGGGTGTCGGTCAGCTCATCAAGATGGCTGTAGAGAAGGGCCGTTCAGTTCGTCCCGACCTCAAGTGCGGTATCTGCGGCGAGCATGGCGGCGAGCCTTCATCAGTCAAGTTCTGCGACAAGGTTGGTCTGAACTACGTGAGCTGCTCACCGTTCCGCGTGCCTATCGCTCGTCTTGCAGCTGCTCAGGGTGCAATTGAAAATTGCTAATCGCAATTTCCAATTACACCACAAACGACATCCTTTTAGTTTCCTGACGGAAACGGCCGTCCTCCGGACTGGTACGGCTTGAAGCCGTACTATTACTGCAAAAAGGATTATTCCTAGTATTAGATAATAAGGTGGAGAGTTTTCTCCACCTTATTTTATTTGTACCTATTTTAGAACGTATCCCCTCCTATTCAGGACTATCGGGCAAGAGACCGGTTGGCGGGGTTGACTGTTATTTGCCGGTACGGAACCGGTAGAACCAGTAATAGGAATTGCGATACTTGATATAAGTGCTGTTGGCAAGGAACTGATCGGAACCGGTCAAAGACTCCAGTTCCTGCTGGAATTCATCATATACGGCACTCTCTTTATCATACTGGTCAGGGAAAGCTATCTTGGCAAGAGCCTCATCGGCCATGACCAGCGCCTGCATGTAATACTTGGGCAAGGTCCTATAAGCACGGATATCAATGCTGTCGACAAAAGCCTCCAGATCACCGTCCAGAAGGCAGGATGCAAGATAGGGTTCAGTGCCGTCAAGTTCCTTCAGACAGTCCGAAAGAGCAGCGGGGTCAGATATGCTGTAATTGAAGAGGTTATCACCTATTCCGCTGCCAGACGGGTTACTGGCGCTCTCCAGGTTGAGCATAGCCTGAGCACGCAACAGATCTATGGTTTTATCAGACTCCTCTTCCTTAATGCCCACCTTAAGCAGTTCCTCATACTCACCGTCGGACATAAGACGCTGCATACGCAATGAACGATGCAGGTTCTCATCGGTATTACCCAGAATTGCTGTAAGTATGAGCAACTGTGACATGAGGAACAGGTTGCCTGACACCGAACGCTGTACATTGAAATAGGAAGACTGCGGTATGGACTCCACAATCTTGCAGATGGTAGGCAGCACGATGCAATAGGCTGCAGCGCCCAGCCACTGGGCTGTGCTCTGTCCTAACAGGCTTTCTCCGTCATAACCGGTCATGATGCCCAGGAATACGGCCGCCAGAAGATAATTGCAACCGTACATTCCGGCTTTGAACCGGAACAGCTTTCGGCCAATGAGGCAGAACATCAGGACAAACAGTGTAAGAATGACCGACATCAGGAGATGGTGTTCCTTTATCAACACCATAATGACAGGAGAATCTGCAAACATATCACTGATTGCAGCGTACATGAGATCACCCTGGAAGAAGTGAATCCAACAGAATGCGAAGGTCATGAACATGACATCACACAGCACTCTCATACCTTTGTCATCATCTTTTCTTTGCATTACCACGAACTTTCTTTAGAACCATAGCCGAGCGCGCAGGCAGATAGAGTTTAAGCCACTCCTTACGCACCTTCCTGTAAAGCGGATCCTGGAGTGTGAAATGTTCAAGATTGTCATCCACACGACCATAACCGCCAAATTCTATAGAATCACTGTCAAGAACGGTCTTGTAAGAGCCTTTAGGCACCAGGAAACCGTAGTCAGAGAATGAGCGTGTAGGATTGAAGTTGAACACGAACACAAGGTCACCGCGTCCGAAAGCCAGCACCTGGTCACCGTCATTGTGCCAATATTCAACCACATCCTTATTCTGAAAACCCTTAACTGAGCCGATGAGTTTCATCAGGGCACAGTCAAAATCGCCAAGCCACGAGTAGGCAAGGCTCTTGTTATCTATGAGACTCCATTGGCGGCGGGCATACTTGTGGCTCCAGCCGTTACCCTCACGCGGGAAGTCTATCCACTCGGGATGACCGAATTCATTACCCATGAAGTTCAGATAACCGCCGTTTATGGTTGAGGCCGTTACAAGACGTATCATCTTATGCAAGGCTATGCCACGGGCTGTCACGTCATTACCGGCATCCTTTGAGAAATGCCAGTACATATCGGCATCAACCAGACGGAATATGACGGTCTTGTCACCTACCAGCGCCTGATCATGACTCTCCACGTATGATATGGTCTTCTCATCCTTACGGCGGTTGGTAACCTCCCAAAAGATGCCGGCCATGGACCAGTCCTCATCCTTACGTTCCTTGATGGTCTTGATCCAGTAATCCGGGATATTCATAGCCAGACGGTAATCAAATCCGAAACCGCCGTCATCAAACGGTGCGGCCAGCCCAGGCATACCGCTCACCTCCTCGGCTATGGTTATGGCTAGGGGATTAAACTGATGAATGACACGGTTGGCAAGCATCAGATAACATATGGCGTCATCATCCTGATGACCGTTGAAATAGTCATCATAATTGCAGAAGGCCTCGCCCAGACCGTGGCTGTAATAGAGCATTGAAGTGACGCCGTCAAAACGGAATCCGTCAAAACGGAACTCGTCAAGCCAGTATTTGCAGTTGGAGAGCAGGTAATGCAGCACCTGATCCTTACCGTAGTCAAAACAGAGGGAGCCCCACGCAGAATGCTCATGACGGTCACCCGGCAGGAAATACTGGTTGGGATCACCCGCCAGATTGCCCAGGCCTTCATACTCATTCTTGACCGAATGGGAGTGCACAAGGTCCATGATGACCGATATGCCCATACCGTGGGCGGCATCAATCAGTTCCTTGAGTTCCTCAGGGGTTCCGAACCGCGATGACGGAGCAAAGAAACTGGATACATGGTAACCGAAACTGCCGTAATAGGGATGTTCCTGGATTGCCATGACCTGTATGCAGTTGTAACCCGCAGCCTTGACGCGCGGCAGGACATTGTTCTTGAATTCCAGATATGTCCCCACCCCTTCACGTTCCTGAGCCATACCTACATGGCACTCATATATGAGCAGCGGATCCTGTTTGGGCTTGAAATCCTTATGTTTGAACCTGTACTCCTTTTTAGGGTCCCATACCTGGGCCGAGAATATCTTGGACTGTTCATCCTGAACTACCCTGCGGCACCATGCGGGAATACGGTCACCCTGACCGCCGTCCCATTTGACACGCATCTTATAGTGCTGACCGTGTCCAATCATACCGGCAGGGATACGGACCTCCCAGTCACCTGCATCGTTTATACGGCGCAACCGGAAGCGATCCTGCTCCTCCCAACCGGAGAAATCACCTATAAGACATATTCCGGTGGCATTGGGAGCCCATTCGCGGAACACCCACTCGCTTTCAGTACGCTGCAAACCGTAATAGAGATACCCGGAGGCGAAATCCTTCAGGCTCATCTTTCCACCGGTAAGCTGACTCTCACGCCAGAGGGCATGATCGTGCCTACCTTCAATGGCACCGGTATAGGGTGTCAGCCAAGGGTCGTTCTCTATTATTTTCAGCATGACTTGCGAATCTTTACAATAAGTTTCAGAATACCGTCGGGAGTTATGGCCGGAGCATGTCCCTCACCCGGAAAGAACACCACGAACATACCCTTACGTACGTTCAGGTAGGTATCGCAGAGGCCGGAATAAAAAGCCACATCCCTATCGGCATTGTATGGCTTTACAGGAGCCGGCATGAATGCATCGGCAATAAAGCCCATCTCCTCATCACATGATATGGGAACCTGAATATCAATATACTCCTTATGCGCCTCAATGGGAGCTTCATCACGTGTCTGAGCACCCTGGCGGTTCACATTGACAAAGAGGTCATCACCCTGCAACGCGATCCTGCCGGTCTCAAGAGTAGAGAGGTCCGTGTTCCTGAAGAACTCCAGAACCTTATCCATCAACGGACTCATATATCCGTATTTCTCTAAATTGTCAAGTGTATCAAGTATCATAATATCAATAAATTATTGTCCTTATCTTTTTACCCGACTTATCTTTTACGGTGAATGTGCCGGTACGGAAACCATCCTTGAATACGCCCTCAAGACGTGTTCCATCAGCCTCCTCAACAACGCCTTTACCATCAACCAGACCGTTCACGAAGGTACCCTTGAACCTGGTACCGTCGGCCAGTATCAGGGATCCGTCACCCCACGGTATGTCATTCTGCCACTCTCCTGTGTAGCTGTCACCGTTGGCCCAGACCATATGCCCGGTACCCTCACGGCGGTTATCCTTCCACTCACCGTCATAAACCGATCCGTCAGACCATGAGTAGACGCCCTTACCCTCGGCAACTCCGTTCTGGAGCGTACCCTTGTAGGAATCACCGTTGGCGAACTTATAGTCTCCCGTTCCGGTTATGGTGCCGTTACGGAACTGGCCGGTATATGTGTCACCGTTGGGCATGGTGCATGAGCCGTTTCCGTGCTCCATATCCTTTTTCCAGGTTCCGGAGTAGCTGTATGAACCGCTGCGGTATTCACCCTGGCCGTCACGACGCCCTTTATCCCATGACCCGCGATACTCCGAGCTGTCACTCCAGAACATGGTTCCGGTGCCATGACGCAGGTTGGAGTCCCACTCACCCGAGTAATAGGAGCCGTCAGACCACATATAGACGCCTTTTCCTTTACGCACGCCCGATATCCAGCTACCCTTGTATACATCGCCCGATGCATACTGCAGCTCTCCCTCACCCCAGCGGACGTTATCATCCCAGAATCCAAGGTAGAGGTCTCCGTTTGCGTAATGGCATATTCCGACTCCCTTACGCAGGCCTTTCTCATAGGCGCCCTCATAAACGTCACCGTTGACATGCTCGGTACGTCCGGTTCCGTAAGGTTTGCGGAGTCTCATCTGGCCTGTATATATTGATCCGTCGCTCAGGACGAGACGGTTTTTCTTATCCTGTTTGATACTGTCCTGATTGTTATGACGGGCAGACAATGAAACAGGTGCCGCCAGCAGGATCGAGATTAGACAGAGCATAAACCTCATAATGACTGCTGTTTAAGGAACAACTCTGCAGCCGCAAGGTCGTCGGGAGTATCAATACCTATGGTCTCGACATCTGTCACGCCCACCTTGATCCTGTAACCGGCGGACAGCCAGCGCAACTGTTCCAGGCTCTCGGCTTTCTCAAGCGGTGCCTGCGGCAGTTCCGTAACCGCCTTAAGGACATCAGCCTTGAATGCATAGAGTCCGATATGCTTGTAGTAGGTGTGACGTGAAGGCCACTCCTCCTGTGGTATGCCTCTGAGATACGGGATGACGCTACGGCTGAAATAGAGCGCATTCCAATTGTCATCGACTACAACCTTTGGGCTGTTGGGATTGGCAATCCTGTCAAATCCGGAATCGGGAGCAAAGGGCTTGACCAGTGTCGCGATATCCGTATCAGGAGAGTCAAACAGACTCTTTATGGTCTGTAGCTGTGAGGGCTGGATGAAAGGCTCATCGCCCTGTATATTGACTACGACATCCGCTTTGACTCTGCACTTGCAGAAAGCCTCAAAGCAGCGGTCAGTTCCGCTCTTATGATCCTCACGCGTCATGATGGGGGTGAAACCGCCTTCAAGAACCGCATTGAAGATGCGCTGGTCATCTGTCGCTACAAAAACATGATCAAACACTTTACTGGCTTGCTCGCATACGCGGATTATCACGGGCTTGCCGCCCAGCACAGCCAATGGTTTAGCCGGGAAACGCGTTGAAGCGTAACGGGCAGGTATGATTGCTGTAAATTCCATCAGAATGAATCCATTGTATAGTTATCAAGAATATCGCCCTCAGGATTCATGTATCCGGCACACGGATCATAATCCTCAGGTATATCAAAACGGGTGCTTGGCAGATAACCCAACCGGGCAGAATCAGCATACACCTTATCCATGAACATACCGAATATGGGAAGCGCCGCATGAGCGCCCTGGCCATGGTCCATATCATCAAAGTGGATGTCACGCACCTCACCTCCTACCCAGCATCCGGCTACAAGATCAGGGGTGTAACCCATGAACCACGCATCGGAATGGTTATCGGTAGTACCGGTCTTGCCTGCGCAGTCAACGGTATAGAACGTGGGGAACAGACGCGAACTGCGCAAACGGGTTCCAGTACCCTCATTCACCACGGCACGCATCATATCAATCATCTTGAATGACGCCTCCTCACTTACCACCTCATGATTGCGGGCAGTGAACTGTGCCAGCACATTACCCTCCGAGTCCTCGATACGGGTGACATATAACGGAGAGGTACGGATACCATGATTTACGAATGTAGAGTAGGCGCTTACCATCTCCTGGACCGATACGTCACATGTACCCAGACACAGAGCGTGAACAGGAACGATATTGCGGTCCCTGAGACCGAAATCACGCAGAATGTTGTAGAACGCATCCGGTCCGATCTTACCCATAAGGAATGCCGTCACGTTGTTATTGGAGCGTGAAAGGCCCCACTTGAGAGTAACCAGCTGGCCGAGCATCTGCTTGCCGTCATCCTTAGGCTGCCATATCTGGCCAGACTCGGTAAGGATGGTCTGAGTCTGGTTAATGACCTGGTCACAGGGTGAATAACCGCTCTCCATGGCAAGAGTATAGAGATACGGTTTCATTGTAGAACCCACCTGACGGCGTCCCTTGGTAACCATATCATACTGGAAGGCTCCGTAGTTGGGACCACCCACATAAGCTCTCACATATCCTGTCTTGGGCTCCATGCACATGAAACCGGTACGCAGATAAGAGAGCATGTATCGGATTGAATCCAGCGGAGTGAGTACCGTATCCACATAGCCGTCATAAGTAAACAGGCTCATAGGATGCGGAGTATTGAATTTGATACGCAGGGAATCCATAGGCACGCCCTGTTTCTGCTGCTGCCTGTAACCGGCATCAAGCAGGTACCTCTCCAGTATGGCCATGGCCTGCTCCTGTGTAATATTGCTTGTAAATGGCGCTGTCTTGACGTTCTTCTTGGCCTTGAAGAAATCAGGTTGCAGATAATCCTGCAGCTGGGCAGCCACAGCCTCCTCGGCATATTGCTGCATGCGGGAGTCTATGGTCACATAAACCTTGAGACCGTCAGTATAGAGGTTGTAGGGCTCACCGTTATCCTTGAGGTTCTTGTTGCACCAGCCATGAAGCGGATCATCCGCCCAGTCAATGGAGTCATCATAGAACTGCTGTTCAGTGAGACCATGCTCACGATACCATTTATGCTCGGGTTTGCGCTCTCTCATCTTAAGACGCAGGAACTCCCTGAAGTACGTAGCCTGACCCACCTTCTGGTCAACCTCATGATAATCCAGGACTATATCGGTAGCCTGCAGGGAATCCATCTGTGACTCAGTGATGAATCCGGCTTTCTGCATCTGGCTGAGCACCACGTTACGACGTTCGCGCGACCTCACGGGATGAGACTTGGGATTAAGCAGGCTGGCGTTCTTACACATTCCAACCAGAGTTGCAGCCTCCTCAATGTTCAGTTCCGACGGCAGTTTGCCGAAATAGACATGAGATGCCGAATGGATTCCTACAGCCTGATGTACAAAATCATATTTGTTGAGGTAGAGAGTCATTATCTCCTCCTTGGTATAGTAACGTTCAAGCTTTACTGCAACAACCCACTCTGAAGGTTTCTGCAATGCTCTCTTGACGGAGTTGCTGGCCACATGCTCAGTATAAAGCAGTTTGGCAAGCTGCTGGGTAATGGTACTGCCACCGCCAGCACTGCGCTGCTGCAGTATGACACGTTTTATGACAGCTCTGACCAGAGCCTTGAGGTCTATTCCGGAATGCTCCTGGAAACGCACATCCTCTGTTGCTACCAATGCCTGCACAAGATAGGGGGAGAGTTCCTCAAAATCCACCCACACGCGGTTATCGGAAGAGTTGTTGAATGTGCCCAGCAGAACACCATCGGCCGATATGATCTGTGTGGCGAATTTGTCAATGGGGTTCTCCAGGTCATCTATGGAAGGTGTATTCCCGATCCATCCCCTACTGATTCCCGAAAAAATGAGATATACAGAAAGAATACCTACTACGAACAGGGCCCAAAGACCCAGAATGATACGTTTAAAAGTCTTGCTCATTTCAATTCAACTGCTACAATGCCGCAGGGCACACGAGCCCAAAGCACGCATTATTCTACAAACTTAACAAAAAAGAGTGTAAACAAAACACTCATCGTATAAAATTTGGCTTTTTATGGAAAGTTATGAACAGAGGTTCCTATAGTTAGTATTTTCTTAGTAATTTTGGGCTCCCGAACAAACTATACACAAATGGATCAAACAGGCAGAAGTCTGATTTCGCTCGAAGGGCTTGACAGAGAGGATATCCTCTGGCTCCTGGGGCATGCCGCCCAATTCGAAGCCAATCCTAACAGAAAAACTCTGGACGGGAAAATAGTAGCTACACTTTTCTTTGAACCCTCCACCAGGACAAGACTCAGTTTTGAGACCGCGGTGAACCGTTTGGGAGGACGCGTGATAGGATTTTCCGATGCTGCGACGACAAGTTCGTCAAAGGGAGAGACTCTCAAGGACACCATCATGATGGTAAGCAACTATGCGGACCTGATCATAATGCGCCACTATCTTGAGGGTGCCGCCAGATATGCCAGTGAGGTATCGCCTGTGCCTATCATCAACGCAGGTGACGGTGCCAACCAGCACCCTTCGCAGACCATGCTTGACCTCTACTCTATGCTCAAGACCCAGGGACGTCTGGATGACCTGCACATACATCTTGTGGGTGACCTCAAATACGGCCGCACGGTTCACTCCATGCTCACCGCCATGAGGTTCTTCAACCCCACGTTCCATTTCATCTCACCCGATGAGCTCAAGATGCCCGAGGAGTACAAGGAGTACTGCCGCAAAAACGGCATCAAGTTTGAGGAGCACAGCCGCTTTGACGAGGAGACGATAGCCGATGCAGATATACTGTACATGACACGTGTACAGCGTGAGAGATTTACCGACCTGATGGAGTACGAGCGTGTTAAGGACATGTTCATTCTCAAGAACGACATGCTGCGCTCAGCCAAGCCCAACCTCAAGATACTGCATCCCCTGCCCCGCGTAAACGAGATAGCACAGGATGTTGACGCGAATGAGCACGCATACTATTTCCAGCAGGCCAAGAACGGTCTGTATGTACGTGAGGCTCTTATCTGTAACGCTTTGAATCTTCTTAAATGACCGCTATGGAAAAGACAGGAAAATCAGAGTTGCTGGTTGCGGCACTTCAGAACGGAACGGTAATTGACCACATTCCGTCGGACAAGGTATTTGACGTAGTCAACCTGCTGGGGCTTACAGGCATCAGCAATCCCATCACCATCGGCTCCAATCTCAGCAGCCGTAAGATGGGCAGCAAGGGAATAATAAAGATTGCCGACCGCTACTTTACTGAAGAGGAGTGCGGAAAGCTCTCAGTGATAGCACCCAACATAGTCCTGAACATAATCCGCGACTATGAGGTGGTTGAAAAGAAGATGATCTCCATGCCAAGTGAGGTTCGCGGCATAGTAAAATGCGGCAACCCCAAATGCATTACCAACCACGAGCCCATGCTGACCGTGTTTGATGTAGTTGACAAGGAGAACGGCACACTGCGCTGCCGCTACTGTAACAAGGATATACATAAAGGAGAGATAAAACTGTTGTAATGAGGTTACGAGTGCTTGCCACACTATGCATTATTCTGACAGCCACATCCGCTATGGCTCAGGAATCTCTTGGCCGGCAATTCCAGTCCACAAACTTCAACTGGGGTGTAAGGATAGGATTTGCAGCTACAGGCACGTACCTCACAAAAGCAGTCATGAACGACCATAAGTTGCCCGATTATACCCAGGACACGCAGGTAGGCAATTTCATTGCACTCCAGTTGAGACTGACAGCCAAAAGCGTACTGTTCCAGACCGGAGTCGGCTTGAACTTCAACAAATCATCATTCTTTGTTGACAGGAACAGCTGGGACCCGGAATCCACTACCCGCGACGAGGTTGGCTGTTCATACTCCGCACTCTCCCTAACCATTCCGCTACAGGTAGGATATCACGTGATAGACCGTCCTCCTTACAGGATGTCCATATTCACGGGTCCGCGTCTGAGATTTGTACCGTCCAAGTATTACTCAGTGGAATATACTAACACTGACCCTTATGTCTATTCTGACAGCCCGGCGTCACTGGTAAGCGGATGGACTGCAGGTATGAGCATACAGATTGGACGCACATTCCTGGATTTTGAATATGAAGCAACGATAAACAACGTATCATACGGTATGTATGAAACCACCGGTAACCCATCGGCTCCCGATTTAACGCTGAACAGAAGGGTCAGCATGATATCGTTCTCATACGGAATCATTTTTTAAGGATATAAACCAACACAATAAACAATGAAAAGAGACCAAGAAATTTTTGACATCATCGAGCGCGAACATCAGCGCCAGGCAAAAGGCATTGAGCTGATTGCCTCCGAGAACTTTGTAAGTGACCAGGTTATGCAGGCCATGGGCTCATGCCTGACCAACAAGTATGCAGAGGGTTATCCCGGTAAGCGTTACTATGGTGGTTGCGAGGTAGTCGATGAGTCTGAGAGACTTGCCATAGCCCGTATCAAGCAGCTTTTCGGTGCTGAGTACGCTAACGTACAGCCCCACTCAGGTGCTCAGGCAAACGCAGCCGTTCTGCAGGCTGTACTCAACCCGGGCGACACATTCATGGGACTCAACCTGGCACACGGCGGTCACCTGTCACACGGTTCAGCTGTAAACTCATCAGGTATTCTCTATCATGCCGTAGGTTATGACCTCAACCCCGAGACCGGTCGTGTTGACTACGACAAGATGGAGCAGCAGGCACTTGAGGTTAAGCCCAAGCTCATCATCGGTGGTGGCTCAGCATACTCACGTGAGTGGGACTACGCACGTATGCGCAAGATTGCCGATGAGGTAGGCGCTCTCCTGATGATCGATATGGCACACCCCGCAGGTCTTATTGCTGCAGGTCTGCTTGAGAACCCTGTAAAGTACGCTCACATTGTTACATCTACCACCCACAAGACACTGCGCGGTCCCCGCGGCGGTATCATCCTGCTGGGTAAGGACTTTGAGGATCCCCAGGGCCGCAAGACTCCTAAGGGTGAGATAAAGATGATGTCACAGCTTCTGGATTCAGCCGTATTCCCCGGCATCCAGGGCGGTCCTCTGGAGCACGTCATCGCAGCCAAGGCCGTTGCATTCGGCGAGGCTCTCCAGCCCGAGTTCAAGGAGTATCAGATCCAGGTTCAGAAGAACGCCAAGAAGCTGGCCGAGGAGCTGACCAAGCGCGGATTCACAATCGTATCAGGCGGTACAGACAACCACAGCATGCTGGTTGACCTGCGTTCCAAGTATCCTGACCTGACCGGTAAGGTTGCCGAGAAGGCTCTTGTTGCTGCCGATATCACAGCCAACAAGAACATGGTTCCGTTTGACTCACGCAGCGCATTCCAGACCTCAGGTCTGAGATTCGGTACTCCCGCCATCACCACACGTGGTGCCAAGGAGGATCTGATGGTTACCATCGCCGAGATGATTGAGGAGGTTCTGAACGCTCCTGAGGATGAGGCTGTAATAGCAAAGGTTCGTGCCCGCGTAAACAGCATAATGAAGGATTACCCCATGTTCGCTTATTGATCAGGGTATCAGTTATAAGTAAAACAGCCCGGCCGCACGGTCGGGCTGTTTTTATGTCACAAAAAATCAGTATATTCGCATCACGCAATAAGATATAGAGACTTAGCCGCCAATGACAATAAAGGTTTTAGCGTTCATGCCATTGTTCACCTGCCTTTTCTGGCTGGTGCTGAACCCGTTTGTCCATAAGAAAGACCGCTCATTCAAGTTGTTGCAGCTGCTTCTTACCTCAATTGGCGTTTCCACTCTGGCTGAGGCGGAACTCACGTTCGGAGGCGACACGGAACAACTCATTTTCTATTTTATCAGACAGTTCTTTACTGTCATAGTCATACCTGTTGCCGTAATCTACATCCAGTCCGTAGGGCAGTCATCAAAAAGGACATTCACCCTGACATGGGCATCAATACCCGCCACCATGATCCTGGCACAGATAGCATTACTGCTTACATATGGCAAGGAACCGTTCCTGCAGTGCATCTCCAGCCACACCAACATACTGACTCTGGGCAAGGAGCACAATGCGGTCGAGTTCCTGATACACCTCTGTTCATTCTGGCTCTTTTACGGCATACTGACCGTTGAGTTCATAATGTTCGGAATATTTACCATATTGAGTAAATCACCGGGAGAGACCAGCCTGCAGCATAAGAGTTTATCGGCACTCATTACCATCTACGCAGCCATTGAAGCGATGCAGCTGTCGATGACTGCAGAAAGGACATGGTTATCGGCAGTGATGCTTATCATATTCTCCGCAAGCATCTACTTCATGGCATTCAGCACTTTCCTGTATGGCAGGACCGACATCTCATTCAGGGAGATCGCGGCAATGTCATTCAAGCTCGTACCCAAAGATCATGACCAGGGCTCAATTATTACAGCCAAGAGCCTGAAAAAGATGGTCCAATCCGTATCAGTGGCTCCGCAACAGGAATCACCCGATGAGAACTATCTGAAGGCCAGGTTCGAGGAACTGATAATAAGCAACCGCCTCTATCTGAAAAAGGGAATCAGAGTATCGGATGTAGCCAAGATGCTGCAGACCAACAGGACCTACATATCAAAACTGGTGAATGACACTTACGGCATGAGTTTCTCTGATTACATAAACATACTAAGGATAAAGTTTGCACAGGAGTATCTGATTGAGCACCCTGATGCCAAACAGTCCGAGATGGCCGCCACATGCGGATTTCCGGATGCATCGGCTTTTAACAACGCATTCAAGAAAGTGACTGGAATGACGCCAAAGATATGGCTCGTGACCAATCCGTAACCATAAAAGATTCATAAAGTGAAAATAGTCTGCGACTCACATATACCATTCCTCAAAGACGTACTTGAACCGTATGCAGAGGTCCTGTATGCTCCCGGTCAGGAGATAACCCGGGATATGATAACTGATGCCGATGCACTTATCATAAGGACCCGCACCCGCTGTGACAGGAACCTTCTGGAGGGGACCAAAGTGCGATTCATTGCAACCGCAACCATAGGATTTGACCATATTGACACCCAGTGGTGCCGGCAAAACGGAATAACCTGGACTAACGCTCCCGGATGCAACTCATGGTCTGTCCAGCAGTACGTGGGATCACTGCTGGTTACATTGGCCAACCGTTTCAGTTTTGACTGCAAGCAGAAGACCCTGGGTGTTGTAGGAGTGGGAAACGTAGGATTCAAGGTGGCCCGTCTGGCAGCACTGCTTGGATTCAGGGTGTTGCTCTGCGATCCCCCACGTGCCCGCCGTGAAGGCAGTTCCGCCTTTGTAACGATAGATGAGATAATAGAGCGCAGTGACATAATAACCTGCCATGTGCCCCTGACCACTACCGGACAGGACGCCACATTCCATCTCTTTGACAGTCAAAGGCTGGCCGCCATGAACAGCAGCCAGATCCTGATAAACACGTCGCGCGGAGAGGTGGTGGACGGAGCCGCACTCAAGCAGGCACTTAAGGAGGGAAAGATCAGGGCCGCATCGCTTGATGTCTGGGAGAACGAGCCCGACATAGACCCTGAACTGCTTGACCTGCTATTTACAGGAACCCCTCACATAGCCGGGTACTCCATTGACGGAAAGGCTACAGGCACCATGATGTGCGTGAATGCTCTGGGCAAGTTCTTTGACCTGCCCTGCAGCGACTGGGAGGTTGACAGCGCTCCCCTGCCCGCCCAGCCATTGGAGTTCACGATTGACGCAGCCGGCAAGAGCCCCCAGCAGATACTCTCTGAGGCTATCCTGTACTCATATGACATAATGCAGGATGACGCCAGGCTCAGAGCGGACATACAATCATTTGAAAGACAGCGTTCCACATATCCCGTAAGGCGTGAGTTCCCCGTATTCACCGTCAGGCTGACGAATGACACATCGGGCCGCGCCACCGTCTTTTTAAGGGAAGCCGGATTCAACATAACGGAATAAGGACTACATTTGCATACAAGCCAAATATATAATTATGAAACTGATAGGAAAATATTCATTCGGAATCGGTGACCGGTTCTCACACGAAGGTAAGGCCCAGCTCTCGGCCCTGATAGAGGCAGAAAAGAAATACGGTATCCATTTTGTACCCGTCTGGAACAAATCCAACCGCGAACATCAGATTGTAGGCACGGACCCCATGGACACACGCCGTGAGGCCGATGAAGCCGTCAAGGCGCTTGGCTACGACAGTCCCTACTTTGTGGATGCCGACCATATCAACATGAACAACGTAGACAAGTTCATAGAGGCATCTGATTTCTTTACCATAGATGTTGCGGATTACATAGGCAAGCAGGCCGATGCAAAGGATATTGAAAAATTTGCCGACAACAACATGAAATATGCCGGCAGTCTGGTTATCCCCGGCATTGAACAGCCGTTCAATGTGGACCGCAGCCTTATTGAGGCAATGGCCGGCAAGTATCTGTTTGCCGTGCAGGAGGCAGGACGCATTTACAGACATATCGCCGACCATAAGGGTGCCGACAATTTTGTAACAGAGGTGTCAATGGATGAGGTAGACTCACCTCAGACTCCCATCGAGATATTCTTCATACTGAGTGCTCTGGCAGCAGAGGGTGTTCCGGCACAGACCATCGCCCCCAAGTTTACCGGACGGTTCAACAAAGGCGTTGACTACGTAGGTGATACCGCCCAGTTTGAGAAAGAGTTCCGCGAGGACCTGCTGGTTATAGACTATGCCGTTAAGGAGTTCGGTCTGCCTGAAGGCCTTAAGCTGAGCATTCACTCCGGAAGTGACAAGTTCTCAATCTACCCCATCATGGGACGTCTCATCCGCCAGTATGACAAGGGCATCCATATCAAGACCGCCGGAACCACATGGCTGGAAGAGAATATCGGTCTCGCCCTGGCCGATGCCGGTGCGCTTGAGATTGCCAAGAAGATTGCAATATCGGCGCTGGGACGTATGGAAGAGCTCTGCATCCCCTACGCCACCGTTATTGACATCAATCCTGAGAAGCTACCCAGCGCTGAGCAGATCAGGTCATGGAGCGGAGATGAGTATGCACGCGCCCTGCGTCACAACCAGAAGGATAACCTTTACAATCCTGATTTCCGCCAGCTGGTACATGTAAGCTACAAGATTGCAGCTGAACTTGGAAACGAATACTATGACGCATTGAAGCGCAACAGCGGCGTTATAGCCGGTCAGGTTGGTGAGAACATACTTTCAAGACACGTAGCCAGACTTTTCTGAACAAACAACAACATATATGAAACCATTCATTCATGAGAATTTCCTGCTGCAGAACGAGACTGCAGTACATCTGTTTCACGATCACGCAAAGAAACTGCCCATCATAGACTACCACTGCCATCTTAACCCGCAGGAGGTAGCCGAGGACCATAAGTTCCGTTCCATCACTGAGCTGTGGCTGGGTGGCGACCACTACAAGTGGCGTGCCCTGCGCACCAACGGCATCCCCGAGAAGTTCATAACCGGTGATGCATCGGACTGGGACAAGTTCCAGAAATGGGCCGAGACCATGCCCTACTGCATGCGCAACCCGCTCTACCACTGGACTCATCTGGAGCTTAAGACCTGTTTCGGTATTGACAAGGTACTGAACCCTCAGACCGCCAAGGAGATCTATGACGAGTGCAACGAGAAACTGGCAAGCCCTGAATTCAGCGCCCGCAACCTGATGCTCCACTACAACGTAGAGGCAGTCTGCACCACCGATGATCCCGTAGACTCACTGGAGTACCACAAGCAGGTTCGTGAAAGCGGATTCAAGGTAAAGGTGCTGCCCACCTGGCGTCCCGATATGGCAATGGCCGTTGAGAATCCCGCGGCATACCGCGAGTACATAGACAAGCTGGCCAAGGTAAGCGGAGTAAGCATAAACTGCTTTGACGATATCGTAAAGGCCCTGCTGGTACGTCACAAATACTTTGAGCAGATGGGATGCCGTCTGAGCGACCATGGTATGGAGGAGTTCTATGCCGATGACTTTACCGCAGCAGAACTGGATGCCATATTCAGCAAGGTTTACTCAGGAACCGTTCTCACAGAAGCAGAGATACGCAAATTCAAGAGCGCCATGCTCATTGAATTCGGTAAGATGGATGCCGATACCGGATGGACACAGCAGTTCCACTACGGTGTAATCCGCAACCAGAACACCAAGATGTTCAACCTGATTGGTAAGGACACCGGTTTTGACTCAATGTCACAGGTAATGACCGCCAAGGCCATGAACCGTTATCTGGACCGTCTAAACAGCATGGACAAGCTCACCAAGACTATCATCTACAACCTTAATCCCAGCGATTTTGAGATGGTAGGTACCACAATAGGCAACTTCCAGGACGGAAGCGTACCCGGCAAGATACAGCTTGGTGCAGGCTGGTGGTTCCTGGACCAGAAGAACGGTATGGAGCAGCAGATGCAGGTTCTGAGCATGCTGGGACTGCTGTCACGTTTTGTAGGAATGCTTACAGACAGCCGTTCATTCGTATCATACGCCCGTCACGAGTATTTCCGCCGAATTCTCTGCAATCTGATCGGTACCGATGTGGAGAAGGGAGAGATTCCGGCAAGTGAGATGCCCAGGATTGAGCAGATGATTGAGGACATATCATACTACAATGCCAAGAACTTCTTCAAATTCTGATAATTAGAAGAGATTATGTATTGTTGCCCTGAGCCTGATTGGTTCAGGGCAACATTTTTTAGTAAAAAAAGAGGCATTTCATTTTGGAGAATCAATTAAAAGCGATACCTTTGCATCGCTTTTACAGGAAAGCACTTGCGCGATTAGCTCAGTTGGTAGAGCAATTGACTCTTAATCAATGGGTCCAGGGTTCGAATCCCTGATCGCGTACAAGGAAAGAGAGGTCTAGATGACCTCTCTTTCCTTTTTTACACGACCAGTGCTCCGAACCCTGAACCCCTTGATTATAAACCTTTTTTTATTTCGCTAACGCGAAAACGCTCACTACGTTCGCTTGGCGGCCCTCCGGGTCCGCATTCTCGCTCCAGGCATTCGCTCGCCCCAATACGTTTGCACTTGCGTATACCACTTGCGTTACGCAGGTGCGGTGTTTTTTTTGCTCGCACCTTTGGTGCTCGGGCGTTTTTGACTTTTTTGGCCCGTAGGGCCTCAAAAGTCGTTGGATGGAAACTTATCTGCGTATTAGAAACAACATTTTTTTAGTTTGGGGCGGCGACGCCCCAAACCCGTTACGCGACATTCCATTTTTATTCCATGTCGCTCCACTCTGCCGGCCTTCCAGGCCGGGTAAAACCAACCCCTCGCTTGCTACGCTTGCGAGGGGCTGGTTTTACTGGGTGCAACTGGAATCCTTTTTATACCCTGGAAAGTGCAGTTGGATACCTTGTGCAGATTAGGGGCACGGACGGGAATACGCAGGTGCGTTCGTATTATTTCCTTGGTACGACTGGAAACCTATTTACCAAAAGGTATATCAAAATGGGAACCTTCTTGGTGTGTGCAGCTGGAAACCTTATCAGTATTTAAAATACATATAACTCGCTAGGAGTAGTCCGTTTCAAAGCACACAACTGCACATCCTTGCCCGGGATGATGCCCACGCTGCGGAGTTCATACTCAACGGTCTTGTATGCTATTTCGGGGTGGTTGTTCTCGCCGCTGAGATGGCACAGCCAGATGTATTTCAGGTCCGGACCCATGTTCTGGGCCAGGAACTTGGCGGTGGTCTTGTTGCTCAGGTGCCCGCGCGGACTTGTAATCCTATCCTTAAGAAACTGCGGATAGTTACCCATTCGCAGCATATCCTCATCATAGTTTGCCTCCATGATAAGGTAATTGGCCTGGAGGATATACTTGGATACGGTATCGGTAATATGACCCAGGTCTGTCACGAAACAGAACACCTTGCCGTCAACCTCTACCCTATAGCCCACATTGTCCGTTCCGTCATGAGGAACCTCAAACGGGGTTATGACAAAATCAAAGAACTTGAAAGGCACCTCTTTCTCAACATAATGGACGCTACTGGACAACTTCTCGGTCATACAGTAGTTGTTGTTTATGCCCTCATGGGTCTCACGGGTAGCATATACGGGAATGGCGCACTTCTCGCCCAGGTTACCAAGAGCCTTTATATGGTCAGCGTGATCATGGGTCACAAACACTGCCATAATCTTCTCAAAAGGGATACCGGCATCCTTAAGGTATCCCTTTATCTGTCTCACGGGGATGCCGGCGTCAATCAGGATTGCATGTTCGTCTGTGCCAAGATAGTAGCAGTTGCCGCTGCTTCCACTTGACAAACTCATAAAGTAGATTTTCATTTTTATGTTGTCTTATTTCTTTCTTCATAATCATAGTGTGTCTTAAATGGTCAGAACGGATAACCTACAGCCAGATGGAACGAGAAATCCCTGTCAAATGACGGATGCACTATAGGCAGCTTCTTATACAGGGTCTTGCCCGACGGGTTATAAGCCTTCATGCCGCCGTCAAGTCTGAGTACCAGGAATCCAAAGTCAAACCTGAGTCCCAGACCGTAGGATACGGCTATCTGCTTGTAGAAAGTGTCAAATCCGAACGCGCCACCGGGCTGCTCGGCATATTCACGTATGGTCCAAATGTTACCGGCATCTATGAATGCGGCTCCATTGATCTTCCAGAACAACTTGGAACGGTACTCAAGACTTGCTCCAAGTTTTATATCACCGGACTGTTTGATATAGTCAATAGTCTTGTCATCTCCCTGATAAGTGCCGGGACCCAACTCACGCACGGCCCAACCACGGACGCTGTTAGCGCCACCGGCAAAGTAGCGCTTCTCAAACGGCAAACTGGTAGAGTTTCCGTACGGTACCGCTATACCCCACTCCAGATGAGCCACAAGATTGTTCATCGGGTCAAGACGCCAGTTTGCGGTAACGGCAAAGTCATGCTTGACATACTGTGCAAAAGCCACGCCCAGGAACTTGTACTGTCCGCTTGAGTTCTTCTCAAAACTCAGAGGCTCAGAGAGCAGGTTCAGGATATTTCCCGATGTCTCAAACCCCACACGTACCGAGTACTGGAACGGGTCATTTGAGTTAAGACGTGAATTAGAGTAGTAGAACGTGTAACCCAGCTTGGTTATGAGCAGGTCCTCATAGTTGTATTTGAGTATTGACCTTACAGTAGTCACGGAGTCCAGATACTCCTCCCTGAAATGGTCCGATATCCACGGAACCAGCAGATAGTTCAGGTCCAGCACATCCAGCCTGTGTGATTTCTGCCATCCGTCACCCCAGAAATAGCCCCATCCTGCTGAGAATATGGTCTTTTGGAACTCCGGACGGCGCTGTGCATTGATCTTGGCGCTGAAACGTGACGTAGCCTGGCTCCTGCGCTGCAGCTCCTGTGACATGAATGGTACCAGGAACTCTGGGAAGTCCAGATTGGCCTCCATACCATACTCCAGATAGGTATCTCCGGTATAACCCGGCAGGTTCGTGATGGACTCATAAGCTCCGCGGAATTTAAGGGTCAGCTGCTCCGATCCGCGGAACAGGTTACGGTCCGTCAGCGACAGGGACGCCGCAGCACCCAGGTCACCGGCCGTATTGGTACCCTCCATCTCCAGAGCGACAGAGTGCTTGGGCTGGCGCATCATATAGACGCTGGCACTGAGTTCGTTATCGGAACCGGGTATCTCGGCCAACCTAATGTTTGAGTACTTGAGAATACCCAGACGTGACAGTGAGGTGTATGTCTTGGAGATGGAATCTGAGTTATACATCATACCGCTCCTTAGGAAGGAGTGGTTATCAACTATCTTGGCACGCAGATACGGCTTGTCATCCTGACCGGGATAAAGGAGCCTGAAACCGTCATGGTCCTCAATACTGGGATCAAGCGTAGCACCCGGCAGGTTGCCGCTCTTATCGGACAGGTAATAATCTATGGTTGAGATAGTGAACAGACGGTGCGGATGTACAGTGCCGTCATCATCGGTACTCTCGGCCGATACGATCATGCGCAGTCCAACCTTGTCACTCCCGCGGGCGGTATCGGCCACAAAAGAGATGAAATCACGGTTGAACCTGTAATAGCCGTGTTTGTGAACCAGCTCAACCACTCGGTTACGCTCGTCATTGAGAATGTCGGCATCCAGATTCATGCCCGATACCAGAAGTGACTGCTTGCTGTCAGCCTCAATAATACGGCTGATGGCGCTGTCCTGAACCGTGACCCGGATGGTATCCACCACGAACATCTTTCCGGGATCCAGCTTATAACGGACTGTAGTCTTGGGACGACGTTTGTTGATGGACGTGTATGATACATCGGCATTCAGGTAACCGGAGTTCATAAGAGAACGTTTGATATCGCTGCGGGTAGCCTCCGACAGAAGCGGATCATATATCACAGGCGCCTCACCGGACCTGGTTTTGGTAAGCGAGTAGAATCTAAGGGGGAAACGGAACAGCCCGAACCAGCGCGAGTTGGGATTCTGATATGAAAGGTTCCTGTATTTGGTTACATCCACCATGCTCTTGTCGGCCGATGTAACCTCAACCTTGTTGAGCAGATACTGCCCCTGAGGCACGTATTTGTAAACAGAGCAGGATGTGAGCCACAATAGAGCCACAAACCATAGGATACTATTTACCTGCTTCCTGTTCATATACATTTACTCTAACATACAAAGATAAGGAAAGTCAATCTGGTATCAAAGTTCAGATTTGAAAAATAACTATCTTTACAAAACAAAAACAAAAGTATGCTCAGCAAGAACGACATCAAAAATATCAAGAGCCTGGAACAGAAGAAGTTCCGTACGGAAAAGGGTCTTTTCATTGCCCAAGGTCACAAACTTGTGGGCGAGCTTCTGGGAAAATTTGAATGCATTCTGCTGGCAGCCACCAGTGACTGGATGCAAACCAGGCGCAGCATACCTGCCGCCCGTGTTGAGACCGTCACCCCCGATGAGCTTAAACGCGCCAGCCTGCAGCAGGCTCCGCAGGATGTACTGGCCGTATTCCGCATACCACAGGACAGCACCACGATATCGGCTGCAGCCTCCGCAAATCTGGTACTGGCTCTTGATGACGTACAGGACCCCGGCAATCTGGGTACCATAGTACGTATAGCCGACTGGTTTGGAATCAAGCACATATTCTGTTCCAAGGCAACTGCCGACATCTACAACCCCAAAGCCATCCAGGCAACCATGGGAGCTATTGCCAGAGTGAGCGTACACTACACTGACCTGGGCAGGGATATCAACGGGTTACCACGCACCACCCCTGTTTACGGCACATTCCTGGAGGGTGACATAATCTATGACACCCAACTGACAGAAAACGGTGTGATTGTTATGGGAAATGAAGGGAACGGAATCGGCCCCGTTGTTGCGGCTGCAGTGAACCGGAAGCTCTATATCCCCAACTGGCCTCAGGGAGCCAAGACATCGGAGTCACTCAACGTGGCCATTGCCACTGCCGTGGTCTGTTCAGAGTTCCGCCGCCGTAGCCGTTGAGTCTCTGAGGCTGACTGTATCGACGGCCAGTCTGACGTGGTAGCGCATCAGCTCCATCCCGGAGAGCATAAGCAGCGAGTTGCGGTTATCGGTAGAGTCAAGATAGCTTACCGATCCGCTTATGCTTGTAAATTTCTTTTCCTTATCCAGATTGATTGACAGCTCTATCCGGCCATTCTCATTAAGGATAGTATCGGCAGTAGAGACGCTGTCTGCATAATAGGCCGAGAGTGATATGTAGGCGTATGCCGGAACAACCGTATCAACACATACGAATGTACCCTGCAGGCTCAACCGCAGTGTATCACCCGGATGGAATGTGGTATCAGAACTGATCTTATAGGTCAGTTTGTTCATATAGGCCGATGTATTGAGCAGCGAAGTCCTGTCCATGTACCACAGGTCAACGCTGTCACCGGATTCTATGGATACTGATTTCTTCTCTATCTGAGCCAGGGAACGGCTCAGAGCTTTATACTCATCATCAATCCTGTTGGAGAGACGCTTGTAAATCCTGGTGAACTCCTTGGGGTAACGGGTATACCAGACAAGTGATGTCTCAAACTGCTCACGGGTTATCCCGTTATGTCTGTATGCCCACTCCACATATGCCGCAGTGGTATATTTCTCATCACGAGGAAGCTCCTGGGATATTGCCTGGGCCATATGAAAGTCATAGAGGAACTGCTCCATTTTCTTGGGTGACAGCACGTCATCGGGACGTCTGAGACGACAACCCGACAGTGTGACGGCAAGCAGCGCCAACAGTATGACATCAATCTTTCTCATCAGGCTCTACACTTGTATCCTGAGCGGAACCTTCATCGTAATGAAGGCCCATGTTCACCAGTTTTGTATAGCAAAGAAGCAATGCGACCACGCCGCAGGTTATGCATGAATCCGCAAAGTTGAACACGGGATTGAAGAATGTATCACCGCCCACCAGAGGCATCCAGTCCGGCCATGTCCATAAGGGGAAATAGAACATATCCACCACCTTACCATACAGGAACGGGGCGTACCCGCTGCCGATGGAGGTAAAGTGCGCAATGCTGTCGGACATCACGGAACTGCCGGTAAAGATAAGCCCGTAGAACATGCAGTCCAGCAGGTTACCTATGGCGCCGGCTATCACGAATGATACGGTCACGATATATCCCGTGGGGAATCCTTTGTTCAATATTTTTATCAGATACCAGACAAAGAAACCTATGGCTCCAATCCTGAACAGTGACAGGAACAGCTTGCCGATTATCTCCATTCCGAATGCCATGCCGTTGTTCTCGACAAAGCATATCTTGAACCATGAGGTAATGTCAATCACCTGACCAAGATGCATGTTGGTTTTGACCAGTATCTTGATAATCTGGTCTATCACCAGCACTGACAGGATTATTATCAGTGCCAGCCGCCCCTGACGGGCACACCTTGGGCTGTCCGGATTCACTTTATCCATGACACGAATCAATGTTTGCTCTGTTTAGCCTCTATGCAAAGGGTTGCGTGAGGTACGGCACGCAGACGCTCCTTGGGGATAAGCTTGCCTGTCTCACGGCAAATACCGTATGTCTTGTTCTCTATGCGTACAAGTGCAGCCTGAAGAGACTGGATGAACTTCATCTGACGCTGAGCCAGACGTGTCGTCTCCTCCTTAGAGAGAGTGTTGGCGCCTTCCTCAAGGACCTTATAGGTAGGCGATGTGTCATCAGTACTGTTGTTGTCGGCATTCATGAGTGAAGCCTTGAGAGCATCGTAATCCCTCTGTGCAATTTCCAGTTTTTCATTGATGATCTGACGGAACTCCTCAAGTTCCTCATCCGAGTAACGGTTCTTCTCTGCCATAATATTGGTACAGTTATAGGTTAAGGTTTATTGATTATATTTTCTCAATCTGAAGTTTGAATGAATAGTCATCAAAAGATATGTCTTCGCCCTGCTCCATTCCGGCAACCAGTTCAATGCTGTCGGCCAGAACCTGACTCTTGATCCACTCCTCATACTCGCGAACGGCGGCATCGGTATCGGCATTTGAGTTCAAACGAACCTTGATGCGGTCAGTTATCTCCAGACCGTTCTGCTTACGTGAATCCTGGATACGTTTCTTGAGCTCACGGGCAATACCCTCACGCTTAAGGTCATCGGTCAGCTGGATATCAAGGGCAACGGTGAGCGTACCCTCATTGGCAACTACCCAACCCGGTATATCCTCACTATAGATCTCAACCTCGGTGGTATCGACAGTAGCGGGAGTACCGTTTATATCAAAGGTGAAGCTGCCGTTCTGCTCCAGGGCAGCGACATCCTGCTGGCTCATGTTCTGTACGGCTGCTGCCACACCCTTCATGAGCGGGCCGAATTTCTTACCCAGGATCTTGAAGTTACACTTGACCTTCTTGACCAGGACATCGGTTGCACCCTCAACGAACTCAATCTCCTTGACGTTGACCTGATCACGGACCAGATCCTTTACAGGCTCCAGATGTGAGCGGAGCTCTGCGGTAACGGGGATAAGTATCTTCTGCAACGGCTTGCGCACGTTGATCTTTACGTCATCACGCTTACGCAGGGCAAGTACCATTGAGGTGAGCTTCTGCGCAAGTTCCATACGGGTCTCCAGCTCCTTGTCAACGAGAGACTCGTCACAAACCGGATAGTCGGCCAGATGTACCGATACGGGAGCACCCGGCTGAGCCACTGCTGTCAGGTCACGGTACAGACGGTCTGCATAGAACGGTGCAACGGGTGACATGAGGCGTGAAACAGTCTCAAGGCAGGTATAAAGAGTCTGGTAAGCGGCCAGCTTATCAGCGCTCATGCTGCTGCCCCAGTAACGGTCACGGGTAAGGTGAACGTACCAGTTGGACAGGTAGTCGTTAACGAAGTTGGTAATGAGACGGCCGGCACGTGTAGGCTCAAAGTCATCAAGACTCTCGCGAACCTCCTTGGTAAGTGAGTTGAGCTCACTCAGGATCCAGCGGTCCATTACGGGACGCTCTGCCACTGCAATCTGTGCGGCTGAGTTGTCAAAGCCGTCCACATTGGCATACTGGGCAAAGAACTTATATGTATTGTGCAGTGTGCCAAAGAACTTGCGGGTAACATCCTTAACACCCTCCTCATCAAACTTGAGGTTATCCCAAGGCTGGGCGTTGGTGATCATGTACCAGCGCAGTGCATCGGAACCGAACTGCTCTATCTCCTTGAAAGGATCCACGGCATTGCCAAGACGCTTGGACATCTTGTTGCCGTTCTTGTCCAGCACCAGACCGTTTGATATTACCGTCTTGAATGATACGCTGTTCTTTACCATAGTGGCGATTGCATGCAGCGTATAGAACCAACCGCGGGTCTGATCCACGCCCTCGGCAATGAAATCGGCAGGGAATACGGTACCGTTGTCAATGAGTTCCTTGTTCTCAAACGGATAGTGCATCTGAGCGAACGGCATGGCACCGCTGTCAAACCATACATCTATAAGGTCAAGCTCACGCTTCATGGCACGACCGGCCTCAGATACCAGGATTATATCATCCACATACGGACGGTGCAGGTCAATCTTATCATAGTTCTCTGCAGTATAGACACCGGGCTGGAAACCCTTCTCCTTGAAAGGATTGGATTTCATTACGCCGGCCTTTACAGACTTCTCAATCTCATTATAGAGTTCCTCTACAGAGCCGATGCACAGCTCGTCGCCCTCATCGTTACGCCAGATAGGCAGCGGAGTGCCCCAGTAGCGGCTACGGCTCAGGTTCCAGTCATTCAGGTTCTCAAGCCACTTGCCGAATCGGCCTGTTCCGGTTGATTCCGGCTTCCACTTGATGGTATCGTTAAGCTCCATCATGCGCTCACGGGCGGCCGATGCCTTGATGAACCAGCTGTCCAGAGGATAGTAGATGACGGGCTTATCGGTACGCCAGCAGTGCGGATAGTTGTGCACGTGCTTCTCTATCTTGAATGCGGTACCGGCCTGCTTCATGCGGATGCAGATGTATACGTTCAGGTCCTCCTCCTTCTGTGCGGCAGCCTCGTCATACTTGCCGCCCACGTTGAACTTGGGATCATATGCGTTCTTTACGTATGCGCCCTGGTACTCGGTGTAGAGATCCTTGTCTATGCAGTTCTTTACAAAGTCAGGATCCAGCTCATCCATGAGCCAGTACTTACCTGTAAAGTCAACCATAGGACGGGTCTCCATCTTGCGGTTCACCATAAAGAGTGACGGGATTCCTGCAGCCTTGGCTACGAATGCGTCATCGGCACCGAATGTAGGTGCTATATGTACAATACCGGTACCGTCCTCAGTAGTTACGTAGTCACCGGGGATTACGCGGAAACCTGCATCTGAAATCTGTATTGAGCCGTCCTCTGCCTTGAAAACGGGCTTTACCCACGGGAATAGCTGCTTATAATGCATGCCTACCAGGTCAGCACCCTTGTACTCTGCAACGATCTGATAAGGAACAATCTTGTCACCCTGCTTGTAAGAGTCAAGTGCAAGCTCAGCGCCCTTGGGATCCAGATATGCGCTGAGACGCTCCTTAGCCATGACAGCAGTCACAGGTGCGCCGGTGTAAGGATTGTATGTACGTACAGCTACGTAATCTATCTTGTTACCTACGCACAGGGCGGTGTTTGAAGGCAGAGTCCACGGAGTTGTGGTCCATGCCACGAAACAGGGTGTGCCCCAACCTGTCATCTCCGGTTTGGGATCAGTCATCTCAAACTGGGCGGTAACGGTGGTATCCTTTACGTCACGGTAGCAGCCGGGCTGGTTCAGCTCATGGCTTGAAAGGCCTGTACCAGCGGCGGGTGAGTAAGGCTGGATGGTGTATCCTTTATAAAGATAACCCTTACCGTAGAGCTGCTTGAGCAGCCACCACAGGGTCTCGATGTAACGGTTGTCATAAGTGATATAGGGATTATCCAGGTCCACCCAGTAACCTATCTTCTGTGTAAGGTCACTCCAGTGCTCCTTGTATTTCATGACCTCGGTACGGCAGTTCATGTTGTAGTCGTCTACCGATATCTTCTTGCCTATATCCTCCTTGGTAATGCCGAGCTTTTTCTCTACGCCAAGCTCTACCGGCAGTCCGTGGGTATCCCAACCGGCCTTACGGTTAACCTGGAAGCCGCACATGGTCTTGTAACGGCAGAAAGTATCCTTGATGGTACGGGCCATGACGTGGTGGATGCCGGGCATTCCGTTAGCCGAGGGAGGTCCCTCATAGAATACGAATGAAGGATGACCTTCACGCTCTTTGATACTGCGTGCAAAAAGATCCTCCTTAAGCCAATCCTCCAACACATCTTTGTTGACCTGTGACAGGTCAAGTTGTCCGCGCTCAGCAAACTTTTTCATTATAACTATCTGATATATAAGTATTTACAACATTATTACGAACACCCCGTCCGTAATTTGGCGCAAATTTACTCATTTTATAATTAAGAAAGGGGGCTCGAGGGCTTAAAATTAGTAACTTCGCGGCTTGAAAACAGATAGTATCTGAAAATGAATATTGCAATAGTCAAATACAATGCCGGAAACGTACGCTCGGTCATCGGTGCGCTTACCAGACTTGGCGTCACTCCCGTGCTGACTGACAACGAGGAGGAGCTGAGACGTGCCGACAAGGTGATATTTCCCGGTGTAGGTGAGGCCAGCACAACGATGGAGTATCTCCGTGCGCATGGTCTTGACCGCATAATCAAAGACCTCAAGCAGCCCGTCCTGGGAATCTGTCTGGGCCAGCAGCTCATGTGCAGCCACAGTGAGGAGGGTAACACCGACTGTCTGGGTATCTTTGACGTACCGGTACTCAAATTCCAGCCACAGCGTCATGAGGACAAGGTTCCGCATATGGGTTGGAACACAATTGAGACCACAGGTGACGGAATCTTCAAGGGATTCACCAAGCCTGAGTTCGTCTATTTTGTACACAGTTTCTACGTACCGGTATGCGAGTGGACAGCAGCCAGGACTGAGTATATACTCCCCTTCACCGCATCACTGCATAAGGACAACTTCTACGCCACCCAGTTCCACCCTGAGAAGAGCGGTCCTACCGGAGAGCGTATACTTAAGAATTTTCTTGACATTTAAGTTATGGAGATAGTACCTGCGATAGATATAATAGACGGCAAGTGCGTACGCCTGTCCAAGGGTGACTACAACGCACAGAAGACCTACAGCGACAACCCGCTGGACGTAGCTCTGCGCTTTCAGGATGCCGGCATAAAACGACTCCATCTGGTTGACCTGGACGGAGCACGCAGCAAGCACATAGTGAACTACCCCGTTCTGGAGGCAATAACCAACCACACGGACCTGACGGTTGATTTCGGTGGCGGCATCAAGTCCACATCGGACCTTGAGACGGCACTGGGTTGCGGAGCCGCCATGGTAACCGTAGGCAGCACCGCTGTAACAGACCCCGACCTGATGCAGAAATGGATTGAGGATTTTGGTCAGGAACACATAATACTGGGTGCCGATGCCCGCGACGGCAAGATATCAGTAAACGGATGGAAAGAGGACAGCGTGCTCACCCTGTCGGACTTTATCCGCGACTACATGAATAAAGGCATCACGCAGGTTCTGTGCACGGACATTAACCGTGACGGAATGCTGCAGGGACCGGCGGTAGAACTGTACCGTTCACTGCTCAAGGAGTTCCCCGGAATAAAGCTGATTGCCAGCGGAGGCGTAAGTTCAGTACAGGACCTCATGGACCTGAAAGAGGCCGGCCTGCCCTCAGCAATTGTAGGAAAAGCCTACTACGAGGGCCGCATAACCATTGATCAGCTTTCAAAACTATGCCAGGAGTAAGAGTATGTTAGCAAAAAGAATAATCCCCTGCCTTGATATACGTGACGGACGTACCGTAAAAGGCACCAACTTTGTAAACCTGCGTGACGCAGGAGACCCCGTAGAACTGGGCCGACTCTACAGCCAGCAGGGTGCCGACGAGTTGGTATTCCTGGATATAACCGCATCGTTTGAAGGCAGAAAAACATTTACAGAATTGGTTGAGCGCATAGCTGCGAACATATCCATCCCGTTCACCGTGGGCGGAGGCATTCACGAGCTCAAGGATGTGGAGCGTCTCCTGAACGCAGGAGCTGACAAGGTATCAGTAAACTCTGCCGCAATCAAGAACCCCGACCTGATCAACCAGATTGCACTTAACTTTGGTTCACAGGTTTGCGTTGCTGCAATCGATGCCAAACAGATGCCCGAGGGCTGGCGCTGTTTCCTTAACGGAGGCCGCGTACCCACGGACCGCATGCTGTTTGAGTGGGCACACGAGGCTCAGGAGCGCGGTGCAGGTGAGATCCTCTTTACCAGCATGGACCATGACGGAGTAAAGCAGGGTTTTGCCAATGACGCCCTGCGCAAGCTCTCCGATGAGCTCTCCATTCCGGTGATTGCATCGGGAGGAGCAGGCGCAAAAGAGCATTTCCGCGACACTTTCATAGAGGGTCACGCAGATGCTGCACTGGCCGCAAGCGTTTTTCACTTCGGTGAGATACCAATTCCCGAATTAAAGCAGTACCTTTGCGGGCTGAATATTCCTATAAGATTGTAATAATAAAACAATGGATATAAATTTTGAGAAAATGGGCGGTCTCGTACCCGCCATCGTTCAGGACAATGTGACACGCAAGGTCCTGATGCTTGGTTTCATGAACAAGGAGGCGTATGACAAGACCGTAGAGACCGGAAAGGTAACATTCTGGAGCCGCACCAGAAACTGCCTTTGGACAAAGGGTGAGACCAGCGGCAATTTCCTTAACGTGAAGGAGATCCTGCTGGACTGCGACCAGGACACACTGCTTATCAAGGCACGTCCCGACGGTCCCGTTTGCCACACCGGAGCAGACACCTGCTGGAATGAGCAGAACTCAGTTGATTTGAACTTCCTGTCATATCTGCAGGATTTCATCGACCGCCGTCACAAGGAGATGCCCGAGGGTTCATACACCACATCACTGTTCAAGAGCGGCGTGAACCGCATGGCTCAGAAAGTCGGTGAGGAGGCTGTAGAGACCGTTATCGAGGCTACCAACGGTACTGATGACCGTCTTATCTATGAGGCATCGGACCTTATCTATCACCTCATCGTGCTGCTCACTTCAAAGGGACACCGCATTGAGGAGCTGGCAGCCGAGCTGGTTAAGCGCCACAAGGAATAAGCCCACACACCGCTGATGGATATCATAGATTACAGAAACGTTGAGGTTCGCCAGGAGGATATGTTCGTCCTGGGCGACGTCACGTTCACCGTACAGGAGGGTGACTTTGTCTACCTGATAGGCAAGGTGGGATCAGGCAAGAGCAGCCTGTTCAAGACCCTGTACTGTGAACTGGACGTGCTCTGCCCCATGCCCGACAGCCACGCCATCGTGCTGGGCATGAACCTGATGACAATGAAAAAGCGTCAGGTACCGCGTCTGCGCCGCCAGATGGGAATCGTATTCCAGGATTTCCAGCTGCTTACTGACCGTAACGTTTTTGACAACCTGAGTTTTGTACTCAGATCCACAGGTTGGAAAGACAAGAAGCTTATCCATCAGAAGATATTCCAGGTACTGGCAATGGTGGGAATGGACACCAAAGGATACAAGATGCCGCACGAGCTCTCCGGCGGAGAGCAGCAGCGTATCTGCATTGCACGCGCCCTGCTCAATGACCCCAAACTTATCCTGGCCGATGAGCCCACGGGCAACCTGGACCCCGATACAGGACGTCAGATCATGGAGATCCTGCACAAGGTAGGCCAGAGCGGAACCACCATTCTCATGATTACCCACAACCTGCAATGGACCCAGGAGTTCCCGGGCCGCATATTCAAATGCCAGGACCGCAAGCTTCTGGTTGACGCCGATTCCAACGAATCTGCTCAAGAAGAGAAATAACCACAACACAACTATAACATGAAAGTTTTGAAATTCGGAGGCACATCAGTAGGAAGCCCCGAGAGAATGAAAGAAGTGAGCCGTCTCATCACAGAGGACGGACAGCAGAAACTGGTAGTCCTGTCGGCCATGTCAGGAACCACCAACTCACTTGTAGAGATTGCCCAGTACCTTTACGGCGGCAACAAGGCCGGAGCCGATGACGTGATCAACCGCCTGCGCAAGAAGTATTTTGCACACGTACCCGAGCTGCTCTCCAGCAAGGAGAACCAGGATAACCTGAACAAGTTCCTGGAGGACAAGTTCTCATTCCTTCAGTCATTCTATAAGGAAAACTTCTCTGAGAAGGATGAAAAGATCATACTTGCACAGGGTGAGCTTATCTCAACCTACATGGTAACCCTCTACCTCAAGGAGCAGGGTATCAAGGCTGCTCTCCTGCCCGCCCTGGATTTCATGAAGACCGATGCAGACGCAGAGCCTGACATGCAGTTCATCACAGAGAACGCAGCCAAGCAGCTCAAGGCCGTTCCCGGCATGCAGATCTACATCACACAGGGCTTTATCTGCCGCAACGTGAACGGCGACATCGACAACCTGCAGCGCGGAGGCAGTGACTACACAGCATCCATCCTGGGCGCCGCCATCAAGGCCGATGAGATCCAGATCTGGACTGACATTGACGGCATGCACAACAATGATCCCCGTGTAGTTGACAAGACACAGCCCGTACGCCACCTGCATTTTGAGGAGGCCGCAGAGCTGGCATATTTCGGAGCCAAGATACTCCACCCCACCTGCATCCAGCCCGCCAAGGCAGCCAACATACCGGTACGTCTGCTCAACACCATGGAGCCCAGCGCCCCCGGCACACTCATTGACAACCGCAACGAGCCCGGCCGTATAGCAGCCGTAGCCGCCAAGGATAACATCACCGCCATCAAGATCAAGTCAAGCCGCATGCTTCTGGCTCACGGCTTCCTCAAGAAGGTATTTGAGGTGTTTGAGACCTACCGCACATCAATTGATATGATCTGCACATCCGAGGTTGGAGTATCAATGTCAATCGACAACATCAAGCATCTGGATGAGATTGTAGGCGAGCTCAAGAAATACGGCACAGTAACCGTAGATGACGGAATGTGCATAGTATGCGTAGTAGGTGACATGAACTGGGAGAACCTGGGCTTTGAGTCACGCGCTCTTGATGCACTGGCCGACATCCCCGTTCGCATGATATCATACGGAGGCAGCAACTACAACATCTCATTCCTCATCAAGGAGAGTGACAAGAAAGCTGCCCTGCAGCGTCTGAGTGACTACCTCTTTAACGGCAAGAAATAATGCACACTCCCTGTTATCAGTATGACCTGGGGATACTGGAGAGTACCCTCAAGTCAATAAGAGAGTGTACCGCAGGTAACGCAGACTGGCATGTGCATTACGCCATCAAGGCAAACGCCAACCCTCTGATACTTAAGCTCATCAACCAGTACGGTCTGGGCATTGACACCGTAAGCGGGGGTGAGATAAAGGTTGCTTTGGACAATGGTTTTGCCGCATCATCAATAGTATTTGCCGGCGTAGGTAAGGCCGATTGGGAGATTGACCTGGCTCTGAACGCAGGTGTTTCCTGCTTCAACGTGGAGTCTGAGGCTGAGCTTGACGTGATAGCCGAGCGTTGCGCCGCCCTGGGCAAGAGCGCCCATATCGCGTTCCGCGTTAACCCCGATGTAGACGCCCACACACACGCCAACATCACCACCGGTAAGGCCGAGAACAAGTTCGGAATAGAGATACCCATGCTCCTGCCCATCATCCGCAAGGCATTGGCCAACCCCTGTTTCAAGTTTGAGGGCCTGCACTTCCACATAGGTTCACAGATCCTTGATATGGAACCCTACCACCTGCTCTGCAAGAAGGTAAATGACCTGCAGAACAAACTGGAGGCAGAAGGAATTAAGCTGAACAGCATAAACGTAGGCGGAGGTCTGGGTATTGACTATGTCAACCCTGAGCAGAACCCTGTTCCTGACTTTAAGCAGTATTTCAACATATTCCGCAATGAGCTCAAGCTCCGCGCCGGACAGCAGCTCCACTTTGAGCTGGGCCGCGCCGTCGTTGCACAGTGCGGACGTCTGGTTACCAAGGTGCTTTACGTAAAGCAGGGAACCATAAAGAAATTCGCCATCGTCGATGCAGGATTCACAGAGCTTATCCGCCCCGCCCTGTACGGTGCACATCACAAGATCGTGAATCTGAGTTCAAACGGCCCGCAGCAGAAATATGATGTGGTAGGTCCTATCTGTGAGTCATCGGACGTATTCGGAAAGGATGAGATGCTGAGTGAGGTTCACCGCGGTGACCTTATAGCCCTGCTCTCTGCCGGCGCATACGGAGAGGCAATGTCATCACAATACAACTGCCGTCCCCTGCCCCCCGCCGAAGAGGCTAAGTTCTGATAAATTACAGACTATAAAAAATGACTCCCGTTATTCCGAAACGGGAGTCATTTTTTGTTTAGAATTATAACTGATTCTCTTTCAGTTGTAGATATTGTCTATGACAAGAGAGTTGACGATGGTGGCAGGACCGTCATGTGGAATTGGGGACTGTCCCCTTTTCCACATGCTAAAGTAAGCAATTAGTGCCAAACTTAACACGTGGAAAAGGGGACAGTCCCCAATTTCACATTAGAATTTCCAGAGAAGGCCTACCGATACGGGGATATCCCAGTAGAGTTCACTGTCGTGATCTATCAGCGCTACACCTCCCTTAAGGTCTACGGCAAGGTTCTTTGAAAGGAAAATGTCATAGCCCAGCTCACAGTTGAAGAAGTTCTCCGAGTAGCGGTGAGTGGCGGGCTTGCCGCGGAATGAGAGAGAGAAGGCGCCCATGTCAAAACCTGCGCCAAGGCTCCAGGTGAAACCGGGATCAAAGAGGTTTTTCTCATTCAGTGAACCGGTGGTGTAACCCAGGTCTGCAAGGATTGAGAATCCGCCGTAGTTGCCAAAGCGGCACTTGAGCTGCAACACATCACGCATGGTACCGGACTGGGTAAAGAACTGGACCTGGGGAGTCAAGGAGAAATACGGGAATCTGTCATCGGGCTTATCCCAGTTCTTTACGACAGCTACGAGCATTCCGGCCGATGCCACTGCAACAGCGGCTGCACCGATAATGAGAGCGGCGTCATCAACCTTGTCCAGATTGATATCGGGTGCGCTATTGCGTCCGTGAGACTGACGGTAACGGCTTGTATTGGGTGTCCAATGGTCATAGTTGCGGTTATGGTAATAATGTGCACGGTGTATTGCGTCAAACCAGAATATGTCATGATAGATGTCAAACATATCAACCAGCAGATAAGCCAGCATGGGGTCATCGGGGTCACTGGTGCTGTATTTCTTGCCGTCTGAATCAACGGTGCTGTAAACGATATTGTCAATGAGGACCTCCTTTACAGGTTTCTCTACCGGGACGGGATCATTCACCTGAGCCACGGTATCGGGCATGAAGAGGTCATACATATCAGACTTTGTGTTGTCCTGGTACAGGAAATGGAACTGCGCCGTCACCTCGGCCGGGCAGTTCTTGTACATGGTAAGGTAATCCAGGCTGTCGGCAGCCGTAGTGACTTCACCCCATACCATTATGTTCTGTTTCTCCTTCTTTTTACCATACATGGCCGTGAGAGGCAACAGTACGGCGATCATCAATACTAAATACTTTTTCATAACAGATTTTGTTTAAATCCGTTGCGAAGATATAGAGAAGAATTTACCCGTTGACAGGAATTTTCCCTAAAACAGGAGAGGGAAAACCCTATTTGCTAAATCGGATATACCATTATTTAATATACGCAAATATTTGTTATCTTTGCAAGATTGTAAACATCAAGCAAATAATGAAGAGATTTATCTTTTCCATTCTGTTACTGTCAGGCATTGTCTCACTAGCGTCCACGGCACAGGAATATATGGTATTCACACCCCAGTGGACCGCCCAGGCACAGTTTGCAGGTTACTATGTAGCCAAGGAGAAAGGCTTTTACATGAAGGCCGGGCTGGATGTTGAAATCATACACCCGTCCGTAACCCAATCCGCCATAAACCGTATCAGGAATAATGAGAGCCAGGCCACGACCTTACAGCTGGCGCAGGCTATGGAGATCATTGATGAAGGTATTCCATTGGTAAACATACTGCAGACATCCATGAACAACGCCATGGTGATTGTCTCACGCAGGGGCATGAACCCGTTGAAACAGATTGGCGCCAAGGTGGGAATCTGGAACGCCGGATTCGGACAGGTGGCCATGTGCATGAGCATGAAAGACGGACTTGATTACAACTGGATACCCTTTGCATCAAACGTAAACCTCTTTATATCGGGCGCTATAGACGCAACGCTTGCCATGAGCTACAATGAGTACTACCAATTGCTGCAGACTGGCATTGAGATTACCCCTGACAACGTTTACAGGTTCTGTGACCACGGTTACAACATACAGGAGGATGGTGTCTATATGACCAGGGAGTATTTTGAGAAGCATAAGGACCAGGCTTACCGTTTTGCCGAGGCCAGCCGCCAGGGATGGGAATGGGCAGTGGAGAATCCTGAGGAGACACTGGACATTGTGATGGAATATGTACAGAAAGAACACATTCCCACCAACCGTGTCTTACAGAAACTCATGCTTGATGATGTGCTCAGGCTGCTTGTGGACCGCGAATCAAAGTCACGTGAGTTCCGTCTCAGGCCCGATATGGTTGAGCAGGCCAGCCGCATGATGGTTGAGAACGGAATGCTCTACAATGAGATCAGTTATGACGATATAATTGCAAAATAAAACCGGTCATTACGATATGGAACAGAAAAAAGGAAAATCACTGGCCACAAAGATCAGTCTTTGGGTGGTACTGTTTGCCGGTCTTATTTTTATCTCCGCACATCTGGTATTTTTCAATGAGTCACGTCTGGCCGTTCAGAATGAGGCTATCAATCATGCCACACAGGTGCTTGAAAACACAACTGAGCGTGTCAACACCATATTGACCGAGGTCAAGGTTGCCACAGACAACACCGATTGGCTCATCACAAGACACCTTGACGGACCGGATTCCATGTTTGTCTATACACGCCGCATTCTGCAGAACAATCCGTTCCTGCACGGATGTGCCATCTCTTTTGAGCCCAACTATTTCAAGAGTAAGGGATTGTATTTCTCGGCCTACTCATATAATGATGAGGGCAGGATAATTACCAGACAGGAGGGCAGTGAGCACTACCAGTACTTCTCAATGGACTGGTATCAGTTGCCCAAACTGCTTGACGCCCCCTGCTGGACCGAGCCGTTCATGTATACAAATCCGGGTGAGTCATCATCAAACATGATAATATCATACTGTAAGCCCATCAAGGACCGTGACAGCGTGTTCATAGGAACCATATCTGTTGACCTCTCTCTGGAGTGGCTTTCAAGCACCATTGAGAGCGTAAAGCCCTACCCCAACTCTTACAGTATCATGATTGGCAAGGGAGGAACGTTCTTTGTTCACCCCGATACCACCAAGCTGTTCTATCAGACCATCTTTACACCTACACTGATTAAGGCCGATACCGCCCTGACAAACCTGGGACATGCCATGCAGGCCGGTGAGGAGGGCGTACGCCAGCTCACTGTTGAGGGCAAGGACAGCTACGTACTCTACCGTCCTCTCGGTGATACCGGCTGGAGCGTAGGTCTGGTTTGCCCTGCGGCCGATATATTCGGCGGTTATTTCCGTCTTATCAACTCTATCATAGGTATTGTGGTGGTAGGCCTATTGCTTATGCTCATGATATTCAGCAGCATCATATCCAAGCAACTGGAGCCGCTTGAGGAGCTGACCTATCAGGCCGAGACTATTGCATCGGGCCGTTTTGATGAAGAGATTCCGGAATCCAAGCATAATGATGAGATTGGTAAGCTGAATGAATCATTCCGATACATGCAGCAGTCCATCATCAAGCAGATAGATGAGATCAAGCATATCAATGAGCAGAAGGGACGTATCCAGGGAGAGCTCAAGATTGCCAGTGACATACAGATGTCAATGCTGCCCAAGATATTCCCGCCCTACCCTGAGCGTGATGATGTTGATGTGTTTGGCCAGCTGACACCTGCCAAGGAGGTTGGCGGAGACCTGTTTGATTTCTTTATCCGTGATGAGAAACTCTTTTTCTGCATAGGCGACGTATCGGGTAAGGGTGTGCCTGCATCGCTTTACATGGTGGTGACAAAGGCTCTGTTCAGGACCATCGCCGCACATGAGGCATCGCCCGACAAGATTATTGCCAACCTGAACGAGACGATGGCCAGGGATAATGACTCAAATATGTTCGTCACCATATTTGTGGGAGTCCTGGATCTGCCCACCGGCCGTCTGCACTACTGCAACGCCGGACATGACGCACCCGTTCTGATAGGTAACATAGGTGCCGGAATGCTGCCGGTTGATTCCAACCTTCCCGCCGGCGTAATGCCCGACTGGGAATTCAGCAGACAGGAGACACTCATTGACCCGGGTACAACCATATTCCTCTATACTGACGGACTGACCGAGGCCGAGAACATAAATCACGCCCAGTTTGAGATGACACGTCTTGAGGATATGGCACACAAGCTGCAGGCAAGCCATATCTTTGAGCCTACAAAGGTCATTGAGGCTATGGTTGATGCCGTACATACGTTTGTAGGTGAGGCCGACCAGAGCGATGACCTTACCATGCTGGCCATCCAGTATACCAAGCAGCAGAAGGATATAGTATACCAGCGCAGTCTCACCCTTACCAATGACCTTAAGCGCGTTCCCAGACTGAACGAGTTCATTGATGATGTATCGGAGGCCAATGGTTTTGACATGGCCACGATAATGCAGATCAATCTGGCCATTGAGGAGGCTGTGGTTAACGTAATGAACTATGCATACCCTGAAGGAACCAAGGGTGACATTACCATAGAAGCAAAATCAAACGGAACGGAGATGATATTCATTATCTCCGATACCGGAAAACCGTTTGACCCCACGGCTAAGCCTGAGGTTGACATCACCAAGAGTGCCGAGGACCGCGCAATCGGAGGTCTGGGCATACATCTGATACGACAGATCATGGACCGCATCAATTACGAGCGCATTGACGGTCACAACATCCTTACCTTGATAAAGAAACTGAGCAAATGATGATACCTCTGTCCATTTTCAACATTGACCTCTCAGCAGGGAACCTGATAATGTTCATATCCCTGCTCATGTTCGTATCCATACTTGTGGCCAAGATAGGCACCAAGTTCGGCGTTCCCACCATGCTGCTGTTCCTTGTCATCGGAATGCTGGCCGGTGAGGACGGTCTGGGCATAAAGATTGAGAACCTGCATGTAGCTGAGTTCCTGGGCCATCTGGCTATGACTATCATTTTGCTGTCCGGCGGTCTTGAGACGTCACTCAGCGAGACCAAGCCTATCATACGCAAGGGTATCTCCATGACCACCCTTGGTCTGGCACTGACCATTGTAATAACTGGATCATTCATATATCTGGTATTCGGTGACCAGATTGGAGGAGCCGGTGCATCAATCCTGGGTTGTTTCCTGTTATCGGCCGTAATGTCATCCACAGACTCGGCATCAGTGTTCTCCATACTCAGGAACAGCCGTCTGTCACTGCGCGAGAATCTGGGACCGCTCCTGGAGCTTGAATCCGGAAGTAATGACCCCACTGCATATGTGCTTACCATTCTGCTTGTACAGATCATGGAGACAATACACTCCGCAGCAGGAGTAACCGGCACATGGGTTATCCTGCTTAACGGAGCGTGGATCCTTGTCAAGCAGATTGCACTGGGATTTGGTATGGGTCTGGCAATCGGCCGTAGTGCAAGGTGGCTCCTGACCAAGATACATCTGGCCAACCCCTCACTCTACTCCATCCTGATACTCAGTATCGCCATGTTTGCCAACGGTGCAACATCATACATAGGCGGTAACGGACTGCTTGCCCTTTACATATCGGCTATAGTAATAGGTAATACTCCCAAGCTGCCATGCAAGAAAGAGGTGCTGCAGTTCTATGACGGAATCACATGGCTCTCACAGCTCATCATGTTCCTGCTGCTTGGATTGCTGGCCAAGCCGTCACAGATGCACGGTCTGGTTTGGCCCGCACTGCAAATTGGCCTGTTCCTGATATTCATAGCACGCCCAGCAGGAATCATACTCAGCCTGTTGCCGTTCAAGGGGCTCACGTTCAGAGCCAAACTGCTGGCATCATGGGTGGGACTCAAAGGTGCCGGTCCGATACTGTTTGCGCTCTATACCGTACTGGAGGGTGTGGACGGATCAAGTGAGATATTCAACATAGTGTTCTGCATAACACTGCTCTCTCTTTTGCTGCAGGGAATGACCCTGACTCCAATGGCTCATCTGCTCAACATGAGTATTGATGACGACCCCGATGTAGAGACATTCGGTATGGAGATCCCTGAGGAGATGGGTATGCTGCGTGACCATATCGTAGCACAGGAGGACCTGGAAGGCGGTGAGACGCTGCGAGACCTGCATCTGCCTCATGGCATCCGTGTGGTAATGGTGCGTCGCGGACCCAAGTATATCGTTCCTCACGGCAGCCTTAAGCTTATGGTGGGTGACAGGCTGGTGATTATTATGGGAGACACGGAAGACTGATATAAAAGTATAAATTAATAAATATGAGAATTATGGAAGTAAAGATCAACACAAAAGACTCAGTAACGACCGCTCAGCTGATCGGTCGTCTGGACACTCCCGCCTCACAGGAGATAAGCGGGGATTTTGACAACCTGATGCAGTATGCAGCAGGAACAGTTATTCTGGACTGCACAGAGTTGGAGTATATTTCAAGTTCGGGACTGCGTCTGTTCCTTTCACTGCGCAAGGCAGCTGCATCCAAAGGCGGTAATGTAATAGTAAAGGCCATCAATAAGGATATCCGTTCAGTATTCATGATGACCGGTTTCCTGAACCTTTTTGAGATCCAGGACTAAGACCACCTTCCTATTAAGACAGAAAGACCTGAGCCATACGGCCCAGGTCTTTTTTAGTTCTCCTCTATGGCAGGTTCCATAGGTTCCGGATCTGAATCCGCATCATAATCCTGCAGTTGCGGGATGGGATTCTTGCTACTCTGCTTAGCACCCAGTTTCTGCAGTTTGGCACAGGTCTGGATTATGCTCTGACCGCTGGGCTGGAGTTTCTTGTCGGCCGCCTCATATGCCTTGCCGGCATTCTCAAGGGCCTTTCCGATAGCTTTGTAGCGGTCCATGAACTGCCCCACACGATCCATCATCTCACTAGCCAGCTCATAGACTTTCTCATGGTTCTGGGCCTGTGCTATCTGGGTCCATGTCATGTTGATTATGCGCAAGGCTGCGAACAGTGTCTGCTCATCGGCTATATAGACGTTTTTCTCCATGGCATTACGCCACAGGTCCGGCTGCGCGTTCACCGCAGTCCACAGGGCTCCGGTATTGGGCACGAACATTATCACGTAATCCATCTTGACCTTGGGAGGCTTTACGTATGATGAGTAATCCTTGCCGGCCAACTCCTTTACATGTTTCTGGATACTCTCCACATGAGCCTTGAGGAACCTCTGGCGCTCAGCCTCGTCATCAGTGTTCACGTAATCCATGAATGCGGTAAGCGACACCTTTGAGTCAATTATCACATCGCGTTTCTGGTCCAGATGCAGTATCACATCGGGGCGCATGCTACGGTCATCATCGGTACGTACCACATCACCCGCCGCATCACGGATGGATGACTGCAGTTCATAATGCACGCCCTTGGTGAGTCCCTGCGACTCAAGCAGTTCATCAAGTATGATCTCACCCCAGTTGCCCTGTACGCGGCCGGCGTGGCGGAACACACGGGTTAGTTCATCGGCACTCTGCTTGGCTGCGGCACTCTGGCGCATCATGTTCTCGGCCTGGGTCTTTATCTCACTGCTTATGGAGGTCTGCTTGAGAGTGTTCTCCTGCATGGCCTCTTTCATCTTGTCAATGGTCTCCTTGAGAGGATTCACTATCTGGCCTATACTGGTGTTGCTGGATGTGGCAAACTCCTCCTGACGGCGCTTGAGCATCTCCTCAGTTGCTGATTTCATCTGGGCCGATACCTTGGCAATGGTCTCGTCAAACTTGGCCTGCTGGGATTCCAGCATCTCACGGGTGTGAGCCTGCCACTCCTCTTTGGCTTTCAGGATACGGGACTCCGATTCCTCCTTGTCATGAATGGCCTGTTCCCTCAGAGTCGCGTTGGCAGACTCAAGGACCTTGACCTGAGCTTCCAGTTCACTCTCCCTCTTGCGGTTTCTTCCAAGCAGGAATCCCAAGGCCACACCCATCACTGCACATATTATCCCTATAGCTATTTCCATATTTCCTCAAAGCGTTTTTTGAATTGTAAATATAGGTAATAAATCTTTGTGTGAGACAAATAAAAAAAATATCTTCGCAGATAGAACCATAATACTAACGCCAATGTCAGCAAACAGGCATTTAGATCCGCACTGTCGGGCAATACTCCAGGAGTATGAGGATAACCTGCCTCGTTTCAGGGAGGTTGAAGCACAGGTGCGCGATACTTTAAGAAGGACTTTGCAGGACGCAGGTCTGGCTGTCGCAGCCATAGAATCACGCGTCAAAGGATATGACTCCCTGGCCGGAAAACTGGAACTGAAAGGACACAAATACAAGAGTCTGGCAAATCTTACGGATATTCTGGGGCTCCGCGTCATTACATTCTATATAGATGATGTTGACAAGGTGGCATCGGCCGTGGAACGTCTGTTCACCATAGACTGGGAGAACTCAGTAGACAAGCGCAAGATACATGAGATAGACAGTTTTGGTTACCTTTCTCTCCATTACATCTGCTCCATACCCGATTTCCCCTACCGTTTTGAGATACAGATGCGCACACTGCTGCAGCATGCATGGGCCAATATGGACCATGACACCGGTTACAAGTCAGGTGTGGAGATTCCCAAACGTTATTTGCGCAACATGAGCCGTCTGGCAGGTATGCTGGAACTGGTGGATGATGAATTCAGCAAGATAAGGATTGAACTTACAGACTATCGCCGCCGCGTTCAGGCATTGGTACGTTCAGGTAATCTGGATGAGGTACCAATTGACGGCGATACGTTCCGCAGTTATATGGACCTGGATCCGTTTGCCCAACTCAACAAGCGCATAGCATCCATGAACCAGGCAGAGATTCAGGATGTTTCACTGATGCCATATCTGTCCGTATTCAAGAGCATCGGACTAAAGACATTGGGTGATATTGACAGGATGATAAAGGATTTCTCCGAGGGCGCCTATCAGATTGCATGTTACCAGATTGGACTTACGGACCTGGATATCATATCATCATCAATAGGACCGCAGGACCTCTGTATAGCCTACATACTTAAGAACGGAGGCGGCAAGGCAGGTATCAAGCATATGTTTGACCTGCTGAACGGAGAATCAGGAAACAACGATATGATGGCCGAGATGCTGCTTGAGCAGTCAAAAGACCTTCCATTTATGAATAAACAAGGATAAAAAATGCCAAACAAACCATTAGACACCGCATTACTGGACCGCGCCATACTGTTCGCAGTAAAGGCACATGCGGGCACAGAACGCCGTGGGAAGGGATTCCCTTACATAGTACACCCCATGGAAGCTGTCTCAATTGCAGCAACCATAACATCAGACCAGGAGATACTGGCCGCTGCGGCACTCCATGACACGGTTGAGGATACAGACATAACCATAGAGCAGATTCGCGCCGAGTTCGGTGACAGAGTTGCATCACTTGTCAGTTCAGAGACTGACGTGGTATTTGAAGGCAGGTCCGATGAGGACAGCTGGCATGACCGCAAGCAGGCTGCCATAGACCGTCTTGCCAAGGTTTCACGTGACGCCAAGATAGTAGCCATGGGAGACAAGCTCTCCAACATGCGTGCCATTGCCCGTGACCAGTATGTAAAAGGAGACGCCATCTGGGATATATTCCGTGTCAAAGACCCCAAGGAGCATGAGTGGCATTACCGCGGTCTTGCGGACTCACTGCGCGAGCTGGAGGACACATTTGCGTTCCAGGAGTTTGAATGGTTGATTAACAGAGTATTCCGCAATAACAAATGAACCCAATAAAGATTTCGCTCAACGACTACGAGCTTTCCGGAGGCGGAGCCAACGGAGAGAGCTACAACCATAAGACCGATCCGGGCATCATGCTCAAACTCTATTTCCCCGGCAAGATACAGCAGCCGTTGGATGAGATGCTGCTTGCCCGCAAGGTATATGATATGGGCATACCCAGTCCTGAGCCCGGAGACTACGTGGTTACCGATGACGGCCGATACGGCATAAGGTTCCGCCGTATACTGGGTAAGAAATCATTCGCACGTGCTACCGGCGATAATCCCAAGCTTGTAGGCCAGTATGCGGAGCAGTTTGCCGACATGTGCCTTAAACTGCATCAGGTGCATGTGGATACCACCCAGTTTGAGTGCGTAAAGGACCGTTATTACCACCTGCTCAATGACAACCCGTTCTTTACCCCCGCGCAGAAGGACCGCATAGGCCGTTTCATTGCCGATGCCCCCGACACCGACACCGCCATACACGGAGACCTGCAGTACGGCAATGCCATATTCACGGACTCAGCCCGCTATTTCATTGACCTGGGTGATTTCTGTTACGGTTACAAAATGTTTGACCTGGGCATGGTATACCTATGCTGTGTCTTGAGTAAGGCTGAATTCATTGAGGAGGCATTCCACATGACCAAACCTGTTGCCATAGAATTCTGGAAGAACTTTGCTCCGGCATACTTTGGCAAGGACCGCCCGCTCAAGGATATTGAGGAGGAGATACGCCCCTACGCAGGACTCAAGACCCTGATCGTGGAGCGTGACACCAAATGCCCCATGCCGGAGTTGCGTGCCGGAATGGAATCTTTGCTGTAATTAGAACTATACAATTTATAATTATGAGAAGGACTGTTATTTTAATCTGTTTTGCCTGTCTGTTCGCAGGCGGTTGTACCAAACAATCCACAAAGGACGATGTGTTTGAGAGTTCATTCGTAACATTGACCGATGCCGTTCCTGATGCAATTCTAGAGATACGGTATTACGGAACATACAACTTTGTGGGTGCACGCATAGACGGTTACCTGCAGCCCACGGCACTGCTTACCAAAGAGGCTGCCGCCGCACTTAAGCAAGTCAGTGACTATGTCATGGCTAAGGGTTACAGGCTCAAGATATATGATGCATATCGCCCGCAAAGTGGAGTGGATCACTTTGTACGGTGGGCGGCCAATGTACCTGACACGGCAATGAAAGCCTATTTCTACCCAGACCTGGATAAGAGCGTGCTGTTTGAGCAGGATTATATCATGGCCAAGAGCGGACATACACGTGGATCGACCGTGGACCTGACGCTGTTTGACATGCGTACTGAGAAAGAGGTGGATATGGGCGGAACGTTTGACTGGTTTGGCCCCGAGAGCCATCCAGATTTCTGCGGCAATCCTGAGACCGGGCAGTATACGGGCGACAACAGCAAGAGCCCCAAAGGCCGTTCCATCACAGAGCAGCAGTTCCGTAACCGCATGATACTGCGTGAGGCAATGCTAAGCCACGGATTCAAGCCGCTGGATAGCGAATGGTGGCATTTCACTCTCAAGGACGAGCCTTTTGCAGACACCTATTTCAATCACCCGGTGACCCAATGACCCAAAAGGGACAGTCCCCCTGTGCCATTTTTGAATGGCACAGGGGGACTGTCCCTTTTGGGTCATTCAAAGCGAATGGATTTGGACGGAACAATGCGGGATATCACCGCACTGGGTATGAGCATCATGAGCATGGAGAGGATGAACATCACCACATTCAGGATTATGAGCCATCCCAGTCCCACCTGCATGGGTACGCTGTCCAGATAGTAGTTGGCCGGATCCAGCGGGATCACATGGAACCACTGCTGCAAGAGGCAGATAACCACACCAGCCACATTACCTATCACCATACCCTTAAGTATGATGTATGATGCCAGGCGCATGAATATGCCGCGCACCGTACTGTTTGACGCGCCCATGGACTTGAGCGTACCTATCGTGGCCGTGCGCTCAAATATTATTATGAGCAGTCCTGATATCATAGTGAAACCGGCTATTCCAAGCATCAGCGCCAGTATGATCCAGACATTCAGGTCCAGCACGTCAAGCCATGCAAAGAGGCCTGAGTGGGTATCATAAAGCGTCTGGACAAAGTAATCCTCACCGGTCTGTTTCTCAAGTTCATTCATCACGTCACGGACCTGACCGTAACCGTCATCCACCCTACTCACATCCGTAAGGCGTATTTCAAGGCCGCTGTACTCATCGGCACTCCACTCATTGAGACGCTGCATAAGGCTCAGTTCCGATATTCCGAACATGCGGTCATACTCCAGGAATCCGGTCTCATATATACCTGTAACAGTGAGACGGCGTATGCGCACCTGGTTCTGCATGAAATAGACATCCGCCTTGGAGCCCACCTTGAGCCCCAGCATATCGGCTATGGTACGCGACATGACTATCCAGTTGCTGCCAAGTGAATCCTGTGGCTGAGGGAATCCGCCCTCTTTCATATACTGATTCAGGAACGTGCGGTCATAATCTGCATTGATACCCTTGAGCATGAAACCATGGAATGCCTCATCGGTACGGACTATGCAGGGTTTATTCACGTAAGGCTGCACCTTTACTATCACCTCCTTGTCAAGCAGGGCGCGGAATGTGGAATCTGTGCAAGTGACAGGGTCCTCAACCACACCCATACCCACGTGATAGTTGGTTACGGTTATGTGCTGCGAGAATCCCATGACCTTGTCACGTATCTGGTTCTTGAATCCGCGGGTCACGGCCAGAGTCAGGATCATGACCGCCAGACCCACCGCAATACCTGCAGTGGCTATGATGATAGCCGGACGCGAGCCGCCTTTTACGCCCTCATCCCTACCATACAGTCGTCTGGCCAGAAACTTCTCCATAACTGAACGCGAAGATATGCATTTTAGACTTATCTTTGCCTTTATGAGACACCTAAAACAAATTATCCTTATACTGTTTGTCCTTTTCTGTACTGTTGTCAGCGCCAGGAAAGTGGAGAGTTTTAATGACGGTTGGAAATTCAGTCTTGATATAGGGGCCGATGAGAGTGCATCCGCGCCCGGGTTTGATGACAGCGGCTGGCGCACCCTTAACCTGCCACATGACTGGGCCATTGAGGGTGATTTTGACGAGCATAACCCATCGGGTACAGGTGGCGGCGCTCTGCCGGGCGGCATTGGCTGGTACCGCAAGAGCTTCAAGGTCAGTGAGAAAGAGCGCGGGCAGGTTTTAAGCATTGAGTTTGACGGCGTCTACATGAACAGCTCAGTCTATATTAACGGACACCTGCTGGGCACACGCCCCTACGGATACATATCATTCAGCTATAACCTTACTCCTTATATCAACTGGGGCGGAGACAATGTGATAGCCGTAAAGGTCGATAACTCCGACCAGCCCAACAGCCGCTGGTACTCGGGTTGCGGCATTTACCGTGACGTGAGGTTGGTAAAACTCAATCCTATACATATTCCGGAATGGGGAACTTTCGTCACATCCGATGTCAATCCCGACGGAACAGCTACCGTTAAGGTCAATTATGAGATGGTCAACCATATTCCTCCCGGAAATGGTATCACAGTAAAACAAACCATATATGATGCAGACAACAGAATCGTCGCAAAGACACAGCCATATCAGGATTTCATCTGGAATAGTGAATTCATACAACAGAAAACAGACACATTACAGATAGACAACCCGATATTATGGAGTTTGGAAAGGCCCTACCTCTATACCGTAAAAACCGACGTCTATGACTACAACGGGATAAATTTGCTGGATACTTACAGCACGGTATTCGGAATCCGCACAATCGAGTTCCGGGCCGACAGCGGATTCTACCTAAACGGAGAACACGTACGCATTAACGGAGTCTGCCTGCACCACGACCTGGGCTGCCTGGGCGCCGCAACCAACGAGCGCGCCATAGAGCGCCAGCTGCAGATACTCAAGGCTATGGGCTGCAACGGAATCCGCTGCTCACATAACCCACCCTCACCCATACTGCTTGACCTCTGCGACCGCATGGGATTCCTGGTAATGGATGAGGCGTTTGACATGTGGCACCGCCGCAAGACAGACCGTGACTACGCCCGGTTCTTTGAGAGATGGGCGAACTTGGACCTAAGCGATATGGTAGAACGTGACCGCAACCACCCCTCAATAATAATATGGAGTATAGGAAATGAGGTTCAGGAACAATGGTCCGATGCACGCGCCGATACATTATCGGACAAACTGCTGCAGACCCTTTCTTTCAGAGATGGTTACTATATTGGTTACAAAAGGGAGAACATAGATAACGTCAACACATTCATAACTAAAAATCTGGTTGAGATCATCAAGCAATATGACCCCACCCGTCCGGTGACTGCCGGTTGCAATGAGCCCAGTCCCGGCAACCACCTTTTCCGCTCCGGCGCCATTGACGTGATTGGTTACAACTACCACAACCAGAACGTACCGGCCGTGCCGCGTCTGTTCCCCGGCAAGCCGTTCATCATAACCGAGAGCGTATCGGCCCTGATGACACGCGGATTCTATGAGATGCCGTCGGACCAACTCATGACACGCCCCGTGCGCTGGGACCGCCCCTACTTTAACGAGACATTCTCATGCTCGGCCTATGACAACGTACGCACCCCGTGGGGCAGCCATCATGAGGAGAACCTGATATTCCTTAACAGCCAGCCATTCGTTGCAGGACAGTACATATGGACCGGATTTGACTATATTGGTGAGCCCACCCCATACGGCTGGCCCGCCCGCAGTTCATATTTTGGCATAGTTGACCTGGCCGGATTCCCCAAGGACATCTACTATCTGTACCAGTCAGAGTGGACCGATACCCCCGTGCTGCACCTGTTCCCCCACTGGAACTGGGAGCCCGGAGAACAGATTGACATGTGGTGCTACTATAACAATGCCGATGAGGTGGAGCTCTACATAAACGGCAAGTCACAGGGTATTCGCAGCAAGGACTCAGAGCATCTGCACGTGGTATGGAACGTGACATTTGAGCCGGGAACGGTTAAGGTCGTGGCCCGCAAGGACGGCGTAGAGACCGCCAGCCGGGAGATACATACCGCAGGTGAGCCCGCACAGATACGCCTGACACCCGACCGCAGCAAAATAAAAAGCAACGGGACAGACCTTAGTTTTGTGACCGTCGAGATTCTGGACAAGGACGGCAACCTATGCCCCAACGCCGACAACCTGGTTCAGTTTGAGGTTAGCGGCAAAGGATTCATTGCGGGTGTTGACAACGGCAGCCCAATATCGCTGGAACGCTTTAAGGACAATAAGCGCAAGGCATTCTACGGAAAGTGTCTTGTAGTGGTCCAGAACAACGGTAAAAGCGGAAAAATTGAGTTGAAAGCACAATCCGAGGGATTAAATCATGCACAAACTGTAATAAAGTGTGCATATAAGTATAAATAATGGAATGGTGCAAAATAGCGGACGGTAACTGTTAACTACCTTTGCGCCGATTTAACGGATCCAAAATGGATATTAAAGAGAATCTGAACAGAATCAAAGCCTCACTTCCGTCAGGTGTGAGACTGGTGGCAGTCTCCAAGACACACCCCGTAGAGATGCTGCAGGAGGCATATGATGCCGGGCAGCGCATATTCGGAGAGAACAAGGTTCAGGAGATGACAGCCAAAAGCCAGGTTCTGCCCACTGATATTGAGTGGCATTTCATCGGCCACGTACAGACCAACAAGATCAAGATGATGGCACCGTACGTATCGGTCATACAAGGCGTCGACAATTATGACAAACTTGTTGAGATTGACCGTCAGGCTGCCCGTTTTAACCGTCACATCACATGCCTGCTGCAACTGCATATTGCCAGTGAGGAGACCAAGTTCGGATTCAGCGCCGACGAGTGCACCGCGATGCTTGAGCAGGGTGACTGGAAAAACCTTAAGAACATTACCATAGGCGGTGTGATGGGTATGGCAACCAACACCGATGATGAGGCTCAGGTTTGCCGTGAGTTTGGCCGTCTTAAGGAGATCTTTGATACATACAAGCAGAAATATTTTGCCGGTGTTGACACATTCAACACCATATCGGCCGGAATGAGCGGCGATTATGAACTTGCCATCCGGGCCGGCAGCAATATGGTGCGCATAGGTAGCGCCATATTCGGAGAGAGAAACTACAACTTGAACAAATAATTGAAACAGCATAATTACATGATTGATCATTACGACAGATCCGACAATGTCTTCACAGAGAAGAACCTGAACGCTTACATAGCCGGTTCCATTATCAGCAACTGGGATATGGAGGCATTCACAGACTATAAGGGAGCTACCCTGCTCTATCGCGACGTAGCACGCCGTATAGCCAAACTGCATATCATATTTGAGGAGACAGGCCTGAAGCCCGGCGACCGCATTGCATTGTGTGGCAAAAACAGTTCCAACTGGGGAACAGCATGCATCGCTGCCATAACATACGGTGCTGTTGTAGTGCCCATCCTGCATGAGTTCAAGGCCGATAACATACACCATATCATCAACCACTCAGAGACCAAACTCTTCTTTGCCGGTGACCAGATATGGGAGAACCTGAATGAGGCTTCAATGCCCAACTTAGAGGGTATCATCACACTTGATGAGTACCAGCTGGTGGTTTCACGTAATGAGAAACTCACCTACGCCCGCGAGCACCTGAACGAGCTTTTCGGACGTAAATTCCCCAAGGAGTTCAAGCAGAAGGACATCAAATACTTTGAGGCCGGCTTTGATGACATGGCCATGATCAACTACACATCGGGCTCAACCGGATTCTCAAAGGGTGTGATGCTGCCTTACCGTTCACTCATCAGCAACTACATGTTCGCCAAGAGAGCACTGTACGTACTCACTCCCGGTTGCAAGGTAATATCCATGCTTCCTATGGCTCATATGTACGGATTCTCATTCGAGTTCTTCTTTGAGTTCCTTATAGGATGCCATGTTTACTTCCTGACACGCCTGCCGAGCCCCAAGATCATATTCCAGGCTCTGGGTGAGATCAAGCCCAGCGTGATTGTATCGGTACCGCTCGTTATTGAGAAGATCATTAAGAAGAACATACTGCCCAAGCTGGAGACTCCGCAGATGAAGTTCCTACTCAAAGTGCCTATCCTGAATGACCAGATCAAGAAGAAGGTCTGCGAGGAGATGATAAAGGGATTCGGCGGTAACTTCTATGAGGTTATCCTGGGCGGTGCTCCGTTCAATCAGGAGGTTGAGAGATTCATATCATCAATACATTTCCCCTACACCGTGGGTTACGGCGCCACAGAGTGCGGTCCTATCATAGCATATGATGACAAGACCACCTTTGCACAGGGCTCTTGCGGCAAACCCGTTCCCAACATGGAGGTCAAGATCCTTAGTCCCGATCCCGAGCACGTACCCGGCGAGATCATCTGCCGCGGTCCCAACGTGATGCTGGGTTACTACAAGAATGAGAAACTGACCGAGGAGACCATTGACAAGGATGGCTGGATGTACACCGGTGACCTGGGTATCATGGACAAGGAGGGTAACATATTCATCAAGGGACGCAGCAAGAGCATGATCCTGGGTCCGTCGGGCCAGAACATCTACCCCGAGGAGATTGAGGACCACCTGAACAACATGAATCTGGTTAACGAGTCAGTTGTAATCTCTGAGAGCGACAAGCTGGTTGCTCTGGTTTATCCTGATTTTGATGAGGCTATGAAGACGGGAATGACCGATGAGCAGATAGCCGAGGTGATGGAACAGAACCGTCAGGAACTGAACAACATCCTGCCCGCCTACGAGAAGATATCACAGATACGCATCTACCACGAGGAGTTTGAGAAGACCCCCAAAAAGAGTATCAAACGCTTCCTCTATCAGAAAGAGTAAAGTTTCCTAAGCGAGCGAAATCAGACGATAAGGGCCTTTGGAACTCTCGCACCCACGCGAGACTAGTGGGAGGGGCCCGCGACTAAAAATATCTATTCTGGAACGATCAGTTTCGGAATAGATATTTTTCGTTGTGGGAGGGCGTTGTTTCAAAGGCCCTTATCGTCTGATTTCCCTTCTAATCCAGTTTCAAAACAGCGAGGAAGGCTTTCTGGGGGACTTCTACGTTACCTATCTGTTTCATGCGCTTCTTTCCCTTCTTCTGCTTTTCCAGAAGCTTGCGCTTACGAGACACGTCACCGCCGTAGCACTTGGCGGTTACATCCTTACGAACCTGCTTGATAGTTTCACGTGCGATGATCTTGGAGCCGATGGCAGCCTGGATCGCTATATCGAACTGCTGACGCGGGATGAGCTCCTTGAGTTTCTCGCACATGCGGCGGCCCAGGTCATAGGCGTTGTCCACGTGAGTAAGGGTTGACAGGGCATCAACAGGCTCACCATTAAGCAGTATATCCAACTTGATAAGCTTTGACGGACGGAATCCTGCGGGATGGTAGTCAAATGACGCATAACCTTTTGATATACTCTTGAGTTTGTCATAGAAATCAATCACAATCTCACCCAGAGGCAGCTTGAAGTAAATTTCCACGCGGTTACCCGCAATGAACTGCTGTTTTACCAGCTCACCGCGCTTGTCAAGGCACAGGGTCATGATAGGGCCGATATACTCGGTCGTAGTAATTATCGATGCGTCAATATAGGGCTCCTCTATATGGTCAATCAAGGTAAGGTCAGGCATGCCGCTGGGATTATGTACCTCGGTAGCATTACCCTGCTTGTCATACACCATGTATGATACGTTAGGCACGGTTGTGATGACGCTCATATCGAACTCGCGGTCCAGACGTTCCTGAACTATCTCCATATGCAGCAGGCCCAGGAATCCGCAACGGAATCCGAATCCCAGCGCAGCAGATGACTCAGGGAAGAAGCTCAGCGAAGCGTCGTTCAGCTGCAGTTTCTCAAGTGATGCACGCAGGTCTTCGAACTCATCGGCCTCAATGGGATAGACGCCCGCGAATACCATCGGCTTTGATTCCTCAAACCCGGCAATCGCCTTGTCGCAGGGACGGGCCACATGAGTGATGGTATCACCCACCTTGACCTCAGTCGATGTCTTGATTCCGGAGATGATATAACCCACATCGCCTGTGGTCATCACATCACGCGGCACCATATCCATACGGAGCACGCCTACCTCATCGGCATCATACTCCTTACCTGTATTGAAGAACTTTACCTTGTCACCCTTACGTATGCAGCCGTTCTCAATCTTGAAATAAGCTATGATTCCGCGGAATGAGTTGAATACGGAGTCAAAAATAAGGGCCTGCAGCGGTGCATCGGGATCACCCACGGGATGCGGGATACGCTCCACGATTGCGTTCAGAATCTCCTCAACGCCCATTCCTGTACGGGCCGATGCACGTATGATATCCTCGCGTTTGCAACCTATCAGCTCCACGATCTCATCCTCAACCTCATCGGGCATGGCGCTCTGCATGTCGCACTTGTTTATGACGGGGATGATCTCCAGGTCATGTTCAATGGCCATGTAGAGGTTGCTGATGGTCTGAGCCTGCACGCCCTGTGTGGCATCAACCACCAGGATTGCGCCCTCACAGGCTGCAATTGAACGGCTCACCTCATATGAGAAATCCACGTGTCCCGGAGTGTCAATAAGGTTCAAAATGTATTTCTGGCCCTTGTACTCATACTCCATCTGGATGGCGTGACTCTTGATTGTGATGCCACGCTCCTTCTCCAGGTCCATGTCATCAAGCATCTGGCCCTCGGTGATATTGATGGTATGAGTGTACTCCAGCAGGCGGTCAGCCAGCGTTGACTTACCATGATCGATATGTGCAATAATACAAAAGTTGCGGATGTTCTCCATATGGGGTGTTTTTACGCCGCAAAGTTAGCAAAAAAATGGCACAGGGGGACTGTCCCCTCTGTGCCATTTTCAATCAGAGTTGGACTACTGTGGCGGTGGGAACCTGACGCAGGATATCGGCCTTCTGTTCATCGGTCATGGGAGCCTTGACTGTCAGGCTCTCCATCTTGTTCCTATGATACCATTCACCCAGGTCCTGGGGTACCGTAATAGGTTCGAGAGAAAGGAACACATGATTCTTATAGAAATGTTCACCAGGGTATTTTACCAACATCGGGACATCAGGAAATCCAATGTTATACCATTTTTCAGAACTACCGAATACTGAATAAATCTCGGACAAGGAAATATTTTTCTTTCCGTCACCATACTCATTCAAGAATTCAACTTCAGCGCGTTCCAACTTATCCAATTCCAGGCCAGAGCCAATCTTTTCACGCATCATCCAACTCATGGCAGGTTTCAGCGAATGGTTTTTCCAGTCCATCTCCATGCCGATGAATCCGGCCCAAAGCTCAAGATTATGGATTTCCTCATGATCGGGGAAGGTCATGATGTACTTGACATCGACCTTCTTTAACTCCGAACAAACCTTGGTATTATGAGTAACGATACTTGGAGTGCGGACTACATGAAGCGGGCCTTCAAATCCATCCTCTTCTTCACAGAACGGGAAGAATACCGTAAACCAACCGTTGTATTCTGCAGGAATTGTTTTGCTACCGCCGCAACCTCCCCTGCCGGCTCTCTGAGGCGAATACTCCTGTACCATATCAAGCCAGAACTTACGGTTTACAATACCCTGAGATGCGTTCACAAACTCGTCAAGAACAGGTTTCAATCTCTCACACCACCAGTCTAGGTCCAGGTCATCAAGTCTATTGATGCGAGAACGAATCTCCTTCCAGTCATCGGGAGTTCCAAGCAGAGTGACATCAGGAATTCCACACCCCATGTAATGAAGTACATACTTAAAGTATTTCTTGACGCTCTCCATCATGGTTATCTGTGATGTGATACGTTCCAAAGCACCTGTAGTACTGAAATTGCAAACCATCAGGTCTGAGAACTGCGCCTTCATGTTCATGTCAATCGAATCGCTGAAAGCCTGGATAATCCAGTCCCAGTCCTCCTCATGTTTAAACACATCGCTATCGGTCGTTACAGTAAGCGTTCTCTGACCATCAAAATCCACCAGACGGTCACGCAGATTCTCGGCATTCTGATTTATATGAGTCGATATCCCCTGACTGATAAGCAACCATATCATATCGGGCGACAGCACCAGAGAGTAATGTTTGTCAAAGGCTGTAAGGAATCCTTCAAAGCAGGCATTGCGGTCAAAGCATACAAGCTTGCTGTCACCTGCGCTGTGAGTCTTGATATTTGCATGAGATAATGATATCCCTGATTCACTCAGTATCTTCTCCCAGCACTCCTGCCCCGATATCTCAGCCAAACGTCTGGTTGGCGCATCCTTGTCTTCAAGATGGAACTTAATTCCACCATTCTCCAATCTTGTTACTGACTCGTTGTTCTTTTTGGCATATGCCATACTCACACACAACAGTGAGATAATGATGATGACCAGCTTTTTCATAACGTTGTCTGTTTTTTGTTTGTTCTGCCAGCAAAGATAGGGTGGCACTCTGCGCTTGGCAAGGAAACAGCATTGCAATACTGCTGCAAATGCGCTGCAAAAACGTTACAAGAATAAAAGAAGTGTCCCACACGACCCGTGAGAGGGGTTCATGGGGGACACTTTGACAAATTACGGATACGTGGCCTCAATCCTTACTGACCAGTTCCATGAATTCCTCATTATATGGAACTATATCTATAGTCCAGACACCTTCATACAAAGTCCAGGATGAAGCTGACACATAATATTCCTTACTTAAAGGAACATATACGTAATTGGATATTTGATCCTGAAAATCCAATGTGCAATGACCTATATATTTAAGGCCGTTTCTTGTCAGTTCTTTTCTATTCTGTGTCAAGTCTGTCGATCCGTAGCAAGCATATTGTACACTGCCAAACATCATTCCCTCTATATCATCAAAATGGTAGAAGACAGATAGAGAATCCTTTTTGTATAGGGTATACCAATGTGGAATGGAATCAAAGTCTAAGGTATCAATTATCATTGCTCCGCCATCAACAGCTTCCCAATCCGGATAGTTCTCAGTCATGTAGTTCCTGACATCGGTCAATGTGCCATTCCAATCCATAAAGGGGATCAGGCTATAGCTGCCCTCATCTAAATCAACGTTAATGCAAAGATTTGTCGTGTCAATCAGATAATTCAAGTCATTCCTGTCTGTGGGCTGGAAAGTTAAATACCAGCAATCCTCATCCCCACAGTTGTTAACAATAAATTGAACTTCAAGTTTCTCATCATTGGAAAGATACATATATTCCAATTCATCAGGAAAACCATCAGTGTATACCAGGCCCATAAATTTAAAGCCCAATCCGGATAATTCTTCCCTTATTTTATCCACATTACATGAACTGGCGAATTTAAAAACCGTCATACCAAGACCATCTCCCTGTTCATTAACGAGAAGAAAGGAAACACTCATGTTGATATGGCTTTCATATTTCAATGACCAATATCCACAGTACTCATCATATTTCAGTTCTCCATTATAACATACATCAAAGTCTGGGAAATACTTGGCCATGTACTTTTCAACATCAGTCAGATTGGCCTTCCAGTTTATGAGAGGCGTAAGGGTAAAGTTCACACCGTTGGTGTCTACTTTCAGACTGAGGGAGTTCTCATCGTGACTGTCAACTTCATTCTTGTCACAAGAGCCTAGAGATACGCTAAAGGCAACAACGCACATCATAATCAGTGCGGCATGGAAACGAACTATTTTATTCATATTAATTTGAATTTTTTGCAACACAAAAATAGTGAAAAACCGTTTATTATTCGCAACTTTACGTCCAAAAACATAACAACAGATATAGTGTATGGAAAGAACATGGCGCTGGTTTGGCAAGAAGGATAAGATTACGCTTGCCATGCTTAAGCAGATAGGCGTTGAGGGCATTGTAACTGCCCTTCATGACGTACCCCTGGGTCAGGTATGGACCAGGGAGAAAATCCACGAACTCAGAGAGTATATTGAGAGCTACGGCATGCGCTGGAGCGTAGTTGAGAGTCTGCCGGTGGTTGAGACCATCAAGTACGGCGGACCGGACCGGGACCATCAGATTGAGGTCTACAAGGAGTCACTGCGCAACCTGTCGGCCGAGGGCATCCACTGCATATGCTACAACTTCATGCCGGTGCTTGACTGGGCCCGCACGGACCTGTTCCATATCAACCCCAACGGATCCACCAACCTCTATTTCAACTATGCGGAGTTTGCATACTTTGACATCTATATCCTTAAGCGCGAGGGCGCACGTGAGGAGTGGGCTAAGTTCCGTTTCCCTGCAGGTGTAGGTGAAGGCCGCAACGTTCTGGCTGAGGCCGATGCGTTGGCCAAGACCATGACTCCGGAGGGTGAGCACAAGCTGGTTGAGACCATCATCATCAAGACCCAGGGATTCGTTAGCGGTAACTTCAGCGAGAACGACGAGGCTCCCATACAGAAGTTCCGTGATTTCCTGAACCTTTACAAAGGCATTGACAAGGCACAGTTGCGTGCCAACATGAAATACTTCCTGGAGGCAATCATGCCTACCTGTGAGGAGTACAACATGAACATGTGCGTACACCCTGATGATCCCCCGATTGAGGTTCTTGGCCTGCCGCGCATAGTACGTACGGAGGAGGATATCCAGTGGTTCCTGGATGCAGTGCCCAACAAGCATAACGGTCTTACCTTCTGCGCAGGTTCACTCTCAGCAGGCGCTTACAACAACGTAGTAGAGATGGCTAAGAAGTTTGCGTCACGCACACATTTTGTACACCTGCGTTCATGCCACATATTCCCCAACGGTGACTTTACCGAGGCATCACACCTGGGTGGCCGTGCCGACCTTGTTGAGCTGTGCCGCATCTTTGAGAAGGAAAACCCGGCACTGCCCATGCGTGTTGACCACGGTATGACATTTACCGATAACCCCGGCGGAATAATGGATGAGTCAAGCCACGGACACAACGCAGGCTACACCCTGCTGGGCCGTATGTTCGCCATGGGTCAGGTACAGGGAATACTGGCTACCGTTGACCGCGAGCTTGGAATTGAGTACAAACAACCCGGATTCTTTGATTAATCACTAAGATGAAACTTACAGAAATAACAAGCGGCAAATTCAATGCCGCAGAGTGGGAAAAGAAAGGTTATCTGCTCCCCAAGTTTGATATAGAGGCTGTTCGCCGCAAGACACATGATGAGCCCACATGGGTACATTTTGGCGGCGGCAACATTTTCCGCGCCTTCCCGGCAGCCATCATCAATGATGCGCTCAATACCGGCAAGTATGACCGCGGCGTAATCATGGCTGAGACCTTTGACTATGAGATCATTGACAAGGCCTACGCCCCATATGACAACCTCTCACTGCTGGTTAGCCTGCAGTCAACAGGAACCATTGAGAAGAAGGTTATTGCATCTGTAACCGAGGCCCTCAAGGCCGATCCCCAGTTCTCTGACTGGAACCGTCTGGTTGAGATCTTCAAGGCAAAGTCACTGCAGATGATATCATTCACCATCACTGAGAAGGGTTACACATTCAATGAGGCTGACCTGGCCCGCGGACTCAAGCCAATGTTCGCCATGGGTAAGGTTTGCGCCCTGTTGCTGGAGCGCTACAATGCAGGCAAGCTGCCCCTGACCATCCAGAGCATGGACAACTGCTCACATAACGGTGACAAGGTTAAGGCCGGTGTCATGGCATATGCCGAGCGTTGGGTTGCCGATAAGCTGGTACCGGCTGATTTCCTGGCATACCTCAAGGATGAGACCAAGATCACATTCCCCTGGTCAATGATTGACAAAATCACTCCCCGCCCCCACGAGAAGGTTAAGGAACTTCTGGCAAAGGACGGATTTGAGGATAACAACTACATCGAGACTGAGAAGCACACCTTCACAGCCCCGTTCGTGAATGCCGAGGAGGTACAGTACCTGGTAATTGAGGACAACTACACCAACGGCCGTCCTCCGCTTGACCTGGGCGGTGCCCTCTATACTACACGTGAGACCGTAGACAAGGTTGAGACCATGAAGGTTACCACCTGCCTCAACCCCCTGCACACTGCAATGGCCATCTACGGCTGCATGCTGGGTTACACCCTTATCAGTGCCGAGATGGCCGATGAGGATATCCGCTCATTCATCCAGAAAATGGGTTACATGGAGGCAATGCCGGTAGTAACCGATCCGGGAATCCTGAACCCGTACGAGTTCATCGGCGCCGTAATCAAACGCCGTCTGCCCAACCCGTTCATGCCCGATGCACCCCAGCGTATAGCATGTGACACAAGCCAGAAAATTCCTATCCGTTTTGGTGAGACCATAAAGAAGTACATAGCCCGCGGTCTTGACAAGGACAACCTTGTACTGATTCCGCTTGCACTTGCAGGCTGGGCACGTTACCTCAAGGGTATCAAGGATGACGGTACTCCGTTTGATCCGTCACCCGATCCTCTGCTGGCCGAAATGCAGGCAATCGTTGCTCCGCTTGAGGTTGGTAAGCCTGATCAGGACTACTCATGCCTTAAGAAGCTCTACAGCCGCAAGGATATCTTTGCCGTTGACCTGTATGAGGCAGGTCTTGGCGAGCGCATTGAGGGCATGGTCAAGGAACTCTATGCCGGCAACGGCGCAGTCCGCAAGACCCTGCACAAGTACGTACTGGCCAGATAACAGGCAGTACACAATAAAACAGCCGGGTGCTTAAAGCATCCGGCTGTTTTGTTTTACAGATAAGAAATATTTACTTGAGAGCGTAATAGTTCTCCTCCTCACCTTCAGTAACGTTGATTTTGTCTTCACGGAGTAGCCATCCGAGTCCCAGATAAAACTCTTTGTCCTTCAGTTTTGTAGCCTTTTTAATTTCCTTCTGTGAAAGGGCGTTCTTACCCTCCAGTGCGCGCCAGATAAGACCGGCAAATTCACCTACCATTTCTTTCATGATTGTATCTTTTTAAAATATCGGCGCAAAGGTACTGCTTTTTGCTACAAATTGTCATTAGTTTCTTAACAAAATTTTAATTAAAATGACAATACCAGGCCAACTCCGGTAGGATGAGCCACAAAACTCAGATCCATCGAGCCTGAACTTGCTGTCTGTCGGAGATTATAGCTCTTTACCACCTTCTGAACGCTCGCATTAGCAGCCACAGCAATGATCAATCCCAAACCGCCCACTACACCGCAGGCAACCTTAGCCCCTTTAGTCATAGTTCCGCCTCCTAAAGAATAGCCTATGGGATAACCTATAGCAAAACCTATCATGGTACCGCCCACATTACCCCAAGTGTTGGCAGCACTGAACTTATCCATCTCACTCTCGTTTAAATACAGATTCTCAGTTCCCTTGACAATTTCTGTCCCGCCAATCCTCATCTTTCCGGTCCAGATACTGTAAGTCATATTACCCTTAAGAGGTTCATTCCAGTTGGAACTTTCATACTGTGCCGATGCATACTGAAAACAAAAGACTACTGTCAAAACAAGTAAAGCAAACTTTTTCATAATTAAATAAATAAGGTTAGGTCTATTGAGAAAAAGACAGTCCCCTTGTGTCCTTCTCTAAAGGAGCACACAAGGGGACTGACCATAAAGTATTATTCCTCGTCCAGAGGTTTCATGTTGGTGTAGACGTTCTGAACGTCATCATCCTCATCCAGACGCTCAACAATCTTGTCAATGGTCTCACGCTGCTCAGGTGTAACATCCTTGAGGTCATTGGGGATGCGGGTGAACTCGGCAGCCTTAACCTCAAAGCCATTCTCCTCAAACCACTTCTGGATAGCGGCATATGACTTGGGATCACCATAGAGAGTTACCTCGTTCTCCTCCTCGTCGATATCATACTCCTCCTCAATGCCCAGGTCAATGAGCTCAAGGATCAGGTCATCCATATCAACTCCGTCCTTAAGTGCAACGGTGAACTGGCACTTGTGGCTGAACATGAAGTCCAGGCTTCCGCTGGTACCCAGTGTGCCGCCGAACTTGGTGAATACTGAACGTACGTTGGCAACGGTACGGGTGGTGTTGTCAGTAAGGGTCTCAACATAGATGGCGATTCCGTGAGGACCGTAACCCTCATAGTTCATCTCCTTGTAATCCTTCTGGTCCTTACCCATTGCGTTCTTGATGGCACGCTCGATGTTGTCCTTAGGCATGTTCTCATGCTTAGCGGTAGCGATGATAGCACGCAATGTTGAGTTGTTGTCCGGATCCGGACCGCCAGCCTTTACAGCTATTGCAATCTGCTTGCCAATACGGGTAAATGTCTTGGCCATGTTGCCCCAGCGTTTCAGCTTGCGGGCCTTTCTGAATTCAAATGCTCTTCCCATTGTATTATATGTTTTCTTGTTTTTATTTATCTGAGTTGTGCATCCAGCTTGGTCTGAACAGCCTGGATGAGTTTGTTCATTACCTTCTCAATCTGGACATCGTTAAGAGTCTGGCTCTCATCCTGCAGCAGGAAACTAACAGCGTAGCTCTTCTTGCCTGCAGGCAGGTTCTTACCCTCATATACATCAAACAGGGTTACCTCCTTGAGCAGCTTGCTCTCAGTCTGGTAAGCCAGACGCTCTATATCAGCAAACTTGACGCTCTTGTCAATAAGCAGTGCCAGGTCACGGCGAACGGCCGGATACTTGGGCAGCTCGGCGAATGATGTCTTGGCCTTGCGGGTTGCCTTGAGCAGCTCATCCCAGTTGATCTCGGCAAAACATACAGCCTGCTCGACATCGGTAAGCTTAAGCATTGCGCGGCTTACAAGACCCAGTTCTGCAACCGTCTTGCCAGAGCGCAGCTTGTAACGCAGACCACTGCCGAATATTGAGTTCTGGAACTCCTCAATCTGAACGGCGCTCTGAGCCAGACCCACACGGGTAAATACATTCAGGACGTGTGCCTTGAGCTCATATACTGAGTTCTCCTCATCAGCATGAGCCCATGAGCCAGAAACGCGATTACCGGTAAGCCAGATTCCCAGACGGTATCCTTCGCTGTAAGCACGCAGAGGATTCTGAGCCTTACCTTCCTGGTCCGGCTGGCGTAGCTGCTCGCGCTTATCGGCATCAAACCAATAGCACTTTCCGAACTCAAAGAACCTGAGGTCGGCACTCTGACGGCGGATATTGTGAGAGAGGCTCTCAAGACCGCCAAACAGCAGGCTCTCACGCAGTACGTTAAGATCGGCACTGAGCGGGTTCATAAGACGAACCAGCTTGTCTGAGGGGCAGCAGTCCATACCGTCATAGTAGGCGGCACGGGTAAGTGAGTTGTTAAGTATCTCGTTGAATCCCTGTCCTACCAACTGCTCGGATACCAGATCCTGCAGTTTGTGTGAGCGGTCAACCTCACCCTGAACGGTCAGGCTTGACTGGACAGACTTGCCGAATTCCACATTATTATATCCGTATATACGGAGAATCTCCTCAACTACGTCACACGGACGCTGAACATCTACGCGGAAAGGAGGAACAGAGAGCTTCATGCCGTCAGCGTTGAAAGCATCAACCTTGATACCCAGGTTCTCAACGATGCTCTTCATTACCTCACGGTCCAGCTTCTTGCCAATCAGGTTGTCAGCATACTCAAAGTTGAAGTCAACCTTGAAATCCTGTGCGGGTGCAGGATTGACATCCTTAATCTCCATTGAGATGGTACCGCCGGCAAGTTCCTTGACCAGCATTGCAGCCTGCTTGAGTGCATACAGCGTACCGTTGGGATCTATGCCGCGCTCAAAGCGGAAAGATGCATCGGTGCTGAGCTGATGACGGCGGGCGCTCTTGCGGATCCATGTGGGATGGAAATAGGCGCTCTCCAGGAACACGTTCTTTGTTCCGTCAGAGATACCTGAATCCAGACCTCCGAACACGCCACCCATACACATGGGCTCCTCTACATTGCATATCATAAGGTCACGCTCGGAGAGCTTGCGCTCCACACCGTCCAGAGTTACGAACGGGGTACCCTCAGGCATGGTCTTTACAACCACCTTGCCACCCTTGATCTTATCGGCATCAAAACTGTGCAGCGGCTGTCCGTATGCAAAAAGTATGAAGTTGGTGATATCTACTATATTGTTGATAGGGTGAAGGCCGATGGTAGAGAGCTTGTTCTTGAGCCAGTCAGGACTCTCCTTTACGGTCACGCCCTTGATGCTTACACCTGCATAACGCGGGCAAGCCTCGGTGTTCTGAACGTCAATGTCTATCTGCAGGTCATGGTTGTCAACCTTGAAGCCGTCGCAGTCAGGACGGTGCAGAGCGGTCTTGTAACCGTTCTGGAGCAGCCATGCGTAGAAATCGCGGGCTACACCCCAGTGTGAGCAGGCATCACTGTGGTTAGGAGTGATATCCACCTCAATCACGTAGTCTGACTCCAGGTGGAAATACTCGGCTGCGGGAGTGCCGGGAACGGCATCGGCCGGGAGGACCATGATACCGGAGTGGTCATTACCCAGACCCAGCTCCTTCTCAGAGCAGAGCATACCGAATGACTCAACGCCACGCAGCTTTGAAGGTTTGATGGTAAAGCACTCGTCGCCCTCATAGATCTTGGCGCCGATGGTAGCAACCACAACCTTCTGGCCGGCAGCCACGTTGGGTGCGCCGCAGACAATCTTCACGGGATCACCGCTGCCCTGATTGACAGTAGTTACATGCAGATGGTCAGAATTGGGATGCTCCACGCAGGTAAGAACCTCACCTACAACTATATCCTTGAGTCCGCCCTTTACGGACTGAACCTCCTCTACTCCGTCAACTTCCAAACCTACCGATGTAAGGGCAGCAGCCACCTCATCAGGGGTCAGATCAAAGTCAACATACTCCTTGAGCCACTTATATGAAACGTTCATAAAACACCTATTTCGTTTTCAAACAGCAAAATTACTAATTTTATCTATAAAAATTGCAGAAACAGTGCTAAATGAGCGGAACTTGGAGCATATAGGTCTCCAGGACTCTCGCACCCACGCGAGACTAGTGGGAGGGGCCCGCGACATGTTGTATCTATTCTGGAACTAGGAACTTGTTCGTAGTTTCGGAATAGATACAAGATGTTGTGGGAGGGCATTGTCCTGGAGACCTATATGCTCCAAGTTCCCCTGTAAATCAGAAGGGAGCGTCTCCCATACTGGGAGCGGCATCAAGGGGATCGTCGGGGATAGGTTCCTCATTCATCTTGGAGCGCTTGACGCTGGCTTTGCGGCCGCCGGCTGCGGGCTCACCGCCACCGATGTTGTCAAACAGGGCCAGGTCGCTGCGGAATGAGAGGCGGACATCACCCACTCCACCGTTACGGTGCTTGGCGATGATGATCTCAGCTATGCCGTGCAGGTCATTGTGGTTGTTGTCCTCATAGATCTTGTAGTACTCCGGACGGTGAATGAAGCATACGATATCGGCATCCTGCTCAATGGCACCGGACTCACGCAGGTCACTAAGCTGCGGGCGCTTGCCCTCATAACCCTCACGGCCCTCAACGCCACGGTTAAGCTGTGACAGGGCAATGATAGGAATATCCAGCTCCTTGGCAATACCCTTAAGGTTACGGGAGATGGTGCTTATCTCCTCCTGACGGTTACCGAACCTGATTCCGCTGGCGTTCATAAGCTGCAGGTAGTCAATGATTATGAGTTCAACCTGGTGCTCCTGCTTAAGACGGATGGCCTTGGTACGGAACTCCGTGATGGAGAGTGACGGGGTATCATCCAGATAGATGGGAGCACTCTGCAGGGCATTGATCTTACTGTCCAGGATGCTCCACTCATAGGGAGCCAGACGTCCGTCACGCAGTTTGCTGCCCGATATCTCGCACACGCTAGATATAAGACGGTTTACAAGCTGCACGTTACTCATTTCAAGTGAAAACAGCGCTACGGGCTGCTGGTTGTTAACGGCTATGTTCTTGGCCATGGAGAGCGCGAACGCCGTCTTACCCATGGCAGGACGTGCAGCCAGGATGATAAGGTCAGATTTCTGCCAGCCCGATGTGATGTTATCCAGGTCACGGAATCCGCTGGCCAGGCCGCTCATACCCTCGGCTCTCTGGGCAGCGGTACGAATACGGTTCACAGACTCCTGCAGGACGGTATCGATGCAGGCAAAATCCTTCTTTACGTTACGATGGGCAATCTGAAACAGCTTGTTCTCAGCCTCACCCAGCAGCTCGGAGATATCGGTAGTATCATCAAACGCCTGGGTTTGGATCTCACTGGTAAAGGTGATGAGTTCACGGGCCATGGCCTTCTGGGCGATGATACGTGCGTGATACTCAATATGGGCCGATGATGTAACCTTACCGGCCAGCTGAGTCACGTAAAGTGCGCCGCCGGCCTCATCGAGAGTACCGTTGCTCTTGAGCTGCTCGGTAACTGTAAGGATATCGATAGGACGCTGATTGAGCGACAGGTTTGCCACAGCCTCATAGATAACCTGATGACGGTGATCGTAGAATGACTCCTTCTTTACTATGTCACTAACCTTGGGGAACGCATCCTGCTCTATCATCAATGCTCCGATCACAGCCTCTTCAAGCTCAAGAGCCTGAGGCTGAAGGTGATTGAGAACTATGCCATCGGTATTTGTGCGACTGCTGCGCTGTCTTGTCCTGGAATCTGCCATAATCTGATTTTTGCAGGTACAAAGTTAAAAGATTGACATACCCCAAAAATAAAAACAGGAGGCATCTTATCCCCCTGTTTTCAACAATATGAAAATGATTACCTCTACTAGAATGACAGGCTCAATGTAGCGCCGAATGCCAGGTCATGATCCGATGACAGCATGATTGCAGGATTCAGCCTGACCGTGTTGATAAGGCTTGAAGTTGCGTCATTGCCGGCGGCGTTCTGCTCATTGAACGTACGCTCCACCCAATCCAAGCGTTTCTTTCCCGCATTGGTAAATGTGTAACCCAGACATGCCAGCACGCCTGCACCTGCCGCAGTCAGATAGAATGATGCATCCTGCTTGCCGGAGTTGAAGTCCACCTCCATCACACACAGGACCGCACATGTAAAGCTGTAAAGCCAGCAGGCACCGCCAATATTGAACAGGTTACTTCCCTTGATATACTCATGATAGAGCTCATCATCAAAGAATCTCTCAAAATCACGGGCAGAGAGCTCCATGTCATTTCTAAGCCAACGGAACTTGTCACCGTACCTGTAGATGGTACCCAGCCCCTGCTCCTTAACTTGGTATGACCAGTTGATATCATCCACCTGTGACATGGGGTATGTAACGATATCGCCTTTAAGAGTCTGTATCCTTACATCACCTAAGGAGTCCAGAGCGGTGATATAGCCCACAACCCTGTTTCCGTTCTTAAGACGAACGGCATTGGCATTCTGTGCAAACGCCATCGGCGCAAAACAAAGTGACAGGAACAGCAGCACTACAAACCGTATGCCGTTACTTTTTACAGAATTCATTTGTTTCATTTCTGATACGGATTAAGCCATCTCACGCTGGCAGGTGAACATACCCGGGAACAGGTCAGAGGGATTATCCACGGGTGTGCGGAACAGGCCGTAGATTGTGGAGCCGGAGCCGGACATGGCGGCATAGACGGCACCCATAGAGTAGAGTTTCTGCTTTATATCAGCCAGAAGCGGATACTTGGCAAAAACCGTAGTCTCAAAGTCATTGAACACACAATCCTTCCACTCCGTCACAGGGCGTTTGATTGCCTCTGCAAGCGGAATCTCAGGCTGTTTGGGAGTAAGCGATGCGTATGCCTCGGCCGTGCTGACCGATACATCGGGCTTAACCAGCAGGATAGTGTAACCCTTAAGCGAAAGGGTGATAGGATTGAGGATCTCTCCCCTACCCGTGGCAAGTGACGGCATGTTGCTTATAAAGAACGCGCAGTCCGAACCCAAGCGTGCGGCATAACGCTCCATCAGGCTCTCACGCATACGTAGGTTGAACCTGCGGTTAAGCAGTGAAATCATGAACGCACAGTCCGATGAGCCACCGCCCAATCCTGCTCCAGAAGGTATATGCTTGTGCAGCTTGATGTCTATTGACGGCAGGTCAAAATCCTGCTGCAGCAAAAGGTAAGCCTTGACCACCAGATTATCGGCCGCCTTGAACGGGAACTCGTTACCCGTCATATCGAGTGAGCAGCAGGGGATATCCTCCCTTTTGCGCAGCAGACGGTACGGCATGAACGCGTCATCTGGCTGGACCAGAAGACCGGCCTCCAGACGTTTGATAAGTTGGGCCGGATCAAGCGGACGCATAAGCGTTATCTCCAGGGCATCCTGCAGGAGCACCGGATAGAACACGGTCTCAATGTCGTGGTAGCCGTCTGTGCGTTTGGCCACGACATTAAGTCCTATGTTTATTTTCGCGTTTGGGAATGTTATCATCTCTTCAACGGGGACAGTCCCCCTGTGCCATTTTCAACGGGGACAGTCCCCCTGTGCCATTTTTTCAAAATAACACAGGGGTACAGTCCCCAACTGGTTAGTTGTCTTTTTCAACGCCTTTAGCAGCGATACGTCCCGATGCCATGCACTCGGTAAGGGCGTTACCACCCAGACGGTTACCGCCAAAGAATCCGCCGGTTACCTCACCTGCGGCATAGAGGCCCGGAATAGCCTTGCCGTTCTCATCCAGGACGCGGCGGTCCAGGTCAATCTTAAGGCCACCCATAGTATGGTGGGTTGAAGGAGCAAGCACGCGGATTGACAGGTTGGCATCATCAATGTTATAGGTTGACTTGTCATACTGACCGTCGGCACCGCGACGTGCAGAGCCGATGATACCGGTTGCGTGACGCTTTCCTATCGGAGAAGGCTCACGGCCGTCCATAACAGCCATATCATACTCACGGATGCTATTCTTTACTACCTCTGCATCAAGTGTGATGCCAAGTTCCTCAAAGAGTTCCGGCAGTTCTGATCCCTTACCGCTCCAGTCACGGCCGTTGAAACGACGGACATTTGCGCTGGCATTGTTCTGGTTGCCCGCACCGGGAGCACCTGCACCAAAGCCTCCGAATCCGCCACCGCCGAATCCACCGAATCCGCCGCCGAATCCGCCGCCGAATCCGCCGAAGCCTCCCATCACATAGAGATATACACCACGTCTGCCTTCCAGCTCAACGCCGTGCTTGAATCCGTTCAGTGACAGGACATCACGCTCAGAGCACTCGTCTACATAACGCTTACCGTCCTTGGTGCTGATGAATATTGCGTTCTCAACACCGCCGAATGCGATGGCACCATCGGCAATATAAGCCAGAGGCATGAGCTGAGTGTAACCCTCGCCTACAGTTGCGGCACCAACTTTCTGAGCCATATCGATACCGTCACCGCGCAGTGAAGAACGGTTGGTGGTACCTATGTTGGGTGACAGATACTGGCGTGACCAGTACTTGTTGGTCTTGAGCACCTTCTGAATATTGGCAGCATATCCGCCGGTAGCGATAATCACGCCCTTCTTGGCATGAGCGGTAACCTGAGTGCCATCGGCCATCTTGGCCTTTACGCCTGTTACGCGGCCGTTCTCAAATATGAGCTCGTTGGCGCTGGTCTCCCTCATCACGCGGTTGTGCTTGTTGGCGTTGTTGACCACTGAAAGAGGAGCCATAACGTATGAGCCCCAGTTTCCTGAATAACGCTCGGGATTGCCGTCACCGTCGGCATCGGTAGTGCAACCGTTCATGGTGTTACCGCGATACCACAGCGCACCTACCAGTGTTGACTGGCTGTCACTGAATCCAACGCCCATCTTCATGAGCCAGGGTTTGAGCTGCTCACCCTCAACGATGAACTGCTTTACAAGGTCATAGTCACCGTATATCCATTCATCCTTGGCAGTGTTCTGACGCAGACCACCGTAGTAGGTCTGGAAGATATGCAGGTTTGTAGTTGAGAACAGAGTGAGCTGATTCTCGGGAACGCCACGCTTGAGATTGGGCTCTGCATATGCCAGATAAGCCTTGATCTCTTTCTTAAGATCCTTAAGGGTCTGCAGATACTCGGCGTGTACTCCGTGCTTGGAGAGCTCCACGATATCACCGGCCACAAACTCGTGATCCTTGTAATAATCAGCATCAAACGGCTCCTCGCTCCAGTCATAGATAACCTTGAGGTCATTTACGCAACCAACCGTTGCACGAACCTTGTTATGCTTGTTACCGTCAAAACCCTTGGCACTGGTAGCGGTAGGATAATCCTTGTCCCAAACCAGGCTGTGGTCAACTGACTGATATACACCACCTGATACAAGCGTGTTACCGCCCAGCTCGGCGTTCTTTTCAATAATCAGGACTGTGTTTCCGTCCTGTGCAGCCTGTGCTGCAGCACAGAGACCGGCACCGCCACCACCTATGATAACTACATCCCATGTATCATCAATGGGATCACCGGGAGTGCTCTCTAATGAATTCTCGATGAATGCCTTGCGGTTTGTAACTCCAGCCTGGTCAGCTGCATCCAGCACAGCCTCCTTAAGGCCGAAACTTGACATTGTAGCACCTGATACGGCGTCAACGCCAAGTCCGTTGGCAGCGATTATCTTATCGGGAAGTATCTGGAAAGCCACATCGCCCACGTGAGCTGTCTCACGCTGCTGGCCTACGCTGATTCCGGTAATGCCGGTCTCGCTGAATGTGACACGAGCCTGCATCTGACCACCGTAACCCTTTCCACGTCCGGTATATGTGCCGGGAGTGAAACCGAGTGCTGCGTTCTTGGCAGGAACCGGTTTCTCACCGCGTGCCTGTGCAAGAGCCAGATCAACAGCCTTCTTGACTGCGTCCGATGAATAAGTGGCGCCTGTAACGCCATCGACATCTGTACTCTGGGCCTCGACTATCCTCTTGGGAACGATAGTGTAAGGCGATGTGTACTGTGCGTAGGTATTACCGTTATCCTTCACGGATACAGCGGCAATCTTGTGACCCTTTACGGTCACCGTAGCGGTAATAGTACTCTCAACGTTAAGTGCATCGGCAGTATACTTGCCGTTAGCCAGTTGAGTACCATCTGTCGGTGCGCCACCTGAACATGCGGCCACCAGCAAACCAAAGACTGGAAAACAAACTTTTGATAATCTCATCTCTTTTTCGGGGACAGACCCCTTTGCGTTATTGGTTATTAATCAAATAATTCAAATTTTTCAGAATAACGCAAAGGGGTCAGTCCCCAGTGCGTTAGTCAGAATGACTACAGTCCAGCAGCGACTGCGATTCCGTGGTCCACGCCACCGAAACCCATGAATGCAAGCGCCAGCAGACCTGCGGTAATGAGAGCAATTGCCATACCCTCCATGCTCTTGGGCACGTCAACACGAGCCAGCTGCTCACGGATTCCGGCAAATATGATCAGAGCCACGGCAAAACCTATTGAGGTTGCAATGGCATAGACAACTCCTGTAAGAAGTGTAGGCTCAAGACCCTGTGCGTTATATGTTGCATTTGCCACCAGGATTGACACACCAAGGATGCAGCAGTTTGTGGTAATGAGCGGCAGGAAAATACCCAGAGCCTGATAGAGTGACGGTGACACCTTCTTGAGAATCATCTCAAGCATCTGAACCAATCCGGCAATTACCAGGATAAAGAGTATTGTCTGCAGATAACCCAGGTCATACGGCTCAAGCACCCAATTCTGCAGTGAATAGGTAACTATCACGGCAACGGTAAGTACAAAAGTCACGGCCAGTCCCATTCCGGCTGCAGTATTGATCTTCTTGGACACGCCCAGGAACGGACAGATACCCAGGAACTGGGACAGAACGATATTATTTACGAATATCGCGGATATGAAAATCAGGAAATATTCCATATTGATCAGGCTTTACGGTTCTTGATAGAGTTTACTATGGCCATAAGCAGACCCAGAGTGATGAATGCACCGGGAGCCAGCACAAATACCAGCATGTTCATGGATGTGGGCATAACCTGATGACCGAACACGGCACCGCTGCCCAGCAGTTCACGGACAAATCCCAGCAGTGTAAGAGCTACTGTGAAACCGATGCCGATACCTATACCGTCACAGATTGCAGCCAGGATATTGTTCTTGGCGGCGAATGCCTCGGCACGACCCAGGATTATGCAGTTGACCACAATCAAAGGGATAAATATACCCAGTGTCTTGTAAAGGTCAGGGACATAAGCCTGCATAAGCATCTGCAGTGCTGTCACAAAAGATGCAATGACCACTATATAACAAGGTATTCTCACACCGTCGGGAATCAGGTTCTTGAACAGTGATATGAATGTGTTTGAGCAGATCAGCACGAACATGGTTGCCACGCCCATACCCAGACCGTTCATGGCCGATGTGGTGGTAGCCAATGTGGGACACATACCCAAAAGGAGCACGAATGTGGGGTTCTCCTTGAATATTCCGTTTATTATCGTCTTGAAATAGTTCATAATACCGTCTCTGTTTTAGTTCTGTGATGAAGCTCCGCTCACAGCATCGGCAGCCGTATAACCGAACAACGCCTTATAGGCGGCATTGACCGCACGCAGGAAAGCCTTTGACGTAATGGTAGAAGCCGTAATGGCATCCACATCACCTCCGTCCTTGCTCACGGTCATCATGTCATCACCGGGATTCATACCTATTATATTGTGGTTTCCGGGTGCTGCGGGTTTGCCCAGAAGTATGTCAAGAGCAACGGGCTGCTCCTGTACATCGGCACTCTTCTGGCGGAACCAGCCGTCAGCCTGGGCGCCAAGACCGGGAGTCTCACTGTGCTCCAGTACCGTATAACCCAGTATCACGCCGTCAGGATCAAAGCCCACCATTATCTTTAGTGCACCTCCGAATCCGTTCTTATCGGTAGACTCGACAGCAGTACCAAGCAGGTTGCCGTTCCTGTCATTCACATTGTGGAACACAAATCCGTCCTGCTCTCTGGGAGACTCAACCGTAAACTCGATATCACGGTCACCCAGGATCACGCTTTTGATTCCGTTCTCAATGGCTGCATTGTTGATCTCCTCAATGGGACCGCTGGTCTCATCGTTGACCCAAGCCAGGGCACCCGCTGCCAGAACGGCAATCAGGGTGAGCACAATGGCCATGTTCGCTATGTTTGATTTCAGTTTTTTCATTTTACAGCCTCCCCGAAACGTTTAGGTTTGCACCAGTTGTTAATGAGCGGAGTAACCGCATTCATGATAAGGATGGCAAATGACATACCCTCGGGATATGAACCGAAATACCTTATCACCACAGTCAGGAATCCGATGCCTATTCCGTACCATATCATACCCTTGAATGTCATGGGCGATGTCACATAATCAGTGGCCATGAAGATGGCACCCAGCATGAGTCCGCCTGAGCAGAGGTGATAGAGAGGATTCACGTAAAGCACGGGATTGATAAGCCACATGATACCGGTAAGTACGGCAACCGTCGTGAGTATGCTTACCGGAATATGCCATGTGATGACCTTGGAGCAGAGCAGGATTATGAATCCTACAAGCAGCATCAGGGCACTCACCTCACCTATGCACCCCCCTATGTTACCTATGAACAGGTTACCCAGACTGGGCAGCTGGTCTGCGGCAGCGGTGTTGCCACCGGCAATCTGACCGATCAGGTTAAGTGGTGTTGCACCTGTCTGGGCATCGATATAAGAAGTTGCGAGTCCTGCAGGAACAGGCCATGAAGTCATCTTGGCCGGGAATGAGATGAGCAGGAACACACGGCCTACCAGAGCGGGGTTGAACGGGTTGTTACCCAGTCCGCCAAACGCCAGTTTACCGATTCCTATAGCAACCAACGCACCTACCACAATCATATAAAGAGGTATGTTTGACGGCAGGTTGAATGCCAGCAGCAGACCGGTAATGGTAGCCGACAGGTCACCCAGCGTTGAAGGTCTCTTAAGTATGAACCTTGTTATGAACCACTCAAAGAAGAGACATGACAGGACCGATGTGACTGTCACGATCAGCGCGCCCACTCCAAACACGGTGAATGAAGCAAGGAGTGCGGGCATGAGTGCCCAAATCACCCAGCGCATGTTCCTCTCTATGGTATCGCCGCAATGGATATGCGGTGATGTTGATATATACAGTTTCTGAGCCATAATACTTAATTCTTAGCGTTACGGGCGCGGATAATGCCACCCACCCTGTTCTTGGCCAGACGAACCCAGTCAAGCAGAGGTCTGCGTGACGGACATGTACTCTGGCAGCAGCCGCACTCAATGCAGCTCATGATCCAGTGATCCTCGGCGCACTCCCAGTCAGCGGCCTTTGATGCCGATGCCAGCAGGTAAGGCTCCAAGCCCATAGGACAGGCCTGAACGCACTTGGCGCAACGAATGCAGTTACGCTCTGCCTGGCGGGCAGCCTCTTTCTCAGGAATCATAAGAACGCCCGATGTTCCCTTAACCACAGGAGCAGTCTCATCCAGCAGCGGACGTCCCATCATAGGACCACCTGATATCAGTTTACCTGTATCCTCAGGCATGCCGCCGGCATATTCAACCAACTGACCTACCGGAGTACCCATACGTACCCTGAGGTTGCACGGATTCTTTACGCTCTTACCGGTAACAGTAACAATACGCTCTATGAGAGGCTTGTTTTTCATCACTGCCTCATAGACAGCGAACACCGTTCCTACGTTCTGTACCACACAACCCACGTTGGCAGGCAATGCGGGTGGAGGCGGAACCTGACGTCCGGTAACGGCCTCTATAAGCTGTTTCTCACCTCCCTGCGGATATTTCATCATCAGAGGCAGGACCTCGATACCGCTTACCATGGCGGTCTTGGAACGCATCAGTTCTATGGCATCGGGCTTATTGGCCTCAATACCTATAACGGCGCGGTCTATTCCGAGCGCCTTGAGTATAACCTTTATACCTATTATTATCTGGTCGGGGCACTCAAGCATAAGACGGTGATCGGCCGTAAGGAACGGCTCGCACTCAACCGCATTGATTATCAGGGTGTCTATCTGACACTCCTTAGGCGGGCAAAGCTTAACATGAGTGGGGAAACATGCACCACCCATACCTACTATACCGGCATCCTTTATGCACTCTATTATCTCCTCGCGGGTCTTATGTGTCTGGAGCACCAGTTTATCGGAACGGTCAATTGACGGCTCCCACTCGTCGCCCTCCACATCAATGAAAATAGCAGGCTTACGCAGGCCGCTTGCATCGACCACCGTATCTATCTTGGCTACCTTACCCGATACCGATGAATGGATTGCGGCCGACATGAATCCGCCCGGCTCGGCTATGCGTGTTCCTACCTTCACCACATCACCTTTCTGCACACAGGGAACTGCGGGAGCACCTATGTGCTGTGAGAGCGGGAACACAGCCTGAGTGGGCAGAGCCAGAGTCTCAATCTTTCTGTCGGCAGTCAGTTTATTTGGCTCCGGGTGTACGCCACCTATCTTGAAAGTATTCATATTACTCGGCTGATTGTTGTTCTACTGAATTATCGGGAGTCTGCTCAACGACAGGGGCCTGTTCTGTGACAGGAGCCTCATCTACCACAGGAGCCTGCTCAACGACAGGGGCCTGAACCGGATCGGCAGGAGCTTCCTCCCTTTTGGGCGGGAAATTGACCGCCAGGATTGAATGCTGCGGGCACTCGTCCACGCACTTACGGCACAGACGGCACTTTTCAAAGTCAATATATGCCAGGTTGTTCTCAAGTGTGATGGCGTCAAACGCGCAAGCCTTTATGCACTTGCCGCAACCTATGCAGGCTACATCGCAAGCCTTCTTGGCAACCGGGCCCTTATCCTTGTTCACGCAACTTACATAGACGCGTCGGTCCATCTTGTTGCGGTTACGCAGCTCAATGATATTACGCGGGCAAGCCTTTGCACACTTGCCGCATGCGGTACATTTCTCCTGGTCCACAACCGGGAGTCCGGTATCGGGATCCATCTTGATGGCATCAAACGTGCAGACGCTTACGCAGTCACCGCAACCCAGGCATCCATAGAAGCAGCCGGTCTCGCCGCCGTTCATCATGTTTGCTATGGCGCAGCTTTTGGCACCGTCATAACTGCGCACGCTGGGACGGTTTGCACAGGAACCTGAACACCGTACCACTGCCACTTTCTCCACGCCCAGCTCGATGTCATGCCCTGTAATGGCCGCAATCTGGTGCATCACCTCTCTCTTACACGCCGAACACTTGAGCCCGTCCATTGAGTCCCGCTTTACACAGGCCTCTGCAAACGCGGCGCATCCGGGGAATCCGCAACCACCGCAGTTGGCGGCCGGCAGCAGTTCCAGGATCTGACCCACACGGGGGTCCTCCTCAACCTTGAATTGTCTTGACACGACATACAGCACCAGTCCCAGCACCAAACCGGTCAAGCCCAAAACAAGAACAGCAGTCAATATAAACGACATATTAATATTGTATTATTCTGAATTGAAGTGTATCCTTGATTCTGTCTCTCAGTACATACAGCAGCGTGTAGTAAGGAACCAATACGGCAAAAGCGCATATAGCGCCAACCTTTTCACTGCCTGAAACGGCAATTCCCACTATCAAAGCCACCATTAAGAACAGCAAAGGCAGACCAAACGCCAGCCCCACTGCTTTCATACCCAGACTCTCCTCTCCACAAACCGTCACCTCCTGTCCTACACTTAGTGCCGATGCATCCGTACAATGCACGTCCACCAGCTTCTCCTTGGACTCGGCGGCACGACATATTCCGCGTGCATGGCATCCGGAGCAGGCCGACTGCTGCATAATGCGCACGACAACGGTCTGACCGTCAATCATGTCCACTACGCCTTGGTGCCGGATCTCTTCTGCCATTGTCTTTTCAGTACCGATTTAACTCACAAATGTAACAATTTTCCGTATCTCAGATACATCAAATAGTCATTTTTTGGTAAAAACGTTTTCAACAATTTAATTGGTGTAAAACATTATTATCATACAAAATTTTTGTACCTTTGCGCCGCCATTACGAGATAGTGGCTATTCAAATCATTTTTAAATTCAATAAAAACAAAAACTTATGGCAGCAAAAATCAGATTGCAGAGACGTGGCCACAAGGCTTACGCTTTCTATTCAATCGTAATTGCAGACTCCAGAGCTCCACGTGATGGAAAGTTTATTGAGAAGATTGGTACTTACAATCCTAACACCAATCCCGCTACAGTAGATTTGAATTTCGAAAGAGCCCTGTACTGGGTAAACGTAGGCGCACAGCCCACTGATACCGCACGTAACATTCTCTCACGTGAGGGTGTGTATCTTATGAAACACCTCCAGGGTGGCGTTAAGAAGGGTGCTTTCGATGAGGCAGCAGCTCAGGCTAAATTCGATGCTTGGAAGCAGGCTAAGGAGAGCGCACTCAAGGCTATCACCGTTAAGGATGAGCAGGCTAAGCGCGAGCTGAGCAAGGCTAAGCTGGAAGCCGAGAAGAAGGTTAACGAGGCTATCGCTGAGAAGGTAGCAGCCAAGAAGGCTGAGGCTAAGGCAGCTGCTGAGGCAGCAGCCGCAGAGGCAGCAGCTCAGGAGGCAGCAGCCGAGGCTACTGAGGCTCCCGCCGAGGAGGCTCCCGCAGCTGAGGAGGCTCCCGCCGAGGCTTAATCGTTTCTAAGCCAACAGAAAAAACTCCGACCGTAAGGCCGGAGTTTTTTTATCACTCACTGATAGTATCAGGGATTTGAATGACGATATTTCAATCAAGTTTAAGGTCGCCCTCCTTGATCCAGCCGCCCTTACGCATTACCGCGCCTATGATGATGGTCAGGATTGCAGGTATAATAATGCAGATTGACAACAGAGCCATCCAATCCCCTCCGGTTATGGCCGCGCGGGTACCGGCAGTCACCTCCTGCATCCAACCGGTATAGACGCCTATCGGACCCACAAGTCCGCATGTTCCCATACCCGATGCAATGGCAGGGCCGTTCATCTCAATATGAAACAGGCAAGTGGCTATAGGACCTGTAATGGCCGATACCAGTGTGGGTGCTATCCATATTCTGGGGTTCTTGACTATGTTACCCATCTGAAGCATGCTGGTACCAAGGCCCTGTGATATGATACCGTTCCAACGGTTCTCGCGGAAACTGAGTACCGCAAATCCTACCATCTGGGCACAGCAGCCTGCAAGCGCGGCACCACCGGCCAATCCGGTCAGGCTCAATGCAGCGCATATGGCAGCAGAGCTTATAGGCAAAGTGAGAGCCATACCGACAATCACAGATACCAGGATTCCCATCAGGAAGGGCTGCTGATTGGTAGACCACATGATTATGTTACCCAGGCTGCTGGCTGCGGCACCTATGCCGGGGGCCCACCAGTATGAGAGGCCCACGCCGACTGCGATAGTCACCAGCGGTGTCACAAGAATATCTATCTTGGTCTCTTTTGATACAGCCTTACCAAATTCTGATGCAAAGAGCGTTACCACATAAACAGCCAAAGGACCGCCTGCGCCGCCCAACTTGTTAGCCGCGGCACCTACTGCCAGCATTGAGAACAGCACCAGATTGGGAGTGCCCAACGCATATGCTATAGATGCAGCCATAGCCGGACCCGCCATGCTCTTGGCAAATCCGCCTATATCAACCAGCCACTGCACTCCGGCCTGTTCGCCGATTGTAGCGATGATTGTACCTATCAGGAGGGACGCAAAAAGACCCTGCGCCATTGCTCCCAGAGCGTCAACTCCGTAGCGCTTGCCCGATATGACTATGTTCTTTCTCTCAAGAAATGATTTGAACTTTCCCATAATGGCCGCAAAGGTACAAAAAACCACGCAATGGGGTTGTTCGCCATTGCGTGGTTTTTTATAGGATCAAGTATTAATCCAGCGGAATCTCCGGGTGCTGGACAGCCAGCTGCTCACCCTCCTTTGACAGGTAGAACATGTACAGGATTACAGGCTTGTCGCCGCGGTTCTCACCATGATGGATGGTGTTTACCATCTCAACTACAGCCTCACCCTCATGTACGGTTTTTTCCTTACCGTCCTGGCCGATGATGGTCAACTCACCCTGTACCAGAATACCATAGTTCATGACGGGATGATGGTGCCAACCCAGTTTCTGTCCGGCCGGGAACTCATATTTGACAGCCACCAGCTCTGGGCGTCCCTCAAAATAATCGGGCAGTTCCACCCCATCCCAGCTCTTGTCGGTCCTGATCAGTTCAGTTGACTTGACACCCGCAGCAGGCTCACCATCCTGGGCTTTTGCATCATTACATGCTGTAACTACACCCACTGTACCGCAGATTACTACAAGGATGGCGGCAAGCATCCATCTTACACTCTTTTTCATTTCAGTCTGATTATAATAATACTTATTGCAAATGATCGCGTAAGGAATCTTATTGTTTATCTCTCTTTTGCGTTGCCCTACAGCGTTTTAATTAATATTCACTCTGACAGTTTTGGAAGCCTTAGAGGCAGAGCTCCCGGCAGGATCCTTAAGTCAAACTGCGAACCGGGTAGCTGCTCACCGTCTATGTAGATATCAATAAGATCCTTGCTGCTTATTGTCACCTGGCGGGCCTGGCGGTACAGAACCTTGTTCCTGCCCGCGCGGCTGCCTATGTGGTGACCGCTGCGGTAAAGAGGGAACAGTGTCAGTAAGCGTAAAAGACTCATGGCACGGAAATAACAGACATCCATCAGACCGTCATCTACCTTGGCCTCAGGGGCGCAATTGAATTCACCGCCCACGCGCCGGCCATTGGCCACAGTACACAGCACCATGGGGCCACGAGCTATAGGTTCCCCATCTACTGTTACTCTGATACGGTTAAAACGGCTTGTCAAAAAGGCGTTTATCACACCACGAGTATAGGCCTGATGGGCAGACTTTCCCTCAGCCACTAGCTCGTTGGCACGCGATGCCACCTTTGAGTTGAAACCTATGTTACATACGTTCAGACAGTAGCTGTCATTTACCTGGATTACGTCTGTGGGGGTAACCGTTCCGTTCAGCATATCTCTTACGCTGCGGAAATTCCTACCCGGAAAGTTTATTATGAAATCCTCGGTGGCCCCACCAAAATAGAGTATCGCAACGGTCTTGTTGGAGCACTCCCTGGCTGCCTGCTCACTGGAATTGGCATAACCCACCAGACCTGAGGCCACACCGTTTATGATGCCGTTGCCGCCGCAGGCCACAAAACATACATCCTCCTCGGGATGCAGGTCACAGTACAGGCGGACATAACGGGTAGCATCACCCTCACCCATGGTGGTATAAACCTCATGCTGATGAGGTATCTCACCCAACTGCTCGTAGAACTCCCGATATTGGGATGCCTTGTCGGCCCTTCCGTTAACTATATAGATGTATTTCATACCTTCAGACTCATTATCGTGATGTCATCGCTTTGCGGGTACCCAGCGGTATATGCCTTCAATGAGGTGTATAGATTCTCCACTACAGCCTTATCGTCAATATCGGACTCCAAACGGACTATGTTATCCATCAGCCTATCCTCTCCGTACAGTTCAAGCCTGTCATTCTCGGCCTCGGTAACACCGTCGGTATACGCCACTATACGAGTTCCCGGTACCAGGTCAATACACTCCGACTCATACTGGAAATGCTCCAGCAGACCTGCCGCCAGATTACTTTTGACCGGCAGGAAATAGGGCTTGCCATCGGGCGGAACAATTACCGGAGGATTATGACCGGCGTTACAGTAGTCCATCCTAAGCGTCTTAAGGTTGATTCGGCCTATAAAAAGGGTTACAAACATGTCGTTGCTGTTTGAGTCAGCCACGCTGTTGTTGATACGGTTCACAGACTCATTAAGCGGCAAGTCCAGAGTAGCTACGAAATGGAGCATGGCGCGGGTAATGGACATGACTAGTGATGCCGGAACACCCTTGCCGCTCACATCGCCTACCGCAAAATGCAGCACGCCGTCCTTTAGGATAAAATCATACAGGTCACCACCAACCTCCTTGGCCGGCTTAAGCAGCGCATACAACTGAGGCGGGAAATCAGTGTTGAGCATTCCCATCTGGATGGTTCGTGCCACGTTCAGTTCGGACTCAATACGCTCGTTGACGCTTTTGGTGGTCTTAAGCTGACTAATGTAATCCGATATGGAGTTCTGCATATACATGAAACTGTCTCTCAGACGCAACATCTCGTCCTTACTGGTTATCTCCGGCAGTTTGGCCTTGAAATTACCCTTGGCCATATTCAGCGCCGATACAGACAGCTCTGTGACAGGACGGGTCATTCTTCGGATTTCACGCCGGCACACGAAATAGATGATAATCAATCCTATCAGCCCCACTACCAGAAGGTTCAATGCCAGCACCAAGGGGGATGCGTTTACGCTTTCGTTGGCAACGACATGACGGGTCACCAGACCTATGGCTATGAAAGATATGAACGATATCAACGACACTATGCCAATGATTCTCCAACTGAGCCTACTTGAAAATGATCTGTTATTCATTATTAGAATGATGTCCTTTTTATTATTAAGTCCTAATTATTAAATTAGAATCAAAAATATAAAATTTGAGTTAATTACTCAAATATTCGAAACAATTTAACAAATTGACGAATCATAAGCAACACTCCCCATTGCACGGTATCGCGCAATGGGGAGTGTTATCAATCAATTATTGATGCCTTATTTCAGGGCCCGCATGGCATTCAGCACCGCCAGGACGGTTACGCCTACATCGGCGAATACCGCCATCCACATTGTGGCCAGGCCGGGAATTGCAAGCAGCAAAACCAGGACCTTGATTCCGATGGCAAGCCAGATGTTCTCCTTTGCTATGCGGATTGTGCGGCGGGCAATCTTTACGGCAAGCGCAATCTTGGATGGTTTGTCATCCATGAGCACTACATCGGCAGCCTCAATTGCGGCATCAGATCCAAGTGCACCCATTGCTATGCCTATATCGGCGCGGGTAAGTACCGGAGCGTCATTTATGCCGTCGCCTACGAATGCAAGCGTTCCGTTCTTGAGAAGCTTTTCAACCTCCGATACCTTATCGGCCGGGAGCAACTGGGCATGGTACTCATCCACTCCAACCTTTGCAGCCACTGCGGCAGCCACATGCTCCTGGTCACCGGTAAGCATCACGGTCTTGTTTACGCCGGCATCCTTGAGCAGTGCTATCCCGTATGACGAATCCTCCTTTATGCGGTCCGATATCACGATATGACCTGCGTACTTGCCGTCTATGGCAACCTGTATGATAGTTCCGTGGTGATGGCAGGGACGCCACTCTGCACCAACCTTCTCCATCAACTTGCTGTTACCTACTGCCACACTCTTTCCGTTTACATTGGCTATGATTCCGTGACCGGCGGTCTCCTGTACATCGGTTATCACGCAGTCATCCTGCTCATCGGGATAGGCGTTGCGAAGTGCCATTGCTATGGGATGAGTGGAGTGACGCTCCACATGTGCGGCCAGGTGCAGCAGTTCATTGTTGTCAATCTCTTGCGGATGTACTGCAGTTACCTGGAACACGCCCTCGGTCAGCGTTCCGGTCTTGTCAAATACCACAGTCTTTACGCCGGCCAGCTTGTCAATAAGGTTGGAACCCTTGATAAGTATACCCTTGCGTGATGCACCGCCCAGTCCGCCAAAGAATGTGAGCGGGACCGATATCACCAGTGCGCACGGGCATGACACTACCAGAAACAGCAGTCCGCGGTATATCCATGTTGCCCACTCGCCGGTTATAAGGCCGGGAATTACGGCAACCAGCACAGCCAGACCAACTACTATCGGAGTGTAGATACGGGCAAACTTTGTAATGAAACTCTCGCTGCGACTCTTGCTCTCTGCGGCATTCTCCACAAGATCCAGAATCTTTGAAACTGTGGACTCAGCAAACTCTTTCGTGGTGCGTACCTTAAGCAGTCCGTTCAGGTTTACGCAGCCGGAGAGAATCTCATCGCCTTTCTGCACGCTGCGCGGTACACTCTCACCTGTAAGAGCAACAGTGTCAAGGCTTGATGTTCCCTCAATAATCACACCGTCCATGGGCACCTTCTCACCCGGGCGGATAACGATTATCTCGCCCACCTTTACCATATCGGGCGTAACCTTGAATATCTCTCCGTCACGCTCCACGTTTGCGGTATCGGGACGTATATCCATAAGGTGAGAGATCGATTTGCGGCTGCGGCCCTCGGCCACCTCCTCAAACATCTCGCCTATCTGGAAGAACAGCATTACAAATACGGCCTCGGGGAACTGGGTCTCGGCACCGGGCATAAATCCAATTGCCAGCGCGCCGATGGTGGCTATGCTCATAAGGAAGTCCTCGCTCAGCGCTTCGCCCTCCAGCAGGCCCTCGGCAGCCTCCTTAAGGGTCTCCCAGCCTACAATAAGATAAGGAACCAGGAACAGCAGCAGATACTGCCAATCGGCCCAGGCGGTCTTGCGTTCAATGATTGCGGCGACAATCAGCAGTACCGTAGCGGAAATGATTTTGATAATACGGCCGCGGCCCTCCTCTTCCTCTTCATGATGATGGTGGTGCTCATGACCGTGCTCGTGATGATGCTCATGCCCGCAGCATTCATTCTCGTGATGATGCTCATGACTGCAGCACTCGTTCTCGTGATGATGGTGATGTTCGTGTATCATATAGCGTACTTTTTTTGATTTCCGCTACAAAAGTACGCCCCCATCCTTGCAACCCGGTTGCAAACACACCATCTCGCCAAAGTGTCCCACGCTTACCCCTCTCTCAGCGCTTCTGGGCCGCATCGGTGTGGGACACCCCCGCTAAATGAGCCAGTGTCCCACACCAACCCGCGAAAGAACGTATTCTCGACATGGTGAGTGTGGGACACTTTGGCAAATAAGCTTGGGGCTTACAGTGATTTCTTGAGACTCCAGTTGTCAACCCATATCCAAGTACAGTAACTGAGCAGTTCAACCTCCATCAGAATATGGGAAGAAATAATAAAAGATTTCAGTCTTCTGATTTATCAGGAAGGTGAGCTGAAATGACAGCGGGATCCAGGAAGTAGACGGTGAAGGCCGATGAGCTTGGGTATCGGTTAAAGAAGGGATCCGTAGTCTGATAGAACTGTATGGATCTGACCTTGCCGCTGGCCATCATTCCGCGACGGTATCGGCGGATATGACGTTCCATGCAGGGGATTACCTTGATGCCGGTGCGGCCGTCTTTCAATACCACGCTGGCAACCACATGTTTCTTGGGCCTTTTATCGATTGCCTGCTCCTGCTGCTCAGAGCTCAGGCGGTGTGAAACGCGGATATGCCGATTGTATCGGGCGTTTATATCGGTCATCATCTTGCGGAACAGAGGGCTGTGACCGGGCATATCGGCCGGGCTGAAAAGACCTATCCAGTAGTGGATCATCTCATGGATTATGGTATCATCTATCTCCTCCTGGGGCAGGTCAAACCTACGGCTTATGCGTATCTTGAAATCAGAATACTCCAGCTTGCCGTGCCATTTGCGGTGCTTGCGGAATGCACACACGCCCAGATATGTCTTGGCATTAGTGATGGATATAGGAGGTTCAGGGAGTTTTCCGTCAAATATCATGCGGTTAAACTCCCCGAACTTTTCCTGGACGTATGCAATATCAGCCTTCATCAATTCTTAATAACAGGCATAAAGGTAGTGCTTTTTTCGCAAAGGGGATTTCGTTTTGGAGATTGCCCCCCAAACTCCCGTTTGTGTTATTTGCGGTGAAGGAATGTGTACAGCTTGAGTCTGTTTTTTGCTACTCGCAAGACATTGGCATAACCGTGCTTAATTATGCGTCCTTTGGGGGAGATGAGCACCACGCAAGGGGTTGCCATCATCAGATAGTCTTCCTTTATCTGTTCGTTATCCTGTCTGCTGGTCAATACGTTTGTCCAATCATTTCTGATCAGACCTTTAAGCGGCAGTAAAACCGGTTCTGTGTTATGTTCGTTATAATTGCTTACACTATTAAAGGTTGATTCCTCTGTCAGAGCTATGGTGGTCAGGATATCGCCGTATTTTTCATGCAGGTCTACCAAATCTGAACATGACTGTAATACATATCCGCAAACGCCCCAGTAGTACAGGATGACAAAGCGGCCTTTCAGGCTCTTAAGGTCTACCTTGTTGCCTCTTGTATCTATGACTGTAAAGTCACTGGCCTTAGCTTTGGGTCTGAGTCCCTTACGGGTTTCCATTGTCTGTTTAAAATACTCTCCGGCACCTGAGGCTTTTATCTCCTCATCCATCTTTTTCCATTGTTTCTCATAATTCTTTTTTTCAACATCATCCATTCCCCATTCGTGCGCATACATATACACAGAGACTTGATTATCTGTGCGTTTCATAAACTCCAGCTCACGTTTTGAGTCTTCGCGGCTACTAATGGAATTATATATGGAGAAATAGTGCTGGGCAGAGTCATTTAATCCTATTCGCGCAAAATGATCAAATTTATCCAAGGCTTTGTTCTTGTTGCAGATAAAGGTGTTGTGCTTGCTGATGTAATCATAGTAATTAGGGTCATCATAGAATCCGCCGGTGGGAGTGACATACTCCATGTCTGCAGGATTGGTCACCTTTATGTTTATGGTCTGGCCTGCATCGGCATATAAAGTCAGATTGTTTTTCCCGATGTTCAGACGCATGCGGCTGAAACTGTCCGCTGCGTCGCAAATGGTTGCCTTGCCGTCTTCATTGGCCACAAAATATGTCGTACTGACTATTTTGTCATAGTAAAACAGACTCATGTGGTCCAATGCCAACGTATCGCCGGCTGAAATATCGGTTGATTCCACATTGATGGTAACAACGGGTTGTGAACTTACACGGAGGGTGGCAAACAGAAAAACAAGAATAGATAATTTTCTCATAATAAAGAGCTTATAAACAAATTTGAATTTAATAAAATATATCGTCTCTGAGGTAATACTTGATGATATAGGCGTTGGCATCATCGTTCCTGCGGTCAAGGATCTCCTTGCTGTGCTCATCAAGAAGGTCGATGTCTACCATTCTGTCCAGATATTTTATGATATAATCCGGTACAAACGAGTAAATGGCGTCGTCATCCAGCCAGTCAATACGGTATAGCTCCTTTCCTCCATTCATTTCCGCATTTATCAGCCTTTGCTTTCCGTCTTTATAAGAACGCAGTGATAAATGGAGATTCTTTCCTGAATCCAGGTCCCGTCGGTTCAAGCTTCCCAGAATGGCTATCATGAAGTTGTTGTTTGCATCAAAATCCCAAAGCGATGTCTGTCTGGTTGATGCTCCGTCACATTTGGCTTCAAACGACAGATCTGATGCTGGAGGAAATTGGGATGCATTCATCATGTTATCCCCGGCTTCATATCTGTAGGCTTCAGTAATTGTTTTGCTATCAGCATTCAATCTGAAAACAGAATAATTAAAGACCTCAGTTGTCCTGTACAGGATCTCCTTGTCATTGATACTATAACAGTTAGGAAGACCGATACAAAAACCCTGAAGATATCTTTTCTTGGCCAGACTTGATGAACCTACGATCTTATGTGTTGCAGTAGAGTAAAAATCAACCTTCAGGCTGTCTTCAGAGTCATATGCGGAGTTTATGAATGCCAGGTAATCATCAGACAAAGGTATCATAGTCCGATAATTGATGGATTTGTCTGAAGAAACGGTATTCAGTAAGGAGTCATATCTGAGTAGTCCCGATACACCGCTGCAAATGTTTATACCTCCTTTATTGTCAACAAAGAAGTCATATAAACGCATATACTCATTATGTCCGCTGCCTTTCCTTCCTGCCGTATTGAAAAGGAATCTGCCATCGGAATCAAACGCATAGATATAATCGGTCTCGATGCTGCGTATATAAAACCTTCCGTCAGCCACCCTGAGCTGGTACGTGCGTGTCAGATATGAGTCCGGTCCGCCTTCCAGCTCAACAATCTCAATCCGGGAGATGATATCACTCATGGAGACCTTCTCGGACTCATTAAGGTCAACTGAGATGACCGTTACGCCGTCATCGGCCACATTTACGCCCTTATTCCTGCAACCGGCAAGACCCATGAATACAAAGGCAAAAGCAAACAGAAAACAATTATTTCTCATAAGGACAATCATCAGTTATCGGCAAATATAATCTTTTTAATTATCTCCACCATTATTGTTTGCTTATTTAGAGATAAAGGCCTAACATTGTAAAACAATAGTTCACAACTGATTAAAAATGAAATTAGCCAGATTCCTATGCGCAATCCTGTTTGCATCGGTAGTGATAAGCGGTTGCGGTAAAAAAGAGGGTGTCCTTGGAATTAAGACCATCGATGTCGATTTCAGGAACAGATCCGTTGACATGCCTGCCGGTATTCCCGTTATGGATATTGTCGGAGCCCACAACATCGTAGTGTCAGACACGTTTCTTCTGGTGTTGGCCGAAAACCCCAGCGGATTTCTTCAGGTATACAGTACCAATTCCTTGGGCTATCTGGGATCATTCTGCCTTAAGGGACGTGCCAGAAACGAGTTCCATTCCGCTTCTGCAAATACAGATCAGGTCATTATCAGAGATAATCATGTAATTCCTGTCATATTTGACAGTTACAGCGATCCCGGTTCTGTTGACTATCATTCTGTCTTAAAAACCGTTGACCTGACCGCATCACTCCGGAAAGGCAGTACGGTTGTGCTCAGTTCCAATGAGTGTGATATGTATACGAACAATGATATCCTGTTGCTGGGGGATGATTTTGACACTAGATTTGAGTACCAGATGCAATATGAAGATAATGAGGATACCATATTCAGGCATATCCTGTACAATAATGGCCGGAAGAAGGAAATATCCATCTTTAACAGGTTGATGGACACTAATACAAAGAAGAAATACCTTCCTTATTTTTCCAACATAACCAAACATCCTTCACGTAACCTGGTGGTCCAGTTGTATGAGAGGTTAGACTATCTCATTTACATGGATTTTGAGACGGACCGGTTTTTTGCAGTTCACGGTAAGGGAACCATTTCTTTCGATGATACGTTCGAGAGTCAGGATCCGCTGCATTCATTCCATTTCGGGGATGTCGCATCCTCATCAGGATACATGATGAGCCTCTATCGGAATGGTGATTATACACTGAATACGGAGAGCAGTCATCTTATAATGAACGGATCCGTCATGGCCGGCACGTATGAGCACTTGCCCGAGGTCCTGATATTTGACTGGGGTGGTAACTATATTACAGGGTTCAGAATGAAGGAAACCATACACGCAATAGAGTATGACCAGATCCATGGCATTATGTATGGATTGGACCGTAACGACGGAATCATTTACTCTTATGACCTGAAAAGCTTTCTCAACTAAAGTGATACTCTATAAGTGACCTTATAGCGTTCATCAGTAGTTGAACTTGAACTCATCAAGATAGAGGGTGCTGCCGTCACCGCCGGTAAAATAGTCGCCCAGGCGGCTTGACGCTCCCACTATTACCAGATACCCGGGGGTGCGTGCATTGCGGTACTCTATGTTGATGGTGAATTTCTCATATCCGGCCATCTCGTGGTCAAAAGTCACTATTCCGTAACCTATCACAGCCGGGTCATTATCGGGATCAAAGAACTGTGATTTGGCGGGATCAACCACGAACTGGCTATCCCAATCGGCCAGTATCACATACAGGTGAGCCTTATCCATCTGACCCTCATAGCTCTCATATGGAGGCTTCACCACGTTTATGGTCTTAGGCTTGTAACATGCGTATCCCTCCATTGATTTGGGCTTAAGCGAGAACTTGACACCCCAATTGAGCGATGCATTCATACTCATTATGTCCACACCGCCCATCTGTCCGGTAAACAGACAGCCCGATGCCAGTTTCTTGACGCCCAGTTTGTTGATATGACATGTCTGCAGTTTTACGGCGGCCTTTCCGGGTCCGCTTACAGCCACGAACTCCCTTTCAGGGGCGACCGTGTTGTAACCCATCATTGAAGTGGTTGCGTTAGGTGATGCCCACACACGTTTCTGCCAGTATGTGGCACCGGGTCCGAAACAGTTCTCGTTTGACCCGTCCTTGGTCCACATATCAAGATTCATATTGTACAGCTGACCGTCGGCCGTTACTATACCCGGATCCTCATCAGGCTCCGGAACGGGCTCGCGGTACAGGTCATCATTCCACTCACTGCAAGAGAGCAGGCCCATGACCGTAATCATTAAAGCTAAACTCATTCTCATATGCATCAGAAATGATAGATTACGCCCATCCTGAGTCCTACCAGATTGGGCTTGAACTTAAAGAATGTACGTGACAGGGTTCCGTCACTGTCGGTGCCGGTCTGCCTCTGCCACCTCACTCCTGTCTCAAAAAAGGGGAGCAGCATCTCAAAGGATATATTATGTGTGGCAAACACACTGATTCCGGGATAGAGTCCCACTGATGCGCTCCATATATCATTGAGGTCACCCTCCTTACCGTTATCGGTCAACTTATAACTCTTGTAGTAACCTACAGAACCACTCACACGGCCCTCACAGAACATGGCAATGACCTTGCCGTCAAACATAGGCAGGTAAACGCGTCCTGTAAGCGCACAGTCAAAAGACTGCCTTGTCACATGACGGTCCGCAAACACCAGCGTTGACAATGATGTGCTGTCAATTGAGAACCGGGTATCGGCATAACCCACCCTAAGACCTACTGACAGGTTGTCCTTTACAAAGAAGGCTCCCTGGACGGCCACATCGGTATTCCTTACATATCCGTCCAATCCGTTTATGATACCCAGAAGTCCGAATCCGTTATCGCCCGATGCCTCCCACGAGTCAAAGCCGAAAGTGAGTCCTGCTGATTTTGTTCCCTTTTCTATAAATACCAGATCCGGCGATATCAGCCCCCTGTCACGGGCACACACGCCTAAACCGCAAAACAACGCCGCAAAAAGAAGCAACGCCCTACTGTAAACTGTTTTTTTAGCCATCATATCGGTTACAATCTATCCGCAAATATAAACAAAAATAGGAATTTACATTATCTTCGCATCTGTAATGAAAGAGCCTACCATTCAGATACAGTCACTCTGTACAGGATACAGGACCGGTAAAAGCAGCGTTGTCGTGGCACGTGACATGAACGCCACCATACGCGGAGGTGAACTCACCTGCCTGCTGGGACCGAACGGTGCCGGGAAGTCAACCCTGCTGCGTACCCTGTCGGCATTCCAGCCCCCGCTGGGAGGTGACATAATCATTCTGGGGCGCAACCTGTGTGACTACTCGGATAAGGAACTGTCAAAAGTGATCGGTGTGGTACTGACTGAAAAGAATGACCTCAGGAACATGAGCGTAGAGGACCTGGTAGGACTGGGACGCAGCCCCTACACCGGATTCTGGGGCACCCTGCATGAGCAGGACCGCCAGATTGTAGCCAACGCCATACAGATGGTCGGTATCACGCAGCTTAAAGACCGCATGATACAGACCCTGAGTGACGGTGAGCGCCAGAAAGTGATGATTGCCAAGGCACTGGCACAGGAGACTCCAATCATATTCCTGGATGAGCCCACCGCATTCCTGGATTTCCCCAGCAAGGTTGAGATAATGCAGCTGCTGCACCGCCTGTCACGCGCCACCGGCAAGACCATATTCCTGTCAACCCATGACCTGGATATGGCACTCCAGATAGCCGATACCATATGGCTCATGGACCGCGACAAGGGCGTATCCATAGGCACCCCTCAGGAGCTTGCCGCCAACGGAACCCTAGCCGGTTTCTTTGTCCGTAAAGGCATCACTTTCGATGCCGCCAACTGCATGTTCCGCATAGAAAAGGAGACTGACCGATGAGCCACAACCCCTTATTGCCCTATCTGGTTGAGGGCCGGATCGAGGCCGGCTGTGATGAGGCCGGACGCGGATGTCTGGCCGGTCCCGTCTATGCAGCTGCGGTAATCCTGCCTGCCGATTTCAACAATCCATTGCTCAATGACTCCAAACAGCTCACTGAGAAACAGCGTTATGACCTGCGCCCGGTTATTGAGAAGGAGGCTATAGCCTGGGCGGTAGGCGTAGTTGACAACAGGGAGATTGACAGGATAAACATACTCAAGGCGTCATTCACCGCCATGCACCGCGCCATAGACCAGCTCAGCGTGAAGCCGCAGCATCTGCTCATAGACGGAAACCGTTTCATTCCCTATCCCGGCATACCCCACACCACAATAGTCAAGGGTGACGGCAAGATGATGTCCATTGCAGCCGCATCAGTGCTGGCCAAGACCTACCGTGATGATTTCATGAACCGTATTGCGCAGGAGTATCCGCAGTATGATTGGCTTGACAACAAAGGTTACCCCACTGCAAAGCATCGTGAAGCCATACGTCAGTTCGGGACCACACCTTATCACCGCATGTCATTCAATCTGCTGGGTGACGGGCAACTGTCACTTGACCTGTTCTGACAGTTAACACAAAAATGAGTATTTTTGCGCCATGAAAATATCGATAGTACAGAATGCCCCAGTCAAGGAGGACTGGAAATCCAACCTTACAGACCTGGACCGTATCATAGGCACCGGATGCGGAGCCGATATCTACGTCCTGCCCGAGATGTTCGCCACAGGACAATACATAGACCCCACCCCTGTCGTCCAGACCATGGACGGCCCCATCGTAGCCTGGATGCTTGACAAGGCGTCCAAACTGGACGCAGCAGTCTGCGGCACCCTGCCTGTCACTCAGGACGGCCATGTCTATAACCGTTTCTGTTTTGCCAAGCCCGACGGCACCGTGGATTATTATGATAAGCACCATCTGTTCACATACTCCGGCGAGAGCATGCACTACTCACGCGGTGAGGAGAGGGTCGTAATACAGTTCCGTGGTCTTAGGATAATGCTGCTCATATGTTATGACCTAAGGTTCCCCACATTCAGCCGTAACCGTGATGACTATGACGCCGTGATATATCCCGCCAACTGGCCCCAGAAACGAATCCTTGCGTGGGATACCCTACTGCGTGCCCGTGCCATAGAGAACCAGTGCTATGCCATCGGCGTAAACCGCGCAGGCAATGACGAATGGGGCTTCTATCCCGGACACAGTGCCATCATAACACCCTACGGAGAGACACTGGTACAGACCGATGAGCAACCCCAGATGACAAGCGCAGAGCTGGATCTGGAGCAACTGGCACGTTTCCGCGCCAAATTCCCCGTTTTACAAGACGCTGACCCACATGAACTCTGATAATAACAACGAACTGTTTCCCATTGTCGATGAGGATGGGAACGTACTAGGAAAGATACTGCGCGGTGAGGCCCATGACGGCCGCAAGGTGTTGCATCCGGTAGTTCATCTGCATCTCTTCAACTCAAAAGGAGAGCTGTACCTGCAGCGCCGTCCTGACTGGAAACCCATCCAGCCCGGCAAATGGGACACCGCAGTAGGCGGCCACATCAGCTACGGCGAGACCGTGCAGGAGGCATTTAAGCGTGAGGTGATGGAGGAGTTGGGCATAAGCGTACCCAACCCCACCCCAATGGGTCACTACGTATTTGAAAGCAAGGTTGAGAAGGAGCTCGTATACGTATTCCGCACAGTCTACGACGGTCCCGTCAACCCCAGCCAGGACGAGCTTGCCGGAGGCCGTTTCTGGACCATGCAGGAAATAAAGGATGCCCTGGGAAAGAACATCCTTACTCCAAACCTTGAATCGGAATTTCTCCGACTCATCGGGGACGGTTCTGTTTGCGAACAGAACCGTCCCTAACGCGAACAGAACCGTCCCCAACGCGAACAGAACCGTCCCTAACGCGAACAGAACCGTCCCCTTTGCTGAAATCATTTAAAGCGGAACTCCAGGACGACGGGGTTTTCATCGTTCTGTTTCTTGAGTTCGGCCACTATCTGCTTGGCAAGGGGTGACATCTCAGACAGCTCATCGATAGCATCTTCACCCAGATTCTCTATGACTGCCACATTACGGTTGTCATGACAACCGGTGGGATTGATGTTCTTGAGCAGTCCGGGAATGCGCAATGACTTATAGACTTTGGTTCCGGATTTATTGTGAACCCAATAGAGGTATCCGTTATCCACATCACTCTCATCTACAGACCAGGAATCCTCGGCAGTGGTATAATCCGCCCTGAAACTGATGGTTCCGTCATCCACAATAATGTTATAGACATTGTCAAGGAAACGTTCTCCCAGGATCATTGACACATAGTCATTCATCAGATCGTTATATGCAACACCTTCAAAACTCTCCTCATCCTGATATTTCGTCACTATCATATTATCATTGGATTCAATCCTGAACTTGAACACATCAGTCACCGTATCACTGTCAAAATCAAATGTGACAATCCTGTTTACAGGACCCGGAATACAGAATGACAGATTCTGCGGGTTCACATAAAAGACCTCAGGGTACCCGAATATTAAACGGTGGAAATAATTGTACTTAGTCAATACCTTAACAGGGCCCTTAAGTTCCCAGTCTCCCCTTTCAGCCAGGATCACAGACTGAATAGGATTGTAATTGATGTCATCCTGGCGTTTTCTGGACTCATCAATATCCATACCTAAGTAGAGCATCTTATCACCCACATTCAGCAGATTCTGGGTATCATAATTGATGTACTGCTTACGTATAAAATCCGTTGTCCCGGCATCATACACGCAGATGATTGAGTCATTGCCTATATAAAGCAGGTTCTCCTTTTCATCATATGTGTAGTCACTAAGATACAGGTACTCACCGGGGCCACGCCCCAGTTTGTCAAGAACCGCATAGAGCTTGTAATTCTCAAAACAGAGCAGCCTCTTGTTGTCATTTGAACGGGCGAACGCCTTGTTGCCCCAGCATTTGATACCACCTACGCCGTCCAGCGGGATATCACTCTTAAGGGGATAGACCTTGAAGTCACACGCAATCTCCGTCAGGTCACCTTCTTTGATAACATCATCGTCATAGAGGACATAGGTATCAACCGGAACCGGTGAAGATGAACCTGAGCAACCTACAACTGCCAACATGGACAGTGCAAGCAAGGGAAAGGATAATTTTCTCATATCGAACAAGGATTTGATTATCACAAAGATATGTGAAATTGGGGACAGTCCCCTTTTCCACGTGATAAAAATTTCAATTATGTGGAAAAGGGGACTGTCCCCAATTCCACATTTTCGCTTACTGAAGCTTGCGATAGTGTATGCGCTTGGGCTCTTGGTAGCCTAACTGCTTAATCTTGTAGTCCTCGTATTCAGAGTACGAGCCCTCATAGAATACAACTTTTGAGTCACCCTCAAAACTCAGGATGTGGGTGCAGATACGGTCCAGGAACCAGCGGTCATGGCTGACAACGACAGCGCAACCTGCAAAATCCTCAAGACCCTCCTCAAGAGCACGCAGGGTGTTTACATCGATATCGTTGGTAGGCTCATCAAGCAGCAGCACATTGCCCTCCTCCTTGAGTGCCATAGCCAGCTGCAGGCGGTTACGCTCACCACCGGACAGCACGCCGCATTTCTTCTCCTGATCAGCACCGGTAAAGTTGAACCTGCCCAGATAAGCACGTGCGTTGATGTCGCGGCCGCCCATGCGGATAATCTCGTTGCCGCCGCTTACCACCTGATAGACACTCTTCTCTGGGTCTATATCCTTATGCTGCTGGTCTACGTATGCAATCTTTACGGTCTCACCTATCTCAAATGTGCCCTTGTCAACCTTTTCCAGTCCCATAATCAGACGGAACAGGGTGGTCTTACCGGCACCGTTGGGGCCGATGACACCGACAATGCCGTTTGGCGGCAGCGAGAAGTTCAGGTCATCAAACAACAGCTTGTCACCGAACGCCTTCTGGACGCCCTTGGCCTCGATTACCTTGTTACCCAGACGCGGACCGTTGGGGATGAATATCTCAAGTTTCTCCTCCTTGGCCTTTACGTCCTCATTCATCAGCTTGTCATATGAGTTCAGACGGGCCTTACCCTTGGCCTGACGTGCCTTGGGGGCCATACGCACCCACTCCAACTCACGCTCCAGGGTCTTGCGGCGCTTTGAGGCCTGCTTCTCCTCCAGGGCCAGACGCTGCGACTTCTGTTCCAGCCAGCTTGAGTAGTTACCCTTCCATGGAATACCCTCGCCGCGGTCAAGTTCCAGAATCCAGCCGGCCACATTGTCCAGGAAGTATCGGTCGTGAGTTACGGCAATTACCGTACCTGCGTACTGGTTCAGATGCTGCTCCAGCCACTGTATGCTCTCGGCATCAAGATGGTTGGTAGGCTCATCCAGCAGCAGTATATCGGGCTGCTGCAACAACAGGCGGCACAAAGCCACGCGGCGGCGCTCACCACCGGACAGGACGCCTGTCTTCTGGTCTTCGGGCGGACAGCGCAGGGCGTCCATGGCCTGCTCCAGACGGTTATCTATGTTCCATGCATCGGTAGCGTCAATCATATCCTGCAGTTCAGCCTGACGTGCCATAAGGGCATCCATCTTGTCCTGATCCTCATAGTACTCAGGGAGCTCGAACTTGTGGTTTACCTCATCATACTCCTTAAGGGTGTCATATATCTGCTGAACGCCCTCCATGACCACCTCCTTGACGGTCTTTTCGGGATCCAGCTGCGGCTCCTGCGGCAGGTAGCCCACACTGTAGCCGGGGCTGAACACCACCTGACCCTGATAACTTTTCTCAATTCCTGCAATAATCTTGAGCAGGGTTGATTTACCGCTACCGTTAAGGCCGATGATACCGATCTTGGCGCCGTAAAAGAAACTAAGATATATGTCCTTGAGAACCTGTTTATTGTTCTGGAACTGCTTGCTCACCCCCACCATGGAGAAGATGATCTTCTTGTCGTCTGCTGTTGTCTGTGCCATTTCTAATCTGTTTACCCTGCAAAGGTAGTGAATTTACGGCACGACACAGCATTATTCCAGCCAGTAACGCACGTGGTAGTTCTCTTCGTCAAGCCAGCGGGCCTCCTTCATTACCTTGGGCCAGTCTTTAGCGTAAAGACTGGCAAAACCCATCACCCTGTCAAGCTCCTGGTCATAAGAAGTGATTTTCACCAACTCGGAGTTGTGACTGCTGTGTGTATAAATCTCAAGTTCAGCGCCGCGATCCAAAATAAAATGTGCCGCAGGCATATCCTGACTGTGTATCTCCAAGCAGCATCCGTCATCAATAGAGTGAGTCTTGCCGTTAATTACTCCGTTCACCACGGCATACGATCTTCCATCCAGATTAAGAGAAGCATATACATCGCCGTTGATGACTGCTACGCCATAATCATCCAGTTTAATATCATTGTGAACTTCTCCGTTGACAATAAGTTTACCTTCCTCATAAACGGTCAATTTACCATAATCATCACCGTTAATTTTCATCTCCAGATTTCCCATGAGTCCGTAAGAACCATTCACATCACCGTTAACCTCCAACTGTGTTCCCCGTTCTCCGGTAATGTTCATGGTTGTCTTATAGTCATTATGGAGCGGCGTATCACCTGTTATTATGGTCTTTTCCTTAACCATCATTTCCGGATCCTCGTGGTTCCAGTTCCGTCTGAACGTCTCGGCCGATGGCTGAGTGATGCTTCCTTTTATATGGACAAAACCATCCATGTAAAGTCTTGATCCCGGATAGAGAACCAGATCTGCACTACCGCTGTGCTTTATGGAATAATCGTTAGCAACCAGATCATACGGCTTGGCCGGATTGTAATCTTCATTCCAATAGTAATCATTGTACAGACACTCTACGTTCAAAGCAGTCTCCTGCAGAGTAATGTCACCCATATAGAGACACCCGTTATAGAAACCGTCTTCGGGGGCATCCATCACACCCTCATAGTTGACAATTGTGTTCTTGCCGTCAACTTTCTGCTCTACGGTCACCACCACCTTGACCTTGTCATCCTGCGCGGAATGGCTCTCATCGTAAGCAAACGGCAGCACGAACAGGAGCGTATCCGGGTTGGATTTGTCATTCATATTGAATGATATCTGACCGTAGGTATATCGGTTTTTATCCCTGGTCGGATAATAACGGCTGGCAAGAGTGTGATTGGCACTGTTTATAATACCACCCTTGAACTTAACGGGAACAACCGTATCGCCGGCCGCATTCAGGTATGTCACACGCTGACACAGGACAGACTGCAGCGGATGCAGCACAACAGGTCCTTCACGCGTCAGTTTGCGGTCTTTGAGTTGGAACTTGACGCCACGGCTCTCGGCGCAGTAGAAATTTTCGGCCGATTTCAGTGTCTCTTTCTGATCTACATAACTGAAACAGCACTCGTCGGTCCGATATACATCAACCGTATTGATTCCGTAAAAGATGCTGTATGTATCATCCGGACCTGGGGCCACCTTCTCCATGACACCGTTCACGTTATGGCGGAATGTAAGGCCGCCGGCCAAAGTGCAACTGTCACCATCCGGTATCACATACCACGGAAAGAGGCAGAGACGCTCACCTACGCTGTCGCACGCAAATGCATCACGGGTCTCATTATACAGATACAATCTGTCCGTTGACTTGAAGTCCGCGTCTATTCCCACGGGTTTCCAGGTAAGAGCCGATTTGGTCATAACCGCATCACCCAGAACGAGCTTGATATCTAAATAAACCGAGAATGTATCCTCCTCTTCAGGCTGCGGCTGCGGTGTTGGAGTATCGCCGTTAAGTTTCTCCGTATCACATGAACCAAGGGCAAGCAATGCCGTCAAAAACAATACGCAAAATACTGATAGTTTTTTCATTATCGGACCGGTTTAATCAAGGACTTGAAAACTGAAATTTGGCGCAAAGATACTAATCATGTTAAAGTTTGTATCCGGTTTGGGCGGATTTTTTAAAGGTTATTAAAACCACATTTTTTTATAATAATATTGTTAATTTTGTTTTTTCTTTTCCAGGATAAGTAACAATGAGTGACATCACGATAAGCATACTAACCATCACTATAGTAGTAATGCTGTTTTGCGGTTCCGTAATATTCAAAAGGCGCAAGGAGACGAATGACCATTCGCGCACATATTTGGGATTATTTCAATTAGTCGGCGCAGGCATGTTGGCCACTTCCCTTATTCTCTCATTCTTCGGCAAAACCATATTCAACACAAAACAACTGCTCACCCCATCCATTATTACCGGCGGCACCTGGTCCATATCACTCTTTATGTTATACCCGATAATGGTAATGCGTGCAGGCAGGTTGAAAGCCACATCAATAATCACACTGTTTGTTCCAGCCATACTAATGACCCTACCCCATCTGTTCGGCATGGAGTTCATTGAATTGTACAGTTGGGCGGATTTCACCCGGAACCTGACTCAACCCGACGTGATAATCAGATTGCTGGGAATACTGATTGCCATAGTTATTTCCACGCTTCTCATCATCCTCCCGTATAACTGGCGTCACTCAAGCGCCGACTTCAAATGGATCATAAGGGTTACGCTTATGTCTCAAGGAATAACAGTGCTTTATATTCTTGCGTTGTTCACAACACAGGATATTTACATAGACCTCCATTTGTTATGGACCTCTTTCACGACTATCTACTTTGCCAGATTCGAATTAACTGTGAGAATACTCCCGTCGGCCAAGTCAGAGACAATGGAGAACAACGAAGTCCCTATAGCCGATATCATAAACCGCACCCAGGACCTGTGGACCAACATAGACTACATAATGGACCATAACCAGATATGGCGCAACCCCGACACCACGGTAGAGACCTTGAGCAGGGACATAGGCACCAATCGAATCTATGTGGCCGACAGCATTCGCGAGCACACAGGACTCACTTTCAACGACTACATGAACCGCAAACGCGCCACATTCATGGCCGATCAGCTTCGACAGGATCCCAATCAGGACCAGAAGTCCCTATTCTACGATGCCGGATTCCGCAGCCGCCAGACTGCCTACCGTAATTTTGTCAAATTCATTGGCTGCTCACCTTCAGATTTCGTATCTTCACTATAAGACAATAAAGAGCTGACAGTCAGTTCTTTTCATATTTGAGACGTCCCATTTCATATTTGAACATGGGACTTTTCATTTTTGCAACCCGTTTTTTCGGAATTGCAACAGGCCTGCGCATACACGTATCTGGGACACGCTGTAATATTGCAGCCAGAAAAACAACCAAAAATTCCAATAAATGAAAAAGTGTTTCTCATTGGTGGCAGCAGCCATCGTTGCAGTGATTTTTAATTCCTGCACAAGTGACCAAGAAAAGGACGAGTTTATAATCAACAACGGTGAACCGGAGGTTACTATCAACCGTTTGGGAGGTTCCGTTGAAATTCCCGTAACTACTCCGGGTGAATGGGAGGCCTCCATTGTCAAGGGCAAAGACAGCCGCAGTTGGTGCAATCTGGAGAAGACACACGGCACCGCATCAGACAAGATCATCGTCAACGTGGACTATTTCAGTCTCAAGTATCAGAAACAGGACCGCACCGTCAGCATAGTAGTGGGGAGCGGCAAGGATTCAAAAACCGTCGTTTTGCGCCAGTACATCGGTCTGACAGACGGAGAGACCGTAAGCAATGACGAATCAGACAACAACTATCCTGATCTCTGGCATGGAAAAGGCGTAGGTAAAGGACTTGAGGCCACCACCGGAGATCCGTCAACTGAATTTGTCGTAAACATCAAGAATGTAATTGAATACTCCAAACAGACAGACTATGCCACTTTGTTCTCCCAGACAAAAGAACCTGGAATGACGGTAGGTGCAGTATGGAGTGATACTCTTGAGGACAACATGGACTCACTTCGTGTAGATATGACCATCAACGTCAAGTTTGCCAAGTTCAAGTTGGGAATAAAAGGAACGTACAAAAACTACGGAGCCATTGTTGAGCATGCCAGCACCTATAACGGCTCACAGGATCTGGCATTTCTCACCTCTACACTTTCCGTTTCCGACCTTAGGCATTACCTGAGTGAAGACTGGGATGAGGCTACCAATGATTGGAAAGCCGGCAAGGATTTGATGTCCCATAAGCTGATATCTTCAGGTTTCTTAGACTGTTATAGAGATATCATGCAGGCTCAAGACGATGACGAAGAGTTTGAAGGAATCGTTGTTGATGTTTTACTTGACAACTTCGGTGCGTTCATAATATCGGGCGCAACACTAGGAGGCAGTATATTCACATCAATACAGTATGATTCCCTTGCCGTCAGTGATAATTTCCACATAGATGGAAAAGTTACCGCCAGTTATATGCAGGCAGCCATTGATATTACAGGTGATGTCTACGCCGGCTACCAGAAGACAGGACTGGACATATGGCAGAGCTCAAATTACTACTGCGAGGTATCAGGTGGAGACCAGAAAGCATACGAGGCCTTACTGGAACAGATGGAGGTCAACACTCCTGACCGTGATAAGCTCACCGAAGCAGCCCAGGATTGGATGAGGTCCATCACATGCACCGATGAACAAGATATCAATGCAGCCATCATTAAATACCGCTACACCGGAATTTGGAACATTTTCCCGAGCAAGGTTGCCCGTAAAGTCAAGAAGATCATTGAAGATCACTACCAGAACCAGACACTGTTCGTGGATATAAAAAGTATGGGTGAAATGCCTGTCGGCAAGAAATAATATTGATGAAAACGTCAAGCAAGATTGCATGTATCATACTGGCAGTGCCGGCATTGTATCTATTGTCAGCCTGCCAGCATGATTATGACTTACCCTTGGATTACAACTGCCCACCCGCGGCCCCGACCTCGCCGTTTACCCGCGCAGCGCAGCAGGACGCCCTGACCGTCAAGGATTTCCGCCGCAGTTATGGAGTAGGATTCAGTTATGACGGTATCTGGGGGGAAAGTTGCAATCTTATGGATGTCCATTGCCGTGTTCTGGACCTTGAAGCAATTCAATCAACAGGAGACGATATCAGCGAGCAGCTGTTCAGTTCTTCAATTGACAACAGTATAAGTTGCAGCAGCATATCGGAATTCAGTCACAGCGTATTCTGTCAGCACACATCATTCTCTTTTGATGTAGGGGCAAGGCTGCTTGTGTTCGGCGGGGGGTTCGGCGAATGTTCCGAGATATGGGAAAAAGGCCAGACCAACGATTTCTTCTGTAAGGTCAAATATAAAGCTCCATCCATGAGCATGGAACTGCAGTCAACTTCAATCTCATCAATCATAAAGAAAGGAGACGGCAACCAGATGCTAACCCCCAATTTCCTTGAAGCCGTCAGATGGATCAGCAATCACCCGGGTGAGGCTGTAGTAGACTCTTTCCTTTTGTGCTACGGTTCACATGTAGTTACCGGTTCAAAGATTGGAGGCTACATTGAGGTCCAGATGAACATGACACGTGATTCGCTCGTAGATATCTTTTCAAAGAAGATGTTGGGAGAGGCCGCAGCCGCACAGATATTCAAGTTCAAATATGAGAGTGAGGAATATAAGACCGAGTTGAACCTGCTTCACAGCGCAGACTGCCGCCTGACGATCAAAGGAGGTGACCTTAACACCATTCCCAATGAACTGCTCCATTTCTCTTTCGGCAACACGCCAAACCTCTCCTCCTATGTAAAAGCATGGAGTAGCAGCCTGAACTATGATACCGATGACTATATCCACAATAATCTTGAGATGACCGACATGAATATTACGCCCATTTGGAAATTCATTCCTGACGAGGATGTGGCCAGACGGGTAAGGCTTCGTGTCGAGGGCACCGCTCAGGAACTGATAAAAGAAGCCGGATATTTCAACTACTGCAACACTAGTTTCAGGATTCCCGGCAGCGTAACATGCAATATGGGCAAGGATACCGTCACATTTGACCAGCCCGATGTATGCAATATAGTATCGGCCGGACGTTATGTTGCCACGGTATGCCGCGAAAAGGTAGAACTGCCCGACATAGGAATCAAACTGGTACATGTGGTCTATCCCATATACAACCAGCATGTCAACCTGAGTTGCGGCTACACATTCTACGGTGATGCCGCCTATAACGTATGCTGGCTCAACGGCCGTTGTTTTGTTGAGAAGGACAGCATCTACCCTGCACCGACAGACAGCATCATTTACATGAACAACGGCATACCGGGTTCATTGAGTCTGTTGAACGTATCATACCAGCCAAGCTACACCGTAATAGGCTACGAATGGCCGTACTCCATCACCCTTGACGGACAATTGGATTCCTCAAAGCCGTATTACCTTGTTTATAAGGAAGGAAAGGATTTTCTTCTAAAAAAGACTGACGGAACACCGCAGGAAGGCGATATTGAGGGACTGCCGGGCTGGAACCTCATGAACGGACGCATGGTACGTAGCAAGGAGAGCAAATACTTCTATTACTGGAACCCACAGGAAGTCTCCTTCTAACCGGACCTGATTCTTACAAATATGAAAAGAATAATCAGTTCATATTCAATATTGATTCTGACTGCAGTCTGCCTGCTGTCTTCCTGTTTTGAGAAGCCAGAACGTCCGGATCAGGAGAACGCGATCATTACAAGCGAACAGGACATCGACATAAGCTATCTTGGGCGCTACTACAACATAACGGTACAGCTAAACACTGAGGACCTGAATTATGACAATCTTATGGCCACCACTGACTGCAGCTGGATAGGACTTGAGGCCGATACGGTAAGTCGCAACGGAAGGCTTACTTTCTACGTAAGCCCCAACGATAACACCCGCAGCCGCGAAGGAACAATTGACATTCAACTCAGGAATCAGTCACCGTCCGCACCTGTCAACGCACAGATTACCGTACATCAGCGCAGTCAGTCCGATGAGAGCAGCAACTCATTGCCGGACGACTCCATAGGACGTAAGGCACGTGTGGGATTCGGTTATGACATGACTATGGACTATATGGACCCCAAGAGTGTCACGGAGCCCATTCTGGATTATGACAAACTCCTTCAGGCCGAGCTCAAATGGGGAACAGTCATCTCTCAGGAGGGGCGTGCCATGCAAAGCCTGGATCTGCACAGTTCATACAGCATTGAGGAGATGTCCCTGTGGATGAGCAAACAAACCACCACTGAAGTCAAGTTCCTGTTCTGCAACAAGAGTGTGACAAAATTCGAGAGCACTCATGAGTATGACCTGAGTCAGCAGTCTTTCGGATACAGCTCCCTGACCAAAGTAGTTGCCACACGCTACCTTGACGAAGGCAAGGTCCAAAGCATCATACGTGAAGGTCAGGACATCTTCACAAACGCGTTCCGTGACCTTTACGACCAGGTAAACGACAACCCCACCCGGGAGAATGTAAAGAAACTGGTCAGCAAGTACGGGACGCATATGGTTATCTATTCCGATCTTGGCGGACGATTGGACTACAGTGCCAACTTCAAGTCTGAAGAGACCAGTAAAGAAGAGATCAACAGGTACATGAAGTACAAGAACGGAGATGCTCAGGAATCCTGGGAGAACAAAGAGACATCGCACTCCATATGCAATACTAAAGACGGGCTTCATTTTGACATATACGGAGGTACCGATGAAGCCGTCAGTTCACTGATAAAACACCCCAACACAAAAGACCCCTACTCACAAATCGATGAGGTGGAACTGGGTAACTGGCTCAAGAGCATTGATCCCGATAACCCTCAGAGCGTATCTTTGGTACGATGTCTGCTGCAACCCATTTGGCAGTTATTCACAAATGAAAAGGCTCGCACAGAAATCATAAACCACATTCTTGAGATAGCATATTACGAGGCTGGTCTGGTAGGTGAACGGCTCCAGGAGCTGTCACTTGACAATTACTACTGTTTTACCGTCACCGATGAGATGGAAAGATTCAGTGAGTCCCAGGACAGCACCTTTGCCAAAGTGGTCTATTATGACAAGCTGCCCAAAGTGGAGATCTGTCATGAATACGTCCCTGAACTGCGCTCCGACCGAAGGGTCAACATCTACTACCCTATTTTCAGGAACCGCACCAACATCAGACGCGGCATATTCATAGGTGACGGAGATAATCCTCCGTCCGAGGTTACCTTTGATAAAGCAGGAGGCTGTTATATCCGTCCGTTGGATGGCTTCCATCCCGGCGACATAATCACCACCTTATATTATATAGACGGCGCATTCTATTCAAACAGCCTTGGCATCAACATCCCGGATTACAAAATGGAAGTAAGGAATGAGTGGGTCAGGATACCCTTGCATGATCCCTACCCCATAGTCAAGATAGGCCCCGGATTCTGGGTACGCAGGAATGCCGATACCCAACTTGGATTCGGAGAACGTTTCAGCCTTACAGACTGGCATTATCAGGAGCTGATACTCAACCATGTACTCTATACCAACATTTTCGATCCCCGTAACCCGCTCGCATATAAGTGTTATGATTTAGGAACCGAGGAGTCACAGGTTGGAGCCATAGACGACGGAATATGGTATCTGCCCACCCAGAAAGACCTGGATGCCCTGATAAAGTATGTGGGCAACAACCCCAAAAGCCTGTTCATGAATCAGCAGACAGGATTTGAAGCCACTTTTGACGGATGCATGATGTATCACGACTTTATATCCGGAAAGGAGCTTGATGACAGGATCCTGTGCTATCGCGGCGAGAAGTGTTTCATCCCGTTCAAGAACACACGCGATGATAAGACCACGGGCGGCAGCGCTTTGATGTTGTCGCCGGATTACTCCGTAGAGATATGTCCTATTGACAAGGAATACAAGAACTGGTATCCCGTAAGGCTTTACCGCAATTCAGGATACACTCATCCTCAACTGGAACAGTAACGAAACAGCAACAAAGATTAAGATATGAAGAAAACCCTTTTCCCTATTTGCTTTCTGATGTTATGTATGACTCTCTTCAACATGACATCCTGTGACCCGAACGACAAGGTCAACCTGAACACGGATGATGAAGATGAATCCATAACCGGCGACACCTCTGATGAAGGACTGACCAGAGAGGACTCGATAGCAATAGCACTACACCTTTTCTCAAACCTGTTATGCGACAATGACTCTGTTACAGTAACAACGCTTGAAAGCCCTTCACGACAACGCAAGGCCGACTACGGACAACTCCTGTACGAATCAACGCCATCGGCACGTTACAGAATTGCACAGGATTTTGAAGACGCCAAGGCCAAATTCATGGCAGATTTCGGACGGGTGATGTTATTTACCGGCATATCGGCACAGAGCGACACAGTCACAATTGATTTCGGCAGCAGGGGAAAACTGACATTCAGGCCCGAAAGAGGTCAGGGAAAAGTGGCGGTCATAGATATTGACATGCCTTTGATTCCTGATTTGACACAGATAATATTCTTGTCTCCCCAGGCATGGCCGCATAATGACTCGGACGGAGGAGTCAACGTGGGAGATACCTTCAAGACAAGCGACGGCAGACGTTGGATATGCGTGCAGTCATGTGAAGGAGGCACGGAGTATGGTCTGCTTGTAACTTTTGATGATAACCGTAATGACATCACCCCCTATTTTGATCCCGCATGCAACGGTCAGCAAGGTATGGAAGGCTGGCACTATTCACATTACTTCGATGACCGGGATTGGCAAGGTTACGTCCACAGTTCCAGTTATGCCAAATCAGAGGAACTTCTGATACTCAACCGCTTCCTTTATAATACTTACAACGGGCAGAAAAACGACATGGCCGACAAGATATTAGGAAATGAAAAATTTATGCCGAACAGCTTATATAAAAACGTATTTACCGATGGAGCATATTATCTTTGCGGAGACAACAGCTGGATGTACTGGACCAGTAACAAGCACAAATACAAACGTTATTACTACAGCCAGAAGAAAAAGAAATGGAAAGAGGCCGATGACAAGCTGAATTACATATTCATGGGTAACCGTTGGTTCGTAATGCACTCCAACTGGATGAGCAGCGAGTTGAAAGATGACTACTGGAATTCATACAGATGTTACAACGGCGACAGTCACGTCCTGAACTATAAAGGAGAAAAGGTCTATGATGAAAACTACTATAGCAGCAGCCGTAATCACGATCAGAAATACGACCAGAAATACGTCGCGGTCAAAGCCTATCGCTTTCACGGTGACTTTGGCAGGATAAACGAGCTGGAAGGTAAAGTTGAGTACCGGGACGGCTATAAACCATTGATATTGAATTAGGTTTAAAACAAATAGGAAAAAGATGCGTCAAAAAATCATCTGGGCGGCAGTTATCCTGATACTTGCATCCTGTTCCCATGACGGCCCTGATAGGTTGTCATGGGAACAGTCACGTCAAGCCACCGTGACTGTCCTGGCCAGTCCCGCCGGTCTGGGTGACAATGGTTTTAACGACGCCATGATTGAGGGAGTGTTCGCTTTCGCACAGGAAAGCGGAGTAAAACTCAGACTTCTGCTGCCTAATGATACGACCCAAGCCATAAGCATGTATGACCAATGGCTCCTGGACAACAAGTCGCAGGACTCGACTGTCCTCATTTTAGGCAACACCTGGTATATAAACGCGGTGCAACGCAACACACCCGCCCTTAGCGGTAAGGGAAGCAGAATCCTGCTTCTTGAAAGCAATGACACCCTGCAGGGAGTGTCAACCATATCCATAAACCGTTATGGAGTATCCTGGCTGGCAGGTGCAATGACAAGCAATTTTGACGCACTCATACTTGCCGCCGCCCCCCGATATGAGGTTATAGACGAATCAATAAAAGGATTCATTGACGGCCGTAAAGCCCATCCCGGCAGCCACAACGGCAAGGAATGTACCACCAGCATCAATATCCTGACCCATGATGAGGCAGGTTTCAGCATGCCGGACTCAGCCTATCGTTTTATGGTCAGACGGGCTATGGAATATGAAGCCTATGACGAATTCATATTCCCTCTGCTGCGCGGCGCTCAGACGGGAGTGATCAGGTACCTCAACGACAACGCGCTCACAAGCGCCCTCATGGTAGGAATGGAGGTGAACATGAGCGGTATGAGCTCCCGCATACCTTTCTCGGTCGTAATACATATAGGCCGTGTCGTCAATGAATGTCTGACGGAGTGGCTGTCCGGTATTGAATGGCCGCAGACCAGACGTCTGGGACTTGAAGAGGGTATGGCCGATGTGGAGATAGCCCCCCAATTCAGGAAACATATCTGCGTCTGGGATGACCGTTATGACCAGGCCGATACATTCAGCCGTCTGTATGAACAGTATCTTGACGAGGCGATAAGAGCCGAACGTGAACAATAAGCCCCACAGTATATGAAACGCCCCCATCGACATAACCTGACTGTATCGGCCTTCATCATGATGGCTCTGCTCGTTTGCAGTTGCACGGATGAGATAAAGAATCCTGCACCGCAGGATGACGCCGCCCGCAGGGTCAAGGTTGCCGTCATCATGGACAGCCACGAGCAGGCCCGCTGGGAGCGTACATCGGACTGGGCGCTTTCCAACATACTCTACGCCCAAAGGGGCAGCAGCGCGAAAATAGGGCTTGAACTCACCTTCAAGAACCAGGATGATCCGGACATTGAGGATTATATGCGCACAATAGCCCAGGATCCGGATATTGCCGCCATCGTGGGGCCCACCACATCGGCCCATGCCGAGCAGATGGCCAAAGCCATCAACCGAAACAGAGAGAAGAAACCCATGCTCACTCCCTGCGCCACGAATGTTGAGTACCAGCGTCTTTTTGCCGATATACCCTACATCTGGAACCTCTCCCAGAGTGACATCTACCAGATAGAGGTGCTGGTTTCATGTGTGGCCAGCACCCAATACAACGATTCGGTGCCTATGATTCTCCTTGCACCGGACGATGACAATGAGGCGCGCAACGCCTACGCCGAGTGGTTCGGTTTCATCGCCCAGGAGTATGGCATATCCGTTCAGGGAGTATATCTGTACAAGAGCGAGGCCGAACTGCGGTCATATGTACGTGACGTCTGCGGCACCGACCCTTCATATGCTCGCAGAGCGCTTCTGTTCAGCCCCTCATCGGCATCAGCGGCTATTGCCCTGGATGATGAGATCGGGAAACTCCAAGCCGCACTCAAGGCTGGCGAAACATTGTTCACGCCACAGTTTTACAGCAGTAACGGTTTTGTATCGGACAGCATCGCAGCCAATGTCCGCAACGCCGTATATGAAGGAGTTGAGTTCTGCTCATCGCCAGAATCCGGATTCAGTCACGCCTATCGTCAACGGTTCGGCCAGGAACCCGTTGAGGGCGAGCCCCAGTTCTACGATGCACTCTGTATCGTAGCATACGCATCGGTTCTGTCGGCCCAGACCGGCCAGCAGCTGAACGATGCCATACGCTCAGTCATTGACGGCCGCGCCACCGGTGGCGGTTCATGGCTTCCCGATGACATGAGCCGCAATTTCAGCCTGTTGGCACAGGGAGTAACACCAGATATAGACGGAGTGAGCGGCTCCTGGACATTCAGCAACTCCTATAAGAAATGCAACACTGTCATAGGCAGCACATTCCGCCGCTGGAGACTCTATGAAGGTCAGTATATCACCGTGGAGTACATATCCACCGACGGAAACCAGCGCACCACATCGGCCAAGGACATAGGTACCTTCAAGGCAGATCGTATGCAGAATTTCAATGAAAACGACACCACCGCTACCTACCCTGCACTTAAAGACCGTTGGGCACTGCTGATTGCCGCCTCATCAGGTTGGGCAAACTACCGTTTCCAGGCCGATGTCTTTGCCACATACAAGATGCTCAGGCATCAGGGTTATGATGACGACCACATTATTCTCATATGTCAGGATGACCTGGCCGATAACAAAGAGAACATATACCCGGGCCAGCTTTTCATCACTCCTGACAGCCCCAACGTCTATGAACACGATGCCATAGACTATATACTCAGTGACCTGACACCTGCTGACCTTGGAGACATACTTCAGGGACGGGCATCGGAACGTCTGCCACACGTGATCAACGCCACTCCGAATGACAACATTTTCATATTCTGGAGCGGTCACGGCAATGTGGGAAGCCTCTGTTTCGGAGACTCGCAGAAGATGAAATACGCCCAAATGCGTGACATACTGCTCCAGACGCCTCACCGCAAGATAATGTTCGCCATAGAATCATGCTACAGCGGAGGTCTGGGCCAGACCAGTCAGGGAGTACCCGGTGCCCTGTTCATCACGGCAGCCACCCCTTGGGAGGCCAGCCATGCCGATATGTGGAGCGAGGAAATCGGCGTTTACCTGTCAAACGGATTCACCCGCGGTTTCCAGGCTGCCATTGCACATGATCCAGACATATCCATCCGCGACCTCTATTATACGGTTGCAACCAACACTACCGGATCTCACGTCACAGTTTACAACGCAAGCGTGTACGGAAACGTTTATAACAACACCATGGGCGAATTTTTTGGACGCGTTGGGAAATGAAATGCACCCCAAAAGTTTTTTGTCTAACTTTTGGGGTGCACTTTAAAACGATTCCAACGCGTCAAAGGTAATCAAAATGTGTCAGTCCGGCAAGACCGATGTCAGGTCAAAGCTGTACAGGCTCTCCGTGAACATATCCATTCCATAAAGGATATGGTTGTTCTCATCATAGGTTATGCTCCAGACTGAAGTATCAAGTTTTACGGACTTGAGGAACTTGCCGTCCCAGTCAAAGAACATCAGTTCCGCAACCGGGTTCTCGGGATCGGCCGATCCGGCACCGTAATCACCGGCATAGTAAAGCACCATAAAGTATGACTCCGCAAATGCGGGATACCCGAAATGTTCCACCAGATTATCCTCATAATAAGGTGTACCGTCCTCGGTCACGCCCTCTGTACGGACATATTCAGGAAGTTTTCCGTCAAAAGAGGCAGATCCTTTCTGGTGCACGGCAAACATATGGTCATTGTCCATGTCAAAGAACAGGATATAGTCCAGACTGGATAATGGCTGCACAATCAGGTTACGGTGGGGATGTTTTATAATTCGGCCTCCAAAATATTCCATCTCCTCTCCTTCTACCTCTTGGAGCAACCTGATCCTCCTTATCTCTGTGGTATCCTGACGCACGCCAAAATACGGTTCGCCATAGTAATCGGGATAATCATTGACAGAGTTATTGTACTCAAACGTAAGGTTCATATCCTCATTGAGCAATATGACATCCCTTCTGGATCCGAATTTTATCTTCATGTTATCCCGGTTGGCTATGACCGTCCAGATACCCTTAAGGTCTTCCCTAAACCGGGTTATGACTGTAGTCTGACGTTTTACAGATTCTGTAAGGTCCATCATCTTGACTCCATTCGAAGCGCCGTCCATAAGGGGAATGAGTACGGTACCGTCCGGTTTCCTGTAATACTGTCCGGACAGCAGCTTGGGATAACTTAGGAACTCATTCCTGGCACGTCCTATGTTGCAGAACTCGCCAAGCGGCTGCCAGTTTGTGGAATAGACATGCATTCTTGGCTGCTGTCCGCCATTTGTCATAACCACAATGAATGTATCGCATACGAATATATCGGACGCACCCAGAGGCAGCTGTTCCTTGACCTCTACACCATGGACCGTCTGAGAGGACTTGTTTACATAATCCTGCTCAACCACATCTAATAAGAAACGTTTTTTGCTTTTACATGAACCCGCCAGAAACGGCACCATAAGCAGGACTGCCGCAAAAAGGAGTATCGATTTCTTCATAACAAGGATTTAATAGGTAAATACTGGCGGCAAACTTAAGTCAATACCGGCAATCGTCCAAACGGGGCCCTTATAAAAAAACCTAAACTACCCATAAGTAGGTATTTTATCAAAAAAAAGCAGGGCGCTCCATTACAACGGAACAAAAAGTTATATACCTTTGCGGCCGATATGAGATCATTCAACGCATACTTTTATTACTTTTGGTTTACCAGACAATATGCCGGGTAATTTGTTGTATGCGTACAAATAAGAAATAACAGAGAGCCCGGACAGATATCCGGGCTTTTTTGTTGCAAACCGGAATAAAGAAAGAAACAAAAACATAAGACTATGATAGCAGTACTCAAAGCAGGAGTCTCAGAGACTCAAAAGAAAAACCTCATCAACTGGCTCAAAGGCCAGGGTGTAGGCGTACACATATCCGAGGGTCAGTTCCAGACGGTAATTGGCCTTATAGGTGATACCAGCCGTATTGACCCCGACCTGTTGAGCGGTCTGGACATTATTGACAGCGTAACCCGCATAACCGAGCCTTTCAAATGCGCCAACCGCCGTTTCCATCCGGCCGATACCGTAGTTGAGATCGGTGAGGGTGAAAACAAGGTCAAGATTGGCGGCGGCAACTTTGCCATGATTGCCGGTCCCTGCTCAGTAGAGTCAGAGGAGCAGATCACAGAGATTGCCAAGGCAGTCAAGGCATCGGGCGCCACACTCCTGCGCGGCGGCGCATTCAAGCCCCGTACCAGCCCGTATGATTTCCAGGGAATGGGTGCCGACGGTCTGGAACTGCTGCGTAAGGCACGCAAGGCAACAGGTCTGCCCATTGTCACCGAGATCATGAGCGAACGTCATCTGGAACTCTTTGAGGATGTCGACATGCTTCAGGTAGGTGCACGCAACATGCAGAACTTTGAGCTGCTCAAGGCTCTGGGACGTACCCGCAAACCCATCCTGCTCAAGCGTGGCATAGCCAGCACCATCAAGGAGTGGCTCATGAGCGCCGAGTACATCATGGCCGGCGGTAATGAGAACATCGTACTGTGCGAGCGCGGTATCCGCAGCTATGACACATACACCCGTAACGTGCTTGACCTGTCAGCCATACCGGTTGTAAAGGAGCTGTCTCATCTGCCCATCATAGTTGACCCCAGCCATGCCACCGGAAAGTCTCGTCTGGTTCCGTCCATGTCACTGGCTGCAGCAGCCGCAGGCGCCGACGGTCTTATCATAGAGGTACACAACGACCCCATCCACGCCCTTTGCGACGGTGCCCAGTCACTCACTCCCGCACAGTTTGATGAGGTTGCCAAGAAGGTAATGGCACTCAAGCAGATAATCTGATATGAACACGGTAGGTGTTGTAGGATTGGGCCTTATAGGCGGATCGCTGGCCAAAACATATCATGAGGCCGGCTGGACCGTACTTGGTTTTGACCTGAATGAGTCAGTAAGCCGTTTTGCGGAGCTGGAGGGCACGCTCAGCGGCATACTGGACAGCAAGAACATAAAGCAGTGTGACCTTATACATATAGCTGTCACACCCGGCGCCGCATGCCAGTGGCTCCGTGAGCACGGCATGGAGATTGCCAAACACACCGTAGTCATAGATGACTGCGGAACCAAGCGCAAGGTCGTGGAGTGCGGCATGGAGGTGGCAGCCAAATACGGATTCACATATGCCGGCGGACACCCCATGGCAGGCACACACCTCTCCGGTTACAAGAACTCACGTGCCACCATGTTCCAGAACGCATCGATGATAATCGTTCCGCCCACTCATGATGACATAGAGTTGCTGGACCGCATAAAGAGCCTCTTGGAGCCCATGCAGCTTAAGCGTGTGGTATTCACATCGGCCGATGACCATGACCGCATGATTGCCTTCACGTCACAGCTGGCACACGTAGTGTCAAACGCCTTCATCAAGAGCCCCACAGCCCAGCAGCACAAGGGCTACAGCGCAGGCAGTTTCCGCGACCTTACACGCGTAGCCTGGCTTAACGAGAATATGTGGACAGAGCTGTTCCTTGACAACAAGGACAACCTGCTCCGAGAGATACATACCTTGATTGACAACCTCACGCAGTACGCAAATGCCATGGAGGCCGATGACGCCGCCACGCTCTGCGCACTGTTGCGTGACGGACGTATAGCAAAAGAACTTTCCGACAAATAATATGGAGACCCCTACCCGAATCACCGTCCACGCATCCGGCACCTATGACATACTGCTCCGCAAAGGTGGTCTGTCAGGCATAGGCCAGGCTGCAAAAGAGCAGTTCAAGCCCTGCAAGATTGCCATACTGAGTGATGACAAGGTGTTCCCGCTTTACGGCAAGACCGTAACCGATTCACTTGAAAAAGCCGGATTCACCGTGGTGAGCCACGTGATTGAGAACGGCGAGCAGAGCAAGACCCTGGATAACGTGACCGCATTCATAGGCACCATGGTCCAGGCGCAGGTAACACGCACGGATCTGGTTCTGGCTTTGGGTGGCGGTGTTGTAGGTGATATGGCGGGATTCGCCGCAGCCATCTATCTGCGCGGCATACCTTTCATACAGGTACCCACCACCCTGCTGGCTGCAGTCGACTCATCGGTAGGCGGAAAGACAGCCGTTGACATAAGCGCCGGCAAGAACCTTGTGGGAGCATTCCACCAGCCTGCACTGGTATATCTTGACACCGACACGCTCTCAACATTGGATCCCGATGTGCTGCGTGACGGATTTGCCGAGGTGATAAAATACGGATTCATACTTGACAGTGAGCTGGCACAGGTTATTGCCAAGCCCGGAACATTTGACCTGGAGCAGGTGATTGCCCGATGCATAAGCATAAAGCGTGACGTAGTGGAGCAGGATGAGTTTGACCGCGGAATGCGCGGACTTCTCAACTTTGGACACACGTTCGGTCACGCCATTGAGAAACTGAGCGGATTCACCATCAGCCACGGCAGTGCTGTGGCCCGCGGAATGGTGATTGCAGCCAAGGTGGGTGCAGCATACGGACTGCCTGACCTTACAGAAGCTGTGAGTCAGGTGGTAAGAGACTACGGTTTTGACCTTTCATGTCCCTTCTCTGCAGAGCAGATGTATCAGGTAATCCTGTCGGACAAGAAACGCAGCGCCGGTGACATTACACTCGTACTGCCCGAGTCCGTTGGACACTGCATACTGCAGAAAATGCCCGCCACCCAGGTTCTGGAACTGATGAAAAAGATAGGATTATGACAGTCACCACACAGGGAACGCTATCAGGTACGGTACAGGTGCCGCCATCCAAATCAGTGGCGCACCGCATGCTCATCTGTGCCGCGCTGGCCAGTGAGCCCTGCACCATAGTGTGCCACAGCGTGAACCGTGACATGGAGGCAACCGCCGCATGCCTGAACGCGCTGGGAGCCGACATAACTTATGACGGCGGCGTATTCAAGGTGACACCCATATCCAAGCCCACCCGTGGCGCCACACTTGACTGCGGCGAGAGCGGATCCACCCTGAGGTTCCTGCTGCCCGTTGCAGCCGCACTGGGAGCCGATGCCGTATTCACCGGACAGGGCCGTCTGCCGGAACGCCCCCTTTCACCCCTCTATGAGGAGATGACAGCCCACGGCATAAAGATGTCTGCAAACGGTCACATGCCACTCGTATGCCAGGGCACGCTGCCCGCAGGCAACTACACCATTGACGGAGGCGTATCGTCACAGTTCATATCCGGACTGCTTATGGCTCTGCCCCTGAGCGGTAAGGAGAGCACCATCACCATAACCGGCCATCTGGAGAGCGCATCATATATAGGACTCACTCTAAACGCCTTACGCACGTTCGGCATAGAGGTCATTGAGGCCGGCAACGGTTACCGCATACCCGGAGGCCAGGGTTATGTCACACCCGCCGCAAAAGTGACCGTCGAGTCCGACTGGTCAGGCGCTGCATTCTGGATTGTGGCAGGCGTAGCCGGCAGCAAGAGCATAACCTGCAAAGGTCTGGATTATCAGGGCTCGGCCCAGGGTGACCGCCGCATTGTGGATATGATGCGCCGCATGGGCGCCGACATACTGACAACCCCGGACGGCGTCACAGCGCGCCCGTCGGCCCTTACGGGCTGTGTCATTGACTGTGCCGATATCCCTGATCTGGTACCCGTCATGGCCGTAGCAGCCGCCACAGCCCAGGGAACCACGGTATTTGACAATATAAAGCGTCTGCGCATCAAGGAGAGTGACCGCGTGGAATCCATACTCAAGATGCTGTCAGGAGCAGGCATCAGTGCCTACGCCACGGACAACACACTCTCCGTCACCGGCGGTCCGGCACGCAGTTTCTGTTATGACCCCAGTAACGACCACCGTATGGCTATGGCCGCCGCCGTCCTGTCATCGGTCATGAACATAAGCGTCACCATCACCGATGCGGAGTGTACATCCAAGTCCTACCCGGCATTCTTTGATGATTTCAATGCGCTGGGCGGAACAGTAAACCGATAACACAATAACACGATAAAGATCTATGGACCTTACAGATTACAGAGAACAGATCAACAACATTGACGATGAGATTTGCCGTCTCTTCACAGAGCGCATGAGAGTGGTGAACCAGATCGGCGAGTTCAAACGCGAGCATGACGTACCGGTAAGCAACAGTTCACGCGAGCGTGAGGTGCTGGCGCGAGTATCCAAACAACTGCCCCAGGACCTGGAGGATTTCGGGCGCGTGCTGTACCGCTCCATCTTTGATATAAGCAAGGCATATGAGGCCATGTACAAGGAGAAAGACTCCCCACTCTACAAGGCCCTGTCCAGCCTTATCAACGCCCAGCCCACTCCGTTCCCCAAGCGTGCCGTAGTGGCCTGTCAGGGACGTGAGGGCGCATACTCCCAGATTGCTGCCGAGAAACTCTTTGAGGTACCTGAGATCATGTTCAACAACACCTTTGAGGGTGTAATCCGTATGGTGAATGACGGACTGTGCGAGTACGGCATACTGCCTATCGAGAACTCCACTGCCGGTTCTGTGAATGAGATCTATGACCTGCTTATAAGATACAACGTACATATCGTTCGCAGCACACGCGTAAGGGTTGACCACCAGCTGCTTGCCGCCAAAGGCGCCAAGTTCCAGGACATCAAGACCATCTATTCTCACCCGCAGGCCATCAACCAGTGCTCACATTTCCTGAGCGCGATGAAGGATGTTGAGATCATCCCGTTTGACAACACCGCCATGGCTGCGCAGAAGGTTGCCAAAGACCCCACCCGTACATCGGCCTCTATTTCATCCAAGAGTTGTATTGACCTCTATAACATGGAGGTGCTGGCTCAGGATATACAGAACTTTGACAGCAACCACACCCGTTTCATCTGCATCGCCAAGGATGCTCATATATACCCCGGTGCCAACCGCACCAGTATCATGATGGTGGTAAACCACAAGCCGGGTACCCTGTTCAGCGTCCTCTCAAAGTTCAACGCCACAGGTGCTAACCTGGTAAAGCTGGAGAGCCGTCCCATCCCGGGCCGCGACTTTGAGTTCATGTTCTACTTTGACATTGAGCTCTCCATCTATGACAACAAGTTCGCATCACTAATCAGTGAGCTTGACCACTGCGGCGAGCAGTTCAAATACTTTGGCACTTATCAGGAAATTATATAAGTCATGAAAAAGGTTCTTGTCATAAACGGCCCCAATCTGAACCTGCTGGGTCTGCGCGAGCCGGCCATTTACGGCAGCCGTGACTACAATTCACTGCTGGCATTCATAAAGGAGTCTGCTGCAGGACTGGGCCTGGAGGTTGAATGTTTCCAATCCAACCACGAGGGTGCGATAGTGGACTGCATACAGCAGGCTTACGGCGTATTTGACGGCATCGTGATAAACCCGGCCGCCTACACCCACACCAGCGTAGCCATACTGGATGCGCTCAAAGCCGTGGCAATCCCCACCGTCGAGGTCCATATAAGCGATGTGGACTCACGTGAGGAATTCCGCCAGCGTTCATACGTGTCACTCTATGCCAGCAAGGTGATCAAGGGACACGGATTTGACGGTTACAAGGAGGCTCTGGAGTATCTGGCAACAGCAAAATAATTTTTTTTGACTTGCCGCCCCAACATTTTTGCATCTTATGCGTCTATAGGTAAAACCATTATCCCTAGAAAATGAAAAAGTATCTGGTTGCGGCATTTGCAGTTTTGATTGCTCTGCCGGCGTTTGCACAGTCTGAAAGGTTTTATGAGTATGATGAATACGGCAAGGTTGGCCGCAGCGAAGGCTGGGCCCGCCGTTTTGCCCATAATTTTGTAGACGGTCTGATAGGTGCCGAGTATTACGAGGTGGTTGATGACAACGGCAAGAAGAATAATAACAAGTCAGACAATAGCAGCAACAAGAATAATAATGTAAGCAAAAGCTACCGTTATTACGGCCCCGGCCACACCCCTGACTTTTATTTTGGAATTAATCTCCTGTGCACCGACAAGCCTCCCGTAATGCCCGACGGTCTGCCCCAGAAAGCCGGTAAGGGATTTGAGTTCGGTTTTGCATTGGGACAGTGGGGTTACCACATGACCAAGAACCTGGGCGTAAATACCGCATTCTACCTGACACGTTCCCGTTACTGGTTAGACGGTCACAAATATCTTGACTACAACGCAGCCGGAAAGCTTGCCGTCACGGATGACCTGTATGATGACCGTGAAGTCAAGCAGGGTTATCTGCGTTACTGGAGTTTGAGGGTCCCCATATGTATGGAGATTAGTTCCGCATCAAGGCGCGGACCGTTCCTGGCTTTCGGACCTGAGCTGGAGTATCGTTTTGCCGACGTATCAAAAGTGCAGTTCTACGGCGGCGGATCAGAGAAGATAAAGGGTGTCAACGTAAATCCCCTTGGACTGAACATGGTGGCACGCATAGGTATCAATGATTTCGGAATAATGGCTCGCTACTCTGTTACAAGCCTCTTCCTGAAAGATGAACCTCTCCAGACCTACCCGTTCATGATAGCCATATCAACCTCATTCTGATCTGCTTGTTTGTAAGAAAAATCATAGAGAGCATCCTGTCTTCCCGGACGGGATGCTTTTCTTTGCGCGCGTAATTGGGCGTACCCTCTTTGCCGCTTGCTTTTTTTAGTTATTTTTGCATCCTGACAACACGGACAGTAACCTGATGAACAAGGATATCAGGCCTCTGCCGGTAACACTACATCATGATTCAGATTAAGGAGGTCCTTACAGACAAGGATAAGAAGAAGCTGTTCAGGTTCCCTATAGACCTTTACAGGGAGTGCGATATGTATGTGCCGGTACTTATCGGCGATGAGATGGATACCTTCAACCCCAAGAAGAACGGGGCCTACAGCTATGCTGACAGCCGTTTGTGGCTGGCTCTGCGTGACGGAAAGATTGTAGGCCGTATAGGTGCCATACTGAACCGTGCCGCCAATGAGAAGGATAACGTCAAGCAGCTCAGGTTTACCCGTTTTGACTTCATTGATGACTATGAGGTTTCAAAGGCTCTGTTCGATACGGTCGTAGCCTGGGCCCGAGAGCTTGGAATGACTGAGCTGGTGGGTCCGCTGGGATTCTCAAATCTGGACAAACAGGGTATGCTGGTTGACGGTTTTGACCAGCTTGACATGTACATCACGCTCTACAACTACCCCTACTACATTGAGCATATGAAACGTCTGGGCCTGACCAAGAAATGGGACTGGACCGAGACCAAGGTGATAGTTCCGGATCAGGTTCCGCCCAAGATGGACCAGATTGCCGATATATCCGAGAAGCGTTACGGCTACTCCATCAAGAAGTTCCGCAATATGAAGGAGGTACGCCCCTACGTCAGGAAGGCCATGGAGATTATCAATATCGCCTTTGCCAAGCTGCACGGCGTGGTACCACTTTCTACCAAGCAGATTGACAACATGGAGCATCTCATTGCTCTGGTAGGCCGCCCCGAGTATTCGCTCATGGTTCAGAACCAGCAGGGTGATCTGGTGGGATTCGGTTTCATAGCCCCCTCCATAAGCCGCGGCATCCGTGCCAGCAAGGGTAAGCATGGTCTGATATCGGCCCTCAAGGTACTGGGAGACCTCAATGACCACCGTCACATTGATTTCTATATGATAGGTGTACGCCCCGAGGACCAGAAGAAAGGCGTGGAGTGCATCATTCTGCGTGAGGGCATCAAGGCCATCCAGTCACACGGAGGCATAGACTGCCAGACCGGTCCCATGCTTGAGGATAACGCCAATGTGCAGAACATCTGGAAACACTTTGAGCACTACACCCATCGCCGTCGCCGCTGCTGGAGTTACGTGATACCGCAGTAAGACCTTTTTGTTTTTTGACTAACCAACTATAACCATTATGAAGAGAATCCTGCTTGCCATTGCGCTGTTTACGTGCGCATTCTCATACGCCCAGCGTATGAACGTACTAGATGAGATCAAGGCCAATCCACAGAAAGCATACGGAACGGACTACCCCTACACGTTTGACGCTCCGGCCCTGACCAAGTCACCCAAGGGTTACAAGCCCTTCTACATAAGCCATTACGCACGTCACGGCTCACGTTACTACTGGAACAACTCTCTCTATCTGGAGCTGGACACCATCATGACCGAGGCTCATGAGAAGCATCTGCTCACCCCCGACGGCGAGAAGTTCTACACCCAGTACAAGGCTCTCTACCCCGAGTTCATGGCCGGCATGGGTGAACTTACCCACGTAGGTTGGGACCAGCATCAGGGCATTGCACGCATGATGTATAAGAGTTTCCCCGAGGTATTCAAGAACGGCGGTACCGTCCGTGCCATTTCATCCACTACAGGCCGATGCATAATCAGCATGAGCGCATTCTGCCAGGCCATGGTACAGTGCAACCCCAAGATTGACATCTATGAGCAGGCAGGCCGTGCCACCCTTCCCGCTGTAAAGCCCGATGCCGATGATAACCCATATAAGACCAATGCTCCCCGTGCAAGACTCCAGATGGATATGAGCGGATTCAACCCCCAGACCGTACAGGTGGGATCCAACGATGATATCGTAGGCCGCCTGTTCACCAGCACCGAGGGCCTCTCACGCAACTCACGCCGCATATTCAGCAACCTCAAGAACCTCTACACATCACTGCCCAGCATTGATCATGAGGAGCTGCTGCAGGGACTCTTCTCGGATGATGAGCTCACTGCCGGATGGGAGCGCAACAACCTGAACTCATACCGCAACTGGTACAGGGACATAAACGTCATGAAACCCATCCTGGCCGATATCCTTGAGCAGGCCAAGCTGGTAATAAACGGAGACTGCAGTGACATCGCATCCCTGCGTTTCGGCCATGACACCAACCTGGGACCCCTCACCATCCTGATGGGCATCAACATGCCCAAGGAGGGCGTATCGGACCCCAACCAGCTCAAGTACTACTTCCAGGATTTCCAGATAGGCAAGGCTGCCAACCTGCAGTTCATATTCTACAGAAGCAAGAAGAACCCCGAGATTCTGGTCAAGTGCCTGCAGAACGGCTACGAGGCATCCCTCCCGCTCGATACCGACAACTATCCCTACTACAAGTGGAGTGATTTTTATCAGTACTACTCAGCTCTCATCGCTGAGTGACCCATTAGGGACAGTCCCCCTGTGCCATTTTTCAAAATGGCACAGGGGGACTGTCCCTGTCTTCAAAGTACGGCTGTTATTTCTGAGAGGGAGCGGATGGTGTAATCGGGGATTACGGTGTCTGATGGCTCGACGCCACGGATGTTGAACCAGATGGTGTGCAGGCCGTACGCCTGGCCGCCGCTGATATCGGCGTTCAGGGAATCACCAACTATTACGGTCTGGTCCGGACGGGAGCAGGGCAACTGGCTGAAACAGTAGTCAAAATATTCATGTGACGGTTTGTTGAAGCCTATGTCCAGTGAGCCGAAAACCCCGTCCACATACTGCATCAGCCCGGCCTTGCCCAGCCGCGTGGACTGCTGCAGGTTTGAGGCGTTGCTCACCACATACAGCTTGTACCGGTCATGGAGATACTTCATCACCTCATGCGCTCCGGCCACCGGGACCGATGTATCGCGCAGTCCTGCTATGAAATCCAGCTCGAACGCGGGACCATCGGCCTCTATGCCCAGGTCATGGAAGATTCCGGCCCAACGGGTGCGGTGCAGTTCATCGACAGTAAGCAGGCCGTCCTCGATGCGTTTCCAGAGGATGATGTTGCGGTTCAGGAAGAAATCAAACAGATGGTCAGAGTATTCGATGCCGTTTTTGCGGCAGCATCCGCGCACATTCTCCCTGGCACACTCCTTGAAATCCAGGAGCGTGTCATCCACATCCATGAAGACGGTTGTTATACTATCCTTACTGAACATCTCCCAGAAGGAATGCAATCTCATCACCCTTGCTCAGACGTCCGTTCACCACGCTAACCACGGTAACGGTGGCCTGGATGCAGAGTTTAAGGTCCTGCTTACGATATATATCCTGCTCAAATATGAACCTGGCGCCCTCACGGTGCAGGTTAAGGCATGACAGGAACTCCTCCTGTCCGCGCAACGGGCTCTTATATTTGATATTTATCTCCGATACCATGGCGTCAATGCCCTTCTCGTGCCACTGCTGGAACGACTGGCCGCGGCTCTGCAGCCATTTGTGACGCGTATATTCAAGGTAATGCTGGTAATTGGCATTATTGACCACACCCTGCAGGTCACATTCGTAATCGCGGGTCTCAAGTTCGGTAGTAAACAGATATTCTTTCATAGCACTGCGAAGATAGTGCTTTTTCAAATCCTATTGTTTACTTTTGCCGATAAGAGTTTTACCAAAACCTTTACCGCTATGACAGACTTTCTTGAATTATGCAAGGCGCGCTACTCGGTGCGCTCGTTCTCGGACCGCAAGGTGGAGCCTGAGAAACTTGAAAAGATACTGGAGGCCGGCCGCGTGGCGCCTACTGCCGTGAACTTCCAGCCGCAGGTGATTTATGTGCTGCAGAGTCCCGATGCCGTGGCTAAGATGGCCAGCGTAACACCGTACATGTTCCATGCTCCGCAGGCTCTGCTGGTGTGCTATGACGAGGATATCTGCTGGAAAAACCGCAAGCATGAGGAGGAGGGTCACTCCGCCGGCGAGATGGATGCCACCATCGTGCTCACCCACATGATGCTCCAGGCCTGGGAACTGGGAATAGGCTCATGCTGGGTCTGCAGCTTTGACTTCAAGGCCACCCGCCAGCTGTTCAACCTGCCGCCCAACATCAAGCCCGTAGCCCTGATGCCCATCGGTTATGCTGCCCCGGATGGCGTAGCATCGGACCGTCACCCCAAGCGCAAGCCCCTGTCAGAGACCGTCCGCTACCTATAATCCCGCCAAAGTGTCCCACAAGCACCCCCGCGAGAGCCCTCTCTGGGGCCGATGAGCGTGGGACACACCCCCAAAATGAGGGTATGTAACACAGAGAACCCCGCTACAGAGCTTGTGGCGGGGTTCGTTGTGGGACACTTTGGCGAGAGTCAACGAAAGTGCTCTATAATCAGGAAGAGAGAAATCAGACAGAACGTAACTATCATGATCAGAACCTGCGTGGTCAGTTTTCTCTTGGGCAGATCCCAAAGAGGAACGGGTTTGAGGTTGTGTTCCTGGTTGTACTGGTCATAAGCGGTGCGCAGAATGTCGTAAGACTCCTGAGCCTTGCCCATATTTGCTCCCAGGTTGTAGCATGCAGGCTTCGAGAATTCATCAACCCAGATACGCAACTGTCCTGACTCCAGAGCCATATTCTTGATTTCAGAATACAGTATCTCCGTTATTTTGGAGCTGAAAGGTCTTCTGACCTCTACGCGGTCATTGTAAATAACGGCCATCGGTTTCTTTTTCCAAATGATATCCATCACCACCAGGACGATAGAGGGCAGCAGGATAATGCAGAATAACACAATTGAAAACCATGAACGTTCACTTATCTCAGAAGCCAGTTTTATTATTGCTAAAACACCCAGAAGCGTTGCGCTTATGATACTGGCCCAAGGCTTGCTGTCGTAGTGCTCGTGTATTAATTTAGTCTGTCCCATAATCACTGTTTAGGTTTGCGGCCGGCGCGACGCAACGCATCGGCAATGATCCATTGCAGCTGGCCGTTCACGCTGCGGAACTCGCTGGCGGCCCATTCTTCAAGGGCCGTCATCGTTGCCGAGTCCACCCGGAGCAGAAAGCTTTTTGAATCAGCGTCTTTAGCCATCTGTGTCTGTTATTAATTATACAATGTACCGGTGTTTACTACAGGCTGTGCAGGCTCGTCACCGCACAGGACTACGAGCAGGTTGCTTACCATTGCGGCCTTTCGCTCCTCATCCAGGTCAACTACACCGTCATTCTTAAGGTTGTCAAGAGCCATCTTAACCATTGAAACGGCGCCTTCAACTATCTTCTCACGGGCCGATATTATGGCGTCGGCCTGCTGGCGGCGCAGCATTACTGCTGCAATCTCGGGGGCGTATGCCAGGTAGTTGATGCGGGCCTCGACAGCCTCGATTCCGGCAATTGCCAGGCGCTCGTTAAGGGTCTGCTTGAGAGCCTCGTTAATTTCATCGGCACCTGAACGCAGGGTTACCATGCTGTCACCACCGCCGTTCTCATCATAGTTGTAACGGCCGGCTACCTGACGCAGGGCTGCATCGGACTGAACTGCAACGAAGTTCTCAAATGCTCTCATTGTGGCATTGAGTGTTGCTACGCCGCCGGGAGTCTGGCCCATGGTCTGTGAGTCAATCTCAAAGAGAGCCTTGTATACGTCCTTGATCTTCCATACCATTACAAGACCGATCATGATGGGGTTACCGCTCTTATCGTTCACCTTGATGGCATCGGCATTGAGGTTGCGGGCGCGCAGTGAAATCTTTTTCTTAATGTAAAGGGGGTTGACCCACCAGAAACCGTTCTCACGCAGGGTGCCTTTGTACTTGCCAAAGAATACCATGGCGCGGGCCACGTTGGGCTCCAACTGAACGAATCCAAGTGCCAATATGATTATCAGTACTACCGCAACAGGTCTGAAAGGCCTCATAATATAATACGGTAGATAAATTGAACCTACGATAATGATTGCAAGCAGGGCAAACATCAGGAGGATTCCCATAAAGCCACTCATCTTAAATCCCTTAAATTCAAATTCTTTTGTTTCCATAATCCTTTATTGTTTTAATGTTGTTTTGATATCAATTTGATATCGCAAATGTAAGGGCGATATTCCTAACGGCAAAACAAATTTCCGATTTTAACATAAAAACCCCGTCACACCTGTTTGGCGGACGGGGTTGATACGGTAAATGTTAAAATGATCATTTCATTCCGTTGCGGCTGCTGAATGTAATGCGGACGCCCTTGTCATCAATCATCAGGTCGTTGCCGCCGTTATTGCCGTCGCTCTTGACAGGCTGGCGCTTGCCGTCAAGTACCTCCTGGCACATCTCCTTTATATCGGTCACGCGCTGAGGAGACTCCAGGTTGTCACCGCTGTAATGTCCCGGGAACAGGAACCTGATATCATTCTCCTTAATATATTTCTCAACCTTTGCGGCCGATGAAATAACGTTTGACAGGTAGGTGAACACAAGCAGGTTGGTCGATCCGAATGCGTCACCGCTGAATCCGTAGTGGTTGGCCTTGTCAAAGAATGTGACACTGCCGTCCGTATGTCCGGGAGTGAACATCACTTCCAGCTCACGTCCACCCAAATCAATAATCTGGCCATCGGTAAAGTATTTGACCTGACCAGAATAATTGCGCTGGCTGTTCCGCATGAGCCTTTCATCGGCCTGGCAGACCCAGACCTCAGGGAACGGGCCTATACCGCCCACATGGTCTCCATGACCGTGCGTGAGTATCATCGTTACGGGTTTTGAAGTGATTCCGGCTACAATCTTGTCCAGTCCGGGAACGCGTGTGCCGGCATCAATCAGCACGGCCCGGTCATTTCCCTCCACCAGATAGAGGGACTCGTTATAAGTGCGGTGTCCGTTTCCTATCCAGGTATGCTCGTCCAGCTGGCGGAACACCACCTCGTCATCTTCATAAACCACTTTACCGCGAAGGTCACGGCTGTTGACATCACTCTCCTGAGCCGACATCGGCCCGGCAATAAGGCAAAGCAGAATTGCTGCAAGAATATTATTTTTCATACTATTCTATAGGTTTTGAAGGCTGCATATCCCAGCCGGTTATAGTAGAAAAATAGGGAATCAGGGCATAGGCCAGCTTTATGTGAGCCTTCCAGTTGGGATGCCAGTCTGCGCCAAGCTCCCGGTCATTGTCCAGATGCACGGCCTGGAACATTCCGTCGTAATAGACGTTCTTGTAGCCGCACTCCTCAACGCACTCGCGCACAAAGTCAAACAGCAGTTTGTCAACCTTGGTCGATACGCACAGTATGGGGTGATCCTCACCGTAATAATCCTTGATGGCCTTGATAAGACGCTTGTAATTGCGCTTGAACGGATCTCGCATGGGCTGGCGCTCGGTCGAGAAATCGTTCTGCCCCAGATAAATCATGGTGATATCGGGGTTAAGGTCACCCGGCTCCCATTTGGGCTGGCGTGCATTGTCAAAAGTGCAGGTGTATCGGTCAGGCATATACCAGCGGGCATTCTTGTCCCTATCATCATAGTTACGGCTGATTCCCATTCCCGAATGCGACACCGTTATGAAATCGGCATCGAAATAACGGGCCAGCAGTGCACAATATGTTTTGGATGTGTTCTGGGTTTCAGGGGTGTATCGGTTACGCGAGATGCTATTCTCAATGCCATAACCGCAGGTGTATGAATCGCCCACAAACTCAATCAGGCGCTCCTTGACCGGCGCCGCCTGCAGCAGCCCCTTATCAGTCACGAACTCATGGAATGTGGTACGGCCCTGATCGGCCTCGGTGCGTTTCTGGATTATCACCGAATGGCTGGCCTGCTTCTTGCCCTTCTTGCTGAAATCGGCACTGCTTACAATCGTGAGAATGGTATCGGCCGAGTTTATACAAAGCACCTTGTCAGCTTCGGCGCTCATTTCACGGTCAATCCAGACATTGAAATAGTCCTTACCCGTGTCCGATGCACGCACGGCCAGATAATCGCCCTGGAACGATATCTTAGCGTAAGTGGAACTCCAGTCAAAACTCACGTCGCCGTCAGCCGCCAGGGTACGGCCCACGTATGTGATGCGGCCGTCCGATGCCGGGGTAGTCTGAACAGCGGATACAGGCACTGCTGCCGTAAGAGCAAGAATCAGTGGAAACGCAGATAATCTCATTTTGAATAATGGTTACGATACGCAAATATACTCTTTTTCGCCAAAGTGTCCCACAAACGGACGCTTTCTGAGGCGTGTGAGCCATTTTACTGTGGGACACACCCTCTGTATGAGGTGATGTAACACAATCAACCCAACGGGAATACGCTCTTACGCGGGTGGTTGTGGGACACTTTGGCGGGAAATGTGCTATCTTTGCGGACCGATATGGAGAGTTTTCTGCAGATAGACGGACTGAGCAAGTCATTCGGCGACCGCGTGATTTTTGACGGCCTCTCACTCAATATCAACCAGAGTGAGAAGGTGGGACTTATAGCACGCAACGGCCAGGGCAAAAGCACCCTGCTGGACGTGATTGCCGGTAAGGCCGATTACCGCAGCGGCACAATCACCTTCCGCCGTGACATCCGCACCGCCTATCTGGTGCAGACCCCGGTATTCCCCAAGGGCGCCAACGTGCTGACCGCATGTTGCCCGGAGTCCGATGACGAGAAACTGCTGCGTGCCCGCCAGCTGCTTACAAAACTGGGCGTGTCCCATTTTGACAAACCCATAGACCAGCTCTCCGGAGGCCAGGCCAAACGGGTTGCATTGGCCCAGGCACTGATGCAGGAGCCCGATTTCCTGATTCTGGACGAGCCCACCAACCACCTGGACGTAGAGGTCACGGAATGGCTCGAGGATTACCTGACAGCCAGCCGCCTGACCCTGTTCATGGTTACTCACGACCGATATCTGCTGGACCGCGTGTGCAACCGCATCATAGAGATTGATGATTTCCGCGCCTACTCCTATTCCGGCAATTACAGCTACTATCTGGAAAAACGCCAGGAGCGCCTGGATGCCGAGTCATCGCAGCGCGAGAGTGACCTGAACCTCTACCGACGCGAACTGGACTGGATGCGCCGCATGCCCTGCGCCCGCGGAGGCAAGGCCCGCTACCGCAAAGAATCGTTCCATCAACTTGAGGAGCGCCTGCAGCACCGCCGCGACGAGCAGAGCGTGGCCCTGGATGTCAAGGCATCGTACATCGGCAAAAAGATATTTGATATTGAACACCTTAGCAAGGCGTTCGGTGACAAGATAATACTCAAGGATTTCAGCTACATCTTTACCCGCTACGAGAAACTTGGTATAATAGGTGAAAACGGCGTAGGCAAATCCACTTTCCTCAAGCTGCTTTTGGGCATTGAGCAGCCCGACAGCGGTGTTATAGATCGTGGAACCACTCTTAAGATAGGTTACTACTCACAGGGTGGACTCACATTTCCCGACGATGCCAAGGTGATTGACGTGGTGACCGCCATTGCCGATCACATAGTCCTGGATGACGGGCGCCGAATGTCGGCCGGGCAGTTCCTGCAGAAATTTCTCTTTACGCCCAAGACGCAGTACAGTTACGTGAGCAAGCTGAGCGGAGGCGAGCGCCGCAGATTATATCTGTGCACCATCCTGATGCAGAGCCCCAATTTCCTGATTCTGGACGAGCCCACCAATGACCTGGACATTATGACGCTCCAGGTACTTGAGGAGTATATTGCACAGTTCAAGGGATGTGTGATAGTGGTATCACATGACCGATACTTCATGGACAAGATTGCCCATCATCTGCTGGTATTTGAGGGTGACGGCAAGGTTACCAACTTCCCATCGTCGTACAGCGACTACATGGAGTACAAGGTGCTCAAGGAGGATGAGGAGAAAGCCGCCGCAGCCGCCAAGAGCAAGCCAGCCACTACAGCGCAGCAACCCACAGCAACCACTAACAGGCCCGTAAAACTCACCTTCAAGGAGAAACGTGAAATGGAGCAGATTGAGCAGGAACTCCAGCAGCTTGAGGAGGAGAAAGCCCAACTTGAGCAGGAACTTAACAGCGGTACCCTCCCCTACGACCAACTCCAGCAGAAATCCGCCCGCATCGGCCAAATAATGGATCGCACCGACACTATCACCATGCGCTGGCTCGAGCTGAGCGAAAAGTGACGCAAAGGGGTCGTTTCGTTTTGCGTCACTTTGCATCATTTTTCATATATTCGCAGTATGAAAAAGAGCCTTATATTACTGACCATCATGCTGGTATCCTGCACAGGAGCACAGCAGAGCGTGAATAATGATGTGACCGATGGCCGCAGGTACTGCAATCCGCTGCCTATGGTGATAGGTCCGGGCGGCAACGCATCGGGCGACGTATCGGTAATGCGTGACGATGACGGCCGATACTACATGTTCTGCACCGGAGGCGGCGCCTGGCACAGCGACAACATGCTGGACTGGGAATTCACACCCGTGCAGCGCGTGCCCGTGGCTCCCGATGTGGTCAAATTCCGTGGCAAATACTACATGTCCGGCAATGATTGCCCGCTATATGTGGCCGATAACCCGCTGGGCCCCTACTCCGTCCTGGGCGAATGGGAGAACACCCCCGATGTGGAGGGCGGCTGGAACGAGCCGTTTGATATGCACATTTTCATAGATGATGACAAGCCCTATCTGTTCTACTCGGGCCGAGGCATAAGCGGCATATTCGGAGTGCCTCTTGACCCTGACCACCTGAACCGTTTTGCCGATAAGCCCACCCACCTGTTCAGTTTCAACCCCAAACACGAGTGGGAGCGTTACGGCGAGATGAACGAATATACCGGTGTGGCATGGATAGAAGGCCCCTGGCTCTTCAAATACAAAGGCACCTATTACATGCAGTATTCGGCATCGGGCACCCAATGGAAAACATACGCCGAGGGCTACTACACCGCCAAGCACCCGCTGGGTCCCTACACTTATGCCGATAACAACCCGCTCCTGCGCAAGACCGAAGGACTTGTAACCGGCACCGCCCACGGCAGCGTTGTGGAAGGTCCCGATGGTGGTCTGTGGCAGTTCTACACCATTGTACTCTCCAACCCGCCCGGAGGCCGCCGCATAGGCATGGACCGCATCGATGTTGACAAGAAGGGCCGCTGGTCCGTACAGATTACCGACACTCCCCAGCCCGCACCCGGAGTCAAATCAGCCCGTGCATCACTGCCCGTGACCATCAACAAGATGAACGCCATGAACGCGCTCTCCAAGTTCTCGTCACAGCAGCCGGGCCGATACGCATCATACGCTGTGGATAACTCCAGCGGCACCGTCTGGGAGCCCGATCCTCAGGACCCGGAGCCTTCCATCACCATAGAACTCTCACCCGCCACCCGTTTTGACGAGGTCCAGCTCTTTGACGTGGATGCAGTACGCATAATGTTCAACGCCGGCGGCCGCCGAGGATTCGGCGGTGGCGGTGGCATCGGAACTGTATATAAATATAAGGTAGATGTATCGCTTGACGGTGATACCTACACCACTGTCCTTGACAAGACCTCCAACGCGGAGCAGCGCAACACCATCTTTGAGGAGTTCAAGCCGGTAGAGGCCCGTTTTGTCCGACTGACCGTTACAGAATGGCCCGGCACCCAGCTTGGAGTGATAGAGTTCACCGCATTCGGCCTGCCCGGCCGCACCGAGCCCGCCCGCGTTGCAATCCCGCCCGTAATAACTTACTAACCCAATAATCTTATGAAAAAATCATCTATTGTCCTTTTGTTGGCCGGAGTAGCCTTAGCCCCGGTCCTAATTGCCACCGTAGCCGTTGCGGCAGGTGACAGCCGCATCCCGCAGCGCCCCGACGGGCCTTGTGATGTCTATGCCAAAGGTGGTGCGCCCTGCGTTGCAGCGCATTCAACCACCCGCGCTCTCTACAAATCCTACAACGGCCCGCTCTATCAGGTAATGCGCCAGAGCGACGGTAAGACACTTGACATAGGCGTGGTTCAGCCATCGGCCGGTGACCCCGGAGGTTATGCCGATGCCGCCGCACAGGACCGCTTCTGCAAGGACACCTACTGCTGGATAACCGTAATCTATGACCAGTCAGGCAAGGAGAACCATCTGCAGCAGGCCCCGCGCGGAGGATTCAGCGGCCAGGCAATGGGCGGATTCAATAATGTGCCGATGGCCGATTGGGCTCCCGTAACACTGATGGGCCACAAGGTCTATGGTGTGTTCATCACCGCCGGTATGGGACTGCGCTGGAACGATACCCACGGCACCGCGGTCGATGACCAGGCCGAAGGCCAGTACTGGGTCATAAACGGCCACCACTACAACACCGGCTGCTGCTTTGACTACGGTAACGCCGAGACCGACAGCCGCGACGACGGTGACGGTACGATGGAGACCACATACTACGGCAACCAGCCCTCATGGTATCACGGACAGGCTCCAGGCCCGTGGATCATGACCGACCAGGAGAACAACCTGGTAGGTTGCGTCAACCCCGATCCCAACGACAAGTACTGCGCCGACCTGCCCAGCATAAGCTGGCGCTTCGTAACCGCCACAGCCGATGGTGAGCCTCACCACTGGCGTTCCATGGGCGGCAACGCCCAGGGCGGCAGCCTACAGATAATGTATGACGGACAGCGCATCCAGAACCCACGCAGCAGTTACGATCCCATGCGCAAGCAGGGCGCCATCCTGCTGGGTAACGGCGGTGACAACTCCAACGGCTCATCGGGCACATTCTACGAGGGTGCCATGACCGCTCCCGGCACATTCCCCACTCTTGAGACCAACCAGGCTATCCAGGCAAATGTGGTAGCAGCCGGATATGACGTTTCAATGCTCAGCATAAGCGCCGCAAACAAGGTTGACAAGCCCAACCTGCTGCAGACATTCGCACCCAAGACCACTCAGAACGTAACCGCAGTCTTCACCAACACATCGGGCCAGACCATCAACGACCTTGAAATCAGTCTGGTAACCCCCAGATGCTGGAAGAGCGTTGTGGCAAACGGCAAGGGCAAGGTACGCAAGATAGGATTCCCGGTTGAGCCGGGCCAGAGCGTTGCAGTAACATTCTCGGTTACATCGGGCAAGAAACTCATCAACGCCGACCTTTCAGCAAAGGCCAGCTGGGACGCAGGCAAGAGCCAGTGGACAGCCGCCCAGAAGGTACGTAATGTGGAGCCCGTCAAGATAAACGAGTTCCGCATAGCCGATGGCAGCGGCAACCAGACCAACTCATTCATTGAGCTTTACAACGCCGGTGAGAAGGCTGTCAACCTGTCGGGCTGGACATTCACTCACCACGCAGTCAACCTGCCCTACTTCTCATCAATAAACATCCCCAAGGGCACCAAACTTGCGCCCAAGTCATTCTATCTGATGGGAATAAGCAACTCAGGCCTATCAGTTGATGCAGCCAAGGGTGACAACGTGATTTATGTACGCAGTGTTGCCGGAATCGAGGCCGGCCACGAGATTACCATCGGCACAGGCAGTGAGGCCGAGGTGCGTACCGTAAAGAACATCATCCAGCCTCAGGCACAGCAGCCGCAGCAGGGTATGTTCCGCGGCGCAGCTCCCGCAGGCAATCCCACCACCGTATGGCAGCCTCTGCCCGAGGGTCCGGTTATCACCATCCCTGCAGGCTCCACCAACATCCCCGTAACCAGCACAGCCGGATTCCAGGCAGGTCAGAAGATGGCCATCGGATACGGCTCGACCTACCCCGCTGTCTCCAATTCACTTGAGAAGTATGAGGTTGTGACTGTAACCGAGGTAGGCAAGCCCGGCACGCAGGCATGGTTATCGGCCGATGCCAAGAAGGGTGATACCAACATCAAGGTTTCAAGCACCCAGAACATCACCGCCGGCGATAAGATCCGTCTTGACATAGACTCCGAGGGTCACGGCGTTGAGTGGGTTACCGTAAAGAGCGTAGGCACGCAGTCGTCACGCAACACGTTCAACGGCCCGCTGGGACCCAATGACAACCCCGGCACCGGTCTTGAACTGGAGGAGCCGCTCAAGTTTGACCACTCAAGCAACATGCCGTTCGCTGTAAACGGAACAGGTATCACATTTGAGCCCGCAACCAGGTTTGACCACTCCAGCAACGAGCCTGTACTGCCTCTTATATACGCAATTGAGCTTGACAAGCCGCTTGCCAAAAAGCACGCCATCAACAGCGTGGTCCTGGATGTAAAGGTTCAGAATGCAGGTTATCAGGGTGATGCAGAGCCCGACCTGCTGTTCGGAGGCCCGGTTCTGGACGGTTCACGCGGCAACATGACACTGCGCAACGGCAAGGGTCTGATTGTGGACGCCATGAACTACGGCGGTCTGGTTGACCCGTGGCTGGCCGAGGGTTATCACGGTGATTCAGGTGCAGGTGCCGAGGGCGCATATGCTCCCGTTCCGCAGTCAGGACGCGGCCGTGGCGGATTCGGCGCATTCGGAGCCGCTCCCGCAGCACCCGCAGCAGGTCCGGATCTGAGCACAGGCCGTTACCCCGACGGTTTTGACACTGATGACAACAAGCTGGATTTCCACACCGGACAGGCCATGACCATAGCCGCACCCGTACAGGCCGGACAGGATAACGTAAAGGTTACATCCGTTCAGGGACTCTCAATAGGTCAGGTTATGTATCTGGGCTCAGGCAGTACTATGGAGAAAGTAAGGATTGCCACTATCGGTACCGCAGGTGCCACAACCATTTCGGCCGATGCCGCCAGGAACGAGACCAAAATATCCGTAGCCAGCGCACAGGGATTCCAGAACGGCCAGACCATAACCATCGGCTCTGACAGTTATATAATCAGCGCCATCCAGATGACTCCGCGCCGTGGCGGTTGGGGCCGTCCGCAGCAGCCCGCCCAGCCCGATGTCATCACGCTTGCCACCGGACTAAAGGAGAGTGTTGCCGCAGGCAGTTACCTGACCGGAAGCGGAATCACACTGGGAGCTCCCGTAACCGTTAATCACGGAGCAGGCGATGCATTCAGCGCATCTGTGGCCACTCCCGGCAAATCCAACATCCGTTAACCGGGCATGGGCAGAGATACCGGAATACTCAGAAAGACAATGGTGGTGCTTACCGCCATTGTCCTTCTTTTGTCCGTTATCCTGTGCATCCACTCCATCTCAGGACACGGTCTGATAGGCTGCACACAGGGCACCAGTTGCAATCAGGTGCTGGGCAGCAAGTGGTCATTCCTGTTCGGCATAATTCCGGTAAGCGCACTGGCTATAGGAGCATACCTTACCCTGCTGGCTTGCATTCTCCTTATTAATTCAGATAGTACCGCTCAGCAGGAAAAGGCATTCCTCTATAAAGCCATACTGTTGGTATGCGGAGCGGTAACAGGCTGTGCCGCCTGGTTCATATACCTGCAGTACAGCATGATACATGCATTCTGCCCGTACTGTATGACAGCCCACGTGCTGGGTATCGGCATATCAGCACTTACAGTAATCTGGTGCGTATGGCAAAAGACCGGACGCATAGCATTGAATATCTGCGCAGGCATCCTGCTGGCAGTGTTATTGGCTGTTGTACAGTTCTTTACAACTCCCCGCTCACTTGCCGAGCGCGGTTTTACCGATGAGCAGCTCCGATACCCCAACCCCGCAGAGATGCCCATTGTAGGCAATCCCGATGCAGAGCATCTTATTACCCTGCTCTTTGACTGGCAGTGCTCACACTGCCGCAGGCTGCACCTCCAGTTACCTGAGGCAGTAGAGCAATTGGGTGACAGCATAGCAGTAGTCTGCTGCCCCATCTCCATGAGCCGTGAATGCAACCCCCACATGCCGCAGGGCATAGACCGTTTCCGCGGATCATGCCAGTTCATGCGCATCGGCCTTGCCGTATGGCGTACCGACAAGAGCAAGTATTCAGAGTATGAGCAGTGGTTCTGGGGCACTGACATCAATGAAGCCTGGCATCCGCATACAGTTGACCAGGCCACATCAAAGGCGCAGGAACTGATAGGTCCCGAAGCACTTGACACAGCACTCCGGGACCGTTGGTTTGACCATTACACCGATACGGTGAACGAACTCTTTGGCCGCACATCGCGTGGTACGGTTGCCGCGATTCCCCGTCTAATCTACAACGGGCACATACTCATCCCGGAAGCCGATACCCCATCGGACCTTGCAGCCCTGCTCCTCAGCCTATGTATTTGAGGATAAGATCCACCGCCTCCTCCTCGGTGCGGTCCTTCATTGAGATTACAAGGTCATAGTTGCGGGGATCATATCGGCTTACACCTGCATGGCGCTTGGCATAGTCATCACAAAGCTTATCAACCTCCTTAATAAACTTCTCAGCCTCAGCCTTGGAGGCGATGCCTTTCTTTTTCATGACTCTCTCCACACGGGACTCCAAGGGAGACTGTATCCATATATTAAGGTGATTGGGATGATCCTTGAATGTTACAAAGCTGCAACGTCCAACTACTACGCATGACTCGGCATCGGCAATACCTTTAAGTATCTCCTGCTCCGTCTGGTACTTCTTGTCAGTATCATTGTCCTCCGGAACTGCATAATTGGGCAGGTTGTCAAAAATGGAGACTGCAAAACCGCCACCCAGCTCGACGATCTTTTTCAGGTCCGGCCACCATGTACGTTTCTTGGACTTGAGACTCTCAATTTTTTCCTCATTCAGGCCCTCGTCCTCAACTGTCTTTAAATGAGCCTTATCATAAAAAGGCACACCAAGCTTCTTAGCCAGCAGCTTGGCAACAGTCTTTCCGCCTGAGCCTATCTCACGATTGATAGTAATGACATACTTGTTTGATAATTCCATAACTATTGGCATTTTGGTATTGAACAATAGCAAATATACGCAATAGGGACGGTTCTGTTTGCGTAAATTGATAAAAAAATTAAATAATTGGAAAAAAAAGAGCGTTTACGCAAACAGAATGTTTAGCACAGCATAATCAAACGACCCCAGCGAACTGACATGAGGGCGAAGCCCGAACCGGCCGGAGGCCGCCTTTCGCGGAGCGAAATAAAAAAATTTCATTCAGGGCTGTGAAAATCCGGAAAGTTTGCTCTACCTTTGCGCCCTGAATGAAAGGGGGTGCCCACAGGGCTGAGATTATACCCTATGAACCTGATCCGGACAGTGCCGGCGGAGGGACTGGAATTCAAGTTATTAGTGTACCCTTTTTCATTTGGATTAACTAATTAAATCTATATGAAGAAGGTATTATTTTTGTCATTAACCCTAATCACAAGCCTTACAGTCAAGGCGGGTAATGAAAACGTAGAATCCGACGCAGATTCACTGCGCCTGCAACAGCTCAATGAAGTAATCATCAACGGTGTCCGTGCCCATGAAAACGAACCGTTTGCCACAACAGAGATAAGCCGTCAGGAGCTGGACAGCTACTCCAAGAACGGCCGTGAACTGCCATTCCTTCTGTCACGCACACCCGGCGTGACCGCATGGAGTGAGAACGGAACCGGAATTGGAACCACCTATATGCGTATTCGCGGCGCTGCCGATTCACGTATCAACGTTACACTTGACGGTGTGGCACTCAACTCCCCTGAGGACCAGTGTGTATTCTGGGTCAACATGAACAGCTACGCATCACTGCTGGGAAGCGTACAGATCCAGCGCGGTCTGGGCACATCGACCGTAGGTGACGGTGCGTTCGGAGGTTCAATTGCACTTTCAAGCAAGCTACCCAACCCTGAAAAGAGCGCTGAGATTACAGCATCAGTAGGATCATTCAACACACAGCGTGTGGGCGGCTCATTCTCAACCGGTACAATCCTTAACAGCGTTATCGTGGACGGTGCTTTCAATATGACCCGTACCGACGGTTTCATGCACGGCACCAAAGGCAAGGCCGGCAGCTACTACGGCGGCCTGCTCTGGACACCTAACGACAACCTGATGATACGTTACCGCAACATAGGCAACTTTGAGGTCACCGGTCAGGCCTGGAACGGCGCCACAGCAGGTAATGATGACATCAGCCTTATGGACGGTTCTTATATTGACGAGAACTGGAACTACAACCAGCCTACCGGAATAAAGGATTACACAGACATGTACAAGCATGGGCTTGGCCAGTTCAACTCTCTCTACGAGCGCCTTCTGACAGATGACAACGGTATGTTTGTGATGGACTCAGTAAGCGGAAAATACCAGACTGCACGTTATGATATGAAGGACGGAACAGTGTGGGACCGCACAACTGATAATTTCTGGCAGGACCACAACATACTTTCACTGGCATGGAGCTTGAATGAGAATCTCTCAACTTCACTCACAGCCCACTACACCTACGGATACGGTTACTATGAGGAGTTCCGTTACAAGAATAAGGTAAAGAAGTTCGGACTGTCAAACTCACTCAACGCTGATGGTGACCCCATCTGGACATCACCCGTCGATCCCGCTAAAACAGTAAAGAAAACTGACTTTGTACGCAAGAAAGGTCTGGAGCAGCACACTTACGGCGCCATCTGGAACACAAACTACACACAGGGACGTCTGGATCTGCGCAGCGGCCTGTCATTCCAGCAGTTCAAGGGCAACCACTTTGGTCACATCACCTACATTAAGGATGATGCCATGAGTGACTATCTGCTCTCTGACGGCAAGTACACCTATTATAAATCCGATGCCACCAAGACAGACCTTAGCGCATACCTGAAAGCCGGTTACAGTTTTACAGAGAGCCTGCATGCCTTTGCCGACGCACAGTACCGCCACGTAGGTTATTTCACTGACGGTTACAATGACAAGTACTATACAAATGCCGATGGTACAAGCTCAAAGCACATGCTTGACATCGACAAAAAGTATGATTTCCTGAATGCCAAGGTCGGACTGACATGGATTAAAGGTGGCCACAAGCTGCACGCACTGGCCGCAACTGCAGGTCGTGAACCCGAGCGTAACAACTTTACGGACAACGGTATCTACCCCGCTCCCAAACCGGAATACATGATAGACTATGAGGCCGGTTACAGTTTCCAGGGTGATATATGGAGTGCTGGAGCAAACATCTACTTCATGGATTACAACAACCAGTTCGTACAGACCGGAGCAAAAAGTGATATAGGTGAAAACCTTACCACCAACATCAAGAGTTCCTACCGTGCCGGCGTTGAACTGACAGCCGCCGTAGCACCTCTCTCATGGTTGGAGTTTGAGGCCAACGCGGCACTCAGCAGCAACAAGGTTAAAGACTTTGATGAGGTAGTTGCCACATATGACGCATGGTGGGGACATGAGACTACCACCACAGTCCATTATGACAATTCAACACTGGCATTCTCACCCAGCACCATACTGAACGGATTCGTAAACCTCAAATTCGGAAACTTCAGAGCAACCTGGCATACCGGTTATGTAAGCCGTCAGTATCTGGACAACACTGAGAATAAGGACCGTTCACTGCCGGCCTACTCTCTCTCAGATTTCTCGTTCTCATACTCCATTCCAAACCAAAAGCTGTTCAGCAGCATGACAGTAGGTGCTGATTTCAACAACGTACTTAATGCACGCTGCGCAACAAGCGGTTGGGTATATTCTGCAATACTGGGCGATGTTCACCCGGAAAACGACCGTTACTATCAGATAGGTTTCATTCCGGCCGCACCCTTCTCTGCAATAGCCCATGTAACACTTTATTTCTAATCAGCAATGTTATCCAATATCTGGCAGTATATCGCCGGTCAGTTTACCGGCATGGATTTCTGGGACACCATCCAGACAGTTGGGCTCATACTCAGTTTCATTTACCTGTGGCTTGAGTTCCGTCAGAAACCCCTGATGTGGGTAATCAGCGCCATGTGCTCCATGATCTATGCCAGTGTATACTTTCACAGCAAGATATATGCCGATATGGGATTCAGTTGCTTCAATATCTGCATGTGCGTTTACGGTTTTATAAAATGGCTCCATAGTGACCGTAAACGCGCATCGCATGATATTACATACCGCCATTTCCGCGCCTCAGAGTTTGTGGGCGTGCTGGGCGTATCGGCCCTGATTTGGGGTGCCATATTCTGCATCCTCAGGTTCCTCACTGATTCTCCAGTCCCCGCACTTGACGCCCTGACCACCATGCTCAACATAGTGGGCACATGGGTGCTTGCCCAGAAAATCATTGAGGTCTGGGGCATCTGGTTCCTGGTCAACGCCATCTCCATTTATATATATTGCCGTAGAGGATTGCATCTTACAACCATCCTGCTGTACAGTTTCTATCTGGGTGCATCAGTTTACGGATATATCAAGTGGCGCAGACGCGGCACGCTGATGATTTAAAGCTGTTGATAACTTTTACCCCATAGGCTACCGCCAACCCGTGTGATATAAGTACCTTTGGATTCCAGAATAAAGCAAAAGCATGATGCAGCCTTATCTGGAAGATACATTTCTGACGTCCCTGGGCAAATTCAACGGGACAGACATCTACCGCCTGGACGGCGGCAAATTTACCGGTAAATATTTCATTATCAGCAATGAAGGCACACGCCATCTCCTGGCCTCACCCGAGGTTATAGGATATGACTCGTACCTGGCCATGTGCGGTGCCACAAGTGACATGCTTGGCTGGCTCAAACAGCAGCAGGCCATAGGCAGCAGTGCCGATATCATGACCATCCTGCGCGGCGGTCTGAACTACCCGCTCGAGGAGTGCTGTTTCCGCAACGGAATCCGCGTCAACAACATGGATTTCATATCCTGTGAGCGCGTTATCCGCAACAACCAGATCACCGGTCTTGACATCCGATACACCAAGCTCAGCGCCCCCAAGGACATCACCCTCATGATAGGTGATATCATTGCCTCGGGCGAGACGCTGGCCCGCTGCATCCGCTATATCATAGCTGAGTTCAAGCGCCTGGGCGGAAGCATACGCCGCGTGGTGTTCTTTACCATCGGAGGTACCCGTGCCATTGAGCTGTTTGAGGAGCTCACCCCTGAGTTCCGATTCCACTGGCCTGAGTTTGAGGGCTTTACCTGCATATTCTATGAGGGTATATTCTCAGCATACAAGGACAAGGGCGTGACCGGAATCAGCTGGCCCCAGATTGATTTCTTCTGGAAGGACGGCGTGATATCACCCCAGTTCCGCAGCTATGTTCTGTCCGATGATGACGCCCTCTTTGAAAAGTGCATCATCTATGACGGAGGTGCCCGCCGATATGAGATCCCTGACCATTACCATGAGGTGACTGAGTATTGGGAGAATATCCGCAAGGTGGCCGACAACTTTGAGTTCAAGGATTTCCTGGATGAGAAACTGGGATATCGCAGCCCCATCAGCCAGAAGAAATGGCTTGAGCTTAACCATTACCAACAGCTGGACCAGGATGAGATGGCAGGACTGTTTGCAATGGAGAAGGATTTCGCAGCCAAATCGGCCGACCTCTCAATCCGCGATATTGCAGACCGCCGTCTCAAGGAGTTCCGCAAGGCATTGAAAGAATACGCACATTGATTGATAACATTCCTAAACATTAAATTTATGGCATACAAGAAACCGGATGTGGATTTCACATCAAGCAGAGTTCCCATGAGCGGACGCAAGAGCGACATCAGCATGTTCATGGTAATGCTGGGATTCACCTTCTTCTCAGCAAGCATGTGGGCCGGCCAGAACCTGGCTGCAGGCCTTAACTTCGGACAGTTTATCGGCGCACTTATCCTGGGTGGTATCATCCTGGGCGCATACACAGGTGCACTTGGATTTATCGGCGCCAAGACCGGTCTCACACTCGACATGCTGTCACACCGCAGTTTTGGCCGTAAGGGTAGCTGGCTGCCCAGCGCCATGATCAGTTTCACTCAGATGGGCTGGTTCGGCGTAGGTCTGGCCATGTTCGCCATCCCCGTAGCCAAGGAGCTGCTCCATCTGGACGTTACTCCTGACCATATGCCCTATCAGGGATATATCCTGGTAGCCGTAGCCGGTCTGCTCATGACCGCCAGCGCATATTACGGAATCAAGAGTCTTACCATCATCAGCTGGATTGCTGTTCCTCTGGTAGGTGTACTGGGTACCGTTGCCATGATCATGGCCATCAAGCGCGGTGACTCAACCCTGATCGAGCAGTTCAACAGCATCAATGACGGTTCACTCACAGTCGTAGCCGGCGCAGGTCTGGTTATCGGTAGCTTTGTATCGGGAGGTACCGCAACACCTAACTTCGCACGTTTCTCAAGAAACGGAAAGATCGGCTGCATCGTTACCGTTGTAGCTTTCTTCCTGGGTAACTCACTCATGTTCTTCTTTGGTGCTTCATCCAGCATCTACGTAGGTGGAAACGACATCTTTGAGGTAATGCTCAACCTGAACCTCTTCTACATGGCTGTTCTTGTGCTGGGTCTCAACATCTGGACCACCAATGACAACGCCCTCTACTCATCAGGTCTGGGTCTTTGCAACATATTCGGACTCTCCAAGAAGACCATGGTACTGATTGCCGGTATCATCGGCACAGTATCTGCTGTATGGCTCTACTGGAACTTCTGCGGATGGCTCAACGTACTGAACTGCACTCTGCCCCCCATCGGCGCAATCCTTATCATCAGCTATTTCATGAACAAGAATGAGTATCTGGCCGATGACGTCAAGATTGAGACCGTCAACTGGGCATCGGTTATCGGTGTTGTTCTGGGTGCTGTTGTTGCCAACCTCCTTCCCTGGGGTATCGCATCAATCAACGGTATGGTCGTTGCCATAATCTGCTACATGGCCGGTTACGCCATAAAAGGCAAGAAATAACACCCAATCCGATTTTTAGTTACCTTTACGGCACAATAATCCTAAACAAATCGGTTATGAAGAAAACATTATTCTTTCTGGCAGCACTGCTGCCGCTGAGCCTCTCAGCTCAGGAGGAATCCGCCTGGTCACACAGCGGCCTGGCAGGTATCAATTTCTCGCAGACATCTTTTACCAACTGGAGTGAAGGTGGTGAGAACTCAATTGCAACCAATGTTTATTTCAACGGTTCTCTCAACTACAAGGAGGGCAAGAATGCCTGGGACAATGATTTGAGTGCCAATTACGGTTTGAACTACACTGATGCCACCAAGTGGCGCAAGAACATCGATAACCTGAATCTTTCATCCAAGTTCGGACGTCAGATATCAGATAAGCTGTACTATGCAGCACTGCTTGATTTCAAGACCCAGATGGGTTACGGCTATGACTACTCATCCGATGAACGTGAACTTATATCAAAGTTCCTGGTTCCTGGTTACCTGAACATATCAGTAGGTCTTGACTACAAGCCCAATGATCATCTGAGCGTCTACTACTCACCTGTATCGGGCAAGATGACAATGGTAAGTGATACCCTCTTCTCTACCCGTTACGGACTGGATGCCGGCAAGAAGACCCGTTTTGAGCTTGGTTCAAGCTTTAAGGGTACCGTTAACTACAGTCTGCTCAATGACAAGCTTACGGTAAAGTCAACACTTGACCTCTTTACCGCATATGACGACTCATTCGGCATGATTGATGTTAACTGGGATGTCCTGGTTGGTCTTAACGTAACCAGCCTGCTCACCGTCACCTTCCAGTCAACCCTGAAGTATGACGATGACATCAAGACCTTTGCCGATGACGGAACCGTTCACGGTGCCAAGGTTCAGTTCAAGGAGATTCTTGGTGTAGGTTTGAGCTACAAGTTCTAAAACTAAAGGATAGCAGTCATGTGGTTGGGGTTCGCTCTCGTTTCAGCCCTATTTCTGGGCTTGTATGACGTATCCAAGAAGCAATCCCTCAAGGATAACGCGGTAATTCCCGTTCTCTGGTTCAACACACTGTTCTGCTCACTCTTGATGCTGCCGTTCACGCTCCTGTCATGGAAGACAGGCGTGCTGGATGGCAGCATCTTTTATGTACCTACCGCCGGCTGGGAGCTGCACCGCCTGCTCATGCTCAAGGCATTCATCGTGCTTGGCTCCTGGATATTCGGCTACTTTGGCATGAAACACCTGCCCATCACGCTGTTCGGGCCCATCAACGCCACCCGTCCCATCATCGTTCTGCTGGGCGGCCTGCTGCTGTTTGGCGAGCGCCTTAACCTGTATCAGTGGATTGGTGTGATAATTGCCGTAATCTCTTTCTACATGCTCAGTATCAGCGGCAAGAAGGAGGGTATCAGTTTCACTCACAACAAATGGGTGTTCTGCGTAATCATGGCCACTCTGTTAGGAGCCGTAAGCGCCCTGTTTGACAAGTACCTGCTTGGACGCTTCAACAACATGTTCGTACAGGCGTGGAGCAACTTCTACCAGTTAGCCCTGATGACCGTCATCCTCTTCACCCTCTGGTGGCCCACCCGCAAGCACACCACCCCCTTCCAATGGAAATGGCCCATAATCTTCATCGCCGTCTTCCTAACCCTCGCTGACTACGCTTACTTTGTATCCCTAGCCCAAAGCGCCTCCATGGTCTCAATCGTCTCCATGATCCGCCGCAGCAGCGTAATAGTAAGCTTCCTCTGCGGAGCCCTCCTCTTCCACGAGAAAAACCTACGGAGCAAGGTCATCGACCTCATCCTGGTCCTCCTGGGCCTCTTCTTCCTGCTTATCGGCTCCCTGCAATAATGTGAAATTGGGGACAGTCCCCTTTTCCACATTTTTGTGCGCACCTTAGGGATAGAATTGGCTCTACGTGAGTTGTGACTCCCTAAGGTGAGGGGGTAACGCAGGTAAAAGCGATTTTTCTGCGCACCTTAGGGAGGAAAATGGCCCTACGTGCGTTCTGACTCCCTAAGGTGAGGGAGTAACGCAGGTAAAAGCGATTTTTCTGCGCACCTTAGGGAGGAAAATGGCCCTACGTGCGTTGTGACTCCCTAAGGTGAGGGAGTAACGCAGGTAAAAGCGATTTTTCTGCGCACCTTAGGGATGAAAATGGCCCTACGTGCGTTCTGACTCCCTAAGGTGAGGGGGTAACGCCCGTGGAAGCAGCAATGCAGCAAACTGTAAGATAGCAGAATTATAACTTATTTTATAATAGTGAGTGCAGAGTTTTTACTAATTTCGCGGAGTTTAAGCGTATCAGTTTCTGATAGCAGGTATTAAATTGTATATAATAAACATAAATAAAGATTTTCAGTATGATTAAAGACATTTTTGAGAGAATCAAAGAGACTCCGGGCCCGCTCGGACAGTATCAGGGAATCGGCGACGGTTACTTCATGTTCCCCCGTCTGGTAGGTGAGATCGGTCCCGAGATGGAGTTCAACGGCAAGCCCGTGCTGAACTGGAGCCTTAACAACTACCTGGGTCTGGCTAACCATCCCGAGGTAAGAAAGGCCGATGCAGAGGCAGCCGCCAAGTTTGGTCTCGGTGCTCCTATGGGTGCCCGCATGATGTCAGGTAATACTGATTATCACATCAAGTTTGAGAATGACTTTTCAGAGTTCGTAGGCAAGAAGGCAGGTCTCTGCCTCAACTTCGGTTATCAGGGCATGATCTCAATCATCGACGTACTGACCAGCCGCAAGGACGTTATCGTTTACGACTCAGAGAGCCACGCCTGCATCCTGGACGGTATGCGTCTGAGCCTGGCCAAGCGCTTTGCTTTCCAGCACAACAACATGGAGAGCCTGGAGAAGCAGCTTAACCACGCCTGCAAGCTGGCCGATGAGCAGGGCGGCGGCGTCCTGGTTATCACCGAGGGTGTGTTCGGTATGGCCGGTGACCTGGGTCATCTCGCTGACATCGTAGAACTCAAGAAGAAATATCCGTTCCGCATACTTATTGACGATGCACACGGTTTCGGTACAATGGGTGCACACGGTCGCGGTACAGCCGAGCACTACGGCGTAATCGATGAGATCGATGTAATATTTGACGCATTCGCCAAGAGTATGGCATCAATCGGTGGCGTAGTAAGCTCAGAGCCTGAGATCATCGACCACCTGAAGTGCAACATGCGTTCACAGATCTACGCCAAGTCACTGCCTCTGCCTCTGGTTATCGGTAACCAGAAGCGTCTGGACCTGATCAAGGCTCACCCCGAGTACCGCGAGCATCTGTGGGAGGTTGTAAACGCTCTGCAGGGCGGCCTCAAGTCAGAAGGCTTCAACATCGGCGTAACCGAGTCACCTGTAACACCCGTATTCTTTGAGGGTGGTATCAATGAGGGTACCAACGTTGTTGTTGACCTGCGTGAGAACTACGGAATCTTCTGCTCAATCGTTACATATCCCGTTATCCCCAAGGGCCAGCTCATGCTGCGTATCATTCCTACTGCTTCACATACTCTGGATCATGTTAAGCGTACCATCGAGGTATTCAAGGATGTACAGAAGAAGCTCAAGGCCGGTTACTATGAGGGCCCCATCCAGGATATGAACGTATTCAAGCGTGCTCAGATAAAGAGAGGATGAAATACCAGCTTGTCTGCAAGAAGTGCGGCAAGGTAATAGGAGATTTTGCCGCCTGGTTCAGCCAGGACCAGCTGTGTGAGTGCGGAAGCAATCACGCAGAGGTAGTCTACAGCTCTGATTACCGCCAGCTGGATGAACTCTGCAAACCCGGTCAGAAGGTAGACAACCTATACCACTACCTGCCCTTCCTGCCCCTTGACGAGGCCGATGAACAGGTAACCTGCGGTGAGGGTGCAGTACCTATTGAGGAGTGGGAGTTCCTGAGCAAGTATGCAAAGGATAACTACGGTATTGACTGCAAGGTTGTGGTTGCCCGTAATGACCTTAACGGAGGCAGTGGCACATTCAAGGATATTGCCGCATCACTGGCAGCAACGCTGTTCAAGAAACACGGCGTAAAGGAGTATTGCCTGGCATCGACCGGTAATGCAGCCACCGCATATGCAACATATCTGGCTAAGGCTGGTGTTAAGTTTGATATATTCGCTCCCTGCGACATGTATCAGGAATCGCAGGACGCCATCCGTTCCGTAGGCCAGAATCTGGTAGTTTCAGAAGGAGGTTACGGACAGGCCAAAGCTGAGGCTGCCGACTTCCATAAGAATCAGAAGGTTATGATATCGGCCGGTAATATAGACCCTATTCGCGTAGAGGCCAAGAAGACACTTGTCTTTGAGTGCATGCGCCAACTGGGTCGCATACCCGATGTCTATATGCAGGCTGTTGCAGGCGGCACAAGCCCCATTGCATTCGAAAAAGGAATGCGTGAGATAGCCGATGCATACCCCGAGCACAAGATGCCTCGTATGCTGCTGGTTCAGCAGGACACCTGCGATCCTATGGTCCAGGCTTGGGAATGGGCAATTGAGAACGGTTTCCCACAGGGCTGGAACAAGCACTTCCCCACTGTAATACCCAGAACCAGCATATCTATTCTTACCGCTGGTACTCCCGGCATGTATCCGCTGGTAGGACCTATCGTAAAGAACAGCGGAGGTTCATTCCTGCGTGTAAAAGAGGAGGGTCTGGAGCGTTACGGCCGTATGGTAAAGGATGCCACAGGCATATATATGGGCCCCGCATCGGTAGTATGTATAGCAGGATTCTTCAAGGCTCTTGAGGAGAACAAACTCAAGGATGGAGACCTTATACTTCTCAACACCGGTGAGGGTTGCGAACGCGCCCGCTGGTTCAAACAGGCAATAGACAACTGCAAATGAACAAGTTCAAGGACAAGGTAGTTTGGATAACAGGCTCTTCATCAGGTATTGGTGAGGCAACCGCATATGAGTTTGCCCGTGAAGGTGCCAAGCTCATACTCACTGCGCTTGAGGCAGACCTCTTGGAAAAGGTTGCCGCACGCTGCAAGGAGTTGGGTGCCCCTGATGCCCGTCCCCTGCCCTTTGACCTCTCCCGTAAGGATGAGGTGGCAGGACTGGCCGAGCAGGCATGGCAGGTTTACGGATACATAGACGTATTCTACAACAATGCCGGCATAAGCCAGCGCGGCACCACCTGTGAGACCGAGATGCGCGTTATAAATAAGGTCATGGACATAAACTGGTTCGCACCCGTTATCATGACCAAGGTGATCCTGCCCAAGATGATTGAGCGCGGAGGTGGCCAGCTGATGGTAACCACAAGCATCAACGGACGGTTCGGATTCCCCCTGCGCTGCGCATACAGCTCATCCAAGCATGCCCTGTACGGATTCTTTGAGACAGTCCAGGCTGAGTATTATAAGGATAACATCCGCGTAACCATAGTTTGTCCCGGACGTGTACAGACCCGCATATCATTCTATGCGTTGGAGAAAGACGGAAAGCAGCACGCCAAGATGGATGCCGGTCAGGCCGGTGGCTGCACCCCCGATCAGGCTGCCCGCAAGATCGTCAAGGCCGTCTACAGGAAAAAACGTGAAGTCCTGGTAGGACGCAAGGAACTGCTTATGGTCTATATCAAGCGTTTCTTCCCGGGCCTGTGCGCCAGGATAGCCCGCACAATAGATCCGATGTAAATAATTAAAAAACACATAAACAGCATGAAAAAAGAGATTCAATTCAGTCTTGTGTACCGTGACATGTGGCAGTCATCAGGCAAGTATGTTCCCCGTAAAGACCAGCTGGCCAAGATTGCGCCGGTAATTATCGATATGGGCTGCTTTGACCGCGTTGAGACTAACGGCGGTGCCATGGAGCAGGTAAACCTTCTGTACGGCGAGAACCCCAACCAGGCCGTACGTACATTCACAAAGCCTTTCAATGAAGTAGGCATCAAGACCCACATGCTTGACCGTGGTCTGAACGCACTGCGCATGAACCCCGTTCCTGCCGATGTACGTCAGCTCATGTATAAGGTTAAGCACGCTCAGGGTGTTGACATCACACGTATATTCTGCGGTCTTAACGATCCGCGTAACATCATCCCCTCAATCAAGTGGGCCAAGGAGGCCGGCATGACCGCTCAGGCAACCATGTGTATCACCTACTCCAAGGTACACACTGCCGAGTACTACATCAACCTGGCCGAGCAGCTCATCGAGGGCGGCGCACAGGAGATCTGCCTCAAGGATATGGCCGGTATCGGTCGTCCCGCCATGCTGGGCACCATCGTTCGCGCCATCAAGGAGAAACATCCCGATATCATCATTCAGTACCACGGCCACAACGGTCCCGGATTTGCAGTAGCTTCAATGCTTGAGGTTGCAAGAGCCGGTGCCGATGTACTGGACGTAGCTATGGAGCCTCTGTCATGGGGCAAGGTTCATCCGGACGTAATCACCATCCAGGCTATGCTTAAGGATGCCGGATTCCTGGTTAAGGATATCAACATGAAGGCTTACATGGAGGCTCGTTCACTCACACAGAGCTTCATGGATGACTTCCTGGGCTACTGGATCGACCCCAAGAACTCAATCATGAGTTCACTGCTGGTAGGTTGTGGCCTGCCCGGCGGTATGATGGGTTCACTTATGGCTGACCTCAAGGGTATGCACGCTGCCATTAACGCCAACCTCCGCAAGAAGGGTGAAAAGGAGCTGTCTGAGGACGAGCTGCTTGTAGAACTCTTTGATGAGGTACAGCGCATATGGCCTATGCTGGGTACTCCCTGTCTGGTTACCCCGTTCAGCCAGTACGTTAAGAACGCCGCCCTTATGAACCTCTACTCAAAGTCCATGGATGAGAAACCCTTCACCCGTATGGATCCCGCCATGTGGGGTATGGTACTTGGTAAGTCAGGTAAGCTGCCCGGCGAGCTGGCTCCCGAGATCATTCAGCTGGCCAAGGAGCAGGGTAAGGAGTTCTATACCGATGATCCTCAGGTTCTCTATCCCAATGACCTGCCCCGTTTCATCAAGGAGATGGAGGAGAACGGTTGGGACCGCGGCCAGGATGATGAGGAGCTCTTTGAGTTCGCCATGCATGAGAAGCAGTACCGCGAGTACAAGAGCGGCCAGGCCAAGGATCAGTTCAACAAGGACCTTATGGAGCGTATGGAGAAGGCTCAGGCCGGCACCGCAGGTGCACCCGTCAAGCACTTCACCGCTGCCGATAAGCGTGCCATCCTGCATCCCGATGCAGAGCCCATCGAGGCTGCTGTCAGCGGTCGCGTAATCTGGGATCTGGATTACATGGATCAGTCAACCAATCCTCCCTTCGGCAAGCAGTACAAGAAGGGTGACTGGATGGTCGGCATCCAGGCCAGCGGCAACACATTCATCGACAACGCCACCGCTCCCTACGACTGCCATCTGGTATCAGTTGAGAAGGAGCACGGATCACTGGTATCAAAGGGTGAGGTTATCGGCTGGATCGAGAAGTAAGCGAGCCAAAGGGGACGGTTCTGTTTGGCCCCTTTTTCAGATAATTAAAAAGCAGTGAGGGTTTTTACCTTCACTGCTTCTGTTTATGTCTGATAAAAGGGGCCAAACAGAACCGTCCCCTTTGGCTCCCTCAGCTCACTGAGGGAGTGTATCCAGGTAGTCTTTGATTGCAAGGGCGGCGGAGCGGGCATCGTTGATGGAGTCGCTCACGCTCATAGGTCGCTTGCAGGTGCCGGCGGCAAACAGACCGGGCTTTCCGGTCTCGTTGTCGTAGAGGTGGGGGTTGACGGTGCGGATAAAGCCGTAGTCACCGCTTATGTCACAGGACTTGCCAAGCGCCTTGGTGCCGCACGATGCCTCCATACCTACCATAAGCACAAGCAGGTCTGTGGTCATCTTGAGCGGAAGTCCCATCAGGGTGTCCTCACTCTTAAGCTGGACACGTCCGTCAAAGGTGGAGGCAGCCTCCGATATACGGCCGCGTACAAAGCTGATGCCGTACTTTTCCTGAGCCATGCGGTACATCTCCTCAAATCCCTGACCCCACATACGCAAGTCCATATAGAATACCGATACATCACATCCCCGCAGCTGCTTGCGGACCTCAATAGCCTGCTTAACGGCAGTGACGCAGCATATCTTGGAGCAGTAGTGGTTACCGCTCTTCTCGTCACGGGAGCCCACGCACTGCAGGAATGTTATGCGCTTGGGCTCATCGCCGTTGGCGTTCAGGATCTTGCCGTGCTTTATCATCTGCTCCATATCGAGCGATGTGATTACACCTTTATATATACCGTAGCCAAGTTCCTCCTTGCGGTGGGCGTCAAACACCTGATAACCGGTGGCCAGCAGCACTGCATCGGCCACATATGTCTGCTCCTTTGAATCAACCAGTTTCCATTCAGTTCCCTGCCACTTGACATCAATGATATCAACGCCAAATGCCGATGTAACACCATCAGTAAGCAGTTTGCCGCTCAATTCATCAACAATCTCCTGAGCAGCCTGGAAGTTAGGGAACAGGAAAGCCTTGTCCTGCAGGTTCTTGAGCGGAGTCTCTGATTTCTCAAAAAGGGTTACCTCAATACCGTTCTTGGCCAGTACTGATGCGGCCTCTATGCCGGCGGGGCCGGCTCCTATTATTGCGACTTTTCTCATAATCAAACTTAGACTAAAAGGTTCTCGGGTTTCTCGGGAGCACGCAGTATCTTGCCGTCGGCTGCTCTGTACTTGGCCTTGGGATCATACGGTATGCCTATCTTGTCAAGCAGGCGCTCGGACTGTACCTGATGTATCTGAAGACCCAGTTCCCACGGGTCATAACCCAGCAGCAGGCCGGCCATCTCCTCATAGGTGAGTACGGGTATGCCGTAGCCCTCGCGGTCGTAGGTCTTGTGCTCCATCTCGGCTATGGTGTACTGCCAGCGGTCCAGGAACATTGAGCAGCCGGGGCAGTTGGAGACAATGAAATCGGGCTCATACGGCTCCATGGACTCCAGTTTCTTCTTGGTGTTGGATACCGAGTAACCGCGGTTCTCCTGAACCAGGTACTGGCGGAATCCGAATCCGCAGCAGTGACGGCGCTCGGGATAATCCACAACCTCACCGCCCCAGGCCTCAATCATACCGGCCAGAACGTAGGGGAACTCTGCCTTACCCACACCCTTGTCGGGGAATATCTTGGCGTAGTGGCAGCCTATGTGCTCAACTACCTTAAGAGGACGGCCGGTAAAGCGGTTTACCAGACGGTATTTCATCTTCTGGGCCAGCTCATTGCGGAAATGATATATCACGTCCGATGGGTGGGCTATGTTCTTGGGTATGTTGAACTCGCGTTTGCAGGCCTTGTAGAGGTTCTCGCGGGTCTTCTCAAGAAGCTCGGGATGCTCCTGCCACATATGGCACATCTCGGTGAAGACGCCGAATGATGTTACGCATGAGGGCACGTAGTTCTCATAGCCGTGCTCGGTCATGAGTGAGAACAGACGGGCCACCACGGTCATGGTTGTCTCCAGAGGTACGACATCGGTATGGTAACCTATACCGGTGCAGGTGTGCTGACGGAAATCATCAAAGATGTCCTTGTTCAACTCTTCACGGAGCATACGCAGGAATGCGGTCTCGGAGCCCGGGAAAAAGGTCTGGCGGATGCAGCTGCGCTCGTAGAAGTAGTGGTCATCAGCTATGGCTTTCTGATATTCATTCCAAAAACGGTTCATAATCTTATCAGTCTATAAGGTTCTCAGCCACAATCTCGGCTATATCCCTTACGGGGTAGTCATTTGTGGCATGCTGGAACGCTTTCTTACACATTGGGCAGGCGGTGGCGATTGCGTCAACCGGCTTGCTTGTCAGGTTGGCAAGTGATGCGTTCCTTATCTTGGTCTGCTCCTCAATGCTGAGCTTTGTATCGCCCAGGTTGAATCCGCAGCACACACTCTTCTCTCTCTGGTAACGGGTCTTCTGCAGGTTGGTCACTGCGCTCAGAACCTGACGCGGCTCTTCATAGATTCCGCATCCGCGGCCCAGCTCGCAGGGATCGTGGTATGATACCTTATGGTCATCATGACGCACCTTTATCCTACCCTGCTTAATGAGCATGTCTATATACTCTGTATGATGCATGATAGGAATATCCAGGTTATACTCTTTCTTGAATGACTGGTAGCAGATGGGGCAGGAGGTAACCAGCATGGTGGCTCCTGATTTCTCTAACAGGTCTGTGTTCTTCTGGCGCAGTTCAGCCGCCTGGTTGGTGAATCCCTGCTGCTGCAAGGGCCTGCCGCAGCATATGGTACCCAGTTTATCCATGTACCAGTACTTCTGGCCGGCAGCGGTGAATATGCGCTCCATGGACTCGGTTATGCCGGGAGTGAGATGTGACATGCAGCCGCCAAAGTAAGCTACACGGCCGATGGCGTTGAAAGGTGTCTGACGCTTGTTCAGATATGTGTAGTTGCCGGTGGTATCGATGGCACCCTTGGCGCGTGTCTGACGGCGCAGTGCGCTCAGGTCTATGCCTACGGGGCAATCGACCGTGCATCGGTCACACATAAGACAGTTGTCGGCAATCATCCTCAGACGGCTTCCGCGCTCTTGGTTACGGATGCTGCGGATAAGATATACAGACTGTATCTCGTGATTTTCAAGCACACGGTCTATGGGGCAGCCTGATATGCAGACACCGCAACGTGAGCAGGCGTTGAGTTCAAACAGTGTGTAGCCGGTCTTGCCGGTCTCCTCACGTACACCTATCTTACGGAAATATATAAGGAGCAGTTCCGTGAAGATATGCATGTAACGGGTGAACGGCATGGTTACAAAGAACACACCCAGCATCAGCGAATAAAGCATCCAGACCGATGTCTCCATGCCGCGTACAATCATGGGGTCGAACAGGTTACCCACAGCCTGTGTAAAGAATCCGCCGTTGCCGTACAGACAGGCTGTAATAGACTCGGCAAGCAGACGCATGGGGAATATCATCCACAGCGAGAACTTGGAGAACCGGTCTATGATGGTGTGCTTGGTGGTGCGGCGCATTCCCAGTATCTTGGACCAGAATATCTTGATGATGGCCATGGTCAGACCCAGGAACACGTACAGAAGCAGTGCGTCCATCAGGTTGGAGTAGGCCTTGTGCTGACGGAACGATGCCGGTGCCTTGTGTACAAAGTAGCGGTAAAATATACCTACGTAGAACGGACGGTGATAGTGGATTCTGGCTATGCCGTCCTCTGTCTCAACACGGTAGCGGCGCTGGTTCAGGTACTCGGGATTCTTATCCTCACCAGTGTTGTAGATGTGCCAGCCGTTCTGTTGCTGCAGTTCATGTACAGCCTCGATTGACTGCTCATGCTGCATGGTGTAGAAAGCGTCGCGACTCTCTATGGCACCCACTACTATAAGGAGAAACCAACCCAGGGCGTATGCCTGGTGCATGATACCCAGCAGCAGGTTCTTCTTGAGTATGCGTACATGGAGCAATCCCTCACGTATCATCTCCCAGATGGCCGGGAATATCTTCCAGGAGTACCAGTTGCTGCGTATCACCTTGCGCTGCTCGGGGCTGAATTTCTTTATCCAGCGTATGTACTTGTAGATAATGATGGCAAACAGCAGTACCGTACCAATCAGGAACGGTATCACAAAGTCATTATAAGGATATGCGTGTATTTTCATGGCCGATTACTGTTTAGTCTCGTCAAGAATCTGACGCATATTGATAATGAGTGACCTGAGGTTTACCCCACGCGGGCAGACCAGTGTGCATTTGCCGCAAAGCATGCACTTCTGGAGTTCCTGATCCAGGCCGTCATACTCTCCGCGACGGAAAGATGTGTGTACGCGGCGTATGCTGAATTCGGTAAACTGGCGTGCCGAGCATGTGGCACTGCAGCATCCGCACTGGAAACAGCGTTTGAATGAGGGCTCACGGTCCAGAAGCATATGGTAACGCTCCAGCGATACCTTATCCATGTTCTCCGATCGCGGAGTCTTGATGGCGAATCCGAACTTATTCATTGTGCGGGCCGTTTTTTATGGAATCATGGAAATCCATTCCTCCGGTTACGCGGAATATGTTGCGGAGTTCCTCCATTGTCTCAGGGTTGATAGTGCGCAGCGCACCGGCTCCCTCACCGTGGTAGTTGGCTCCGAATTTGGGCGATACGGCCTTGATATTCTTTACATACCACTCCCATACAGGTCCCTGCTCGGGGTGTTTCTCGGGGAATACCACATCGGGATGTACGCAGTAACCTATGTTAAGGATGTTGTCACCTATGCCGGCCATCAGGTCAACCTGCTGCCGGCCCATGTGGCTGTCCTTGTAGTAACCCATATCCTGCGATACCTTGCGCAGTATGTTGATTACCGCTCCGGGTATGTTGCCGCGGGGGCAGCGGGGCTTGCAAGACATACACTGACCGCAGTACCAGATGGTGTCGGAGCGCAGCAGTTTCTCCACCTGCTCCTCATCACCACGCTGTACGGTGTCGCATATGCGGCGGGGGTCATAGTCATAGAACTCTGCAGCCGGGCATATGGCGGTACATATACCGCAGTTCATGCAGGCCTTGAGCGAGTCCTCATACCGGACATCGGACCTTATCAGATCAATCAGGTTTCCCATAAGCTTGAAAGGTGGTTAGAATTTCTTGCGGTTCATCTTCATGACGCGGAACAGCAGCTTGGAGAGCGGCTTACGGCGGTCGCGTTTAAGAAGACTTATGTACCAGCCCAGTTTTTTGGCTACTGATATGCGGTAGGTCTCGACGAACTCAATCAGAGTGCCGTCGGGGTCCTCAATATAGGTAAAACGGCCCGATGCGTCACCCATGTTGAACACCTTGCCGTCGGGGCAGCTGTCAACGGTGAACGGATGGCCGTTCTCTGCGCACCACTTGGCCAGATTATCCATGCCTGTCACGTCAAAGCATATCTGGATGAAACCGGGATCACCCCAGTAACGGCCCTCGAATATCTTGCGGGGCTCACGGTCATTGCACTTTACCAGCTCAATGCATCCGCTGGGGAATATGGGTGAGAATGCGCCGCTGTTGGGCTTGGACCATTTGAGCAGCACCCTACGGAAACTGCCGTCACCACCTGCAAGCGGGGTCAGGTCATCAAAGTTGCCGTTCTCATCATATATCACCTTGTCATAACCCAGTATGTCAGAGTATACCTTACGTGCCTTGTCTATATCGGTCACACCTATCATGCAGCCTATCATTCCGCCAAACTCCTTACCCTCATCCAGAAGCAGGTAATCATCCTGGACTGCCTGGAACCAGTTGCCTTCAGGGTCTGTGATGTAGAATGTCTTGCTGCCGTCGGGGGCGGTCACGATGGGGCTTACCTTGTCCCAGCGGGCCGATACATACTTGTGTGCACTCTCGGTATTACGGCATTTCACCTTGGCGCAGAATATGCCCAGGTCACCTACCTGTACCTGGAAATCCACCGGCTTGGGCTTACGCTCGGAGTACTGCCATATCTCAAATCCGCCGCCTCCCTGAAGGCTCACGGCAATGGCAGCGTGACGTTTCTGTGCCTGACCGCCGGTATACGGAAGCATACGTTCCGCTACGGTATCATCCTCAAGCACACGGATGTCCACACCGAACATCTCAATGAACCATTTCCATGAGTCATAAACCGATGTGGTTCCAACACCGACCTGCTGTATTCCGGTAATAAAAAAATCGCCTCTATCCATGTCTCTGATATTATTTTTAATAAGGTGCAATATTACTCATTTTCCGCGGTTTCTGCAATCTGCACCCACCCAAAAAGCCCCCTCTTATCAAAAAAAGAGCAGCGTACCCTAGCATATTGAGCAAATATGATTACTTTCGCGTATTACATGCATGTTACATTAAACCAAACGCAATGAAACTTTGTCCGCTTTTACTTGGAGGAATAGGTACCACCGAGGTCATTCTCATAGTATTTGTCATTCTGCTCCTGTTTGGAGCCAAGCGCATTCCGGATCTCATGAAAAGCATGGGTAAGGGCGTAAAGAGCTTCAAGGAGGGTATGAAGGATGTTGAGAAAGAGATCAACGCTCCTGCTGAGCCCCAGGAAGAGTCCTCTAAGGAATCCGAGTCCAAGTAATCCGTACCCCCCTCATGGCTTCTCCCGATGACAAGCCAATGACTTTCTGGGACCATCTGGAGGCTCTCAGAGGTGTCATTTTCCGTATCCTGGCCGTTGCCTTGGCGGGGTTCATCGTCGCATTCAGTCTCAAGGAGCCACTGTTCAGGCTTATACTTGCTCCCAGCAGCCCCGATTTTATCCTATACCGATGGATAGCCGCCCTTGCAGACATGGCCGGTTTTGATGCCACCGCGCTGCAGGACTTTAACGTGGATATGTTCAGCACCACCCTTACGGCCCAGTTCATGATTCACATGAAAATGGCGTTCTACGTAAGTCTGATAGTGATTCTGCCCTATACGCTGTACCTGCTGTTCGGATTCGTAAAACCGGCTCTTCACCGGAATGAGCGTAAAGGCTCCACAAAAGTCATAGTCTGGTCATACATCCTTTTCATGACAGGCATTGTCATTGACTACCTCATTATATTCCCGCTGGCATTCCGGTTCCTGGGTACATATCAGGTGAGTGAACAGATTCCCAACGTCATCACCCTGGAATCCTATACCGACCTGCTCATAACACTGACACTGCTCATGGGTGTGCTCTTTGAGCTGCCCGTACTGGCCTGGTTCCTCAATAAACTGGGTATAATCAATGCCGGCCTGATGAAAAAATACCGCCGCCATGCCATAGTAATAATTATGATCATAGCGGCAGTAATAACTCCTACGACCGATGTCTTTACACTGACGATCGTAACTCTGCCCATCTACCTCCTGTATGAGGTAAGCATCGGCATCATTTCATCTTCCACCAGTCAAAGGTAAACAGGTCCTTACCTACTCCGTTAAACACAAAGTACAGGTCATGGACGCCGCGCAGGCGTTTCTTGAATCTCTTGGTGAATGTACTGAATTCCTTCTTGCCACCGGTAGGTGTAACTGATATCACGCCAACTGCAGGTCCGTCAGGGCTGTCCAGGTGAATCTCCATGCAACCCAGACCGTCCGATCCGATTGAGGCTATGATCTTCTTGGCTCCCTTACGGCCAAAATTCACGCCGCGAATCATCAGATACTCTCCGTCATCGATATCATGCACGTACATGTTTCGGGGCAGATAACCCACATTGTCGTCAAACTCATACTCTTCATCCACATATGATGTCTTGAGTCCGTAACCCCAGGCCATTGTCTCGGCCTCGACACGGTGGCTTGACAGTTTGTCATCACGGCGGTACGGGTCAAATGGCTTAACCTGCTTAATCTCGTTATCCAGGAAATAGGGAACCTCCTGAATGGTGCCGTCGGCATTGTAATGCAGCTCTGCAACTGAAACGGAACGCTGCTCGGCATGGGCAAAAGTCTTAAGATGCATAATGTCATAGTTAAGACCGAACACATAACTTCTGCCCTTGAACTCAATTATTCCGGGATGGTTGCCGCGGGTACGAACGGTATGGTCCATGATATGGCCCTTATACTCCCACGGACCCTCTGGGCCGTCACTCATCGCATAACCTATACCCTCGGGGCAGCAGGTTGATGCAAATGCCATGTAGTAATGACCGTTATGTTTCCAGAACCAAGGTCCCTCCTGATAATCCTGTATCTTGGGGTGTTTGGTAATGGGGCCCGCCAGAGATACCATATCCCTACCCAGCTTTACCGAGTAGAGGTTGGGGTTACCCCAGTACATGTAGGCCTGACCGTCATCATCAACCCAGACAGTGGGGTCTATGTCATCCCAGTTCTCTTTCTGCCATACCAGAGGCTCACCCAGCGGGTCACTGAACGGGCCGTAAGGGGTACTTGACATAAGCACTCCTATACCGTGTCCGTGAATGGGGCAATACATATAGTACTGACCGTTCTCATATACCACCTGCTCAGCCCATGCGCCGTTCTTGCCGTCATAATACTTAAAGTCATCAAGTGATGCCACGGGACCGTAATCCTGCCAGTTCACCATATCCTCCGATGTATAGAGCAGCCAGTCAAACATCTGGAATCCGCGGGCTCCGTCCTCATCATGAGTAGTATAGAGGTATACCTTGTCACCTACAACCAGGGGCGCGGGATCGGCAGTGAAACGGGTCTGGACGATAGGCATGTTTGCATAGGTGTTGAACTGCCACCAGTCAAATGTGAATGGATTGTCCATCTCACAACTGAACTTGATATATACGTCATGAATGCCCGTAACATTAGTATCGATAAGATATGTGAATGCTGCCGTGCGGAATCCTGCATTATCCCTGTTTACCGGAACCTTGCAGAACGGATCACCCTCCATATTGTCGGTATAGAACTCTATCACACCATTTCCTTTCTGCTCTCCCACTACAACCACTACGGCTTTCTGTCCCTTATCCTTAAAGTCAACTGAGCGTACGCGAATCCAGTCACCGTCACTGATTTCGGTCACAAAATGGTCCTTACCTGCACGGCGGTCCACCTTGACTCCACGTGACTCGGCCTGGGTCTCAGCCTCTACACGCTTGTAGGGATCCAGGTTTTTGACAGGCTCAATGACGCCCTCCTTTGTGAACGGTATGAACGGGAATGAGCCATCCTCATTGAATTTGAACTCCTCAACGCAGGCAGAGCGGTTGTAACCGCCACCGCCGGGCAGTCCGCCATTATGGTAGAACATAAAGTCACGGCCCTTGAATGTGATATTGCCGCCATGAATGGTAAAGCTGTTCTCGGCCTCACCCATAATCTTGCCGCGGTATGTCCAGGGGCCGTTTATGGTAGGAGCGGTAGAGTATGCCATATGCTCGGGCACGCCGCCTGCGGGATATGACAGATAGTATGTGCCGTTACGCTTCATGAGCCACGGACCCTCCTCATACTGGGTCATCATCTCGTTCCGGCCCTTGGCCCAGTTCATCTTTGACTGGAGCTCACCAAAACACTCGGGATCATGATAACCGGGAACCTCCTGCCAGCCGTTCTTGAACGATACCATATCATCGTTCAACTCTCCGTACCAGAGGCCCTTGTTGCCCCAGAACAGATATGCACGGCCGTCATCATCAACAAAAACGGTAGGATCTATGAACCCGAATCCTTCGGCCAGCGGGCCGCCTATACCATCGGTCCACGGTCCCTGGGGGTCGTCTGCCACGGCAACAGCCAGAGCGTCACCGCCGGTGGCCTTGTTGCAGCATACATACCAGTACCACTTTCCGTTACGCTCCACGCCCTGGCTTGCCCAGGCACGCTGTCCCTGACGGGCCCACTTGAATACGGCCGTATTGACCTGGGTACCCAGATAAGTCCAGTTTACCATATCGTCGGTACTGAACAGGGCCCAGTCCTTCATGTTGAAATCACGGTTACGTCCGTCCTCGTCATGGTCCACAAACAGATAGACCTTGTCACCGTATACGAACGGTGCGGGATCAGGTGTGTACATTGTACTGATAATGGGATTCTGTGCATTGGCGCAGAGTACTGTACCCATTAAAGTTGCTGAAAGAATTACTTTTTTAATCATATTGGTTAGTTTGATTATTGTTACTTAATGAATTCCATAAGTTCGCGGTAAAGCCGCTGGACCGGCAACCCCACCACATTGAAATAACTACCCTCAATAGCCTCAACGCCCACATAGCCTATCCACTCCTGGATTCCGTAGGCACCGGCCTTGTCCATAGGCAGGCCGCTCTCCACGTAGCTGTTTATCTCGCTGTCAGTAAGGTTGGCAAACTTAACTCTGGTGGTGACGGCAAAACTGCGCTCTCGCTGTGCGGTCATAAGCGTTACGCCCGTAATCACCTCATGCCATCGGCCCGATATCAGGTGCAGCATACGCTGGGCATCGGCCTTGTCATGAGGTTTACCCAGAACCTCTCCGTCCACATAGACTATGGTATCGGCAGTGATGACAAGCTCATCGGGAGCTATTATGCTCTTGTACGGGGCGGCTTTCTCACGCGATATATAGAGCGGTATATCCTCTCCTTTCAGTTCATGGGGCCAGGATTCATCGATCCCGCTTATTACCTTGACCGTGAAATCCAGTCCCAGTCCGCCCAGCAGTTCACGCCTGCGGGGGGAGTTTGATGCCAGTATTATCTTGTAGGGCAGCTCCATATTACCAGCCGAATGCGTGTTCATCTTTCATCCACTTGCCCTGCACCTTGAGCACCTGCTCCAGCACGTCACGGGCACAGCCCTCACCACCCTTGTAGGGTGAAACGTACTTGCATACCGACTGTATCTCCTGACATGCATCGGCAGGGCAGCAGGGCAGTCCGCACAGACTCATAACCTGCCAGTCCGGGATGTCATCGCCCATATAGAGAATCTCCTCATGCTTGAGTCCATATTTCTCCACAAAGTGGTTAAAGTCATTTATCTTGACACTTGAGCAGATGTAAACATCCTTTATGCCAAGCCCTTCATAGCGCTTACGCACCTCCTCCACACGCGCACCGGTAATGATACACAGGTGCAGGCCCATCTTTACGGCCAGCTGCATGGCATAACCGTCCTTTACGTTCACAGTACGTACGGGATCACCTGTAGGTGACAGGGGCATTATTGGTTTGCTCAGCACACCGTCCACATCAAAAATCAGGGCACGGATAGAGTTTAGGTCGTAATTTATCATTTCAGGTTATGGTTTATGTCAATAGAAATAAGTCTGTATAGCTCTGCATACTCAGGACAATCCTTAAGCAACTGCAAGTGTTCATCTATCACCTTGCGGTCGCCGCGGACGGCCGGCCCGGTCTGTGCATCCTCAGGGCTCATGCTCTCCACCTTACGGGCGGTCTCACGCACCAGCGGCAGCATCACGCTGAACGGCACACCCTCGGTTTTTAGGATCCGCTCACTTATGGCATACATGCGGTTGCTGAAATTGCTGGCAAAGACAGCCGCGATATGCAGTTTCTTGCGTCCTTTAGAACTCAGGGCCGAAACGTTACCCGACAGGTCATGAGCCAGAGACATTATGATTTCCTGTTCCGCCGGAGAACTGCCCTCCACAAACACCGGCACCTGCGGCCACTCTATGACTGCGCCCTTGGAGAATGTCTGCATGGCATACATCACTCCGTAACGCGCTGCTCCGGCCTCTCTCCACACATTGATTGATACGCTGCCTGCTGTATGCAGGAATAGAGCCGCCTCCCTACCCTTTACAATGGCGGGAGCAAGCTCCGCAAGAGCGTCATCAGTGAGCATGGTCAGGTATATATCGGCATCGGGCAACTGTTCAAGGCTGTCTGTAGCAGTGGCGCCCAGCACCGTGGCAAGCTGCTGCGCATTCTGTAGGGTACGGCTATAGACACCTGCTATGGTATGCCCGGCCTCCTTAAGGCGGGGTCCCATGCATGATGCCACTCGGCCTGATCCTATCAGCGCTATCCTCATTTTTCAGAACTTGCCCTGATGAACCTTGGTCCACTCAATCTTGTCATCCTCATAAGGCTTGCGCTCCATATCCTTGTAGCCCACGCCTATGATGCAAACCGGCTCATACTGCTCAGGCACGCCCAGCAGCTCCATCAGGGCCTGCTTTGTTGTCTTGCCGTCGGCATCGGCACGGCCACGCATATGGCACCAGCAGCTGCCCAGTCCCAGGTCCTCGGCCTGCAACTGCATATCGATAGCGGCAATGGCGCAATCCTCTATCCAGCAGTCTGTCTTGGACGGATCACCCAGCACCACAACGGCAAATGCGGCATCGGCCAGGAACCCTGATCCCATGGCACGGCACTTGGAGAGAGCCTCCAGCAATGCAGGGTCCTCAACCGTCACGAACTCCCAGCCGCGGTTATTCTTGGCTGTAGGTGATATGAGCGCCGCACGCAGAATGGTGCGTTTCTGCTCCTCAGTAAGTTTTTGTGCGGTAAACTTGCGCATGCTGCGCCTGTTGGCAATAAGATCGCTGAATTTTTCCATGTTTCTATAATTTGATGCGAATATACTAAGTTTTTCCGGAAGGGAGCCAAAGGGGACGGTTCTGTTTGGCCCCTTTTGAGATAATTAAAAAGCAGTGAGGGTATCAACCTTCACTGCTTCTGTTTATGTTAGATAAAAGGGGCCAAACAGAACCGTCCCCTTTGGCCCCCTTTGGCACCTAGCTAATAGATGATTTTTCCTGAAGGATAGTCTTTATTGACAATTGAGATATGTCCATCCGATATGGTTATATTGCCATCAGAGCCTTGAGAATCTCTCTTGATTGCAATTCTGTCATCAGTGATTTCTTTTATGTAATAGTCCTTGTTGAACACAAGCTTAACTTCATCATTACACATTACAAAAATTGTCAACTTAGGTATTCCTGCAGCATATATTCCGCCCAAGAATACAATAGCAGTGCAATCCTCATCAACCTTGAATGATCTGAACATCAATGCCTTGGAATTCTCAACGCCAATGTATGACCATCCTTCATCGTCAATAAATGTAGCAATAACCTTATTTCCTTTCTTGAATTCAATTTTTGAGAAAATATGGTTGGTCTCGGGGTCAAAATCCCATTCCTCGGTATCCACATACCAACTGACAGAATAATCGCCGGATTCAATGGCAGGAATGGTCTGGGTGTCGGCAATCCGGAATGAATGACGACCAATAGAATAGAACGGATCTATCATTGTAGAGTCAATTTCATGAACGGCTGGAGTATCGGCACTACCGGCTGCAGATGAAGGACCTTTGCAACTCAAGGTACATAAAGCTACCACAAAAAGGACAAAAACGTGTAGGACAACTCTCTTCATAATAATATTGGTTTTAAACTATCTATTGCAAATATACACAAAAGGGCATATCTGCATATAATTTTGGTCGGTAATTTACGTTTAGACTATTGTATGGAATAAGCTTTCATTGATCTCAGAAATTGAATTGTCCTATTTTTCATAGCATCAGTTCTTGAGTTGGTAATTTTTGGAGAGAAACTATTTATTTCTTTAGCAAAATCTATTGCTTGTTTGTCATTTCTGGATTTGTGAATCAGGAACATAGAGAACAATGGTTCCAAGTAGCCTGGACACATGGCATGTGCCACCTCATAATGTTCCAAGGCATTCACCGTATCTCCTGTAATCTCATATGAATAGGCTAGATTCCTTTCAATTGTATAAGAGTTCCGGTATTTTTTGTATTGAATAATTGTAGGTATTACCTTCTCATAATCATTCAACAGCATTTGGTTATCCGCATAAAAGAACAACAGACTGGGTGAATGGTACAAAATACTGTTTACCGTATGATATGATTCCACTTCCTGATAATTCATATCAAACCTGCTGTATCTAATCAAATTACGGTCAATCAGTATTCTTGACACGCACAAAATCAGTAATACGGACAGCAATGATATTTCCAGTCCCAATAATATCTTCCGGTCTATCTTTCCCTCCACTTTAAAAAATGATTTGTCTTTTCCGCTTAGACTTAACAAAGCAATAAAAGGACATGTAAAGCCCCATATCTGATGAGGGTAGGAAAACAGCGAGAAAACAAGGAAAGATAATATTGGGAACAACAATAGAGGATTCTTTTTATCAGATGCTTCAAGTATCCCCTTTATTGAAAGATATAATATAGAACCCCAAAGTAACAACCCTATTATACCTTGTTCATACAGGAGTTCCAAAGGCACATTGAACGCCGTCTTTACTTCATCGGCGTTGCGTCGCATCTCTTCATCTGCATTTGTCAGATAATCAGCCTGTTTTAGCATGTAAGTACTTTGAAAACCGCCGGTTCCATAACCAAGCAAAGGTTTCTGTCCTATGGATTGAACTGTTATCTTCCAAATCCCCAGACGCGCATTGGCAGATGATGGTCTATGAATATACAGCGCAAGCAATATTCCGGAAAGCAGAAGCAGCAGTGCTCCCAAGTGTATCCTTTTTATTCTTATTTTTGAACGGAACCTCAAGTATAGACATATCACAACCATTACAATAGCTGCAAGATATGCAGCACGAGAGTCTGACAGTATAATACCATACAGCAATAGTAAGACTGCAATAATGGACATTAATTTTTGCGGTTTAGTGAAGGATCCGTAATAAAATATCACACAAGGCAATAAAGCCGCCAATGCAAAAGACAGATAGCATCCATACGGTCCTGGATTAGAAAACAGCCCAGTAGTCTTGAAGAAATAATTGTAATTTGACAGTAAGCCAAATGACTGCAGAACCGCAACAAAGGCGTGTACTACAGCCGCAAGTACAACAACCTGTAACAAGTCCCTTTCAAAACGTGGGGAGTCTGATTCCTTAACAAAGAACCACACACCAGCCATAGATAAATACTTAACAGTCAGATCAACATTGAATACCCTTTGATTTGCAAGACTATAAACAATCGCCATAAGAAACAGGATGTCTATGACTCTGAGGCGGTTTTTCGTATTAGAGCGTAGGACCAATCCCGCAAAAGAAACCAGTCCGGTTGCAAGTATAAAATGTTCATCCAAGTCAAATATTGGTCTGCCGGCCATTGTTGCCGTGCAGACCAATATTAGGAACAAAATTCGGATGAAGCCAATAAACATCTGTCTGGAAATACTCAATTAGTATAACGACACTGTGCTATCTTTAGTACACCATTGTCTTTACGCAAGCGATAAAATGTACGCCCGCCAAGATTAACAGGAGAAGTATCGTAATCCTCAATATTAGGATTATATAAGCCTGATAAATCTTTTAAAAAATACATGGCAAAGGTATCAGAATCAAAATTTGTAGGTGAAATGGCAGAAGCATAGTCATCATAAACAACAACTGCCTGATTTTTATTGACAACCACAATTATCATCTCTCCTGGCACATCTGAATAAGAATCACGCATTCCACAAAATACCAATGCATAACTATCACTATTCAATGATATTTTTTCAAAATAGTTATTCCTGTTTTTGATATGAGTCAACTCTTGCGTTGTTGTTAACATATCTTGACCATACCATCTAAGGATCACTGAATCAGTATTGCCAATAATATCAAAATAATCATAATAATGGCTTGCCGTTTCCAATATACCATCTTGACCCATAATCTTTACCTGCCAATTATAATGATGATTCAAAGATTGCAACTGATAATTGTGATACATATTTAAGCTGTTCGGATTACCACTTGGCTGATTATTAATTAAAATAAAAGAAGGTTTAGACAGTATTACATCATCAGTAGTTCTGATAAATAAGTCTGTCTCCTGAATAATCTGAATATTTTGAGCATAACTATTTACTACGACAAAACAAGCAAATACAAATTTAATTAACTGTTTCATATAAGTACAATATTATCTATAGTAATAAAATTTGACATCAGCAGCTGTAGCAGTACCATGACTATCACTGAGAGTTTGTTTAGTTGATCTTACTTTCATTGCACCTGTATCAAAATTTGTCGGAACTATAGCGCCATGCCAAGCTCCACTTTTTGGTCTGGCGGTATCGCCACAAGGAACAATGACTGTAACATGTCCTTGACCAGTTGGATTATATTGAGCAGTCGCCACAAAATAACCTTTATTAGCCAGATTCTGCATGTTGTCAAAGAAAGTCTGCCAATCGTTTTCAGAAGCTGTCTCGGAAGGTCTTTCTAATTTTACCCAATGACCGTCCGCAATTTGAGATAGACTTTCTAAGGCGGTTGCAATATCATTTGCGCACTTATCGTCTAAATAATCTGGGAGATAACCAACAACCAATTCAAACATTTTCCTAAAACCCTTGTTGCACTTAGACGGATATTTTCCTTTGTCATTAGGTACATCAGCAGGGGGTAAACCCTCTATATATGCTAATGCAGTTGAAGTTGAATTAGTTATTATTTGAGGATCTACTGTAAAATCAGGTTCTGGTTCCGGTTCTGGTTCCGGTTCCGGATCCGGTTCCGGATCCGGATCGCCGCCCCAATAGGTGCCGCCACCTCCAGTGTCACCACCTCCGCCACCTCCAGTGGAGCTACCACCGTTGGAAGGAGGAGTATATCCCCCGCCCCATTCCGGTGAATAATAAGGATGAGTATGATAGGGGCCCTTCGTACAAAGATCACAGTAAAAACACGCTTGACCACAACGTCCATTTATAATATCAGTATGACAATACTGACACAGATGATAATCCTCTACAGTGACGCATGTGCAATCTTCATAAAACTTGTTGCACAATGAGCAGTGAGTCATGAGCCACTCCATATCATTATTTGACCCTTTTGTCATCCTGGAATTCCTTTCTTTCACTTGGAGGCAAGGGATTCTGACGGAATCTGAACTTACACTCTCCATCTTCAAAGTATCTGCCAGACAGCATAGTTCCATCCAGAGTTGATGTAATATAGTAACCGCTGTAGCCTGAAGATTCAAAGTCACGTCCCATCCGCTTTATATCATCTTCTTTCATGTTGCCACCGTAAAGATAAGTAGCCATAACGGCTTCAAAACCTTTGCCATCTTTTCCGGATGCCATAATCAATGTACAATAAAACTGATGGCTGAATCCTTTCATGCGTCCGTCTTCTGTTTGAAGAGTAAAGATCTGATTCTTATTTTTGTTCAGTCTTATGGGAACATAAACTACATCAACCGTCCCTTCGGTCTTAACGCGATAATCGCTCCATTCAATGGAGAAATCTCTCTTAGAATTAGCCTTGCTGTTTTTTGAAGTTTCACTCATATAAGCTCTCTCCAAATCCAATAGGGACACTTTTATCTTACCGCTCTCTATTAACTGATTTGCTTGCATTATGACTGATGGTGTATACTCATCAAATTCATAAAAACCATCAAAATCGTCTGTACAACCAACCAATAAGGAACCAAGCAAAACAATTGCAAATAACGGATAATTTTTAATATTCATAAAACTTTTATCCGTTATTTATTAAATGACTTATAATTAAACTCACTAAAGTGTAATCTCTCATAATTATCAGAAAACGTGGATTGCAAACAATCCATTAACATTAAGATGATTAACTCTTCCCCGCTTTGCCCGGAGTAAACTCAACAAGCCGGTAAATCAAGAGTATGACAATGCAGGGATCAAGCTATGTCATACCGTAAATAAGAACTATCTTTGCGGCATTCAGTATT
>ONNV01000004.1 GCA_900319225.1 uncultured Prevotellaceae bacterium | reverse complement strand
AAAAAAATAAGAATTATGAAAAAGACTATCATCGCTGCCGTTGCAGCACTGTTCATCGGATTTGGAGCAAACGCTCAGAGTGTTAATGACAACAACGAGACCAACGCAACCGTTGCAGACGTAGTTGCTGAGCTCAGCCAGGCAGACGCACTTCAGTTCATCCCCATGTATCAGAAGATGCTTACCGAGATTGAGAGTGTATGCCGCACTGAGGAAAATGATGACAAGAAGACCGCCAAGATTGACGACATCAAGGAGATTTACACCGACATGTTCAGCGAGATCCTGGTTACAGCCCAGAATGAGGTTGCTATCAACAGCATTCCTATGGACTACATCAACAACCGCGTAGCAAAGTAATAAGACACATATTAGATTTTCATAAGTTTAGGGTTATTAAGTAAAGAAGGAGTCAGGCTGTGAAGCCCGGCTCCTTCAATTTTTATCTCACTCTGAAACAGGATCAGAGACTGATTGAGTAAAGTGTAATGGAGTAGGGTTCTACATCAAGAGTAGCTTTACTCTTAAGCTTTACACTCTCCTTGACAGGAGCTATAGGCTGCTCATCAAAGTTGTTCTCATCATTGGGATTACCCTTGATCACCGTCTTGGTCACATTCTTGAGTCCGCCAAAACGTGACAGGTCTATTGTAGCCTTGGCTGCGTTCTCACCGGCATTGCAAACCTTGAGATAGAGCTTGCGGGCCTGGGTATCAAGCACTACTGACTGACCCAGCAGGTTGTCATCGGCACGGTCAAAACTTACGCAGTCACCGTAATAGTAGTCACCGCTGGACTGTCCGAACATCTGCTGAACGTAGTAGCTGCAGGTAAGGAACGGACGCTCGTTGTCAAAATAGATCAGGTCCGGGTTCCAGTTATTGGTGTTCTTGCGGGCAAACAGCGGTGCGTATGATGTCATTACAACCACGTCGGCGTTACGCTCCACATGGAGCAGATAGAGGCCCTCAGCCAGAGCATCGATCAGCTTCTTGTCCTTGGCGGCATACTCACCCAGGTAAACCTTGGTGTTACGGTCGCGGGGATAAGAGTCATACTGACGGCTGGTAAGGAAATAGTTGCGCTGCTCATAGTAGTGCTCGTCAAGGATGTCGACACCCAACTCAGTCGCAAATTTCCAACCCTCCTCATAGTCACCGTTGCCGGGATGTGAACCGGGACCTGCGGTACCTACAATAACGATATCGGGATACTTGGCACGAACCTGGTCATATATGAACTTGAAACGCTCCTCAAACTCAGGAGTGATCTTCTCCTCATTACCCAAACCCAGATACTTGAGGTTGAAAGGCTCCGGATGACCGGCATCGGCACGAACCTTACCCCACTTGGAATCGGCAGGACCGTTAGCCCACTCAATCAGGTCAAGTGCCTCATCGGCCCACTCCTGCATATCCTCCATGGGAATGGCATCCTGAGCCTGAGTACGCATGTTCCAACCGCCGTTGGTTCCCTGGCAGCTTACACCGCAAGGCAGGATAGGCAGAGGCTCCATGCCTGCATCCTCGCAGAACTGGAAGTACTCAAAGAATCCCATCTCCATACTCTGATGATACCCCCAGGTATTCTTGATGCCCTTGCGGGTCTCACGCGGGCCGACAGTAGTCTTCCAGCGGTATGTATCCCAGAATCCGTCACCGCCACCGTGTACGACGCAACCGCCGGGGAATCTCATGAACTTGGGGTTCAGGTCAACAAGAGCCTGAGCCAGGTCCTTACGCAGACCGTGACCCTTATAGGTATCCTGCGGGAATATTGACACCATATCAATATCCATCACACCGGTGGTCAGTGAGAGCAGCTGCAGTGATGCGTTGGGGCAATCCTGTGATGCAGTCAGGGTATACTCATACTTTTTCCACTCCTTGCCTGAAACAGTGAAGGTGGTATCGGCCAACACGGTAGCCTGAGCACGGAATCCGCGTCCGGGAACCATCAGCACGGCGCGAACCTCCTTGTCCTTACCGTCCGGATTGCGCAGGAACACTGAGAAATCATACTTTTCACCACCCTTGAGCAGGATGCCGTCATAACCGTCATTCTGAATACCTACTCCTGTCCAGCCGTTGTAATCATAGTAATGGCCTACACGCTCAATGTTAAGACGCATGTAGTTGGGGTTGTTGGGATGTATGGGATCCTGCTGTCTGGGCTCAATGTAACCCAGAGAGTGACCGGGACGTACCGTACGCCATGCGGTTCCGGGGCCCCATCCGTCGCGTTCGCTGGGACTGAACTCAAAAGAACCGTTCTGGATAAGCTCGGCGCACAGACCGCCATCGGCCGATGAGCTGATATCCTCAAAGAATATTCCTATAAGTTCGTTACTGATTTTCTTGCCGCCGGCAGGAGCCTTGACAGGCTTGGCAGCTGTTGCCCCCACAGCGAGTGATGCTATCACTGCCATGGCAATAAGTTTTCTGTTCATATTAAGTTAGTTGGTGAAAAAATTGCACGAATATAGCAATTTTTACCCATATCACCTGTTCTTTTTCATCCAAGAGGTAACATTTGTGCCTGTCATCTTCTTGAATACCGATGCAAAGGTGCTGTAACAGCTGTAACCGCTCTCCCAACTCAGTTGCTGAGCCGTAGCAGTGGGATTCTCGCGATACAAACGGATGAAATAATCTATTCTCAATCGGTTGATATAAGCATTATAGGTCTCACCTTGCTGTGCAAAGTAGGAACTCAGGTATGTACGGTTGGTACCTATGGCAAGAGCCAGCTGGCGCAGGTTTAGGTCATGCTGAAGATAGAGTTTATCACCTTCACATTTACGTTCCAGCAGTTTACCTATGTTTTCAGGAATGTTGACCGTTGGAACAGGAGCCACATCAACCGGCATGACATCATCTCTTTCCTCAAGTGTATCCAGCGTCTCCACCCTCCACAAAAAGAATCCGATAACCAGAAATGATTCCACCTGCGAAAGATACTCCATTAGCATCTGACCCATATTTGACCCATAGACGGAATAAATGGCAAAGAGACAGCTGGCAAACAACAGGCTCTGCCAAACCTCCTTGTTCTGCAAGTCAGCGTAATTGTCATTCAACCAGTGGCTGTACTGTACCAAAGAGCGGATGTAGTAGCCTCCAAATACTACCATAACGCATATCTGCCATATCTTCATGACCGTCTGCGCACCCTCATTACGCGTAGCTATGCCCCAGGCTGCCGCCAAGACAACAGGAATATGCAGAAAGAACCAGGGCCAGAGTTTACGTTCACGGTCCTGAAGCATACGCAGGAGCACCGCAAAGGCCAACGGCACCAGCGTTATACGGTCAAGAGCTATTGTCAGCATATAACGCACCAACTTATCATCAGTAAGCCATACGTTACCCAGCACATACCACCAGATATGGCTCAATACCATTGAACCAAAAAAGGCTGCGGTCCATCGTCTTAATATTAAAGGTGAGTTGACGCCTGACGCAACCGCGTTATTGCGTCTAAGCAACAGATACAGTCCTGCTGCAACAGCCAGGAAACCGGCTCCGCCATACAACATTAAAAAAAGGATATCCTCCAGGCCCTGACGTCCGTACATTGCGACTCACATTTGCTTGCAAAGGTACGGGATTTTGAAAAAAGAATAACAAAAACATACATCCGCAGACTCTCAGAATTTACAAAAAATTCCCATATAGTACAAAAAGTGCGTTTCTGAGATCTCCAAAGGCATCTGCATCGGAAAAAAACTACGGACATACGGGACGGACAGGCAGCTTCCAGTGGCGGTAACAGTAGCCTGAATTAAAGTGGTCTTCATACAAATTGATCCAGAGAGTGGCACTTCTATCGGAAGAACCCGGATCAGACGAATCGGCCCAGTACCCCATGTCACCCGAAGTACCAAAGAAGAAATAAGGAAGGAAAATGGAGCGGTCAGTATAACCGGGTTTATTACTTGTTATGAGGAAACCTATCTGTCCGTTCACTGATGCCCTGGTCCAAGTACAGTATTCTATGAGCTCATTTATCTCATCTGTTGTGGGCATGCGCCAACTGTCACCCAATACATCATCGTCAACGTAATCCCGGAGATATAAATCTCCCATCTCTTCCGGCCCGGCTGCACCTACGTTACGTGAGGCCCACTTTACACTCAAGCCCAGGTCAACATACTCCGAGTTACCACCTATTGCGTCATACGCCACATTCTGATAATAATATATTACAATATTTGCATGGTTGGAGTTTCTTACCGGCGAAGAGTTGTTTACTATCTTTACAAAAGCAGTTCCATTCCTGATTTTAGAATCCAAAGTATAAACAGGTTTCCTATATGTACCAAACACATATAATGGAAGCCTCCAATATTCAGTGTCCGCCAGATGATTATTGAAATTAAATATTTCAACAGTATCTTTTCTTTGCGACATAATCAACTTACCGTCCTTATCTGTTTTTACGCCAGGCAGTCTGGCGATCAGTTCTTTCAATGATATCCCCTCCGGTACCTTATAGGTCTTTTTGTTGCTGTAGTTTTTATATTCATCCGAGGTTGCCTTTGTCTTTTTGGATATCTTACCTATCTCAATGACATACTCAGATTCTACTAACTTCTTATGAAATTCAATCTCTTCCTCATGGGTCATATCATAAGACTTGACCTTTTCAATAAGTTCAGCAGGATTGTTTCTAAGGGCCACAGTGGTATCACGCTCAGGCTGCCGGGCAAATGCAGGAATGCAGAGTGACATCATCATGAATGTCAATGCAAGCAAAAGGACACGTTTTCTCATAATGCAATTGATTGGTTCATTTGCTATCTAAACTGATTGATACGGAAAATGCGTCTCGTGTTAAAGGCGCATTTTCATATTAAATGCCAATATGGTCTTTTGTTCCCTTTTTTACTATTTTTGCTGTAGTTACATTCTCTTCATTGTAAAAAGGACATTTATGAGTGAGTATAGAGTCATTGATTTGAGCGACTGGATTCAAGTTGGACAGGGTGGCAACGGAACAACTTATGAGAATCCGTCCCAGCCGGATTTAATTCTGAAAGTTGATAAAAAGCAGATAAACACTCTGGAGTTTGTCAGGCATGAGTTTGAGGTATCAAAGGCTGTGGAAGCCCTGGGACTGCCTACCCCTAAGATGCGTGAGATGGTACGTGTGGGAGACCTGTACGCGACCATATCTGACCGCATAAAGGATAAGAAATCACTTTCACGCATATGCCACGATGAGCCGCAGCGCATAGAAGAGATGGCGCGGCTTATGTGCCGTATGGGTAAGGATTTGTTCAGCACCCAATGCAACACCGATTTCTTTCCAAGCCGTAAAGAGCAATTGATGAGAGCGTTGGACAAGGTACAATTCATAAGCCGCAAGAACCGACAGATTCTTAAAGATTTTGCCCAGACAATACAGGATATCAAGACCTGCAGTCACGGTGATTTCAACATGGGGAATCTTGTACTTTCAGGTGATAAGCCGGTATGGATAGACCTGGACCGCTTTGGCTACGGAGACCCGATGTTTGACATCGGCCATCTATATCAGATCTGCAATGTGTATGCGCCTATGAAACAGGTACAGGATATTTTCCACATGACAGAGCAGCAACTGGGTCTGTTCTGGGTTGCTTTTGCAAAAGCATATACCGGACAGGAAGACCATAGTGAATTTGACTGTCAGGCCGGTAGGTTTGCCTGCTTTGATATGATACTGAGATATGAATTCCAGAAATGCAGCCTTCTGGAGAAGATGTTCTTTGGCGTATACATAAAACGCCTCATCAAGGCCTTCTACCTTTAGGACTCACTGACGTCATTCTGTATGACCAGGCTGGCCAGCATGAAGCCGAATATGGCGGTAATATGGGCCACAGTTCCGCATGCGGTTTCGCCCCTTCCTTCCGGTATAAGTTCATCGCTAAAGACGCACTTGAACTTGCGCTTGGGGTACTCTCCAAGATGTTTGAATTTCTTTCTGAGTGCAAAAAATACAAATTAAAGCGTATATTTGTCTATCGGGAATTATTACCCACCTGTTATGAGCACATATAAAGACATTGACAGCATTGCCTACAAAGGCCCCATGTTTGACGTAGGCCTGAGATATATATTCCAAAAGTGCAGTCAGTTTGAAAAACTGTTCTTCGCCGTATATTTCAAGCGTCAAATCAAAGAATTCTACCTGTAAACATGCGCATTTCAACTTCAGGATTAAGACAGCAGTTCATACCGGTCAACGGCATCATCAACGCCAGAGACCTGGGCGGTTACATAATGCAGGACGGCCGACGTCTGCGTGACGGCATGCTCATACGCTCCGCACATCTGGCCGATGCCAGCGACGAAGACCTGCAATACCTATCCTCCATTCCAATCTCCAAAGTCATAGATTTCAGAAAGGATATAGAGATGAACGGCAAGACAGACCGCATGGTCCCGGGAGCCGAATACATCCGCCTTGAAATAGACGCCAGCGGAAAGATAGTATCACAAGCCACCGAAGACGAGAAGAGGCTTTTTACCGGCAACAAGCAGTTTGACGTAAAAAAGTTCATGGTTATGGCCGCGTTCAATCCCATGGCACAGAGAATTGCGCAACAGATGTACCCCAATCTTACCAACGATCCGGAATGCCGCAAACAGTTCAAACAGTTCTTCCGCCTAATTCTGGATACCGCAAACGGCGCCATCCTGTACCACTGCACACAGGGAAAGGACCGCACCGGATTTGCATCGGCCCTGATCCTGGCAGCCTTAGGAGCAGACAGAGATACCATCGTGGCCGATTTTGACGCCACCAACCGCGTTTATGAGGAGGATGTGCGCCAATGCTGCCAGAACGTACTCCTTATGGGAGGTAAGGAGAATGAGATTGCCACTGTCAAATCATTCTTAGGTGCCAATACTGACAATTTCATAAAAGCCCTGGACAGCATTAACCGTGAGTTCGGTTCAATGGAAGCCTACCTGAAAGGCCCCATCGGCCTTACAGACCAGGACATTCTCAGTCTCAGGGAACGTTATCTGGAGAAATAGCACTATAGGAACTACCCCTTCTGTGTGTTAACGTAATCACAGATGGCATCGGCTATAAGCCTGTGTCCGTCCTCATTGGGATGGATGCCGTCACTGCACAGGTAATCACGGTAGTCCTTGCGCTTAAGGAAGGGTGATGTTATGTCAATGACCGGGATACGCTTTTCGGCCCCAAGCCCCCACACCGCCATGTTGTACATATCGTGCCAGTGACCAATAAAGTCAACGTCGCCGCCAAGCCACTCAAGGATATTCTGCGCGTTGAGCCCTTTTGATATATGGTTGAAATAACGCTCGCTGTCTATAAGCGGGAGCGACAGCAGCACAGGCCGTGTCCCCTTCTGCTTGAGGATGTCAATAAGATGTGAGTACTGGATGCGGAAATCATCCAGCATCGTCAACGGCTTATGGACCGATGTAGGGTCCTCCGATATATCACTCCAATGATAAGAACAATCATTGCCACCATATTCTATTACACAATAATTTGATTCATTTACTAATTCCTTATGTCTCTCCACCAGACCCAGTCCCTGATCAATGGTTCCGCCAAAACGGGCCAGATTGACAATCTCTATACCAAGTCTCTTTCGGCAAATCTCCGCAAAGCTCAAGTTGCTTATCATATATTTAATTGAGCCCGCAGCCCTGGAACAGTCCTCGACTATCCCTTTCATTACCGAATCACCTAATGCAAAAATGCTTTCCATAAACTGTTTAAACATTGATTTACAGCACAAAGATATGGTCTGGAAAAGAGGGTTGAAAATAAAAGGGATGCACCCGCCGGCAGAGTGACCAAAAGGCTTATTAAGGGGTAAAAATCAAAATATAGGGGTAAAAGCAGCTTTTACGGATCTTTTACCCCAGCCATAACAAGGCGCCTTTGGGGGCAAAAAGATGCCGCTCTATTCTTTTTTACGCCCAATCTGGTTTTTAAGTTGTATTTTTGCTAACAGAACAATCCTAAATAACCGGATATGAGACCTATCAGCCTATTAGCAGCCATCGCCGTAATGACAGCAATGCCGGCAAAAGCAGAAAACAACTCTTTTGACATAGACCTTAAAAAGAGTGGTGCATCCATTCAGAGCACCATGTACGGCATATTCTTTGAGGACATCAACTATGCTGCCGACGGCGGCCTATACGCTGAGCTGGTCAAGAACCGCTCATTTGAGTTCCCCAACGCCCTGCAGGGATGGAAGATATTCGGAAACGTTCAGGTGCTCGATGACGGTCCCTTTGAGCGCAACCCGCATTACGTACGTCTATCAGATCCCGGACATGCCCACAAGCACACCGGCCTGGACAATGAAGGATTCTTTGGAATAGGCATAAAAAGAGGTCAGACCTACAACTTCTCAGTATGGGCACGTGCCGACCGCCCCGTTACCTTACGTGTGGAGCTGGTCAACACCACCTCTATGGGTGAGAACCATTATGTATGCCAGCAGCGTCTTACCGTAAACGGCCAGGAGTGGAAACAATACAAGATAACCCTTAGACCCAACCAGACACTTGAAAAGGCCACACTGCGTATCTTCATGGAGACCCGCAGCGGTGCCAGCGTTGACCTGGAGCATATATCACTCTTCCCTGCCGACACATGGAAAGGCCGCGAGGGCGGACTGCGTAAGGATCTGGCACAGGCACTTGCCGACCTTCATCCCGGAATATTCCGTTTCCCCGGCGGCTGCATTGTAGAAGGCACCGATCTGGAGACCCGTTACAACTGGAAGAATACAGTTGGCCCTGTTGAGAACCGTCCGCTCAACGAGAACCGTTGGGAGTACACATTCCCCCACCGTTTCTATCCCGACTATTTCCAGAGCTACGGACTGGGATTCTTTGAGTTCTTCCAGCTGAGTGAGGATATAGGTGCAGAGCCCCTGCCTATCCTGTCATGCGGTCTGGCATGCCAGTTCCAGAACGATGATATCAACGCGCACGTTCCGGTTGACCAGCTTGACCCCTATATCCAGGATGCTCTGGACCTGATTGAGTTTGCCAACGGCCCTGCCGATTTCAAGTGGGGTAAGGTACGCGCCGATATGGGACACCCCGAACCATTCAACCTTAAATATATAGGTATAGGCAATGAGCAGTGGGACGCCCTCTATCCCGAGCGTCTGGAGCCGTTCATCAAGGCTATCCGCAAGGCTTACCCCAACATAAAGATTGTAGGTTCATCGGGGCCCAACTCCGAGGGTGACCAGTTTGACTACCTGTGGCCCGAAATGAAACGCCTGGGAGCCGACCTGGTAGATGAGCATTTCTATCGTCCCTATGAGTGGTTCCTGAGTCAGGGCACCCGCTATGACAACTATGACCGCAAGGGTCCAAAGGTTTTCGCAGGAGAGTATGCCTGCCATGCTACAGGCAAGAAGTGGAACCACTACTATGCATCTCTGCTTGAGGCCGCATTCATGACAGACCTGGAGCGCAACGCCGATATAGTTCATATGGCCACATACGCCCCGCTGTTTGCCCATGTAGAAGGATGGCAGTGGCGTCCGGACCTTATCTGGTATGATAATCTGCACTCATTCCGTACCGTAAGCTGGTATGTACAGCAACTCTACAGCCTGTACAAGGGTGACAACGTGGTAGGACTCACCATGAACGGAAAACCCGTAGCCGGACAGGACGGCCAGAACGGTCTGTTTGCCAGCGCTGTACGTGAGGGTAATCAGATTTATATCAAGGTTGCAAACACTTCCGATAAGGAGCAGCAGCTGACATTCAATTTCAACGGGCTCAAGAAAAAGGCCGTTATGGCGGCGTCAAAGCGTGTTGACCTGTCAAGTGACAAACTCTATGAGGACAACTCAATTGAGGCTCCGGTAAACATCGTTCCCGTTGAAAACGGTTTTGACGGAAAGGGACAGAGCATTCAGGCCTCCATCAATCCGCTCAGTTTCAGCATATTTGTTTTGACAATAGAATAATTTCAGTTAGCAAATTCATTCCGACAATCATGAAAAAGACTTCTATATTGCTTACCGTTATGGCTGCCATATTCAGTATGGCAGCCTACGGTCAGGCACCCGGAAGGCCGGCAATTACACCCGAGTATACTCCAGTCCATGACCCCGTCGTTGCATTCTGCGATGGCCGATATTATATGTTCTCAACCGGTATGGGTATCAGCGTAATGTCCAGTGACGACATGAAAAACTGGAGTTTTGAGAAACAGGTACTGGACCCCATCCCCGAATGGGCAGTCAAGGCCGTACCCGGTTACAACGGACATACCTGGGCTCCAGATATAATCTATCACAACGGACTGTGGTATCTCTACTACTCCTGCTCCACCTTTGCCAGCAACGGATCTTGTATAGGTGTAGCCACCAACAAGACGCTTAACCCGGAATCGCCCGATTTCAAATGGACCGATCACGGCATGATAATCCAGTCGGTTCCCAACCGTGACAAATGGAACGCCATAGACCCCAATATAATCATTGATGAAGAAGGAACTCCATGGATGGCTTTCGGCTCATTCTGGGACGGATTAAAGATTACAAGGCTTGACGAAAGCATGCTTAAACTATCCGACCCCCAGGAGTGGCATCCGCTCTGGCACAGACCGGAACTCATGTCCGGCAAGATGGACCTTAAGTCAGAGCCGGGAGACGGTGCTGTGGAGGCCCCGTTCATATTCCGTCATGACGGCTGGTACTACCTGTTCGCATCACTTGACCTATGCTGCCGCGGCGAGAACAGCAACTACAAGGTTGCAGTAGCCCGCAGTAAAAGCGTTACCGGCCCCTATCTGGACCGTGACGGCAAACTTGCAACAAATGGTGGCGGTACTATAGTGGCCCAGAGCAATGACCGCTACGTCGGTGTAGGACACTGCGCTGTGGTAACCTTTGACGGCAAGGATTACATATTCATGCACGGCTATGACAAGACACGCCGTTACAACAGCATGCTCATAACCCGTCAGATAGTATGGGATAAAGATGGCTGGCCGATAATAAATCTGTAACTTTGCATCGTGGCAATAGAAGATGCAATATTCAGACGGTCAGAACTGCTTCTGGGAACCCAAGCCATGGAAGGGATCGCCAGCAAGCGGGTCATCATATTCGGAGTTGGAGGCGTAGGCTCATGGTGCGCAGAGAGCCTGATACGCTCCGGCATCCGCCATCTCACCATCGTTGACTCCGACCGCGTATGCATAACCAACATCAACCGCCAGCTCATGGCCACCGCCAGGACAGTCGGGCAGGTAAAGGTTGATGTACTCAAGGAGCGCTTGCTCAGCATAAACCCCAAGGCCGATATTACAGCCCTGCAGCAAATATTCACAGAGGAGACTGCAGATTCTTTTGATATAGGCAGCTACGATTATATAATTGACGCAATAGATTCCCTTAAAGACAAGGCGTTGCTTATAATGATGGCCACCCGCACTAAGGCCAGGTTCTATTCATCAATGGGAGCCGCCCTCAAACTGGACCCCACCCGCATCCGCGTGGCAGAGTTCTGGCAGGTAAAAGGAGATCCTCTGGCCCGCGCCCTGCGCAAACGTTTCAAGCAGAACGACCAGTACCCGCGCCGCAAATTCAAATGCGTCTATTCTGATGAACTGCTTCAAAACAAAGGGCACAACACCACCTGCGGCACAGAGAAGTGCATGTGTCCCAAGGCCAAACTGGGCCCGGGCAATCCGGAATTGCTCAATCATGAGTGGTGTTCATCCAAAGCGCAGATAAACGGCACACTTGCTCATATCACCGCCATCTTCGGATTCACCCTTGCAGGCTTAGTCTTAAAAGATACTGTAGAAAATTCCGCCGAATAAGCCGGCCAGCAGAATCATTTTAATTGGACCTACCTTCCAATAGTAGGTTGCTATGAATGCCAGTATAAACAGGCCTATACTTACATAAAGCTGCAGGTTATCCCTTTGGAACACGCCCAGATTCTCCTCATTGAGAAGGAGCAGCACCGCAGCCGCCAGCATACCCACCACCACGGGGCGAAGCCACGCGAGTACGGTCTGTACGGAATTGTGGTCCTTGTAGCGCATAAAGAAGGCGCTGATAAGGAGCATCAGTATGAATGACGGCAGCATTACTGAGAATGATGCCAGCAGGGAACCGAATACAGCCTGCGATCGCGACATGTCTACATTCTCAATTGCCTTGTAGCCTACGTATGTAGCAGAGTTTATGCCTATCGGACCTGGAGTCATCTGGCTTACTGCTACGATATCGGTAAACTCAGAGTTGCTGATCCACTGATGGTTCTCTACCACCTCATTCTGGATGAGCGAGAGCATTCCGTATCCGCCTCCGAATCCGAACAGGCCTATCTTGAAGAAGGTCCAGAAGAGTTTGAGATATAATACCACTGCACTCATGCCTTCCTAAGTTTAAGGATGTAATACAGGACTGCGCCAATGATCGCGGCGAATATGATCCACACTGGCGATACTCCAAGCCACCATATAAGCAGAGCTGTCACTACCGGAACCCACCAGGTCCACTTGTTCAGGCCGGACTTGGATGCAAGACGGATGGTAGGAGTAAGAATCAGGGCTATAACAGCCGGGCGGATGCCCTTGAATACGTTCTCAACTATCCTGTTGTCCCGATAATTGCCCAGGAACAGGGCAATGGCCAGGATAATGATAATGGAGGGCAGGACGGTACCCAGCGCACAGAATATACTGCCGATGGACTTACGCATCCTGTAGCCTATGAATATGGATATGTTTACAGCAAAGACTCCCGGGGCAGACTGGGCAATGGCCAGCAAGTCCAGGAAGTCTTCACGTGAAATCCAGCCCTTGCGCTCCACCACCTCACGCTCTATGAGCGGAATCATAGCGTAACCTCCACCGATGGTGAAGAGTCCGATCTTGAAGAAGGTGATGAAAAGGGTCAGCAGCATATCTTACTTTTGAGCCTCAACCCACTTGCGGGCATTCACGAATGCCTCAATCCACGGGGTGATCTCATCATCCTGACGCTCGGCGGGATAGTATCCGCACTGCCACGGGAATATGGCGCGCTCGGGATGCGGCATCATGGCTACATGACGTCCGTCGGCACTTGCAATACCGGCCACATTGTAGTCCGATCCGTTGGGATTGGCGGGATAATCGGCGTATGTATACTTGGCTATCACATTGTACTTATCCTCGGGGTAAGGCAGTGAGAACTTGCCCTCTCCGTGAGCTACCCACACGCCTAAGCGGCTTCCGCCCAGAGTCTTGAACATCACGCTCTCGTTCTGCGGTATTGTCAAGCCCAGGAATGCCGACTCAAACTTGTGCGAGTCATTATGCAGCATGTGAGCCTGTTTCTCATAATCGGGATTGATAAGTCCCAGCTCAATCATCAGCTGGCAGCCATTGCAGATACCCAGTGACAGAGTGTCCTTACGTGCATAGAAGCGGTCCAGTGTCTCCTTGGCCTTGGGGTTGAACAGGAATGCGCCGGCCCAGCCCTTGGCAGAACCCAGAACATCAGAGTTGGAGAATCCGCCGCAGAACACAATCATATTGATGTCATCCAGAGTCTCACGGCCGCTTACCAAGTCGGTCATGGTTACGTCCTTTACATCGAATCCGGCAAGCCACAGTGTGTAAGCCATCTCACGCTCACCGTTGGTACCCTTCTCACGTATGATGGCAGCCTTGACACCGCTCGGTGTGCGGCGGTCGGGATCCAGTCCGAACTGACTCAGCTTGCCTGTAAAGTTGTAGGCAATCTTGATGTCCATGGGCTGCTTTGAGTAGTTCTTGTAGCGCTTGTCGGCACAGCCGTTCATGGACTGCTTGCGGTCCAGCAGATATGAGGTCTTGTACCAGAGGTCACGCATCTTGTCAATATCGATGGTGATATCCTTCTTGCCGCGACGGATGTAGAGTGTGCGTGCATCGGCCGGACGACCAATTACTGCGTAACCAACACCTGCCTCATCAAGATATGAACTTACGGCATCCAGCTTCTTGCTCTCAACCTGCAGCACAACGCCCGGATTCTCGGCAAACAGCATGCTTGTAAGATCCTTGCCGGTCAGCTTGTCCAGACTGATCTCCAGACCGCCCTGAGGATTGGCAAAGCACATCTCAAGCAGAGTAACAATCAGACCGCCGGCCGATATATCATGACCGGCCAGAACCTGACGCTTGTCAATGAGTTTCTGTACTGCGTTGAATGCATCGGCAAAATACTCGGCGTTCTTTACTGTGGGAACGTCACTGCCTATGCGGTCAAGTGACTGAGCCAGAGCCGAACCGCCCAGACGCTGCTCATCAAAACTGAAATCGATATGAATGAGTACGCTGTCCTTGCGGTCTGCAAGTACAGGTGACACCACCTTACGTATATCCGATACCTCACCGCCCGATGAAACTATCACGGTACCCGGGCTGATGATCTTGCTTCCGTCGGGATACTTCTGGGTCATGGACAGAGAGTCCTTACCGGTAGGAACGTTTATGCCTAACTCAAGGCAGAAATCTGACAGAGCCTTGACGCCCTGATACAGACGCGCATCCTCACCCTTCTGTGAGCGGCAGGGCCACATCCAGTTGGCAGAGAGCGATACGGTCTTGAGTCCCTGTGCCAAAGGAGCGAACACGATGTTGGTCAGTGACTCGGCAACTGACAGGACTGAACCTGCGGCGGGATTTGCCAGACCGGCCTGCGGAGCATGACCGATGGCTGTTGCGATACCCTTCTTGCCACGGTAGTCAAGAGCAACCACACCGCAGTCAGAGAGCGGCAACTGCAGCTTACCCTGACACTGCTGACGGGCAATCTTACCGGTTACGGAGCGGTCCACCTTGTTAGTGAGCCAGTCCTTACATGCCACAGCCTCCAGCTGCAGCACATTACCCAGGTACTCCTCTATCTTATCGTCACTGTATGTTACATTCTCATACTTGCGCTCAACAGTCTCGTCAACCATATAGGTCTTGGGTGACGAACCGAACATCTGGCTCACTGCCAGGTCAAACGGACGTACGCCATCAGCCTGCTCAAAGGCAAAGCGGGCATCGCCGGTGGTCTCACCAACCACGTACATCGGGGCGCGCTCACGCTCGGCAATCTTGCGTACATGCTCAATATGCTTCTCATCAATCAGAAGTCCCATACGCTCCTGTGACTCGTTGGCTATAATCTCCTTTGATGAAAGGGTCTTGTCACCAACCGGCAGCTTGCTCATGTCAATCAGACCGCCGCACTCCTCAACCAGCTCGGAGAGGCAGTTCACGTGTCCGGCCGATCCGTGGTCGTGGATTGAAACTATGGGGTTGGTATCCTCCTCGCACAGAGCGCGAGTCACGTTGTAGGCACGTTTCTGCATCTCGGCATTGGCACGCTGTACGGCGTTCAGCTCAATACCTGATGAGTAACGTCCGGTCTCAACCGATGAAACCGATCCGCCACCCAGACCGATGCGGTAGTTGTCACCACCCAGCACCACAATCTTGTTGCCCTTCTTGGGAGTGCCCTTGATACAGTCGCGCTTGGTACCGTAGCCCACGCCGCCGGCCAGCATGATTACCTTGTCGTAACCGTACTGCTCGCCGTTCTCCTGATGCTCAAATGTAAGCAGTGAACCGCAGATAAGCGGCTGTCCGAACTTGTTTCCAAAATCCGATGCACCGTTAGATGCCTTGATAAGTATCTGCTCAGGGGTCTGATAGAGCCACTTGCGCTCCTTCATGCTTTTCTCCCAGGTGCGTTTCTCATCATTGCGGGGGTATGATGTCATATAGACTGCAGTACCTGCTATAGGCCATGAACCTGTACCGCCACCCATACGGTCGCGGATCTCACCGCCGGTACCTGTTGATGCGCCGTTGAACGGCTCAACCGTGGTGGGGAAGTTATGTGTCTCAGCCTTGATTGATATTACGGTCTCAATATTCTTGATTATAAACCAGTCGGATGTTGAGTGGTCGGCTGGAGCGAACTGCTCTACGACCGGACCCTGTGCAAATGCCACATTGTCTTTATAAGCCGAAAGGATGCGGTTGGGGTTCTCCTGTGTGGTCTTCTTAATGAGACTGAACAGTGAAGACTCCATCTCCTTGCCGTCAATAATGAACTTTCCGCCAAATATCTTGTGGCGGCAGTGCTCCGAGTTTATCTGGGCAAAGCCGAACACCTCGCTGTCAGTCAGCTTGCGGCCCAGCTCACCCTCTACCTTGTGCAGGTAGTCAATCTCCTCCTTGGAGAGTGCCAGACCCTCCTGCTCGTTGTAAGAGTCCAGGTCATCGATAAAGAGAATGGGCTGCGGCTTGATATCGACAGTGAAAATCTTCTGGTCAAGACCCTTGTACAGGCGCTGCAGCATGGGGTCGTAGTCGGCATCGGCACTGGCTACGGGGAAATACTCCTCAATACGGCTTATGCCCTTAAGACCCATGTTCTGGGTTATCTCAACGGCGTTTGTACTCCAAGGGGTGATCATCTCACGGCGCGGTCCCACAAAGAAACCTTCCAGTGATTCCTGATCCAGAGCCGTGGCATTACCATAAAGCCAGCTCAGTTTCTTAACATCCTCTGCCTGCAGTTTTGAAACAGTCTCAGTGGCAACAATCGTGCCCGTAGGGTTCTTGAAAAAGATAATCATTTCAGTTGCAAAATTTTGATGTGCAAAGTTACTACTTTTTGTGCAATTAGGCGCGCAATCAGGGACGGTTCTTTCAGTCGCTTCGCTTTGTGAAAGCGTCCCTTCGGGCCGAGCGCTTTTTTGCTCATTTTTCGCGCAATTGGAGACGGTTGACTTTTCCCTTCGGGCCGTCGAGCTAAACCTTCTTTCAGTCGCTTCGCTTTCTTAAGACTCGCTTCGCTCGAATAAGCGCCGCAAAGCGTCGAGCGGTGAAAGCGTCCCTTCGGGCCGAGCGCTGTTTTGCGCGTTTTTTTGTGCTCCATGCAAGGTAATTAAATGTTTTGTTTAAGTTTGCAGCAGAAATACATTCCTCTATATGAGGTTTTGATATGTATTCATAATAATGGCCTGGAAACGGGATTACGACCATTGATCCCATATTAAGGTCAAGCCAATTGATGAAAGAGAGCATAGGAAAGGTATTAGTAAAAGCTATACGCACTGGAAAGTGGGTATATATCACCTATGCGAGTAACGGAGAAGCCAAGACATATTTCTGGATTTCGGTCGAAGACGTAGAGCTCGGCCCGGAAATACGACTTTCCGTATCAATGTACAATCCGGACAAGAATGTTGACGAAGCAAAACAGACCAAGCTTTACTTCAACAAGATTCTGACAGCAAAGATTCTTGATTTCACTGAATATGATGTTCCTGATAAGCTCTTAAACAAACTGGAGCAGAACATGAACAGATACGAATGGCTGAAGTATGAACAAGATATCAGCTATTTGCTTGATTACTATGAAGAATGCAACTGGTTCGATAAAGATCCATATCAAAAGGAACACATTACCATTCCGGGCATCGATTATAATGTTCTGCTCAAAGACAAATCCTTCGCACTTAGTACTGAGCAAAAAACGCTCCTCACCAAGTTATACAAAGGATACGCCAGGAACGACAAGCCATCACTTTTCTATGAGTTTGCCATTTCCAGATTGGCAATAAGCAAGACAAGCAACAACAGGATATATATTGTCTCCTACAACAACGTCTATTACAACCCCAAAGAAGGTGTCTTAAATTTGGACAAGACCCTACGCTTTAACAAGACTTTCTTGTTTAAGAAGCTGACTGAAATCAGCACAATGTCAAGTGAAGCCAGGGCTACTTTGCTCCAATACACCGATATGGATGTAGACAAATTCATAGAGCAATACAAAGAGAACCCGGCTTGGGGTATGGAGGTAATACAGGATAATCTCAGGTTCGGCGAGATAATTGACACTATGCCGAACATGATGATAATAGAGCGTGATATGCCCGTTGATGTAAGGACGACATTTGACGCGATCCTGGACAGATACGATAACGGCAAGTTGAATGTTCCTCTTAAGTCATTCTTTGGAATGATAACCGGACGCGACAACCAACGCCGCAAGGAGCCCAATATCATCATTTGCGATGAAAAGATAAATGTGGATCAGACACGAGTGCTTTACAACGCAATGAAGCAACCTGTCACATATGTACAAGGCCCTCCAGGAACAGGAAAGACACAAACGATCTTGAATGTAGTCCTCAATGGTTTCTACAACGACAGGACTATGATTGTCTGTTCATCGAACAACAAGCCCGTTGACGGTATTCTGGAAAAGCTCCAGATAGAATACTGGAATAAGCCCATCCCATTCCCGTTCTTAAGACTGGGCAATATGGACCAAGTTGACAAGGCTCTGGATAAAATCAAAGAGTTATTCTCATACACATCAAATTATGAGCCCAATGACGAGAAGATTGATCGCATCAAATCGTCCACAAATACTAAGAACGGACAACTTTGTGAGATTCTTAAACGACAGGAGAAACATGTAAAACTGGAAAGTTTCTATAAGGATGCCGTTCAGTTGCAGAAAAATGTAAATGCAATGGGCATCAACAACCAGTTCTCAAAAAACATATCCATACACATTCAGGAACTGGAAACAGAATTAGTCAAGAATCCTGAAGTCAAGAATGAGGAGGTTTTGAAACTGTTCACTCCATTACAGAAGGATCCCCAACTGATTCAATGGATGTACTTTACATCTCTAAAGCACATAAGGCTTCTGCAAAAGTCCTCATACAATGATTTACGTGCCATATGCGAGATTGAGGACAAGGATATCAGGATACGTTCATTCAACGATTGGATGGCCATTGATGAAAACATGAAACGTTTCACAAAGGTCTTCCCTGTCATATTTACGACTAACATATCGGCCCAAAGACTGGGCACACCAGATTGCATGTTTGACCTGGTAGTGATGGATGAAGCCGGGCAGTGCAACGTATCACACGCGTTAATTCCTGTAACCAAAGCCAATTCATTATTACTGGTTGGTGACCCCGAACAACTACGACCCATAGTGGTGATTGAGGATTCAATTAATATGATGCTCCGCGAAAAGCATTCCATTCCTCAGGATTACGATTACAAGAGAAATTCCATTCTTGACGTAATGCGTAATCACGACTCCATTTCCCAGTACGTATTACTGAAATACCACTATAGATGCGGCCGAAGCATCATCAACTTCTCAAACAAAAAGTACTACGAATCAAAACTGGACTTGACTCCCATTAAAGAAAATGGTGAACTGATACTGATGAACGTCAAGAACGTGAACAGTGTTGTTAAGAATCAAGCCTGGGAAGAAGTTGATGCCATTATCGACTACCTGAAGAGAAACGGATATACCAACACCAAAATCATAACGCCTTTTGCAAATCAACGCGAGTTAATCAATGAACGGCTTAAGGAGGCAAACATAGAAGGCATAACTTGTGAAACCGTTCATGCTATGCAAGGTGGTGAAAGCGACACGATTATTCTGTCAACAGCCCTATCTACCACCACAAGAGACAAAACTTTTGAATGGATAAAGAACAACACTGAACTAATTAATGTTGCTGTTACAAGAGCAAAGAAGAAACTCGTTTTGGCATGCGATGAAGAAGTATTGTCCAAGTTGGCCAAAGGCGAGCATAGCGATCTTGTTGACCTTGTCCAATATGTAAAGAGTCAAGGAAAAACGGAAGTGCCACTTAATGAGGAGCTGAAAGTTGAATTAGGTAAATCCAACAACAGTTACTACGAAAAAGAGTTCTACAAAACCATTTCACAGTTCTGCTCTGTCCACCAGACATTTGAAGCAAAGAGAAATGTACCATTCAGCACAATCTTTGCCGATGACAATGAACTAAGTCAACTCCAATACGAGTTTGACTGCGTGCTGTATGAAAAGAGGTGGTTCTCACGCACTCCTATCCCAAAAATTGTGATTGAGATAAACGGCGGAGAACATTTTGGCAACAAAGCCCGCGAGGCTGCCGACAAACGCAAATCAGAAATCTGCGACAAAAAGAACATCACCTTCCTGATGATACCCAACACTTTCGTCAAGTCTTATGAGCAGCTCCGTGAAATCATCTTGAGTTCAAAAGATTTGGCTAATACGCAGTTGTCTCTGCTGGATGAGATGGAGAAGAACGGAACGTTCTGAATTGCTTATGCGATCACAATTTGTGACCGCATGCACCAAAAGTACTTCTGCGCCACATTTTTGAGGATATCCTTAATAATCGCTAATCGTTGACATCTTCAAGATCACAATATGTGACCTTGAAAAGATGGTTCTGTTTTGTATCGCTTCCACATTTTGCTATATTTGCAGTATCTGATACCAGAGGGTGTTCCGCAAGACATAGAGGTGTCAGGTTGGGGTGCCCTTTGTTGTTTGATATCATGTTAACCTAATTATACTTGTTTGTTTTATGACAACTAAAAACAAAGAATTAGAGAGTAATATGGATAATAATCCTATTACAGTAGTCCAAAATCTTATCTATGAGATTCGTGGCAAGAGAGTTATGCTGGATTTTGATTTGGCGAAATTGTATCAAATTGAAACCAAAGTTTTGAAACAAGCTGTTAGACGAAACATTGAAAGATTTCCGCCTGATTTTATGTTCACGCTCTCCGATTCTGAGTATAACTCATTGATACTCAATATAAGGTCACAATTTGTGACCTTAGAAAAAGGACGTGGCAAATACCCCAAATACGCTCCTTTTGCCTTTACCGAACAAGGAGTTGCAATGCTATCATCAGTTCTAAAAAGTGATGTTGCAATCGCTGCAAACATCGCAATAATGCGAGCCTTTGTACAAGTCAGGGAATACCTGATGACCACCTCTACTCTATCGGCAGAACTGAAGGAACTCAGAGCAAAGGTTGATTTACTTCAACTCCAACAAGAGGAGAATCTGGCTGCCGTCAATGATCTGTCAGAGGATGTCCGCAAAGACATAGACAATCTCTATTTGGCAATCGGAGAACTTGCTTCACGTATCGAGGAAAAGAAGAACAACCCGCGTCCGCCCATCGGCTTCAAATAATATGCGATCACAAATTGTGACCTTATTAGTTTAGATTTGATTTGATATCTTCTTTAGCAAATTCGGCTTCCAATTCACGAATCATCTCTTCGCCGTCTATTCCAAGACCTAAAGCTGATTCGCGCTCAGCCTGATCAATACGAGCTCGTATCTCCTCTATAGTGTATTGTTTCTGTGTAGATGTGCCCATTTTGCGTATTTCTTTTAGTGATTAGATATTGCAATAATACAACTTTTACTTGATACTTGATCCAATTAACAGGCTCTAATTGTTTATATTTGCAAAGGACACTGATGTTTAGGGCTATGAGTGATTATCGGCAGATTGAACTTAGTGAATGGAAAAAGGTGGGTGAAGGCTTTAACGGACAGGCGTTTGTGTCCGATGCTCACCCCGGTGTAATGCTTAAGCTGGTTACAAGTGATTTGGGCAGTGCGCTGAAAGTTGAGCAGGAATTCTATGCAGCCAAGACGGCCTATGAGACGGGCTTGCCTACGCCGCAGGTTTACGAGATAGTACGCAACGGCAATTATCATGGATATCTGTGTCAGGTAGTTGAGGGCAAGAAATCAATTGCCCGCTTGTGTGCCGACGTCCCCGACCGCATATCGGAATACGCCCAAATGATGGCGGAGTACGGAAAAGCGCTCCACAATACGCCCATTGCCCCGAACGAGTATGTCATACCCATGAAAACGCTGCTTAAAAATGCCTTGCAGTCATCTCCGATTGTGACCGATGAGCAACGTGAGCGCTTATCGGTCTTAGTGGATGCCATGCCGGATACACAGAACTGCCTGCATGGCGATTTCCAGCCCGGCAACATAATAATGGCCGGCGGACAGCACTTCTGGATAGACCTGGGGTGGTTGTCACAGGGATGGTATATGATGGATCTGGCCCATAACTACAAGATGTTGATAGAGGACAGCATGATTCCTCAGGTTCAGGACCTGACTCACATGACGCGGCAGCAGATGATTGACTTCTGGAACGCATTTGCAAAAGCTTATACCGGAGCGACTGATATTGAAGCACTTAACCGCGAGCTCCGCCCCTACGCCGCACTGGACATAATCCGTACCAGCTACCTGCATCCCACGAATAATCCCGAACTGATTGAATACATCAAGAACTGCATAGCGCATAATTTATCCTGAATGGCACATTAGGGTCAGTCACTTTTCTTATCGCTAAATGATGCAAAAAAGATGAAAAATGTTTATTATTGCAATCGTAATGTACTTGCAATTACAACAAACAACCGATTATTAACCTAAACAATTGATTTATGAAAAGGCTATTCGTTTTATCATTAGCTACGCTTTTTACGTTAGGAATCTCCGCACAGGAGAACATGGAACCGTTCCGTCATTTCTCAGTCGGCGTTGAGGCCGGACTTCACGGAGTTGGTATTGAAGTTGCCATGCCGGTTCTCCCCAGCCTGGTAGTTAAGGCAGGTTACAACTGGTTCCCGTCATCAGAACTTGTAAAAACTGATGTAAGTGCCGATACAAAGGACCTTAAGGAGGCTCAGGAGCAGTACACCGCTTTAACCAGCTATCAGTTCCAGAACAAGTTCGGCGATGAGGCTGTTGTATCTGCAGGAGCTCAGGTTGGCCTGTCAAACTTCAAGCTCATGCTTAACTGGTATCCCTTCAAGTCCAGCAACTTCTATCTGGCCGGCGGTTTGTATTACGCTCCCAAGGATGATGACAAACCATTCCTGAGAATAAGCGGTAACACCACCGAGAATGACTGGGCTGCATTGCAGGAACTGCGCGACAAGAGCGGTGTCGATTATGACATATCACTTGAGATAGGTAACGAGAAATATGCCATCATGGAGAAGGACGGCAAGGGTTATCTGCAGGCCGACTACAAGATTGACCCCCTGAAATACTATGTTGGATTTGGTTTTGGACGCAGCATCCCTAACAAGCTGATAGGTTTCCAGTTTGAGCTGGGTACAATGATCTACCATTCAACAGGATTCTATTTCCAGGAGAAGGAGGTTGACATGGGTGATGCAGCAGAGCAGTTTGGCGATGCAGCCAAGACAGCTGTGGAGTATCTGGATAAATTCCCCATCTATCCTCAGATTGCATTCCGCTTCAATTTCCGCGCTCTCTAAAAGAATCTCCTCCCTGCATCATTCAGCAAGAAGGGCTCTGATTTTATCAAGGGTTGATTGGGATGACGGCCTCAGATGACCGCCGTAATCCACAATCAGCCCTTCTTTGTTTATAAGGATGTAGTACGGGATTCCGTTGTTTCCCAACTTGAGGATGTGGTCTATTCCGTAGAACTGCTCTTCGGTCAGCAGATAATCCTCAACCATGGATCCAAAGGTCGATACGCTGTCCCTGTCGGGGTAGAGTTGGGCGCCTATGATAATATTCACAATCTTAAGCGGCTCATCCTTTAAAGTCCTGGCCATTTTCCACATGTAAGGCCTCTCCTCAACGCATCCGCGACACCAGTGGGCGCCTATGTTGATGTAGATGACCTTGCCCTGGTTCTGCTCCACCCTGTCACGCAGAAACCTGACGCCGTCATTGACCGGGGCCGATGTACCCGGCATATCGCTGCGCCTGTCGGGATAGAGAACGGCGTTGGTCAGTGCCCGGGGATCATCCTTGAAAGACTTACGTGAGAGGTATCGGTCACGGGTGGAGAGTTTCAGTATGGGGTTATCCACGTTTTGGGTAAAGAATGAATATAACTGCTCAAACCTCTCGGTTTCATTACGGTCAATGAACCTATTGAAGTTGTCCGTTATCAGAGCCTGACGGAGCATACCTTTCCGGGTGTTTTTCTTGAGGTAATCCATGTAGCCCACAAAACGCTCTTCTTTTGACAAGTCCTGATGGTCTTTGTAATAAATGTAATTCAGCCAGTCGTTTAATCCGTTTACCACACCGTAAAGGTTGCCGTTCAGGCAGGGATTCTCAAACAGTTTCTCAAACTCCTTCAGATTGATCAGGTTTGAGACATCACCTCCATTCTGCTCCATTTCATAAAGATAATTTACGAATGAGTAATAATCCGTCTCTATCTCCTTGCGGCAGAATTCGGCAAGTTCATCACTGGGATTCTCATTTTTAATGAAACTGTCCAGTTTGTCCAAATAGTCACTGCGGCGTTTGTTGTACTCCTGCATTAATCTTCCGGCCAGGTCTTCTTCCTGAGCATAACGGATCGAACTCAGGCCGGACCAGTTGCGCAGGTAGTAACGGTTGTGGAATATTATCAGTTTTGCGTTGTTATCGGCCCCCTTTCCGGTGCAGGATATATTCAGAAGGTCTGCAAAATCTATCTCAAAATGGAGCGAATCACCCGGGCCGATAATAATCTCGGGCATATACGGGTTGATTGAGACCTGCCGCAAGGCATAGGGTGTAAACTGGAACGAGAAGGAATTGTCACCCCAGATGGGCGAATCAATGGTTATAGGAACACTGCCCAGTGTGGGGATGGTCAGTCTCACCTCCCTGGTGTCGGGATAAACCTGACGGTTGCTGATATGTCCGGTAATTATTGCCGGCCTGGTATAATCAGCCTCCGGGGCCGATGTCACCGAAAGATCGCTGATGATATCGGTAAGTTCATAGGGAAGTTCAGAGTTATTCTTACACGAAAAGACAAGAATGCAAGCAAGGGCTGTCAACCCAAAAAGGAAAAGGCGCTTCATATGTAAAATAGGTTTAGTAGGTTGACAAATATAAACCATTTTTGCTGATTATGCATTAACTTTGCAAGTCCAAAATTGCAAAGGTGGAGAGCGACAACAATTCAATAAGGGTTAAGGGTGCCAGGGTTAACAACCTGAAGAACATATCGGTTGATATTCCGCGTGACACCTTTACCGTCATAACGGGTCTTTCAGGATCAGGCAAGTCTTCACTTGCCTTTGATACGCTGTATGCCGAGGGCCAGCGCCGTTATGTGGAGTCACTCTCATCATATGCCCGCCAGTTTCTGGGCCGTATGAAAAAGCCCGAGTGCGATTATATTGAAGGCCTGCCGCCTACAATTGCCATAGAGCAGCGTTCCGGCAACCGCAACCCCCGATCAACCGTAGGCACTCAGACTGAGATTTACGAGTATCTCAAACTGCTGTTTGCCCGCATAGGCCATACCATATCGCCCGTAAGCGGCAAGGAGGTGCGCAAGCACAGCGTGGAGGATGTGGTCAGTTTCATGCTCTCACAGCCTAAAGGAGTACGCTTTACTGTTTTGGCGCCCATGCCCATGCGCGGCGGCCGAAACCTGGAGGAGCAATTGCGCACATCGCTCAAGGAGGGATTCACCCGCATTGAATACAAGGCCGATATGATCCGTATTGAGGACCTTTTGGCCGACAGCAAGCAACTGGCTGAACTCTCCAAACACACCAAGGAGATTTACCTGCTCATAGACCGCCTCACTACCGATGACTCAAAGGAGACCCTGAGCCGGTTCACGGACTCAGTTGAGACCGCTTTCTTTGAGGGCGGCGGCCAGTGCGCACTGCGTCTTTACGATACTCCTGACACATCACTCCATAAGTTCAGCAACCGCTTTGAGGCCGACGGCATCAAGTTTGAGGAGCCAACCGACAACCTGTTCTCATTCAACTCGCCCGTAGGCGCGTGCCCCAAGTGCGAGGGATTTGGCCGTATAATAGGAATTGACGAGTCGCTGGTCATCCCCAACCGTGCGCTGAGCGTCTATGACGGAGCGGTGGTCTGCTGGCGCGGAGATGTGATGACCGGGTGGAAGGATGACTTTATCCTGCACGCTCAGGAGCATGATTTCCCCATATTCACACCATATTACCAGCTCACCCAGGAGCAGAAGGATTACCTGTGGCACGGAACCGGACGCGGCGTTGACGAGCGCGGCTGGGAGGAGACCTGCATCGACAACTTCTTCAAGATGCTGGAGAAGAGCCAGTACAAGATCCAGTACCGCGTGATGCTGGCCCGATACCGCGGCAAGACCATATGCCCCGTGTGCCACGGAACACGTCTGCGCAAGGAGGCCGGTTACGTACAGGTGGGCGGCAAGTCCATCAATGAGCTGGTTGAGATGCCCATATCGGAACTAAAGAAATACTTTGACACGCTCACACTGCCAGAGCATGAGGCCAAGGCAGCCAAGCGTCTGCTCATAGAGATAAACAGCCGTATACAGTTCATGCTGGATGTAGGTCTGGAATACCTCACCCTGAACCGTGCCAGCGCCACGCTTTCGGGCGGCGAGAGCCAGCGCATAAATCTGGTCACATCACTGGGCAGCAGCCTGATGGGTTCACTCTACGTACTTGACGAGCCAAGCATAGGTCTGCACAGCCGCGACACTGACAAACTTATCAAGGTGCTGCGTCAGTTGCAAGAGATAGGCAACACCGTGGTTGTAGTGGAGCATGACGAGGAGATTATCCGCGCATCGGACTACATAATAGATGTAGGACCGGAGGCCGGACGTCACGGCGGTGAGATTATATATCAGGGGCCTACCAGCCAGCTTGAAAAGAACAGCGGCAGTTGGACGGTAAAGTACCTTACCGGCGAGGAGTGCATACCCGTACCGCAGTCACGCCGACCGTGGAATAATTATATAAAGGTAGTTGGAGCGCGCCAGAACAATCTGGACGGAATTGACGTAAAGTTCCCGCTCAACGTGATGACTGTTGTTACGGGCGTAAGCGGATCGGGCAAGAGCACATTGGTACGCGATGTGCTGTACCGTCACCTCAAGAACATATACGGCGAGTCCGGCGAGCGCCCGGGCGAGTGCATGGGCATTGAAGGCGATACCGGAATGGTACGCGCAGTGGAGTTTGTTGATCAGGACCCCATAGGCAAGACCACCCGTTCCAACCCCGTCACCTACGTAAAGGCTTACGATGAGATACGCAAGCTGTTTGCCGACCAGCCGCTGTCACACCAGATGGGATACCGTCCCACACACTTCTCATTCAACTCCGAGGGCGGACGCTGCGAGGAGTGCAAGGGCGAGGGCGTAGTTACCGTATCCATGCAGTTCATGTCAGACCTGCAGATGGTTTGCGAGAGTTGCCACGGACACCGTTTCAAGAATGACATTCTGGAGGTCACCTACCGAGGCAAGAACATATGGGACATCCTGGAGATGACCGTAAACCAGGCAATCGAGTTCTTCTCCACGGGCGATGCCGCCGAGCGCCGCATAGTCAAGAAACTGGAGCCCCTGCAGCAGGTAGGCCTAGGCTATGTAAAGCTGGGACAGTCATCATCAACGCTGTCGGGCGGTGAGAGCCAGCGCGTCAAACTGGCCTATTTCCTGAGTCTTGAAAAGGCCGACCCCACCATATTCATATTTGATGAGCCCACCACCGGTCTGCACTTCCATGATATCCGCAAACTGCTGGAGTCATTCGACGCCCTGATACGCCGCGGCCACACCGTGATCATCATTGAGCACAACATGGACGTGATAAAGTGTGCCGACCACGTGATTGACCTGGGCCCTGAAGGCGGCAAGCGCGGCGGACATCTTGTTGTCTGCGGCACCCCCGAGGAGGTTGCCGCCTGCCCTGAATCCTACACCGGCCGCTTCCTAAAGGACAAACTTTGAAAAAAATGCCTATTTTTGCCATTGGCTTATAAGAATTTATCATGGCAAAGAAAAAGAATGAAGGCGAGTGTTCATTCAAGGAGCGTCTCAACAACTTCCTCACCAAGGATATCTGGTCATTTGATTTAAGCAAGAAAGGACTGTTGCGCCGCGCAATAGGCAACACCGTAAAAGTTATAGTAATTGCTGTCCGCACATTCCTGGATGACAAGGTCATGACCAAGGCGGCCGCACTCACCTACTCCACGCTGTTTGCCATCGTACCTATCCTGGCGCTGATATTCGCAGTTGCACGCGGATTCGGATTCGGCAACATCTTTGACCTGATAAAGGAGAGCGGCACAATAGAGTTAGACAAGATAGAAGGCCTTGACTCCGTAATGGAGTTCATAGACGGATACATGCAGTATGTATCAAGCGGCGCGTTCGTGGGTATCGGCCTGCTGTTCCTGCTATTCACCGTCTACTCACTGGCCGATGGAATTGAGACCAACCTCAACGCCATTTGGCATGTCAAGAAAGCCAGAGGCATGGCCCGCAAGATAACGGACTATTTCTCTCTGGTAATTCTTATCCCGATTGGCATCATCTGCCTGTGCGGTACATCAAAACTGACATCCTGGTTCATTACACGTACCGAGGGGTTCCTGCTGCTTGGAGGATTCCTCAAGTTCCTGCTTGACGATGCGCTGCCATACATGGTGGCCAGTCTGATCCTGACCGGTTTTTACATCTTCATGCCCAACACCAAGGTCAAGTTCAAGTATGCAATCATACCGGGAATCATAGCAGGCTGCCTGTTCCAGGCACTCCAGAACCTCTATTTTGACGGTCAGTTGGCCCTGTCAAGTTACAACCAGATATACGGAGGTTTCGCCGCCCTGCCGCTGTTCCTGTTCTGGTGCAACATCTCATGGTCAATCATACTCTTTGGTTGCCAGCTGGCATACGTGGCACAGAACAATGACAATTTCAACTACTTCAAGGAGCCCGACAAGATTAGCCGCCGTCATGAGGATTTCTACTGCCTCATGGTCATGACATATATCTGCAAAAGGTTCAACCAGCACCAGCCAGCACTTAACCGCAGGGAGATTGGCAATGAGCTGCAGATACCGCTACGTTACGTAATCGCATCACTTGACACCCTCACTGAGGCCGGTCTGCTTGAGACTGTGCTGCAGGACGATGAACGCGAGCCGGCATATGTACCTGCCACCGATACGCATAAAATCACCGTTATAAAGGTGCTGTCAGCAATCAACCAAAGCGGCTACTGCGACCTTGACCACGCCCTGAACAGTGAAATCCGTGAGGCTCTGCTCAAGATTGACAATGAACGCAAGACCCTCTCAGGTGACATTTGGTCCACACCGCTGGCCGACCTTTGACAGCTTGTCAGATTAAGAACATAAACACATGACATTTTGTCATGTGTTTTTTATTGGCACCACATTTGTCTCTTATACTGCGAAGGCGCCCCGATAGGGAGCCGGATAAAAAGAAATGTTTAACAATTAAAGTATAGGAGGTTACAACTATGTTACTCGCAAGAAGAAATCAGAATTACAATCAGAATTGGTTACCCAGTCTGTTCAACGATTTTATGAATGACGATTGGTTCACTACCCGCACCGCAGCCAGTGTACCGGCTCTGAACGTAATCGAGAATGAGAAGAACTACGAACTTGAGTTCGCTGTTCCGGGTCTCAAGAAAGAGGAGCTGAACCTGCAGGTTGACTCTGACGGCGTAATGTCAATCTCTATGGTCCACAAGAACGAGGATAACAAGGAAGACAAGAAACGCAACTACATCCGTCGTGAATTCTCTTATCAGGAGTTCAACCAGAGCTACATCCTACCCGATGATGCAGACCGCGAGAAAATATCGGCCAAAGTTGAGAACGGCGTACTGACAATCGACGTACCCAAGCTGCCTGCCGAAAAGCAAGCCCAGGCCGTACAGAGCATTGCAATTTCATAACGTCTCACCGGGGACGGTTCTAAACGCAAAGGGGACGGTTCTGTTCGCGAACAGAACCGTCCCCTTTGCGTTTAGAACCGTCCCCTTTGGCCCCCTTCACATCACTTAGGCTCTACAATATACTGGAAGTCATCCGGATCTGTAGGCTGATAAAAAATTATGATAGTACCATCTTTCTGGACATACGTTTGAACCTCATCCTTACCGTCGGCCGAGAAATATATATCAGTGACAGGAGATAGGGCATTATTAAAAATGCCGTTATATATGTATCCCTGTTTCACCAAAAGGTCATTAAAAACATCAATTGACAGGTCATCACCCATATATGCGGCATATATCTGTCTTAAATTCTTACCATCTTTCGTCTCAAAAAGGTACTCTTGTTTAAACTTGCTGGCAGTAAGATATTCATAAGCCCAGAAGCCAACAGCGGGATATAAAGAATCTACATCCGAAAATACCCACTGATGCCCATTCATATATTGGTCTACATCATCAAAATCACAGCCCCAATCAAGATACGGATCAAGCACAATCGAATCTCTGTTACGCGCTTCAAGCCATTTGTCAAGACTGTCCGCAGTACCAAAGAACGGCGGAGTATAACCACGACGTCCCAAATCCATATAAAAGACTTTATTGTCACCCGGATTCAGTTCCACATGGTTATACACTGTATAACAACCGATAGTATCATATGCACTATCCACACTCCATAGAGACAGTGTCATATCATTACCATGATCCAGCACAAAACTCGGAAACCAACTACGTCCAAGATTAATGGCACCTATAACACCTTCATGCCCAGAATAGTTCCTGTCATCGACAATCCAACGGTCCGAATCTGATAGTGAAGGATCCAGATACATGCCTTTCATACTTTTGCTGTCATTAAACAGGCACATCGCCTTTTCATCATCTTCAAATCCGTCTGTAAAACCGTCAAGTCTGAAATTAACGATACTACCTACAGCCTTAGGAGTAAGATTCATACGCGTAACACCTCCATTAAGCTTCACAACTGATTGGGCTATGCCCAAAGCACCCGAGAGATCCATTAACGAATAGAGGGTTGATATATTAACTGTAGAGAGTTTTTCCTCTCCGCTCAGGATCCAGGGTTTCTGATTATCGGGAATTGTAAGGATTGACTGCCACATCAAAACCGTATATTCTCCAGCAGAAAGAGAATCTGCCCTAAGGATCACCGTCTCAATTCCGGCGGACTGAGCACCGGTTTTGCAGACCAGGTTCCCTGATTTGTCATAAACCAGGACAGAATCTGTAAATACCATCAGATTTTCGATTAGGACGGTATCGATCAGATCAGTGATACCCAGTTTCTCATATAGAGAAGCATTATCAATGACAAACTCCAGGCTTCCGCTCTTAAGAGCCTGTACATCTTCATCCTCATCTTTATCGCAAGATGAAAACACTGACATTACAGAAAACGCACAGATAGCAGCAATTAAATGGAAACACAATCTGCTGCCGGATTTTACAATACGGTTATTCATTGTGACAATATGAAATGTTAATTCGGACTATAATACTAGAAAACCGGCGCAAATTTCTGCAATTTTTTTCAAGGGGCCAAAGGGGACGGTTCTTTTTGGCTCCTTATTTATACAACTACAAAAAAGAACAGCAGCTCATATTCAAGCTGCTGTTCCTTATCTTGAAAAAGGAGCCAAAAAGAACCGTCCCCTTTGGCCCCCTTTTGCTCGCTTGGGTTACTCGCCCCAATTTTCCTGGCTCTTGCGGATGTAGCTCTTGTAGCGGAGCTGAGCCATCTTCTGTGCCTCAGCAAAGAGCTCCTCGGCCTCATTGGGATATGCCTTCTTAACTGAGAGGTAACGAACCTCACCCAGCAGGAAGTCATGGAAGTTAGCCCAGTTAGGCTCCTTTGAGTCGAGTGAGAACGGATTCTTACCCTCCTCAGCAAGAGCGGGATTGTAACGCCACAAGTGCCAGTAACCACACTCGACAGCCTTCTTCTCCTCAGCCTGGCTCTTACCCATGCCGCCCTTGGCCTTAAGACCGTGGTTGATACAGGGAGCGTAAGCGATTACGATTGAAGGACCGTGCCAAGCCTCGGCCTCGCGGATAGCCTTGAGACACTGTGCGTGGTCTGCACCCATAGCAATCTGAGCAACATATACATAACCGTAGGTGGTAGCGATCATACCAAGATCCTTCTTGCGGATACGCTTACCCTGAGCGGCGAACTGAGCGATAGCACCCAGAGGAGTAGCCTTAGAGGCCTGACCACCGGTGTTAGAGTAAACCTCAGTATCAAGTACCAGGATGTTAACGTCCTCACCGCTGGCAATTACGTGATCAAGACCACCGTAACCTATATCGTATGATGCACCGTCACCACCAATGATCCACTGTGAACGCTTAACCAGGTAGTGGTCAAGAGTCTTGAGCTCAGTGCATACGGGGCAACCCTTGGCAGCACCGTCAGCGATGCAAGCACGCAGTTTGGGAGCAATCTCCTTGGTCTTATCGGCATCCTCCTTGTTGGCGATCCACTCAGCAGCCAGCTCCTTGTACTCAGCGCTGGTCTTGTCAGAGTCAATCATCTCCTGGAGCAGCTTGGCAACACGCTCTTTCATCTTCTTGTTACCAAGAGCCATACCCAGACCGAACTCGCAGAAGTCCTCAAACAGTGAGTTGTTGAATACAGGACCCTGACCCTTCTCGTTCTTGGTGTAAGGAGTTGAAGGAATAGAAGCTGAATAGATTGATGAGCAACCGGTAGCGTTGGCGATCATCTGACGGTCACCGAACAGCTGTGAGAGCAGCTTAACGTACGGAGTCTCACCGCAACCTGAGCAAGCGCCTGAGAACTCGAACAGAGGCTGAGCGAACTGTGAGTTCTTAACGTTTGACTTGATGTCAACAAGATCCTGCTTTGAGGGAACCTTAACAAGCTTGTCCCAGTCGGCAGCCATCTTCTTCATATCGGCAGCATCGGGGTTGAACGGAACCATTGTGAGGGCCTTGCCGGTCTTGGGGTTGCCCGGGCAGATGTCGGCGCAGTTGCCGCAACCAAGGCAGTCAAGAACAGAGGGCTCGATAACAAAGTGCATACCCTTCATTGCGGCGGGAGCCTTCATCTCGATAGTGTCGAGACCATCAAAGCCCTTGAGCTCGTCATCGGTCAGGACGAACGGACGGATAGCAGCGTGAGGACAGATGTATGCGCACTGGTTGCACTGGATACAGTTGTCTTTGTTCCAAGCGGGAACGAAGGCCTCAACACCACGCTTCTCATAAGCAGCGGTACCAACCTCCCATGAACCGTCAACTGTGCCATGCTTTGTAAAGTCAGAAACCTTGAGCAGGTCACCGGCCTGAGCGTTGATAGGACGAACCAGCTCCTTAACGAATGCGGGTGCATCATCCTTCTTGGCCTCATCATCGGGCAGGTTAGCCCACTCGGGCTTAACAACAAGCTGCTTGTACTCACCACCACGGTCGATAGCGGCGTAGTTCAGGTCAACTACATCCTGACCCTTTGCTCCGTAAGACTTCAGGGCGGCAGCCTTCATCTTCTCAACTGCAAGCTCTACAGGAATAACACCTGTGATGCGGAAGAAAGCAGACTGAAGGATGGTGTTGGTACGGTTACCCAGACCAATCTCCTGAGCAATCTTGGTAGCGTTGATGGTATAAACAGTGATATTGTTCTTAGCGAAGTAACGCTTTACCTTGTTAGGCATGAACTTCTCCAGCTCGTCGCCCTCAAAGATGGTGTTGAGCAGGAACTGACCGTTCTTCTGCAGACCGCGTGTAACATCGTACATGTGCAGGTAAGCCTGAACGTGGCATGCAACGAAGTTAGGTGTGGTTACCAGATAAGTTGAACGGATGGGGGTATCACCGAAACGCAGGTGTGAGCAGGTGAAACCGCCTGACTTCTTTGAGTCATATGAGAAGTAAGCCTGGCAATACTTGTCAGTGTTATCACCGATGATTTTAACTGAGTTCTTGTTGGCACCTACAGTACCGTCGGCACCCAGACCGTAGAACTTAGCCTGGAACATACCCTCGCCACCAAGTGCAATCTCCTCAACCTCGGGCAGTGATGTGAATGTAACATCATCAACAATACCTACGGTGAAGTGGTTCTTGGGCTCCGGCATAGCCAGGTTGTTGAATACGCTGATGATCTGAGCGGGAGTGGTATCGTGTGAACCCAGACCGTAACGGCCGCCAACGATGAGAGGACGGTCCTGAACATCGTAGAAAGCATCCTTTACATCCAGATACAGAGGCTCGCCGTTTGCGCCGGGCTCCTTGGTACGATCCAGAACGGCAATACGCTTAACAGTCTTGGGAACTGAAGCGAGTAGGTGCTTAACTGAGAACGGACGATACAGATGAACTGAGATCATACCTACCTTCTGGCCGTTGGCGTTCAGGTAGTCGATAGCCTCACGGGCTGCATCGGTAGCAGAACCCATCAGGATGATCATGCGGTCAGCATCCTTGGCACCATAGTATGAGAACAGATGGTACTCACGACCGGTGATCTTGGAGAGCTCACCCAGGTACTTCTCTACTACATCAGGAACTGCATCGTAGTAGGGGTTGCTGGCCTCACGGTGTGTGAAGAATGTCTCAGGGTTCTCGGCAGTACCACGGGTGATAGGACGCTCAGGACTCATAGCGCGGTCACGGAAGCGCTTGATATACTCCTCCTTAACCAGAGGACGTACATCCTCCTGATCCAGAAGCTCAATCTTGTGATACTCGTGTGATGTGCGGAAACCGTCAAAGAAGTTCACGAAAGGAACGCAGGTCTCAAGTGAAGCAAGGTGAGCGGCAGCTGTCATATCCATTACCTCCTGAACAGAACCCTCGCAAAGCATTGCGAAACCTGTCTGGCGGCATGCCATAACATCCTGATGGTCACCGAATATGCACAGAGCGTGAGATGCCAGAGTACGTGCCGATACATCGAACACGCAGGGGATCAACTCACCTGCAATCTTGTACATATTAGGAATCATCAGCAGAAGACCCTGAGAAGCGGTGAAAGTGGTTGTCAGAGCACCGGCCTGAAGTGAACCGTGCACTGCACCTGCGGCACCGGCCTCAGACTGCATTTCCTGTACTGTGACGGTCTGGCCCCAGAGGTTCTTACGACCACGGGCAGCCCACTCGTCAACATGCTCCGCCATAGGTGATGACGGGGTGATGGGGTAGATAGCAGCTACCTCCGAGAACATATAGCTCACGTGAGCTGCAGCCTCGTTACCATCACAAGTGATAAATTTCTTTGCCATAGTTTTTTATAGTGTTGAAAATCTTGTGTATCAATAAAGCATTCCGAACATCCACAACGGAATCACGTTGTCATGTCCTATATCAAGTCCGTCAACGGCATGGAACGAATCCGGCTGCTGGCGAGTCTTACCCTCTGTAGTCGAGACCTTGAAGTTTATGTCTCCATCCACCAGGAATGACCATCCCTTGGCACCCTTGTGCACCACATGATCCTTCCACATGGAGTTGACAAAGAATGTATCAATCACATCCTGACGGTCCTGACGCGGAGGATAGATGGTGTAGATAAGGTTTGAGTTGTGCATCAGCACACGGCACGGTTTCTTGGGGAAGCTGTCACCCTTGGCATAAACCATATTGATGAGTCGTGCATCAGCCAGGTACTTTATGTAGTTCATAACGGTGGCGCGTGATGTCTCGGTCTCTGCAGCCAGCTGGCTTACATTGGGGGCCGATGTACCCTGCACCGCCATCAGGTAGAACAGCTTCTTGATCTTGGCCAGATACTTGAGGTCAATCTGTTTGATGAGCAGTATATCCACCTCAATCATCATGTTCATGGTCTTGAGCAGGTTCTCGCTGAAATTACGCTGCTGCAAAAAGAACGGATAGAAGCCGTGATGCACGTAATCCTGGAAATAATCCAGCGGATTTACCTGTTGCAGGATGTCACGTGCTATCTGTACATGATTCTTGAGAATGTCATCCAGACGGTGTGCCTTGAACTGTGTGCCCGCCTTGAGGTTAAGGAACTCACGGAATGAGAAACCGCGCAGGTTATATGAGCTTACAATTCCGTTAAGTTCAGGATTCTCCTCCTTAAGACGCATCACCGATGATCCGGTGAATATGATCTTGAGGCCGGGATACATATCGTAGCACTTGCGCAGCTCCTTGCTCCAGTCAGGATGTTTGAACACCTGGTCTATGAGCAGCACCTTACCTCCCAGCTTGTGGAACTCACCGGCAAACTCCGCGATGCCGTGACCCTGGAAGTAGAGGTTATTCATGTTTATGTACAGGCAGGAACGGTCGCGGCCAAACTTCTCCTTGGCGTACTGAAGCAGAAATGTAGTCTTACCCACCCCACGGGTACCCTTGATTCCTATCATGCGGCTGGACCAGTCAATCTCATCCATGAGGTCACGCCTTACAGATGCCTGCAAGTGCTCAACCAGATAATCATGTGTCCTGAAAAACTGTTCCATATATACTGCACGTCCGCGCACTCGTGTGCACGGACTGCAAAGTTACTACAAATAATCCACATTTTGCAAAGTGGACTTTGCAATTTAATGCTTTTTGTCGTTAGAAACGATTAATTTAATTCCAAGCAGGTGTGCCGTCCTTTACCGTAACAGCCATCTGCTCTTTTTCTTTGTTGTACCAGATATCAAAGGTACCGTTCAGGTAAGGTCTAATATTAGCTCCATCCTCTACTACAGCAAACCCCTTGCCGAGCTCTACAAAGGTTCCGCCACGATTTAAGTCCCAACTTTTGTCAAAGCGGATTTTGAACTTGTCGTATTCGGTCAGTGTAACATGTCTGATAACATATACGCCAGATTTGACTTCGGCGAGCATATAGTCCATATCCCAACCATCTTCCCCATTACCCAAGAAAGTGCCAACGAGAGAGACGTTTGAGGTACCTTCTATGGGTACGTCATTCTCTATAGTGACTTTGCAATTGGCAGAAAATTCGCCTGCGGTAGCTGTAATGACTACTTCACCTGCTCTCTTTGAAGTCACTTTGCCGTTCGCCACAACGGCCAGGATAGTGTCGGAGCAGCTCCATACTGCCTGGGGCTTTTCGGCAGCATTCTTAGGATTGTAAACAACTTTTAGAGTAAGAGGTGAACCAACCTTAACGCTTGTGGAATCAGGGGCGATCGAGATACCCTGAAGAGGAGCTGTTCCCTCTTCCTTTTCCTTGCTGCAGGATACAAAAGCAAGGGCAGCCACCGCTGCGATTGCGAGAATAGAAAATTTCTTTTTCATTGTCCTTTGTTTTTGAATGTAGCTCAAAAATACCACCCTCTGGTCCAATTCCCAATAGGCAAGAGGTCTCAGAATGCTGTTTTTGAAGATTCAGAGACTGTTTTGAAAATTTTGAGAGTGAAATGTTTTGAAGAACTACTCCTCAAGGGATTGCATCCACGCCTTCACGGTCTTTCCCGTCTTCTGCTTGAATGCGGCGCTGAAGGTGCTGTAGCTATGGAATCCGCTTTTGAAAGAGAATTGCTGGGCGGTGACAATGCGGCTTTCGGCAGCTGCCTCCCTGTACAGGCGGATGAAATGGTCTATACGAAGACTGTTGATATAAGCGTTGAATGTGAGCCCCTGCTGGGCAAAATGCTGGCTCAGATAAGTCCGGTTTGTGCCGATGATATTGGCCAGCTGGGCCAGAGTAAGATCATTCTGCAAGTAAAGCTGATTATCCTCGCAGTGCTTTTTCAGGAGTATGTCCATCTTGGTGGGGGTGGCCGTCGGTGCCGATGTCTTACGTGCCTCTTCGGCTGGCTCCTCTACATCGGCCGTGACACTCTCACTCAGTGACTGCAGCGTTTCCACACGCCACAGCACCAGGCCCATAATAATGACACACACAAATTCCAGAAGATAGATCAGTACCTTGGTCTGTCCGGAGGTGAATAGGTAAAGGACAGAAAGCAGCATAAACACTGCCAGTATCAGAAAACACTGCCAGACCTCCTTATTCTCAAGATCGGCATAGTTATCCCTAAGCCAGCGTCCATATTGACGGACTGCAAAGTACATATACACCATTAATACAGCGTATACTGCAATGACATAAATGCTCTGCCAAGTCAGGAATGCGTTTTCCTTGTATATGATATTCAATGCCGTCAACACAATGGCTGGAACCAACGCCACAGCCACAGGCCATACGGGCCGACGCCTGTCCTGCAGCATAGAGAGCAGAATGCCGGCTATGATGGGTATGAGCAGCAGGAAGTCCAGAGCGCAGACAATAATGTAAACAAGAGCTGAAGGATGGCAGAAATACCAAAGCCATAAAACGTGACTGAACACGTTCTCCAGCATAATGGCCGCCGCCCATAGGCGCAGGCGCAATGGAGGCGTCACCCCCGGAGCAATGGCATTACCGCGCCGTAGCAGCAGGTAGAGTGCTGCTGCTATGCTCAGTCCCATTACCACTCCGTAAAGGATGACAAATACTATGTCTTGAAGTATCTCTTGCGCTTCCATTAGGCATTCTATGGCCTGCAGCTGCAAAGATAATCTTTATTACGGGAAAGTGTTATTTGACCATCTTAATCTGAACGCAAACTCTACTCGTGATAGCTCCCCTCGTGGTTCCCCCACTCGGGTTTTTGTCGGGGTCCTATTTCTTCCCATCCCTTGTAACACTGCTAGCCGCAATACGCCCGGAAACCAGAATCTCCGTGAGTGCATTGCCACCCAGACGGTTGCCGCCGTGGATGCCGCCCGTCACCTCGCCTGCGGCATAGAGGCCGGGTATAGGCATGCCGTTGGCATCCAGCACGTGGCGCTTGTCATCCACCACCAGTCCGCCCATGGTATGGTGTGTGGCCGGAGCCAGCGGGCGTATGGTCAGCGTGGTATTTTCAAGTGAATAGGTTGACTTGTCGTAGGTGCCGTCTTTACGGCGCGTCACATTACCGATAGTGTTTGTGGCATAGCGCTTGTTCACATCGGCAGGCTGACCTCCGTTCATCACAGCCATATCGTAGTCGCGGATGGTATTCAAAATAGAATCAGCACTCACATTAATCCTCAATGACTTCAGCAGCTCAGGCAGTTGTGCAGGCTTGCATGCATACTGTTTGCCGGGTACGTCCACACCACGCGTCTCATTGGGCTCGGTGGTCTCCTCTCCGCCAATATAGAGATAGACACCCCGTTTGCCGTAGAGGCTGACGCCGTTCTCAAATGCCTTTGCTGAAAGCACGTCACGCTCCAATGACTCGTCCACAAAGCGCCGTCCGTTCTTGGGACTGATGAATACGGCATCCGATACGCTGCCAAAGGCGAGATTGCCATAATCGGTATATGACAGAGGCATTAACTGTGTCCAGCCCATACCGGTCAGGGCAGCTCCAGCTTTCTCTGCCATGTCCAGACCGTCGCCGCGTTGTGAATTGCGGTTGGTCGAGGCCATACGCATAGTGAGGTTATCCTGGTTCCAGTAACGGTTTGTGTCAATCACCTTGCGGATATTTGCAGCATAACCGCCTGTAGCTATGATTACTCCCTTGCGGGCATGTGCTGTCACAGGTGTGCCGTCGGCCATCACAGCCTTCACGCCCCTTATACGTCCGCCCTCCTCGATTAGTTCCTTTGCAGCGGTCGATTTCAGGACGCGGTTTTCCTTGTTGGCACGTATGAATGTCGTGTAAGGAGCCATAATGTAGGCGCCCCAGTTACCGTCGTAGTGTTCAGGTGTGCCGTCGCCATCTGTATCGATGTCGGCCCCCAGCATCTTGTTGCCTCTAAACCACAGGGCACCCACAATGATGATCTGCCGTTCCAGGAATGTGACGCCCATATTGGCCAGCCAGGGTTTCAGTTCCTGACCCTGCTCCACCATCTGGTTCACCATGGGCAGGTCACTATATACCCACTCCTGTTTGTCGGCACTCTGGCGCAGACCGCCGTAATAGGTCTGGAATATGTGCAGGTTCTTGGTAGAGAATAGCGTCAGGTCAGTCTCTGGCACACCGCGTGCCAATTTGGGCCTTGCCCATGCCAAGTAGGCAGTAATCTCCTTCTTGAGCGCCTTCAGCACGGGCAGGTATTCAGCGTGTACGCCGTGAGGCGCCAGCTCCTCGATGTTGCCCGGCTCGTAAGGGTGCGCCTGGTAGTAGGCGGCATCAAACACCTTCTCGTCCCATGCAAGGATGGTCTCCAGGTCCTTGATACAACCTGGGCCCGACTTTGCCTTCTCATAGGTCTTGCCGTCATAGCCCACTCCAGTCTTGGCGTCGGGATGGGCAGGATCCCATACCAAATACGGCATTACACTCTGGAAGATGCCGCCTGATACCAAGGTATTGCCGCCAATTTCTGCGTTTTTCTCTATCACCAGCACCGTGTTGCCCTGCTGAGCTGCCTCGGCAGCTGCAGCCAGTCCGGCACCTCCGGCACCTACTATAACCACATCCCAAACGCCTTCCACTGGCTGCTGCTCCGCTTTGGGCAAAGAGGCTTTCTTGAACTGCTCACTGTCTGACACGTTGGCCATGTTAGCCGCCTCTGTCACGCCTTTTATCAGTGCACGGCTCGTCACTGTGGCACCCGTCAAAGCATCCACGCCAGTTCCGTTGGCCTTGATAATCTGTGGAATCAGCTCGTCATACACGATGTCGCCTATGTGGGGCGTCTCGTGCTGATCCAGCACCTTTATATCCGTGATGCACGAGTCGCTGAACGTCACGCTCAGACGTATGTCGCCGTTTTGCCCCTGAGTAGTCACCTCGTAGGTTCCTGCTTGAAACGTCATCGATACCTCTTGTTTGCAGCCGCAGAACAGGATGACGGCAAGCACCATAAACAGTTTCTTCATTGTTGTGTGTATCTTAATTGGTCAAACGATCTTTGTAGTTAGTTTACTTTGTTCATCGCGAATGATGCGACATAGCTGTTGCCCTGTTCGTCCTCGCGCAGGGCGATCCAGATCATCGTGCCGTTCCCGATGTTGAGGATTTCCCACCATTCGCGGTACTCGACGCCATTGTCCACCCAGCGTGTGCAGAGCAGGTTGCCGGCCACAAAGTACTCGTTCAGCGTGTTGGCGCTGGCCACCCAGTTGTTGCCGTCCTTCACATAATAGACGAAAGTGCCGTCAGCCTTATACTCCCAGAGATGGTGCTCGCCGTCGTCAAACTCGGATTCTGCGCTGCCAGTGCTCATACCTTCCCACATGCCACAGATGGCATTTCTGTAATCCACGTTCAGCTTTTCGTAGCGGACCATGTTCTCTGTGGATCTCACCAAACCGCCGTCTTGCCGGATGGTAACGGTGCGCTTGGCGATCAGGGTCGCGTCCGTGATGGACTCGATGTGGAGTGCAACCATCACAATCATGCCGGGTTTAGGACTATGGGAGAGGACCACGTCATTGCCATCTATTTCCACATCGACCTCTTCCCTATCTCTCCAAGGGGTGTCTTCTGCCGTTCTATCCTGAATGGAAAGACTCACATAGGCCTCGGTGGGGGAGACTATGTCGAAAACGATTTTCTCGTTGGTCGGCAGGGCCTTCCCGTCGGCTTGGGCGGTGATCCATTTACCGACGATGGCCTTCTCTACCTCGTCCTGTGTGGGGACGCTGAGCTTCTGCATGGTGAAAGCAGCGGTGTACTGGCTGCCGTCTGCATTCTCGCGCAGAGCGGTCCAGACCATGGATTTATCGCCTACCGTTGCAATCTCCCACCATTCACGGTTTTCCACGGAGCCCTCGCCTGTATTCTTCCAGCGGGTACAGAGCAGGTTGCCTGCCACGAAGTATTCGGCATACTCATCATCCTTCGCCTCCCAGATACCCTTGTCGTTCTTGATGTAGAACACGAAGCTTCCGTCATCCTTGAACTCCCAGCGGTGCTCCTGACCGTCGTCGAACGCAGACTGTTCACTCGTCATCTTGCCTTCCCAGAAACCCACGATCTTCGTGCTGTAGTCCACGTCCAGCTTCTCGAAGCGAACAATATCTTCTTCGGACCTGACCAGACCGCCGTCTTTCCGGATGGTTACGGTGCGCTTGGCGACCATAGCCGAATTCGTGAGAACTTCGACATGGAGTCCAACGATAACTGTCGTACCGGGTTCAGGGTTGTGAGTGAGAATGATATCGTTGCCGACAATGTCCACATCAACATCATCCCGTACACTCCAAGGGGTTCCACCATTCGTAGTCTCGGTGAAAGACAGGCTCTCATAGGCCTCGGTGGCAGAGACGAAATCGAGAACGACTTTCTCGTTAGTAGGAAGGACCTTGCTGTCGCTCTCGGCGGTAATCCATTTGCCAATGATTTTATTTGCTACATCACGATCGGGTTCTACCTGAGTGTTTTCTTTTTCGCATCCCACCAAGGATATACTCATCATCAGGGCGATGACCAAATACGCTTTTTTCATTTTAATGTCCTTTTTTAAGATTCCTTAACCGGCAAGTTACACCTCCTTGGCCCATTTTCCAATAGGCAAAGCGTCTCAGACCCCTATTTTTGAAGATTCTGAGACAATTTTGTAAATTTTGAGAGTGTTTGATAATGTTTCCAGTTGCAGGAGCCGGACTACCCCCTTTGGGGACCATCAGTGAAGTGGCGTTAAGCGAGAGCCCTGGAGGGTGGCGTTAAGAACGGCGCATGTTTGACGAACGTTAGACCCCGAAGGGGCTATAAGGAGGAGTTCGACGTTTAGGGTCCGGAAGGGAGGCCTTTTGCGTAGCAAAATAAAACAAGGCTGGGCTACGCGCAGCGTAGCCACGGAACGTTGCGTCCCCAAAGGGGATAGTCCGGCGGTGCTAGAATACCTCTCCCAACCCTTTATAAAGCGACGAAATCATTCTTTTGGCTGCACCAGTCCCTTTTTGAGTTTACCGCGCCAGATAAGGAACAGGGAAAGCAGGATGAGGGTGAACAGGGCACCGCCTGCGTAAGCCATATAGACGGGCAGGTTCAGTCCCTCCTTGGCCATCAGGATGTAGACGCAGGTTACCGTGCTCATGAACATGGCAGGGATAAGGGTAACCAGGATGTTCTTGCCCTTGGACTGCAGATAGACTGTAATGGCCCACAGCGTGAATACTGACAGAACCTGGTTTGACCAAGCAAAGTAACGCCAGATGATATTGAATCCCTCCTTGTCACGCAGGCTGTAAAGCAAAGCGCCCAAGGTGATGATGAACAGCGGTATGCTGATAGCCAAACGGCTGCCTATTGATTTCTGCTTGAGATGGAAGAAATCAGCCACGATAAGACGTGCTGAACGTAATGCGGTATCGCCCGATGAGATAGGTGCAACCACAACACCGATAATGGCCAGCAGGCCACCCACCTTACCCAGCCAGGTCTTGGATATCTCAAGAACGATAGCAGCGGCACCCTGATCCGTTCCGTGTTCACCAAAGTAAGCGGTAGCGGCAGCAGCCCATACCAGAGCCACGATACCCTCGGAAATCATAGCACCGTAGAACACCAGACGACCCTTGGTCTCATTGGTCATGCAACGCGCCATAAGAGGTGACTGTGTAGCGTGGAACCCGCTGATGGCACCGCAGGCGATTGATATGAACATCATGGGAAATATGGGGTTCTTGTCATACTTGGTGCCGAACCCGTTCCACATCTCGGGCAGTTCCGGACGGTTTACGAACAGGGCCAGCATTATGCCGAACGCCATAAACAGCAGGGCGGCACCGAATATGGGATAGAACTTACCAATGATCTTGTCTATGGGGAACAGGGTTGCAAGCAGATAATAGATGAAGATGATGATGATCCACAGGTTCACGCCCATGGTATCGGGAGTAAGGCGTGCCAGGATATCGGCCGGCTGTGATACGAATACCGCGCCCACCAGCACCAGCAGCACCATTGAGAAGATTACAAAAACCTTCTGGACCGGACCACCCAGATAACGGCCAATAAGCTGCGGCAGGCTCTCACCTCCGTGACGCATGGATATCATACCTGAGAGATAGTCATGCACGCTACCGGCAAATATGGTACCGAACACGATCCACAGATATGCGCCCGTACCGAACTTGGCACCCATGATGGCACCGAATATCGGGCCCAGACCTGCAATGTTCAGGAACTGGATCATGTAGGCCTTCCATGTGGGCATGGCAATGTAATCCACGCCGTCGGCCATTGATGTAGCGGGCACCTCACGCTTGGGATCGGCACCAAACAGACGTTCAATAAACTTTCCGTAGAACACATAACCCAGAACCAGGGCTATCAAAGCTATCGCGAATGTTACCATATCTTATATGCCTTGAACAATCAGGGCACAAAAATAATAAAAAAATATCCCCCCTGTCACTTTTTTGTGGCAGAAGGGATATTTACTTTCAGTCAGTTATCTCAACGATAGAGCTTCTTACGGTCGCTGATAATGATCTTACCCTGGATATCAGCATCATCTGATATCTCACGGCCCTGCATGTCATAAGATATGCCGTTACCGTCAGATACGTTTATCAGGCCCATACCGGTGGGTGAATCCATGTCAAGCATGAGCGGATTCTGGGGAGTACCCAGGATTGCATCCGATACATACTCCAGACTACCCTTAAGAGGAATTATCTCTGCGCCCAGAGCAACCTTCATTGTCAACTCAACGTTGTTGTCGCCGGGTACGGCAAGGTATATCATACCGTTCTCATCAGTGATTTCCGATGCACGGCACTCACTGTCGGCAAACAAGCCGAGTTCTGCATTTGCCAGAGGCTTGCCATCCTTGATGAGCTTGGCTGCCATGGTCAGGTTGTTTGAGTAAGTGCGGAAATCAACAGCCTGGAACATATGGCTCTTACCGGCAACGTTTCTTGCCTGTACAAAGCTGGGACCGTATGATACCAGTGATCCGGGATAGCTGAATATGCGTGAACCGTCTACCACACTCTTAAGCTTGTAACCCTGGCCGGGCTCAAGCAGACGGAGTGAACCTACCCACTCGTACTCGTCATAATAAGCGACACCGCTCTGTGCCTTGACAACATCACCGGTGACAGGAGCAAGTCCTGCATAGGCATCCTCAAGGGTTGCAACCTGACGGCCGTAGTATGAGATCCAGTTCCAGCCCTTATAGAGCGTAATAGGATTGGCATCTATCTCAAGACGCTGACCTACCAGACGCAGCTCGCGGTCCTTCTTCATCTTGACGGCATACATCTCGGTGTTGTTAAGGCTACCCTTAAGGTTACCGCCCCATGAACCGTTCTCATATACCAGATATGCGTTCTGACTCTTTATCATCAGTACGTCATCGGCAATCTGGGCCAACAGTGAAGCAACGGTCATAATATCGCTCTTGACATAGAGTGATACCCAGTTCCAACCCTCCTTGAGCTTGATTATCTGCTCAATCTTATCAAGAGCTGTCAGCTTGACGGGATCAGAGTAGGTGCCGTTCAGGTCAAGCAGGTCAAAGTTGATATCCTTATCGGCAACGACCTCAGGATAGAGTGTTCCGGTAGATGCATCGAATGCGCGGAATGTGACAGGCTCTCCGGCCTCACTGTTGCCGTAGATATCCATGGTCACAAAGTATGAGTCATAACGCTCCCTGTATACCGGATGTGCAATACCGCGGCACTCCTCACCTATGAAGGCTGCTACGATATCATCCTCATCCTCGCTCTGCAGACCCAGCAGGTCAAGGGTTGCAATGATACTCATTGAGTTCTCATACTCTCTGGGGTTGACATTCCACTCAGGAGTCTGACCGTTAACCTTGACATTGACTGTGAGCGGAGTCTCGATACCGTTGTTACCCTTAAGGTAGATGGTCTCCTCATACTTGCCGATAGGCGTTGAGGGGCTTACGGTAAAGGTAATGGTGCTCTTGCTGCGCGGGTTCACAACACCGTAGTCAGCACTTGCGGTGAGCCATGAAGGCAGACCGGAGATGGTCCACATCTGCTGCTGGCCGCCCAGGTTCTCCATTGCCACGCTAAAGCTGCTCTCCTCCTTGACCTTCTGCTCAACGCTTACGGCCTCATCCTGCCATGCCAGCTCCTTGCGGTTCACAAAGGCGCTCCATATTGCATTCTCTGAATAGTTGCCGTTCTTGTCAAGCAGGTCACGTACGGTGAAGTTCAGTGTGCAACCCTCAATGCGCTCAGGTTTCTCATCAATGTTGATGATTATCTTCTCATCCGATGCCACGTAGCTGAAGTTTACGTTGGTCTCGGTAGGTTTGGTACGCAATGCGGGAGCGTCATCGGCGAATAACGGATCAGACTGAGCACCGCCCGATATCGTTCTCATGGCTGCGTCTCCACCATTGCCACACAGATCCTTGACCTCACCCTTGGTAACAACCTGGTTGAATCCGTCAAGGTCATTTATCTCAAACGGATAGTAGGCAGCAAGACCGCTCTCCTTTCCGGTAAAGCGAACCTTGCGGTTGCTTACTATCAGGTTACTGTTAAGAGTTGCAGCCCAGATACGGATCTCATCCAGGAATCCTACGTAAGCGCGGTCATATTCATACTCGGCATTCTCGGCCGATACGGTGACGCGGCGGGCACCTGCAATCAGGCTATTGGTTACGATACTGCCGACATTGGACTCAGTTACGGTCAGGCGGCGTACACCGTCCACGTATACTGAGGCGGCACCCTGACGCAGCACGCTCAGTGCCACATGATGCCATGTGTTATCATTCAGGACAACTCCCGATACGGCCATATCCTGGCTGGTACCGGCGGGCAGATAAGCGCCCTTGGCTGTGAACTGCAGCTCACCGGCTGCATTGAGCCAGAAGGCTATATCACCCATCTGCAGCAGCTGGGCATCGGCATTCTGCTTGGCGGCACGCATCCAGAACTCAACTACATAGTCACCGGATGCAACTACCGGCAGGCTTGCAGCACTCATCTCTATGAAGTGGTCACCGTCCAGACTTACTGAGAGGTTCTCATTATTGATATACCATGACTCATCTGTCATAGCCATATGACGGTTGCGGCTGTAGTCACGTATAGAGGTACCCTCACCCTCATTCATCTTCCAGTAACCTATCAGATGACGGGTTGAAGGACTCTTGGTTACGGAGCGGTTCAGCAGGGCTGCAGTCATGTCATGAGCCTCATCCCAGAGCAGCAGCTCATGGATGGCGGCATCGGCACCGCAACCTACGCTCAGGCGGCCGTTACCCTCATAAGGCATAGTCTTGAGGCCGCTGAACAGAAGAACAAAGTCATCGTCAACGGCAGCCTCGGCAGTCAGTGCGCCATCCTTTGTAAGACTCATGGTCAGGAATATCCACTGGTTGAAAGGAATACTCTTTGAAGATGTGCATACGCTGTCTGCAACCGTCACGATCAGATGACCGGCAGCATCAACACCGGCAGTCAGTCTCTGTGCGCCCTGACCGTGGCTGAAGAGTGTACCTGCAGAAGCTATGTTGACCCATGCATCAATTGCAAAGTCCTTCTTGGCCAGGTTGATTCCAACCTCAGTACTTGCCAGAGCCTTTGCGTTTGATCCGCCCTTAAGGCTGAGTGCAGTCTCATGCTCAATCTTGCTGCCGTTAAGCACGCCGGTTACGATAAAGTTGGACTCGGCAGTGATGCGGCCCTTAAGGATAGGCTCGTTGAATGTCACGCTAAGCTCATCGCCAATGTCAAGCACGCCGTCGCTGGGCTCAGGCTGTCCCATTGAACGCGGGCTCTGCATATCCTTGACAAGAGCCATCTCATTACTGTATCTGTAAACCTCATCATCACCGTCGGTGCTTACTGATACCACGCGGAACAGGTAATCACCATCGGGCAATGAATTCATGTTGAAGGTATAGTCAACTTGTGTACCCGATGAAGGCAGCATATCGTTTCCGGGCTCCATATACTTGGCATTGGCCACAAACTCATGGATGCGGGTCCAATCCAGACCGCCCTCTCTCTTATACTGCAGGCGGAATGCCTTGAGGCCGTTGTAGTTGCGGTCAAAACCGAAGAATGAGATCCTGAGCTTGCTGCCGGTCTCGTTATTCATTACGGTATTTGACAGATCCATCTCAACAGGAGATGATGAGGGAACGAAATAGGCCGTTACGTCAACGGTGTCAGCAATCACATCCCATGTGCTGGTAGGATCATACTGGCTCTGTGATGCAAGTACTATCTCGATATGCTCATACTTGAGGATACTGGGATCAGTCTGCTTGAGCTGGAGAGCCTTGGTAACGGTTGTACCGGCCGGGATCTTGATGATACGGCTGTCTGTGATGGGCTTTCCGTCAATCATCAGGTTGGCACCGTTGGGGTTGGTCTCATCGTTGACCAGCAGACGGTAATATACATCCTCATCAATCTGAGATGCATTTGAGAGTCTGAGAACGTAGTTGGCAGTTCCACCCGACGGTACATCGGTCATAGTCCTTACGTCAACATCAATCTGCGGAACCTCAACCTGCATTGTAGCCTCCATGATGGTAGTACCGGGCTTGTAGTACTTGGTTACAACCTTACCCTCGTACGGGCCGCAAGTCTGACCGCCACGGGTGCGGAATATGGGACCGAACTTGCCGTACTCATATACATCGACCGTAATGGCATCGTCATCACCCTCCTCAGCCAGAGTGTAGCTGAAGCTTGCGGTATGACTCTCTTCCTCCTCACGCTCAATGTGCTCACCGCCTCCGGTCTCAGTCTTGATATCAAACTGAACGCCTACACTATTGATGGCAAAGCCGGTGGTGGCGCCTATGATGGCAGCGGCCGATACGGTATTCTCATATTTTGATCCGGTCTTATCCTCAGTCTCCTTGGTGATGGTCAGGCTGGTACCTGAGTCAAATGAGAGGTTTGTGGCTGTAACGCTGTCGCTCTTGGCTTCGGCCAGCTTAAAGGCCCTTACCTTCTGCATCTCGTTGTTGGCCAGATGTTTCTCCCAGTTGCGGATCTGTGTATTGCACCACTCCACACTGTCAGTATAGTTCTCCTTTGAACCGTTGGGCACAACCATCTTGTATGACGGGCCCTCTGTTGAAGGTCCGGGAGTGGCGCTTGCACCGAACAGATCCTTATCATTGTTGCTGGCTCCGAATCCTGCATCACCGGGACTCATGGTAGTGATGTAAACCGGATACTTGCCGTCATTCACATAACCGGGAATCTGCTCCACGGTCTTGAGCATGCCGTCACGCAGTTTCTTAAGGTTGGGAATGAGCACATTCTCAATATAGTTCTGGGTGTATGCAAACTCTGTACCGAATGAGAGTCCGGTTGTCAGGATATCAGTCAGGGTCAGTTCCACATCACTTGTAGTACCCACGCGTGTGAATCCCACGTTGCGTGCCATACCGAATATGATGTTGGTGGAGCTGCCTATGAATACGTCACCCTGGGCACCTACATACTCAGCTTCATCGGATGTGCTGATTGTCCTGGTAGCGGTGATTGAACGGCTCCAGGATGATGCATCCTCACCCTCAACGGTAACCTTGGCACCTACGGTAAGGTCAACCTTGCTCTCCAGGTCCTCGATGATGGCAAGTCCTATACCTGTAACGGTCTCAACCTTGGGTCCCAGTTTGGTCTGGGTCTCAACATTGTTCTCACTGTTCCAGACAGCACCTGTTGACTGTGATTTAGTGATGACGGTACCCGATGTCCACTCGGTCTTGGACTTTGTTCCGGGGGGATCACGCAGCACCATGTCAAGTATATCGGGACCTGCCGTGATAAAGTTGTTACCCGTAGGCAGTGAACCCAGCACGATACCGTTCAGAGCATCGCCGTCATTCCATTTGTAGGTCTTGTTGTCTATATCATATGTTATAGATATGGTACGTGTATAGGGAGCGCAGATATTGGGATATCCGGCCTTCCATATATATGTAGCCAGACCAAGGCTGTCAAGAGTAAGCTGGTTGCTCTTGAGCTCGCTTACTGATCCGGCCTCCTTACCGGCGCTATTGCCTTCAATATAGACAGCCTGCTCTGATGACAGGGCGTTGTCAATGGTTACAATCGTTCCGGCAAGAGGAACAACCGATACCTCAGGATCATTTATGTTGGCGTCAAAGTTACGGTACTCCTCCCTACCGGAGATGTTGAACTTGTAGGTATCCTTCATAATGAAGACGGCGCCACCATATTTATATACCTTATCTTTGTCAGGTTCGTAAGGATCATAGAAGTCTTTCAGGACAATGCTGCCCTGAGCATCCTTAACCTCATACTCCTTTATACCGAAACAGCCGTCATCGTGGTCAGACTGTTCAACGGTAAATATGGGTTTGCTGTGACATGTCTTCTTGTACAGAGTGTTGTACTCATAGTAATCGTAACCTCCGTCCTTATTGGCAAGAGAATCCTTGTAAGTAACCAGAGGTTTGGAGAGGTCTGCCAGAGCTGACTCCTTAGAGTCACCCAGAACAGAGTCCAGGGCAACCACTACAGGAGCCGATACCTTATACTGCAGAGGAGGCAACATGGCTGAGAACTCACCGGTAAGGGAGTCTGTAAGAATGATAATCTTACGGCAGTCAGCTGTTCCGGCTCCACGCCAGGACTTGCTGTTGATCTTATTTGAGGCCGATGCCACTTGAACAGTCTCATCATTGGTCTCATATGAGAATGATGTCTCTCCCCTCTTCTGCTTAACCACATTCATGCGGTAGAGGTCATTCAGGGGTGTGAGCACAAGCTTGGTAACACCGATGTTGTTATGGCTCTGTCCGAATCCTACAGGTTTGTCACCCTCAATGTCACCACCTACTACACGTCCGGTATAGTTGACAAGAGTGGTATCACGGAACTCAAGTCCGCTTATGGCCTGGTTGAAATTCTTCTTAACTCCACGACCCTCAGGATCGGCAGGATAACGGCCGTTGGCAAACACGTGACCGCTCTTGGCAACCTCAATGAAGTGGTTTCCTATGGGTACGCTAATGGTGAACGTTCCGTCCTCGGCACTTTCAATGATCTTGCCGTCACTGGCGCAGATCATTCCGTCCACATAGAGGTTGGCACCCTCAACGGGATAATCGGTACCTGAGTATAATATCTTACCGCTTACAGGGAATGATGATACATCCTCAAAGTCAACACCGTTGTGTATAAGTGAAGCCTGACTTACAAAACGGGACTTGGAAACAGGTGAGAACTCATGTATTCCCAACTTGGGGATAACGCTGTAGCTGGTTCCCTCACCTGAGTAAGGAATACCGCGAACCTCATAGTATCCCAGACTGTCAGTATATGCCATCAGACTCAGCTGGTCCTCATTGGGAATATAGTTACTGCTTGATGCCGGAATCTTGGACAAGCCATGACGGCCGTTGCTTACATTGTTGGTCTTGGACAGGTCATATGCCAGACTCTGTACGGTCATACCCTCGTCAAACGGATAATAGAGAGCCAGATCCTTCTCGTTTCCGGTAAGAGGATGATTGTAGTTCTTAAGGATCTCCTGGCCCGTAAGTGCACGTGTGAACAAACGGAGCTCATCCATGTAACCATTATAGTACTCCTTACCGTTGAAGTCGGCATTATTTGCAATTGAGATGCAGTTTGCACGGCTGTCAATGGTGACATTACTCTTTACATAAACTCCCGAATTGGTCTTAAGGGTATCGGCAATGATGCTGTCACCCCTTGTAACGGATATGGCGGTATAGCCACCCTGCTTATGTGAAAGTGTCAGATGATGCCACTCTCCCGGCTCCAGAGACAAGCCGGTATTATAATTGGTTCCGTCCAGGTATACTCCGGGATGATAAACTTTCTTATTGTTGTCATAGGATACAAAGAATGTAAGGCTGCAGAAAACATCAAGCATCTGATATCTCATGTCTCCATTCATGGTCGAAGAATCAGGATTGATGTACATCTGGACTGAGAAATCCTTTTCAAACAGTTTCTTGAGTACGGTAGTGTCACATTCATACTTGAAACCGGTACCGTTTCCGGTAAACCTTACGGAATGCATACCCGATGAAATGCCTCCTTCCTCATCCTGACGCTTAAGTACCACCTTTGCGCCTGCAACGGCAGTTCCGGTTCCGTAAGTGATGTTACCGCTAAGTGTTCCGGTAGAGAGACTGAATCCGTCGGCCACATCGGAATCATCATATGAAACCTTGTCACCGTCCTGGCTCCAAACCACCACCTTATACTCATTATAAGTTCCGGGCAGAGCGGTCACATCATCATAGCTGTAGCCCGATGCAGTACCGCTGGTAGAGTAGATATCGGCCCAGGCAGACTCATCGTTACTGCCCAGAGGACGACGCTGGATAATGAAGTTGGTTACGTTTGATCCAACCTGCTGCACGGTCCATTTTACCTTGACCATATTGTTGTATGATCCTCTTGTAGCAGAGAATGACACGATCTGTGAACCGCCCAGTTTCTTGTTGACAACCTGACTGGTAATATCAGCATCCATCACATTTACGACCAAGCGGTAGAAATATGTATGGTTGGCTGTAAGACCTGTCTGGTCTGTATATGTACCGCTGTTTGTTTCCTTACTCGTAATAGCTACAGTATTGACATCCTGCCATGTTGCCTTGGTAGGATCAGTCACATCATAATCTGTAGAACGCTGTATATGGAGTGTATAGGTCTTGTCTCCGGCATTTCCTATAGGAGTGTGGTTCCATGAGAGGTTGATCTTGTCACCGGTTTCAGGGACTTCGGCCTTGAAATTACTGAATGACCACTCGCGGTTAAGGCAACTTGTGGTGCGGACAGACAGCTCATCGCGGCGCTCACCGTTACGCGGAATGAAAGAGACTTCATATGTATATGTCTTGTCATACTCAGGATTGACTACTGCAAAACTGCGGGCAGCTTTCTCCAAGCCGTCTTTTACCAGTACGCGGTTCTTGAGATCGGCATCATCATAACGGTATATGCTCCATGTACCGTCACCGTCCTTTCCCTCTACTCCCCAGGTAAGGTTCACCTCCTTGTTCCAGATATTTGCCGTTGATGCCTGAAGGTCCTTGGCGCGCATGTAACCGGGCACATATACAACATACCACATATAGTAGTTCATGCTCTGTTTCTGGTTATCCGGCAGAGGATTCAGCTCGGCGGGAGTATAGCCTGTACGTGATATTATATACTCAACGTAAGTCTTGACCTCATTATAGTAATCAGTTCTGCCCTTGAACTCCAGCACCTGACCGTTGAATGTGGTGAGGGTGGAAGCATAATTTGCCGATGTAGTCAGTTTCTGTTTCCATGAGATATTGTTGAGATTGGCTCCCTGGAAAGAACCTACAGTGTTTGTTCCGTATCCGGCTTTCAGGTTACCGCTTATCTTGATGTTGTTGTAGTCATATGTAACAGCAGTAGGACTTGATACGCCAAAAGTTCCCAGACCGTTGAAAGTCCAGGTGTATGCCTCCTCGACCGGAGTCTTCTGGTCCCTGTTCATCTTCCACATACCCGCAATCTTTACGGTCGTGGTCTGGCCATGAGGCAGGGCATTGGGGAATATCACGACGTTCACATACATACGCTTGCTGTCGCCGTCATGATACGGGTTGTAGAACTTGATGGTGTAGGTTATGCCGTCAATGGTAGCCTTGTAGGTATTTCCCCACCAAGTATCATTTCCGCAGGCACTCCATGCACCGTCACCGTCACCATCCCAACCAAACTCATAGATGGGCGAACAAGCATACTGTCCGTTGATGAAGATGGCCGGACCTGCAGCTGCGCTACTGGGAATGGCACCGTTCTGTGTAGGTTTCTGTTTTACAAAATAACCGTTGTTATTTCCCGTCTTGTCAAAGAACATGGCCGTAAACCTAAGGTACGGACGGTCAAATGAAGGGTGGTTAATCACTGCGTGGTTACCGTTACCCCTAAAGTGCCAGCAATCAGCCTTGGCACTGAGATTTCCTAAAAATAGGATAACTAAAAACGCTAACAGACGCCCTAAAAAGACGCCCTTTCTCATGGGAGTGTCCTTGTGCTCCCCTGACAATGGATGAAACATAATTGATTTATAGGTTTATTGAGATTTTTCCGTACATCGGGACTACTGAACAAATAACGCGCAAAATTATAAAAAATATTGAATAATGTCAACAAAATTTTATAGAATCACATTGAAAATCAGGGGCTCAAAAAAAAACGCAGGAGTTGTCTCCTGCGCCAATTAATCATGATTATCATGCTATTTAATGAACGCCTTGCTGGAGCGACCGTCAATGCAGATTTCAAGCTCGCGGTCAAACCTGACATGACGCAGATACTCGGTCTCCTCAACAGCAGGCAGTTTATCAAGCTCCGTAAAATCCATCACATCACCTTTGCCTCCGTAAGGATCAACATTTATGTAGCCGGCGTTAAACGATGTAAGGTTCTGGAAGAAATGGGTTCCCTGGCTGGGGTCCACGCGGAAATCCTCAAGGCTGCACTCCACTATGACCTTTGCTTCGGATATGTTGCTCCACTGCACCGGAACGCCTAATGACGGGATACTGGAACCCCATCGGCCGAATCCTATCAGGACATAATTCTTACCCTCTGTACGCATACGCGTGTTGATTGCGGTAAGCTGGCGGCCCATCTCGGTGGTCTTCTGGGTATCAAACGCATCTTTCTTGAGATATATCACGTCATGGACACCCTTTATCCAGCCTGTACCCAGCGCACTGTCTGACTTGAGCATGGCGCCGCTGGTATCAATCTCATCCCAGTCCACGTCAACGTTACGGCTGTCAACCGATATGGGGCGTATCTGCAGCACCTGGAACTTGGGCAGTTTGTTGGAGTCGCCGCCGCGGTCCAGATCGGCCGCGAACTCTATCTCAACGCCGCATTTCATCTCACGTGCAGCAATGTCAAGCAGGTCCTGGACAATCTCAGCCAGCGGGAATGTCTTGTATTTGAGCATCTGGGCGAACGTCACGAATCGGGGGCCGGTAGGATAAGCCGAATCCACCATTCGCTGATTCTCAAGATCCCAGGTGGATACCACATACTTAAGGTTGCGGAACTTCTCACAGGCCGATATGTCCAGATGCTCCAGGTTCACGGCATCATCGATTGATGTCTTGAACTTCTCCGGATTCAGGTTCAAGGCGAACATCTGCTTCTGGGTCTCGGTCATTACCTGCTCAATGGTTGATGTCTGCAACACGTGCTTGGGGTACTTGGGCGAGAATCGGAGCACCAGGTCGCCGTCCACAACGGCCTTACCCAGACCGAACGCCACCTTCACGATACCGTCCTCGGCCTTCTCATGACCTATGGGATAAAAGTTCACGGAGCGGGCTACACCTGAGAGTGTGGGGAAGAAATAACCCTGGTCGCTGCTGCCGCATATCTCCTGCAGGATGATGGCCATCTTCTCCTCGGATATCATATTGGCCGTAGCGGTGATGTAGCTACGTGACGATGCGTAGAATATGGATGCATATACGCTCTTGATTGCCTTGGAGAGCAGCCTGAGCTGCTGGTCCTCATTCTCCGTGCGGGGAATCATATAGGTGGAGTAGACACCCGCAAAGGGCTGGTAGTAAGAATCCTCAAGCTTGGATGATGAACGTACGGCCAGAGGCTTGCGTACCTTGTGTATGAACACCTTGAGCGCATCGGTCAGTTCCTGAGGCAGGGTCGATGCCACAAACTCTGACAGTATCTCGGAGTCTGAGATATCGGAATTGATCACATACTGGAGGCCGTTGTCTATGATGAAACGGTCAAAATACTCGGTGGTGATGACAAGTGTACGCGGAACCGTTATGCGCACGTCCTCATACTTGTCATACATGTCATACTTTACCAGAACGTGATTGAGGAACGCCAGGCCACGGCCCTTACCTCCCAGCGATCCGGAGCCCAGACGAGAGAACCTTATTGTGTCATTGTATGTGGCGGGGTTAAACCTGGCTACCACTCCCACTCCCTGCATGATGCGGAAGTCATGGATGATACTCAGGTTCAAGCGGCGTATCTCGGGCAGGTCAGAGTCATCACGGATGGTGAGCGGACGCAGCTGCTTGCCAAGTGAAAAGAGGCCGCGTGCAAAGAGCCATCGGGAGATATAATTCTTGTCACTTAGACGGCGAAAATCACTGTCCGATATCTCCTTGATTATCTTCTCAAATCCGTACAAGTCCTTGGCACGGAAGAGTTCCTCGCCCGTCTGCGGGTCTGTAACCACAAAATCACCAAATCCGAACTCCCGGCCTATGTACTCCGACAGGTCATGGGTCAGCGTCTTGGATGTCTTGAGCACAAAGCCCACACCCAGCTCGCGGGCCACCTCACGCATGCTCTCCTGCGACGATTGCATCAGTATGGGCATGGTGGGATTATCCTTACGTATATGATGGCACAGGTCTATGCCCGCATCCAGTTTCTCTTTCTCAGGGGGATCGTCGCGGTGAACTACGAAACCTATGTCCGATATCACACCCAGTATATTCTGTTTGTAACGCTCATAGAGTTCCACCGCATCGTCATAGCAGCTTGCCATAAGGATTTTGGGACGCGAACGTTTACGGGCTATCTGCTGCTTCTCATTGAGCGTGTCACTGATGGCATCACTGTTCTGGCGCAGAACCAGACGGTAAAGCGTAGGCAGGTAACTGGAATAATAACGTACCGAGTCCTCTATGAGAAGAATGGCACGAACACCCTCCTCCAGGATGTCATGCTCAGCATTCATGCGGTCCTCAAGCAGTTTGATGATGGCAATGATAAGGTCTGTGGAGTTGTTCCAGCAGAAAAACCAGTCAATGGCCGATGTGTCATGATCCTGGATGCGGTGGTATATCTCACGTGAGAATGATGCCAGCAGCACGATGGGAGTATCGGGAGCGATGGACTTAAGCTGGCAGGAGAAATCAAACACGCTCACCTCACCCACGTTATACATGGTTATGACAAGGTCAAAACGCTCTCCTTCACGTACCTTCTCCAGAGCCTCGAATGTAGTCTCGGCCCTTACGATTTCAGGCGGGTTGCTCAGGTTCAGGGATGCATAGTCCTCGGCAATCTGAGCCTCTATGTGTCCGTCCTCCTCAAGGGTATAGCTGTCATAGTTGTTACATACCAACAGGATACGGCGTATCCTGCGGGACATCAACTCCACGTTATGTCTTTCATTCTCTTCCATCATCAATAAATAATTTGGGCCGGCCCAGAATCTCTAAGCCAGCCCAAAATTATCAATTTATAAGGTATTATACAAGACCCTGCTCGCACATAGCGTTAGCAACCTTGATAAATCCAGCGATGTTAGCACCCTTCACGTAGTTGATGTAGCCATCCTCCTCGGTACCGTACTTAACGCAGGCAGCGTGGATATCTGACATGATGCGATGCAGCTTCTCGTCAACCTCCTCAGCGGTCCACTTGAGACGCATTGAGTTCTGTGACATCTCAAGACCTGATGTTGATACACCACCGGCGTTAGAAGCCTTACCGGGTGAGTACAGCATCTTGTTCTTCTGGAACAGAGCGATTGCATCAGGAGTGGTAGGCATGTTAGCACCCTCAGTTACGCAGTAGCAACCGTTGGCAACCAGCTTCTCAGCATCCTTAAGCTCGATCTCGTTCTGGGTAGCGCAAGGCATAGCGATGTCGCACTTAACGCCCCAAGGACGCTCGCCCTCAAAGTACTTGGCGTTAGGATACTGCTTTACATACTCCTTGATACGGCCACGGATAACGTTCTTGAGGTTCTTTACATAAGCGATCTTCTCCTCGGTCATGCCCTCGGGATCGTAGATGTAACCGTTTGAATCTGAGAAGGTAACAACCTTGGCGCCAAGACGCATAGCCTTCTCGGCAGCGAACTGTGCAACGTTACCTGAACCTGAGATAACAACTGTCTGGCCCTTGAAGCTCTTGCCGCGTGTAGCAAGCATATCCTGAGCAAAGTAGCAAGCACCGTAACCGGTTGCCTCAGGACGCAGGAGGCTACCGCCCCAGCACTGACCCTTACCGGTATAAGTACCAGTCCACTCGTTCTTGAGCTTCTTGTACTGACCGAACATGAAACCAACCTCACGACCACCTACACCTATATCACCAGCAGGTACGTCGGTGTCAGGACCGATATGACGATAGAGCTCGTTGATGAAGCTCTGGCAGAAACGCATTACCTCAGCGTCTGACTTGCCACGCGGGCTGAAGTCTGAACCACCCTTGGCACCACCCATAGGCAGAGTGGTAAGGCTGTTCTTGAAGGTCTGCTCGAAAGCAAGGAACTTCATGATGCTCAGGTTAACGCTTGAGTGGAAACGTACACCGCCTTTGTACGGGCCAATGGCGCTGTTCATCTGAACGCGGAAACCGCGGTTTACGTGAATCTCACCTTTGTCATCCATCCAAGGAACACGGAACATGATTACTCTCTCAGGCTCTACAATACGCTCCATGATCTTCTGATCCAGGAGGTAAGGATTCTGAAGGATGTAAGGGGCAACGCTCTCTACAACCTCCTTAACTGCCTGGTGGAATTCTTTCTCACCGGGATTCTTGGCGATCAACTCAGCCATGAATTTGTCAACGTAATTCTTAACCTGTTTGTCCATAATTTTGAGTGAATTTATGTAATTTGTATGATTTCTGCTCCAAATATGTGAATTTGTTATCAAAACCGCTCGCAAAGTTACTATTTGTCATCAAAACGAGCAAAGAATGCGCAAAATTTTTCACGTAATTTATGCAAATAATTCATAATGCTATGCATAAACGTCAGAATTCGGCATTTTCCGCCCCTGTTTGAGCATAAATATGCAACATCCGGACATATTTGTATTCATTTTGTCAGGAAGCCGGCAATAGGGGCACAAAAGGGACGGTTCTATCTGTGCCCTTTTGATTTGAATCAACTATTTTCAACCTTTTCTTAAGGGCACAGATAGAACCGTCCCTTTTGTGCCCCTTTTTGAGCCCTTTTTGTATATTTGCATATCAAACGAAATAAGGATGAAGATACTTGTTACTGGAGCGGCCGGATTCATCGGGTCAAAACTGGCTTACCGTCTGGCTGAGCGCGGAGATGAAGTCGTAGGACTTGACAACATAAATGATTATTATGACATTCGCCTTAAGTTGGGACGTCTGGCTCAGTGCGGAATAGTATCCCACAGCGGCCGGTATATTGACGGCTCCGTCCGCGAAAGTACCCGATTCACCAACTACCGATTCATAAAGATGGACCTGGCCGACCGCGGTCAGATGACGGAGTTCTTCCAGCAGGAGAAATTTGATATCGTGGTCAACCTGGCAGCCCAGGCCGGAGTACGTTACTCCATAACCAACCCCTATGCCTATCTGGACAGCAACCTGGTGGGATTCATGAACGTACTGGAGTGCTGCCGCAACAATGAGGTGAAGCATCTGGTATACGCGTCATCATCATCGGTCTACGGAATGAATGACAAGGTTCCGTTCAGTGAGGACGACCGTGTGGACAACCCGGTAAGCCTCTACGCCGCCACCAAGAAGGCAAATGAGCTCATGGCCCACTCATACAGCAAGCTCTACGGCCTGCCCACAACCGGCCTCAGGTTCTTTACCGTATACGGTCCGTGGGGCCGCCCCGACATGGCACCCATGCTCTTTGCCACGGCTATCAGCAAGGGAGAGCCCATCAAGGTATTCAACAACGGTAACCTGAGCCGCGACTTCACATACATTGATGACATAGTTGAGGGCACAATCCAGGTGATTGACCGCAAGCCGGACGCCGAGGCCTGTCCCAACAACGTCCCTTGGAAGATATATAATATAGGTTGCTCCAAGCCCGTACAGCTTATGGATTTCATAAATGAGATTGAGACGGCTCTGGGCGTTGAGGCAAACAAGATATTCCTGCCCATGCAGCAGGGCGATGTACTTAAGACCTATGCCGATACCTCCAAACTGGAGCGTGAGTGCGGCTACAAGCCCACCACCACCCTGCATGAGGGAATAGGCAAATTCATAGAGTGGTTCAAATCTGACCTTAACCCATTAAAACCTTAATGATTATGAGTAAGTACGTATGTGACCTGTGCGGATACGAGTACGATCCCGCAGTAGGCGATCCCGACAGCGGCATCGCTCCCGGAACATCATTTGAGGACCTTCCCGATGATTGGGTTTGCCCTCTCTGCGGAGCCGGTAAAGACCAGTTCTCAAAAGCCTGAAATCAGCAGGATATAGCCACGCACTCCATCTCTATAAGCCAGCCGGGACGGCAGACGGGTGCCTGGGTGATGACACGCGGGTGATTTGGAAAGCGCTCGCTGAATATGCGGTTTACAACTGCGTAATCTGACGGATCACGCAGATAGACTGTCATGGCCGCAACATCGGCAAAACTACAGCCGGACTCAGAGAGCAGGACCTCCACATTCTCAATCATGCGGGCGGTCTGGCGAACTATATCATCATCATACATGATCTGCCCCTTGTTGTCTATGCTGGCAGTGCCCGAAATATAGACATGCTTGCGGTCCGGGTAATCAATCTCGGTACCGCGCTCAAACCTTACGCCGTACTCTGATGTGCGGTTAAGATGACTCTGTCCGTACAGGAACTTGACACCCACCCCGGCGCCCGATACCGCAACGGCATCAAGCATCACTTTATTGATATGGTTTGCCGTACGTCCCTCTATTCCGGTACTGGATATGAAATGGGTACGGGCTGTAAGGTCATGATTGTCAAAGACATCATTACGGCCGTCAACCACACCCTTGTAATTGACATCAATGTTCTGAACGAACAGCCAGGTGCGCATGCAGTTGTCACGCAGCGTAAGACCCTGAGCCTGCAGACTGCCTGCCAGGTCATCCAGCAGGGCTACGGTCTGACAGTATGAACCGTCGGCATCAGACAGGCCGCCCGTGTACCAGTATTCATCAATCCCCCTCTCAGTCACCTTGCACATACGGTCCGATAAGCGGGCCACGGCGGCTGCCCTCCTGCACCACACCATAGCCGCAATCTTGGTTCCATTAAGGGGTGTCTGGCCGATAACCGAAACCGGGCAATCCAGATCCAAACGACCGTTCAAGACTGCCGCCTGATTGGCCGGATCACTAAGAAAGAAACGTACAAATACGGGAGTTCCGCAAGAAGATATCACTCCATGCAGGTTCTCCAGCAGCAGTTCCATCTGCTCCAGGAAAGGCATCATGGCATCCCTAAGTGACAGCACGGAGCATGACTCCAGGGCAATGCCTTCTGAATCAAGGCATCCGGAGGTCTGTATCAGTATGTTGTCATCAGAATGAGATCGGTACTGCATTTGTCCTACATGGAAATTCCGGCGCGAATATAGCGTTTTTAAGTCTTTAAACTTTGATTAATGGAGCAAAAAGAATACATTTGGCATCACGAAAATCAAAAAATCACAAGTTTTAGGTATGAAGAAAGCATTTATCGCAGCGTCACTCATTCTGGCCTGCACTGCCGTCTACGCACAGGAGACAGAACAACCTGCCAAGCCAAGAGGATACGTATTCACCACAGTTGATTCACTTGCCATAACATCGGTCAAGGACCAGGCCCAGTCAGGAACCTGCTGGTCATTCTCATCAATCGGTTTCTTTGAGTCCGAGCTGTTACGAATAGGCAAGGGCGAGCATGACCTGGCCGAGATGTTCGTGGTTCACAAGACCATGGAGGACCGCGCCAAGGCCGCCGTACGCCTGCATGGAGACATAGAATTTGCCCAGGGCGGCAGTTTCTACGACGTGCTCTACTGCTGGAAGAACTACGGTATGGTTCCGCAGGAGGTCATGCCCGGAAAGCTCTACAAGAGCGAGCGCATCAACCACACAGAGCTTACCGCTGTGGCAAAGGCTTACGTGGACGCACTTGCCAAAGGCAGCCAGAAGAAACTGACCGATGTATGGCAGAAAGGATTCTCAGGGATCTATGATGCCTACATAGGTGAGTGCCCTGAGAAATTCACTTACAACGGAAAGGAGTATACCCCACAGTCATACGCAGCATCCCTGGGACTCAACATGGATGATTACGTATCACTCACATCATTCACCCACCACCCCTTCTATGAGCAGTTCATCATAGAGATCCAGGACAACTGGCGCTGGGCATCGTCATACAACCTGCCGCTTGACGAGTTCATGCAGGTCATGCACAATGCCATCAAGACCGGTTACACATTTGCCTGGGGTGCCGATGTATCCGAGACCGGATTCCTGCGTTCCAAACCCGCCATCTGCGTGATCCCCACCGATGAGGACAAGGAGAACAAGATCCTGCGTGAGCCGGGTGACGAGAAGGCAATCACCCAGGAGATGCGTCAGGAGGGTTATGACAACTGGGAGACCACCGATGACCACGGCATGCAGATATTCGGTATTGCCAAGGACCAGAACGGCAAGGAGTATTTCATGGTCAAGAACTCATGGAACACCACCGCCGGAAACAACGGAATCTGGTATGCCAGCGACGCCTATGTAGCCTACAAGACCATAAACATCCTGGTACATAAGGACGCCATACCCAAGGATATCAGAAAGAAGCTTGGCATCAAGTAAACAATTACCGTTTACATTCGTCATACGGCAGGAGCAGACCCAAATGCTCCTGCCGTTTTTTTATTAAAATATAATTAGAGTTAAGTATTGACAATAAAGAACCCGTTTGCTATCTTTGCATTTTGGAACAAACCAGTCTTTCGGAATATCCCCCGGGAACGGGAGCGGAGCTCAGAAAGGCAACGTAACATACTCAAAATGAATAAAATAAAAAATAACATAAAAAATGAACTTCAGATGGAACTTTGTGCCCCCCACCCCGGAGGTAACAGAGGCAGCCAGTGACTTGTCAAAGGCTGTAGGGATAAGCCCCATACTCTGCAGGCTCTTGATTGAGAGAGGCATAACAAGTAAGACCGAAGTACAGAAATTTTTCAACCCGCAACTGAACGAGCTGCTTGACCCTTGGCTCATGGATGACATGGACAAGGCGGTGGCACGTATCAACAGCGCCATAGAGCGTGGCGAGCGCATTCTGGTTTACGGTGATTATGACGTAGACGGCACCACTGCCGTTGCGTTGGTGTACAACTTCCTTAAAAGGGATTATGACAACCTGGACTATTACATTCCGGACCGTTACAATGAGGGTTACGGAGTATCGCGCCAGGGTGTAGATTATGCTTTTGAAACCGGAGTCAAGCTGGTCATTGTACTTGACTGCGGCATCAAGGCGATTCAGGAGATAGCTTATGCCAAGGAGAAAGGCATAGACTTCATAGTGTGTGACCATCATGTTCCCGATGATGAGCTGCCCCCTGCTGTTGCCATACTTAACGCCAAGCGTTTTGACTCCCATTATCCTTTCAAGCATCTTTCAGGATGCGGTGTGGGATTCAAACTCATGCAGGCCTACGCACTGGACAACGGCATACCGTTCAGCGAACTGCTGCCCAGTCTGGATCTGGTAGCGGTAAGTACCGCATCGGACATAGTACCCATAATGGGCGAGAACCGCGTGCTTACACACTACGGTCTGGAGCAGCTCAGCAGCAACCCCTGCACCGGGCTCAAGGCCATCATACAGGTGTGCAAGCTCTCTGACAAGAACCTGACCATCAATGACATAGTATTCAAGATAGGGCCGCGTCTGAATGCCGCAGGCCGTATGAGCAGCGGTAAGAAAGCCGTAGACCTGATGGTTGAGAAGGACTTTAACCGCGCCCTTGAACTGGCCGAGCGCATAGACCAGGAGAATGACGACCGCAAGAAAGATGACAAGGAGATGACCGAGGAGGCCAACAACATAGTCATGAATCTTGAGGACGGAGAGAACCGTCATGCAATCGTGCTCTACAATGCCGAGTGGAAACGCGGCGTGATAGGTATCGTGGCCTCACGTCTGACCGAGGTGTTCTACAAGCCTGCCGTAGTACTTACCAAAACCGGCAACCTGGCTACAGGATCGGCACGTTCCGTATCGGGATTTGACGTATACAAGGCCATAGAGAGCTGCAAGGACCTGCTTGAGAATTTTGGCGGACACACCTATGCGGCAGGCCTGTCCCTTAAGGTAGAGAACGTGGAGGAGTTCAAGCGCCGCTTTGAGGAATATGTCTCAAACCACATCGAACCGGACCAGATTGAGGCATCGATAGATATTGACGCCGACCTGGACTTCAAGGACATAACACCCAGGTTCTTCCGCGACCTCAAGAAATTCCAGCCCTTCGGTCCCGATAACCACAAGCCCATATTCCGCACCCGTAACGTCTATGACTACGGCACCAGCAAGGTTGTGGGTCGCGGCCACGAGCATATCAAGCTGGAACTTATTGACAGCAAGAGCGGCCATCCGCTCAACGGTATCGCGTTCGGCCAGAGTTCATACGTGAACTACATCAAGACCAAGCGCTCATTTGACATCTGCTATACCATTGAGGAGAACAATTTCAAGCAGGGAGAGGTGCTGCTGCAGATAGAGAGCATCAAACCAAACCAGCCTGAAACTAAAGCCTGACGGCTCTATGAATTACCTGGAGATACTCAAGACCTACTGGGGATATGACAGTTTCCGCGGTATCCAGGAGCAGATCATAGAGAGTATCGGCCAGGGACGTGACACTCTGGGGCTCATGCCTACCGGAGGCGGCAAGAGCATAACGTTCCAGGTTCCCGCAATGGCAATGGATGGCGTCTGCCTGGTCATCACCCCGCTCATAGCGCTCATGAAAGACCAGGTGCGCAACCTGCGTGAACGCGGCATCAAGGCCGCCGCCATCCACACGGGCATGAAACGCGAGGAGATAATCGCAGTCATGGAGAACTGCCTGTTTGGCGGTTACAAGTTCCTCTACGTATCACCCGAGCGCCTTCAGTCCGACCTTTTCCGCACCAAACTGCGTCATCTCAAGATATGCCTGCTCACGGTCGACGAGTCACACTGCATATCGCAATGGGGTTATGATTTCCGCCCCTCATATCTGAGCATAGCCGATATCCGCAAGGAGCTGCCCCAGGTTCCGGTACTGGCACTTACCGCCACCGCCACCCCTCAGGTGACCGATGACATCCAGGACAAGCTGGGATTCAAGGAAAGGAACGTGATACGTATGAGTTTCTTCCGCGAGAACCTGTCATACGTGGTACGCAAGACTGAGAACAAACTTCTGGAACTGAAACATATACTTGAATGCGTGCCCGGCACGGGAATAGTCTATGTACGCAACCGCGCCGAGACCAAGGAGGTGGCCGATTTCCTCAACAAGGAGGGCATACCCTCCACATTCTACCACGCAGGTCTGGAGCCATCGGTCAAGGATGAGCGCCAGCGTGCATGGACAAATGACATATACCGTGTTGTGGTTGCCACCAACGCATTCGGAATGGGAATTGACAAGCCCGATGTACGCACGGTGATACACATGGACATACCCAGCTCCATCGAGGCCTATTTCCAGGAGGCCGGACGCGCCGGACGTGACGGCAAGCGCTCATATGCGGTGCTGCTTCACTCTCCCGGAGACAAACGTACCGTAAGCAAACGAATCAGCGACACGTTCCCCAAGGAGGAGTTCATACGTGACGTCTATGAGAAACTGGCATTCTGGCATGAGATGGCGGTAGGTGACGGCCGCGGCTGCACATACGCATTCTCGCTGGGTGAGTTCTGCCAGCATTTCTCACTGCCTGTGATACCTACTGACAGCGCCCTGCGCATACTTACCCGTATGGGATACATAGAGTATGTGGATGAGATGGAGTACTCCGCCCGCCTGCTCTTTACGGCCGGCCGCGATGAACTGTACCGCCTGCATCAGGACCGCACCACCGAGGATGTCATGAACATCATACTGCGCCTGTACAGCGGCATATTCACTGATTACGCATATATTGACGAGCATCTGATTTGCTCACGTGCAGGCATTGACCACGAGAAGCTCTACACCACCCTCATGACCCTGCAGAGCCAGGGTATAGTCCGATACGTACCCGAGCGCCGCACCCCCGTGGTCACCTGGACCAGGGAGCGTATAGACACCGCCATGCTGCATTTTGACCCCGAGGTCTATCTGCAGCGCAAGGAGGAGTTCAAGGAGCGGATCGGTGCCATGATGGAGTATGTGACACGTGAGACCGGATGCCGCAGCGCCATACTGCTCAAGTATTTCGGCGAGCATCAGGACAAGCCCTGCCTCTGCTGCGACCTGTGTCAGGAGAAGGTACAGGGAGACCTTACGCGCGGTGAGCGTGACGCCATCATGCAGGACGTTCTGGATACGTTCCACACAAACCCGGACAACCCGCAGCTAGTCTACACCCTGCCCTATGACCGCAGCAAGATAGACCATGTACTGCATTACATGGTTGATGAGGGGCATATCCTTATGAGAGACGGAAAGATTTTTGCAAAACAATAAACAAGGAAAGCATATGAAAAAGCATTTACTCATTATCATCTCAGTCGTAGCACTGGTCCTTTCTGCCTGCCAGAGCCAGCCCATTCGCGTAGCATGTGTAGGTGACAGCATCACATTCGGTCATGGAATCAAAGACCGTGAGCATGATGCCTATCCGGGACTTCTGAGCGCCAAGCTTGGAGATAAATATGACGTCCGCAACTTTGGAGTGAGCGGCTCAACCACCATGATGGGTACCGATATGCCCTACATGAATGAGCAGGCCTACAAGGATGCATTGGCTTTCAATCCCCAGATTGTGACCATCAAGCTTGGCACCAATGACAGCAAGCCCTACAACTGGAAGGAGAGCGACCATTTCAAGCAGGACCTCAAGACCCTTATCGAGTCATTCCGCGCCCTGCCCTCCAAGCCCCGGATCTGGCTCTGCCTGCCCGTACCCGCCTACGGTCATGCCTGGAGCATAAATGACAGCGTCATCTTTAACGGCGTCATACCCTTCATCAAGGAGGTTGCCCAGGAGGAGAACCTGCCCCTTGTTGACCTGAATACCCCCATGCAGGGCAAGCGCCAGTATTTCCCTGACACCATCCATCCCAACGAGGAGGGTCAGCAGATCATTGCCGATATCTTATTTGAAAACGTATTCAAGAGATAACCTAACTACTTTATTAACAACAATCAATGGATCCAATTCTTAGAATTGAAAACGTCACCAAAACTTATGTAGGCCACAGAGCCTTGGACGACGTATCGGTGGAGATTCCGCGCGGCTCCATCTATGGTTTGCTTGGTCCTAACGGCGCAGGAAAGACCACACTCATACGTGTGGTCAACCACATGACCATGCCCGATCGCGGCAAAGTGTGGTTTGAGGACCACGAGATTACAGACAAAGACATCTTCAACACAGGCTACATGCCCGAGGAGCGTGGTCTCTACAAGAAGATGAAAGTCGGTGAACAAGCTCTCTTTTTTGCACGCATGCACGGCCTCTCCAGAACAGAAGCCGCAAGAAGACTTAAAGACTGGTTCAGCCGCCTGGGCATAGCCGAGTGGTGGGACAAGAAGGTTGAGGACCTGTCAAAAGGTATGGCACAGAAGGTTCAGTTCATCATCACGGTGGTGCATGAGCCCAAACTGCTCATCTTTGACGAGCCGTTCTCAGGTTTTGACCCCATCAACCAGAACATGCTCAAGGAGGAGATACTGGGTCTGCGCGACCGCGGTGCCACAGTGATATTCTCAACCCATAACATGGAATCAGTTGAGGAGATCTGTGATGACATAACCCTGATAAACAAATCCCAGAACATACTGTCGGGACCTGTAGATGAGATTCGCCGCAAAGCGGGCGGAAACACGTTCCTGGTAGTCTATAACGGCAGCCAGGAGGATTTCTCCGCCTCACTCCAGGGCAAGGCATTCCCGCTGGGCACACCTGATTCAATACTGGGCGGTTTCACCCAGCAGCGAATCCATATCCCCGATGACTCCGACATACGTCCGGTCATAGGTATGCTCAATGAGAAGGTTGCCCTGCGCTCCTTCCAGGAGATCATTCCAAGTATGAACGATATATTCATCCGTGCCGTCAACGGTACACTTTAAAACGCCGCAGTCATGAACAGATTAGGTCTTATCGTAGAGCGAGAGTTCTTAGAACGCGTTCGCAAGAAATCATTCATTCTGGTAACGATACTCATTCCCATACTGATAGCCCTTAGCCTTATCGGCCCCACATTCTTTATGAATGCGGTTGACTCCAAGGCCAAGACGGAGAGGATTGTAGTGATAGACAACACCCCCGGCCAGATCATAGGCAAGAGGCTGCCCTCAGACAGCAGGGTGGAGTTCCAGCTGCTGCCGGAGAACACCACGGTTGAGGAGGCACGCCAGAAATTCGGGTATGAGGTTTACTGCTTTGGTATTCTGGTGATAGGTGAAGACATCATTGACAACCCCGGTAACCTGACACTCATAAACAACGGAGCCTCATCACTGAGCGTTGAGGATGCCATACGTGAGCGTATCCAGGGCATAATACGCACAGAACGCCTTAACCGGTATGACGTAGAAAACATAAACAGCATCCTGGCCGATGCAAACGTCCACGCCGGCATCCAGACGCTCAAGAATGAGCAGAACCAGGAGATGAAATCCTCATCGACCGGAGGATCGGTAGCGTTGGGATTCATCATAGCATTCTTCATCTACATGATCATCATAATTTACGGCCAGATGGTGCTCCAGTCAGTAATTGATGAGAAACAGACACGTGTGCTTGACGTACTCATCACATCATGCAAGCCGTTTGAACTGATGATGGGTAAGGTGCTTGGAATTGCCCTGGTTGCCATGCTGCAGATTCTCATCTGGGGCGGAATCATCATGTTACTTGTAGCATTTGCCCTGCCTGCCATCGCAGCCAGCAGCGGTAACGCGGAGATTCTTCTGGGCAGTATCGCCGACGTTCATTACATCGGCACTCTGGTAATCACCACCATACTCTACATAATAGGAGGATTCCTTTTCTACGCATCCATGTACGCCGCTATCGGATCTGCCGTTGACACGCCCCAGGATGCCGCGCAGTTCAACTCCGTGATAATGCTGCCCATTATCATAGCTATCTATGTGCTTATGGCTGTTATCAAGAACCCGGGATCGGACGTTGCGTTCTGGTTCTCCATGATACCGTTCACATCACCCATGGTAATGATGGCCAGGATCCCTGCCGGAATACCTACATGGGAGATAGTGGTATCATTAGCAGTGCTCTACGTATCATTCGTCATACTGATCTGGCTTGCCTCACGCATATTCCGCATCGGAGTCTTCATGCACGGCAAGAAACCCACCTGGAAAGACCTGGGTCAGTGGATTAAGATGAAGTAATTTAAAGGGGCACAAAGGGGACGGTTCTATCTGTGCCCTTGTGAAAATACTCCAAGGTGTTCAGAACTTTTGGGGTATCGGTATCAGAAACCATGGCCGCCCGTGGGCTTGTGAACGGGAGGGGCCCGTGCCTAAGAAAATGCTCTGGAAGGTAGGAGTTTACTCATACCTTTCAGAGCGTTTTATTAGGGATGGGAGGGATAGCGCGAAGCGCGTAGTTTCAGATACTGATACCCCAAAAGTTCTCTTGGAGGAAGGGCACAGATAGAACCGTCCCCTTTGTGCCCCTTTGGCCCCCTGCGGGCTGTTTACGCCCACCACTCACAGGCGGATTTTTCGCCTGCCAGCCAGACCACATCACCTTCCTTGAAGCGATAATCGGGCTTGGGGTTGGTGGTAACCTGGCCGTCACTGACCACGCTTATCACCATACAGCCGTATGAGCGCATATCGGTCTCACTCAGAGTCTTGCCGGTAAGCCATGAGTCTGCCTTAAGGGTTATGGATTCCAGATCAAACTGACGCGGAGCCAGGGTATCGGATTCCGTCTGGTCAGGGACGTACACGTTCTCGGCCATATCCTTGCGGAACTCGGTGAGCTGTTCCTTGGTACCCACTGCAAGCAGCTTGTCAGTAGGGAATATCATCTCGTCGCCCGTAGGAATCATGATGCTGCGGCTGCCACGAATAATCTTTACAATGTTCACGCCGCTCTTATGGCGGAACGGCAGGTCCTTAAGTTTCTGGCCCGCGTAGAGTGAATCGGCCGATATGGTTATCATATCGGTCTTTACGTTATAGCGTGACATCTTGTCGCTTACCGATGACGTAACGGGAGTCATGCGGCGCTGGCGCTGCTCCTTCTCGTTGAGGTTGGCCATGAAACGGTCCTCGACGATAGTGAACTTGCTGATTGAACGGCGTCCTATAAAAAAGAACGCCACACCTGCCACGAGTATGAGCAGTATGGTCCAGAACGCCAGGTTGAAATGGCTGGCAATCACGCTCACCACAAATCCCATGGCCAGCAGGATACGCAGCAGGGCCAGCGATATGACCGGCCAGATATTGGCCTGCTTTACCTTGATGAGTTTTATCGATGAGCGGTTTATGTCATTGCCCGATATTGCGATGCCCACCAGGAACGGCGACATTACCACAAGCGTTATGACCACGCTTATTATGTTGCGTGCTATTGGCGTGAGACCGTCCAGACGGCTGTTCAGGAACTTATCCAGGAACAGATGTGAGCCCAGGTCTATCGCAATCAGGATTACGCCGTAAAGCAGCACCCTGAGCCCCAGTTCCTTAAGCAGACGTTTCCACTCATTCTGTGCGGCGGCACTGTTCACACGTTCCTGACTGGAGAATGAGTTGATCTTCTGGACAAACTGGGACGGCAGTTTACGGAGCAGATACTGATATGCCGGAGTACCCGCCTTTATCATATAAGGTGTAGTAAAAGTGGTTATGACCGATACCGTAATCACCACCGGATAGATAAAGTCACGCATCACGCCCAGCGATACGCCCAGACCGGCTATGATGAATGAGAACTCGCCCAGTTGAGCCAGGCTGAATCCCGCATGCACGGCATTGTCCAGGCCTTGACCTGCCACTATTGCTCCCGATGTAGAGAAGAACAGGATTCCCACCATGACCGTTATGGTCAGTACCAGTATGGTACCCCAGTGCTCTGCAATCACATTAGGATCCACCATCATACCTACCGATACAAAGAATATGGCACCGAACAGGTCCTTGATGCCTTTTGTAAGCTCCATGATATGCTCGCTCTCCAGAGTCTCAGCCATAATGGAACCCATCACGAATGCACCCAGAGCCTCGGAGAATCCGGCCAGGCTGGCCAGCGTAACCATGGCAAAACACAGGCCCAGGCTTACCAGCAGCAGAATCTCATCATTAAGGTATTTATGAGCTTTCTTAAGTAGCGTGGGAATAAGATATATACCCACAAGGAACCACAGGATCAGGAAAAACACCAGCTTGCCAAGCCCCATGAGCATCTCGCCGCCAGCAAACTTATTTGATACCGCCATTGTTGAAAGCAGCACCATCAGCACCACGGCAATCAGGTCCTCAAACACCAGGGCACCGAAAACCAGCGGAGCGAACGGACGCTCCTTCATACCCAGGTCGTCATACGCCTTTATGATTATGGTGGTGGATGACATGGAGAGCATACCGCCCAGGAATATTGACTCCATATTGCTCCACCCTAAGGCCTCGCCCACCAGAAAACCCAGTATGAACATGCCTACACACTGCGTCATGGCCGTAATAAGCGCACTGCTGCCTACCTTGAGCAGTTTCTTGAAACTGAACTCAAGTCCCAGGGCGAACAGAAGGAATATGATACCTATATCGGACCACTCCTTGACATCGGCCGTACTGGATACCGTGGGGAACAGACCCATATGCGGGCCCACCAGGAAACCGGCCAGGATATACCCCAATATAAGCGGCTGCTTAAGCGCCCTGGATATTATGGTAAAAGCCCCGGCCGATATAAGGATCAGCGCCAGGTCCTTGACAAGATTAGCCTCTTCCATGACTCATTTGATGTATGACAATGCAAAATTACTACTTTGAAAAGAGCACATTGTAAAAAAATACATATTTTTGCGTTTGTCTTGTTCCGATGCCCGTTCAGGGCCGAGGATCAAAAGGGAATCAGGTGCAAGTCCTGAACAGACCCGCTGCTGTAAGCCCTCAAAACAGGGATGTCCATACCGCAAATGCCACTGCCCCACGGGGTGGGAAGGCGGACAGACCGGGGTAAGTCAGAAGACCTGCAAGACAAAATAAAAAAAGCCGGTAAGGCCTGCTCTAGACAGCCTCACCTGCATTACTGCCGGGATTCAGTAACTTTTTAAACTTATAGATTATGAAGAAATTTTATTCATTCGCTCTGTTGGCCCTCACAATGGGTTTTGTGTTCGTTTCCTGTGACAAGGACAAGGATGATCCCCAGGAGGATAAAAGCGCAAAAGCCATCCACAGCCTTCCAGTTAGTTCAATCGACGCAGTAACTGTTGACAATGTAAAATCGTACACTCTTTCACTGAGCCTTAAGGACAATCAGTATTATCTGGCAACAGATACGACAAACAAGGTCGGCTACTATTTCAAGGACAACATTGAGATTGCCCCGTTCATAATCAACCACACATTCTCAGCAAGCGGATTCGGTGAGGGTTTCACATTCAGCAGCTGCTCTGACGCAACCACACCGGGTTATACAAACCTCTCAGCAATAACAAAGAAGGGTGTCAGCACAAACACATATCTGATATCCAATTCAGGTGCGTGGAATACAACTCCCTCAGAGATTTCATTCGTTGAAGGAAAGTCATTCCTGGCCAAGGAGATCTACGTAACTAACGCAACGTACGCATATCTTGCCATCAAGGACCAGAATGACGGAAACCAGAGCCCGCTTGTAAAGCAGTGGACAGATGATGATGAGTTCATCCTGACCATAACCGGATACAGTAACGGTCAGCCAACAGGTAGTATAGAGATCAGCCTTGCTGATGGAATGGATATTCTCAACACTTGGAAGAAGGTTGACCTGAGTGAACTTGGCTACGTTACCAGCATAGGTTTCTCAGTTTCATCAACTGATACCGGTGATTGGGGTATGAACACTCCTGCATACTTCTGCATAGACCAGCTCAAAGTTGTAGAGCACACCAGAGAATAATGTCATTTGGCATAAAACACTGTTTGATAATAATCTGCACCCTGTGTCTCTCCCTTGAGGCGCAGGGTCAGATTTTTACTGACTCTACCCAAGCCAAATCCATTCCGCAGGTCACGGTAACAGGTGACCGCACGCAGGACACACGTTCCGTAGCCACCAGCAAACAGGCCGATGCCACCTTGATGCAAGCAGCCGGCAGCCTGCAGATATCGGACGTAATCAAATACTTCAGCGGTGCCACAGTCAAGGATTACGGCGGTATAGGCGGACTCAAGACCGTATCCGTACGCGGTCTGGGGGCACAGCACACCGCGGTCGCGTATGACGGCATCATCATAACCGACAACCAGACAGGCCAGATAGACCTGGGTAAGTTCTCGGCATCACAAGCCCGGTCCATACGTATGGTAAGCGGTCCGGACAACGACCTGCTGCAGCCGGCATCACTTTCAGCCCAGGCGGCAGTAATAACACTGAACGCTTCACGCCCGCAGTTAGGCACCGCAAAGGCGCACAGTTGGGGTGAGGCAAAACACGGCAGTTTTGGCACCTGGTCAGTACTGGGCGGTTCTGATTTCAGGGCAAATCAAGCCAACACCATATCCCTGCAGGCCGAATGGCTCAAGTCCAGAGGTGACTACCCTTACATACAGGAGGGTGCCGGTTCACGCCATATGACCAGGGACAACTCCGATATACAGCGGCTGCGTCTGGAGGCTGCCCTGTTCAGTGATTTGTCAGACAACACCACCCTGACCACACGTGCATACTGGTTCCAGTCAGAACAGGGACTGCCGGCCAACATATATTACAATGACACGCCCGCGCGCGAACGTCTGTGGAACCGCAACGGTTTCATACAGTCAACCCTTTCACAGAACGTAACGGACAGGTTGACCCTGCGCATAAACGCCAAATACGGAATAACCCACACACGCTATCTGGATCCTGACGCCAACACCATCCAGGGCAAGACCGACAACCGCTACACAGAACAGGAGGGGTATCTGTCGGGCGTGGTTCTATACCGCATCAGGGAGAGGATATCGGCATCAGCCGGCATTGACGGACGTCTGTCCGGTCTGGACGGGAACGGAGCGCAGATGGCTGCCCCCACCCGCATAACCCTTAACAGCACCGCAGCTATCAAATATGCATCAAACCGCCTCACGGTCACCGGCCGTCTCAATCATGTAATCACCAAGGAGAAGACAAAACTCCGCAAGGCAGCCGATAGTTACAATCATCTCTCACCCACAGTAGGCCTTAACTGGCTGGCATGGCCATCTGCCGGTCTGCATATCAGAGCCTCACTTTCCAATACATTCCGTCTGCCCACATTCAACGACCTCTATTTTGAGCAGATCGGGCGCCGTGACCTGCGCCCCGAGCAGGCAACCGTAACATCGGCAGGAATTACCCTTGATAACCAATGCGGCACTCTGCATTACTCCTTCTATGCCGATATCTACAACAGCGACGTCAAGGACCGCATCATGGCTGTCCCCGACGGCAACACCGTAAAATGGAAGATGGTCAATCTGGGACGGGTACTCACCCACGGCATCGAGACCGGATTGGACATAAGCCGCACCGCAGGACTCATCAGGCCGGCCGCAAGGGTATCATACACCTATCAGCGCGCCATGGACAAGTCTGACAGCGGCAGTTCCGTTTGGAATCACCAGATAGCATACACCCCACGCCACTCCGCATCGGCCGTGGCATGGATTGAGACCTCCATAGTAAACGTAAGCTGCAATATCATCTACAGCGGAGAGTTTTACAGCAACGGATATAACGGCCCGGAATTCCGGATGACGCACTATTATGAGATAGGTTGCTCAGCCTGGCGTGAATTTGAGTTTGACCGTTTCACGGCAACACTAAGGGCTGAATGCATCAACCTCACGGATTACCGGTATGAGTTCGTTCACAATTATCCCATGCCCGGAAGGCAGTTACGTATAACGGCAAGAATAGAATTATGAAAAGATTTCCGTTACATATAGCCGCAATTGCCCTGATTGCATGGTCCTGTGATCCGGAGCCGATCCTGTTGGATGCCACCCGTGCAGTTCCAGACGGAGTCAACACCGGAATATACGTGTTGTCCGAGGGCCTTTTCAACCAGAACAACAGCGCCCTGGCATGGATTGACTACTCCACCGGCCTCCCCTACTCCTGGGCCGGACCCAACGGCACGTCATATGACTGCTTTGAGAAAGCCAACAGACGCCGCCTGGGCGATACCGCCAATGATATGCTGCTCTACGGTGACCGCCTCTACATAGTTGTATCAGAATCCAGCACCATAGAGATCCTGGATGCATCGACATGCCGCTCACTCAAACAGATAAAACTGAGCCATGACGGAAAGGCTTCACAGCCGCGTTACATCACCGCATATGGAGATTATCTCTATGTCTGCTGTTTTGACGGAACCGTAACCCGTATAAGCACGCAGACCATGGAGGCCGATGCCACCGTCACTGTAGGACGTAATCCGGACGGCATATGCTGTGCCGGCGGCAAACTGTACGTCTCAAATTCAGGAGGCCTGGATCCTTCAGATCCCGACAGCACCGTATCAGTAATAGATATAGCCTCTTTCACCGAGAAGACCCGCATCACCGTACGCAACAATCCCGGAACCATCTGCACCGACGGCACAAGCGTATTTGTAGTGTCACGCGGCATTTATGACTACGGGACCGATGATTATGACTGCCGCCTGCACAGGATTGACGTAACGACCGATCTGCTTACCGATACATACAATATCCCTGTCCTGAATATGGATATCGTAGCCGACAAGGCATGGCTTTACCGCTACGGCAGCGATACCATCCAGGTAATGGACACCCGCACAGGACAGATAATACAATCCTCTTTCATAACAGACGGCACACATATAGAGTGCCCCTACAGCATTAAGGTTGACCCCATAACCCGATACGTATATATCTGCGACGCAGCCAATTACACCACTCCCGGCTCATTGTACTGCTTTAATCCTGAAGGCAAACTGAGATACCGTATGGCTACTGGTATAGGAATCAACCCCAACACCATACAGTTCTCCACATCCCAAGTGCAGCCTGCCGATGCCGGCACCATAATTGAGAACCGCACCCCTATAAGCAAGGTATTCAGCTATTGCCCTGCGCCGGGACAGTTCATAAACACGATACCGCAATTCAGTGAATCCGATGACAGCATCACCATGGCACAGAAATGCCTTGAAGCCCTGACAGGAAACGGCATGATTACCTTGGGAGGATTCGGAGGCTACATCACTGTAGGTTTTGACCAACCTGTCATGAACTATTCCGGTCCCGATTTCCGTATTGACGGAAATGCATTCACCGGCAATGCTGAGCCCGGCGTAGTCTGGGTAAGTTCCGATGCAAACCATGACGGTCTGCCCAATGACCCGTGGTATGAGATATGGGGCTCCGAGCAGAAAGAGAACAGATCCACACCCGGATATACAATCACCTATCTGAAGCCGGAATCAGATGATGACGACATAGAGTGGCACGGATCAGACGGCCGCACAGGTAGCATAACACGCAACAACGCCCACAAGCAGCCCTATTATCCGCAGTGGTATGATCAGGACTCCGTCACATTCACAGCCACGCTGTTGCCTGACAATCAGACATATCAGGACGGAATGTGGGTAATGAAATCATTCGGGTACGGTTACGCCGACAATCTGCCAAACTCAGACACGAACTCAGCCTTTGACATAAGCTGGGTCGTAAAGGAGGATGGCAGTCCGGCCAACCTGGAAAGCATTGATTTCATAAAGGTCCAGAACGGAGTGATAGGATGCAACAGTGAGACCGGAGAACTTTCAACAGAGATAACAGCCATCTACAACATAAACCAGTAAAAGATGAAAAACAGCAGCATAACAATATTATTGACAGCGGTACTGCTCACAGCTTGTAATGCCGGCAACCGGTTCCAGTCAGAAGGCGGAATCATGCAGCTTGCCAGCCACATATCGGTGCGTGAGACAGCCCACAGCTATTTCGTCAAGATAGCCAACCCCTGGAAAAAGGGCACCCTGCTGCACACATATACATTCACGGATTCAGTTGCTACCGATTACAGGTTCAACCGTAACGAAAACACGGTACAGGTACCCCTCAAGCGGGTGGTTGTCATGACCAACAGCCTGGCCCACCTGATGGTTGAGTTGGGAGTCGAGGACTGCATTGCAGGTGTCTGCGAGCCGGAATACATATCCGATACCCTTATCCGCGCCCGCCTGGCCGACGGCACCATAGCAGACTGCGGCAACAGCATGTATCCCACGGTTGAGAAAATTATGGAATTGCACCCCGATGCCATAATGGTGTCACCGTTTGAGCAGACCGGTTACGGCCAGTTGGAGAAACTAGGCATTCCGCTGCTGGAGTGTGCCGATTATATGGAGACGTCACCTCTGGCCCGCGCCGAGTGGATACGGTTCTACGGACGCCTGTTCGGAGCTGACCGCACAGCCGACTCTTTGTTCAATAAGGTAAGCAGTGACTACAATAATCTTAAGGAGACAGCATCCGGAACGGTTTCACGCCCCAAGGTGATGCTGGATACACGCAGCGGATCGGCCTGGTACGTGGCAGGAGGCGGCAGCACCATCGGCCGCATGATAGCCGATGCCGGAGCAGAGTACCTGTTTGGGGATAATGAAAACAGCGGCTCTGTGCCGCTGTCATTCGAGACCGTATTTGATAAGGCTCAGGATGCCGATGTATGGCTGCTCAAGAACAGCAGTTCCGTACCTCTTACCTACAGCCTGCTTGAATCAGACTTCAGGTCATATGCATCATTCAAGCCGTTTAAGGAACGCAATATCTGGGTTTGCAACGTGAATGACGTACCTTATTTTGAGCTCACTTCATTCCATCCGGAGATGCTGCTGGGTGAGTTTATCCAGATTTTTCACCCGGAGATGAGCTACCCGCACCTGTTCTATCAGCCGCTGGCTGAATAAGAATATCAGCAGCCCAGGATAAGACGGGCAATGGTACGGTCAACAGATGCCTTGTACTTTCTTGACCAGGTACCACCTATAGACATAAGGTACTCAACCTCTGTTACGGGGAGTATATTCTTACCGTCAGTCTCTGCAGAGAACTCTGCATTAAGGTGAGCCAGGTTGCAGGCAGTCTTGATGAACATCTTCATGTCATCAGTGCAGCCGGTAAATACTATAGTCTCACCGCGACGGTAATCCTTTACCATAAGACCGTACGCAAGCTTGCGCACCTGATCCTCAAATACTCTGGCAGAAACCTTCATCCAGGTACCATCAACAGGAGCCATCGGCTTAACATCACCTATCAGTGACTTAAGCGCTGACTGGTTGCAGTCAAATGAACAGATTGTTGTCATATCTTAATTGTTTAGTTTGCTATTGTTTTCGCCACAAAATTACAACGCACATGTGATGGGTGAAAATAAAAGGGATGCACAGGGGTATCAAGTGACTAAATGGGATATTTAGGGGTTTAATCGGGAATATGAGGGTGAAAATGAAGTGAAAATAATTTCACCACGCAGCATCAGGGATGAAATTTTACCCCTATATTTGCACTTGGAACCTCAAAAACAACCCTTATGCACAAGATTCCGGATTCATATTTCAAGGGCAATATACTGGCCATCTACATATTGCTCATACCCATGTACGCATTCTTTTTCCTGGTTGGAGCCAAGCCTTTCCACCTGGATACATTCATGCAGGTGACTCAGAACCAGCTGGCATTCAGGGCTGCCATCATGGCATCGATAGAGCTGGTAGTAGTACTTATAAGCCGTCTTATCATGCTGCTGGCACGCAGCAAACGCCAGCTTACATATACCGGCTTTGTGATATGGGAGCTCATGGAGGGACTAGCCATAACAATGTTCTGCGCCCTGTTTGTATGGCTTATGGACAAACGCACGATGGCCTACATGGATCTGGTGCCCAAGATGTTCCTGATTACATTCACCATCCTGCTGTTTCCGTATGTAATAACGGCATTGTGGTCTGAGATAAAGGATCGTGAGATGCTGCTGGCCAAGAACCGCGTTACAATTGAGAAATATGCATCGGGACAGATAGGTCGTGAGGACAGCACCCTGCCCTTCCTGGATGAAAAGAAAGCGCTCAAGCTGGCCGTAACGGCAAATGCCATCCTCTACGTTGAAGCTGCCGACAACTATGTCAACATCTGCTACCTCAACAATGACAAACTGGTAAGATTCCCTCTTCGCAGTTCAATGCGCTCCATAGAACAGATCTGTGAATCCAACAACATAGTACGCTGCCACCGCTCGTATTATGTAAACCTGCGCAAGATCAGGGCCATCCAGAAAGGAGCTGACGGACTCTTTGCCGAGCTCAATTACGCAGCCGCTCCGCACATCCCAATCTCCGTCACCTACTCCGAAACCGTCACCGGCAAGTTCTCCACCCTCACCACCTAGAGGCACAAAGGGGGCACAAAGGGGACGGTTCTTTTTGGCTCCTTCAAAATAAATAGCGCCTGGATAACATCCAGACGCTATTTTGTTCATTAATGAGCTAATTTCAAAAGGAGCCAAAAAGAACCGTCCCCTTTGGCCCCCTCTCCAATTATCAATTATTCTTTTTTCCTCGGCGGTAGCGGCGGATATTCTGAATACGCTGTGTGGTTTCGATGAATTCCTGACCTGCCTCCCTGATATCACGGGCTGCGACGCGGATATTGCGGCGTGCACGGGCGCGCATGGCGATTACGAATTCCACACCCGGCATCTTGTCCGACCTGTACATTCGCTCATAAATAATGAGCGAAAGCATGAAATAGAGTCCGGTAAGCATCCACAATGAAAGAGCCTCAATCCTTACATCCTGTAGCAATGCGCCAGCCGTATTGATACGGGCAAATCCGTTGATTCCATGGGTTGACGGGAATAACTGGGCCAGCACCTTCCAGAAAGCAGGCATATTTGATGACGGCCAGGATATGCCGCTCATGAATATAAGCGGGACTGACACGAACACAAACAGCAGGAAACAAGACTCCCTGTCCCTTACAAAGAATGATATGCAGATAGCAAAGAATATGCTGGACAGCAGGAACGGGATGATGAATGCCACAAGTGTTGGCAACTGCCAGAGTTGAGGCATATGGAACAGCCACGGAACAAAGCAGAGCACGTAAGTGGCGGTAAATCCGTAAACCAGCAGATAGGCCAATGCCTTACCGCCCAGTACGGTGATAGGATTGTCATACTCATGTCCCAGTATCAGGACACCTGCACGACGGCGCTCGGCCTCGGTTCCGGCCAGCATGGCCACTCCAAGCACGAGAGTCTGCTGCAGCAAAAGTATCAGGATAGCCGGAATGAGGAATGCCTGGAAACCGTTTGCAGGGTTGAACATGGTTATATACTCATTCTCAATAGGCATGGTAATAACCTCCTTCTCACGGTCCGATAAGCCCGACAGACGTGTCATCTGAATGTCACGGTTCATCTCCAGTGACACCATAGTACAGCCGCTGAGCATGGCCTTGTAATAAAGCAGGCCACTCATGTCGCAATAGAGGTTAACCGTAGCCTGACGTCCGCTTACCAGAGTGCTCTCAAACTCGGCCGGAATATGAATCAGGCCGTATGCCTTATGGCGGTGCATAAGATTACGCGCCTCCTCCATATCGGCACAGTATGATATGATCTTAAGGTCAGCGGTAGCATCACACTTACGCAGGAACTCACGGCTTGTGGCACTGCGGCACTCATCTACCACAACCACAGGTACCTCATGCACCACTTCACGGCTGTATAGATAGGCATAAAGCAACGGGTAGAGCAATGGTACGATGACAAAGAATACCAATACGCCTACATCCGATATAGTATCCCGGAGTTCCTTTCCGGCAACATCAAGCATATCTTTTACCCACATATCAACTAATGATTAAGGCATGTAAGTATACTCATATGCAGCTTTACGCAGCATATGAATGTCAACAAGCGGCAGGATCGTGAACAGTATAAGAGCCACGTAGAACCATGCCGAATAAACAAGAGATATTCCGTTCAGTGCCTGATCCACATAAATCAGGAAATAGTATCTGAGCGGGAACATATATGACAGTGCCTGCAATGCAGGAGGCATACCCATCACGGGGAATGAGAATCCGCTGATAGGGATTGACAATACGCCCCACAACGTGCACAGGCTCAGTGACCAGCGCAGTGACGGGATGGCCGCAGCCATGAACACCGCGAATCCCTGCGATGCCAGTATCAGCAGCTCGGCTGCAACGAACATGGGCCAGAAACCGTTGTGATGCGGGAATCCCAGACATCCGTATAGCAGTATAAGGTAAACCAGCGCCATCAGCGAGAACACCATCGTCTGCGGGAACAGCTTGGCGCTCACAGCCATGAAGACATTGTCATTGGCCATAGACATCCATTCACGGGCTGTTCCGTCCTTGAGTTCAGTGTGGATGGAGAAACAGGTCACCATAAGTATCATCAGGGCCAGTACTGCAGGCAGTAAAGTGTTACTCAGATAAACGTTATAGTTGAGCCACGGGTTGCCAAGCGGACGCATATCCATCTGGATGGGCTGCAGGAATCCCATAGCCTGATCCAGGTTCGCACCTTTGGCATACAGCACCTCACGTCCTACCGCGGCCGATGCCATGACTGCCATGGTCTTCATGTCACGGTAAAGCAGCGATGCAGGAATAAGGTATGTACTGTTGGTATAGATGGATATCTTGGGTTGCTGCTGGCTGGAAGCCTTCTCCTGAGTACCCTTGGGGATATAGAAGAAACCATATATCTCATTCTTCTGCAAGGCCTCACGTGCCTCGGCAAAGTTTGAGTACTGCTTTATGATTTCTGTCTGCTGGTAAGAGTCCAGGTTACGGAGTATGGAGCGGGATACCGTGGTGTTATCCTCATCAACCACACCGGCCGGCAGGCTCTGCGGCAGACCCTCACCCATCAGGGTAGTGAAGAACAGGAAGCAGAACAGCGGCGCAAAGATCATGCTCAGTCCGTAAAGCGGACGTGACTGCATACGCACGATCTCACGTCTTGCTATCGCCCAGAATCCTTGCTTTGTTCCACTCATGGTCTATCAGTTTCTGTCAATGATAACGGTCATACCCGGACGCAGGTTCTCAACCTTCTGCTGCGGGATGGCACGAACCTCGAAAGTCTTAAGGTCATACTGGCCGTTCACCTTGGTTGCCTTCCAGGCAGCATATGAGCCCAGGTCACGCATGTATGATACCTTAACCTCTATAGTCTTGTCCAGAGCAGGTACATAGGCCTCACGTACGGCATCCATGGTAAGGTCCTGCAACAGGTCCTCACGTACGTTGAATGAAACCCACATATCATCCATAACGGCTATGTTCATGATGGGGGCACCGGTACCTACCAGCTCACCTACCATGGGGAATATCTCGCTTACCTCACCGTCAAGAGATGCTGTGAGTACGGTCTCATCAATGTATGAGTTAACCTCGGCAACTACGCCCTGAGCCTGACGCATCTGGGCTGCAGCCATCTCCTTGACCTCCTCCTCGGCTCCGTTCACAGCCATGTCATACTGTGACTTGGCAGCCTTCTCGGTAGCTACGGCGGCGTCATACTGGGCCTTGGCCTCATCACGTTTCTGCTCGCTTACAACACCCTCGCTGTAAAGGTTCTCAACACGGTTATATGTCTTCTCATATATCTCCAGGCCGGCCTTGGCTTTCTGCCAGAGCTCATAAGCGCCCTGAATCTGCTCCTCACGGGCACCCTTCTGGGCCTTGGCGTTCTGTGCGGTGGCTGCACTCAGCACAGCCTCAGCCTGAGCCTGCTTGGCGTTGATATCGGGAGTATCCAGAATTGCCAGGGTATCACCTGCGTGAACTGTCTGACCCTCATGAACCAGGATCTTAAGAATACGTCCGGGAACTTTACTTGATACGCGGTATTCGCTGGCCTCGGCCTGTCCCTGAACTATCTCAGGCTCACGATGTCTGAATGTGTAGATTCCTACTGCACATACAATCACAATCACAACTGCAAATGCTGTCAATGACAGCGCAATGTTCAATTTCTGTGTCTTGTTGTCCATATTATAATATCTTTTATCGTTCTTGAATAAGTTATTTGAGCTGACCTGTTGCCTGGCGCAGATAAACGGTGGCCATTATGCGGTCAATACGAGCGTCAATCTCCTCAGAGTGTGCCTTGAGCCATGCTGTCTGGGCTGCCAGAACAAGTGATGACTCAACTACGCCCTCCTTGAATCCCACATTTGCCACACGCAGGTTCTCATTGGCATTCTCCATGTTCTTGAGCGCCATCTCAAGGCGTGAATCGGCCTCGGCAATCTTTTTCTCATACTGTGAGGCCTGCAGCGTAACCTTGCCGCGGGCATCCTCCAGCTGGAACTGGGTGATTAACATGTCTGATTTGGCACGGCGGTACTTGTTCAGGCCCTCACCAAAGTGGAATACCGGAATCTTGGCAACCAGGCCCACGTTCCACATTCCATTGAACTCATTGCTTACGCCGTTGCTGGCCGACGGGTTTGTTACAATGTAATTGCCCATGACTGCAACTGTAGGCAGGTAATCGGCACGGACAATCTTTGATTTCATGTCATACATGTTGACTGCCAGCTCCAGGCTCTTAAGCTCGGGACGGTTCTCATACAGCTCCTCCTGGGTGTATGTAACCTCATCGGCCGGGATGTCAAGTGTCTCGTTAAGCTCATCCTTAAGCATTATCTCACTGTCCAGAGGCATTCCGCAAAGCTGGCAGAGCAGCATCTTGGAGAGTGTCAGACCGTTCTGAGCCTTAATCTGGGTCATCTCGGCCTCATTCAGCTTAACCCTGACGGAGAGCTGGTCCGATGCGGTAGCCACGCCCTCATTCTTCATGATCTCAACATTGTGGTCCATCTGGCGGAGCAGCTCCACATACTGATCGGTAAGGCGCAGCTTGTTTGCTATCGATACAATCTGCCAGTAAGCCTCATCGACCGTAACCAGCACCTTCTGGTCCTCACCGTCAAGCTGGGTCTGGGCCAACTCCTTGGCATATGCGGTCACCTTATTATATGCACGTATCTTACCGCCCACATAGAGAGGCTCCTCGACCGTGATCATACCCACATAGACATTCTGGATATCAAGCGACAGATCATCCGACAGGTCCTGTCCCAGCTGGTTGAGAGTGCCCTCAATATCCATGGCGGACATCTTGGTGAACATGGCCGTTGCCGCATTCCTTACAGCAGGATCGGTACTTGTTATCAGTCCCATAATGTTAGGGTCAGTAATGAATGACTGTACGCCATTCTGAACCCTGGTACCGATGGTTGAGAGTGTACCACTCTGCTCGTCGCTGATAAGATTGATGTTCTCGCTGTTGTGCAGGTACATTCCTGTGGCCGATACCTTGGGCAGATAATTGGCAAATGCGGCCTTACTGTCATACTCGGCGGCATTCACCTTCTCCTTGGCCATCTTGGACTGGCCGTTGTTCTCCAGCGCCATTGCCCTGCAATCCTCAAGTGTCAATACGGTCTGAGCCATCGTGTAAGAGGTAATCAGCATCATGCAGACCGCAATCATGATTCTACTTGGATGTTTCATATAGTCCGTTTATAATGTTGTTTTTCTTTACTAAATCCGGTACAAAAGTAATGCCGAAGCCGCTTACCCATGCAATCTTTTTTAACACCACTTGTATCTATTGGTCGAAAATACCAACAAATAGGTATCATTTAACACAAAAACGTATTACTTTTGGCACAATTCTAAAGAAAAAAGAGATGGAATCGTATTCAGAGATGCTTATCACGCCCTCCAGAATCAAGCAGATGATTCCCTCGGGTATATCATTTGGAATAGGTGATGATTTCTTTATAGCACGTCTGCAGGAGAAGCCCCAATACAGGTATCTGCGCTATCCTTTCCGTGTGGACTGTTACATGGCCGCATATTGTGTTGAGGGTGAGGCCAGCTGCTCCGTAAACCTTACCGATTATCACCTCACCACAGGTACACTGCTGCTCATTACGCCAGGTAATATCGTAAGGATAGCTCAACCCGATGACCTTACTGAAAACCTAAGATTCTCGTTGATCTGTGCATCGGCCTCATTCATATCAAGCACCGGCATAAATCCCAGCAAATTCCTGGTTGAGGCCATGGAAGTGTTGCGCGACCCGTGCATACACCTGTCGGCCGATGAGACCGAGATGCTCCATAAGTATGTGAATCTGGCACTGGACATAACCAAGACCAATCCGCAGTTTGTTCATGACAGCATGTCAGGCCTGGTGTCATCAGTATTCTACCAGTTTGCCGGATTCCTGGCCGACTCCAAGAAACGCCAGGATCTGGAAGCGCCCGCACGTACCACCAGACAGCGCCAGATGCTGGAACAGTTCATAAAACTGGCCATTAACAACCATGCAAGTGAGCATCTGGTAGGCTACTATGCCGACAAGATGTGCGTAACGCCCAAGTATCTGTCCAAGATTGTAAAGGAAGCCAGCGGCCGATCGGTACCCGAATGGCTTAATGAGTTGCTCATACTGGATGCCAAGAACATGCTGCGTCACACCGACATGACCATAAAGGAGATATCGGCCAAGCTTAATTTTCCAAGCCAGTCATTCTTTTTCAGGTTTTTCAAGAACCACACCGGGCAGACCCCTACCCAATACAGAGAAGAATAAGCCCCACGGCAACAGCTACGCAAACGTTTATCAGTTTGGCTTTAATGAATGCGCCACGGCTCTGGGCCAGCAGAGGCAGTGATGCGTGACCGTCCTGGCTTATGCAGCTGGCCATCAGGACCGGCAGCGGAACCACACCTGCCGCATAGAGTGACACGAATACCAGATGCGGCCCCGACTCCGGGATTACGCCCACCGCAGCCGCCAGCAGAATCATAAGGATCGTATTGTCACTCACCCATGATGCAATGTCAAAATATGACATCAGCACACCTATTATCACTATTGTACCCAGTGTCCACAGGAATATGGAGAGCAGGTGGTGGCACACTATATGCTCCCACAGATGCTCCTCGACAAAATGGTCTCCTGCAAACAGGAGCATGCCAAGCACGGCAAGGCTCAGCGCTGCGAACAGCCAGTACATCCAATCCTCGGACAGCAGGTTGAACCCGGACACCGCGTCATCGGCACCGGCCTCGTCACCCTCCAGCCATCCGGCCAGCAGGGCGCCTATGAACACCACCACGCCCAGGAACATAAGTATACGTTTCCATCCGTAATGACGGCTGTGATGATGCTCATGCTCCACCTCACGGTCCTCATCATGCACATGCATCGAGTGGCAGCCGTCATACTTGCTGCGGAACAGGTCCACCAGCAGACCCACTGCCACAGCCACCACAAAGAGTATCAGGAATATCCATCCGGACTTGCCGGGGAACATGGCCAGCATCACGAACGCCTCATCGCCCGATGACGCAATCATCATGGCAATCAGCGCACCAAAGCTTATAAGTCCGTGGGTGTAAAGAGATACTGACGCAAATCCGCCCATACATCCGGGTACGGCACCCAACGCAGCCGACAGCAGCACCTGCCCCACACGGTGGTTCTTAAGCCCGCTGAACATACGGCCGCTGGAACGTACATTGAAAACCTCAATGAGCATCATCATTATCACCACCAATCCTGTGACAAGGATTGCGGTGCGCAGCGAATCGGTCAAAATCTCAAAAATCATCAATTAAAACTATTTGAACAGATACTGTGCAAACTCATGCAGTGACTTGCGCCAAACCTGCCACTCATGGTCACCGGGGTATGAGTTGAATTTTACATCTACACCGGCATCCTGCATCTTCTTTACTATGTTACGTGTGTACTCAATGCGCGGATCCTGCTCACCGCAACTGATGAAGAACACGTCAAACTGCTTGTTGAAGTTCTGGGTATCGGACAGCATACCCGGACACTCTGCCTCCAGGTCAAAGTTGGCTGCACCAGAGATGCCGCCGAACATACCGGTTGAGAACACACCCACGTTGGCAAACACCTCCGGGTCACGCAGACCTATGTAGAACGACTGTCCGCCACCCATGGAGAGTCCGCACATGGCACGGCTCTTGCGGTCCTTCTTAACGCGATATGTCTTCTCTACGAACGGAATCACATTGTCAATAAGCTCTGAGCGGAAAGTCTGCATACCCTGCCAGCTGTAACCGCCGCCCATGCCGCCGCTACGAGCCTGCACATTACTGTTGGAGCTAACCACAATCATAGGAACAGCCTTGCCTGCTGCAATCAGGTTATCCATAATCATGGCAGTACGCCCCTGCTCCATCCAACCGCGATGGTCCTCACCGCCTCCGTGCTGGATATAGACCACGGGATAATCCTTCTTGCCCTCATTGTAACCGGCCGGAGTATAGACCATAAGCGGACGCCAAGCCTCCTCTACCTTTGAGTAGTAGTATAAGGTATTGACCTCACCGTGCGGAACATCCTGCACCTCAAAGACATCCATGCCATCCTCCTTTATCTCAATGGCACTTGTCCATCGGCTGCAACCATAGAAAGGCTGGCTGACCGGATCAGATACCGATACGTTGTCAATAAGCAGGTTATAGTAGTGGAATCCCGGAACCTGAGGCTTGGTGGTAACTGTCCATGCACCGTTATCGCCCTTGGTCATGTCATATTTGGTACCGCCCAGGTCTATCTGTACGTTCTGGGCCTGAGGTGCCTGCACGCGGAACATCACGCTGCCATCGGCCAATACACGCGGATAGGAATTGCGGTTGATGTTGGTCACGGGTGAGTATGAACCCTCAGGGAAACTCTCCATACGTGGTCTCTGGGCTGCAGCATAACTGCATATGGCGGCCGTCATTATCACGGCCATGATCTTAAAAGTTCTCATAATTATAATTGGTTATGTCTGTTCTTTAAAAGCACGTAAAGAATCACCGGAGCACCTATGGCCGGCGTGATGGCATTGAGCGGAATCAGGCCGCGGTTTCCGGGAATGGAGCTGAGCACGTTGCAAAGCAGCGCAACTACGGCTCCGCACAGTATCGTGACCGGCATCAGGCTGCGGTGGTTGCTTGACTTTAGCAGCATACGCCCTATGTGCGGAACTGCCAGGCCGATGAACGACACCGGACCGCAGTAAGCGGTGATGATAGCCACCAGCAGGCTGGTAGAGAGTAGCAGCCAGTTACGCGTACGTATAATGTTTATGCCCAAGTTCTCGGCATACATATCACCCAGCAACAGGGCGTTGAGCGGCTTTATCAGCGCCACGGCAATGAACAGTCCCAGCAGCACCACCATGCAGTATAGCGGCAACTGCCCCAGAGACACACCGCCAAAGTTACCCATACCCCACATGGTATATGAGTGCACGCCCTCGGCCGTAGAGAAGAAGTTAAGCAGTGATATCAGGGCCGATGCCAGGTAACTCACCATGATACCCATGATAAGCAGCATTACCGGGCTCTTGAGCTTTGTGGAGAGGTAGAGCACCAGCGCCGTAACCGCAATGGCACCCGCAAAAGCACCTATTATGACCGATACAGACCCGCCCAGCGTGAGGTTACCCATCTTAAGGTTACCGCCGAACATGAGCATGACCAGTGCCACGCCCAGACCAGCTCCACCGTTTATGCCCAGGATATCAGGGCCCGCCAGAGGGTTACGGAATGCTGTCTGCAGCATCAGGCCCGATGCAGCCAGCGATGCACCCGCCAGCAGTGCCGTAACGGCAGCCGGCAAGCGTGACTCACGGATAATGAAATCCCAGCTCTCGCGGCTGGCGCCCCCACCCGTAAGGGATGAAATCACATCCCTGAGCGGAATATGTACCGTACCCCAGCAGATATTGAGGAAAAACAGCACCAGCACCGCCACAATCAGTGCCACAGTCAAATAAACGGTCTTGTTCCTCTCAACTCTCATTTATCCTATTTTCTCACAAAAGTAATCAAAGAACTCTTTAAAAAGCTATCTTTGCCTACCGTATTGAAATTACTTACCTAAAACAAATACAATTATGAAGAAAATTCTTTTTGCAGTAGCAGCAGTTGCACTGCTCGCAGGCATCACAGCCTATGCACAGTTCGGATTCGGCGCACCCCAGCAGCAGAACGGCGAGCCCAAGGCTCCCGAGCTTGAGTATGTAGTACGTCTTAACGTAACCCTGGGGCAGGCATACTCATCAGGCAACAACGGCAAGGGTACCCGCACCATCATCCCTATCACCGGCGGTACTTTCGAGGGTCCCGATATCAAGGGTGAGGTTCTGCCCGGCGGCGCAGACTATCAGCTGGCTGTTGACGGCCGCAATGAAGTTGAGGCTATCTACTGCATCCGTACCGATGACGGCGTAACCATCCACGTACGCAACAACGGTATCATCAAGATGGGTGGCCAGGGTGGCATGTATTTCCGTTGCGCCCCCAAGTTTGAGGCTCCCAAGGACAGCAAGTATGCCTGGATGAACGAGTGCCTGTTCCTGTGCCAGCCCGGTTTCGGCGGCGCCGGTGGAGGCATCACCCTTGACGTCTGGAAAGTCAAGTAAGACTTGAAGAACGAGCGAAACAGAGAGTAGTGGGTCTCTAGGACTCTCGCACCCACGCGAGACTAGTGGGAGGGGCCCGCGACAAAAAGTAACGATTCTGGAACTTGGAGTTTACTCCTTTGTTTCGGAATCGTTACTTTTTGTTGTGGGAGGGCATTGTCCTAGAGACCCACTACTCTCTGTTTCCCTTCAAGTCTTACTTGATGTTGTAGTAGACTAGCACGGGGTTGTTCAGGTACTGGGTCTTCATGGTATTCTCCAGATCCGCCGAGAACTTGCTGCGCTCCTTTGTGTCATCAAACACAGACTCCGGATCACCCTCAATAATAGCTACATAACCTTTGCCGGCCACGCTCTTGGGCAATACAGGAGCATTCATACCCTTGCCACGGAAACCGCAGTAATTCACGATATCACCATTCTCATATCTGAAATAGTGGTCACGATATGAAGAGAGAGCCTTGTGATACCAGAAAGAGTACCTGTCACCATCAACGATCGGGAAGAAACCACCCTCCAGGCAATCCTTTGCCTCATCAGACATAAAGTATTGTAAAATACCCGTAAGAGCCATTGCGGTAGGCTGACCAAGGTCAAAATACTTTTCAGGAATACTCTTTACGCCGAATGTAAAGGCAAAAGGCATCTGAGTACGGTTTCCCTCAATATGGTATATCTTGTTGATATAGCCGCCCACACAGACATTGACGCTCATGTTCTCACCCGGAGCCTGCATGATATCGCTCTGCAGATAGTCATAATAGGATACGTCACACAACCTGCGGATAGTCTCACCGCTCTCAGAGTCAACAAGGTTAATACGGCAGGTATCAACAGACTCCTCGGTGAGACTTGAAATCTTTAAAGGAGAGCCGACAGTCAGGATCTTATCCCCATCAACACATGAAAGATGTGAAATCAGCCCCTCAACACTCATCTTGCCCTTATATTTCATATCAGGGACAGAGTATTTCATAACCGTCATATTTGTCAGATTAAGAATGTTGTCCGGATCACCCACAGTGGAAATCCACAACTCCTTCTTCTTGGGCGAGTATGTAAAATGTGAAACACTGGTATACTCACCGGGACCACGTCCTACTGCATGAAGCGTAGACACAAGCTTTCCGTCAACAAAGTAGTAGACATACTCGCCGCTGTTATCGGACATCAGCACCTCGTTGTCATAACAAACCATACGACGGCAAGCCCCGATAGGTTCATCCGATATCAAAGGCACAATCTTCACATCAGTAGCCACATCCTCAAAGGCAACCTCAACGGCATCGGCATCATCAATAAAAGGAACATCCTGGGTAACAACTTCGGCACAACCGGCAAACCCCAGCATAGCACAAACAAAAAATCCAATTTTTTTCATCATTATAATTATAAAAGGTTAGACCAAAAAAGAACTGAAAAATTCAGATTACATATAATTAGTATCCAAAACCGCCCATTCCTTTCACAAAAACTCAACTTTTTTGCAACAAACAAAAGAATGATTCGGTGTATTAATTCACTAATACACCGCAAATATATAACCTAAATTTTTACCGATACTACGATTAACAGTTTTTAACACACAGGAGAGCGTATTCATTATATCAGATTCTCAATATAATACCCCCAGCTAAGCGAGCGAAACAGAGGGGTATGGGCCCCAGGGACTCTCGCACCCACGCGAGACCAAGTCCGAAGGACGCGACCGGAGGGCGCCTTTTTTGCGAAGCAAAATAAAAGAAGGTCCTCCCATTGGACGGAGGACAATGGGGCCCGCGACAGATTGTATCTATTCTGGAACGTGGAGTTTACTCCTAAGTTTCGGAATAGATACAATCTGTTGTGGGAGGGCATTGTCCCTGGGACCCATACCCCTCTGTTTCCCTAGACTATCGCAGTTTGTTTATTAAGACTATCGCAGTATATAATCAACAATCCACTGACCAACTTCACGAGTACCAAACTGCCCACCGCCGGCAACCTGAATCTCAGGAGTACGTACATTAGCGTCAATTGATGCCTGTACGGCTTTGCGGATAAGAGCCCCCTCGTCATTAAGGCTAAAGTATTCAAACATCATAGCCGCACTAAGAATCTGAGCCAAAGGATTTGCAATGTTAAGTCCCTTACCCTGAGGCCAAGAACCATGAACCGGCTCAAACACAGGAGTATGCTCACCAGTAGAAGCACTTGGCAGCAATCCCATAGAACCCGATATGCAAGATGCCTCATCGGTCAATATATCACCAAAGGTATTCTCGGTAACGATAACATCAAAGAAACAAGGCTCCTGGATCATACGCATGGAGGCGTTATCCACAAACATGAAATCTGTAGTAACCTCAGGATACTCCTTCATCACCTCCATTGCCACGTTACGCCACAGACGTGAGCTTGCCAGCACATTAGCCTTGTCAACCACGGTAAGGTGTTTCTTACGTGCCATGGCATACTTGTATCCGACGCGAAGAATACGCTCCACCTCAGCGCGGGAGTACAGATTCGTATCAAAAGCCTCATCGGTTCCCTCTTTTTTAGGGCCGAAATACATGCCGCCCGTAAGCTCACGTATGCAGATGAAATCAGCACCGCGAACAATCTCATCCTTAAGGGGAGATTTATGTATCAGACAGTCAAAAGTCTCAATAGGACGGATATTGGCGTAGAGGCCCAGTTTCTTACGCATGCCCAGAAGGCCCTGCTCCGGACGAACCTTTGATGTTGGGTTATTATCATACTTGGGGTCACCCACGGCGGCAAACAGTACCGCATCACACTCCATGCAGGTGCGGAAAGTCTCATCCGGGAACGGGTCACCCACCAGGTCTATGGCATGAGCACCGCATATAGCCTCGTGGTACTCAACCTCATGTCCGAACTTGCGGGCAATGGCACTTGTAACAGCCACACCCTGCTCCATTATCTCCGGGCCGATACCATCACCGGCCAAAACAGCAATCTTAAGTTTCATATTGGAATGATTTTACATTGTCTCAATTTTATTAAGCATTTTGACAGTAGCCTTAATAGCCGCCTCGGTCTGGTCAGCATCAAGACCGCGTGTCTTGAACTCAGTACCATGGAAACTCCATGTGATTATGGTCTGCACAAAGGCATCGGTACGGCCGCCGGGCGGGATTGACACCGTATAGTTGGTCAGTACCGGGAACGGTTTGTCCAGACCGGAGTATATCTTGCGCAGTGCACGAACAAAAGCGTCATACTGACCGTCACCGGTTGCGGCATCCTGGTAAGCCTTGCCGTCAATCTCAATCTTGACGGTAGCCTGCGGGCGCAGACCCTGTGTAAGACTGAGCGAATAGTTAAGTATGCGGATGCGTTGCTCCTCCTGTTCGTGGTGCAAAACATCATGCACAATGTATGGGAGGTCATCCTGCGTAACCTGCTCCTTCTTGACGCCCAGTTCAATGATACGGTCAGTAACCTTGCGCATGGACTCCTCATCAAGCTCTATACCCATAGCCATAAGGTTCATCTGGATGTTGGCCTTACCGCTGTTCTTACCCAGAGCATACTCACGTACGCGCCCGAAACGCTCCGGCAACAGGGCATTATAGTAGAGGTTATCCTTCTTGTCACCATCAGCATGAACTCCAGCGCACTGAGTAAACACGAACTCACCCACCACAGGCATGTTATGCGGGATATGTATGCCGCTATCCATTTCAACCTTACGGCTCACCTTGAACAGGCAGCTCTCACGCAGACCCGTCTCAACCCCCATCTGGTCCTTGAGCATAGCCATCACGCTGCTCAACGGGGCGTTTCCTGCACGCTCACCCAGACCGTTAACGGTAACATGAACGCCCTTTACGCCTGCCTTGACAGCTGCAAACACATTAGCCACAGCCAGGTCATAGTCATTATGGGCATGGAAATCAAAATGCATTGAGGGGTAGCGCTCCACCATACGGCGGCAGTACTCAAGTGTAGTGTCAGGGTTGAGGATACCCAGCGTATCGGGCAGCATAACGCGCCTGACAGGCATCGTAATAAGGGCATCCATAAGGTCAAACACATACTTGGGTGAGCGTTTCATGCCGTTGCTCCAGTCCTCAAGATAGACGTTCACCTCCATGCCTCGGCTCACGGCGTACTCTACGGTACTCAGTATATCCTTGATATGCTCGGAGGCAGTCTTACCCAGCTGTGCGGTCACATGCTTAAGGCTACCCTTGCAGAGCAGGTTCATCACGCGGCATCCGGCACCCAGGATCCAATCGGCCGACCGGTTCTGGTCAACAAATCCCAGCACCTCAAGACGGTCAGTATATCCGTTACGGGCAGCCCAATCGGCAATACCGCGTACGCAATCCTGTTCACGGTCCGATACCATAGCCGACGCAATCTCCACGCGGTCCACGTTAAGGTCCGACAGCAGTGACTGTACAATGCTCAGTTTCTCTTGTGCCGAGAAACTTACACCCGATGTCTGCTCACCGTCACGCAGCGTGGTATCCAGTATCTCTATGTAACGTCCGCGTACGGCACGGCCCTCATAAGCCTCTATGTCGGCCTTATGGCTAAGCAGATAGTCAATGTCATCAAAGCCGTTCAGCAAGCAGTGTTTCTTGTATGCATCTATATCAAACTTCTCAGAATGCCCGGTTACGGTGTTGGTTACCGTCTGCTGCTCCAGGTCCACACGTACCACGGCGGCAGGATCATTCATAACGGTTTTGGCCAGCTCATTACGGAATGCCGTGCTCACGGTAACCGGCAGCACAAAGCAGTTGAGCAGGTTGCCGCGGTGTATATCGGCAAAACGGTCCGATATGATTACCCTGATGCCATAACCTGCAATAGCCCACGCAGCATGCTCACGGCTGGATCCGGAGCCCCAGTTGGTACCTGCTATCACAATCTCATGACAGCCCTTACTGGGGCGTTCGCTGTATTCGGGCCTATTCAGTACAAAATCAGTCACCGGGGAGCCGGCGGCATCATAGCGCAAATCATGCATGAACGCATCACCAAAATAGCCCAGGTCACGCGTGGTGGATGACATGTATCGGGCCGGTATGATAAGGTCCGTATTGCAGTTGTCTATGTTTATGGGAATACAGGTTGATTCCACTATACTCATCTTCTTCTCCATAGTCATAAGAGTTTACGGGGGTCAGTAATTACGCCTGTCACGGCACTGGCAGCCACAGTGAGCGGACTGGCCAGCACGGTCCTGGCTCCGGGACCCTGACGTCCTACAAAGTTACGGTTTGAGGTTGATATGCACAGCTTGCCGGCCGGCACCTTATCAGGATTCATGGCAAGACAGGCCGAGCATGACGGCAGACGCAGCTCAAAACCTGCATCCTCCAGTATCTTGTCTATACCCTCCTCTATTATCTGGCGGCGTACGGCCCATGATCCGGGAACCAGCCATGCAGTAACGCCCGGAGCCTTATGGCGCCCCTGTACCACGCTGGCAAAAGCACGGAAATCCTCAATACGTCCGTTGGTGCATGCACCCAGGAAACACCAGTCCACAGGTGTGCCCTCCAGTTTCTGACCGGGCTTGAACTGCATGTAATCCAGCTGCACTTTCAGCTGTTCACGCTCCTGAACGGAAACAGACTCATATGTAGGAACCGTTCCGTCAATGGCAATACCTGCGCCAGGGTTGGTTCCGTATGTGATACGCGGCGCAATATCATCGGCATTGTAGGTAACTTCACGGTCAAATACCGCATCGTCATCAGTACGCAGCTGCCGCCACTGGTTGACCGCAGCATCCCAATCGGCACCCTTGGGTGCAAACTCACGCCCCTTGAGCCAGCTGAACGTGGTCTCATCAGGGGCAATCAGGCCGGCACGGCTACCCATCTCTATTGACAGGTTGGACAGTGTAAGGCGCCCCTCCATGCTCATGTCGCGAATAACCTGTCCGGCATACTCAACGGCATAGCCCGTAGCACCCGATGTGGTCATCTGCGCCATGATATAGAGTGCCACATCCTTTGCCGTTACACCATCGGCCAGCGTACCTTCTATATTTATACGCATGGTCCCCGGCTTACGCTGCAGGATACACTCCGATGCCAGCACCTGGGCCACCTCGGATGTACCTATACCCATTGCGATGGCACCAATAGCACCGTGGGTTGATGTATGTGAATCACCGCACACAATGGTCATTCCCGGCAGTGAGAGTCCTTTCTCCGGGCCCACCACATGGATAATACCGTTATCAGGCGTGCCCAGCCCAAAATGCCTTATGCCAAACTCACGGCAGTTCTGCTCAAGTGTCTCCACCTGCTTGCGGCCCACCGGATCATCTATGCGGTCAGCGCAGTCAGACTGAGTGTTGTGGTCAGGCATGGCAACTACACGCTCCGGGCGCAGCACGCCGCAACCCTTGTCACGTATGGTATCAAAAGCCTGCGGTGTGGTAACCTCATGGCAGTACAGACGGTCTATGTACAGCTGTGTAGGACCGTCGGGGATAGCCTGCACTACATGTGTGTCCCATATCTTATCAAAGAGTGTCTTGCCCATCGTTCTCAGGTCTGAATTTGTTTATACAATCTATATACGCCTCCACGCTGGCGGTAACGATATCGGTATCTGACCCGAATCCGTAATAGAGGTGTCCGTCATTCTCAACCTGCATATGCACCTTACAGGCATCATCCGATCCTTTTGAGAGAGCCTGGATTGTCATCTCCTTAAGTGTCATGGTGCGCTTGATTATCTTTTTGAGCGCCTTTATCGATGCATCCAGCGGTCCGTTACCGGTAGATGAAGCACTGAACACCTCACCGTCCACATTGAGACGAATAGTGGCATCGGGCACAACACCCTTACCTGTGGTAACCTGGAGAGCCTCCAACCTGACATGTTTCTTGGCCGATAAATCCGCACCGGCAAGCATCAGTATATCATCATCGGTAAGTTCCTTCTTCTTGTCGGCAAGCTTGAGGAAAGCCTCATATATGCGGTTCATTGCCACTGCATCAACCTTTACGCCCAGCGCTGTGAGACGGTGTTTCAAGGCGGCTCGTCCCGAGCGGGCGGTCAGTACTATGTTGGCCTCTTCCAGGCCCACGTCCTTAGGGTTGATTATCTCATACGTGCTTGTGTTCTTAAGCACACCATCCTGATGTATGCCGCTGGAGTGGGCAAATGCGTTACGGCCCACAATAGCCTTGTTGAACTGCACCGGCATGCTCATGAGTGATGATACCAGACGGCTGGCCGCGGTAATTCTCTGGGTATTGATACCGCAATCCAAAGGTATGTCATGATGGCACTTAAGGATCATTGCAATCTCCTCAAGTGATGTGTTTCCGGCCCTCTCGCCCACTCCGTTTACGGTAACCTCAACCTGACGGGCTCCGTTAAGCACGCCGCTCATAGTGTTGGCTGTTGCCATACCCAGGTCATTGTGGCAGTGGGTGGAGAGTATGGCCTTTCCGTTAGCCAGTCCGTCCACATGCTCCATCAGATACTTTATCTTGGCTCCGAACTCATCGGGCAGGCAGTAACCCGTGGTATCGGGTATGTTTATTATGGTAGCGCCGGCCTTGATCACAGCCTCTGCCACGCGGGCCAGATACTCGTTGTCCGTACGTCCGGCATCCTCGGCATAGAACTCAACCTCACAGCGCTTGGACGCAGCATACTTTACGGCTGCCACGGCACGCTCCAGTATCTCGTCGCGAGTGCTGTTGAACTTGTAACGGATGTGCTCATCACTTGTACCTATGCCGGTGTGGATACGCTTTAGCCTGGCGTACTGCAGGGCATCGGCGGCTGCGTCTATATCGGCCTCTACGGCACGGGTCAGGGCGCAGATAATGGGGTTGCTCACGGCTTTTGATATCTCCACTACTGAGTTGAAATCACCCGGGCTGCTTACCGGGAATCCGGCCTCAATAACATCCACGCCCAACTGCTCGAGCTGGCGTGCCACCTCAATCTTCTCAATGGTGTTGAGCTGGCAGCCCGGGACCTGTTCGCCGTCCCGGAGTGTGGTGTCAAAAAAAATCAGTCTGTCTGTCATTTTATTGTTTAGTTAATGTTGGTCAAACAAAAAAGCCTCTCTCACTTGTGTGAGAAAGGCTTTATCGTTATCTGTTATATTATCGTTTTCTTATCAGATATATGCGTCAGGCTCTCTCACACCGGAACCCCGGAATGATAATAATTGATAGAATAATAATCAAGCCTAGCAGTCGCATAAATCTGATCTTACTTTCTTTTTGTCTTTAAATCCGCCGCAAAATTAGTGCAATTATGCAAAACACCACCAACAATTTGAAAAATTTTTCAGTCCTACCTTATCATGATAATCCAAATGATATCTGCAACAATGGCATTTTATATAGAAAGAAGCGTTATCTTTACCGCTGCCATTCATATTAGCTATACTTACAACCGGAACAGATGCATGGTCTATTATGACAGGAAGTATAACCTGATTGCACAAGGTGTAATGCCCTCAACAGAGAACGGAGTGCATGTTGATCCAATCATAATGCAAGTAGGCAACGGACTTATAAGGATAGACCTGACCAGCATCCAACCCCACGCCGTTGTTCCCGGCAAATCCGTTCAAGCCCGGATAATCTACTATAGCCCCCGCTAACCCATAAACGCCTATCTATTCTGATAGGAGTTCCGATAAGGCAACAATCTGACGGTTAAGTTCATAGAGTTCATCGGCAAATTCAGTGTAGGTCTTGCGGTTATCCATCTCTTTGAGCAGAGCGTGGTGAGCGCGGTTAAAGGCCTGAATCATTGTGATACACTGGCGGCGCATAGACTCGGCTCTCTCCAGCCTGATGCGGCATTCCATGTATTTGCGGTCAAACTCCGGCCAGGGAGTGGTCCCTGTCAATGATGTTGAGTTAAGATATGCACGGTAGTTGTTCTCCAATCCTGTGCGCTCATTCTCTATCAGAGACTTGAACTGGTCTGATTTAAGAGCCTCCGCAAGAGTCTTTACACAGGCATCAACAAGAGTGTCGCCATGTATCAGAATATCCTTTACAACCTTACGTTGGCGACGTTTACCGTACTGTTCAGCCAGATAGCCGCTGGTCTTACCTATCTGTTTGGCAATGCCAGGCTCATAGAGAGTACCCCAATCCAGCTTGTTGTAGGCTATGGCCAGTGAATCCATGTTACGGCCTATCCCTCTCAGTTCAGTGCCGTTACGTTTCCATCGGGCATCATTGCTTACGGAGCGGAGGGCGCGTATATAGCTGTCAAGGATATTTACACAGACATCGGCCTTAACAGCCAAACGGGACTGCTGGGCGGTGGCATCGGCCAGACCGTTGAGTTCACGGATGCGGGTATCGGCCCCCTGCAGTGAGGCCGCGTATATGAGCCCACGTTCCATGCGGACCTCATCAAGCATGCGGAATATGCTTCCGGGGCCGGTTACGGCAGAGTCACTGACTACGGTCAATGCGTTGACCCGCTTAAGCTGAGCCTTGGTCATTGATGAGCACCCCGCCATGTAAACCAGCAGGAACAGCATAGTGCACCACAAAGCAATGGCCTTGAGCACCCTGACGCACTCCTTTATCACGGTCTCGGTAATGTCTAGTGATTTGGGAATCTTATTCATCCTGGTGACCAGCGAACGTATCTCCTTTGCCTGCAGGTTTATTCTGTCAGAGCTGTCCAGAAACCTTTCTACAAGTCCGGTTTCAACATTCACTATGGCGCTGCGTTCAGCCTCACGGAGGGTTACACACGCCTGTTCCATAATCTCTCTGTCCTTAGCGGACAACTGCGGATCCATACGTCCGGCATCGGCCTGGGCAATAGCACTTGCTATCTCTTCCAAGCGCAAACAAGTCTTATCTTTCATATTACTGGAAAAGTTAGAATGCACAAATATAAAAAAACAGTGACGATCCCGGAAGAACCGTCACTGTTTTTTTTGATGACAATGTCCCAAAGGGGACAGTCCCTAATGGGTCATTCTGCAGAGAAGAGTGCAGTTGAGAGGTAGCGCTCACCTGTATCGGGCAGCAGGACGAATACGTTCTTGCCTGCAAACTCCGGACGTGAAGCTACTACGCTTGCTGCGTATGCGGCAGCACCGCTTGAGATACCTACCAGCAGGCCCTCCTCCTTGGCCAGGGCGCGTGCGGTCTCGAATGCGTTGTCATTGCTTACGGGCAGGATCTCATCAACAATGCTGCGGTTAAAGTTATCGGGCACGAAACCGGCACCGATACCCTGAATCTTGTGGGGACCGCTGGGGTTACCGCTCAGTACGGCCGATGACTCTGGCTCAACTGCAATGATACGTGCGTTAGGGAATGCCTCCTTGATGGCAATTGCAGAACCGCTCACGGTACCACCTGTACCTACACCGGCAATGAATGCGTCAATCTGAATACCAGATTCCTTGGCATCGGCCACAAGCTCCTTACCGGTTGTCTTGGCATGGATCTCAGGGTTGCTGGGGTTGGTGAACTGCTGCAGGATTACTGCACCCGGAGTAGCGTCACGCAGCTCCTCAGCCTTGGCGATGGCACCCTTCATGCCGTTTGCGCCCGGAGTGAGAACAATCTCGGTTCCGTATGCTGCAGCCAGCTTGCGGCGCTCAATGCTCATGGTCTCGGGCATGGTCAGTATTACCTTATATCCTTTTACTGCACCTACCAGTGACAGGCCGACGCCCGTGTTACCAGATGTAGGCTCTATGATTGTTCCGCCCTGCTTAAGTATGCCTTTCTTCTCGGCATCCTCAATCATGGCCAGTGCTATACGGTCTTTTACAGATCCGCCGGGGTTAAAGAACTCAACCTTGGCTACTATGTTTCCTTTGATACTGCGCTTGGCAGTGAACTTGTTTAACTTAACTGTCGGTGTCTTACCGATAAGTTCAGTGATTGTGCTGTAGATTGCCATTGTTTTGTATTTTTAGTTTGTTTGTTTCCTGTTTCCGATGCAAAGTTATGCCACGCGGAAACAATGAACAAAGAAACCCTAAAATCAGGAAAATCTTTCTACTCCCGTCTTATTGCTTAGTGTAATTATTCTGTAAAATAGAGCTTACCATCACGTATATAGATTCCTTTTTTTGTGGCAGCGCCTATGAACGGACGCCCCCAAAGGTCAAAAATGGTATCTGTAATCGGATTCTTTTCTATAAATCCTACCGATGTGGGATCATCATACTGAAATGACTCAATCTGATAGCAGCTCATAGTTATATCTACCAGACTGTCACATATCCACTCGCCGATGTATGAGAACATTTCATAATAGCCGTATAAGGTATTATCAACGGGAACTATCCTGCTGAACACATAATCGCCATGTCCTCCCTTTTCCGGCAGTTGTCTCAGATAGTCCCTAATCTCATTCGTAATCATATGAGCAAGAATATGATTATCGTCCACATGGCAACCCACCTTGAACCTTAGACTGTCGGCCAGCACAAAATGAGGAATAGAATCATCCACCTTGTCGCGCAGTTCAACCTGATAATACCAATTGTCTTCTTCCTTCACTAAATAGCTGCAGTTCTCCACATATCGGTCAAAAACCGCCAACGTATCATTAGTCAGTTTCAAGGAGAACGATCCTATATTGTAATTCTTGGAATCGTACAGTTTTAACCGTACTGTTCCAAGTCGTTGTGGCGAGAAATTGAAATTAATTCCACTTTGCTCACCGGCCCGGATATACCCACCTGCAAATATCGTATCTCCTTTTAAGTATTCAGTCTCTTCAGTTATGGAGCTTTCCTCCATATCCCCGTAATATTGGGGTACAAGGCAAAGATAGCCGGAATAATCCCTTTGGGACGTATTGCGCACCTGCACGGTGATGACATTATTCTCACCAAGACGTCCCTTTCCTTTGGTAATAGCTCCATCAAGAAGAATCAGGTTACCTGACTCAGAATCATCTGAATATTCTTCAGGTACAGGCTGGATCTCAAGTTCGGGATCGATATATATCACTGCACCCTGAAATATGCAGTAACCCGGAATGATTAAAGCTTCAGTTTCTTCATACGGGTTGAGGACTGACAGGGAATAATAACCATCATAATCGCCATCCCATCCCCAATTCATATGGAACAGTCCATTGCCGTCATAGCCATCGCATAGAAAAGCATGACCATTATTACGATCAAAGGTTCCGAAATACAAGACAGGACGTCCGGCTGCCACTTCTCCGTAGATAATCTCTTCCCATCCGTCTATACTGTATCGGGAACGGTCTTCCAGGAAAGTGGCTGCAGGATAACCGAAATAGCGGGTGAGGGCCTTCTGGTCATCCCCTGCATCATTTTCTGTACCTTCGTCCACACCATACTGTGCTTTCATAGCCTGTCCGCAGTAGCGCATAAGCGTAGCTATTGCACGCCGCTCAACTTCTGTGCCTATTTGTTCATGTGCCCCTGTTTCAGGATTAACCACATTGTATGTGTCCAGCATATTGTCCCAGTCAAAACTGACAGCCTCCAGGGAGTCTATATGCCACATCTTAACGTCACTGCCATATTCGGTCCTGATATCATAGCCGGGCAGTCCGTTTGGAACGGACTTGGGCCACTTGTAGTAATTCATTACCTGGGCCAGCGCAACTGCCATACAGCCAACCTTGCATTGTTGGCCCTGCCATTCCGGAACAGCTCCTTCGTAGATGGGAGTCATATCCCAGTATGGGGATAGCTGATTCCAATGGGTTTTTATAAGCGGTTCAACGGCACCCCTGCCATTACGCGTGCTGACCCGGTTCCTGGATGCATCACCCTTAATGTTTCCGTCCCGGAACCTGTCATCCTCTCCTAGCGTTGCCATTGCATCCTCATAGCTTTTAAGCCATGAGCGCATATTGGGAGGCATCTGCTCCCATGAAATGCTGCCTGTGTTGCTGTAACCCAACACCGGCAGAGTGCGGCTATCGGCCGAAGCGATTATATAACCGCCGCCCGCTATGTTGAAAGCGTAAATCCCTTCTGACTCAACCGGCACGGATTCAAGTTTCAGACCGCCGCCTCTTGAAGAGACTCTCATACCCGTATTCCCGCCATTGAGATAATTGAGGGCACGGTCCATGGCCTCCCTCTCAGATATGGGTTGCGACTGCAGATGGGCATTAAAAAGAAATACTGCCGATGCTATTATCAGGATACGTTTCATCGCTTATGCATTATTATGCTGCAAAGATAATTCATATCAGCATCATTATGCATAAGGATCGACACCCAATCCGCTTTACATCAGACGTTTTATTACGGCAAACAGTTTATAGGGCATGTAACGTACGGGCAGGTCTATCCAGGTGGGAGCCTTTACTATGGAGCGCTGGTGAGTGAATGCGTCAAAACTCAGCTTGCCGTGATAATGACCCATACCTGAGTTGCCGACACCTCCAAACGGTACATTTCCGTTTGCTATGTGCATGATGGTATCGTTGATACATCCGCCACCCGATGAAGTATGACTTATCACATCCCAGCCGTCTTTCTCAGAACCGAACCAGTAGAATGCCAGCGGTTTCTCACGCTCCGTAATGAACTTTATCACCTGCTCCTTGAAATCCTTACCGGAAATAGTGATCATGGGGAACAGCGGGCCGAATATCTCATTGTTCATGACAGGAGCATCTGGGCTTACGTTGTCAAGCAGGGTGGGCTCAATAAAACGCTCACTGGCATCTGTACGGCCGCCATAAACTATATCTCCATCCTTAAGATAGCCCGATACACGCTCAAATGCGGCATCGGTCACCATCCTTACAAAATGTTTCGACTCCTTAATATCCTTGCCGTGCAGATACTCCACCTGAGCTGCGAACTCTTTAACGAACGCCTCCTTTACATCCTCATGAATCAGGATGTAGTCAGGTGCTATGCAGGTCTGGCCGGCATTCAGGGTCTTGCCCCAGGCTACACGACGTGCAGCGATCTTAAGGTTGGCACTCTTGTCAATGATGCAGGGGCTCTTGCCGCCCAGTTCCAGTACCACGGGAGTCAGGTTCTCTGCTGCAGCCGCCATAACCTTACGACCCAGCGCGGGGCTGCCGGTAAAGAATATCATGTCAAAGCGGCTTGCAAACAGCGCCTTGTTCACCTCACGGTTACCCTGAACCACTGCAACATAGTTCTCAGGGAACGCGGAACGTATCATCTCCTCAAGGGTTGCCGACACGTTTGGCACATACGGCGAAGGCTTAAGCACAGCGGTGCAACCGGCCGATATGGCACCCACCAGAGGATTGAGCAAAAGCTGCACCGGATAGTTCCATGGCGATACTATCAGGGCCTGACCCAGCGGTTCGCTTACAATGTATGAACTTGACGGGAACAGGGTAAGCGGTGAGTGACAGCGTTTGCGTCTGGCCCATCGGCCCACACCCTTCAGATGCTCACGGATCTCTGCCTTTACGAGACCTATCTCGGTGAGATATGCCTCCTGGTATGATTTGTGCAGGTCTGTCCACAAAGCATCGGCCAGACGCCGCTCATACTGAGCGATGGCAGCTCTAAGTTTACGTAACTGCTCCTTACGGAACTTGACCGGCAGGGTGGCTCCTGTCCTGAAATACTCGCGCTGTGAAGCCAGGATCTCCCGGATCCGGGCATCGGTGGTGTTCTCTATTGTCATTTCTTTCGGCCTGTAAAATGGTCCATCGTGTGATAGATTCCAAAGATAGTGCCAAAAACAAAATCAAACAACCATGAGGGCAGAATTGCCTCCATAAGACGTATAAAATGGAATCCGAACGGTATGCCGCGGAAATTCCTGTTTTTCTCAATTGAGCGGATTATCTTGCGTGCGGTATGCTCCGGATCCAATATGGGAAATATGGGCGATGCCACGCCGTCAAACATTCCGGTATTGATAAAGTAAGGCGCAACGGTGGTAAAACGGACCTTTGACTTCATGTCATGCAACTCAATCCGGACTGAGTCAGACCACCCTATCACACTCCACTTGCTGGCGGCGTAAACGCTCATCTTGGGCATGGAGAGCATACCTGCAGCCGATGCAATGTTGCAGATGTGACCCTTGTCGCGCTTAATCATATCTGGCAGCATCACATGCGCCACATTCATGGGAGCCACAGCGTTGATAGCCATTGTGCGCTCTATATCGGGAGTGGTCAGCTTATCGAAAGTGGCGTTGCTGGTCACGATACCGGCGCACTGGATCACTATATCCACCGGCCCGCACTCCTTTACCGTCGCAGCGTAAGCATCCTCTATCACCTTCTTGTCCGATACATCCACGCGGTATCCGCTTACCTGGCCCTTGGATGACAGTTCACTCTTTACGATCTCTATGTTACTCTCGTTTATATCCCAAATGATAAGTCTTGCAGCACCTTTCTCCAAGGCCATGCGTCCCATTATCCTGCCTATACCCGATGCTCCACCGGTAATAAGCACATTAGCGTCTTTGAAATTCATTAGTACTATACATTAATCACGCACAAAAATAATCCCCTCTCCTTATTGACAGAAGAAGGGATTTGTATTTGTGGCGAAACAAAAAACCTATGTGGTGAATTATTTAGCTGTCGATACCGCAGCGGTAGGCGGAAGCTGATGATTACGGACATCGGTTGCTATGACCACACTCTGAGCAAGATCGCGGAACGCCATTCCGGTCATGGTGTCGGGATTGAGAGCCACAGGCTCGCCGTTGTCACCGCCCTCGCATATGCTCTGCACAATTGGAATCTGTCCCAACAGAGGTACATTCAGCTCTTGGGCCAGACGCTTGCAGCCCTCCTTACCGAACAGGTAATATTTGTTCTGGGGCAACTCAGCAGGTGTAAACCATGCCATATTCTCAACAAGTCCCAGAACCGGAACGTTAACCTTCTCGTTACGGAACATATCTATACCCTTACGTGCATCGGCCAGCGCCACCTCCTGCGGAGTGCTTACCACCACGGCACCGGTAATGCCCAGTGTCTGCACCAGAGTAAGATGGATATCGCTTGTGCCGGGAGGCATATCAATCACAAAATAGTCCAGCTCACCCCAGTCCGCATCGGCTATAAGCTGCTTGAGGGCGTTGCTGGCCATGGCACCACGCCACAGTACTGCCTGCTCCGGATCCACAAAGTAACCAATTGAGAGCAGTTTGATACCGTACTGGTCAACCGGGACAATCAGATCACGGCCGTCCTTGTTCTCGGCATACGGACGTGCATCCTCAGTATGGAACATCTTAGGCATGGAGGGGCCGAATATATCGGCATCCAAAAGTCCCACCCTGTAGCCCAGTCCGGCCAGGGCTACAGCCAGGTTGGCAGCCACAGTTGACTTACCTACACCACCCTTGCCCGATGCCACCGCAATGATGTTCTTTACACCAGGCAACAGTTCGGGACCCTCCGGGCGCGGAGCCTGACGTGTCTTTACCTTCACCTCCACCTGCACATCCTGTCCTGCCTTGAGCTTGACAGCAGTCTCGGCCGACTTCACGATAGACTTTATGAACGGATCGGTAGGTTTCTCAAAAATCAGCGAGAACGATACACTGTTACCGTCAATACGTATATCATCCTCCAGCATCTCCATAGAGATGATGTCCTTGCCCGTACCCGGATATCGCACCGTCTGCAAGGCCTCCTTAATCAAATTAGGATATAGTGTCATAGTTTTTTCTCCGCAAAGGGGACGGTTCTGTTCGCGAACGGAACCGTCCCTTACGCGAACAGAACCGTCCCCTTTGCGTTATTTGCTTGTTATTAGTGTACTGCGTTTAACGCGGCCATAGCTGCGGTAGTCGTCAAGTTCTATCTCGATATCGGGCTCGGAGAGTTCACCGTCGGCCGGGAGATTGAACACTATGTACTTGATGGTTTTGCCGCGCTCCAGCCACTGCTGCTCATAATGAGTCTTGATAGAGAGAATGTGGTCCGCATCCCCGCTGCCATAGAGGTCATCAGTCCGGAACTCCACCGGCAGCCCGTTATGATCCACCATAGCGCAAGTATAAGTGTACAGGAAATTGCTGTCCGTCTTAAGATGAATCTTGCCGCCCGGCTTAAGGATACGGCGGTAACGCTCCATAAAGAAGGTCGATGTAAGACGCTTGGTAGCTTTCTTCATCTGCGGGTCAGGGAACGTAATCCAGATCTCACTCACCTCACCCGGAGCAAAGAACCGCTCAATCAACTCAATCACCGTACGCAGAAACGCCACATTCTTCATGCCGCGCTCCAATGACATCTTGGCCCCCGTCCACATACGGGCGCCCTTGATATCCACACCTATAAAATTCTTGTCAGGGAACAGTCCAGCCAATCCCACGGTATACTCACCCTGGCCACAGCCCAGCTCCAAGACTATAGGCCCGTCATTATGAAAGAAGGAGCTGTTCCAACAGCCCCTCATTTCAAACGGGACATCCTCGCGGAACGAGCCCACCGGCTCGAACACGTGCGGATAGGTCCGCATATCGGCAAACTTGGCCAGTTTACCTTTACCCATATCAGAGATCCAGAACGGTTACCCAGCCGTGAGTATCGGGAGCGTCACCATACTGGATGGCACGCAGCTGATTGTACAGCTTGGTGAGTACAGGACCCGGCTTACCGTCCTTAGCTACCACATAAGACTTGCCCAGCTCTATATCATCAATGCGTGAGATAGGTGATATAACGGCTGCAGTACCGCAAGCACCGGCCTCATCCATCTCATTGAGCTCCTCCAGGGGTACCGGACGGCACTCTACAGTCATGCCGTTGTCCTTGGCAATCTGCTGCAGGCTCTTGTTGGTGATAGAGGGCAGGATTGACTCAGACTTAGGAGTGATATAGCTGTTACCCTTGATTCCGATAAAGTTGGCGGCGCCGCACTCATCGATATACTTCTTCTCCTTGGCATCCAGGTAGAACTCACTTCCGTAACCCTTCTCATGAGCGATGTTGTGAGCGTAAAGGCTGGCAGCGTAGTTACCGCCTACCTTGTACTTACCCATACCCAGAGGAGCAGAACGGTCATAAGAACGAACCAGGGCATATGCGTTGGCCGAGAAACCACCCTTGAAATAGGGGCCTACCGGCATTACGAAAATCAGGAACATATACTCTTTTGAGGGCTTTACGCCTACCTCAGCGCCGGTACCGATAAGCAGCGGACGGATATAGAGTGATGCACCGCTCTCATAAGGAGGAATGAACTCCTTGTTGAGCTCGATCACGCGCTTTACCATCTTGCAGAATGTTTCGGTAGGCAGCTCGGGCATCATCGTAGCGCGGCAGGTGCTCTGCAGACGCTCGGCGTTGGCTTCCATACGGAACACTCGTACCTTACCATCCTTGCCACGGAAAGCCTTTAGGCCCTCGAATGCCTCCTGACCATAGTGCAGGCAGGTGGCGGCAATATGCATAGGTACATACTCGGAGTTTGACTCCTCAATCTCACCCCATTTTCCGTCTTTAAAGCTAATTCTGAGATTCCAGTTAGTCTTCATGTAACCGAATGACAGATTGGCCCAGTCAAGTTCTTTCATATCAGTAAATTTTGAATCAACCGCGAAATTACAAAAAATGGTACTAGTTTATTCTCCCAGTAGGTGTAAATAAGCTAAATTTGCCGCACAAATGGAAAAAAACAATACAACACCCGTTCAGGAGAGCGGTCAGTCAGCTTACCGCGGCAACAACAAGGACCGTATGGCCAGCAAGATAAGGACCATCCGTTTCATTCTGCTCTCCACCATTCTGTATCTTATTACCCACTCCATAGGCCGATGGTTCGTCCCTGAGGGCGATGCGGCACCGGGGCTCTATACGGCAATGATATGGGTGATGTGTTTCATAACCGGCGCCGCTCAGTTTTTCCTGTGGCGCAGGATCACTGTCAAATGGATAAAATGGGCTACTGCCATAGCCTACACCATACTTATGGTAGTCTTGCTGCGTGCCGGCGGCTTTTACGGATACGGAGGCTCCACCCTGCTGGGATTCAAGTTCTCTGTAACCATAATGCCACTGTGGGGATTCGCCATCGAGGCCTGTTTCACATCATTCCTGCGCTGGTACGGCAGTCTCATTAAACGCATATTCCGTCTGGAATCAGTAAACAGCCTGGTGTTCCTGCTCTGCATGATAATCCCCGCTGCACTTGTGGTACTGCTCATTATGGGCAGCTACCGCCTTACAGGTTCACTCTCATCCCAGGGGGCCGATATCCAGCAGTATCTGGATGAGGGTGAGATCAACCACAACTCTGACCATCGTGAGCCCGTACGCCAGTATGACCGTCTGTTCAATGACCTGAATGACATTCAGCTGGAGGCAGCCCGGCGCAACGGACTCAAGAATCCCATTACAACCACTGAGGCAGAGACTGACCGCCATCTGGTACACATCAGTCCCAACCAGTATTATGATGTCCAGAAGCTGACCCATTCCGTGCCATATCTGGTGCCCAAGGCAGCCAAACTACTGGAGGATATGGGACGTGCATTCCAGGACTCACTCTTTAACCGCGGCTACAACCGTGGTCACCGATTCACAGTGACCAGCGTTCTCAGAACCCAGGAGACCGTACGCCAACTGCGCAAGACCAACGTGAACTCGACCGAGAACTCCTGCCACTGCTACGGTACCACATTTGACATATCATATTTTACCTACTCCACCCCCGATGTAGGCAAGAAGGCATCGGTAGACAAGATGCGCCAGATACTCTATCAGGTGGCATATGATATGAAAAAGCAGGGCCGCTGTTACGTAAAATACGAGAAAAAGCAGACCTGCCTTCACATTACCGTTCGCTAAGACCGGTCAGAATGTCCCGGGATCAATTCCATCCCACTCATCATTTATCTGAATGGGGAATCCACCCTGAGCATACTCCTTACAACCGTCCTTGAACAGGTCACCTGTATATTGCGATATGCGGTTAACCGTCAAAGGCACGTTATCCAATGCCAGTTCCGCCAGATTGTTGTTGTATTTGTCATATGCGGTAACTGTCATTTTCATTTTGTCTTTGTCAAGATAAGGGAATGTATAAACTTCAAATTCCGTTTTACCGGGATCAGCGGTCATATCCACATAATCACCCTTAGACATTTTTACACACCCCTTACCAGATATCAGGTCAAGGCTGTTACTGCCGTTGTTAAAATCAAATCTTAACTTGGTGACTTGTGACGGAACAGGATTTGTAAGTTTGAGCCTGAACATGGCAACTGAACGGGAAAGATCTATGGCATAATCATTCTCACCTGGCAAGACCTCTATCTCCGCAAAGTAGTGGAATGTATCTACCACCTTGGGGCCTGACTTGTTCTCAGATTTGAATCTGACTGTATACGGAAGGTCCTTGGTAGGATCATTAAGTGCAACCGACGGCGTACCTTCACCGCCTTTCTCACCTATAACAGCCAGATAGTGACGCCCCACGCTAAGATTCAACTGAATCGTGCCGAAAACAGAATCCACCCCCAGTTTCTGTGTAACCTGCATCTCCTTAGTGCCCCCGTCCGATACTCCCGTGAACAGGGCATACGTCAGTTTGGTACAGACATCCTGTACAGAGCTTTTGGTCCCTCCAAACGGAATCTGCTCAATCGTGTTGACAGATATCCTGACATTTGGCTTTGGCTTAGGGACAGCCTCATCCGGAATCACATGAATTCGGTCAGAACAAGAGCAAACAAGGGCACCCATCATGACACAAGTAAGTAAACTCAGTGAACACTCTCTTGTCTTCTTTAAGGCAGAAGACGGCCTCATGGCTAATTTTCTCATAGTCAGTTAGTTTTAAAATGGTTATTAGAATGCAAACAAAAAAATCGGCACACGGGGTGAACTCTGTCCCAGTGTACCGAATCAGCTTGTATCCGATGCAATATTACTGCATATTTCCGTAAAATCAAACAACAGCAATAAAAAAAGAGGCCCACGCGGGCCTCTTTTTTATCTGAAAGTCAATATGATATTAATACTGACGGAAGTTCCACTTGCAGTTTACATCGTTGAAATCAAACTTGCCAAGTGAAGCGTTTGAGTCACCAATTGAGATAAGGCAAACCTTCTCATCGGTACCGGGAACGGCCTTGGGGCAGATACGGTAGGTACCATCAATAAGCTGGTCAATGCTCCAGAGCTGCTCAGGTGCACCTGTGAACTCAGGAACTGTGGTGAGCTCCTTACCAGCAGTAGCAGCCAGAGCGCGGTTGGTACCGGCAATGACAATCTTGTAGTACGGAGTACCAAGAGTACCCTCATCCATAGCTACAAGCTCCCACTTCTGGTTGGGACGGAACTGATAGTCAAATACGCGAACGTCAATGTTACCCTTAGGCCAGTTGCCAATCACATCCTCCAGCTTCTGGAAAGGAATGGTGGTGTTAGCCTGCTGCTGTCCGCCGCCGAACATGCCGCCCATACCGCGACCGCCAGCCATACGAACGTACTCTGTAGCCAGCTCAAGAGCATAGCCACGACGCTCTGACTCAATCTCATATACACCGGGCTTTACGTTGTAACCAGCCTCAGGCCAGCCGTTACGCCATACGATAGGAAGGATAGCCAGGGTGCTGCGACCACTCTGATAGTAGTCAGCCTCCCAGTGGAATGACATCTTCTCAACACCATCCTCAATGATGGTACGGCCAAAGTGACCAGCGCCGGTATAACCGTCACGGGCACCAAGAACCATCTTACCACCACCTTCAACCATATCACGGCCTACGTTGTCAATGAACGGACCTGTGGGGCTGGTTGAACGGCCGCAAACGATGTTATATGTAGAGTTGATACCATCGCAGCAGGTACCGTGAGTACCCAGCAGATAGTAGTAACCATCATGATAGATCATTGTTGTAGCCTCGCAGTCAACAGCGATGTTGATATCCTCAGCCAGAGTGTCCAGACGGGCACCAGTCTTAGGATCAAGCTCAGTCATACGGATAAAGCCGAAGTATGTACCGAATGTTACGAACAGACGGCCCTCAGGGGTCATGATAAGACCGGCATCGATAGCGTCGCAATCCTCATCAACCTCTGAGTGAGCAACAGTGATACGCTCAGCAGCAGGGGGGAATCCATAATCCGGAGACTTGGGATCCAGAGTCTTACCAAAGCAAGTTACGATAGTACCTGCGTGGCCGCCACCCAGACCACCACCGGTGGTTGAATATGCAAGAAGGTAACGGTCACCTATCTTAATCATATCAGGAGCAGCACCTACGTTAGGAATACGCTCACCGCTGGTCCATACCCAACCGTCTTCTGATACAAGGCCTGAACCGCCTGTACCCCAGGTGTAGTACTTACCGTCGCACTCTGCAATTGTGGCAGGATCGTGAATGAAAGGAGCACCGATCTGAGCCATAACTGTTTCAGACATTGAGACTGAAACAAGGGCTACCAAGCCCATCTGAAATATCTTTTTCATATTATGATCCAATTAATTAGTTGTTAGTTATGGTTATGTTCTTAACGATAGAGCCATCCTCGTTATAGAAACGCATGCACATATCGCTCATACCCGGGCCGTTGATAACAGCTACACGAACCAGGTTCTTACCCTTCTTAAGGGTGATACGCTTTGACATACCGTCATCAGCAACCATACGGCGGTCAGCCTGCAGAGTCAGGACCTTCTCACCGTTAACCCACCATATTGATGATGCGTTTGAACCGGCAGCCAGACGTACGTTAGGCATATCCTGATCGCAGTTGATAACTGTGAAAGCGTTGAAAATAAGACCATAACGCTTCTTTCCGTTTGATGTATTGGTAGCAAAACGGATAAGCTTGATGTTGAACAGCTTGCTGTCAACTGAGTGCCAAGTAAGGGTATCCTTTACCATCTGGGGAGCAGGAGCAGCTGCGGGAGCACCACCCATCATGCCACCACCAAAACCGCCGAATCCACCCTGAGGAGCACCCTGAGGACGAGCCTGTCCGGGAGCACCCTGAGGACGAGCCTGACCGGGAGCGCCCTGAGGACGAGCCTGACCGGGAGCGCCCTGAGGACGAGCCTGACCGGCACCCTGGGGAGCACCGCCACCAAAACCGCCAAAACCACCACGGCCACCGGCGCGGGGAGCCTCGGTCTCTACAACAACCTGATCACCGGTTTTGGGCAGTGATTTGATATCATTAGAGAACTGGCCCTTGAAATACTCTTTTGTGAGCTCTGTCAGAATGTAGCTGTCAGTGAAACCACTGTTGCCACTGTTAGGCTTGTTGATTGGCTCAATGATTGTCCAACGACGGATAAAGCCCTTCTCATCGGGTTTAGCCGGTGCTGCATCGGCATTAATCTCTGTAAAATACTGGTCAAAATCAACATTTCTGTTGGCGTAGCGCTGCGGATCGATACCTGAACCGTTTGAGCAACCTACCAATACGGCTGTTAATCCTACTGCCAGAATTGATTTAAAGTTTCTGTTCATAGTGAACTTTGGATAAAATTAGGTTTATAATAAAAATTGATTCTCTGCACATTTGTACGTTTGGCGTGCTAATTTACAACAAAGAAGTGAAATAAGTTCATATTAGCCGTACAAATTGACACAACGGCAAAAAACAACCGGCCCCAAAAGAGCCGGTTGCATAAACATAAATCCGCTATTCAGATTACTTGCCCCAGAAGAACTGAGCCATCTGATAGAGGCAACGTCTCCAAGTGAGGAACTCATGAGCTGTACCCTCTGATACATAACCCATTGCATCAAAGCCGGCCTCCTTCATTGCCTTGGCAGCGTTCATTGTGCCTTCTCCATTCTCCTTGCTACCGCAACCCATGAAGATCTTCTTAACCTGATTCTTGTCCTGAATCTCTGAGGGGCTGTATGTGCCGCCTGACAACAGACCGTAGTAACCGAACATCTCGGGACGAGCCAAAGTGATAGAGTGAGTCTCCATACCGCCCATTGACAGACCGGCCATAGCACGGTTGTCCTTGTTGGCGATAGTGCGGAAGTGTGAATCTACATAGGGAACAAGCTCGTCGCAGAGGAATGTCTGGAAGCCCTGGTTATTACCCAGGCCACCCATCATGCCACCACCTGCGGGACGCTGACCCTGAGGACGCTGGCCCTGAGGAGCCTGAGCCTCAGCCTCGGCAGCAGGACCTGCTGCGGGACGTGCTGCGGGAGCTGCACCACCTGCGGGACGACGCATGCCACCCATGCCACCGGGACGGAAGCCCTCGTTGGTCATACCATAGGTGCAAACTACGATGAAGGGCTTGATCTTACCCTCGGCAATCAGGTTATCCAGAATGAGGTTAGCGTGACCCTGGGTCATCCAAGCGGTCTCGTCCTCACCCCAACCGTGCTGCAGGTACAGAACGGGGTAACGTACATCGGCCTTATCGGCATGATATGTAGGAGGTGTGTAAACGAATGCCCTGCGCAGGCTGTTGGTGCTCTCTGACCAAACCAGGATCTGCTGAACGAAGCCGTGCGGGATATTGCGCTCCTCATAGAAGGCCTGATCCTTTGCGGGAATCTCGATACCGCTCTCCCAACGGGTTGAGCCGTAGTAGTTATTTGTACCGGGGTCATTGAATGTACCGCCGTCAATTGTCAGGTGATAGTAGTGGAAACCCTCATCCAGAGGCTGTGATGTAGTACCGGTCCAAACGCCGTTCTCATCCTTCTTAAGGTCTGTACCGCCGTTGGTTCCACCCAAACCCAGACCTACAGATACAGACTGTGCATTGGGAGCAACAATACGGAAACGTGCATAACCCTGTGAGTTAACCATAGGATACTCCTGCTGGGGCTGATTCTTGGTAGAGGGCTTGAAGTCCTCCTTGATCTCCTGTGCTGAACAGAAGCCGGCTGTCATAAGAGCAGCACTGAAAAGAACTGTAAACTTTCTCATTTTATAAATTGGTTAAAAAAGGTGATACATTATTTGAAGCAGAGCTGCAGGAACTGATACAGACTGCGGCGCCATGTGTGCCACTCGTGAGCTGTACCCTCTGATATGTAACCGGTGGCATTGATGCCAATCTTCTTAAGATTCTCGGCAGCCTCCATAACGCCCATGTTCTCCTTACCGCCGCAGCTCATAAACAGAGCCTTGTTGGTCTTCTTGAAGTCATCATTGTTCTCAAGCTCAGATACGCTGAATGTACCACCGCTGAACATACCTACATATGAGAATGTGGTAGGATTAGCCAAAGTTACTGAGTGAGTGGTCATACCACCCATTGACAGACCGGCCATAGCACGGTGCTCTGTATCGGCAATTACACGGTAGTTCTTCTCAACCATGGGGATGATATCCTTGATGAGTACATCCTGGAATGCGCCACCCATCATGAAACCGCCGCCAAAGCCGCCCATACGACGCTGGCCACCCTGGCCCTGAGGACGCTGACCCTGAGGAGCCTGAGCATCAGCAGACGGACCGCCGGGACGCTGGCCGCCAAAGCCGCCCATGCCACCCTGCTGACCTGCAGCCTGAGCATCGAGGCAATCAATAACGATGATGAACGGAACAGCCTTCTTCTCAGCAATCAGGTTATCCATGATCTGAGCGGTATGACCCTGCTCTGCCCAACCGTGCTCGTTCTCACCCATTCCGTGCATCAGGTACAGAACCGGGAACTTCTTGGTGGGGTTGGTGTAGTACTCATTGGGGAAATAGATGTAGCAGTGACGCATCTTCTCGGTAACTGATGAGTAGTAGTAAACCTCATTCATGCTACCCTGCGGTACGTTCTTAACCTGCCAGAAATCCTGATCATCAGACGGAACCTCGATACCGCTGCCCCAACGGCTTGCGCCATAATAGTAGAGGCTTCCGGGATCAGGTACACTTGCACCGTCAATATTGAGCTGATAATAGTGGAAACCGGGATCCTGGGGTGCAGAAGTACCGGTCCATACACCATTCTCGTTCTTGGTCATTGAGTAGATCTTACCGTCTATGTCAAGTCCTACAGAAGTAGCGTTGGGGGCCGATATCTGGGCGCGAACCATACGCTGTGAGTTTACCATAGGATACTGGTGATTTGCCTGGTTGTTGAGAGCAGGTTTGAAATCTTCAGTTACGTTCTCGGTTACTGAAGGAACGGTGGGGTTACCCTGGCCGCGGCCTCCGAACTGGGCGTACGCTGATACTGTAGCGAGCGCCATGAGGGAAAGGATAATTTTCTTCATTTGTTTAAGTTATAGTATTGTTAAGGTTAAATCAAACACACACGTTCTGCAAACATACGAATAAAATCCCAATTCCATCACTATTATGCCTAAAAAAGCGGGCCAGACAAATCCGGACCCGCTTTCCCAAACTAAACCTAAAAATGTTCACCAACTCATAACTTACTACCAATCCTTATCCAGTATGTATGGGATTCCCGATGATGTCATACCTGCGGCCGATATATTGAAATGCCTGGTAATGGAGTTATTATAGAATTCAACGGTGGCCTGACCATCGGTGTCCGTAATTACGTTGGGATTCCAGTAAAGTGTGCGGCGGTAATCAACGTCACCGAACACCGGGCCGTCAGGATACTCCGGAGCGTAGAACTGATATGGACGGGAATAACCGTCAACTGTGGTAACGCGTTTGTTCAGGTTGAACAGCTCAGACCTGGTAGTCAGGTCACGTCCATCCTTGACGCATATATCCACCACTATTCTACGATGGTTCATAGCCTCTGTCATAGAGGTAATACCGCTATCAACCCTACTGACAAGTGAATCCATAAAGATATTATAATAGGGACTGTTTGCAAACAGCGGACATATCCGTTGTATATCCTGAACGTATACAGGACGGTCATATACCAGAATACTCGTTATATCCCTTGTATCTATTTCAAGCGGATCCGTTACATCTTGTTCTGCCGTGATGGTATCATCAAACAGACTGATGTATATAAACCGTTGGCTGTCGTGAAAGTAGAAAAAAGGTTCATATCCGTTGATCCATGTAGCTATTAATTCTTTCGTCATTGAACGGTACTGATCCATTAATTTGAAATTTGTCATTCTTAATACATCATAGCCCTTTTCAAGCAGATAGGTATAAAGGGTAGTAGAGTATTCGCCTTTATCCAATTCCATCTCAACCTCCTTGGATACATCATATGCCGTGAACGTAAAGTAATCCACATACATTCGTTCATCATCAATATCCACATCGGGTAGCAGCAGGCCGGTATTCTCATTTATAACGGTGGGCAGATTGTCATCTTCAGTTTTCTGCGTACTGCCACTTCCTGACTTGCGGTCTTCCTGACGGCTACTGAATATCAGTTCCTGGGGCTGGTAGGCACGGATGGCCGGGAACATGGAGCGGTCAAACACTATGCGGGCGCCGGCTCCTAACAGACGTTTCTTGGTTATATGGGCGTCTATTGACAGTCTGGCTTTGTCATAGAACTCAGCGCCAATGTCAAACCCAAAATATCCGTTGGAGTCTGTCTTGCAGTTGTAGGTCTCCGTGAGGGTCTTGTCTGCCGGCATCAGGGCACCCAGCACTTCTATGCCCTCCACGGGTTTGCTGCCCGATGAGTTCATCACCCACCCGTTGAGGGTGAGTGATTTCTCTACGCGGTGGCGTTCTGTGAACTCTTTCTGGCCGGTTATGGTCTGCCAGTCATAACGCTCCCAGCCCTGTACCAGCATCAAGAGGTCAAGGGCGGCGTCACGCTCTGCATCGTTAGTGTCAAAGTACCACGATGGGTTCTCTATGTATCCTCTCAGGTCGGATGAGAGGAGCATGGATGTACGTAGGTCATCAGCCAGCAGGTTGTCCTGCCCGCGGGTGTCACGTACGGAGAGGCAGAATCGGTCACGGAAGGGGTTGCCACGACCGTCCAGCAATTGGAACTTAAGGTTTATCTTTTCAAATGGTGAGTAATTGTCTTTGTCGGGGGTTACTTCCAAGTGGGGTGTTTGCATGGTTTGGCTGTGGTGGTATATGGCGCGGCTGGCGTACAGGGTGCCGTCGGTGTCAAAGATGTTGATGCGGCAGACGCCTTCGGGGATGCCGTCCATCGAGCGGGTGATACGGGTGTTGCCATGCCCGGTTTCTATGGTGCAGAAGTCTACTATCTCACCCCTGCAGGTGAGGGCCATGCCAAGGGGTTTGCCGCTTAGTGTGGGGGTGCTGCTTATCTGCAGGGTCAGGCTGTCTGTCGGGCTGGTGCAGGCCTGCAGGCTTACGCCCTCCTGCTCTGTTTGTGGTAATGTGAATGTGTGTGTCTTGCCTTTTACTGTAAGGGTTATGCTGATGCGGCGGTCTCCGGGGGTGACGGTGAAGGAGCCCATGCCGTCATGGATGGTGCTGACTGTTATGTCTGTTCCGTCCACTGTGCCTTGAGCATCTATGCCCAGGCCGGTGTTATCGGTTACCTTGAAGGCTACGTGGTTGGGACGGTCTGCTATCAGGTGGCCGCCTTCGGGGTAGAACGCGCAGTTTATCTTGGGTAGTTTCTCTGTCTTGGGGCGGGGATCGGAGGGTTCGGCCTTACGCAGTTTTATTACCGGGGTCTCGGCATAGTAGTTGCCGTCTTTCTCGGGCAACTCATAGACGGCGAATACGCGGGAGAATATGGTCTCGGGGTTGAAGTTGAGCATGTAGTTGGTGTAGGCACGGATTTCATAATATCCGCCGGGGTATCCCAAAGCGCCGCGTTTGTCACGGGCCTGGGCTGTGGAGGCGTCTACCAGGGTTATCACGCCGTCAGCCTGGCCACCTACTATCTTTAGTTTCTGCTGTTTGAGCAGCACGCCCGTGGGTGATATCAGGTCTACGTAAAGCACCCTGCTCTGCGCACGCTGCAATGTGGTGGCGTTCACCACATAGGCTTTGAACCAGATGGCTTCACCTGTATAGTATGATGTGTTGTCAAACTGCAGGTAGACTTTCTCCTGCGGGAAAATGCTGTTAAACTGGTGGATGTTACCCGCAAAACGCAGCAGCTCATCCTCTGCCGTATTCTTGGCGTCCAAACAGGGAAAGACAAGAATTGAAGTCAGTAAAGTAGTAATCAGGCGTTTCATTGCAACAAAGGATTAAAAAGGGCTAATATTAAAATAACACGGATTTACCAGTCCTGATCAATGACAAACGGGGTTCCGCCGGCAGTCAATCCGGCGCCGCTTATTACGAAGTTCTTTGAGTAGCTGTTATTGTAGAACTCAACACGGGCATTTCCATCCTTATCCGTTATTACATTGGGGTTCCAATATAGAGTGCGACGGGCATCTATATCACCTTCCATTCCACCAGCAGGATACTGTGGAGCATAGAACTGTACGGGTTCGGAGTAGCCTATCACTTTGGTCTTTCTCTGGCTCAGGTCGCGGATAGCCTTGTATGACAGGAGTTCACTTTCCTCCTTGACTTGAACGTCTATCAGATAAAATAAGTGATAGTTAGTATACCAGTTTTCTATGGAATCTATTCTATCGTATTTGATTAGAGGCATATACTGAAGCATATCAACCCGCCTCATTGGTCTGTCATAGACAATTATGCTTTTTACATCAATCATATCAATCTGCCAGGGATAGTCAAAGGGCTTTTTATCCATTATTTTGTAATTATCATGAATATAAAGTTTAACCTCATGTCCAGATATAGTATATTTATCACCCACAAGATCATATACTAGAGGAACGCCCTTGCTCAGCAAATAATCATACATAAAGGTACTGTACTCACCCATATCCAGTTCCGCCTCTGTATCCTCCTCAACATCCCATGATACAAACTCGTCAAAGTTCACACGCGCACGCTCCTCATCTATATCTACCTCATCAAGCATTATACCCAAGTCTTTCTTTATCACCCTGGGCTGACCGCCATAAATTACGGTCTGATCCTGTGTTTGAATCAGTGAATTACGGCGGCTGTTATGATTAAGGTCTATCTCTTCTTTTGTGAATATGCGGGATGCAGGCATATCGGCACGCTCAAAACGTATCCTTATTCCGGTGGGATGCTTTATCTTACCGCTTGAGCGCTCTCTTGTCAGACGAATTCCCATCTCACCCTTTCCGTAGAAGTCACTCAAGTCAAATCCAAAATAGCCGTTGGTATCGGTCCTGAACTTGAATGATTCAAAACGTCTCTTGTTCTCATCTGGGCGGAATGAAGCTGATACCGTAACCTCTTTCACCGGTTCACGTTTTACATATGAGAGCAGCCAGCCGTTCATGGTAAGGCTGTCCTCTATCCTGTGGCGTTCTACAAACTGTGTCAGGCCAGTCATGTATTTCCACTCGTATCGTTCCCACCCTTGTACCAAGGTGAGCAGGTCTAGGGCTTCACGATGCTCCTGGTCATTTGATTCCAGATACCAGGCTGGCTCATGGATGTAACCTCTAAGATCAGATGAGAGCAACAGGTTGGTCATGAGGTTATCGGTATGGCCTGTGCCGTAGTCGGTATGGTCACGGACAGAGAGGCAAAAACGGTCATGCAAAGGGTTGCCGTTACGGTCGGTGAGCTTAAAGTTAAGCACCTCCATGCTGAACGGCTGGCGCGACAGGCTGTCAAGTGACAGTGTTACAGTGGGACTCTTGAACTCCGGGTTGTTATGGAACAAACTGCGTGATGAGAGTATCTTGCCGTCCTGATTGTACAATGTAAGGCGGCATACGCCTACTGGCCATAGTGAGCTGTCAAGTGTCAGTTCCAGGCTGTCACGCGTTCCGGTCTCTTCAAAGTATACCAGATCACCACGGCAGGTCACGGCCAGTGCCGTGTGCTCGCCCACGTGGTCGGCGGTACGGCGTATGTTCACATTCATGACAGAGTCAACTGGAGAGGAGGCTATCATTGTATAACCGCTCTTTACGGATTTGGGAAGACTGAAACTGTAACTCTTGCCCTGGGAATCTATGAATTGTACAGTTTCACGACCATCTGGTGTGATCATGAATGAGCCCATGCCGTCATGGAGAGTGCGGGCGGTATCTCTGCTACCGGTTACTATATATCCGTCTATTCCAAATGCGTCCGGACCGGTGGCTTTAAAGGCTACGCGGCTGGGAAGGCCCAGTACCAGGTCACCACCCTCGGGATAGAAACTGACGTTTACTCTACGCAGTTTTTCATCATCGGCGGCATCATCACGGTCCTCTAGTTCAAATATCTTGTCTTCCTTTAAAATTACACAAGCCTCATCATACTCGCCTTCCAGCTCGGGTTTGGTATAGACGGGTATTACACGTGAGAATATAGCCTCCTTACTAAAGTCAAGCATGTTCTGGGTATAAGCCCTTATCTCATAGAAGCCACTGGGGTAGATGGTCATGCCGCGTTTCTCACGGGACTGACTGGTGCCTACGTCCAGCAGCTTGAACGCGCCGTCACACTGGCCGCCTACTATCTTATGTTTCTGTTTTCTCAGCACCTCTCCATTGGGAGCTATCAGGTCTACATAAAGCACCTTACTGGGTGCGTTCTTGAATGTGGTGGCATGGGTAACGAATGCCTTGAACCAGATGGTCTCACCCTGAAAGTAAGCGGTGTTGTCAAACTCCAGGTAGACTTTTTCCTGCGGGAATATGCTGTTGAACTGATGAATGTTACCCGCAAAACGCATAAGCGCATTTGTGGGATCTAATGATTCATAAGCCTTCTGTTTCTTAGCCTTGGCGGCATAAAGAAACGGAACGGACAAAACTAAGGTCAGTAAAGTAGTAATCAGGCGTCTCATTGCAACAAAGGATTCAATTATAGTTGGATCTAGGGCATATCAGTAACTACTGTCCCTGACTGCTCCTTTTGCAAAGAAACTAAAAAAATGAATCAAACAAAAACTCTGTGTTCATAAATACAGCTTTTATTCACTGTTCCATGAGCATTAATAGAACTGAGCATCAACTCAATTATTCCCATTGCTTCACAAAAAAGGTTCCGACTGTCAGTTACAATCGGAACCTTATCTGTTTATTGTACTATATTTACAATTCTTCTATCTGTTCTAAAGTCAGGGCGGTGATATCGGCAATAACAGAGGCATCCATTCCGTGAGTCTTCATTGCTCTAGCCATCTTAAGGCGTTCTTGCTCACGACCTTCAGCACGACCTTCTACACGGCCTTCCTCAAGACCTTGCATCTTAGCTGTGGCAAGCTGGCCCTTCCGGTCCCAATCTGCCATCATTCGGCGCACATATGTCATCTGCAAATCTTCATTCATATTGGCAAACATACATGTTTCTAACAACTTATCCAAGCCTTTTCCCTGAAATATCCAGCCACAATTCATTCTCACTGGTAGTCTTTTCTTTTTTCATGACAAACAAGTTTAAACAGTTGATATAAAGGATTAGATATCATGGTATGATTGTTATTTCATACCACTAGTCATCATCAAATTGTGATATAACGCGTTCTGCAACAGATAACATCTGTTTTAATTGATCTGAGTGTACTTTAACCGGTTTTTCTATTATTTCATATGCCATACGTACCGCATTAACCGTATCTCCAGATAGACCATAAATTAACATTTTTCTGTATAATGGTTCAAAACGGCAAGGAATCATATCATATGCCAGATTGCATGCGATAAGGGCGCTGTCCATATTGCCCATCTTTGCATAATTATCTGAGAACATTATTTGTACGTTATAATCATTCCAAGATTTTGAACATTCTGTAAGAAAAACCAGACTCTCTCTATATCGCTGAATGCCATTCAATTCTGCCGCAAAATTGTACATAAAGAAAGGATTGTTTCTCATTATATGTCTCATATCCTCATAATATGGCATCATTCTGTTAGCACGGCCCATATCTGAGCGTTTTGATATTTCGGTCCATTTCATCTCATAGTACATTGTCCTAAGAGTAATTGTAAGTACTCCTAACAAAATTGATGCGGCCAAAGCTCTTACATATCTGGGAATTATAACAGTCTTCTCTGACTTATAGAAAGCTGGAGCTATTGCAATAAAACACAATAGCCATAAAGCACTATACATAAACGGATAAGAGAACTGACACATGACAAATACCGATGCTACAAAAGATAATCCAAGCACTTTTGTCTGTCTGTCACTCTTGAACAACTTCCATACAATCCACACCAACAGAGCTATTGCAACAGTTAGGCTAACCAGGCCATAATTAACAGCAAGTTTCAGATACTCATTGAACGGTTGCGTTACATTATCAGCAAGCATTACGTATGGAGAATCAGGATTAGCACGGAAGAAGGCAGCTTGAGCACTCATGTAATTACTTTCAAATCCATACTTTCCATATCCAAACAACGGACGTTCCTTAATCAAATCAAGACAACGGGCCCAAATAAAGACTCTGCCGTCGGCTGAATCTTGCTTGACATAATATAGTATTACAAGCGATGATACCGCGATGATTATAATTGGTATCAATACCCAACGATGCGCCTTAAAGAAAGAAGATATAGTATCTGAAAAAGCCAAAACTACCACAATAGCTGCGCAGATTCCAAGGAAGCCCATCCTGGAACCGGCAAGTACTACAGATGCAATACACAATATTGATACTGCAAACATGAGAAGCCGTAAAATCAGTCCATTTTCTCTGTTAAAACACAACATAAAGACAAATGGGAACATTGCCGCCTGAACAGTAGCAAAACCTGCGGGATTTTCAAAAGTACCTGTTATATGAAATAGTCTATGATATGTTGGAATAATTCCATAAAACTGCAAAAAGCCATGAACCGTAACAAGAAAGCATACAACAGCTATTCCATAGAATAAGCCACGTGATTTAATTGAATCAAACAGTTTCTGCACCCCTTTGCGCACCACGAAGCACACAAATAGAAGTATGAGCGATGAGATAAGCAGAAAATATGACTTCGGCTGATTTATATTTTCCTTTAATAATCCGGAAGTAATAAATACGCTACCGAATAACATAAAAACAAGCAAGACTCTTATCATAAACTGTATATTTGTTACACGTTATACATTTTTAGGTTTAGTGTATCAATAAAAGAAGCATTCGTAATTATTCACACTACTATAAACATAATGTGTTCTATTTCCTTCAGTATATTCAGGACCAAAGAAACATAGATCACACCAGATTGCATCAACACTTGGAGCAATAACGAAATCTGATTCAGCTAAGGGTGAACCTTGATTAACAACAGCTGGCCACGGAATGTTTTCAGTATAGCTAATCATTGAAACACCTGTAAAATCATTGAAAATCAAGCCAGCTCCTGTCTTTCCATAATTATAACTTTCTGAAGAAGCCCAAATAGCATCTTGAACGGCACCCCACACCGTATTAAAACAACTGATCCACCAACCTTCATCTCCGAATGATGCACCATAATGTCCATTGGACTGAGCCCAAGCACCTGCTTGTCCCCATGAAATCCAAACCTTGGTATCTTTAGATACTTTTGCTGAAAAATCTTTCAAAGCTTCATTATTGGCCAAGGCTATCTCCTGTATTTCATCGAGATCTATTTTATCAGCCTTTTCCAAATCAGGATATATTTCCTTTAATTTATTAAGCAAATCAAGTCCGGACTCACAGGTTCCATTCATAACATACAGAGGCTTTCCATTGATTTCGCCCTGTATCTCCATTTTTGTAGTATCAACAGGTTGTAGCATTGTTTCTGCCATATTGAAACTTGCAATTGCATAATCAGCATATGCCTGTGACATAGCGATCTCATACTTAGCGGAGTAATCCAGGACCTCAGAATCCTCCAGTCCAAAGAACTCGTCTTTTGAACAGCTTGAAGCTGCAAGTGCTCCAAGGATGCAAACAGCCATTCCGGCTAACGTTTTAAAATTTTTTCTCATAATTGGTTTGTTTAAGTAACTAGTTACAGTCTATGATAAGAGCTGCTTGTTCTTTTAGTTAATTACCACCACACAATATCCTCAGGCCCGTGATAGATAAAAGGTCTCTCCTCCGTTCCGCCCGAATGGTTCTTGAGCCACAGCAGGCAGTTCACGGGTACGTTATCATATTGCAATACGTTATCAACCGCTGTCCTGCGGCCCAAAGATTTCCAGATACCTCTGGAACTAAGATAACGCAGTTCATATTTCTGTCCCGGATGGATGTCATTGTCATCACTACGCGGGATAATGCGGACCGACGCCACAGCCTTGGGGCTCTTGAAATCCATTCCTACCCAGTTGCCGTTGGGATTCAGGCCCACCTCAAAGTTTGTAAGCCAGTCATTGTCAAAAGGCAGGAGAACGGTATCGGGCGTAGCCTCGATGTTTGCTATCGGAGTACCGGTCAACATCTGACCGTCCTTGTCAAAGAATCCAAGTTCGGCAATGCTGCCGTAGGTGCTGTCGGCACTCATGTATCGCCAGTAACGGTATTTGCCAACTGCATCAAGCTGTATCTTGTCAGGGATATCGGTTGAGCTGATGGTATAAAGCGTACGGGCATCCCTGAAATCGGCTCTGTTGGAGCACTGGATACGGCCTCCAAGCAGACGGCAACGCATCTCCATATCCTCAAGTGTCTGGTAATACTTACGCTTGAGCGTAACGCTGCGGTGGCTGCTGTTGTCACATGTTATGTATTCAACATCACCGTTAGGATGCAGGATAAATGGATTGCTTATGGGTGTAAATGCCACCCCGTCATAATCAAGAGCTATATATAGCATGTTGCGGCCCATTTTCTCAAAATGCGCCTTACCGCGTCTTACAGTACCAAAATCAAGGACTCTCCAGGATCCGTCACTTACGGCCGAGAACATACCTATATAGACATATTTGTCCTTAGGCCTGGCATGATCAAACAGTTTGACATCAATATCCGATGTAAGGTTGTAGTGGTCTGTTATGTCATGCTCGCAAAGCTCAAATTTATATGGATGCTTGGCGGTCTTGAGATATTTCATGACACGACGGTTGATGGTGTATGAAACCCTGAGTACCTTGGGGAACCTGTCACTTGGAAAGAACTGCTTTCCGGCAGGCTCAATAAGGGAGTTTATGGTTTTCTCCTCCCTACCCTGGTCAGAAAGGAACACATACCAGCTGTGGCCGTTATTGTTACGGCCCCACAGCGGTACGCGGTCAACACAGCAAGGAAGAGAGAGACTGCGGAACGTACCAACACCCATATCCACAAAATTACGGCAGTCACCGTATGTCATCTTGATCCATGTATCGGCACTCAGGAACGGGAGTCCGTTCCTATCTTTCCAGAATATGACGAATTTCATATCCAGTTCCTTTATATGGATCTCATTACGGACTGTCTCAATTGCTCCGTATATGGTGTTGCGTGCCACATCTGTAGGCGGCAGTATACTTAAACTGTCTGTATAATGCTGTGGCAAGATATCACGCCAGGCATCAAAACTCTGTTTCTCTGTCACCTTGTACGGCAGCAGCCAGTCGCGGAACTCTTCATAAGTAAGGTGTTTTGACCAGGGCTGTGCTTTCCACTGCTCAAACGCCTTGTCAATGCTGTAGATAAGGTACTCTGATGTCATTACCTCTACGTCCGATACCAGATCCTGGGCTGCACGGGCATAGTATTTGTCACCTATCTCACGCAGGGTGTCACGCTGCCACTCAACCGTACCGGTGCAAAGAATATCCAAAGCCTTGTCATAGAAATCATTCATGGCGTCCATGTTACGGTATGAGTAATGGGCGGGCATATTGGCAATAAGATACTCTGCCGCAGCCAGTTTCTGGGGGTCATTATCCACAGTACGGTAATGTTCCAGAACGGTCTCAAGCTCTATACGGTTATCTCCTGCCGCTTTCAATGCCTCACGCAGCATACGGCTATCCTCTGAGCATGATGCAAACAGCAGTGTTATGACTATTGAGAATGATATGAGTCTTTTCATAATGCGCAGTTTTTCCATTTGTCAAGAGAGGCAGAACTGATAGTGTCTGCACTTATGTATTCCACACTTCCATCCTTATGGAGAATGAACGGATCAGTTATCTCTATGAGACCGGTTCCATCATATCCCATTATGGTGTACAGGACCTCACGGCCCATATCATTAAAGCAGGCCTTTCCGCCTTTTATCTTTCCAAAATCCACAATCTGCCAGGGATTGCCGTCTTTTCTTACGGCCGATGCTATATACACGTACTTGTCCTTAAGATGCTTCTTTACGGCGTTGTCAACCGGCAGACTCAGGTTGCTTGTAAGGAAATATTGTCTTGTCACATCCCGGCGGTTAACCTCAAATGGGTATTTGTATTTGGCTTTACGTAAATACTCCTCACGCTCACGGTTTATAGAATATGTGTTGCGGTACACCTTAGGGCCGCGCTCATATGGAAAGAATCCCTCACCTATCTTGGTCTTGAAATCCCACTCGGTTGTAAGTTGGTCACCACGGTCGGATAGTATCACCACCCACTGTGTCGATGCATTCCCCCTGGGACCGACTGGAGTCTCATCCAGAACTACCGGAATGCCTAAGCTGCGCAAGGTAAGTGCCAGCATGAGTGAATAATCAGATGCAGTGCCACTGACCGGACGGCCATGAATAAAATCATGAAGGAGAGAAATACCGGTTGATTTGGCTACAATGTGACGTTTGATAAGCTTGTTGGTATAGTCTCGCAAGCCATCGGCCACCTCAACTACATTCAAGTATTCGGCATCATTCTTAAAAAGTGAGCGTTGTTCAAGACAGGGAACACCGTAACGGGCATATAAGGTGTCACGCCAATGGTCCAGTTCCTGCAACTGGGCCATCTTATAGGGCAGTAACCATTCCAAGTACTCATCAAAGACAAGATGGGTTGACCATGGGGTGTTTTTCCATTGGTCATATGTCTTGTCTATGTTCTCTATAAGATAGTCTGATCTGATAACCTGAGCATCCGGGACCGTCCGGCCACCGGCATCTGAGTAATGGGCCGGCATGTTCTCAATAAGGAACTCTGCAGCACGTAGTTTCTGCGGATTGATATCGGTATCCCGATAATGATTTAACACAGCCTCCAACTCTGTACGGTTGGATCCGGCTTGATTAAGCGCACTCTCCATTGTTGAACGGGTGGTACACCCAGCCAGGAGAGCGGTGGTAACAGTTAGTAGTAATCCTCCTCTTCTCATAAGGTATATAATAGGTCAGCATCCAACAAACCACACAACGACAGCCAGCACCTAACTCAGTGGGCGCGACGTCATTGGACAATCAAAGATTCGGATTTATAAATAGTTACGAAACGGAAATGATTATTTCACAAAGAAAATTCGTAACTTTGCGGCTCCAAATCTTAGAACAGTCTACATCTATTCTTAGAATTTGGATGAAAGGACGAATCACGTTAGCTTCCTACGGCAATAGACGCGCGTCGTCCTTTCTTAATTATCCAAATTCTGTATCAACCAAAGGGTACAACAAGTTTGAGCCGATATTTCCAATATCGGAATCAGTAGAACTTATCAAAAGGGGTTGTGTACAAATAAGGAGACGCAACGCACAAGCCAAGGACCACTGACTCACAAACAAATTGTAACGTTTGATTCACTAATCAAACATCGCAAACGTAGTGCATAAATTTAGAAAAAACAACTTTTTTTGCAAAAAAAATAGGGCCAGAAGCACGCTTTGGCCCAAAATGAACCTAATTTAAGCTAATAGGGCCCTTACTTATCCTGAATGCTCTTGAGCCAGAACTGGCCTATTATGGGGTTGTCATCCTTCTGGGCGGAGTGAATTACGTTATAGGCTTCCATAAGTTGGGGATCGGCGGGCTTGGAGCCGTCATCTCCAAAATTGGCATACATGGGGTTGATCACTGTAAACACGCAGTTATTGTAACCTGCCGACACCTCACTGAGAGGTAACTTCTCCCAGACTTTAAGGCTTTTAAGTGAAGAGGAGTTGAATACCCATGAGTTACCGGTTTTCTTGTCATGAATAAAGTAGTCATAGCTGTTTCCTGAAAGCAGCATGCCCGTAATGAAACCACTGCACTCATTCAGATAACGCAGATAGTATATTACATCCCGTGTGTCGTTTTGGGGCAGTTGTCCGGTCTCTACCAGGTCGCTTACAATATCATCAGGCAATGCCTTCTCTGACGGCACGACAACCTTGAGATACGGTATGCAATCAATGCCGTCAATCTTCCAGGCCAGGTTCCTGATGTGTGATGAGTATAACAGGCCGTCATTTGTCCATTTACCCTCCGCATGCTCCTTACTCTTGACGAATCCCTTCTCAATATGCTGGTCATTGCCCTTTATGAAGAGCCTGTAACGGCCTATGCTGTCTGTTTCATAATTCTCAAAAAGGATACGGTCTTCCAAGCAGTATGCGGTTGTGCCGCCTATGGGAACTCTCATCTCACCGCAATACTCTCCGTTAATTGCATCCAGAGCCAGTATCCGCTGCTTGTAATTGTCAAACAGGTACAGCAATCTGTCTGACACGGAGATGGAGTTGGCATTCAGATACTCATAATGCGCACGTCCCTGGTTTACCTTGAATACGGCGTTTCCATCCATATCAAAGCAATAGACTCCATTCTGGGTTATGGCATACATATGGTTAAACGCTACAACCAGCTGTTTGATATCACCCATCATGGCACCGTCAGGGGTCTTGAGCGGGATATAGCGGACAGAATCCACCATATCACTCCAGGACAGCTTGTCATAAGAATTACCATACGTCACCACATACTTAAAATCCTCTGGAGACCCGGCATTCTCATTCCTGCAGTTGCAAACTAAGGCCAAAAGGCACACAATGCCTACATTGTAAACAAGTTTCTTCATTTTACGGACTATTGAACATTAATTGGTTATTGTATTTTCTGTGCAATCTTTCTGGCTTTATCCTGCAGTTTCTCCAGATTCTTTATGCGATTGGCATCACTGGGATGGGTACTCATGAATTCCGGCACGGAACTGCCCCCTTGGGCCGACATTTTCTGCCACAAAAGCGGAGCCTGGGTTATGTCATAACCGGCAATTGCCATTATGTACAGGCCTATCTCATCGGCCTCATACTCATGTTTGCGCGAGTAAGGCAGCAGATAACCGTACTGGCTGCCCACGGCAAAGGCCGCCTCAAACAGAATCCGGCCGTTCTCTGACGTCTTCTGCTCAACCACCTGGCCTGCAACGCTGCCCACAATGCTGGCAAGAGCCTGCTGGGTCATTCGCTCATTACCGTGACGGGCTATGGCATGCGCCATCTCATGTCCCATTACTACAGCCACCAGGTCAGGACTGTCCAGCAGGGGCATTATGCCCTCATAGAAAACCACCTTGCCGCCCGGCATGCAGAATGCATTCACCTGGTCATCCTGAACCAGCTTGAAATCCCAGTTTATGCCGTCAAGCACGCTCATCTGCCCCTGGCTGGCCAGGTATTTGGAGAGCGCATCGGCCAGACGTACACCCACATTCTGTACCATTTCAGACTGTTGTTTGTTGGCCGATATCCGGGTGGTAGCCATAAGTTCATTGTATGACTCATCGGCCAGCGCGGTTATCTCACTGTCCGAGTACAGAAGCATGCGGTTACGTCCGGTAAACGCCACCGTGCTGCATGACAGCAGCATGAGCGCCGCCAATGCATATGCGAATAGTCTGCGGATTTGTTTCATTGCTTAATCTTCGGATTCAAGGATCTTCTTTATCTCCTCATCAGTCTTATAGAGTTTATCCTTGCAGAACTTTATCAGCTCACGGGCCTCCTTAAGGCTGTCACCTATCTGGTCTATATCCATCTTGTTCTCTTCAATCCTGGATACAATCTCCTCCAGGCGTTTCATTGCTTCCTCGTATTTCACTGTATTTATGATTTTATAGGTTAATAATCATATTATCTCACTCTCAACCGTACCGTCCGGGAATGTAGTGGTAAGGCGGTCTCCCTTATGAAGGTCTGCCGCACCTTTTACCACATGTCCGTTAAGGCGGGTCATTGTATAGCCACGCTTGAGTATAAGCACAGGATCGGCTGCTGCTATACTCTTATCCATAAGCTCCAATTTGTGAATCTGGGAGGTGATGACATTGCCCACACCGGTCACAGCGCGGTTCCACAGGTTTTCAAGTATCTGCTCACGACGCACGCGGGCGACCGCGAACAGCGACGGCAATTTCTGCGTAAGCCTCTCTATTCGCAGCTTTTCAGCATTCATTCTCTCCGTTACGGCATCGCTCATGCGGCGTGTCACGTTCTCCAGTTCCGATGCGGTATCAAACACCTTGTTTATAAGGAACTCGGCAGCGGCAGTGGGGGTCTTGACCTTGGTATGGGCCACCACATCGGCAACCGTATCGTCACGTTCATGACCTATTCCGGTTATGACGGGGAGCGGGAAATTGGCGATGTTGAATGCCAGCGCATATGAGTCAAAACAGCTCAATTCACTCACGGCACCGCCTCCGCGTATTATGACCAGCACGTCAAAGTCATCACGGCGGCGCGCCACGGCATCCATGGCCGATATCACGCTGCGCTCCACATCATCACCCTGCATAAGAGCCGGGAACAGCTTCACGTAGAACCTGAATCCGTATACGTTATTTGACAACTGGTCACAGAAATCACCGTAACCGGCGGCTGTGGCCGATGAGATCACGGCAATCCTCTGCGGCAGCGCAGGTATGTCAAGCTCACGGTTAAGCCCTATCACACCGTCTTTTTCAAGTTGCTGCAGTATCTCCCTGCGACGGCGGGCCATATCACCCAGGGTATAAGTGGGGTCTATATCCTGTACATTAAGCGAGTAGCCATACACCTCGTGGAATGTGACGGTGACCTGCAGCAGGACTTTCATACCCACCTTAAGGGTCTCACCTGTCTGCTGTTCAAAATAGGGTTTTATATGCAACCATGTATTGCGCCATACGTTGGCTTTGGCCTTGGCCAGGAAAGTTCGTCCCGTGGGGTCTTTCTGGACAAGTTCCATATAGCAGTGTCCCTGGCTTGAGGGGCTGATTCCGCTTATTTCAGCCTGTACCCAGTAGGCATCGGGCAATTCAAACTGGAGCGTGCTCTTTACGCGTCCGTTAAGTTCAAGGAGAGTCAATGGTTCCATAGTATCAACTGTTGTCTGTTTCTGTAGGTTCCTGCTGCGAGATATGGCACAGTACCAGCACATCGGACGCCTGCAATACCGTATTTCCGTCCGGGATGGTGTTCTTGTCACCTCTTCTTATCATAACAACCACACCGGCGTCAGCACGGTCATAATCCATGATTCGCTGGCCCACCCACTTACTGCCGGGTTTTATGGTGTGCTCCTCAAGGAACGTGTGGTTATCCTCAAAACTTTTAGTGATGATTACCACGCTGTCACCCTTCTTTATCTTGGTATTGCCACGTGGCAGCACCTTTTGGCCGTCTCTGAGTATCATTGCAATGAGCAGATTCTTGGGCAGTCCAAGTTCACGTATCAGCTTGCCCTCCCAGGCACTGCCCTCCTTTATGGTTATGCGTCCAAACTGGACATCGGTATCCTCAACATAGTCATTGAATGTCTTCATCACATCCACGCTGTCATCAATCATATCAAGCCACCCGGCCACAGCAGGCAGGAGCGAGCCCTGAATCGTGATGGACAACAGGACTATGCAGAATACTATGTTGAAAAGGTCAACATTCATATCCGATACCGTTCCTGTAGCCATAATGGCAAATACTATGGATGCGGCACCCCTGAGCCCCACGAACGATACCAGCATACGTTGTCTGAACCTGTATCCCTTACTGCGGGAGAATGGAGTGAGAACCAGGCTCACTGCAAGCGGACGGGCCACGAACAGCATGAACGCAAATATTATCAGGGCCGGGACGATAACCCTATGCATCATGGCCGGACGTGCCAGCAGACCCAACAGAAAGAAAATGAGCACCTGCATCAGTCCGGTCGTCCCGTCAAAGAATGCCACCAGGTTTTTCTTGTCCTTGAGGTCGGCATTACCCATAATGATACCGGCCAGATAGGCACTCAGGTATCCGTTTCCGCCCAGGAATGACGGCAGGGCATATGACAGTATAGCAATGGCGAGCACAAAAAGTGATCCGTATGCAGTTGCGCGTGAATGCATCTGCTTGAATATATGTACTGCAACGATAGCTATCAACCAGCCACCCAGAACACCGAGCAGTATCTGCCCCACAAGCATGAGCACCACTCCGCCACCCGATGCGGTTCCGCTGCGCAGGGAGAGCATCACCATGGTAAGCATGTATGCGAACGGGTCATTACTGCCGCTCTCAACCTCAAGCAGTGATGCCGTGTTGTTCTTTAGTCCCAGTTTACGTGAACGCAGTATGGAGAACACGGATGCGGCATCAGTAGATGCAATTACAGATCCCAGCAACAATCCGTCCATCCACTCCCAACGGAGCGCATAATGGCAGAACACGCCTACCATTCCCGACGTTAGTATTACACCCACACTGGCCAGCAGGCCGGACTCGACCGCCACACGGCCGGCACTCTCCCATCGGGTGCCGAATCCGCCGTAGAACATAATGAATATGAGAGCCACCGTACAGGTCTGCTCCGCAAAATCCATATCCTCCAGATGTATCGGGATGAGACCGTTGTTACCGAATATGATACCCAGCACTATGAATGCCAAGAGAGTAGGCACACCAATCCTGTTCGTGACATGGTTCAACCATACACAGATCAGGATTACAAGGCCTATGAGTATCAGAAACAACGTCATGTTGCAAAGATACAAAAAACAGACTTCCTTGTACAGATATGGGATATTTTTGGTTCAGGTCTACAGACCTTCCCTTTTTATCTCCAGAACCTCAAGATTACGGAATGTCTTGCCCTCAATTTCCAGACGTACCAGAGTACGTACTTTCTGCCACCCCTGCAGGCCGGCGGCTCCGGGATTTATGAACAGCATGTTATATTTCTTGTCATGCATCACCTTGAGTATGTGCGAATGGCCGCAGACAAAAAGATCCGGAGTCTCCAGGAGCAGCTGCTCACGGACGGCGTGGTCATAATGATCCGGTGACCCGCCTATGTGTTTCATCATGATATTGGCGTCCTCCACCTTGAAACGATACAGCTCAGTGGTGCAACGGCGTACATCCTGTCCGTCACAGTTTCCGTATACGGCACGCAGCATGGCAATCTTTGAGAGACGCTCCATTATCTCATACGTACCGATGTCACCGGCATGCCATATCTCGTCACATCCCTGCAGGAATGTGGCATAGCGGTCATCCCAGTAGCCGTGGGTATCGGACAGGATTCCTATACGTTTCATATTCCCAGACGCTCCTTAGCCAGCGCCACAATCATATCGGCGCACTTGTCATAACCTAAGGTGCTGCTGTTAAGACAGATGTCATAAACAGCCGGGTCACCCCATGTGCGGCCGGTGAAATAGTTGTAGTACGATGAACGTTTGTGGTCTATGTCCTCAATAAGTGAAAGTGCCTTGGACTCTGTCATACCCTCATCGGCATGACGCAGGACGCGGGCCACGCGGTCATCCTTATCGGCAGCTATGAAGACGTTGAGCAAGCGGTCGCTGTCACGCAGCACATAGTCTGCGCATCGGCCTATGAACACACAGTTCTCCTGCTCATGAATGTGCTGTATGGCATCGCTCTGCATCTTGAACAGGGACTCGTTACTCAGGTAGTTGGCCGAAAAACCGTTGCTGCTGTTAAAATGGCTCATAAACAGGGAGCGCAGACCGCGGCGGGTCTTCTCCTCATCGGCCTCATCAAAGAACTGCTCGCTGAACCCGGTATTCTGGGCTGCTTTCTTGAGCAGGTCACGGTCATATACCTTGATACCCAACTGTTCAGCTACCAGAGCTGCCACGTTACGGCCACCGCTACAGAACTTGCGGCCTATGCATATACAGTAGTGCTTGTCCTTTTCCATATTATGCCATCTTTTTGAGTTTCTTTACTTGAGGAATAAGCAGGGATACTCCCAGGATTACTGAGAGGAAATCCGATGCCGGCATGCTGTACCATATCCCGTTTATGCCGTAGTAACGCGGCAGTATGAGAAGGAACGGGATGAGCAGAAGCAGCTGGCGTGACAGGGACATCAGGATTGACTTGCCCGGCATGCCTATGCTCTGGAAGAAGTTACCCGTAACCATCTGTGAGCCTACCAGCGGGAATACCAGGAACGTGAGTTTCATACCCGTCATGGCTATGGCGGTGAGTTCGGGGTCATCAGTAAATATACGGATACACAGACCCGGCAGGAACTCAGTTACTGCAAATCCCAGCGTTGTCACTATTGTACCGAAGAACATGGTCAGATAGAGAACCCTGAGCACGCGGTCAAACTGACGCGCACCGTAGTTGTAACCTGCAATAGGCTGCATGGCCTGGTTGAATCCCATGACCATCATCACGATCAGGAATCCAAAGCTGTTCACTATGCTGTAGGCGCCTATGGCCACGTCACTGCCATATTTGAGCAGGCCGCGGTTTATGAGCAGCACCACAAAGCAGGCGGCGGCGTTCATCAGACAGGGTGACAATCCTATTGTGACGATATTCTTGACCAGGTCTCCACGCAGACGGTAGGTACCGCGCTGCAGATGTATGAGTTCTTCCTTATCGGACAACTGGAAACACTGCCATATGAATGCCAGTACCTGTGATATCACGGTAGCTATTGCAGCGCCCTTGATACCCCACTGGAACACCATGATGAAGAGGTAGTCCAAAAGAGTGTTGAGCAGCACCGTTCCAATAGTGGCTATCATCGCCTTGTTGGGGTGTCCGGCGGCACGCAGTATGCAGTTTATACCCAGATAGAGATGGGTGAACGCATTACCTACCAGGATTATTACCATATACTCACGGGCATAGCCGATAGTCACGTCAGTGGCACCGAACAGCCTGAGTATGGGGTCTATAAAGATGAGCGCCAGCAATCCGAACGATACTCCTATGAGTATGTTCATGGTCACGGAGTTGCCCAGCAGCATCTGCGCGCTCTTGTGGTCTTTCTGACCCAGTTTAAGTGAAATCATTGTGCCCGATCCCACACCCACCATTGAGCCCAGCGCTGCCGACAGGTTCATGAGCGGGAATGTAACGGCAAGTCCCGAAAGGGCCATAGTACCTACGCCGTGCCCTATGAACGCACGGTCTACAATGTTGTAAAGTGATGATGCCAGCATGGCAATCATAGCAGGAACCGCATATCTTATGAGCAACTTACCAACCTTTTCCGTGCCCAGTTCCTGAGGTGTCTTCAATTCAGCCATTTAACCTTTTTATATTCCGGTGCAAAGTTACGATTTTAAGAGGTTGGTTGTGTCTGCGGTTCTGCCAATAAACCCCATATTGTCTTAACTAATTTTTAACGGGCCTGATTAAACTTTTGCAATTTCCGGATATCTTATTTGTGACAACAGAAATTAGTTTCTAACCTAAATAACAAACAAAATGAAAAAGATTTTATTCGCAATTGCAGCTCTGATGGTATCTACACTGAGTTTTGCACAGGGATTTGGCGGCGGTTTCGGCGGCGGCCAGAGTATGAATCCTGAGGATATGGCCAAGCGTCAGGCAGACCGTCTCAAGGAGCAGCTGGAACTGACACAGGTTCAGTATGACTCAATCTACAACTACTACCTGGCAAGCAGCAAGGAGCAGGCAGCACGCCGTGAGCAGATGCAGAACGGTGGCCAGCCCCAGCAGCAGGATATGCAGGCCATGATGGAGCAGATGCAGAAGCAGCGTCAGGCTCAGGAGGAGAAGATCAAGTCTTTCCTGACCGATGACCAGAAGAAGAAATATGATGAGGCTCAGGAGCAGCGTCGTCAGCAGCGCCAGCAGGGCGGCCAAGGTGGATTTGGCGGCGGCATGGGCGGCTTTGGTGGCGGTATGCCTCAGGGTGGCCAGGGCGGCGGACGTCCCCAGGGCGGTCAGCGTCCTCAGGGCGGCCAGGGAGGTGCAGCACCTCAGGGCTTTGGTTTCTGAATCATCCCAATCAAACAAAACAGGTGGACCGATACGGCTCACCTGTTTTTTTTATAAATTCGCAACCATGAAGCGCCTGATTACTATCTTATTTTTATTGTTATCCTTTTCTGTTGCATACGCACAGAAAGCCAAGAAGAAGAATAACGACAAACCTGTGGACCCCACTCATGAGCTGATGCGGTTTGCAGGTAACATTCACCAGTTCAACAGCATATTCCCCCAGGAGAAAGTATACCTGGAGTTTGACAACACCGCATACTTCCAGGGCGAGACCATATGGTTCAAGGCATTCGTGACACATGCCACCACTCTTAAGCGTGCACCCAGCAAGGTACTCTATGTGGATTTCATAGCACCTACCGGACATGTGATAGAGAGGCAGAAACTCAAGATCGTGGCCGGCCAGTGTGACGGCGCCATCATCCTGGTTGACGCAGCCACATCGCAAGCCCGTGAAAGACGCGGTATGGTAGAGTATCCAAGCGGTTTCTATGAGATAAGGGCGTATACGCAGAACATGCTGGATTTCAGCAAGGAGGCCATATTCTCACGTGTCATACCGGTTTACGTAAGGCCCAAACGCCCCACCGATTTTGAGAGCTCATACGTGGTCCTTGAGCAGGAGAACCCCATGATACGCAGCATTCGCGATGAGGCCGATGAGAAAAACCACAAGATTGACGTGGTGTTCTACCCCGAGGGTGGAGACCTTATTGAGGGACTGCCCTGCAACGTGGCTTTCAAGGCCACCGGAAAGGATGCTCTGGCCATAGACGGATACGTACTGGCCGGCAGCGACACCGCACGTACCATACATGACGGAATGGGATCATTCCTGATCACCCCTGACGGATCAGATGCCGTACGTTTTGTGACCACCGACGGCAAGAGTTCCCGGTTCAGCCTGCCCACTCCCAAAAAGAGCGGCTATTCAATGATTGCCACCTCCATTACTGACACTGTCATGAATGTGAACATACACCGTACCGCCGACCGCGTAGACGAGCACACCGCACTGGCCGTGACATGCCGCGGTGACCTGATATACTTTAAGGAGATTGAGTCACGTGACAGCATTGAACTGAGCATAGACTGCTCCCACTGGCCGGTAGGCGTTTGCCGTATGACATTGTATGACAAGAAGGGTATGATTCTGTCATCACGCAGCATCTTCCATAACAACGACCAGTTCCGCAGCCCCACCATAACACTCATCACCGACAGTCTTTCACGCCAGCCTTTCAGCAAGGAGATCCTCTCACTCAAACTCACCGATAAGGAGGGTAACCCGCTGCGTGACAGGTTCTGCCTGTCAGTTCGTGACGCAGGTGATTTCGGCACCGGAATGAATGACAACCTGATGTCCAACCTGCTGTTGTCATCGGACCTGAGGGGTTACATCCATAAGCCGGCATGGTATCTGGAGGCCAATGACCAGGAGCACCGTGACGCCCTTAACCTGCTCACTCTGGTTCAGGGTTGGGAGCGTTATGAGTGGCAGTACATGACCGGCCAGAAACAGTTCTCCGAGAAACACCGTGTAGAGGACAGCCTTACCATGAACGGTTGGGTACTCTCCTACTCCAGACGCAAACCGGTGGACGGAATTGACGTGTATGCATCGGTCATACCCAGTGACAAGAGCAAGTTTGAGTCATTCCAATATCATACTGACACCACCGGCTATTTTGGTTTTGACCTCAGCGACTTCTACGGCAAGGCCAAGATGACCATAAGCCTTATGACACACAAGCGTAACGGCAATGCCAAATATGAGACCAATACCCGAATCAAGTTTGAGCGTTCCGATATGCCCGAGTCCCGTCCGCTGCTTAAGCAGGAGATTGACCTGAGCCGCAATAACCGCAAGGTGGTTGACCCCACAGCCAGGGAAACCAAGAAAGATGACGGTCTGCCGCTTATCATCAATGAGGACCTGGGCATAATGCTGGATGATGTGGATATCACTGAGGAGCGTCAGTTTGTGGACTATGACACATTCACGTCATGGGATGCCGAGAAGGAGTCCGAAATGGAGCTTGATATGGGCGAGTATACCACCGATGTAGAGGGCTATTTCCTGGAGAAAGGTATCAGGTTTGAGGAGTATCCGCCATTCTTCTATGTACACAATCAGGAGAAGGTGCTGGACAAGAAGCCTTTTGACGACCCCATGAGCATCGATATGATTGACGTGAAGAGTATCATTGTCTATGATGACGGCATGTATCCCAAGCACTTCACGGAGTTCACGCCGTTGCTGTTTGACTACCACCGCAGCCGTGGAGAGACATCGGATTTTGTAGTGTGGATAGACACCACCTGGAGCAAATACCGTCTGGTGGACATTCTCATAAAGCCTGACCGGGACCTGCTGTCATACAAGGATATCCGTAACCTGAGCCGCCGTATCACCAGCGTTGACGGTTTCTCCACACCGGTTGAGTATTACGGACCGCAATACCCCGAGGGTGCCGTATACGGAGATGTTGATGCCCGCCGTACCGTTTACTGGAATCCTAATGTGATAACTGACAATGAGGGAAATGCCCGCGTGGAGTTCTACAACAACAGTTTCTCCAAGCGTTACACCATCAGCGGCGCCGGAATCACACCTGCCGGTACCCCCTTCATCCTCAACAAGAACTGGTAAAATGTGGAAAAGGGGACAGTCCCCAATTTCACATTTTCTAGAACAGGCTGCAGCCAATCAGAACTAAAAGCTGTGCCGTAAGAATACGCAGGAACATAGTCAAGGGATAAACCGTTGAGTATGCAACAGCGGGAGCGTCGTGCTCTGTCTGGGCGTTGGCAAAAGCCAGTGCCGGGGGATTGGTGCTTGCACCTGCCACCAGACCGATTATGCTGTAGTAGTTCATGCCGTGACGTTTACGTGCAATAAGCGCAACCACAAATACCGGAATCACAGTGATGAGCAGACCAGCCAGCATAAAGGTGAGTCCGTCACCGGACATTATGGTCTCAACGAATGTGGCACCTGACTTGATGCCCACACTGGCCAGGAACAGGGCTATACCCACCTCACGCAGCATCATCAGGGCGCTGGCCTTGGTATAGGTAACAAGACCCATCTTATATCCGAAACGGCTTATCAGGATAGCCACGACCAGCGGACCGCCGGCAAGACCCAGCTTGAGGGGTGTGGGGATACCGGGTATAGTGAGCGGAATGCTGCCAAACAGCACACCTACAAGAATTCCTATGAACATGGTAGCCAGGTTAGGAGCATCCAGACGTTTCATCTCATTACCCACGCGCTGAGCCACGGCAGCCACGCTGCTGGCCTTACCTACAACTGACAGACGGTCACCTATCTGCAGTACCAGACTGGCCGATGCAAACAGCTCGGTGCTGGAACGTACCACGCGGGTTATGGTCACATCATATATGCTGCCCAGATGGAGCTCACCCAGAGTCTTGCCGTTGAGTTTCTCCTTGGTAACCACGATGCGGCGTGATACCATCGGCTCTGCGCTCTTTATGCTGTCCCACTCTACATCAACCACGGATCCCAGCAGTGTGCGGATAGCCTCACCGTCATCCTCGGCGCTCACCACGCAGAGCTGGTCACCCAAATGGACTACGGTATCCCTGTGGGGAGTGATCACCTCACCGTCATGCAGCAGACGTGAGCAGATGAACTCACGGTTTATCAGGCGGCGCAGCTCAAGTATGGTCTTGCCGTCCAGACGCTCATTGGTCATGGCAAGATACTGTCTCATGGGTTTGGTGCTGGTATCCTCCTTCTTCATGTTCTCCAGCTCCTCATTCTCCTTGTCATCCTTGATGCGGCAGATGGCCTTGACTATCATCGGCACCATTATCACGCCCAGAACGGCAAGCGGATAGGCGCAAGCATAACCGTTGGCAATCTCTACACCGGTATTGCCCATCTGACGTAGAGCCTCCTCGGCGGCACCCAGACCGGGCGTATTGGTAACAGCACCGCTCAGCACGCCCACAAGCATGGGGAAACTGTCGGGGTTGGACCTGTCAAACAAAAGGAAATATGTACCGATGGCCACTACGATGTTCAGTACGATCATGAGTACCGCCAGACGGTTCATCTTGATACCGCCCTTAAGGAACGAGCTGAAAAATGACGGACCAACCTGTAGTCCCAGACTGTAAACGAACAGTATCAGGCCAAAATCCTGTATGAAACTAATTGTCTTTACGTTTCCGGTAAACCCGAAATGAGCCACCACGATACCTGTAAAAAGGATGAATGCCACGCCGAAAGATATACCCCTGAACTTTACCTTACCCAGCATTACGCCTACGGCAATCACAAATGAGTAGAGTAAAAGCAGATGAGCTATAGATTCTGTATCAAAAAGCAAAGATTTTATCCAATCCATTATTCCTCAACGTTTTAGTCGGCAAAAATTATCGTATCCTTTTATTTTGGGTGCAAAGTTACTCACATTTCATTCATATTATCCATTTGTCCACCCTTATTATTCCTTAAAAAATTAATAGATATTCGGGAAATATAAATTCTGTCTTTAACGATAGGATTAGTAAATCTAATTATTTATCTTTGTCAAGTCCCGCCTTTAGAGCGGTACGATCTGATTACTGACTAACTATCAAACAAGTTGCATTTTATGTCAAAGTACAAAGAAAAACTCTTCTCAGAGTTCCCCCCGGTGTCTACCCAGGAGTGGATGGACAAGATTACCGAGGATCTTAAGGGAGCAGATTTTGAGAAGAAACTCGTGTGGAGAACCAACGAGGGATTCAAGGTGCAGCCTTTCTACCGCCAGGAGGACCTGGAAGGCCTTGACACCGACACCAAACCCGGAGAATTTCCTTACAAACGCGGCATCAAGGCCAGCAACACATGGCTGGTACGCCAGAACATCAGCACCAAGGACATCAAGGAGGCCAATGCCAAAGCTCTTGACATCCTCAACAAGGGTGTTGATTCATTGCGTTTCTGCTGCTGCGGCCGCCTTATAGAAGGTGCAGAGCTTGAGGCACTGCTTGACGGCATCTACGCTGACTGCATTGACCTTAATTTCAGCACCAGTCCGGAGCTGGCATGCCCGCAGGCACAGGCTCTGGTTGATTACTTCACCAAGAAAGGTTATGACCTGAGCAAACTTACCGGATCAATCAACTACGATCCCATAGCCTACATGCTCAAGAACGGTATCGAGTGCGGTCTGGAGAGTGCATCCAAACTGGTTGAAACGCTCCAGCCCATCAAGAAGTTCCGTGGCCTTACCGTATCGGCCAACCTGCTCTCTGACTCAGGCGCGTTCTGCTATCAGGAGCTGGGTTACGCACTGGCCTGGGGTAACGAGTATATGCGTTCACTCACCGAGGCCGGCATTCCTGCCGATAAGGTTGCCAAGAAGATACAGTTCAATCTGGGCATCGGTTCCAACTACTTCATGGAGATTGCCAAGTTCCGTGCCGCCCGTATGCTTTGGGCCAAGATAGTTGAGGCTTACAAGCCCGAGTGCCACTGTGAGAAGAAGCAGGAGGATGGCATCTGCCGCTGTGCATGCAAGATGCAGATAAACGCCATAACATCCAAGTACAATCAGACACTGTTTGACCCGTACGTGAACCTTTTGCGTTCCGAGACCGAGGCCATGAGTGCCGCCCTGGCAGGTGTAAACTCAATCACCGTCACTCCGTTCGATGCCGCATACCAGAGCTCCAATGAGTTCTCGGAGCGTATGGCTCGTAACCAGCAGCTGCTGCTCAAGGAGGAGTCCCATTTTGACAAGGTGGTTGACCCCGCCGGCGGTTCATACTACATTGAGAACCTGACCGAATCCCTGGCTGAGCAGGCCTGGAACCTGTTCCTCCAGATTGAGGATGAGGGCGGTATGCTGGCACTTGTCAAGGCCGGCAAGGTTCAGGAGGCAGTCAACGCCACCAACGCCACCCGTCATGACAACGCCGCCAAGCGTAAGGAGTCACTGTTGGGTACCAACCAGTTCCCCAACATCAAGGAGATGTCCGATGGACGTGCACCCAAGGCCTGCGGCCGTTGCTGCAAGGCACAAGGCAATCCTACCATCGCCACACTTGACCAGTCGCGCATAGCATCCCAGTTTGAGGAGCTCCGCTTAGCAACCGAGGCCAGCGGACGCCGCCCCAAGGTATTCATGCTCACCATCGGTAACCTGGCTATGCGTCAGGCACGCGCCCAGTTCTCGGGTAACTTCTTTGGTTGCGCAGGCTATGAGATTATTGACAATCTTGGTTTCAAGACCGTTGAGGACGGAGCTGCTGCAGCCCGTAAGGCAGGTGCCGATATCGTGGTGCTCTGCTCAAGCGATGACGAGTATGCCGAGTACGGTCCCGCCGCATTCAAGGCAGTAGGTGACAGCGCAATATTCGTCATTGCCGGTAACCCCGCCTGCATCGAGGACCTCAAGGCCGCCGGCATTGAGAACTACGTACATGTACGCTGCAACGTACTTGATACGCTGAGAGACTTTAACGCAAAGCTTAACATCAAATGATCCGTAGTATGAAACCTGATTTCAAGAACATCAACATCAAGGCTGCAGCTCCCGCCGGAGCGCTTTGCGGCTGCAAGACAAAGGCAGGTGCCGATGAGATCTGGAAGACTCCGGAGCACATTGAGGTAAAGCCTGTATATACCAAGGAGGATCTGGAGGGCATGGAGCATCTGAACTATGCCGCCGGTATAGCTCCCAACCTGCGTGGTCCCTACTCGACCATGTATGTGATGCGTCCCTGGACCATCCGTCAGTATGCCGGATTCTCCACGGCCGAGGAGAGTAACGCATTCTACCGCCGTAACCTGGCCGCCGGTCAGAAGGGTCTGTCAGTTGCATTTGACCTTGCCACCCACCGCGGTTACGATGCTGATCACGAGCGTGTGGTAGGTGACGTAGGTAAGGCAGGTGTTTCCATCTGCTCGGTCGAGGATATGAAGGTGCTGTTCGATGGCATTCCCCTTAACAAGATGTCAGTATCCATGACAATGAACGGTGCCGTTCTGCCTATCCTGGCTTTCTATATCGTGTCAGGTCTGGAGCAGGGTGCCACACTTGAGGAATTGCAGGGAACCATACAGAACGATATCCTCAAGGAGTTCATGGTGCGTAACACATATATCTATCCGCCCAAGTTCTCAATGAAGATCATCGCCGACATATTCGAGTACACATCACAGAATATGCCCAAGTTCAACTCAATTTCAATCTCCGGTTACCACATGCAGGAGGCAGGTGCCACCGCCGATATCGAGTTGGCTTACACCCTGGCCGATGGTATGGAGTATCTGCGTGCAGGTATCAACGCCGGCATGAACATCGATACGTTCGCCCCGCGTCTGTCATTCTTCTGGGCTATCGGTACCAACCACCTCATGGAGATTGCCAAGATGCGTGCAGCCCGTCTGCTCTGGGCCAAGATAACCAAGAGCTTCGGTGCCAAGAACCCCAAGTCAATGGCTCTGCGTACACACTGCCAGACCTCCGGTTGGTCACTCACTGAGCAGGATCCGTTCAACAACGTAGGCCGTACCTGCATCGAGGCTATGGCAGCCGCTCTGGGTCACACCCAGTCACTGCACACCAACGCCCTTGACGAGGCTATCGCACTGCCTACGGACTTCTCGGCCCGTATTGCCCGTAACACCCAGATCTACATCCAGGAGGAGACCAACATTTGCCGTGAGGTTGACCCGTGGGCAGGCTCATACTACATTGAGTCTCTGACCAACGAGATTGCCCACAAGGCATGGGAGCATATCCAGGAGATTGAGAAGCTGGGCGGTATGGCCAAGGCTATCGAGACCGGTCTGCCCAAGATGCGTATCGAGGAGGCAGCTGCCCGCACCCAGGCCCGTATAGACTGCGGTACCCAGACCATCGTAGGTACCAACAAGTACCGTCTGGATCACGAGGATCCCATCGATATCCTTGAGATCGACAACACCGCAGTACGCAACCAGCAGATTGAGCGCTTAAAGCAGCTCCGCGCCAACCGCAACGAGGCCGATGTACAGAAGGCTCTTGATGCCATCACCAAGTGCGTCGAGACCGGTAAGGGCAACCTGCTTGCACTTGCCGTCGAGGCCGCCAAGGTACGTGCATCACTGGGTGAGATTTCCTACGCCTGCGAGAAGGTCGTAGGCCGATACAAAGCAGTAATCAGAACAATATCAGGCGTGTATTCATCAGAAAGCAAGAAAGACGCAGACTTTGAGAAAGCCTGCCAGCTTACAGCAGAGTTCGCAAAGAAGGAGGGCCGTCAGCCCCGTATCATGATTGCCAAGATGGGTCAGGACGGTCACGACCGCGGCGCCAAGGTTGTAGCAACCGGTTACGCCGACTGCGGTTTTGACGTCGATATGGGGCCGCTCTTCCAGACTCCGGCAGAGTCCGCCCGCGAGGCAGTCGAGAACGATGTCCACGTACTGGGCGTCTCATCACTTGCCGCCGGACATAAGACCCTGGTTCCGCAGGTAATCGAGGAACTCAAGAAACTGGGGCGCGAGGATATCATGGTAGTTGTAGGCGGTGTAATTCCCGCCCAGGACTACGACTTCCTCTACAAGGCAGGCGCCGCCGCCATCTTCGGCCCCGGCACCAGCGTTGCCAAAGCCGCTGTGCAGGTAATGGAACTCCTTCTCGCGGAGTAACGCAAAGGGGACGGTTCTAAACGCGTTGGGGACGGTTCTGTTCGCGAACAGAACCGTCCCCAATGCGTTTGCTCCGCCGGACTATCCCCTTCAAGTTTTGCTCACTTAGCCGGCTTATTCTCAATTGCGACAGGTTTGCAACGCCCTTTTGTCGTTATGAACATATGTGCTTACATACATTTGCATCGGAAACAATCAAAACATGGATTATGAAAAATAAAACACATACTATCCTTCTCCTGTTGGCCTTTTGCTGTGCATCGGCTGTCAGCTTTGATGTAATGGCTCAGGATTATCTGGAGCCGAGTGACCGCTTTACTGTAAATGATAAAGACGGTAAATATCAGGATAAATATGGCAATGAGCGTATTCTGTCTTTGTTTCCAGAAGAATGGTCAATTGGGTATTTGGCTTCTCCTTCTTTCTCAAGGAAGTACGGCATATTCCTTATTTGGGACGATGATGGCCCAATGCTGGTGTACAACAGATTCAAGAGCAATTATTCTGTATCTAGGCGTGAACGTAGAAACGTAAAGGTTTTCAGTGATACAGTGCGAATAAGCAAAGATGAAGCTGAACGTCTGACCGTGATCATTACCGATGCCATTGACAAGGCTGTAGAGCCTGATGGCCTGAACATAATTTTTGACGGAACAACTTACTATTTCATGTTGCCCGATAAGATGGCCGAAACCTGTTCGCCCGGAAAAAATACGGGCTGTTATAATCTGGTGGAGGTATTTGAGAACCTAAAAAAGCTGTTTGGTGACGAACCATTTCTTGAACTCTCATAGATTAAAATGGCACAGAGGGACAGTTCTCAATTCTTTTTTATGGCCATACCTCTCACCACAAGCCATATAATCCACATTTCCTGCAAGTATGGCATCAAAAAGCCCCTTTTTCCCCGTTCTTCCGGCCATACTTGCAAAAAATCGCCCCCACAACCATTCTATTCCAATGTATGGCCACTAAACTTTTTGTGTGATTTTTTAATTAGATTTGCAATTGTCATGAATAGAATTGAATTACAGAAGAGACTTGATTCGATAGGAGTTCCGCGGAACTACTATTGCCTGAAAGATTTTGATTTTCCATATGGTTTTCTTGAGGGTTATGTGTTGAGTAACACATCAAATCAATGGGAGTCTTATCTGATAAATGAGAGAGGGTCAAAAAAAGATATTCAACTGTTTGAGAATGAAGCTGACGCATGTGAGTATTTCTTTTCAAAAGTCTCTGCGGATTGGGATGAGGGCAAACATTTGTGGAGTCGGAATCAAGATATTGATGATCTGATATCGGCTTATCATAATATAATAAATGTCATTTTCCGATGGACAGGACGTTTAATGGTGAAAGGTAAGCTGTATCCCGTAACAAATAGTTTTGACCGATTTCTGGCATACGTCACAAGGAAAGAACCACAAGCCGCCGTTTCACAAAGCACCGAAGGCAGTACGTATATCTCTATTACACTGGGAGTCCAGAACATTGTCATTCATGAACAGAACGGCAAATTGTATGTAGTCAACAACTTTAACAAGTTCATCAGTGGACTTGCCATATTGGACAGTGTACCTGAGGCATGCATCGTAGCATATGATTTCTTGATAAATTGGCGTTCTCACGCAAAAAATGTCCTTCAGTCTTAGGGCACAGAAGGATCAGTTCCCTGTGTCACGGTTTTCCGAGACCATACCCCTTCAAGTTTTGCTCACTTAGCCGGCTTATTCTCAATGCGACAGGTTTGCAACGGAAAATTCTTGTATGTCGATAACTTCAATTATAGTTTTGTACAGAAAAAAAGACAGATGACATGAAGAGAATAGTTTTATTCCTGGTTTTTACTTTGCTATTTTGTATTGATTGTTTTTCTCAGAGGCAACCACCATATTTCCATAGGAACTCTTATTTCTTCAACAAATGTGATTTTATCGTTAAAGGTGAATTAATCGACAAAAAAACAGTCGCATACTTAGGTGATGAAATTATAGACAGCATAGTTGCAGTGAAAATCCAAATCACTGACGACTTTGGATATGACATAGAAGACTCAGTATGGGTGTATCCCGACATTGAGAATTATTATAATCAGCAAAAAAGAATCGACACAAGCAATCGTGACTCAGTTTGGTTTCTGCAATTTGAAGACGTAAATTATGAAAGCTGTTTTCATATTAACTTTGACAATGAATACAACGGCTTTGAAATTGGGGCATTAGGTTATTACAGATTCTGGATAGAAAACGGCACCTATGTTTATAGTCTTATTGATAGAGATTTCCCTCTCGTTATCCGTCATGATAAAATGTTTGTAGACATAAATAGATTGCAGCAATTCATTAACAGGCATATACCATTAGATAGATTCTACTACGTGAAAGAAAAACGATTTGAGAAGAAACTGAATAAAAGAATAAAAAAAAATCTACACATATGAGACGGAAACTACAGATGGCACAGGGGGGCTGTCCCTTTTGGGGTATTTTTTGCTTATCTTTGTGAAACTAGCCTTTTTTTTGAGAAAGTTATGTTGCAAGTTGGTCCTTTTGAGATGACAGACACGGAAGAGAGTTTCTGGGAGATTGTCAAGAATTTCGGTTTTCTGGTAAGTGAATTCCATTATGAAGGTGGTCGTTTGGAGATCGGACACGGACGTAATGAATGTGTGTCTGTGTCATTCTTTAACAGACGTACAAGGAAGCGCATTACGATAACTAAGAACTACGATGGTAATTCTATCATTAAGGAGTTCCATCTGAGTGGATTCTTAGGAAAAACCAAAGCCGATGAAACCGGCAATAGCAGTTCCTGGAAAGAGTTTGCAATGCATGTAAAGTTGCATTATTCCAATATTCTGTAATTATAAAAACATACTCATATGATAGATATTCCCAATTTGGAGGTCCGGGATGAGATCTTCTGGAAAACATATACAGCCTTCAGTTTTCTTTTAAATCAAGGTTATTCCATACGCGGATTTGAGATTGGTGACACTGTATCCCTTAAGTACCGCTCAGGATTTAAGACGATTATTATCACTTCCACTAAACCCTATTGTGTAAATTGGGTGATTTGCTTCAAAAAATGGGGATTTACAGTTGACAGGAAAACCATATCGGACTACACTGAGCCCGAGAACATTGTCTCAATCATCGCCACATCATTAGAATCCAGGAAAATGGCAGTTATACCTCGCGATGAAACAGCATAATGCTACAGAAGTCTTTACAGATACTGTGATGGGCGGGGATAAAGATCCGCGAGTTTTTTATCGAACCCTTTACTCTTGTCCGAAATGTGGAGGTGAAGTATCTTTCACCGAAAATGATTTTCTGCGTCACTCCGGTATTATAGTCAGTAAATATGGCGATGTTTTCATGAATGCCACAATTAAGAAGTTTCATTCTTTCCTGGAGTTTGAATGCCCCGGCTGTCAATGTAAGACAAGAGTAAACTATCTTGTAGACAATGGTGGTAAAACCGAGGTTATCCACATTGATTCCGTCCAAACTGAATGACCCAATTGCGACAGTTTTGCAGCGAAGGTTTGTTGTTTTATTGATCTGCCGCTGCTTACATTTGTCACATAATTCTGTGAATTATGAGAAAGACAATCGTAAATGGCATATGTTTGCTGCTGATGGCAGTTGGTGCATGGCAATGCACTCCATCATCGGAGTATAGGCTTGTTGATTCTAAGGAGATACACTGGATATACCGTCTAAATCAGGATGTTGTCAAGAGGAATACTCGATATTCATATAAAGATGGCATTCTGGTTTCCAGGATTGATATCGACCGGGATTGGATGACCAACAAAGACGACAGTACCTGTATCGAATATGAAACAAACATATATGATGACAGGATTGATTCTGTTGAGATGACCTGGAGGAGATATAGGAATGACTCCCTGAGACATGTGTGGAAAACGATAAAATCGTATAGTCTGGATGGAGTTATAATGAAAAACGTCACATATGACTTATCGGACAGCGGATGGGAGGAAGGAGTATGTACGAACTATAATGCATCAGGACAGAAAACAGATGAATCTTATCACGGACAGAGTTTTAAATGGTATTACTATGATTCATTGAACCGATACACAGGGCAAAGAGACAAGAACTATTCTTATTTGACAATTGACACAGCCGTTTATTCCGATGACGGATTGAACGTGGTCTGGACAAGAAGCCGGCAAAGTGAAGATGACAGCATCCCTACACTCAAATTGAAGATTCTCTATAAACTTGACAAGCATGGCAGGATCATTCGCGAAGAGAGTATTGATTATGATACTATAGGCTATGTACGTATGAATTACACAAATACATACAAGTATAACCGTCGTGGGCAACTTGTATCAAAAACCACAGCTCGTGATAAAACCGTATACCGCTACTGTCGCGGTCTCAAGACCTGGGAACTTTATTATGAAGACGGTCTGCTGGACCACGTGTACAGATACAAAAACGACTTCCGCCACAAGCTTCCGCTGGAACGAATCGCGCACTACGGCGGCAATTATGAATTCAAAGGAAAAGAAGTTAGGAACAACCTCCTGATGTTTCTCCTCATAATAACAGAAAGAGTTGATGATAGGTTAGTCTGGACTTATGAGAAATAAATTGTTACTTTTGCAGTGAGTAATCACATTCAATGCATTTTATGAGAAGAGTCCTTGTCCTTTCCTTGTTGTCACTTTTGGTGGCGGTTGCAATTATTTCATGTTCTTCAAAGAGCGGTGTTTCACAAATAGAAGGTGTAATAACCATCGATGTTCCTGTCGATTCCAGAGATTCTGTACAGTACCCCAGTACATCACGCATGTTTGATTCTGTCAGTGTGGTTCTTGAGACCGGCGGATTTGAGAGTCTGATTGGTGAAAGAATTAAGGACGTCAGGGTATTGGATGATACACTGATTATACTATCAGGAGACTATTCTGCCAACACTTTGCAGCTGTTTGATATGGAAGGCCGGTTTATCAGAAAGATAGAAAGGAGTGGCCGTGGTCCCGGTGAGTATCTCAATATCAGAAGGATTGACCTGGATCCGGTTAAGCGTCAAATAATCATATTTAATCCGGGAGCGGGAATATTGCGTTATAATTTGAATGGTGATTTTGTTAGTAAAGTACCATATGAATATTATGCTTTGGATTTTGCATTGCTGCCTGACGGCGGGTACGTCCTGTTCAATCCGTTTGGTAAGACCCCGCATGGCGGATTATGGAGCATCGATTCACTGGGAAATTTCAATCGGACTCTTATTTCATTCGATGATCTTGAGATCCATACAATAATCGGCGACGTCTGGCTGACTCATATAAATGATTCTGTCGTAGGTTTCTCGGGGTTGAAGAACAAGATTTACCATATTGCCGATGACACCGTCTATACGGCATATCAGATTATATCCGAAGTGATAGATCCTGATGAGGAACAGAAAGAGGACAAATTGCCATCTTATTATAAAGAGCGATATTTAGAATCCGATGACCTGATGATGTTCAGTCTTCAACAGTCAGAATCGCCCTACAAATATACCAGGACATTTTATGAAAAGAAGACGGATCAAACAGATTATGTCTTTTGGCATTACAACCCCAGTTTTGCAAAAGACAATCAGATCCCGTACTTCTTGGGCAACTATAAGAACTTTTTCTTTAATGAGTTGTCAGTCGCCACAATCCTGGGCAATGATGATCTCAAAGCAAAATATCCGGGGATAACTGAGGAATCCAATCCCATAATCCAAATCTTCCGCTCAAAATAATTTTGTAACTTCGCGTACATGATAGTATGTATAGCTGAGAAGCCCAGCGTGGCAAAGGATATTGCCGATGTTCTGGGCGCCAAGACAAAACACGACGGGTACATTGAGGGTAACGGTTATCAGGTAACCTGGACCTTCGGTCATCTCTGTACCCTGAAAGAGCCCCATGATTACACACAGAACTGGAAGAACTGGAGCCTGGGCAGCCTGCCTATGATACCGCCCCGGTTCGGTATCAAGCTTATTGAGGATAAGGGTATAGAGAAACAGTTCAAGATAATTGAGTCACTCATGCAGAAGGCCGACGGCATTATCAACTGCGGTGATGCCGGCCAGGAGGGTGAGCTCATTCAGCGCTGGGTGATGCAGAAAGCCGGCGCAAAATGTCCCGTAAAGCGCTTGTGGATATCGTCCCTGACCGAGGAGTCCATACGTGAGGGATTCAGCCGCCTGCAGGACCAGGATGCGTTCAAGTCACTCTATGAGGCAGGATTGTGCCGCGCTATAGGTGACTGGCTGCTGGGCATGAACGCCACCCGCCTGTACACCATAAAATACCGCAACGGCAATAACCGCGGAGTGCTCTCAATAGGCCGAGTTCAGACCCCCACCCTGGCACTGGTTGTAAACCGCCAGAAGGAAATAGATAACTTCAAGCCCGAGCAGTACTGGGAGCTCAAGACCGTATATCGCGACACCACCTTTTCATATACAAAAGGCAAGTTCACCAAGATTGAGGACGGCCAGGCTCTGCTTGAAGAGATCCGCCCCCTGAACTTTGTCATAACCGATGTTACCCGCAAGGAGGGAAAGGATTTTGCCCCGCGCCTGTTTGACCTCACATCGCTGCAGGTGGAGTGCAACCGCAAATACGGCTACTCGGCCGATGACACCCTCAAGACCATCCAGTCACTCTACGAGAAGAAGATAACCACCTATCCGCGTGTTGATACCACGTTCCTGAGTGACGACATCTACCCCAAGTGTCCCGCCATACTAAAGGGCCTCAAGGACTACGCCCAGTTCACCGCCCCGTTAGAGGGACAGAAACTGCCCAAGTCCAAGAAGGTATTTGACAACAGCAAGGTGACCGATCACCATGCCATCATACCCACCGGAGTCTATCCTAACAACCTGAGCCAGCAGGAGCGCGCGGTGTTTGACCTGATAGCACGCCGATTCATTGCGGTATTCTACCCCGACTGCCTCTACGCCCAGACTACCGTGTTGGGCAAGGCCGGACGTGCCGAGTTCAAGACCACCGGCCGCGAGATACTCAAGCCCGGATGGCGTGTCCTCTTTGATAAGGAAAAGGGTGATGACAAGGCCGATGATGACGAGCGCATACTGCCCCAATTCACCGTCGATGAGAGCGGACCGCACCTGCCTGAGCTGCAGGAGAAATGGACCACCCCGCCAAAACCCTACACCGAGGCCACCCTGCTGAGGGCAATGGAAACCGCCGGCAAACTGGTGAACGATGAGGAACTGCGCGACGCAATGAAGGAGAACGGCATCGGCCGCCCCTCAACACGAGCCGCAATAATAGAAACCTTATATAAACGCGGGTACATGCGCAAGGAGAAGAAGAACCTCTATCCCACCCCCACGGGCATCGGCCTCATAGACCTTATACATGAGGAACTGCTCAAGAGCGCCGAACTTACGGGCATCTGGGAGAAACGTCTGCGTGAGATTGAGCGTGGCAAATACCAGCCCGCCCAGTTCATGGAAGAGCTCAAGCAGATGGTCACCACCCTTGTTCATGACGTCCTTGCCGATAATTCTTCAAGACTTTGAAAATTTTTTGATTTTTCCCGAAAGGAATCTGAAGGTTCGGATACTAATTGTATGAACGAACTTCAAAAACAGATGGATAATTTAGAGTTAGAATTCACAAAAATGGTCCGTGAGCACCGTAAGACAATATATACGGTATGCTACTTTTTCTCGGACAATCCGACAGAAGTCGATGACCTTTTCCAGGAAGTGTTGGTAAGTCTATGGAAAAGTTATCCCAAGTTCCGTGGCGACAGCAGTGTCAAGACCTGGGTCTGGCGCGTCAGCCTGAACACATGCTGTGCCATAAACAGGGCCGATAAGCGGAGAGTGCCAACAGTCCCGCTTGGCATCGACAAGGATCTTCTAGTCAGCGACAACGATCAGTCTAGCGCGCAGATCAAGATGCTGTATGACAGGATCAACAAGTTGGAGTTGTTTGACCGAGCAATTATCCTTCTGTGGTTGGAGAGTATGAGTTATGATGAGATTGCAGCCATCGTGGGCATTACGGCATCGGCCGTAACCAGCAGGCTGTTCCGCATCAAGGAGCAACTCAAATCAATGTCTAACAATTAATCCGTTAATCCTATGACAGACAATACTTTCAACCTCGACGAACTCAACGAACTGAAGCAGGCTTATCAGCTTATAGATGAGAAACTGGACGGCAAGGAGATTGTAACTCCCGAGCAGATCCGCAAAGCCTCCCTCAAGAACATAAGCATCTTTAAGAGAATGCATAAGTTCTCCACCACGTGGTCCTTATTTGCCATTACACCCTTATTGGTCCTGATTTTTGCATTCAGCCCCAACATGACAACCACCGGGTTCTGGATACTTGGCATATATCTGACTATTGACTTTCTGCTACACTTCTTGCTGATGCGCAGGATGAAACGTGTCGATCATTCCGAGCTTGATCTCCGAACACTGTTAAATGAGGAGAGTTTCTACAGCAAGAGCGCTTTTGCATTAACATGTGTGGGATTTGCCTTCTGGATTGTCTTTAACTACTTCTTCCTTGGCATCATCGCATCCGTAGCAATGCTGGTATTTTTCATATTGACAATCGGTACCAAGACAAAATTCTTTACCAGGAAGATAAACTTCAGGGAGATTACAATACCGGAGCCCAAGGAACCCGGAAAGTTCAGAAAGGTAATGACATGGTTCTTTATCGGCCTTTTGATAATCATAACTCTAATATTTGCAGGAGGCTTTATCTATAACGCAATAGGCGGTACAATGAGCCTTATGGAATTCATTTCCAGTGCAGGTTTCATAATAATCACCGCAGCATTTGTAGTTAATGCCCTGTTCCTTGACAAATACAGGAAAGGTCAGGCAGGAAAGGTATCCATGGCTATTACCATTGCAGTTGTTACGGGTATGTTGATGACTGCAATACCCATCGTGTATACGGCTATCGTCCGTCACACCTTTAACAATGGTGTTTTATCACCGTTGCTCATCGGATTCCTGACACTGATCTTGAACGGTACCATAAAGAATCTCAGAAACAAGTAATAACAGAGAGTATTCCTTGCAAGTCCAACATAATAATGACGCAAAGGGGACGGTTCTAAACGCGTAGGGGACGGTTCTGTTCGCGAACAGAACCGTCCCCTACGCGTACTAAATAACCCTAACGCTTACTTTTCGGCCAAGGCCCTGGAACAGTTTTACAAGTGTGGAAAGCTGAATGTCTGCGTGTCCTCTCTCAACTCTTGAGATAAAACTCTTCTTTGTTCCAATCTTGTCAGCAAGTTGCTCTTGGGTCAGTCCAGCTCTAAGGCGTTCATCCTTAAGTTGCTCACCTATAATAAAGGCATCGCACTCCATATCGAACTGCTCACGTTCCGGGGTGCCGATTGCTCCAAAATCCTCTGTAATGAGGTCCTCAATTGGAGTCAGATTCTTTTGTAAGATAATAATCTACCGGTATTACCCCCATATAAGGTTCATATGGATCAAGAGTATCATATGCGACATCAACAGACATCATAAGATGGGCATGACCATAGCTGCACACTTTGTATTCTTTATGATGAATAGAATCTGTCCAGCAATAATAATTTATTCCGTAAGTGCTACCCTTCCGGTAAATACCTGAGTAAATAGTATCTGAACCGTAGAGATGGACCACCTCCTTATCTGTAAAAGAAATCCATGTTTTATTACTGCCTTCCCCTGCATACCAGCTTGTATTATTCAAATCCGGGTACAGATTGTCTTCTTTTACACAACCGGACAAACTCAATAACAGGAATGACACCAATAGAAAAATATATAATCTTGAGTATTTCATAATCTTATTAAAACTGATAGTTAAAACCTAAAACCGGCTCCGATACTCCACATATGAAATTTTTCAGGAGCATACAAACCTTTAACCGAAAGAACATAACTGTACATCAAAGTACTATACAAACTTTCATCATCTTCTTTATAATTAACGGTAGCATAAAAGTGTTTGTATCCTAGTTCCAACCCCATATCATATTGAAGTATAGTCCTCCTGGCATCGCATTCATACAGGTCGTCATTATATATATCAATGAACGTGTTAGAATACGTATTAGAATCAAATGAATACTTCTGTATGTAGGAAAGGTTATATTTAAAAGAGAGTCCGAAATATGGGACCAACGTGAAATCACCTTTATCTACCAACTTAAATCCCAACTTAATAGGGAATGACAGAAATACATACTCTATGGCATGATGCGTATAGGTATAGTAATCTGTCGTTAATAATGGAATTATTTTATCATAGTCCTTTTTATGGAGATAATATGAGATACCGGCTCCTGTCATAAGAAGAAACCTGGAATTCATTGGAGAGACAGAAATTTCATAATTCAGGCCTACACCATCAGCTTCATATGTATTGGAAGGATATTCAATAGGCAAGTACGAATAAGAGACACTTAAACTATTGGTAATACTTATTCTGTCTGTGTCTTTCTGACATAAAGCAGATGTTGGGAACAGAACAATTCCCATGGCAAAAATCAAGAATTTATACATAAACAAAAACTGTAGTTAGTTTTTCAATTATTGTTAGGACTAATTACAAAGATACTTCTTTCTCATAAGTCTACACTAGCTTTTCATCAACTCTTTTTTTCATGACACAGGGGGACTGTCCCCTTGTGCCATTTGTCATTCTCTTTCATAGAAAATGCAGTTAGAAAGATCAAGATAGAAATGTCTTTTTGTTTTTATGAAAAGGGCTCCGTCAGGGGAAACATCATAGAAACCTTTTCTTTGAGCTTTCTTTACACTAATCAGTTTGATCTTTATTATTAATCTTTTGTCGTATAAGTATCTATAATGATTCCGAAAACAATCAATCATTGACTTATCGGTAATAACCATGTTATTGATAACCAAAGTGGGGTAACAGAATTGACGCTTATAATGCGGAAGTTCTTCTATTGCAGAATCACTAGTCAAAGGATATATAAAATCTACACAAATTAGATGACCTTCAAAGGGTTGTTCTTGGGCTCCTTGAGCATGTAAACAATTTGCGAACATAACAGTGAATACAGTTGCTAATAATAAACGTTTCATAGTTTTTATTGAAATGATTGCTACATAAAGTTTGAGGCAAAGGTAAATCGGTACAGATTCCTATTCAAGAAAGGAGCGTTGCAAACCTGTCGCATTTGAGAGTAAGGTTGGCTAAGTGAGCAAAACGCATAGGGGACGGTTCTGTTCGCGAACAGAACCGTCCCCTACGCGTTTAGAACCGTCCCCTTTGCGTTAGACTCTGCGGAACGTGAGGAAGGAGTAGCGGAAGGGATTCTTCTCGTCGGGATCGTGATCCTCTTTGTTTTCCAGATGCCAGCTCTTATCGTTTCCAAATTCCGGAAAGAATGTATCGGCCTGAGCGGGCGTATCATAGACGAACGTGACCTCAAGCTCATCGGCCATACCAAGAGCCTGAGTGTAGACCTGGGCACCTCCGATAATGTAGACCTTCTCGTCACGGGAGCAGTGGCTCAGCGCCTCATCAAGTGATGAGAAAACCTCCGTCCCGGGGAACGTTGCACCCGGCTGGCGGGTAAGCACAATGTTACGGCGGTTTGGCAGAGCCCCCTTGGGCAGGGACTCATAAGTCTTGCGGCCCATGATAATGGTGTTACCTGTGGTGAGCTCCTTGAAACGTCTAAGGTCTGCACTCAGGTGATAAATCAAGTCCCCTTTATAACCTATAGCTCCGTTCTGAGCTATTGCAACGATAATTGATATCATACTGAAACGTCGGCTTTGATATGTGGATGCGGATCATAACCCTCAAGTTGGAAATCCTCATACTTGAAGTCAAATATGCTCTTTACATCAGGGTTGATAATCATACGTGGCAGCGGACGCGGCTCACGGGTAAGCTGCAGACGGGCCTGCTCCAGATGATTCAGATAGAGGTGGGTATCGCCGGTGGTGTGAATGAAATCACCCGGTTTGAGACCTGTAACCTGCGCCATCATCATGGTGAGCAGAGCGTATGACGCGATGTTGAACGGCACGCCCAGGAACGTATCGGCACTGCGCTGGTAGAGCTGCAGACTAAGCTTGCCATCAGCCACGTAGAACTGGAAGAATGCGTGGCAGGGCGGCAGGTTCATATTCTTGAGGTCAGCCACATTCCATGCGCTTACAATGATGCGGCGTGAATCAGGATTATGCTTGATGGTATCCACAGCCTCGGATATCTGGTCAATGAATCCGCCCTCATAGTCAGGCCATGAACGCCACTGGTAGCCGTAGATATGGCCCAGATTGCCGTCAGGATCAGCCCACTCATTCCAGATGCGGACCCCGCGCTCCTGCAACCACTTGGCGTTGGTGTCACCGTTCAGGAACCAGAGCAACTCATATATGATTGACTTAAGGTGCAGTTTCTTGGTTGTTAGGAGAGGGAATCCCTCCTCCAGGTTGAACCGCATCTGATGTCCGAACACGCTGATTGTGCCTGTGCCCGTGCGGTCTCCTTTCTGCACTCCCTCGCGGAGTATCCTTTCCAGCAGATCTAAGTACTGTTTCATTGGTGAATCTTGTTTCTTGTCTGCGAATATACTGAATTTTTGGCTTACCTTCGCAGCAGAAATCACGCAAGGTTATGGCTTTACCTAAGGAATTTATCAACATATTGGGTGAGATACTTGAGGCCGATGAACGCGACCGCCTGCTCAATGCGCTCCAGACCGAGCCACAGGTGAGCATACGCTTCAATCCCCTGATTCCTGATGCAGAGAGCCTTGCACTAAAATCCCTTGAATGCAGTGCCGATGGCCGCGTACCCTGGGCCGGCAATGCCGTATACCTGGACCACCGCCCCCAGTTCACGCTTGACCCTCTGATTCATATGGGCTGCTACTACGTGCAGGAGGCATCATCCATGTTTCTGGAGCAGGCGGTACGCAAGTGCGTGAGCGGCCCGGTAAAGGCGCTGGACTTGTGCGCCGCACCAGGCGGCAAATCCACACTGCTGGCATCACTGCTGCCTGAGGGCAGTCTGCTAGTCAGCAATGAGATACAGCGCAGCCGTGCCCAGATCCTGGCCGAGAACATGACCAAATGGGGCCGCACCGGAGTGATGGTGACATGCAACACCCCCAAGCAGATAGGCCAGTCCAACCTCATGTTTGACCTTATCGCGGTCGACGCCCCATGCTCCGGCGAGGGAATGTTCCGCAAGGATGAGGGCGCCGTTACAGACTGGAGCCTGCAGAATGTTGAGATGTGCGCCTTACGCCAACGCCAGATAATTGAGGACATATGGCCGGCACTCAAACCCGGCGGATATCTTATTTACAGCACCTGCACGTTCAACCGCCATGAGGATGAGGATAACGTACAGTGGATAATTGAGCAGTTCGGTGCAGAGGCCATAAAGATAGATACCAACCCTGAATGGAACATAAAAGCCTCACTTACACAGGACAACCTGCCGGTATATCATTTCATGCAGCACCTCACCCGCGGCGAAGGCTTTTTTCTCTGCCTGCTGCGCAAACCCGATGGTGCATTCCGTGAATTACCTCAAAAACCGTTCAAGGCAGATCCTACCGTTCCCGCCGAATGCCGCAAGTGGCTCAACGACGGTTATGAATACTATGTAAAAGGTGACTCCATATATGCCCTGCCCGCTCCCCTTGCATCGGACATGAATCAGGTCAGCAAAGAACTCTATGCCCTGATTCCGGGAATCGAGATTGCCGTGCGTAAGGGACATGACTGGGTTCCGGCCCATGCGCTGGCCATGTCCGATGCCCTGAACACAGAGGCTTTCAATAAGGTTGATATAACCCGCAAGCAGGCATTGGAGTATCTTCATTGTGACGCCCTGCGTCTGGAGGATGCTCCCCGTGGCATAGTCCTGCTCACATACAAGGGCATTCCGCTGGGATTTGCCAAGAATCTGGGAAACCGCGCCAACAATATGTATCCTCAGGAATGGAGGATAAGAATATCTATAAGCTGATTGTCAGTTACCGCCAAACAGGCCGTATGTGGTACGTATAACGCGGAACTCAGTACGGCGGTTAAGTTGGTTGCAAATGTCCTGTTGCGGCTCCGGGAGAGTAAGGATAAACTCCTCTGTCAGCACCGTACCCTCCTCCAGGAAATCATACTGCTCTGCCACCTTCTTGCTCACGCTCTTGGGCGCGGACTCTCCGTATCCGCGTGCAGTGAGACGTTTCTTGTCTATACCCTGCCCTATCAGATACTCCACAACACTCTCGGCACGTTGCTGTGACAGGCGTTTGTTATAATCATCATCACCCTTATAGTCACAATGGGCACCGATCTCTATGGTCACACCGGCATTATCCTTGAGCAGCTGTACAAGTTCATTAAGTGACTGGGCCGATTCAGGACTAAGCGTAGCACGACCAAAGTCAAAGAATATGTTGTCTATCATGACCGGCTTGGAGATTGATGATAGCGGGAACTGCAGCACATATTCACGGTCCTGGTCAGTGCTGTCGGCAGTCATCTCCTGCTTGTAGTTCATGAATCCCTTGGCGGTTCCAAGCAGCAGGTAACTGACTCCCGGGGTTATGCGCTGCGTAAACGATCCGTCCTCACGTACGTTCAGTTTCATATTGGTGCCATCATTACCTATCAGATAAACCAGTGCATCGGGCAGTTCATAACCGTCTTTCTCATAGACCCAGCCGGTAATATTGTGTACCGTCTCAGGCAGCTCAAAACTCCAGATATGGTCACGCCCACGTCCGTCATTACGGTTACTGCTAAAGAAACCTCGGGTAAGGTCACCCTCAAACGTCATTCCAAAGTCATCTGATGACGAGTTGACCGGACTGCCCATATTGGTTATAGTCCATGTGGAGTCACTGGTACTTACAGCACGGAAAATATCCAGTCCACCCATACCCGGATGGCCGTTTGACGAGAAATAGAGCTCACCGTTACGGCGGAACGTGGGGAACATCTCATTGCCCGGGGTATTGATATCGGGACCCAGATTCTCGGCACCGATCAGACGCCCGCCCACCGGCACGCGCCATATATCCAGACCGCCGTAACCGCCGTCCATATCGGACACGAAATAGAGCCACTTGCCATCAGGTGATGCAGCCGGGTGTGCGTAATTATATATGGTGTCCGATGCCGAGCTGTACGCGTGACCTGCACCCCAGGAGGCATTTGAACGTCCTGACTCATATATGGTGGCGGGACGCGGTATCTGCGGATCGGATGAGCAGTATGTATAGTACATGGTGCTGAAATCAGGGCTGAAAGAGCATGAGCCATCCTCAAACTCAGTATTGGGACCACCCTCAATCCGTTCGGGTTTCTGCCACTTGCCTTTTTCATCCTTACGGATGACAAAGAAGTCACAGCTTTTCATGCCGGTAATAGGGTTTACGTCATCGCCGGCACACTCGTTACGGCATGATGTGAACACTATCTGGTCATAATCAGGACTGGCATAGACAGGTGACCAATCGGCATAACGGCCGTTCATGATATTATCCTTCTTTACCGTATATCGGGTGGGATTGTCTTTCCAATCCTGTATAAGACGACAGGACTCCAATCCGTTCTGTGCCAGAATGTCATCAGGGTCATGATCAAGAGCTATCTTATAGTTCTTCTCTGCATCCTTGAGCTTACCGCTATAACGCTGCATATCGGCCAGATGGCGGTAAACCACGCTGTCCTGATATTTGTAACGTACGGCATTCTGATATGCGGCAAGGGCACGCGGCACGTAGTTGATATGACGGTAACACTCACCCAGCTTGAAAGCGGTGCTGCCACGGAGTTCCTTCTCTTTTGATGATATGCCTGCATATGCCTTCTTGTACTTGGCGGCAGCATCCTGATACTCTCCCAGTGCATAGCTCTGGTCACCACGGCGCAGACTGATCTCTGCCCCGCAGCCGCAAAGCAGCAACAGGGCCGCGATACATAAGTATGCAGCCGTATGTCTCATACAATATATTAACGTTGAAAAGCCTGCTATATTGCAGAAAACAGGAAAGGCTCCGGAATTTTGTCCGGAGCCTTTCCATTATAGAACTTTATTACAAGTTTACTTACGCTTATCGTCCTTAGTGGCTGAATATACAACGTTCTGAGCCTTGGCCTTACGAAGCTCCTGCTTCACATCAGTTACAATACCCATATGAACGTTCTGATCAATCTTAAGAGACATCTTCATGAAAGGCTTATCCTTCTCAAACATGCTCTCACGCTCAGCATGTACGAAATCACGTACAGCATCGGGAGTAGCAAAGAACTCATTGAGCTGTATACGGGGAGCAGATCCCAACGTAGCTCGATAATCTTTAGAAGGAGGACCGATGTAGATATGTGACACCAGTGATTTCCTCTCAAGTTTCTCAATCTCAGATCCACCTACAGGAGTCTTGATCTCCAGGTTTACCGTAACGTCACGCATTGATGTTACCATCATGAAGAAGAACAATACGGTAAAGATAAGATCCGGAAGTGACGAAGTATTCAACTCCGGCATTTCTCTTTTTCCATTACTTCTGAACTTACTCATTGTGCAGTACCATATTGTCTCGGCTCAGACTCTGAGATCTTGTTTGAGTAGTAACCTCTTACAACCGGCTGTTCAGTCTTCTCATCGCACTGAGCATACTTCTTGCCGAATGTCTTCTGTGCCCACTCATCTCTCAACTCAGAATAAGCTTTGGTAAGCTCATGCTGAACCTGGAAATAAACATCATAATTTGTATCACGGTCTGTCTGGAGCGCAATTACATGCTTTACGGTAGTCTGTACCACTCCATAGCCCTCAATCTCATAATCCTCAAAAGCGGGAAGATCAGGATTATTGTCAGGATTTGCAATGAAATACTTGGCAATTTCCTTAAGCTCCGAGATGTCAATGGAACGGTTGATAACGCCGTTCTTGACATGTATCTCATTGAACTTGTTGACCTGGACCGTCATTACGTTACGCTCCTTGACCTTTACCTCCTGTTCTATTTCATCAGGATTCCAATCCGGAAGTCGACGGGGCAGACCCGAGTCTGTGTCCATAGATGTGGTCACCAGGAAGAATATGAGCAGGATAAATGAGATATCCGCTGTCGAAGACTGATTAAGACCGGGAACTTTTCTTTTACCTTTTCCCATAACTCTGACTCTTCAAAAACGTGAATTATCTTCTAGCTTTGAAAATGCCTGTCATAGCGAGTATTACGCACAACAGGGCAACTGCGAACAGAGTATATATTGAGAACAGGCAAACGTCTGACAGAATAAGGTCAGTCGTATTATCTGCCCAAGTCTTTCCATCACCAAGCAGCAGTTTGTTGGTGTCAGCCATGAAATATGACGCACCAATTGCGACAAAGGTGAAAAGGAACACCCAACCGGCAAAACCGGTTCTCTGCTGTCCTGAGGTTCTTGTCTTGATGTTTCTGATTGCTGCAACGATTCCGAATCCCAGAACTGACAGTATGCAAAGGCCTACAAGTGTGTAAAGCCAGACAAGCAGCAGTCCGGTGTATGCGGGATCTATCAGGCTCTTGTCGGCGCCCTCGAAATAGGTCTTTGTATCATAACCTACACCAAAGAACATGCCCAGAACCACGGCTGACAGTACAAAGAGAATACCAAGAGCCCAAGAAGAAGCCTTTATTTGTTTATTCTCGTTTTTCATAATCGGTTCTTATTACTTCTTGAACTTAAGGTTGTACTTCATGATGATGTCCAGCAGAGATACTGAAGAATCCTCCATATCAGTGTTCAGGGCCTCAACCTTACTAAGGATATAGTTATAGAATACCTGAAGAATAAGGGCAACGATAATACCGAAGATAGTTGTGATAAGGGCCACCTTCATACCACCGGCAACAACCTGCGGAGAAATATCACCAGCCTTCTGGATATCATCGAATGCCTGAACCATACCGATCACAGTTCCCAAGAATCCCAGTGAAGGAGACATGGCGATGAACAGTGTGATCCATGAGAGGTTCTTCTCAAGGTTTGAAGCCTGTACGCTACCGTATGATACAACTGAGCGCTCAACAACGTCAAGGCCCTCATCGATACGGAGCATACCCTGATAGCAGATTGAAGCTACAGGACCGCGAGTCTCACGGCAGATTGACTTGGCACCCTCAACATCACCGTTCTCAAGAGCAGCCTGAATGTCCTCAAGGAGCTTCTTGCTGTTGATCTCAGAAAGGCTGAGGAATATGATACGCTCAATGCAAAGAGCAAGACCGAAAATCATAGCGATGGCAACGAGTGACATGAAGCCTGCGCTACCCTCGATGAACTTAACCTTGATTGTCTTGTGAAGACCCTCCTTCTGCTTCTTCTCTTCTGAGATTTCAGCGTCCTCCTGGGCGTCCTCTACATCAGCGGCAGCGATTGAATCAACTGCAGCGGAATCCTGCTGTGCAACCTCCTCAACGGCAGCTGCCTCTTCTGTCTCTTGAGCATTGATTGTCTGGTTTACTCCGAAAGTAAGGAGTCCCATCATTGCAACGAATGCAAATACCTTTTTCATTTGAGATAATTTTTAGTTAGTTATATTAATTAATTCATATTCTCGTTTATCAGCATCAATCTTGCGGAAAGACGGGGATTCGAACCCCGGATACGCTTTTGGCGTATACACGCTTTCCAGGCGTGCCTCTTCAACCACTCGAGCATCTTTCCCTTCAGGCACTATCGGTCCATAGCGTCCAAAACGGGCGCAAATTACAACATTTTTAGTGAATATAGCAACCAAAGGTTATTAAAACATGTAAAAATGCCGTCATCTGCGCGTCCTCTACAAACCCGCTTGACACAAAAGCGCCCCATATCCCGTAAAATGTGTACTTTTGTATCAATTATCAACCAAAGATAGGTATTTATTGCGACAGTATGAAGCCTGAATTCAGAATAAATCAGATTCTGCGTCCTTTAGGATGGTTGTATGGTGCGGTATCGGGCATAAGGAACATCCTGTATGACAGAGGGATAGCCAAGAGCACATCCTTCAGCATCCCGGTAATCAGCATCGGCAACATAACCGTAGGCGGTACAGGCAAGACTCCGCATACTGAATACACGGCCACCATTCTGAAAGACCGCTTCAGGACAGCTGTTCTGAGTCGCGGTTACGGCCGTCATACCAAAGGGTTCATAATGTCCGATTTCCACTCCGACAGCGGTCTGATAGGCGACGAGCCGTTGCAGATAAAACAACGGTTCCCGGATTTGGATGTGGCTGTCTGTGAGGACCGCGTCACCGGCATAAGGCGTATCATAGATATGTGCAGCCCCGATGTCATACTGCTGGATGACGCATTCCAGCACCGCAAGGTAACCCCATCACTGAACATATTGCTGGTAAACTGGCATCGCAACATACTGGATGACGCAATGCTGCCCGCCGGACGCATGCGCGAGAGTGCAGCCTCACGCCGCCGTGCCGATATCATAATCGTGACCAAATGCCCGGAGGATATGAGCCGGGAGTCAGCAGACGCCCTTGCCGCCGCATTAAGGATAAGTCCATCGCAGCAGGTATACTTTACCACACTGGAGTACGGGACACCCTATCTCATGACCGGCAGGGAGCAGGTTGCAGCCCTTCCGTCGGGCCCTGTCCTGGCCGTAACGGGCATTGCATCCCCCAGCCTGATGGAGGCCGAGCTGAAACGTCAGGGGCATGAAGTGACAATGCTTACATTCCCGGACCATTACCGCTACTGCAAGGAGGACATCAGACTCATTATGGAGCAGTTGGAAGGCATGGGCCCCGATGCGTTCGTTGTAACCACAGCAAAGGATGCCGCACGCCTTACGGACATGGAAATAGATGCAGACCTTGCCGCAAAGATCTACGTACTACCCGTAGGAGTCAGGTTCATGCGTGACAAGGATGCGTTTGACCGCGCTGTTACAGGTCATGTGGAATCATTCGGAAAATAAAAGGAAACAATATAATTATGGCAGAAAACAAGCGTACAGAGATAGCAGAACTGGGAGAGTTTGGACTGATAGACCATCTTACCAAAGACCTCAAGCCGCAGAACGCATCAACTAAATACGGTGTAGGTGATGACTGCGCCGTCCTGGACTACTCGGATCCCGCCAAGGAGGTTCTGGTTACTACCGATATGCTCATGGAGGGTGTCCACTTTGACCTCACATACGTGCCGCTCAAGCATCTGGGATACAAGAGCGCCATGGTGAACATATCAGATATCTATGCAATGAACGGAACACCCCGTCAGATGACCGTATCCGTTGCGCTTAGCAAAAGGTTCTCAGTAGAGGATATGGAGGATTTCTATGCCGGAGTGGTGCTGGCATGCCAGCGTCACGGCGTGGATCTGGTGGGCGGTGACACCACATCATCCCTGACCGGTCTGGCAATCAGCATAACATGCATCGGTGAAGCCGAGAAAGGCAAGGCCGTATACCGTAACGGAGCCGGCCAGAATGACCTGATTTGCGTATCGGGCAACCTGGGGGCCGCCTATATGGGCCTGCAACTGCTGGAACGCGAGAAAGCCGTATTCAACAGCACCCCGCACAGCAAGGATGAGCCGTTTGCCCCCGATTTTGCCGGTAAGGAGTACCTGCTGGAGCGCCAGCTCAAGCCCGAGGCCCGCGGTGACATCATCAAGGCTCTGCGTGAGGCCGGAATCCAGCCCACCGCCATGATGGATATATCCGACGGCCTCTCATCAGAGCTCATACATATCTGCAAGCAGAGTGGTACCGGTTGCAGCGTATACCAGGAGCGCATCCCCATTGACTACCAGACAGCAGTCATGGCCGAAGAGCTCAACATGGACGTCTACACCTGCGCCCTTAACGGCGGTGAGGACTACGAGCTCCTGTTCACCGTTCCCCTGACCGACCACGACAAGATCATCCAGCTCAAGGACGTAAAACTCATTGGTCACATGACAAAGCCCGAACTTGGCCGCCATTTGGTTACCAAATCCGGCCAGGAGGTGGAGCTTAAGGCACAAGGTTGGACTAGCAACCTGTAAGCTATTTGGATAGGTATAAATAGGAGCCTTGGTTTTACAACGGGCTCTCGCGCCTTCGGCGCTCGGGAGTTTTTGACTTTTATGGCCCTTGCAGGGCCTAAAAAGTCGCTAGCTGGAAACTTATCTGCGTATTAGGTACACGACATTTTTTTAGTTTGGGGCGGCGACGCCCCAAACCCGCTTCATTCCACTACGTTCCATTCCGCTCTGCCGGCCTTCCAGGCCGGGTAAAACGAAACCCTGACAACGCTTCGCTGTCAGGGTTCCGTTTTACTGGGTGCAACTGGAAACCTTGCTGGTTTGTGCAGCTGGAAACCTTAGATGCTTTTTTCCACGTTCCATGTAAAGGCACGGAGACCTAGCTTTTCGGTGGCTACATCCATAGCATGAAGCTTTTCCAGGATTATATCCACCTTGTCATCATCAACCATAGTGATGATGCCCGAGCACATGGAGGGCCAGGCGTGGTTGCCGTAGTGCGGCTGTCCCGTCTTGGAACCCCTGCCCTGCAGCTGCTCCACCATGGAGAAGCCGCGGCAGTTGTTTGTAGTGAGCATATCTATGATACGCTCAGTATATGACTGGTCAAATGTTATAAGTATTGCTTTCATATTCTTGCTGTCTTGTCATGAATGAACTGATCCTTGTTCTCAGCCCAGAAAGCAGCCAGATCCAGCTGCTTGCGGTGCTTGCGGCGAGCCTTCCTGATACCGGTGCTCTGGAACACACAGTAAAGGGTAGGTACAAGAATCAGGGTAAGAAGGGTTGAAACGGTAAGACCGCCTATAACCGATATACCCAGCGGACGCCACATGGCAGAACCCTGACCCTGGCTCAGAGCCATAGGAATCATACCCAGGATAGTGGTCATTGTGGTCATGAGCACAGGACGCAGACGGCTGCGGGCAGCTGTCACGGTAGCTGTGATAGCAGACATGCCACGTTCGCGGCACAGTCCGGTGTAGTCAATCAGCACAATACCGTTCTTAACCACGATACCTATAAGCATGATGGCACCCAGCATACTCATCAGGTTGATTGATGTTCCTGTCATCCAGAGTGCTATAAGCACACCGCTCAGTGCGAACGGGATGGAGAACATGATGATGAACGGCAGTGTGAGTGACTCAAACTGTGCAGCCATCACGATGAATACCAGCATTATGATAAGCAGGGCAAGTGTAGCCATATCGGCAAATGACTCCTGCTGGTCCTCATAGTCACCTGATATCTGAACGTTCACACCCTCGGGCAGGTCCATACCGGCAATTATCTTCTGACCGGCCTCAACGACATCACTCAATGCAGCACCACCGGCAATCACGCAGGTAACGGTATTGATACGCTGACGGTCCTTACGCTGGATGGTAGGCGGAGTGAACACTTCCTCAAGGTGACCTACGTCACGCACGCGAACGGCATTGGTGCCGCTACCGTAAAGCAGGATATTCTCAATATCCTCAAGCTGGGTACGGTACTCGGGAGCGTAACGGACCTTGATATAGTACTCCTCACCATCCTCACGGAAGTAGGATGCGGTAGCACCGTAGATACGGTTACGCAGGTATGTAGCGGCGGTAGAGAGGTTCAGGCCATGCTGAGCCAACTTCTCGCGGTCAAACACGACCTCATACTCAGGCTGGTAGTTGTCACGGCTTATGTATGCCTCACCTACTCCCTCAACATTCTTCATTGCGGCAAGCAGCTGGGCGGCAACCTCATCGGTCTCATTGAAGTCATAACCGTAGATCTCAAACTCAGCAGCAGACTGGCTACCCATGCTCATGCCACCACCGGCCGTAACCATGAAACGCTCAATCTCGGGGCGTGCGTTAAGGTCAGCACGCATCTGGGCAACTACATCATCTGATGATATGCTGCGCTCGCCCAGCTCCTTAAGTGATATGGTGAATGATATTACGTGAGTACCATTTGTCTGCATTGATGCGAATGTGTTGTTCTCATCGGCAGCACCCACACGGAAGTTACATGTCACAAGGTCATCGGCATAACGTTTCATCCACAGGTCTGACAGCTCCTGAGCCACACCGCGTGAACGGTCGGTATTGGTATTGATAGGCATGTAGATGGTAGCCGATATACGTGACTGCTCATCGGACGGGAAGAACTCGGACTTGAGGTTTCCGGCAGTGAACAGGGATGCCACAAAGAGCAACAAGGCAGATATGACTACCAGCTTGCGGTGACGTACGGCCGTGTTGATAAGACGTGAGTATGCATGGTCCAGACCATCAAGTGCCTTCTGGATGGGACGGTACAGTATGGTATGTATGCGGCTACCCTTTTTCTCCAGCTTAAGCATGCGTGAGCAGAGCATAGGAGTAAGGGTAAGTGATACGGCCAGAGATATGGCAATAATGATACACATCATCCAACCCAACTGCTTGAACATGACACCGGCCATACCCGACATCATGGTCAGGGGGAAGAACACGGCGAATATGGTCATTGTAGATGCCATAACTGATACGGCAACCTCATTAGTGGCATGTATAGCGGCCTGCTTGGGGTTGGCACCACGCTCAATATGGGTGGTGATGTTCTCAAGTACCACGATGGTATCATCCACCACCATACCGATGGCTATGGTCAGTGAGCTCAGAGATATGATATTCAGAGAACCGTCGGTCACGAACAGGTAGATGAATGATGCAATCAGTGACAGCGGGATGGTAATGGCCACAACCACGGTTGCACGCCAGCGTCCGGTGAACAGGTAAACCACCAGCACCACGAACAACAGGGCATATGCGATAGTCTCGGCCAGAGAGTTCACAGTCTGTATGATATCCTGTGAACCATCATTGATCATACCGATATGGATATCACTGGGCAGGTTTTTCTCCAGTTCAGGCAGAACCTTGTTGATCCTGCGGCAGATATCAACCGTGTTTCCACCGGTCTGCTTCTGGATAACCATCATGGCACCCTGAACGCCGTTGTTGTATGACTCCTGAGCACGCTCCTGGGTACGGTCTACAATCTCTGCCACATCACTCAGGTAAACGTTACGGCCGCCTATTGATGCAACCACCAGGCTACTCATGTCACGGGGATCCTTGAACTCACCGTCCACACGCAGGGCGTAAGTCTCATTACCGACATCAAGGTTACCGCCGGGAATACTGCGGTTCTCAGAGCCGATCATGGCTGATATGGCCTCAATGGTCAGGTTGTAAGCCTCAAGCTTGGCAGGGTCACAGTATACGTAGATCTCACGCTGCGGGGCACCGGTAACAGATACCGTACCTACACCCGGTATACGGGCCAGCGGGTTAACCACATTCTCATCCAGTATCTTGTAGAGTGCGCCCTGGCTCTCACCGGCCTGTACGGACAGCAGCATGATAGGCAGCATACTGGTATCGAACTTGAATATGATAGGCTGTCCCGCGCCGTCGGGCAGTGAGTTGGTAATCATGCTCAGCTTGTCACGAACATCATTGGTAAGGTCATCGATGGAGTATCCGAACTCAAACTCAAGAGTGATAACAGATACGTTCTCCGATGACTTTGATGTAATATGCTTGATATGAGTACAACTGTTGAGAGTGTTCTCAAGCGGACGGGTCACATTATTCTCTATATCCGATGCGTTGGCACCGTTATAGTAGGTGAACACCATGATGGTGTTTGACTCAATGTCAGGCAGCTGGTCAATGGGCAGCTTGGAGTATGAGAACAAGCCGAACACCACCACAGCTACAAAACAGAGTGCTGTAAAAATGGGTCGTTTGACCGAACTTTCGTATAGACTCATATTGGTGTTCTATTTACTTTTTAACTTCAACTTCCTTACCGTCTGAGAGCTTAGCCTGTCCGGTAATGACAACCTGAGCTCCGCTGGGTACTCCCGATATCAGCTCGTAGCGGTCACCCAGACGCTGACCCAGCTCAACCTTGGTATATGATACCTTGCCGTTATTGTACACGTATACAAAGCGGTCACCTGATCCGGAGCGCTTCTCGATAGCCAGATCCGGAACAACCACATGGTTCAGTGTACCCAGGTTAAGTGTTGCACGGGCAAACATACCGGGACGCAGTTTCTGGTCTGCGTTAGCCACGTTAATCTCTACAGGGAATGTATGTGTCATGGCATCAACTGTAGGATAGATCAGAGATACCTTGCCGGTAAATGTCTCACCGGGATAGGCATCGAGCTCTATGCTAACCTCATCACCCTTCTCAACCTTTGAGTAGTACTGCTCTGATACATTGATAGTAATCTTAACCGGAGTAATCTTCTGTACCACCAGGATTGCCTGACCTCCGTAAAGGTCGCCATTGTCATAGTTACGTGCCGTAACCACACCGTCAATAGGGCTCTGGAGTCTTGTATTCTCCTTAAGTGTCTGGAAAGATTTGCGAGCCACCTCCAACTGCAGGTTCACGTTATCCCACTCTGACTTGGAAACGCCGCCCACCTTATATAGCTGGTCAATACGGTTGAACTCTGTCTCCAGGTTCTTGAGCTGCATCTCCTGCTGGCTCAGTGTAGTCTCATCCATCTCAACCAGCACCTGGCCGCGACGTACGTTATCACCTATCTCCACGTTGATCTTGCTTATACGTGCGGGAGTGGCGGGAGCAATGTTATTCTTGATCTCACCGACTATGGTTGCAGAGTAGACCTGGATCTGAGCCACCGGCTCCTCTACCACCTGGGCAAGTTCAACAACGGGTTTGGCTGCAGGGTCAGCAACCGGAGCCTGGACAGCCTCTGTCTTTTTCTGCCCGCAAGCTACCATAAGCAGCATGGAGCAGAGAGCAATTCCATAAATTCTGAATGCTTTCATCTTATCTGTTTATTTGTTTCTTATTTCCTAACCTTAATGTTCTCGTCATTGCCAAGCACCTTGTCCAGGTCTGCCTTGGCTGCCAGATAGTTGTAGATTGACTGGCTGTATGTAAGCTTGGCCTGTGTAAGTGACACCTCACTGTTATTCAGCTCCAGGATAGTACCCTTACCAATCTCATAACGCTTGCTGGCTATCTCACGGCCCTTCTCGGCCTGCTCTATAGCCTCATGGTTACTGGCCACCTGGTCTGCATTGGCCTTCATGTTGTCAATATAACTGCGCACCTGGACATCCAGCTGCTTGCGTGTATATTCAATGTTCTCACTGAGCTGGCTTATCTGCAACTTGGTGCTGCGTATCTTGGTAAAGTTGCCCATACGGAAAATGGGGACTGACAGAGAGAGCACAACAGATGAACTCTTGGCCCAATCATAGTTATAGAACTTCCAGTTGTCATTGTAAAGAGACTGGAATGAGTATGTACCTGCAAGGGCCAGTGTAGGCATGAAATTCATCTTCTGAACTTTCAATGACTGGTTAAGCATGGTCTCATTCAACTTAAGCTGACGCAGGTTGGTGTTGTTTTCCAGTGAATAGTCACCTGCACCTAATGACTCAGCATAAAGCTGATTCTCATAATCCTCCAGGCTTCCCTCTATAGCCAGTTCAGTCTCAGGATCTATACCCATAAGCAGCTTAAGCTGCAACTTGGCCAGATTTACGGCATTACGCGCCTGTATCACGGTGGGATTCAGGCTGCGCAGCTGAACCTCGGCACTTATCTTGTCATACTCACTGGTTCCACCCAGCTCATAGAGAGACTTTACTACATCAAAGTTCTTCTGTGCCTGCTCCAAACTCTTGCACAGCACATCATAACTGTCCTGGGCCAAAATGACCTGATAATAGGCTTTGGTAACCTGATTAACCAGATCCAGCTTTGAACTGCGGCTCTGTTCTACCGCATTGTCCAGGTCTGTCTTGGTAAGATTCATGGTAGCATATACCGTAGGAGCAAATACCGGCAGGCTAACCTGTACCTGACCGTTCCATGTGCTGGTGTTGTCTCGACCTATAGGGAATTCATTAACCTTCATTTCTCCAGTAACTGGATCCGGCATTTGCATCTTCATTACCGAGGCCAATACTGTGTACTGGACAGTTCCGCTGAAATCGGCACTGGGCAATAGTGACTGCCAAGCCTCGTCCTTACTGATTTTCTTAACCTCAATCTGCTGCTCGGCCACCTTGATGGTCGGGTTGTCACTCAGTGCAATGCTGAGTGCATCATCAAGAGTAAGTTTAAGAACAGCATTCTTGCCGGCATTCTGCGCATAAACGGCAGCACCGGCAAAAAGTGCAACCGCCATAAACAGGCCGGTCTTGAATAATAAACCTCTTTTCATCATCTATTGTTTGATTTATACCTATACTTTTCAAGTTTAGCCATACCCTTAGGTGCAGCTATACCACGCAACAGGACTACGATTGTACCGTCAATCAGCTCATCATAACGCAACTCTCCCCGCTCACACTCCTTGTTGACCATAGCACCCATGGCGCTGAAAGCTTTCATGAGCACATCCATGTTAAGGTCATCACGGAACACTCCCTGCTTTACACCCAACTCCATGAAACCGCGCATACGACGCGCCATGTCAGCCAGATGCTCATGGAACATTTTCTTAAGTTTGGGATACTTGTCTATATCCTCAAACTTGTTTCGGTCTCTCTCGCGTGATTCATTTATAAGGACCTCCAGGTGCTTAAGGAAAACCGTGAGCACATCCTCTTCCCTGCCAATCTCATCCTCCAGCATCTGAGACATATGGGCAATATGCTTTTTCATGCATTCCATAAGGAGCGCCTCCTTACTGCCGAATATCTCATACAAGGTACGTTTTGAAACAGACAGTTCCTGTGCCACATCATCCATCCTGACAGACAGATTTTTCTCTCTCATCAGTATCTCTGATGCTGTCTCTATAGCCCTAAGACGGATTTCATCTCTATTTGTTGGATTAAAAATCATCAGAACGTCCTTCTTTTCAGGCCGCAAAGATACAAGAAAACTCCATGCGCCGCACAGAGTTTTCCGCCCAAAACAGCTCATTTAGCCATTTTTAGCATTTCACGCCTCAAGGTAAGGATTTTGTAGTTTCACAACCTTCTGTAGACTCTGTCAATCCACATTCTGAATACAGGATCCTGAATCTCAATTACTCCGTTTGTTTCATCTATCAGGTCCCGTTTCTTTAGAGCGCCTTTTAGTATCCGCACATTGCCACTGGTTCCCAGTTTATAGCGGGATATAGTATCTGCCGATGAATAATTCTTTATTCCATCACATATTGCCATAAGGAAATTCCTTTGTTTCTCTGTCAGGGAATCCATAAGGTTTACAAACTGGAGATTCATGGAATCCATCATTGCATCAATTGCCTCATCAACAATCTGATTAGAGCAATCCGTTTCCGTTCTGAGCCAAGCATATTGAGCTAACTGCTGAACATAATATGAATGATTCTCTACATTTTCCGCCAGATATGAAGCTACCTCAGCGGTAATTGACTTACCGGTTTGACTGAATCTTGAAACAATAAAATCCACCCAATCTGCATTTGATATCTTTGGCAAAAACATCAAATCACCAAACTTATAGAATGGACTGTTATACTCGCCAAAGATATTGAGCATCATATGTTTCTTGCTTCCATAAAGGATATAAGCCACATCTTTCTGCTCCTGCCAATGACTCCTTAATATTTTCTGTAACCTTTCCGTATCAGATATCTCACCTATCTGCTGGAATTCATCTATGCAGACAATTATCTTCTTACCTCGTCTGGATGCGATTTTCTGGGGCAAGTCAAGGATATCCTCGCCAATAGGATTGCTACGCAAATCTATTCCGAATGAGAGCTCATATTGACCGGCAGGATCAGTAAAAGACAACTTAGGGATAAGATTCATTATGAAATCCTTAGCATTTGACAGCATTGAATCGGCCGATGTGGAAACGCACTCTATCACACGTTTGGCGAACAACTCATAAAAGTCTTGTATTGTCTCACACTTGAATGCGTTCATCTTAACAAACAGCAATCCACTATCTTGTTGAGATACAATACCGACAGCCTTGTTTACCAATGACGATTTACCCCACCGGCGAGGTGATATTATGGCCGTATTGGTAAGCGACATAAAGTTGCCTACTAGTTTCTTTGTCTCTTCTGTCCTGTCAGTAAAATCACTGTCAGCAACAACCTTTCCATAGACAAAAGGTATCTCCATTTCTGTTATCTTTTTGTTTTTCATGCAAATCTAATAATTTTATATCATATAAAATAGTATCATACAAATTTATATCATATAATTTTATATAATGAACAAGGAAAACGCAACAAGGAGAGAGTTGTATGTTGGGTATCTCAGAAATAGAAGGTTGCTCCCAGGAACATGTCGGGTGAGATTATGAACATCTGGTAAGGATCCCTAATCCACTCTGCGGTCCTGTATGAGTATGAAATCACACCGGCACCGGCTTTGATTGCCAGCTTATCATACTGGGGGAATCTGTACTCCAGAACCAATGGTCTCAGTATCACCTCGGCCTTTCTGGTAATATATGTACTCAGATTATTCATGATAGGATAGCCCGATGAAGTAAACCTGAATTGGAAATCTACCGTAGGATCAAGGAAGAAACCGTTTCCCAAACTTATTCTGCGTATGAACGACAACCCGGCATAAAGATCTAAGACCAGGAGATTGGTATAAGCGTCACCAAGTTCCTCATCCCTGAAGTGAGTATTGTTCTTTCCCAATCCCATGTTAACTGCAACGGCATATCTGGCACCGTCTCCTTTATCTGAGAATCTGTAACCTAAACTGAGATTGGCTTTAAATTCTTCTCTGTCAGAATAAGGCATTGCCCCGGGATTACCGTATAAATCTTCAAATGTCTTATAATCGTAATCATTTGAACTAAGTCCGGATTCATAATTACCGTACACCATTCCTGAAAGACTGACAAACAAGCCTCTATCTTGGGCTGACACACCTACGAATGATACAGTCAGCATAAATGCAAAAGCAACAAAGAAATATCTTTTCATTTTTATAGACAATTAGTGGTTAATAGGTGTCACCCTTAAAAATAATATATGAACGCTGCGCTGAATGAGCTGAAATCCGCAAAGTATGAAACGAACGGTTCATCAAACTCGCTAAGATTTTCTACATAGCCCAGACTACCAAGCGTCAACTTAAAGCCAAAATGTTCATTTTTAGGGCAATTATACTCTATTGCCAATGGATTCAGCATTACATAAGCCATATAGGTATCAGTGAATTCTCTCCATTCATCATCATTATATCTGATGTCATAGGGTCCATCCTGATAACCCGCCTTTACTGCGGGCTCATATATCCAGCCTCCGCCAAGATTTATTCTGCGTATCAGACGGGCATTAAGACCGGCATATCTGTAACGCTCATCATCACCCATATTCCTATGATACTTTACGCCGGCTAATTCATAATATACATCATCATCCTTAAAATGCAGGCCTTGTGTTCCAAGCAAAGCAGAGATCTCGGCAGACCATCTGTAACCCTGCCCTTTATCAACGAACAGGAATCCCACGCCTAATGACAATTCGGCACTCAGAGTTTTGCGATAGGCCAATTCACCTTTTACATTACCGCTGGTACGATAGCGGGCATAACTCTCAGGGTTGGACTTGAGTCCAATCTCATTGGCGTATTCAACAGAGCCTTCAACAATTGAATATACTCTATTCTTCCTGGCGGAAGCAGTAGTGAAAGGCAACGCCATAATAACCAAGGCAAAAGCAAAAAATCTATTCATATAAGTACTGATTATTGAGAAACAAAAGGAGTTTAACATTCAACGGGCTCGCCGCAACAAAGGACCCGGTAAGGAGAGGTTTCCATAAAAAAGCTGTTGAAAAAGACTATTATAGGGCAAAAGAATGAATAAAAGCTATTATATGCAATTAAAACAAAAGAAAAAACGGCCCAAGGTTATTCCTCAGGCCGTTTTTTAAGATTATTAAACGTTTTACTCCGCCAGGAGGTCCTTGAGGAAACTGTCCAGTTCCTCATCAAGGCCCTGCATAAGGCTTTGGCTGAGCAGGGTGTTGTCCTCATCAAAGAGCATGAGTTCAGCTACGGTCTCACGGTCATCATCCACCAGGACAAATGAGAACGGTTTCCAGATAGCCAGGTTCTCAAGCGGATCCACCTGATCAATATCCTTGAGGATACGGCGCAGCGCTTTCTCCATGACCTGGTAGAAATCCTCCTCAGGAATCTCCACAAGGTCCGATAGACGCACGGTAGCCAGGTCGCGGTCATCATCACTTATAGTTACATCGCCCGTTTCACGTATGGGCATAATGTGAATGTCCGTTACCACCGACTGTTCCTGTGGACGGCGGAACTCGTTCAAGGCCTCACCGATAAGGGCCTTGAGCTGCTGAAATGATGATTCGCTCAGTCTCATAGCTTACGTTTTTAGTAATTCAAAATCTTAAAGTCCCTGACCGTGGCAGTTCTTGAATTTCTTGCCGCTGCCGCACGGACATGGGTCATTACGGCCCGGGGTCTTATCGGCACGGATAGGCTCACGAACCTGCTGACGGGTATCACGGGCTGCAGCCGCACGCTGATTAGGATCAGACATATCTGTGCGGTTCTCAGTATACTGACGGCGCTGCTGACGGTTCTGTGCAGGTGCCTCACGTACACGGTCGGGATCGGGCTCAGGTATCTGACCGCGCATCAGGATTGATACGGTCTGGTCATTCATCTTGTTGACCATGTTGTCAAACAGTGTCACAGACTCCAGCTTGAATATCAGGAGCGGGTCTTTCTGCTCATAGCTGGCGTTCTGTACGGAGTGCTTGAGTTCATCAAGCTCACGCAGGTTCTCTTTCCAGCACTCATCGATGGTGTGCAGCAGGATAGCCTTCTGGAATGCGGTTACCACGCTCTTACCCTCGCTTTCATATGCCTCCTTGAGGTTGCACGGTATCTGATAAACGCGGCGGCCATCAGTGATAGGAATCAGGATATTCTCATAGCGGTCACCCTGCTCCTCGAACACCTTCTTTATGACAGGTGTCACGATCTGGGCCATGCGCTCACACTTACGCTTGAAATTATCCATAGCGGCATTGAATATGCGCTCCGATACCTCATCCACCTTCATCTTACCAAACTCCTCCTCAGTGAACGGAAGTTCGGTTGCCAGCACGCGGAACACCTCCATCTGCAGACTCTCGTAGTCAGCGCAGTTCTCGGCGGCACCGGCTGAGCGGTCCCATATCATATTGGCTATATCCATGCCTATACGCTCACCTATCAGGGCATGACGGCGCTTCTCATAGACAACGGTACGCTGCTTGTTCATCACGTCATCATACTCAAGCAGGCGTTTACGTATGCCAAAGTGGTTCTCCTCAACTTTCTTCTGTGCCTGCTCTATACGCTTGGTGATGAAACTGTTCTCAATCATCTCATCCTCCTGCAGGCCCAGTTTATCCATAAGCGGAGCAATACGGTCAGATCCGAACAGACGCATCAGGTTATCCTCAAGTGAGATGAAGAATACTGATGAACCCGGATCACCCTGACGGCCGGCACGACCACGCAGCTGGCGGTCAACACGGCGGCTCTCATGGCGCTCGGTACCTACGATTGCAAGACCTCCTGCCTCGCGGACCTCAGGTGACAGCTTTATATCGGTACCACGACCTGCCATGTTGGTGGCTATGGTAACGATACTCTTCTGACCGGCCTTGGCCACGATATCGGCCTCCTTCTGGTGCAGCTTGGCGTTCAGAACGTTATGCTCAATCTTACGCATGGTAAGCATGCGGCTCAGCTGCTCACTTATCTCGACCGATGTAGTACCTACCAGTACCGGACGACCGGCCTCTACCAGACGTACAATCTCCTCGATTACGGCCTTGTACTTTTCACGTTTGGTCTTGTATATGCGGTCATTCTGGTCTATACGTGCTATGGGTTTGTTGGTGGGGATTACCACAACATCCAGCTTGTAGATATCCCAGAACTCACCAGCCTCTGTCTCGGCTGTACCGGTCATACCGGCCAGCTTATGATACATACGGAAATAGTTCTGCAGGGTGATGGTTGCGAATGTCTGGGTTGCAGCCTCAATGTTGACGCGCTCCTTAGCCTCCACGGCCTGATGCAGTCCGTCACTCCAGCGGCGGCCCTCCATTACACGACCGGTCTGCTCATCAACAATCTTGACCTTGCCGTCCTCAGTCACGATGTAATCAACATCGCGCTCAAACATGCAGTAGGCCTTGAGCAGCTGGTTGATGGTATGTATACGCTCACTCTTTACAGCGTAGTTGGTAAGCAGTTCATCCTTCTTGGCAAGACGCTCCTCCTGACTCAGGTCAGTCTCATTCTCCAGGTCAGAGAGCTGGGTGGCGATATCGGGCAGCACAAAGAATTCAGGATCCTTGTTGGTGCCGCTTATCAGCTCCACACCCTTATCGGTCAGGTCAACGCTGTTAAGTTTCTCATCTATCACAAAGTACAGCGGCTCCACAGCCTCGGGCATACGCTTGTTCTGCTGCTCCATGTAGATCTCCTCTGTTTTTTGCAGACCTACCTTTATACCCGGCTCACTGAGGAACTTGATAAGTGCCTTGTTCTTGGGCAGGGCCTTGAAACTGCGGAACAGTGACAGGAATCCCTCGGCGCGCTCATTCTCATCCTCAGATGCAACCTTCTTACGGGCATCGGCCAGATACTGGGTAGCAAGACGCTTCTGAGCCTCAAAGAGCTGCTCCACCTGCGGGCGCAACTGCTCAAACTGCTGGTCATCACCCTTGGGTACGGGACCTGATATGATAAGAGGTGTACGTGCATCATCAATGAGCACGGAGTCAACCTCATCCACGATTGCGTAGTTGTGACCGCGCTGTACAAGCTCATTGGGATGGCTTGCCATATTGTCACGCAGGTAGTCAAAACCAAACTCGTTGTTGGTACCGAATGTGATATCGGCACGGTAGGCGTTACGACGGGCCTCGGAGTTGGGCTGATGTTTGTCAATGCAGTCAACAGACAGGCCGTGGAACATATAGAGCGGACCCATCCACTCGGCATCACGCTTGGCCAGATAATCGTTTACGGTTACTACGTGTACACCGTTACCGGTCAATGCGTTAAGGAACACCGGCAGTGTAGCCACCAGGGTCTTACCCTCACCGGTAGCCATCTCGGCAATCCTACCCTTATGCAGTACCACGCCACCAAACAGCTGGACGTCATAGTGTATCATGTTCCACACTGTATCGTTGCCACCGGCAACCCAGTGATGCTGCCACAGTGCCTTGTCACCGTCTATGACAACAAAGTCATGCTTGGCGGCCAGGTCACGGTCAAAATCAGTAGCGGTAACCTCCACCTGCTCGTTCTGCGTAAAGCGTCGTGCCGTATCCTTGATTATGGCAAATACGTCAGGGAGAACCTCGTCCAGAACCACCTCATAGCGGTCCATGACCTCTTTCTCCAACTTGTCTATCTGATTGAACAGAGGCTCGCGGTCCTCCATCTCAGTCTGCTCTACCTTAGCCTTAAGCTCTTCTATGCGTTTCTTTTCAGGTATTACAAAGTCCTGGACTTTGCGGCGTATCTCCTGTGTTGCGGCGCGCAACTCATCATTGGACAGCTTTTCATACTTGGGATACGCAGCCTTGACTTTCTCCACCCAAGGCTGAATCTCCTTTATGTCGCGGGTCTGCTTATTACCAAAAAGCTTCCCGATAAATTCATTAAAACCCATTATGCGGTATCTGTTGTTTTTGTATTAATACTATCTGCAGCACAAAAGCAAAATCCGTGCCGAAATGCAAAGATAATGCAAGCCGAGAGGAGAAAAAAGAAACTTGTTTATTTTTTATCCCAAGGCGCAGCTTATCTTCAAGTTCCGCTTGACTTAAAGCGGAGCTTAAAGTTACTCATTTTACACAAATAACAGACATTTTTGTCATATCATCTTTTTTAAGCACCGCAGGACTATAGGATTGGAGACAACGTTCCGTGGCTACTCCGGGCCTCTCCGGACCCTAAACGGCGAACTCGTCCTCATAGTCCCCCTGCGGGGGCCTAACGTTCCTCGAACAAACCCCGTTCTTAACGGGATCCTCCAAGGC
>ONNV01000008.1 GCA_900319225.1 uncultured Prevotellaceae bacterium | reverse complement strand
ACTAGTTCATTCAAACCGGTTGTTTCACTTCAGATACAAAAATAAAAAGAGCACCGTAATTACCCATATTGGAATCACGGTGCAAATCTAAAAGTCGTTGAACGCCACGATGTTCTTAACGGTCTCTCCAGGGCACTACGCTTTACGCCCCTGCACTGATGATCTCTCCAACCCCATAGTCCGGCTACGGCAAAGGGAAAGATTTGTGCGGATTTGTTTGGTTGTTTGATTTGTTTGCATTTACTTTGTGGCGCAAAGTACTTTTCAAATTTGAATTTATTATGAAGGAACAGGAGATTCGGGAGACACTTAGTGATATCAGGGAGATGATGGAGCGGTCACAGAAGGTGATGTTTCTGGACGGGACGGCTGGAATTATTGCGGCAGTTTGGGCTTTGCTTGGAGCTGTGACAATCAGTCTGGTTCTTTACGGGACGGTAAATCCGCTTTTAGGAGCATGGACTGAACCTATATGGCTGTTTGACTGGGGAACATTCTTTATAGTGGCCATTATATGTGCGGCTGTTTTCTGTGCGGCATTCATGACTGTTTGGCTTATGTCTAAGCGCAGAGCAGAGCGTTGCGGCATGGAATTCAAACTCGATGCAGGGGCTCGGCGTCTGTTGGGCAATTTCTTTACTGCAATGGTGGTGGGCGGATTGGTTTGTCTAACGCCTCTTATCAACGGACTGTGGAATCTGATTCCGGGCTTTATGCTGTTGTTCTACGGCCTGGCACTGGTGCTCATCTCCCCTATCGCATTCAGGATTTCCATTACCAAATATTTTGGATATGCTGAGATTGCCCTTGGAATTGCGGCATTGGCAGTTTCTCCTCTTGGTTTGATGTTCTGGACCATCGGGTTCTGCATACTGCATCTTATCTGGGGCATATGGTTCAAGATCTGGTTTGACCGCAAACAATAATGTCCGATGACCGCTATTGAGAATCTTGACAAGGCGTTTGAGAGCCGTGTGCGGCTTGGAATAATGTCGGTGCTGACCGCTTCGGGGCAGTCCGATTTCAACACCCTCAAGGGGATGCTGGGGGTATCGGACGGCAACCTGGCAAGTCACATCCGGGCGCTGGAGGAACTGGGATACATCGAGACGCAGAAGCAGTTCATCGGCCGCAAGCCCAACACCTCCTACTCCGTTACCGATGCAGGACGCAAGGCATTCAGTGCTCACATTGAGGCGCTCAGTTCATTACTCAACCTTAAACAGCAATAATGATGGCAATGGAAAAGGACGAATATACACGTTTCGTTGAAAAGAAGGGGCGCGGAGGGCGTCTACGGAATTTTCTGGTAGTACTCATCGGACTGATTCTATTCATAGTCATTTACGACAGGATAACTGTAAACAGATACAAAAGGAATCCTACCGGAGCACAAAAGGAGATTGTTGAAGGTTTTGCAGGGATGGAGTTTCCTCCGTACAAGGTAAAGGAAACAATAATGGAGACAAACTGGTTCCTGGGAGATTATATCGACACTATAAAGGTGGAGTTTGAATCCGTCCCAGAAAGTTCATTCTATGACAGATTGGAGAAAGCCTGTGAACCATCGGTCCGACTTGAATATGCAAGCGGATATGAGGATTATCATTTCTGGTATAAGGATGACGACGAGAGATACAACATATACTATATGGCTCATAGATCAGACCTGCATTATGACACAATAAGGAGTATCTATAATTCAAGAGGTGTGCCTGAGGATTTTATAGTGGGAGTAGACAGGTTCTATTCTATCATCTTGCCCAAGAACTCTCTTGAGTGGACAATAATTGTAGGACAGTTTTAGACAGTACAGGTATGAATAGTTTAAAGGAAAGGACAATAGAGTTGGTTAAGGCTATCAGGCGGAGCATTGAGAGGTTTCCGCTGACGGTGGCGTTTGCTGTTGCGTTGACGGCGTGCATGATGTTTCTGGAGTATAAGGGCTATAATTATCCTGCTGAGAAATGGAGGTTCTTTATCTCCTGGTATCCTTCTACGGGGCTGCTGCTGTCACTCAGCCTTTCACTCTGGCTTGAGGAGCATGCCGGCAAATGGGGTTACAAAGTGGTGGCTGCACTGATTCACTTGGCATGGATTGGCGTAAGCGTATTGCTTATGTGCAATTATGAGATGACGGTATATGCGCCTTACAAATATGTGATGGGGGCTCTTGTTACGGCGCTGACAGTATCGCTGGCGGTACTCTCATTCCTTAAGGACAAGACCGATGTGGCGTTCTGGAACTTTGGTCTACGTTCTGCGGGTGCGGTTGCAACGGCACTTGTGGTAAGCGGCATCGTGTGCGGAGGATTGGAGTTGCTTGCCCTTGCAATTGAAAAGCTGTTCGGAGTGTTTGTAAGCTCCCACTGCTATAGTAATGTGGCCATCCTCTGTTTCTGCCTGCTGGCTCCCATTCTGGTTATCCAGGGAATTCCGGGCGGCACGTTTAAGCATGATGATAAGCCGATGCCAATGCCGGGGTTGATTGGGAATGCTGTGACCAGGCTGTTCATGCCTATTGCTGCGGCATACCTTATCACACTCTACTGCTACGCGACCAAGATTCTCGTTACATGGCAGCTGCCTGATGGCTGGGTGTCGTGGCTGGTTACTGCCTCTATGGCAGCTATGGTGATACTATTTATGATGGTCTATCCTTATGTTGAAAAGGCTTCTCAGAGTACATCGGGTTGGAACAGAATGGCGGTCAAGTTCATAACCAGACGTATGCCGCAGCTGATGCTGCCGTTGCTGCTTCTTATGAGCATAGGTATTGCGCGCCGAATATCGGACTACGGGATTACCATACTGCGCGTCTATCTGGTGGTATTCAACCTGTGGTGTTATGCCGTATGCATTATACTTATCATAAAGCGTAATGCGGGGATTATGTGGATTCCGGTGTCATTCGTATTGGCATTCGCTCTAATTACGCTGCTGCCTGTCAACGTTTCTACCTGCGTCAGGAAGAATCTCACCGGCAAGGTCACTGCGATGCTGCAGGAGAACGGATGGGACGGAACTGCCATGGGTGATGATGAGTACGGCAAGTTCCTTAGCACACTGGACTCAAAGGTATCACATAAGCTGGACAGCCGAATTGACTACCTCAAGAGTCAGTTCTCACGCCAATCAGTAGCGGATATCATTGACACAGGCGTACTTACCGGACGTATTCCTGATGCAACTCCAGAGGATGGTAAAGACGGGCATGTGGAGATTCACCGTTACCGCAGCATACTTGGAGACACAGGTTTTGATATTCCACAGAACGCATCAAGGATGTGCCTGTACGAGTATAATACCGACTTGGGAAAGGATTGCATAAAGGATGAAATTCTTACAGTAGAACTGCCTGTGGAGTTTGAGATTGACCGTTCATCAAGGACACTTAAGTATGAGTTCCGGATTCCGATCTCACAGCTGCGGGCATTGCAGGAAGAGATGACGCCAGACAATATCATCAAGGATGATTTCAATCATGTTGTCAGTTTAACCGGCACGCTTGTGGGTGCATCGGACTTGAATGTACCTGCCAAGGTAATCCTGTTCCTTGACACTTTCCACCTGCGCCACGACGGCAAGGAGGGTTACATTCGCGTCACAGGGCCGCTGTTCTATTAAAATGTGGAAAAGGGGACTGTCCCCTTTTCCACATTTTCCACATTTTTATTGACGCTTATCGATGATTTTGGCGGTCGGATAGGCATCAGGATTGAAAGTAACCTGATCCTCAGTTACGCCAAATGAGACATCATGTATTGTGACAGAAGCAATAGCGACTTTGGATGAAAGGCTGATAGGATAATAGGTGGCTTTATCCACTACAAGATTCATCTTCTTGGGATCATCCTTAGACTTGTTATCCTTGGATTTCTTGCACTTGAGATACCACGCATTGTCTGTTTCACTCTTTAGCTTAACGTCATAACCTTTGGTGATTCCCGACAGCATATCATCGGCATTTGATTCTGCTCCCGCATTCTTGGACGCATTATCAATAGTGAGCTCATTCTTGTTGGCGTCATAAGTCCAGGTGGTCTCTCCGTCACCCCATGTTACGGTTCCGCCATCGGCCAAACGTCCACAGTACTTATCACCTAAAGACATGATTTGGGTTGAGATATTGCCCACCAGAAGGATCTTAATGTCCATAGTCATAATGAAACCTTCACTGTTATGCTTCTCCATCTCCGCATCCATACGTGAAACGATCTCCTCTGCTGACTGAGCAAATAATGTAGTTACACTCATCAAGGCGGTTACCGCCATCAGTAATACTTTCTTCATAGCTTAATTGTTTAGTCCTTTTGTGCGAATGTAGTAAAAAAATCAAAATGTGGAAAAGGGGACTGTCCCCTTTTCCACATTGAGGAAATAACGTATCTTCGTGACTCAGAACAGATAACCCTAACCAAAAAAAATGACGAGACTTAACAGAGGACTTACATGGTTGTCGATGGCAATTGCCGGAATCGCAGCCATGACAGTATCATGTGCCGGACAGGCCGGAAAACAGGAGAAGGAACTTATGACAGTTGGAAACCCATTCATGCCCTTATGGGAGCATATCCCCGACGGCGAGCCTTATGTATTTGAGGATCCCGATAATCCGGGCAAGCAGCGTGTTTATGTATACGGATCACATGACAGCCGCATCACCGACTACTGCGGACGTGAGCTTGTGGTATGGTCTGCACCCGTTGAGGACCTGCATCACTGGCGTTATGACGGTGAAATTCTTAAGGTAGACAAGAACGCACAGGGCAACCCTATAAGCCGCAGCGGCCTGGCGGACGTCCTGTTTGCCCCTGACGTGACTCTGGTTACAGCCCCTGACGGCTCCAAGACCTACTATCTCTACCCCAATGACCAGGAGGGTGGCAGAAACGGCCTCATAGCCAAGAGTTCACGCCCTGACGGCCCGTTTGAGGTCTGCAACTGGAGCAAGGAGAACCCCAACCGCGCCGATGGCGTGCTGGCATTTGACCCCGCAGTGTTTGTGGATGATGACGGCAGGATTTACGGTTACTGGGGATTTGAGCGCTCATATGCAGCAGAGCTTGACCCTGCCACCATGGCAACTGTAAAGCCGGGTACAAAGATTGTAGAGGATATGGTTCCCGGCCGATACATGGACGGCGTGTTCAAGTTCTTTGAGGCATCATCAATACGTAAGATCCAGGATAAGTATGTATTCATATACAGCCGATTCACTCTGGAGGGTGAGTTCGGTCTGCCTTCATCGAACTATACTCTGGCCTACGCATACAGCGACAACCCTCTGGGCCCCTGGACCTACGGCGGTACTGTAATAGATGGCCGTGGACGTGAGATCAATGAGAAGGGTGAGCCTATCGCATCAGGTACGATTGATGGCAACACACACGGCGGAATATGTGAGATTAACGGACAGTGGTACGTATTCTATCACCGTCAGACCGGTACCGATGAGTATGCGCGCCAGGCAATGGTTGCACCCATCACGGTCAAGGTTACTCCGGGTCCCGGCGGCAAGGTTGAGATATCGGAGGGTGAGTACAACTCTGAGGGTTTCTCTCTTGACGGATTGGATCCGCTGGAGCGCCACTCGGCAGGTCTTGCATGCTGGTATACCGGCCCCAGGCTGGCTATCCATGAGTGGCCCAACAACACATTCTTTGGATCATACGTGGCGGCCACATACGGAACCGACAGCAAGTTTGACAAGCCCTACGATCTGGTCAATAATACCAATCCTGTAGTCAACAACACTGACGGTTCTATTGTGGGTTACAAGTATTTCAACTTTGATGCCACTGCAGGACGCAAGAACGTAAAGCTGTTGCTTAACCTTATTCCTGAGGGGGTGGACGGTACAATTACCGTTATGATTGATAGGCCTTGGGAGTCTCAGGGCGGCAAGGTGCTGGGGCAGATTGAGATTAAGGCTGGTATGGCTCAGAAGCCTACGGAGATTGGCGTTAAGCTGGCGGAGTTGGGAGAGTTTAGCGGGAAGCACGCGGTGTACTTTGTATTCTCATCGGAGAGTAAGGAGAAGTCCATTTGTTCGCTTTTGGATTTCCAGTTTAAGTAATGGTTATGCGGCGGGGGCTCGCGCCTTTGGCGCTCGGTAGTTTTTGACTTTTATGGCCCAAAGGGCCTAAAAAGTCGTTAACTGGAAACCGTATTTTGTATTAGAATCATTTTACCTTTTTTTAGTTTGGGGCGGCGACGCCCCAAACCCGTTCCGCGGTATTGGCCTTACCCGATTTTTACACGCCACGATAAAGTGAACAAGTTCCCTTTATTCGTTTGGCTTACGTAAAAATTCCATTTTATTTCATACCGCTCCGCTCTGCCGGCCTTCCAGGCCGGGTAAAACTAAACCCCGACAACGCTTTGCTGTCGGGGCTTAGTTTTACTGGGTGCAGCTGGAAACCTTTGTGCACCTAGGGTGGAGCTAGCTGGAAACCTTGTGCGGATTTGGGTCACGCATGGGGTAACGCAGGTGCGGTGGTATTTTTCACTTTACGGGAATGCTGTCAACGCGGGCCTGGTGGCGACCTCCTTCGAAGGGGGTGGTCAGGTACTCGTCCATGATCTTGCGGGCCATATCGTTGTCGATGAAACGGCCGGGCATTACAAGTACGTTGGCATCATTGTGCTGACGGATGAGGTGAGCAATCTCGGGAATCCAGCAGAGTCCGGCGCGGATACCCTGATGCTTGTTCAGAGTCATGGAGATACCCTCTCCACTGCCGCACATGGCTATACCCTTCTCTACCTCTCCGTTCTCTATGCCACGGGCCAGTGCATGGCCGTAATCGGCATAGTTGCAACTATCGGGAGTATAGGTGCCGTAGTCCTTAAACTCCAGTCCCTTCTCCTTCAAGTATTCTATCACGAACTGCTTTAGCGGGAAAGCAGCGTGGTCACTTGCTATTCCTATCATTACTTGAGCAATGACTTAACCTGATTGTATACGTTATCGGCGGTGAAGCCCAGCTTCTCATCGAGCACCTTGTAAGGAGCAGAGAAACCGAATGAGCTCAGACCCCAAACCTTACCGCTGGCACCTACAAGACCCTCAAGGGTTACAGGCAGACCTGCAGTGAGACCGAACTTCTTCTTGTTACCGGGCAGGATTGAGCGCTGGTAAGCCTTAGACTGACTGCGGAACAGGCCCTCGGAAGGAACACTTACTATGCGGCACTTGATACCGTCCTTGCGCAGGAGCTCAGCACCGGCAACCAGAGTTGATACCTCTGAACCTGAAGCGAGCAGGATTACGTCAAAGTCAGCGTCTGAACCTGCAACGATGTAAGCACCCTTGGCAGCCTGGCTGTAGTCATTACCTGCGGGCAGAGTCTTGATGTTCTGACGGCTCAGGATAAGACCTGTAGGTGAAGTGGTATTCTCCATAGCGAGCTTCCAAGCCTGAGTGGTCTCGTCGCTGTCAGCGGGACGCAGAACAAGCATTGAGTTCTTGCCCTTGTGAGTCTTGAGCTTCTCCATGAGACGGATCTGTGCCTCCTGCTCAACGGGCTCATGTGTAGGACCGTCCTCACCTACGCGGAATGCATCGTGAGTCCAGATGAACTTAACGGGGAGCTCCATGAGGGCGGCCATACGTACGGCAGGCTTCATGTAGTCTGAGAATACAAAGAAGGTACCGCAAGCGGGGATGACACCACCGTGCAGAGCCATACCGATGCAGCAGCAAGCCATGGTGAGCTCGGCTACACCAGCCTGGAAGAATGCACCGCTGAAGTCACCCTTAACCATGTTGGTTGTATACTTGAGGAAGCCGTCGGTCTTATCTGAGTTGCTCAGGTCAGCACTTGCGCAGATCATGTTGGGAACCTGCTGTGCGAGCTGGCTCAGAACTGCAGCTGAAGCTGAACGTGTGGCGTCATCGGGCTTCTGCTCAACCTTGCTCCAGTCAACCTTGGGAGCCTTGCCGCTGAACCACTCCTTGAGCAGGGCGGCCTTCTCAGGGTTAGCCTTCTCCCAAGCGGCCTTGCGGGCATACTTGGCATCCATGATCTTGCGGAGCTCCTTGGCACGGTCAGCATAGAGCTTCTTTACCTCGGGGAAGATCTGGAAAGGATTCTCGGGATCACCGCCCAGAGCCTTGATGGTGTTAACGTAAGCGTCACCACCCAGAGGAGCACCGTGAGTCTTGCAGTTACGCTCGTAGCTGGTACCATCGGCCTTGAGGGCACCCTTACCCATGATGCACTTACCGATGATAAGGGTCGGTTTGCCATTGGCGTTCTGAGCCATGGTGAGAGCACAACGGATCTGGTCAACGTCATTACCGTTGATTTCATATACGTTCCAACCCCATGCACGATACTTGGCGGCTGTATCCTCGGCGGTTACGACCTTGGTCTCGGTTGAGAGCTGGATATCATTTGAATCATAGAACATGATGAGGTTGTCAAGACCAAGAGTTCCGGCAATACGGCCTGCGCCCTGTGAGATCTCCTCCTGGATACCACCGTCAGAGATGTAGGCGTAGATCTTGTGGTTCATAACCTCCTCACCCAGTACGGCTGCCAGATGCTTCTCAGCGATAGCGGCACCTACGGCAAATACGTGGCCCTGACCAAGAGGACCTGAGGTGTTCTCAATACCGCGTGCAACCTCCAGTTCGGGGTGACCGGTTACGGGTGAGCCCCACTGACGCAGAGTGGCCAGCTCCTCCATTGAGAACTTGCCGGTAAGAGCAAGCTGAGAGTAAAGCATAGGAGCCATATGGCCGGGATCCAGGAAGAAACGGTCACGACCCTCAAACTTCATGTTGCGGGGATCATACTCCAGGAACTCGCTGAAAAGCACGTTAATGAAATCAGCGCCACCCATAGCACCACCGGGGTGACCGGACTTGGCCTTCTCGACCATAGATGCAGCCAGAATACGGATATTGTCGGCTGCCTTGTTCATCAATTCTTTACTGTTCATTGTTATAATTTGTTTAGTTTGAATTTTCGCAGTAGCTTGCAAATTTAGGCCTTTTTCTTTACTTTTGCAACCATTACAAAACATACTGACCTAAACGAAATGAAGAAATCAATTATCATCAGCCTGGCATTACTGCTACCGCTGGCACTGTGTGCAGAAATTACCAAGAAGGAAGACATCAACAAGGATAACCTCTACAAGTTCAGAGGTAGCATGACCCAATATGAGGACCCCGGTGTGACCTACTCAAAGGCACCCAAGGGATTCAAGCCTTTCTACATGAGCCACTACGGCCGTCACGGTTCACGTTACCTGCTCAACACACCGCAGTACAATGACCCGTACACCATGCTCAAGCAGGCCGATGAGAAGGGTGTGCTCACCGACTTCGGAAAGGACGTGCTGAGACGTATCGAGATCATGGCCAAGGATGCCGACGGACATCTGGGTGACCTCACCATCGTAGGACAGCAGCAGCATCGCGGCATTGCCCGCCGTATGGTCAGGAACTATCCTGAGATATTCAACAAGAACAGTACGATCGTGGCCCGTTCAACCACATCACACCGCGTTATCGCAAGTATGACATCGGCCCTGATGGAGTTCTCATCCATATTGCCCAAGATGAACATTGACTTTAACGACAGTGACTTTGACAAGGGTTACATGAACTCTGAGGACAGAGCCATAAACAGCGCCAAGAACAGCCGTGAGAGAAACGCCGCTGTCAACGCATTCAACGCAAAGCACAACAACCCCGAGCGTCTTATGTGCGCCCTCTTTACCGATACCACTTTCATTACCAGATATGAGAGGACATCATCATCGGGATCAGTTTCAGTCTCAAACCGTTCCGATGACCTTTACACCAAGATTTATGACATTGCAGCCAACATGGGCAGCCACTCATATCTGGGCTTTGACCTGGATGACGTGTTCACCTATGACGAGTGGTATGACTGCTGGCTCCAGAACAACCTCTACTGGTTCTCAGTATCAGGTTATCACAAACTGACCCAGAACGTGGTTCCTTACGGCCATGCAACTCTGCTTCAGGATTTCCTTGACAAGGCCGATGCAGCCATCGCGGCAGGTACCCCCGCAGCCAACCTGCGTTACGGACATGACACAGCACTCTATCCCCTGCTCTGCCTGATGGAGGTGAATGACTGTGCATATGCTCCCGATGACATTGAGGACCTGGCTACAAAATGGGTAAACTATGACATCGTCCACATGGGAAGCAACCTGCAACTCATATTCTTCAAGGACAAGAAAGGCACCATACTGGTAAGGGCTCTGCTTGACGAGAGAGAGGCCAAGCTGCCGGTTGAGTGCTACAAAGACGCAAAAGGCAAGGAATACACCTACTTCTACGAGTGGGACAAGGTGGAGAAATACTATCGTGACATCCTGGCCCGCTGGACAAGTATCAGAGCTGAGCTTACAGAGAACAAATAAAGGATGAAAAGGCTTGCAATAGGCATAGACATAGGCGGTCAATCCACCAAATGCGGAGTAGTTACACGAGATGGAATCATACTCGCACAGAGTGTCATCACCTCTTTGATTGATAACTTTGACGAGTATCTGAGAGTACTTACCTATACCATCAATGAGCTCACAGACAAGACGTCACACATAGGCACACCCATGGGTATAGGCATAGGTGCCCCAAACGCGAACCGCATTGACGGCACCATACGTTTTGCCCCCAACCTGAGATGGGCACGTGATGCCCAGGGCAACCCCACCATAGTATATCTGGCAGACCGTCTGGAGGCCGAGACCGGGCTCCATGTAAGGATAACCAATGATGCCAACGCTGCTGCCCGCGGAGAGAGAATCTATGGTATTGCCAAGGGGCTGGATGACTTTATAATGATTACCTTGGGTACAGGCGTGGGCAGCGGTATCATATCAAACAAACGCCTTGTTTACGGTCATGACGGTTTTGCAGGTGAGCTGGGTCACGTATGCGTGGAACGCGGCGGCCGCCAGTGCAACTGCGGGCTCAGGGGCTGCCTTGAGACATATGCCAGTGCCACGGGTGTGGCACGCACTGCCCGCGAGTTCCTTGAGCGGGACAGAGGCGAGAGCAGTCTGCGCAAGCTTGACCCAGAAAAGATAACTTCTAAAGATATCTATAATGCTGCCAGGCAGGGTGACCAGATGGCCAAGGATATTTTTATCTATACCGGCCGTATACTGGGTCAGGCATTGGCTGATTTCGTAAAATTCAGTTCTCCCCAGGCAATAGTACTGTTTGGCGGCCTCACCAAATCGCGGGAATTCTTTCATGACGCCATGGTACAGGCCATGAACGACAACCTGTTACAGGTATGGAAAAACAAGATTGAGATACGCTACTCTTCCCTTAAGGAATCAGATGCGGCCATACTGGGAGCCAGTTCCATGGTGTGGTAAGCGTTACTTACGCTCGTCCTCCTTCCAGTTCTTGTCTATATACTCTTCACGTGAAAGAGCGGCAGCAATTATATCGTTGGCGCTCTTTATTATTTTGCTCTTTATCTGGGTGGTGCTCACACCGGGAGTATAGGGGAAATAGACAACCTCCTTGCCGGGCTGGCTTTTCATCCACTCCAGTCCCTCCAGGTACTTGCCCTTCCAGTCATCACCGATAGTTACGATATCGATATTCTCACGCTGAAGCTGCGCTATCTCTGTAAGCTTGGTCTGCTTAACCACCTTGGTAACGCATTTGATGGAGGCCACGATACGGGCACGCTGCTCAAAAGGAATGATGGGTTTCATACCCTTGTACTCCTCAATCAGTTCATCGGTACTTACGCCCACAATCAGTTCATCACCAAGTGCGGCCGATTTCTCCAGAATGTTGAGATGACCTATGTGAAACAGGTCAAAACTGCCTGATGTAAATACTCTTTTCATATCCTTTACTTTTTTCTTCTTGACAAGCTGTCCGTTCCGTGATAGTTCGCTTTGAGTTTGTTTATGTCAACACCCTCATATCCATGTTCCATATCACAATAATCATGGAAATGGGAGTCACGTTTCTCTACCGGAGGCGGAGTCATGAAATCATCACCGTACAGCACAGACAGGAATCCTTCGGGGTGCTCGGGCGCACAGAAAGTGTGTCCCTCAAACTCGCAGGGCTGAGGTGTGCCGAACACAGACTTGTGGTAAGCCTTGAATCCGTCATCATGAGTCATGACGTAATTACAGTTCTTCTTTCCTTCAAACTCAGTCAGGACCTTATGGGTACGTTTGTGCAATCCCTCTTTTGATACCAGTTTCTGCAGCAGGCGCAGCCACAGGGAGCTCAGTCCCTTGCCATGCTTGTATGGATCCCTGTATATCAGGTAGAGCATACGGCGCTTGAGGTTGAAACGGTAATAATGCCATGCCCTGAGCAGTTTGTTGTCAGGTACAGAGTCAAGCGGGAATATATCCATGTATATGCCGCCCACGTACCCAAGATAGAAGCGCTCCACCAGGGTTGTGCTCTTATCCTCAAGCTTGGCAAAATATTTGGGGTAACTCAGGTCATTGTTGTATGCTACTATTGAGAACGGCTCAGGGAACCACTCATGTGCGTGTTCCACCAATTTGTCATAATCACTGCGCATAAGCGCTACATCCAGGTCATCATCCCATGGAATGAAACCTTTGTGACGGAGTGCACCAAGAAGAGTACCGGCTATTACATAGTATTTGATGCCATGCTCCTTGCAAACTTTATCTATGGCATCCAGCAGAACCACACTCCTAAGCTGGAACTGCCTTAAATCATAATTGTATGGTTGGTCTGATTTCATGATCAGTTTCTGTTAATCTTTCCGAATGTCTTAATACTTGTATACTTGCGCCACAGATTCAGGCGGCGTTTGGAAGGGACTCCGTGACGGGAGATGTAATCCTGAGCCTGCTCCAGCATACGGCGGCAGCACTGCCCGTCCAGATGCGGGTCATAGTTCTCAACAATCCAACGCCTCTTACCGGCGGCATCGGGATCACCTGTAGCCTTGTCATATGCACTTACAAGCATATCCGGATCATCAATATTCTCCCAATATATATCTTTTGCAATGGTTCTGAATGTAACTACCGGGCGGTCCAGCAGAAGGAACTCATATACGGATGATGACGTGTCACTTATCATCACGTCACTCATCATCTGGTATCGGGTGACATTCTCTGACGCCTCAATGTAGATGGCATCATTACGGCCCGATGCCCACTCCCTGTACTCATCGGCCCACGCCTTAGCGGTAAGCGGATGGAACTTGAGGATAAGCAGTATGTCACGCTGGGCGCAAAGCTGCTCAAGTGCAGGCTTGAGGTAAGGCAGTGAGGTGAGTTTTGGAGAGAACGTGGGAGCATAGAGCACAACCTTGCTCTTGCCGTACTGCTCCAGCAGACGCTGTTTCTCATCATCATAATCATGCAGATGACGGAATATCCAGTCCTGCTTGGTCCAGCCGGTCTCACGCACCTCAAAATCCTTGTATTTTAGGGCCGATGCCTCAAAATGCGACGTAAAGTACGGACCCTGGGTAAAGTATGTATCAAAATAACGGCGGATGATCCAATGGTCCTTCTTCTCGGCGGCATAGCCGTGGAACACCTGGATCTTTACTCCCGGCAGATAATAGGGTACTATGTTGCCCGGTACGAATACGGCCTCGGGGCTGAAATCATACAGTTCCTGCATGGAATCTGTCCAGCGGGCGCCGTCATCAAGCTTGAAACTTTTGATTTTAGGGGTGTGGATGTACCAGAGTACATCGTGGCAATTCTGCGATACAGCCTCCTCATAGAGCGGCTGCAGAATGTCTATCGCATATCGGTTCTCGCAGAACAGGGCTATTCTCATCAGGGTCTGTTTTCTATTTCGCTGATTAACTGAGCCAGTTCATCCAGATCCTTACGGGTGTCACAACCCATATGTGATACCCTGAAGAAATGGGGTTTGCCGCTGGGCATGATGAATATGCCGTGTTTCTGGAGTTCATTACACAGGATATCCCCGTTCTTGTGGACAAAGAATCCGGTTACGGCGTTGGCACGTACCTGTGCCGGTATCTCCCACCCGTACTTGGCGCACAACTCACGGAAATAGAGTGCCTTGGCGTGGGTATCGGCCACGATATTGTCAATGCCCTTGGCCAGATTGCGCTGCATACGCTCGTGAATCTGCATGAAGATGGTAGTGGCGGGACTGAACGGAGTCTGACCGCGCTCCAGGTTCTTGAGGTTGTCCTGATAATCCAGATAGTAGTTGTTATGACGGAACTCTACGCCAAGCGCCTTCTCCGACAGAAACACCAGAGCTGCGCCGGGAGGCAGATTGAGACCCTTCTGTGTGCTTGTTACGGCCACATCAATGCCCATCTCATTCATATCCAGCTTCTCAGCCAGGAATGAACTGATGACATCAACTACCAGACTTGTGCCGGTCATGCGGCAGATTTCCGATATACGCTTAAGGTCAAACAGCTGGCCCGATGATGTCTCGTGATGCTGGCACAGGAACACAGCCGGCTTGCTCTTGAGCATACGCTCCTCAAGCTGGGCATAGTCAATATCCTGTGCAAACGGGATCTGCATGGACTCATGCTCAATGCCGTGATACTCACAGAGCTGGACCCAACGGTGTCCGAATGTACCTCCGTCTATGATGAAGGCCTTGCCTTTAGCTGCAACATAGTTCTGAACTATTGATTCCATTGCAGCAGTACCGGATGAGGTAAAGAACATAACCCTGCCGCCCTGGCAACCTATTGCCTCAAGCAGCATACGTTCATTCTCCTTCATTATGCCCGAGAACCATGCGGTGCGCATGTACGGTATCTGCTGGGCGGCAATCTGAAGGATATCATCCTCAATTATTCCGGGAAAAGCGTATGTCCTGATCATGTCTTATTTATGAAAACGGGAGACAATCCGTTCAGGTTGTCTCCCGAAATATGCCTTAAGATTGGTTTATTCCTCAGGAAGGTCCTGAATCTCAAGCGGCGTATCAAATGTGGTAGTCGCAGATTCGGGATTGGTAGCGCTCTGCTCAACAGCCTCATCATCATATACTGAGCCTGCGTTGAGAGCCTTGGGCTTGGCAACGTAAGCGGTCAGGATGCTGAGAACAGCGATACTGATAACCAGAGTCCAAGTGGTCTTTTCAAGGATATCAGTTGTCTTACGTACACCCATAATCTGGTTTGATGATGCGAAACCTGCAGCAAGGCCACCACCTTTTGAGTTCTGGATTGTGACTACAAAGCACAGGAAAAGTGCCAGAATCACGATAATAATGAGTAAAACCTTAAACATTTTCTATTTTCAATTTTGATTTATCCTGACTAATTTCTCCAAATACCGGATTTGGTCCGCAAAGTAAATGCTTTTATTCGGAAAATTCAAATAAAGAGACCTAATAATTTCCAACGCTTTGCCATATCTGCGCTGTTTGAGGTAGATGCGTGCAAGTGTCTCGGTAAAATACGTGTCATCAAGCTGTTCCGCATTGTAAGACCTGCTGTCGGATTCATCGGTCTCAGGCTCTTCATCACCAGCCTGGAGCGTCAGGCTGAATGACGGTTTCTCATTGTCGCCCGACAGGAATGCATCCAGCAGCTGTTCCGTTTTGGTACGGATAGCGGTATCCGACGGACTCTGTGGTGCCACCTGTGGTGAATCCAGATAGGCCGATACATAATCCATCGGCACGGCACCCAGCTCACTGAGCTCTGTCGCGTTCTCTCCCCGTCCCTCCAGAAATGAATCCAGAAGGGACATCATACGTTCGTCCTTGGACTGACTCATTATCTCCAGTTGGCTACCGTTGCGTTGAAAATCTGATCCACAATATCATCAATCATCTGCTGTACAAGCTCCTCCTGGACTGCGGAGAGCTGCTGTGAAGCGTCATACTCACGGCTTGCGGTAAACGTCTTCTCAAAGTCATCCTTATGCAACTTGTTATTCACATACTTGACTTTTACCGTCATCCTGAGCTGTACCATCGATGAGTAACCGTCGGCCGATATGGACTTGTTGGTCTGGTCATATGATGTTATCTCACCCGACAGCATCAGGTCACCGTCGCGTTTTACCTGACGCAACTTGGTCTGGCTGTTATACTTTTCACTCAGCGTGTTATTGAACATGGGGGCCATTGGTGCCCACTGATATGCCGCACGGTTGGAGAATGTCTCCAGTGTTATGGTCTTGGTAGTGTTGTAGTCAATTGAGGCGCCGCTCAAACTGTACGACACCCTGCAACCGCACACCACTACAAGTGACAGCAATGCAAAAAGGACTGATTTGAGTATATTGTTTCTCATTCCAGGTTGTATTCCTTGATTTTACGGTATAACGTGCGCTCTGATATATTCAGGTCTGCTGCTGCTCCGCGGCGTTTTCCGCCATGTTTGGCAAGGGCACGTTTTATCATGTCTTTCTCAACCTCGTCAAGTGAGAGGGTCTCCTCAACGTAAACCTCGGTATCCTGTATGTCATCATCCTTCTGGGTACTCTTGCGGGAGCCTGCAGGAACGTTGACAGTGGTGGTTCCCTCATCGGGAGTGAATATGGATACAGGCTGCTGTACGGACTGCTGGTTCTGTGACATGCTGTTCACCTGAGCCTTGAGGTCCGTTATGTCACGACGCATGTCAAAGAGCACCTTGTAGAGAATCTCGCGCTCGTTCTCAAATGAGTTCTCCTGACGTTGTCCGCCTGCCAGCATGGGCAGCATTGAGGTGCGGCGATCAGGCAGATATTCCTGCAACATATCTGCGGTTATCACACGCTGGGTTGCCATGATTGATATCTGCTCAGTTATGTTCTTGAGCTGGCGCACGTTACCCGGCCAGTGGTAGGTCATGAGCATCTGTTTGGCATCATCGGACAGCTGTATGGCGGGCATGCGGTATTTCTCGGCGCAATCGGCCGCAAACTTACGGAACAGAAGCAGCACATCAGATCCGCGCTCGCGCAGTGAGGGCACCTTGATAGGAATTGTACTCAGACGGTAGAACAGGTCCTCGCGGAAACGTCCCTGCTCTATGGCGCGCTGCAGGTCCACGTTGGTGGCGGCAACAATACGCACGTTGGTTTTCTCAACGGTACTGGAGCCCACGCGAATGAACTCACCAGATTCCAGGACTCGCAGCAGGCGGGCCTGCGTAGCAAGAGGCAGCTCAGCCACCTCATCCAGGAATATGGTCCCTCCATCGGCATCGGCAAAATATCCCTTGCGGTCACTTATGGCGTTGGTGAACGCTCCCTTTACATGACCAAAAAGCTCTGAGTCTATGGTTCCCTCCGGTATGGCACCGCAGTTCACGGCCAGGTACTTCTTGGTCTTGCGCAGACTGTTCTCATGTATGATTCTGGGGAATACATCCTTTCCGGCACCACTCTCACCGGTAATCAGGACCGTCAGATCGGTAGGCGCAACCTGAATGGCTACGTCTATGGCGCGGTTCAGTTCAGGTGAGTTTCCGATGATGCGGAACCTCTGTTTCATCCTCTGTATCTCTTCTACGTTCATATCTCTCAAATGATAGACTGACAAAAATACTCATTCCGGCTCATATGCGGAAATTTTGGCAGATTATTTTGCTATAGCCCCTCTCCACCTTAGGGAGCAGGAACGCAGATACAGCCATTTTCGTCCCTAAGGTAAGCAGGAAATACGGAATATCGCGGGTGAGCCCCTCACCTTAGGGAGCTGGAACGCAGGTACAGCCATTTTTCTCCCTAAGGTGGGTGGGAAATACGGGATATCGCGGGTTACCCCCTCACCTTAGGGAGCTGGAACGCAGGTACAGCCATTTTTCTCCCTAAGGTGGGTGGAAAATACGGAATATCGCGGGCTACCCCCTCACCTTAGGGAACTGGAACGCAGGTACAGCCATTTTTCTCCCTAAGGTGGGTGGAAAATACGGAATATCGCGGGTTACCCCCTCACCTTAGGGAACTGGAACGCAGGTACAGCCATTTTTCTCCCTAAGGTGGGTGGGAAATACGGAATATCGCGGGCTACCCCCTCACCTTAGGGAGCTGGAACGCAGGTGGGGGCGATTTCTTCCCTAAGGTGAGCAGGGCAAATGAGTGGAAAAATGTCTATATTTGCAGATTATGGAATTTGGAGCATATAGGGAATTGGTGACGGCGGCTCGGCCGCTGTTTGAGGCTGATGATTGGAACAGGCTTAAGGGGCTGCTCCGTGAAGGTATTGCAAATGGGGCCTACGCAACGGACTGTCACGGTATCGATACGCTGGAACGGTGTATCAGGACCGGCACGGTGATAGTACAGAAAACCGGACTCAAAAAGGCGTCCCTGCTCACTGCGCTGTTTGACCCCATGGTACAGCAGGGGCTGATTGCGCCCGAGCAGTTCAAGCAGCAGTTCGGTGAGGATGCGGCCCAGCTCATACAGGGCATGTGCCGTGTCAAGGAACTCTACTCCAAGCATGACTCCATTGCCGATGAGAATTTCCGCAAGCTGCTGGTTTCTTTTGCTGAGGACGTTCGTGTTATCATCTGCCTTATTGCCGACCGCTATGTGCTGATGCAGATGCTGGCTAGCACCGATGATACTGATTATAGACTCCATGTGACCGAGGAGGCCCGGTTACTCTATATTCCTATGGCCCACCGTCTGGGCCTGTACGCCATAAAGAGCGAGATGGAGGATATGGTGGTCAAGTATGAGCACCGTGACATATACAATGACATTGCACGTCAGCTCAATGAGACCAAACGGGCACGTGAGGCTTACATCAAGTCATTCATTGAGCCTGTAAAGCAGCGTCTTGAGGAGGCGGGGCTCAAGTTCACCATCAAGGGACGCACCAAATCCATATCCAGCATATGGAACAAGATGAAGGCCCAGAACACCACTCTGGACCACATATATGACCTGTTTGCCATCCGTATCATTCTGGATTCGCCGGCCGATAAGGAGAAAGCCCAGTGCTGGCAGGTGTACAGTATCGTGACCGATATGTACCAGCCCAATCCCAAACGTCTGCGTGACTGGCTGAGCGTGCCCAAGAGCAACGGTTATGAGTCACTGCACATCACCGTGAACGGACCAGAGAACCGCTGGGTGGAGATCCAGATACGTACCCGCCGCATGGATGACATCGCAGAGCGAGGTCTGGCAGCTCACTGGTCATACAAGGGTATCAAGAGTGAAGGTGCGGCCGACAGCATCATGGCCGGAATCCGCGAGATACTGGAGCATAACACCAGCCCTGATGAGATGCGCAAGGACTTTGCGTTGGATATGTATCAGGAGGAGATATTCGTATTCACTCCCAACGGTGAGGTACGTCAGTTGCCCAAGGGCGCAACAGTGCTGGATTTTGCATTCTCCATACACAGCCGTCTGGGCCTCACATGCGTGGGTGCCCGCGTGGGCGGACGTAACGTGCGCATAAGCCACAAGCTCCAGAGCGGCGATACCGTAGAGGTACTGACATCATCAACCCAGACTCCCAAGCAGGACTGGCTGAACATAGCTGTCACCTCACGTGCACGTATGCGCATCAGGCAGGGTCTGAACGAGATACGCAACCGCGAGGCTCAGGCCGGCAAGGAGCTTCTGCAGCGCCGTTTCAAGAACCGCAAGATAGAGATATCGGAGAGTGACATGTCACGTCTGATAGTACGTATGGGGTTCAAGGGACAGACCCCGTTCTTCCATGCTCTGATGGAGAATGAGATCACGGTCGATGACGTACTCAAGATATATGAGGAGATGCACGCCCAGGCTGAGCAGGAGGTGCATCACGCTGAGGATTTTGACATAGAGAAGACCTTTACTGATACTGAGAGGAAAACCGGCCAGGATACTGACGTACTGGTCATCGGCGATAACCTTACCGGCATTGATTTCAAGATGGCCGGATGCTGCCACCCCATTTACGGGGATGACGTCACCGGATTCGTAAGCATCAACGGCGGCATAAGGATTCACCGCAGCTCATGCCCCAACCTGCTGCGCATGAGGGAACGCTACCCCTACCGCATCGTGCGTGCACGTTGGTCGGGCAAGAGCGGCAGCCAGTACAGCATCACGCTTAACGTGATAGGCCAGGATGACATAGGCATAGTATCCAACATATCATCAATAATCAACAAGGAGCCAGACACCATGCTGCGTTCCATCAGCATTGACTCCAACGGCGGCCTGTTCCAGGGGCGTCTGACGGTGCTGGTAAGTGACCTGTCCACTCTGGACAGGCTCACCAAGAAGCTTAAGCAGATAAAGGGAGTCAGAGAAATAGAAAGAATAAATTGATGTTTGAATATGAGAAAGACCATCATATTGTTATTGACCATTTTAACTGCAGGAATGAGCAAGGCAGGAGCAGAAGAGAGACGCATCCTCACCATGGAGGAGGCTGTGCTGAACAAGGGCATAAGCGTGCAGGACATAGGTTGCAAATGGGACCTGGGCGGTGCCGTTTACACATACAGACTTGACAAGAAGGAGTACCACATAGATGCCCGTACCGGAAAGGATATGGGCAAGCCCACCGCCAAGGGCAAACGCACCAAGAAAGACCATTTCAAGGCATTCACAAAAGACGGAGAGGTTTGGTATACCGATAAGGACAGCGTGGACCATCAGATTACATCATTCAACCAGGATGGCATTGTATGCGGTGAGTCAGTAAGCCGTAACGAATTCGGCATAGAGAACGGCATATTCGTATCACCTGATCACAGCCGTATTGCGTTCTACAAGAAGGATGAGAGCCGCGTCACGCAGTTCCCGCTGTTGGACATCACATCCCGCACCGGTACTCTCCAGCAGATCCGGTACCCCATGAACGGCATGGAGTCTGAGATCATAACACTGGGAGTCTATGATACAGCAAAAGACACCACCGTTTGGATGGATGTCACTGATTTTGATGATGAACGTTATCTGACCAACATAACATGGGGGCCTGCAAATGACCGCATTTACATACAGGTGCTGGACCGTGCCCAGAAGAACATGCACCTGAACGTCTATGACGCTGCCACCGGCAAGTGTCTGGGAACGCTCTTTACCGAGCATGACGACCGTTATGTAGAGCCGGAGCATCCGCTCACTTTCCTACCCGATGATTCAGACCGTTTCATTTACCAGACCAACGTACGTGACGGTTACTGGAATCTCTACCTGGGAACCATAAAAGGCGGTGAGCCCAAGCGCTTAGTCAATACCGATGCCGATATCCAATTGCTGGACATAAAGGGTAATTACGTCTACTATTACTCATTTGAGATATCACCTGCAGAGCGCCATCTATTCCGCGTCAACATAAGGAGCGGAAAGGCCCAGCGTCTGACCCGCGAATCGGGCTGGCACACCTGCCAGATAAGTCCGGACGGCAGCTATTTCATAGACTCATGGTCAGAGCTGAACACCCCCATGGTGGTAAGCATCATCAAGACTGACGGCACTAGGCCCAAGGAGATCTATCGTGCCAAGGACCCCACGGCCGATCTCAACTTCTGCCCCATTGAACTTGGCACCATAAAGAGCGCCGACGGCAAGTATGACAACCACTACCGTCTGATACGCCCCATGGATTTTGACCCCACTAAGAAATATCCGGTTATACTGTACGTCTACGGAGGCCCGCACAGCCAGCTGGTAAACAACTCTTTCCATGCCTACCTGCGTACATGGGAGATGTATATGGCACAGCATGGATATGTGGTGTTCGTGATGGACAACCGCGGCACACAGCATCATGGTGCAGAGTATGAGAAGGCCATCCACCGCCAGTGCGGCCAGGCAGAGATGGAGGACCAGATGGAGGGTATGCGCTGGCTCATGTCACATGAGTGGGTTGACAGGGAGCGCATAGGCGTACACGGATGGAGTTACGGCGGATTCATGACCATATCGCTCATGGTCAACCACCCGGATATATTCAAGGTAGGTGTAGCCGGAGGTCCTGTCATTGACTGGAAATGGTATGAGGTAATGTACGGAGAGCGTTACATGGAGACTGAGCAGACCAATCCTGAAGGATTTGAAAAGACCAGTCTCATTTCCAAGGCTGGTGACCTGAAAGGTAAGCTGCTCATATGTCAGGGTGCCATTGACAAGACCGTGGTCTGGGAGCACAGCCTGAGTTTTGTGGAGGCTTGCATCAAAGCCGGAGTACAGCTGGACTATTTCCCGTACCCCACTCATGAGCACAATGTACGCGGTCAGGACCGGATACACCTTATGCAGAAAGTCACAGACTATTTCAACGCAAATCTATAAAACACATTTTACAACACCTTATGAAAAGGCTTTTCATACTGACACTCTTGGTGCTGACCGCAGCATCTGCATATGCCCAGCATTTAACTGAAGAGGAGGCAATGGCGCGTGCCCTGAGGTTTATGGGCAGTTCAATGACAGCAGACCGTGTAAGCAGCAGAACCGCAACTGCCGGTGACCAAGGAATGAGACTTGAATCATCGCCCGTTGAGGCCAACAGCATCTATGCCTTCAATATCAACAACGGCGGATTCATCATTGCATCGGCCGATGACCGTACCCTACCCGTTCTGGGATACTCGAACAGCGGTCATATAGACTGGGATAACCTGCCTGAGAATATACGTTCATGGTTTAAACAGTATGATGAGGCTATCGCCACATTGGGTGACCGCACAGACCTGAAGGACGGCAACCTGATAATTGACGGCAACCCAAGCCTTACCGGGACACGTACTGACAAAAAGCCTATAGAGCCGCTCATCAAGACCCACTGGAATCAGTTTGAGCCATATTATGACCAGACACCGCTGTACGCCGGATTAGATTCCACAGTTAATGGGAAACAGTGCATTACTGGTTGTGGAGCCACCTCTATCGCACAGATTCTTAACTATTACAATTGGCCGGAAAGTATGCCGGACGGTCTACCCGGTTATTATTCAGCTGATCCTGGTGATAAAAGAAATGAAAGTAAAAAGTGGTATATTGACTCACTCCCACCTGTGACATTTGACTATGACAACATGCTGAATGACTATCATATATTGAATCCTGAGACCGGCAAGAAAGAGTTGGTTGGAACTGATGCTCAACAGGAAGCAGTAGCCACCCTGATGCGTTATTGCGGTCAGGCTATGGGCATGGCATACTCACCATATGAATTAGGTGGCTCCGGTACTAACGGGCCATCGATGAGAGATGCATTAGTAAAATATCTTGGGTATCCGGCTGCGACTTTGTTACTCAGGTCCTCATTCTGCAATATAGACGAATGGGAAGATATTGTCTATAATGAGCTGGCATCAGGCCGCCCAGTATTATACAACGGATATAGTGATAATGGCGGACATGCCTTTATTTGCGACGGATATGATGATACGGGACTGTTTCACATCAATTGGGGATGGGGTGGCGATTGTGACGGCTATTATTCCCTATCTGTACTGAATCCTGAACAAAGTTCCAACGTGGCCTATGGAAGTTCCAGTCTGGGATTCTCAATGAAGCAAGAAATAATGATATATGTCAGTCCTGATTTAAAGGAACAACCCCAACCAGAAGGCTCCGATATGGTTTTTTTCCAATACGAAAACATAATAGTCACCGAAGTCAATGGAGTCTATTATTCTTACATATTTGATGGTAAGGAAAACGACGCAGTAGACCATGCTTTGGGGACGATTGATGACTACGGGCAGCTCACCCCTCTCTATTACTCAAAAAGCTATGACACTATAGCATACGCTCACCGTTTAAAGAAAAGAAATAGAATAATAGTTTCTATTGATAGTACAGACTTCCAGCCGGGTGATTCCGTAACGCTGTATCCCATGATCAGATTACGTAAGCCCGGAGCAGAATGGGAGGTTATTCCTCCTACTCTCTCAAATGTCGTAACCGGACGAACTGAAAGCGGTCTGTTTTTCATAAAGCCATCCAGCAAGCCAATAGGATTCAAGTTAATTGACGGAGCCATTACATACGGAGCAGGAAGACTTGGCGAGCCTAATGATGTGACTGTATCCATAAGAAACCAAACACCTAAGGACCTGACTTATGGATTGAATTTCAAGGCCTATTATTATGGTGACAAAAAAGAGGCCGATATCACAAAAGACACCCCTTATATATCCGTTGAAACCTACTCCAATAACGCCTATATCCGTGCCTGGGAGGAAGGAGAAGTTACATTCCTTCTCAAACCCAAGCACAAAGGTCTTACACGTATAAAGGTGTACGATTCATATGATATATTGATGGGTCAATTCTATCTGGAACTGGCAAATGACACGCTTATCAACTACAGCAGATACATAGAGAACAGGAGCAGTCACGCGATAGAAGATGGAAAGTGCTCATATGACATCGTGTTATGTGATACCACAAGCAACGGAGTCCCTGATTACGTAACTCCATCGGATAGCATAATCTGCAGAATCAGGTGTCTTTACAATGACAAAAAAGTCATGGATATCATTGTCAAGGATGAAATAAGGGAGTATCTCAAGGCTCTGTCTGCAAATGGAGAAAACAGAGACAGCATCTTTACCTACAAGGCCGATATTGATATCAGCAAACCCGGTTTTTACGTACTGGAGTCCTATCTCTGTGATTATGTCAACGGCGATTACCTCTCAATAAGCTGTTTTAATACGTGTCATTTCAGGATCAGCGAACCTACAAACGTCAAACCTGCACAGACAGATGCTGAACCTGTTATCTATTATGACATTCTGGGACGCCCCGTCAGCGGCATTCCCACTCAGAGCGGTATCTACATTACCAGTGACCACAAAAAAATAATAATAGGCGACAAGTAACCCATTAAAATAAAAGAACCCCGAAAGTCTCATTACGACTTTCGGGGTTCTTTTTATCAATCAGGCAATCAGAGGTCAATCAGAGGATTACCCCAGTCCAGAGGATTATCTCCGTCCAGGTCACTGACCACCAGCAGATTTGAATGCATCTTGATCTCATAAACCGTTGTTGACGGTTTGCTGTATATCTTCTTTTTCATATCCATAACTCAATCAGAATATTACAATTGTACGACCATTGTTTATATACTCACCCTTCTCTGTGGGTACGCCCGGAAGCAGGATACCATCTATTGTATACCATTTATCACTAACCTTCCAGCCTGACTTGTCATCTGTAGACTGAATAATGATAACATCGGTGGTTGAGCCATCGGCAAAGTTCACTATACCGCGCTTGGCAGCTTTCTGACCGGACTGAACCGGCACCTCAAAGTGGGCACGGAATGTGCGCAGAGACTTGGGAGTGTCATAGTAACCAATGATGTTGCCGCTACCCAACACGATAATCTCATCAAGGTTTCCGTCATCACCGTTGGCCTTATTGCCTACCTTGAATGATGAATACTGGCCCACAAAGCTACCTCCATCAAAATCCTGGGCTGTAGGAGCCTGACTTGTAATTGTAACATCCTTGAACTCCGGATCAATGATGTCAAAGGCATCCGGATCGGCATCATAACCATCGGGCTTGGTCCACTTGATTATGCACGGCGTACCGGCGGCTATCGTACCGGTGGTCTCCTTATTGAAGTTCAGAGTAAGAGCAGTACCGAAAAGATTTGATGTCTGTGTATCCAGGATCTGCACCTCAACACCGTCTCCGCTAAGCGGACCATCTGTGGTTGAGACATCAAACGGCAGGCACAGGGTATTCCACTCACCGTTCTTATAGAGTACACGGTTCTTAAGTGTCACATCAGAAACAATGCCCTTGTTGGCTTCAATCTTGGCTATATTCTTCTCGTCGTCTGCAAGCTCGCTGTCATTATCGGCAAGAACCACCTTATTATCCTCATACCAGAACGTGGTCTTGGGCAAGAAGTTTCTCTGATTTGCATTTATTTGGTCAAAGTTACTATCGTAACCATGAATGCTTGCACCAGTTACATTCTCGCCATAGAAATGAGCACTCTTATAATTTCCCTTTTCATACTCGTAGCAGCCAATGAGCAGGTTGCCACCCTTATATAAGTAGGGAGTGCTGAAGAAGATATTCATAACATCCTTTGTGCCATCAAGTTCACCTTCATACACAATAGTTGCATCATCGGTGCCGCTAAAGACGGGACTACCGCCAAAAGCAGTAAAGTCAACCTCTTTCATGAATACGCGGAAACGTGCTTTGCCCCAACTTGCATCAGCTTTCGTCTTGAGATAGAACTTCATGTTCCTGATTACTTTGCCATTCATGGCAGCCAACTCATCGGCAGGCATGACAAACTCACACTTGTTAAAATTCTCTGCATAATATCCATATACGGGAATATATTGGTTATAGTCTGATTTATCATGAACTGTCAATGCCTTAACATCAAGGATGGTAAAGGGAACAACATTCTGACCAGTATAGTTACCCTGGCCTGTCAGAGTGATTGTGTAATCACCAGGAAGCTGGCAGCCTTCGCTATATGAGAGCAAGTAGTCTGTACCCTCAGATAAGGTAGCATTATTGGTGGCAGAGCATTTTGCTGTAGGAACAGGATGTTGTACATCTCCCGTCTGGGCATAACCACCCTCAACATTAGAAATGGTCAGTGCATTCTCGCCACTGATATCGAATGGTTTGATATTGAACACCTGGCTCGTTGTTCCATTGAAACGACCGATACCTGTAATAGTGACAGTCTTCTCACCTACATTTGTACAATCCGTATCGTAACTGATAGTGTAATGAATGTTCTCTACAAGTGTATCGTTGTCTAACGTAACAACAGGCAGAGGATGCTGTTCCTTACCATTATAGGTAAGGTCATCAATAGACATGACGGTTGCTGTGGCAATATCTGTCTGCTCATCAACACATTTGGCGCTTACGACCACATCCTGACTGAAATCGGTCAGTGTGTGTGAACCTTGTATATAGGCAGGATTGCTAATATTACCACTGCTTACAGCGTAACGCTCAAAGTATTTGCCGTCTGGGAGTTCGTATGCGAGCGTAACATCGGTTCCACTCTTATAATAGTTCTCTCCGTTCCAGATGTATGCAGGATTCTCGGGGTAAGTAATGGTAACGCCTTCACCAGCGGTAATCTTTACAATCACCTCGGCGTTCTTGCGGTCTGTACCTTCGGAATTATCTTCACTACCCGCACCACCGGTGGTACCCGCAGTGTGATAATTATTGGTCAACGTTTTACCATTATAGCCACCCATAATAGAGCCTACATAAGACGTTCCTTCGATAACACCTGCATTAAAACAATTGCTGACATCAAAATTATCACTAATATATCCTACGATTCCACCATGAAATACACCTTCTCCTGTAACATCAGCAATGTTGATGCAATTTTCTACGGTACCACCACCACACCAATATTTGCAGCATTCTCCTACAATACCGCCATGGCGATTAGCATTGGAATCGTCAGATAAGTCGTTGCCTACTCTGATTACTCCACTTACCTTGCAATTAGTTACCCTGCCACCATAATCATACATTATTCCTACGATTCCACCAGTGCATTTGCCTCCGGTGATATCACAATTCTCAAGAACGACGTTGGTAATTTCGCCATAGTAACTATTTTGCCAACCACCATAAAATGCGCCGAACAATCCCTGATTTGCGGAGTTAGGCTTATTGATGACAAGGTTGCTGATGACATTGTTATCACCATTGTATGAACCTCTGAACCAATGGTTTATATCAGTACCAATAGGCGTATGCTCTGTGGTAAGAGTGATGGGAGCAGTCTGCTTATAGTAGCCATCCAAACGTTTTCCTGAGTTGACGATTCCTGCTAATGCCTTCAAGTCAGCCTCAGTTGCAATCAGATAGGGGTTGTCCTTACTGTTATATGAGTTTTGGGGATCCTTCAGAGGGAAATCCACAATATTAAACTCCTTGGTGGCTGTACCCTCAAAGTTATTCAAACCTTTCAGAATTGCAGTGGCAGTTCCCTTGTCAATATTGTTTGAATACTCCAGATAATAGTCTGTACCCTCAACGAGTGTCACGTCGTTATACGTTGCAACAATGCTTGGCTTAATTTCGATATTACCGGACCAACGCTGGTCGGCGATATCAGAAATGGTTGCCAGATTTATATTGGTACTACCATTCTTGCTTGTGGTAATACCCAAGGTTATGTTCTTATTGTTAACGGTCAGCGAATGTTCTCCGTCTGCCTGACCCAAATTAGTCAGCGTACCACCCTGGCAGGTATAGTTAACGAAAGAATAGCCCTCTGGAACAGAAGGAGTCAGGGTTACTGTCCAATTGCCAGACCTGATATACTTCTTGCCATCTATCATGCTGGTAACAACAACACCTTCTGTAGCGCAAGTGATGTCTGAGAGGTTCTCTTCCATAGAGATTTCATAGATACGCTCTGTTTTTCCGGGCTTATCGGCCTCAATACTTGCCTTGTAGGCACTGCCGTCACCCTGTGCGACATAATAGCAATGGGTATAGTTTCCGTAATTCTTACTCTGGTTTCGATAATAGCCTGATATACCGCCTATAAGTTCGTCTCCCTCTACGATACCTGTATTCAGGCAGTTGGTTGCAACCAAGTCATTTTGTGCAGCAAGGCCGAAAATACCAGCGTGCAGGGCGCCAGGACCAGTTATGTCAGCAGCATTCTCGCAAGAGTCAACCTTAACGCCATAATAGGTTTCACCGATTATGCCACCTATACGGCTTACATTGGCCGTAGAGCTTAAAGAACCACGAACAGTACATCTTTTGATATTTCCATAACCCAGATATCCGGCAATACCGCCAATACGGAATCCGTCATCAAGGATACCCTTAATGGTTCCGCTCACATGACAGTTCTCTATCAAGACATTACTATTATATTCACTTACGTATCCCAATATACCACCTACATTTGAATAGCCTGTAATATCACAATCCTGCAAGATTATGTTCTTGGCAACAGCATGAGCTCCCCAACGGCCGAACAAGCCCTGATAAGCGCAGTCTGGTTTATTGATTGTCAAACCAATTATCTTGTTACCACGTCCGTCGAAAGTTCCGTTGAAAGGATTATCATAGTCTTTACCGATGGCTGTATGCTCACCCGTCATGGTGATGTCGGTGGTAAGAACGAAAGTCATGCCCTGAGCATTGTGACCGCTGTTAACATAGGCTGCCAAGCGCTCCAGGTCGGCTTCGTTATCAATATGATATACCTTATTGTCACCCTCACCTTCATAGCTAAATACATAGCCGTCAAGGGTTTCGGCATCCTGAATGATGTTAAAGGTACGGCTGATGGACTGTCCTGCATAGCCTGCCTCATTACCATCTACTGGGGTAAAGGTTATCGTATAGATGCCTGCAGCTGTCAAATCCTCCTTTGCTACAGTCTCATTGTTGCTGTTCTTTATCGTTACTGTATAATCGGTGTTCTCTGTAAGAGTTGTAACTCCTGCCTTAAGAGTGTAAACCAGATTGATGGCATCACCATCATACAGATAAGAGTCCATAAAGGCAGAAACACTTACCGGCTGATAGAATGTATAGCCTTGAATAGCGCGAGTCAGATAGAGAGCGTTTTCAGGAGCTGTCAGACTTACATTGAAACAATTATTGCTTTCGGTAATATATTCACCTATACTACCAATCTTGTTGACATAGTACAAACTGTTAACCTGCTTGTTAGAAGAATTTTTATATCCTGTGCGTGGGTTCATCATAGAGATCTTGGTATAGGTTCCATTCTCCAAGCAATTGGTAAGATATGAATATCCGTAACCATAACCACAAAAACCGCCAGCCTTATGCTGATCACTGTTACTGCTTTGAATGGTACCGGCAAAGACACAGTTATTGAAGGATATGCTATGATTGTTTTCACTTTCAACATCTATGTTTCCCACAAAACCACCAGCATAATCGGCACTGGTAGTGATGGTAGCCTTGACAACACAATTAGTGCATTCGTCTGGTGAACCTGACCATCCAATCAGACCTGCTGCATATTTGCCGGCAGAAGTTATGGTGCCATCAACTGTCAAGTTCATAATCTTGGAAAATCTGGTATGATGGAAAGGCGCAACGCCCTCAACGGTGGGATCGTTGTTCTGGAGGTTGACAGTCAGCGTATGGTCACGTCCATCAAAATAACCTTCGAAACAGTGGCTTGCATCCAATCCCACCATTGTGCTGATTGTTATGTCTCTGTCGAGTGCCACAAATCTACCATTGTATTGGTAGCCGCCATTCACCATTTCGGCAAAACGATTCCAGTCGTCACTACTGCTTATTATATAAGGGTCATTCTTCTGACCACTACCAGGAAGCTGTGCCAGCACCTTTATCTCCTGAATCAGAGAGCCGCTATAACCGTTTGCAGCCTTGCCCGTAATGGTCATAGTGTAGTTGTCTACATTTTTGACGGGGCTTGGCGAGAAAGTGATTTCGTAATTATCAGGGTTAATGATATTACCATCCAGGTCTTTTACCGTTGGAACAACATTGATTTCAGAACCTGTCCACTCGTAAGATGATTTGCATATCAGTGTGCTGTAATCAAGGTTTCTGTTTTCTTGTATAGGTACAACCTTGTCATTCTTTATCTGCCACATACTGCCCAGAGCCTCTTTCAACTCGGCGTTGGTCATCGAGCCTACAGGAGAACCCTGTACAGTACCAAAGGATTGAGTGTAATAACAGTTGTCAATTAAATCTGCCTCTTTAGCAAAAGTATAGCTTATATAATCGCCAATGGTAATTTGGGCAGGAGCAAACAGACAGTTAGTTATTCTAAGGTCATGACTATAAGTAGAAAAGTCAGCCACAAAACCAGAACAGCCCTTAACTTCCGGGCCAATAAGGCTTCCATCATACAGACAGTTTTTGATATATGCATTCGAATATAAATATCCTATAAAACCACCATAACACCTATTATTGTAGCTATTATCTGCAGCGGCTGTACTTACAAATCTGACACTGCTCCAGCAATTATCAATATAGGTGTTACTATAATAACCGTCTGCATATGCTATAAGACCTCCGGCATATCTGTAGCCGTTTGTTGTGATGGTACCTGATACATGCAGTCTCTTGAAGTTACAGCCGTTTGCATAACGGAACGGAGCACAATAATTCTCTGTTGCTTCCAGATTGAGTGTCATGGTATGACCATCACCGTCGAATGTGCCACGGAAAGGTTTTTCTTCACTTAAACAGGCTGCCTCAGATACATTGATGTCGGCACCCAGTCTGTAATATTTATCAACGTATGTTGAATAGTTGTTCTCTAGCAAATAGGCAAAAGTACTCCAGTCTTCATCACTGTTAATCATATACGGGTCATTCTTGGTACCACTACCTGCGAGTAGCTTCTCTACAACAAACTCTTTGGTAAGTGCTCCTGTATATTGTCCCTTTCCATTGACCGTTATGCTATATCTACCTACCTCCTTAACTGGACTCGGAGTAACAGTTACACTGTAGTCAACATCTTTTGTCAGTTCGGTATGGTCGGCAGACAATACCTTATAATTTAAATTGATGACATTGCCTGTATATATATAATGTTCTTCCAGACCTGGGAAAAAGCAGATATCGGTGGGGGCTATCAAATAAACAGTTAGCGACATACCACCGTACTCTCTTGAGGAGTCTGAACGGAACCTTATTTTCAGACAATTGCCAGAGCTTAGCAGCTCACCTATCTTATCTGATCCTGTATAATTCTCTTGGCCAAGATAATTATCGGTATCACCATCATAAATCCTCAGCCAGTCACACCCGGTTTCTGTATTAACAGATCCTGTTACCTTAATTAAATAGCCTGAGGGCGCATCTATAATAAGATAACCGTCACAACTGGATGAATAAGAATCAGACTTTCCTCCGTCATCATACACATAGAATGTGGTGATGTTGGCATTGGAAAGTCTCAGAACAGATGTGCCTGTTTGTGGCATGTTCACATAATAATGACCTGCCGTCCCTACGGCAATCTCATTATCCTCATACAATGACACGTAATTGTAAGAGTCGGCCCACGCCCCAACGGTCGTGAGCATTGATAAGGCAAGGACTAATAATGCCTTACACGGTTTGTTTTCCTTTTTAATCATTTGATTTAGTTTAACTTGTAGCATCATTCTTTTGACCGCGGAGCCATTCTTAGACTTTTTGTCCTCATGGCAACGTGCTTTAGGGCTCCTCGGATTTAGGGCGCAAAAGTAGGTGCGCAATGAGTTTACAACTGTTCAACGGGGTCAATAAATCTGTCCACCTGAGTCAACTTTGTCCATATGAGTTTATTTTTTTGCTAACTTTGCAGCAATGAAAAACCAAGGACTATATTTTTACGGATTGGCCGCTGCGGCATACGTCATTACAAGCCTCGTCATAGCTTCTGTACGCTGGTTCCATATGTGCCGGCCTTATGACAGAACCCCCCGTTATTACTATCCCGGACGGCGTGCAGCCACACTTATCTACTTGTCGGCTCTGCTGATTGTCCCATATGTGTTACGTCCCGACAGTCACCTGTCATGGCTGCTTGTCAAGGCCTATTTCCTGCCGGTTGACCTCTATTTCCTGGCCATTCTCCTACTATCCTATTTTGGAGGGGTAAAGCAATGGAAAAAATGGCGTTTCCCCATAGTATCACTGGGTGTTATTGCAGGTTTAAGTCTGTTGGCAGCATTAGCATGGACCGTATCGGGTTCCAATAAAGAGGCATCGGATATCATTGAGTACTTCATCCTGGGTATAGGTGTAATCATTACATCAGTTTGCTTATGGGCCGCCCGTGTGGTTATGAGATGGGCTCGTGAGGCCGATGATGAGGACTACTCAAACCCGGAGGATTTTCCAGTCAATTTTGCCCGCAAGACAGTTATCATGTTATACATCACCATGATACTGCTATGGATAACCGCCATCTCCGGCAGCAAGACTGTCATGGCGGTTCTGCATCTGTTCATGTCCGTCGCATCGGTATTGCTGCTGATATCAGCCCTGCACCCACACCGTCATGGCAGTCCCATTGAAGAGGAGAATCAGGATTATAAGCTGGGAAAGAACCATAAGAAGGGCAATATACAGGTAAAAAAGACAGCCTATTACTCCCGCAATATTGCCGATGACAAGGTTCAGGAGATAATAGATGCCATACGTGTGGTCGTGGAGCAGAGGGAGGCATTCCTTGAGCCGCACCTGACCATGCAGGATGTTGCCGACCGCACCGGCTATAACCGCACCTATGTAGCTGCAGTATTCAAGAACCATTTGGGCGGATTCTTCACATACGTGAACACGCTCCGTCTGGATTATGCTGACCAATACCGCAAGAAACATCCCAAGGCATCAGTGGTTGAGATCTCAAATGAGTCAGGATTCAACTCCCGTACCACCTACTACACTGTTCAGGCCAAGATACGCCCCGAAAAATAAATCTGTATTATAGCGTCCGTTTGCGCTGAAAGTTCTTATTTTTGCTTCTCAATCAGTTTATGTTATGAGAAAGAGCCTAATTTCAGTCTTATTGTTTGCAGCAGTACTTGCAGGCTGCAAAACTCAGGATCAGGTGGGCGTAGTGACCAAGCCCACAAGTGCAACAACCAATCTTGAAGGTCACGAGTATCCCAAGATCAACCCGGACCTTAGCGCGACATTCCGTAATGACTTCCCTGAAGCCAAAACCGTTACCGTCAATGTAGGCGGCAAGAACTACCCTCTTGTAAAGGGTGATGACGGCATGTGGGAGGTTACCACCGATCCTCTGGTCGTAGGATTCCACTACTACACCATGAATGTTGACGGCAAACGCGTATCGGACCCCAACAGTAAGGAGTTCTTCGGCTCAAATTATTGGCAGAGCGGTATTGAGGTTCCCGAGGCCGGCGTGGACTATTATCTTGAAAAGAAAGTTCCCCACGGTGAGATTGAGATCGTAAAATACCTGTCTGAGTTGACAGGCGCCGAGCGTACCACTTGGGTATATCTGCCGCCTCAGTATAAGAAGGAGCCCAACCGCCGTTTCCCTGTTCTTTACCTGTTCCACGGAGCCGGCGAGGATGAGACCGGATGGGGCACCCAGGGTAAACTGGGCAACATCATGGACAACCTGATTGCCAAGAAGGAGGCCGAGCCCATGATCATAGTCATGGAACATGCCGTTGCCAATGACCCCAACGCAAGGGGCCGTCAGAACATGTTTGACTTTACCTTTTTTGAGAAGGTTATGGTTGAAGAGATAGTGCCCTACTTTGATGCCAACTACCGCACACTGACCGACCGTGACAACCGCGCCATCTGCGGCCTTTCACTGGGCGGATTCCAGTCATATACCATCGGTCTGGACCATCCGGAGATGTTTGGTTGGATTGGCGGATTCAGCGGATCGGGCCGCGGTCCCAATGACCGTCGTGACGCCGAGATGTATCCCAAGTCCATCAACGACCAGTATCACCTGCTCTACATCTCCATAGGTACCGATGAGCCCGCCGGCATGTACCAGGGCATCCACGACCTGCATGTAGCTCTTGAGGGTCTGGGCATCAACCACATCTATTACGAGTCACCTGGCACCGGCCATGAGTGGCTCACCTGGCGCCGCTCCCTGCATCAGTTCGCTCCGATGCTTTTCAAAAAGTAAGATATTAAGAGGATGGCCTCCGGGTCATCCTCTTTTTTTCACGCAACCTCACCTTAGGGAAGAAAATGGTCCTACGTGCGTTATGGCTCCCTAAGGTCAGGGGGTAGCCCGCGATATTGCGTATTCACGGCACACCTTAGGGAATAAAATGGTCCTACGTGCGTTATGGCTCCCTAAGGTCAGGAGGTAACGCAGGTACAAGCGTATTTTCAGCTCACCTTAGGGAAGAAAATGGCCCTACGTGCGCTACAGCTCCCTAAGGTCAGGGGGTTGCCCGCGATATTGCATATTCACGGCACGCCTTAGGGAAGAAAATGGTCCTACGTGCGTTATGGCTCCCTAAGGTCAGGGGGTTGCCCGCGATATTGCGTATTTACGGCACACCTTAGGGAAGAAAATGGTCCTACGTGCGCTACAGCTCCCTAAGGTCAGGAGGTAACGCAGGTACAAGCGTATTTTCAGCTCACCTTAGGGAGGATAATGGTCCTACGTGCGTTATGGCTCCCTAAGGTTAGAGGGGGAATGAGCTCAGGGGGGATGAGGGGGTAATTTGGATGGTTTGGCAGCCTATGGATTGGGCTGGGAGGATGTCTTTTTCCTGACTGTCTCCTATCATTACGGTTTCCTGGGGCTCCAGTCCTAATACGGCTACTCCCAGACGGAAGATCTGGGGATCGGGTTTGCGGACTCCTACTACGGCCGATTCCACCACGTCCTTGAATAAATGGTCCAAACCAAACTCTTTAAGGACGGTGTGCATATTGCCGTAGAAGTTGGTTACCAGCACCATGGGGTACTGTGCAGAAAGCCTTTCCAGGACGGGTCTGGAGACGGTGGAGGTATGCTTTACCACCTTGTTGTAGCAGGTATCAAGGATGGTATCCTGCGCTGTTACGGTAATGCCGTGCTGCTGCAGATACTCTGTCTGCAGGGCTATCTTGGTCTGCAGGGTTTTGCAGAATGTATAATCGGGCCCGATGATAGGGTTGCGGCCCAGGGTGCGCTCCGTATGAACGTAAGCATCCCACAGTAACGGCTCGGAGATATCGGCCACAAGGGCGTAGGCATCACGGAATTGGTCAAACCAGTGGATGCCGTCGGAGTCTATGGTTCCTCCAAAATCTATGAGTATTCCCTTAATCATTCTTGCGTCCCGTTTTCATCATTATTATGCCTATCACGGTCCATACTATCTGACGCAGGCGGGCTACCAGTGCCGTATAGACACCGTATGCGCCCGGTACTTGTATGCCGCCGGCAGCAAGAGCCATACCGCCCTCAAAGCCACCCATCTGCATGGGTGAGAAGAATATCAGGTTGCTGAACAGTGATGAGAACGCCATTACCAGTATGCTGTCCCAGAATGTGAATCCGGGCATGAGCATTCCTATCAGGAGCCAGTACTCAAGGCACGATACCACGCGGGCTGCGTATTCCAGCAACAGCGACCACCAGAACGGTGCACGGCGCTGCGTGTGCAGGAACGCTATCTGGCTGTCCACATCCTCCAGGTCGGTATGGTGCTTGTCCAGATATCCGGCAGCCCATTTCTTTACAAACGGTATATGGCTCAGAAGTCCGAATACCCGGACCACGAATCCCTTGCGGTAGCCCAGCGAGAATACCCACAGCACTGCCACAAAAACAACCGTCATAACTCCCAGCATAATGCACATCCACATGTCCAGTGCATAACCATCGGCCACAAAATGCAGCACAACATAGAGTGCCACTGCCGACAGCCAGAAACAGAAATGGGAGCATATATGCATCATGGAATACAGGATTACGGCCGATGTGGCCTTACGCCCGCCCACATAGCCCTGCAACTCAAGGATGCGGTACGGCTCGCCGCCCATAAGGCCCAGCGGAGTGACATAATTCAATGCATATCCGGAAACCGTTAACTGGAAGACCTTTCCGAAAGGCACTCTCCTACCCGTTCCGTCATTGATGATAAGCCCGAACGAGCAGGCATTCATCAGGTAGATAAGGCCCCAAAGCGCAACTATTACGGGGAACCATATTCCGGCCTCACTCAGAACCTCTTTCACGCGGTTCCAGTCAGCATCGAAAGTAAGCAGCATTACAACTACCGCTGCCACTCCGAACAGGAAGAATATGGTATCCCAGCGCTTTCTCATATCTTATCCTTCATGTCACGGCATACTCTCTCATGATATGCCATCATTCCGTAGAATATTATGTTCATGACCGTGAGCTCAAATATGAAATATATCCAGGGCTGGCCTATGAGCATGGTTATGTAAATTACTATGGCGCGGGTGTTGAAAGTGGATATGTTGGTCCACTTGAGCACGGGATATGTGCGGCGGCAGAACTCACGGCCCAGATCCGCCGGTATTTCACTGCCGTAACGTTCACGTACCGCATTACGGAATATCTGGAACTGTGGAGTCATGCTCTCCTGCGTACGGGTGTAGTTCTGATAGAAAAACAGCCATATCTTCCAGAACCAACGCTCACGCCACGGAGTGTTTCGCTGCTGTTCAGCAAGCTCGCGGCTGTCATTGAGCTCTGCGCTGTCACCGTGGAACAGCAGGTAGATGTTGCGGTAATAGTCAGCCAATCCGGCCTGACGTGAATGGAACAGTATACCCGACACCGCCTCCAGCACCCATATCCAGATACCCCAGACGCGGTCCTCAAAGAACGGCATGGGCTGCGACATGAGCCTAAAACCCACGAACACATAGATGGATATGAACCACAGATCACCGGCAAAACCGTCAAGCAAACGGCCCCACAGGGTTTTCTTTCCGGTCATGCGGGCCAGCTGTCCATCGGCACTGTCCAGGAAATTGGCCAGCATGAGCATGGCTATACCAAGTATGGTCCAGTCCATGGTGGTGTGCCACCAGCAGAATCCGGCAAACACGCCCAGGAATATGGAGATGATAGTGACTACATTGGGATGCACGCCCATTGCACCGAACATACGTGCAAACAGCAGTCCGATGGGGCGGGTAAACCAGATATCAAGCCACTCCTCAGTATCCTTTGATTTGAATGTTGCCTCAAGGGCACGTCTTCTCTCAGTCATCTCTTATTTTGAATCAGATCCGCAATCCGTGATGCCGCACCTACCGTGCAGGTACGGAAACTGGGCCAGTCATTGAAATCAATCAGGACGATACCGCCATCGGGCCCTACCACGGCATCGCCTCCGTATACATCCACCCCCAGCAGTTCCGATGCACGATCGGCAACAGCCTTTAGCGCGTCCATATCAACACAGGAATCACCAGGTGTATCATTATATCTCTCCAGCCCAAACTTACCGTCCATTTCTGATGCGGCATAGCAGTCTGTAAGTCCGTATCCTTTCACTCCGTAAAACTTGACTACCCAACCCGGCACATGATCCTGCAGGACACAGGTACTGACACCGCGAGCGGCCAGAACGCGTATGGCCGCCTCACAATCAGACTCACTGGTCACATACTGCACGTCATCCTGCTCCACGGCATGACTGTCACCGCGTTTTATCCAGCACGGATAACGGTTCCAGCCATCCGGAACTCCCGTTGTTGGACATATCACGCTCTCCGGCATAAGACCGCTCCCCTGCAGTATTTCTGTCTGCGCTGCACGGTGGCAGTTCCTTACAGCCTGTACGGTATTGGTAACGGGTACTGTGACTCTCTCCAGCACCGCCAGTGCACTGCTGCTCCTGGCCATCTGGAATATGCCGTCAATACCGGCGGGAATCCCATTCTGTACCAGTTCCTGTTCTGTCATGCAGGTAACGCTGTTTCCGGCCCGCTCCAATTCCAGTGCAACGGCACGGAATACCGCAGCATCACCCGCCGTACGGTTGGGCGAGAACAGTTCTGCACGACTTACTCCCAGGTATCTCATCACTCACCAGCTATCTCCCCGGCCTTTTCTATATCGCCCACATGGTCCACATCTATGACACGGCCCATATCAAATGCCTTGAGCCGCATCCCCTCCTCAAGCAGACGGCGCTGGAAATAGCGCATCCTGGTCTGCCCGCTTTCAAGACATTGCGCCAGCACATCAAGAGCCTGAGCCTTCAACGCATATATACCGGCCGATACATACCTGCAACCGCCCTGCTCATCCAGGAATCCGCGGATAAGCATCTCGCTGTCCGTATCCACATACAGGGGCTTCTCATCATCTATGAGGGAGGTGACGCCCATGAGACCGTCATATGACGTGCTCTCAAAAGCCTTCATCATATCCGCCAGTTCCTTCTCCCTGAAGACGGTATCTACAGTAGTTACGCAGAACCTCTCCCGGCCCAGGTATGGGGCCAGTTCCATCAGGCTGTGCATGGGTGTGGGAGTGCTCTTGACAACAAGGTCAATGGGCATATGAGCGGACATGCGCCTCACATATGAAGCAGTATCAGGATTACGGTCATTGACAATCACCGCAATCCTATCGGCACCGCAGTTCATGAATATGCGGGCCAGACGTTCAATCATGGGAACACCGGCAATAGGCACAAGCGGTTTGGGCTGGCCGGATCCTTCCAATGCCAGACGGCTGCCCTCACCTGCTGCTATGATGCCAAACCGCATTACTCCTTATTCCTTGCCCTGATCCAGGTTCTTGAGCTTGTCGCTGTCATCGCGACGGTCAAAATAGAGTTTGCCCAGAGGATTGGCATGAATCTCCTTCTCGTTACGGCGGCAGCGCAGTATATCTATAGCGGCAAATATTGCCTGACGCATAGACTCGGCGCTGGCAACTCCCTTTCCGGCTATATCATATGCAGTTCCGTGGTCCGGTGATGTACGTACCACCGGCAGGCCTGCGGTGTAATTCACGCCGCACTCCATATCGAGAGCCTTGAGCGGGATAAGACCCTGGTCATGATACATGGCCAGTATGGCATCAAACTTGCGGTAATCGCCGCTGCCAAAGAAACCGTCGGCCGAGAAGGGGCCAAAGCACTGGATGTTATCGGCCACCATATCATCAATGGCGGGTTTGATAATCTCACTCTCCTCCTTGCCTATAAGGCCGTCATCGCTGGCATGTGGATTGAGAGCCAGTACGGCAATACGCGGTATCTCGATACCGAAATCACTCTTGAGTGTCTTATACAGTATTCTAAGTTTCTCCTTTATAAGATCCTTGGAGAGCAGTGATGCCACCTTTGATATAGGCTCATGGACAGTTGCAAGCGCGACTCTCATGGAGTTGTTCATGAGAATCATGAGTGCGTGGTTACCCTCACCCAGCTGAGCCTCGATATACTCGGTATGTCCGGGAAAATGGAACGCATCGGAGTGAATGGTCTTCTTGTTGATGGGAGCTGTCACAAGCACGTCAATCTTTCCCTGACGGTACTCCTTTACAGCACATTCCAGAGCCTGATATGCTGCCGATCCGCTCTCTTGGGTAGGTATACCAAAGTCAACCTTAACATCCTCAGGATTGCAGTTCACCAGATTCAGACGATCCGGCTGGGCATCACCGGCGCTGTCCACCACGGTAAAGTTAGTGGGTGATTCTATAGCCTTGCGGTGATAGGTCATCACTTTGGGCGAACCGTATACTACCGGTATGCAGAACTCAAACATGGTGGGGTCCTCAAAAGTCTTGAGAATGACCTCATATCCTATTCCGTTGACATCACCCTGGGTGATACCTACTCTTATCCTTTCACTCATCACTATATCGTTTTTAATTATTCATCGGGGGTAATGATCACATCATCCAGGCTATACTTGAATGTGCCTGAATCAAGCTCGTCGGGCAGACGCAGCGTATACAGCGCAGCCTCCAGCTTGCGCAGATAGTCACGTTTGGCATGGTTGGGGTAATAGAGGAATCCCTCTGCCACAATCACACGCTGATATTTCTCATCCACGCGTGATACGGATACGAAAGATCCGCCCATATCATAATTCCTTATGTTCCAGAGTCCGCGTACCACCTGGGCATACTTGCCGTGTACCGTCTCGTCCGATAAGAACAAGGTTCCCTTGGTGGTCATCATGTACTGGCCATCATGCGGACCGGGTACATTGGCCTTCATCACTGAGTCACGCTTACGTACAAAATACTCCTCGGTAAAGGTTCTCGTGTCGCGGTAAGGATATGAGTAGACCACGATGTTAAGGCTCTGCTCCACCTTACGGATAAAACGCTCGCCGCGGGCCCATACGAAATCACGTCCGGTAGTAACCTTGTTGAGCTCACCCGGAGCGAACAGTTCACATCCGAACATCTGCATCACCTGCTCATAGATATGGGGCTGGTAATCATCGGTAAGCTGGTCTATCTGACGGTTCAGCTCGGCACGTGTAAAGAACTCGGTGATGGCCTTGCTGTTGGCCTTTATGAAGTTCTTGCATTTGAGTGCGGAGGGTGCCTGTATAGTCATGATGATCTGGGGTGCAGCATACACATCCCTTGAGTACTTGAACTTGCACTTGCTGTACATGCTGGGATCAATCTTTATCATCACCACGTTACGGCAAAGACGCAGGGTCTTGGAGAAATTGTTCTGGGTTATCCTAGAGACCTTGAACATAGGCTCTGACTGCAGAACGCCACGTACGTCATCAGAGAGTATTGAATAGAGTGTATCCACCAGACCGTTGTGAAAGTCATCCTCGGCTGCCACCAGGAGCACCTCATAGGGTGAGCCGGCAGAGTGAGGAATCATTATCGATTTCTTTTTCCTTGTCTTTCTGGCCTTCTTGGTCTTGGTCTGCTTGGAGGAACTCTTGAGCACTGACTCAGGGTCATCGCTGCCCTGATGGGCAGGAGTCTGTGTATTGTTGCCGCATGCCACCGCAATCATCAGTGCCAGCAGCATCAGGCAAGCTTTAAGGAATATCTTTTTCTTCATATCGGGTTCATTATTGTTTCTTGTCATTGGCAGTACTCAACATACCGCATGCTGCCCATATATCCTCACCGCGTGATGCACGTATCGTTGCAAATACGCCATGGCCGGTAAGCCAGTCACGGAATTCCACCATCTTCTCTTCCGATACCGGACGCAGAGGACTGTCAGGTATGGCATGGAAACGTATCAGGTTAACGCGGCAGCTAAGCCCCTGAAGGGTCTTGACCAGCTGGCGGGCATCATCCTGAGAGTCATTCACCCCGTCAAACATGGTGTACTCAAAAGAGAGACGGCGCTGATGGCAGAAATCATATCGGCGCAGCACCTCAAGCATCTCAGTCATTGAGAATGCCTTCTCGGCCGGGATGAGTTCACGGCGTTTCTCAGGTGTGGGGGCATGAAGGCTCACTGCAATGTGGCACTCGCACCCCTCTATGAGCTGTTTGAGCTCACGGCGCAGGCCCACGGTGGATATCGTTATACGTTTGGGACTCCATCCGAATCCCCACGGAGCGGTAAGTATCTCCTGTACGGCAAGCACGTTCTCCAGATTGTCAAGCGGCTCACCCATACCCATGAATACCACGTTGGTCAGGTTCTCCTTACCTGGCAATGAGAGTATCTGGTTAAGTATCTCACCGGCTGTAAGGCTGGCGGTATAGTGCTGGCGGCCGGTCATGCAGAACACACATCCCATCTTGCAGCCCACCTGGCTGGATATGCAGAGAGTGGCACGGTCACCGTCCGGGATATATACAGCCTCCACGAAATGGCCGTCCCTGACGGGGAACAGGTACTTGACGGTACCGTCCTGGGATGCAGCGGCATGTGACGGTGAAGCCAGGCCCACCTCATAGTTCTCTGAGAGTTTGCTGCGGACTTTGAGTGACAGGTTGGTCATCCCGTCAATGGATTTGACCTGTTTCACATAGAGCCAGTCTGCCATCTGCTTGGCAGTGAACAACGGCATACCGTTCTCCACAGCCACCTGCTGCAACTGAGCCAAAGTCATTCCAACCAGATTCTTGAGAGCCATTCCTGTACTTAGTTTTCTTATTAACGCGGCAAGACGTGCTTTACGTCCAAAATAACATGCGAAGTTACAAAATAATTCCTTATCTTCGCTGAATATGATACAGACGTTAGACATTCCCCAATACGGCAGCTCCACACAGTTTGTCCGTGACACACTGAAAGCATTCCGTAACCAATATATCCTGCTCAATATCAGCGGCAGAGAAGTTACAGTAACCCAGGAATCCGCAGACCGCATGGTACAGTGCGCCCGGCAGGCCGGTGCCGGCATGGTATACTCTGACTACCTCAAGACCATGGGGCCCGATGCCATCGTCCCCGCGCCCCTCATTGACATCCAGGAGGGCAGTCTCAGGGATGATTTTGATTTCGGCGCCCTGGTATTGCTCACACCTGCCGCCATCGATGTGTTCCTGGAGGCAGACCTGGCTGAGTTCAGGACTGCCGGTTTCTACCAGCTGCGTCTGGCAATCCAGCGCAAGCTGCCCATCGTAAGGGTGCCTCAGCCGCTCTACACAATTGCCGAGACTGATTTCCGCACATCGGGCCAGAAGCAGTTTGATTATGTGAATCCGCGCAACCGTGACGTCCAGATAGAGATGGAGGCTGCATGCACAGAACATCTAAAACTCATAAACGGTTATCTCAAGCCCGGAGCAGGAGCCGCGGTCAACACAGCAGATGGAAGTTTCCCGGTCCTGGCATCGGTCATAATACCGGTACGTAACCGTGAGCGCACCATAGCCGACGCCGTCAAATCAGCGCTCGGCCAGCAGCTGGACGTCACATTCAACGTGATTGTGGTTGACAACCACTCCACCGACGGCACCACAGACATACTCAGCAAGCTGGCTCTTGATGACTCCCGTCTGGTACATATCATACCTGAGCGCACGGACCTGGGCATAGGAGGATGCTGGAACCTGGCCGTCAACAGCCCTGAATGCGGACGGTTTGCAGTGCAGCTGGACAGCGATGACCTTTACAGCGGCCCTGACACCCTGCAGAAGGTGGTTGACAAGTTCCGTGAAGGCGGCTACTCCATGGTTATAGGCAGTTACCGCATGTGCAACTTCAATCTGGAGACCCTGCCTCCCGGCATAATAGACCATAAGGAGTGGACTGATGAGAACGGCCCCAACAACGCCCTGCGCATAAACGGTCTGGGAGCACCACGTGCGTTCTACACCCCGGTCGTAAGGAGCATCGGATTCCCCAACGTAAGCTACGGTGAGGATTATGCCGTAGCCATTCGCATTGCCGGGCAGTATCGCATAGGACGCATATTTGACGAGCTTTACCTGTGCCGCCGCTGGGAGGGTAACAGTGACGCAGCCCTGAGCCCTGAGAAGGTGAACGCAAATAATCTTTACAAAGACACGCTCCGTACCTCCGAGTTACAGAGACGTATCAAAGCAAACAGTAACAGTTGATGGAAAACATATTCAAGCATCTGGGCCAGTGCCTGGAGGAGCAGTTGCAGGAGTGGCCGGCAGCAAGGGAAGCGTTCAATAACCTGGAGAAAGACCAGACACGCGTGCTCTCATCATCGGGACTGGCGCTCCAGCATAACCCGGCCCGCATAATATCAACCACAGCCAAAGTCCAACCTTCCGAGACTACAGTCCGACCCTGTTTCCTTTGCGGCAGCAACCGCCCTCAGGAGCAGATGGCCTTTGATGCAGGTAACGGATTCGACCTGCTGATAAACCCCTACCCCATACTCCGTGAGCACTTCTGTGTGGTAAGCCGCGAGCACAGGCCCCAGATGTTCAGGGACTGCTATGAGAAGATGCTTGATATCGCGTCCAGGCTGGAGCCCGGCTACATGATATTCTACAACGGCCCGCGTAGTGGTGCATCGGCCCCGGACCATCTGCACATGCAGATTGGACGCAGCGAGGGCATACCTCTTGTTGAGAAACTCATAAACAATGAGCCACCCGCCAAGGACGAGCCTGTCACCATACAGCCGTTCGGATTCCCTGTGATAGTGATCAAGGGCTCCGACCCTGCCAGAATCTGGGATTACGTAAGCTCCATGACCATTTATGACGGAGAATCTGAGCCGCGCATGAACGTGCTCTCATTCAACCGTGACGGGCAGGTCATAACCGCCATCATACCGCGCAGCAAGCACCGTCCTGACTGCTATTATGCCGATGGCGACGCCAAGATCATGGTAAGCCCCGGCGCCGTGGATATGTTCGGTCTTGTGATTACACCGCGCAAGGAGGATTTTGAGTCGCTCACCGAGCATCAGGTGCTGGATATTTACCGTCAGGTTACCCCGCAGCAGCCCAAGATAAGCGTGGGCATCATGACCGGTCATCAGATACGGTTCTGTCTCAACGACAGCTACACCGACGGCCGCAGCAGTTTTGAGGGAGAGATGACCGTCAGTGCCGTACAGGGCCGCCTAAGCTGGAACGGCATCCTGTTGGACAGCCTCACCCTGAAACCCAACGAGCATAACAGCACATTCACCCTGCACGACGTAACCATCGGCATTGGATTCCATTGGGAGCGCAAGGAGGAGCAGACATTCTCCGGCCAGCTCAAGTTCATCATTGAGGGCGACAAGGTTCGTGCCATCAATATCCTGCCCGTAGAGGATTACCTCACCAGCGTAATCTCATCCGAGATGAAACCCACCGCCAGCCGCGAGTTCCTGCGCGCCCATGCCGTGATTTCCCGCAGCTGGGTGCTGGCACAACTGCGTTCACCCTACCGCAAGGCCATGGAGGCAGAATCCGCCCAGGAGTCACCGTTTGCCGGCAACCACATACTGAACCGCATAATCAAATGGTATGACCATGACCAACACACCCTGTTCGATGTCTGTGCCGATGACCACTGCCAGCGTTACCAGGGTCGTACCCGCATAATCAGTTCTGCCGCCCAGGCTGCTGTAAAGGACACACTTGGGCAGACATTGATAAGCGAAGGACATCTGTGTGACGCAAGGTTCAGCAAATGCTGCGGAGGCATTACCGAACAGTTTGAGACCTGCTGGCAGGATGAGCACAAGCCTTACCTGGTAGCCCTGCGTGACAGCAGCATCAATGAGGGTGCCCTGCCCGACCTGACCATAGAGGAGAATGCACGTCAATGGATCATGTCCGATCCCAAATCATTCTGCAACTCGGCCGACGGAAACATACTCTCCGAGTCCCTGAACGGCTATGACCTGGAGACTCCGGACTATTACCGCTGGAAAGTGGAGTACACCGTAGAGCAGATTTCAAACATATTCCGCCGTAAGGCAGGTCTGGAGATAGGTGATATAGTCAACCTGCGTCCCGTAAAACGCGGTCCTTCGGGCCGTATCTACGAACTTGAGGTTGAGGGTACCGATGCAACAATTACCATAGGCAAGGAACTTGAAATACGCCGAACGCTATCGGAGAGTCACCTATTCAGCAGCGCATTCGTTGTAGAAAAGACACCAACCGGATTCATCCTATACGGAGCAGGCTGGGGTCACGGAGCAGGCCTCTGCCAGATAGGAGCCGCAGTCATGGCAGCCAAAGGCTACACCTACCGCGAGATCCTCCAGCACTACTATCCCGGCACCACTCTGGGCAGATTCTACTAGGGGCACAAAGGGGACGGTTCTATCTGTGCCCTTCCTCCAAGAGAACTTTAGGGGTATCAGTATCTGAAACTACGCGCTTCGCGCTATCCCTCCCACTGCTTCGCAGCGGGCCCCTCCCGTTAAGAACTACGTTCTAGACCTCCTCCTCGTTCGGTAGAGTAAGCTAGCTATCTCTACTCTCTCTTCGTTCGTCGGTTCACAAGCCCACGGGCGGCCATGGTTTCTGATACCGATACCCCAAAAGTTCTGTTCACCTTGAAATTCTATCACAAGGGCACAGATAGCGCTCGGCTCCGAAGGAGACGCTTTCACAAAGCGAAGCGACTGAAAGAACCGTCCCCTTTGTGCCCTCCAGCCAGGTGCGGCGCTCGGAGTCGGGGAACTTCTCTATGGCGTAGCGCAGGGCTGTGCGGGGCATGGTGTGAGCGCGGGGTTGGAGCCAGCGGCGGAGTTCATCGGCATCGCGTTTGCCGGCTTCACGGAGCAGCCAGCCCACGGCCTTTTGGATAAGGTCGTGCTTGTGATAAAGCAATATCTCGGCGATTGCATATGTATCAGCAGTCTGGCCGTGACGTATGAACTGCATGGTGCTTACCATTCCTATGCGCTGTTCCCAGATGGTGCGGCCGTCACGGGCCAGGTCATACAGAAGGCTACGGTCCTTATCAAGCAGCCAGGTGCCGATCAATGGATAGCATGAAAGGTCCACCAGATCCCAGTTATTTATGTAATCGGTATGTGACAGATAGAAATCCACACACTGTTTCTGGAGTTCAGGATTCTTCTTGTTGTGGCTGAATATCTCAACAAGAGTCAGCAAAGCGGCCAGACGCACCTCGTGATACTTGCTTGTAACACACTCCTCAAGATCCTCAAAGTTTACATCATTCCAGCACTCCTTTACCACGGAGCGTGTAACCGGGACCTTGATTCCAAGGAAAAGGTCACCATAACCGTATTGGCCGGGGCCGGTCTTGAAAAAGCGCATCAGGCCCTCCACCTGGGTGGGGTCGGCATGGCGCGTCATCTCGTCAAGCAGTCTATTCATAGCAGGTGCCTATTATCTGTGCAGCTCTCTCCAAGGCTTCCGGCTTACCTGCATCAACCCAGTTGTCACAGTCCGATAACACCGAACGTAGCCTCAGGCGGGCGGCATTGTCAACATAGAAGTCAGTTATTGAGAACTTAGGTTCAGGAATCTCATCCAGCAGCGGCAGCAGCGAACGGGATACCACATGTATGCCCTGGAACGCACGGGGCAGGAAGGCGGTCTTGTCAAAGCCACTGTACGGGGAGCGCACCTGACCGGTTTTCTCATTACTCCAGCCTCGCAGCATTGAGCCATCATCAAAATAGAGGTAACGGGATGTGGAACGTTCAGCCACGACCAGAGTCGCATCCGCCCCACTCTCCACATGACCGCAGTACAGAGCCTTAAGATCCACACTGGAGAATATGTCCACGTTGTGTACCAGCACAGGCTCTTCATTATCAAACATGCGCATTGCCTTACGGATGCCGCCTCCGGTATCCAGCAGCAGGTCTGTCTCATCAGACAGACGAATGTCCAGACCAAAGTTATTATGCTCCTCAAGGAAAGCCCTTACCTTGGGTGCAAAGTGGTGTATGTTTATTACAAAACGGTCAAAACCGGCAGCCTGCAGATGGCGCAGCTGATGTTCAAGCATGGTACGGCCGACCACCTGGACCAATGCCTTGGGGCGGTCCGATGTGTACTCACCCAGCCTGGTGCCAAGTCCGGCAGCAAGAATAAGGGCATTCATAGCTCAATGCGTTTTTTCTGTTCCCGATGCTCAAGAACTATATGAATCCTGTCACCGTACTTATCCTTAAGATGCTCTGCCAGATGGTTGGCGCAATAGAGTGAGCGGTGCTGACCGCCTGTACAGCCGAATGCCACCATCAGGTTCAGGAATCCGCGTTCAATGTATTTGTCTACTGTGGGATCCACCAGTCCATATACATTATCAAGGTAATGCTGCACCTCGCCCCGGCTCTCCAGAAACTCAATCACAGGTGCATCGGCACCGGTTATCTTCTTGTACTGTTCATACTTGCCGGGGTTATGCATGGCACGGCAGTCAAACACGAATCCGCCTCCGTTGCCGCTCTTATCCTCAGGTATGCCGCCTTTACGGTAGCTGAAACTCATTACACGGACGGTAAGTTTGCCATCGGCAGGTGCAGAAACCGGTGCGAACTGAGGCAGTTCCACCAGAGAGCGCAACACCTCAACAAGATAGGGATAATACTCAACTCCTACTCCGGAATCCAACAGGTCCCTTAGATTGCCTATTGCGGCGGGTATACTCTCAATGAAATGCTGCTTGCGTTCAAAATAACCGCGGAACCCATAGGCGCCCAGTACCTGCAGTGTGCGGAACAGCACAAAATGCATAAGCCCCTTACGGAACAGGGCTGCATCAACCTTGCGGTATCGGGCCAGAGATTCCGTATATGTATCTATAAGGTGCTCGCGCAAATCAGACGGATATGCGGCACGGGCCTGCCACAGGAATGAAGCCACATCATACTCAACCGGTCCGCGACGTCCGCCCTGGAAATCGATGAACCAAGGCTCACCATCCTTTACCATCACGTTACGTGCCTGGAAATCGCGGAACATGAATGTGGAGTACGGGGCATCAGTAAGGAGCTGGGATGCAAACCTCTCAAAGTCATCCTCCAGCCGCGCCTCATGGAACTCCAGGCCGGTAGCCTTAAGGAACGAGTACTTGAAATAGTTCAGGTCCCAGAATATGCTGCGGCGGTCAAATGACTCACACGGAAAGCAGACGCTGAAATCAAGTCCCCAACCGCCCTTGAACTGAAGGTCCGGCAGCAGGCGCATCACCTTCTCAAGCAGCTCGGTCTGCTCAGGGCTGTAAGAGCCGCTTAGACGGGCACTCTCCAGCTGCCCGAACAGGGAGTCGTCACCAAGGTCCTGCAGGAGATAGCACATACCGCTGTCCGATACGCCCAATATCTCAGGTACAGGGAGTCCGGCCTCGCGCAGATGTCGGCCTATCGTAAGGAATGCCCTGTTCTCATCGGCATTGGTTCCCTCAACACCCACAAGCGTCTCTCCGCCGGGCATTATAAAACGGTAATACACGCGGTTTGACCCGGCAGCGGCCAACTGCACGGTCTGCTGCGCATCAGCTCCTTTTGAGAGACTCAGCAACTCTTTCAGTTCTGCTTTCATAATGAGACCAAAGTTACTTATTTATTGCCTAAACCGAAAAAATATAGTTAATAAAACAAAATATCGTTTGCGATATAAATTCTTTGTCATATCTTTGTATCGCAAACGATATAAAACAACAAATAAACAGATATGACTATGAAAAGGATTTATGATTACAAGGCTCTTAACAACAAGGGCGTAGAGGTAGATTTGGCTCAATATGAGGGCAAGGTTCTGATGATTGTCAACACAGCTTCAAAGTGCGGCTTTACTCCGCAGTATGACGGTCTGGAGGCTCTCTATCAGAAATACAAGGAGAAAGGCCTGGTCATTATAGGTTTCCCGTGTGACCAGTTTGCACACCAGGAGCCGGGCAGCGATGCAGAGATTGAGGAGTTCTGCCGTCTTAACCACGGCGTAACCTTCCCGCTCATGAAAAAGACTGATGTAAACGGCGCCCAGGAGCACCCCGTATTCACCTACCTGAAAGAGGCCGCCCCCACCGAGGAGTACAAGGGTCTCAAGGCCAAGGCCACAAAGAAGATGCTCAAGACCTTAAGCAAGAGCGTGGAGAAAGAGAGCGACATACTCTGGAACTTTACAAAATTCTTAATAAACCGTGACGGATCACAAATAAAGCGTTACGCACCCGTAACAACACCCGATGATATTGAGAAGGATTTAATTGAAATGTTGTAATGAAAGAACAGCTCAAGCTGGACAACCAGTTGTGTTTCAGGCTTTACACAGCCTCAAGGCTCATTACGCAGGCCTATCACCCGTTACTGTCAGGATACGGTATTACGTATCCGCAGTATCTGGTGCTGATGGTCCTGTGGGAGAAAGACTCCCAGCCGGTAAATGACATAGCCAAACGACTCATGCTGGAGACCAACACCATCACACCCCTGCTTAAACGTATGGAGGCAGAGGGAATTGTAACCCGCAGCAAAGGCACCAAGGATGCGCGTCAGATAATAGTAAGACTGACCGATAAGGGCGCCCGCCTGCAGGAGTCACTGGCAAACGTACCTGAGGCTATGGGGGACTCCATCAAGTGCAAAAGCATCACTCCCGATACCGTGCCCGCCCTGTTCTGCACACTGGACGATATCATTGAAACACTATCATGTAACGACAAGGACCAGGAAAAATGCAACAGGTAGAACCCCACTGGAAATCAGACATGGATTACTCATCCTACCGTTTCTACATACGCAGGATGGATACCGCCAGCCGCAACGGAGCCAGCGAGGTACCGGCCGCATCACTCCCACTCATAGGATTCATCTATGTGACCCAGGGAGAGGTGCTGGTTGAGGCCGACGGCAATTCATATCTCTGCCAGGCCGGTCATGTCCTGATCATACCGGCACAATGCCTGTTTGCCATACGATATTACCATGAAGCCACAGGTTATACCGGAGCATTCTCAACATCGATGCTTACGGATACCAAACCCCTCAGATATCTAACCGCCCCCGTGCACCAGGCATTCTGGTTTGATGAAGGGGTCTTTATGGGTGAGCTTTTCAACATGATACAGGAGTCATTTGAAAAGAGGGATGAACTGTTCATAGAGAAAGCACTGGACCTGTTCCTGTCACGTATCAAATCAGGAAAGTCACTTGCTGTACCTGAGGTCGTAAACAGATTCCTGGAATCAGTTTTCAGCCCCGATAGGCCCATCGGCACGATAGCCACGTATGCAGCGGCAGCCGGTATCAGCGAGAACTACTTGAGCCGACAGGTGAAACAGTCAACAGGACGCAGCGTGGGTGAATGGATAGACTCTGTACGTATCGTAAAGGCCAAGCGCCTGCTTGCCTCCACATCCATCCCCATCATTGACGTGGCAGCAGCGATAGGATTGGAAGATCAGTCCTATTTTGCACGGTTCTTTAAGCGAGAGACAGGTCTTACGCCTACCGGATTCAGGAAAACCATGCAAGGATAATCCTAATTCCTGCAATCCGAGTTCTAAAACAGACGGCTGTTTTTGCGGACCTTTGCAACCGCAATGACAGCCGTATTCCTTATATCAGTTCTCACTGTCCTGACAGACTGGACAGTCCTGGCCGATGGCCTTTTCCAACTCCCACAGGTAAGCATAACAGCCCTCAAGGAGCAGGTGCCCACGGAGCGTATGGCATCGGCCGTAACCGTAATGAGCGGAGAATCCCTGCACAGGGAGGGTGTATACCGCCCAAACGCGCTTTCCGGCAAGGTTCCCGGACTGCACATACCTGATTACGGTGCTTCACTTACATCAACAGTATATATCCGAGGCCTGGGTTCCAGGATGGAGAACCCGGTGATGGCACTCTATATAGACGGCATACCCGTCCTGGACAAGAATATCTACGACTTTGACTGGGAGGGCATAAGCAACGCCACGATGCTGCGCGGTCCGCAAGGCACGCTCTATGGCCGCAACGCCATGGGAGGAGTACTCTCACTGAGCACCCTGTCACCGCAGGATGACGCCCGGCCTACGTTGAATCTGGAATACGGCACAGCCGGCACCGTCAGGGCCAGTGCATCATTCATAATTGGCAGCAACGCGCTGTCGGCCACATACAGACATACTGACGGATATTTCATGAATACCTGTAAAAACGCAAAAACCGATCCGTACGACGGCTTTGCCCTGCGTTGGAGATGGCAGCGCCAGACAGGAGAGAACACTGTAATGAGCAATCTCCTTATGGCCAATATCTCCAGTGAGGGAGGCTTTGCGTACGGACAGTTGATAAATGACACCCTGCACCCTGTATCATACAATGATGAGGGCAGCTACCGTCGCTTATCGGTCATAGAGGGATTCCGGCTCAACCACCACGGTGACAAGCTGATTACCCAGGGCACCGCATCACTGCAGCTGCTGTCCGATGACATGCACATGGACCAGGACTATACCAGCCGCTACGTCTTTACGCTGCAGCAGAGACAGAACAGCGGAGCCGGAACGCTGGAACTGAACCTGCGCCGGGCCGATACAGAAGCCATATGGCAGCCCCAGACCGGAGTGTTCGCTTTCTACAAGAGGAACAGGCTTGAGGCACCGGTCACATTCAAGCGCGACGGCATAGAGGACCTGATACTCAAAAACGCCAACAGCCATATCCCGCCCGAGATAGGTTATCTGGCAATATCGGATACCAAGATGCCGGTAAACTCGGATTTCATGATTGACAGCTGGAACGCAGCCCTGTTCCATGAGTCCGTCATTGACCTGGACCGATGGCTGATTACCGCCGGCATACGTCTGGATTATGAGGGTGGCAACATGGATTATGATTGCAAGGCAATCATGCATTACCGCTTTGCCCCCATCATGACGGCGGACAGGGAGCTCACCATCCCCTACAAAGGATCCGTAAGCCATTCACGCGTCGAGTTGCTGCCCAAACTCTCTGCCCTGTTCAAGGCCACGGACCATATATCATTCTACGCCACCCTCTCCAAGGGTTACCGCGCAGGCGGATTCAACACCCAGATATTCTCGGATATCCTGCAGAACCTGACCATGAACGCCACAATGGAGGACCTGGGCGTATATCTGGACCAGCCTGCAGTTTCAGTAGGAGCAGACAATACGGAATATGACCCTGAGACAGCATGGAACACCGAGCTGGGAGCACGCTTTAACAAAGGAAGCCTGCATGCATCGGCCGCAGTATATCATATAGATGTAGAGAACCAGCAGCTCACCGTATTCCCTCCGGGCAAGTCAACCGGCCGAATGATGACAAATGCCGGACGCAGCCGCAGCATAGGCATTGAGACTGAACTTGGATGGAATCCGGGACAGTTCCGCTCACACATCTCATACGCATGGTGTGACGCCCGGTTTGTCAAATTCAATGACGGAAACAATGACTACTCCGGCAACCGTATTCCGTACGTTCCTGAGCACACCCTGAACATATCGGCCGGATACAGTTTCAACATAGGCGGCAGGATGCTGGACATTGACGCCACACTGAGCGGCACAGGTCCTTTCAACTGGAATGAGTCAGGCACACAGACCGAGCCTTTACGCCTCAGGGCCGACAGCCGCATAGCTCTCGTATCAGACCGTTGGGAACTCTATGTACAGGCTTATAACATGACCGATGAGGAGGGCCGCAGTTTCTATTTCAAGTCCGTGGGTAACGAGTTCTTTGCATCCATCAAGCCCCGGATAATAATGACAGGTATAACTATAAAACTATAACACAATGAAGAAATCAATTTTCCTTTTGCTTGCCCTTATGGCAGCCGTAATCAGTTGCGACAAGATTGAAACAGATGATGAGAACAAGAAAGATGCCACAGAGCAGAATGATTCCATTCAGAATGACTCTATTCAAAAGATTGACACTCTCTACTTTAGCGGCATCCTTACAGCAAACGCATCCAGCGGTGACTGCGTTACTCCCGACACAAAGATCAGCGTGAACTATACCGATAAGGCTGACTCCGTATCAATAACCATATTCAAGGCCAAACTTGCTCAGCGCATGCCGACCATGGATATCATCATTCCCGGAATAAGCATCAGTAACAAGGATGGCATCACGGAGATGACAGCAGAAGAGAGCATACCTCTGGCAATGGGCAGTGAATTCCCCGCTTATAAAGTGACTGGTTTTACAGGAACTTATGCAGGTGACTCTATCTCATTCTCACTTAAGTTCGGTCAGACACCGACATCATTCGCAGGCCATATTCAAGTGCAGTAAAACCATATAACTGCAAATCACCCCGAAAGCCGGCAGACTTTCGGGGTGATTTTCTTTACTGAAAGGTATTATCCTAAACGGACTGCAGTTCCTGAAGCGGTAACCATAAGCATACCGCCGTTCTGGCCCAGCACCTCATAGTCAATATCTATTCCCACAACGGCATCGGCACCAAGCTTGCGGGCACGCTCCTCCATCTCTCTCATGGCCTGGTCACGTGCATGTATAAGCTCATCCTCGTATGTGGTGCTGCGACCGCCTATGAAATCCCTTATACTGGCTGCAAAGTCCTTTATAAAATTCACGCCGGTGATCACCTCACCGAATACAACACCGCGATAATCGGCAATGTTGCGACCCTCAATGGTTGGAGTAGTGGATAGTATCATGTCTGTTTTCAATTATTGTTACGACATCAAAGATAGTCAATATTCTTTTGTATATTCGCACCTTAGATTGTAACATATTAAACAACCTGAATAATTATGAGAAAAAGTATGATTATGGCGCTTCTGGTTATGATGGTAACCGCATGCGCAGCAAAAGATTCAAAAGTCCTGATAACCTACTTTTCACCCACAGGAACCACCAAGGCCCTGGCACAGGATTTAAGCAAGGCTACCGGCGCCGACCTCTTTGAGATTGAGGGAGCACAGCCCTATACCGCCGATGACGTAAATCTGGGAAACCGTGAGGCACGCGCCTTCAAGGAGATGGCCGACAAGGCTATGCGTCCGGAACTCAAGGCCAAGCCCGATAACCTGAAGGAGTATGACGTAGTATATATCGGATTCCCCATCTGGGGCGATGCTGCACCCAACATCATAAACACATTCATTGAGCAGAATGACCTTAAGGGCAAGACCGTCATCATCTTCTCAACATCGGGCAGCAGCAATCTGACCAACTCATACAACAAGCTCAAGCAGCAGTATGCTGACCTGAACCTGGTTGAAGGCACTACTCTCAAGCGCAACCCTACACAGGAGATCCGCGATAACGTAATCAAGACACTCAAGGAATTAATACCCGCCAAGTAAATGGCATCACCTAGGACATCGTGGGCCTGGGTGCCCACACTCTATTTTGCCGAGGGACTACCCTACGTACTTGTGGTTACCGTATCGGCCATCATGTTCAAGCAGCTTGGCATAAGCAATGCCGATGTTGCACTGTACACCAGTTGGCTCTACCTGCCATGGGTCATCAAGCCCTTCTGGAGCCCCTTTGTAGACCTGATCAAGACCAAGCGCTGGTGGCTGCTGCTCACTCAGCTTATCCTGGGAGCAGGACTGGCAGGTGTAGCGCTTACGGTCAACACCACCAATTTCTTCAGATGGTCACTTGCCATAATGTGGCTGCTGGCATTCAGCTCAGCTACACATGACATATCAATTGACGGTTTCTACATGCTGGGCCTTGATGAGGGTGAGCAGTCACTGTTCGTTGGTATCCGCAACACGGCTTACCGTATTGCAATGATTGCCGGACAGGGCGGACTCCTCATCCTGGTAGGACTGTTTGAGAAACAGTTCGGATCGGCCGTACGTGCCTGGAGCCTTGGATTCCTGGTGGCCGGCGGCCTGATGATACTGTTGTGGCTTTACCACTCATACATCCTGCCCCACCCCGTTGCAGACTGCACCACAGGCATATCAAGAAAGAACATCCTCAGAGAGTTCGGAATGACATTCGTAAGCTATTTCAAGAAGCCCCATATCGTTCCCGCACTCCTGTTCATCCTGCTGTTCCGTTTCCCGGAGGCACAGTTGGTCAAGATAGCTCCGCTGTTCCTGGTTGACGATGCAGTTTCCGGCGGTCTGTATCTGACCACCGCACAGGTAGGTCTTGCGCAGGGCACTCTGGGAGTTATCGGACTCCTGCTGGGAGGAATCATTGGCGGCATCACGCTATCCAAGTTCGGACTCAAGAAATGCATCTGGTATATGGTGGCCGCCATATCGGTCCCTGACCTGGTATATGTATACCTGAGCTGGTTCCCCACACAGCACATGGCTCTGGTAAGCACCTGCATATTCATAGAGCAGATGGGATACGGATTCGGATTTACTGCTTATACCCTGTTCCTGATGTATTTTGCACGTGGAGAGCATCAGACTTCACACTACGCTATCAGTACCGGAATAATGGCACTCGGAATGATGCTGCCCGGAATGATATCGGGCATACTCCAGGAGCGTATGGGATATTGCATGTTCTTTATATGGGTAATTGCCTGCTGCATCGTGACATGCCTGGTAACGGCCTTTATCAAATATGAACCTGATTTTGGAAAGAAGCAATGAAACTTGTTGTAGACAGCGGATCAACCAAGACTGACTGGGGATTTTTCAACACCGCATATGACCTTAGAAGTGTCAAGACACAGGGTATAAACCCGTGCCATCAGAGCGTCGAGGCCATAAGCACCATCATAAAAAGTGAACTGTTGCCTAACACATCAGGCATTGATCTCAACACCGTAAATGAGGTCTATTATTATGGTGCCGGCTGTGCCACCGAGTCCATCTGCGTACAGATGGCCGGCATACTCAAGGAGTTCTTCCCCAATGCCGTGATTGCAGTTGACAGCGATATGCTGGGAGCCGCCCGCGCCCTGTGCGGACGTTCTGAAGGCGTTGCCTGCGTGCTTGGTACCGGATCCAACTCATGCATGTATAACGGCAAGGAGATTGTTGACCAGGTACCCTCTCTGGGTTATATCCTGGGCGATGAGGGCAGCAGCGCCGCTATCGGACGCCGTCTCATAGGTGACTGCCTCAAGCGCCAGCTGCCGGAGGCCGTTTGCAATGAGTTCATGGAGCGCTACCAGCTTACCAAGGAGATTATCATTGAGAACGTGTACCGCCAGCCGCTCCCCAACAGATACATAGCCGGATTCGCTCCGTTCGTATATGAGAAGCGTGCCGTACCCGAGGTTCACAAACTGATAATCCAGTGTTTCTCAGAGTTCTTTACCCGCAACGTGATCAGTTACCACAAGCCCTGGATGCCCGTGCATTTTGTAGGCTCCCTGGCCGATAACTTTGCCGACGAGCTCAAGGAGACCGCAGAGGCCCTGGGTATGACTATAGGAAAGATTGAGACCAGCCCCATGCGGGGACTGATTGATTACCACAGCTCAGCCAGCTGACCGTTACAGTCCTGAGCGTACATAGCGACCGATACCGCATAACCCTTCTCCCGGTTAATCATGGTATCGGTCGTCTCTTTTTCTGTAAGGATACAGTGAAGGTCATCGGTGATGCCGGTGCCATGCAGTTTGAACACGGCCTCCTTACGGGTCCAGAATGAGGCGAATGTCTCCAACGGAGAGTCCGATGCCTGAATCTGCTGCCGCTCGGTCTCATTCATGGATTTGTCCAGCAGACCGTCGCTGAAATTACGGAACGCCTCCACATCTATACCTACAGGGGAATCACTTACAGCCACCGCGATAGCCTTTGTGCAGTGGCTTATATTGAAATGGATACCGGGACAGCCGGTAACATACGGTTTGCCGTGGTCCGATACAGACACGCCGAAATCACTGATTCCGAACCCGCCCTGCAGCAGTTCGGCCAGCATCAGATATGACTTGAGACATGCAAAACGGCCGAATGTATGCTTGAACCTAAGCGCCTGCTCCCTGCGCCATTCAGGCACCAGGGGCAGCATGCGCTGCACCTCCGCATCAGTGCAGAGACTCATCTCATCAAACAGGCGGAGGCGTATCATGCCATATGACGGCTACTTGCCGTTGGGGAAATACTTCTTCTTTACCGGATCACAGGTAAGGCCCACACCCAGTTTACGGAAGATCTTACGGTCCACCTCACTGAGCAGTACAGTGCAGTGTACCTGACAGCCTTTCAACTCAGGCAGCATGTCAAGAGCCTTACGGCAGTTCTCATCCTGCTGGCTAAGGATTGAGAGAGCAACCAGCACCTCATCAGTGTGCAGACGCGGGTTGTTTCCGTGCAGATAGTTAACCTTGGTCTTCTGGATAGGCTCTATCATGTTCTGGGCAATGAGCTTGACTTTGTGGTCGATGCCCGCCAGATACTTGGTGGCATTAAGTATCAATGCTGCACTGGGTCCCAGCAGAGCCGTAGTCTTGGAGGTTATGATAGTACCGTCCGACAGCTCAATGGCAGCAGCCGGAACACCGGTCTCCTCCTGACGCTCCTTGGCGGCAACGGTGGTACGGCGGGTTGCTGTCGTGATGCCGGCCTTGCTCATGAGAAGGGCTATCTTGTTGACCTCATTCTCATTGGTCTTGCCGCTGGCCATATCACCCAGAGCGGTGTAGTAGCGGCGTATCACCTCATCCTTGGCGGCACGGCAGCAGACCTCATCATCACTGATGCAGAAACCGGCCATGTTCACGCCCATATCGGTGGGTGACTTATAGGGATTGTAGCCATAGATTCCCTTGAATATGGCATCCAGCACAGGGAATATCTCTATGTCACGATTATAGTTCACGGTTGTCTTGCCGTAAGCCTCCAGATGGAACGGGTCAATCATGTTCACGTCATCCAGATCGGCTGTGGCAGCCTCATATGCTATGTTTACGGGATGGTTCAGGGGCAGGTTCCAGATGGGGAATGTCTCAAACTTGGCATAACCGGCCTTTACGCCGTGCTTCTGCTCCTGATAGAGCTGACTCAGGCAGACAGCCATCTTGCCGCTACCGGGTCCGGGAGCTGTTACGACAACGAGCGGACGGGTGGTCTTGACATAATCATTACGGCCGAATCCCTCATCGGATGCAATAAGACCTACATTATTGGGATAGCCCTCGATGATATAATGGACATATGTCTGGATACCCAGTCTCTTGAGACGCTCACGGAATGCATCGGCACTGGCCTGACCGTTGTAGTGGGTAATGACTACAGAACCTACCAGAAGTCCACGGCTCTGGAACTCCTCGCGCAGGCGCAGCACGTCCATGTCATAGGTAATGCCCAGGTCGCTGCGGACCTTGTTCTTCTCAATGTCAACAGCACTGATCACAATCACAATCTCAGCATATTCACTGAGCTGATTGAGCATACGCAACTTACTGTCTGGCTGGAAACCGGGAAGCACGCGGCTGGCGTGATGGTCGTCGAAGAGTTTGCCTCCGAACTCAAGATAGAGCTTGTCTCCGAACTGAGCTATGCGCTCCTTGATGTGTTCGGACTGTATCCTAAGATACTTGTCGTTGTCAAATCCGTATATCATAACGGATTGCAAATATAGCTAAACTTGGATTAATAATAGCAACGTAACCTTTTCACTTTTCCACATTTTCACTATTTTTGCTTCAATTTGCAAATCACACCTATACGAGATGATTACTAGACCTTTATTCAAGCATTTCCGCTTATTGATTGCCACAGCTGTTATCCTTTTCAACATAGCTCCTTGCCTTTCACAGAGCAGTGCCGATGCACTGATGAAATTTGCCGGAAACATACACCAGTTCAACAGCATATTCCCGCAGGAGAAGGTATTCCTGCAGTTTGACAACACGTCATACTACAGCGGCGAGACCATCTGGTTCAAAGCGTTCGTAGTCAACGCAACCACCCTGCAGAGGGCTCAGAGTAAAGTCCTTTATGTAGACCTCATATCACCTACAGGCGTAGTTCTCAAGCAGCAGAAACTCAAGATCATAGGCGGTCAGGCCGACGGTCTCATCACCCTGGTTGACGGTGCCACCGCCCAGGCCCGTGAAAAACGCGGCATCATAGGTTATCCCAGCGGTTTCTACGAGGTACGCGCCTACACCAACTACATGCTCAATTTCAGTGAACATTCCATATTCTCTCGCGTATTTGCCGTTTATGACCAGCCCAAGGAGGAGGGTAACTATTACGGAGAGAACCCCACAATTACTCTTGAGAAAGTTGAGACCGCAGAGTTCCGCCCCAAAGCAGAGAACCTGCGCAAGATAAACTGCACATTCTACCCCGAGGGCGGACATCTGATCATGGGCAAGCCCAACCGCGTAGCCTTCAAGGTTACCGATGATACCGGACTGGGCGTTGACGCACAGGGCACACTAGCCGACACCGATATCAGTTTCAGCACCGTCCATGACGGAATGGGCTGGTTCACATTCACTCCCACAGACCGCCGCAATACGGTTGACATAACCGTTGACGGCAAGTCAAGGTCATTCAGCCTGCCTCAAACCGAGCAGGCGGGAATAGCTCTCCAGGTCTCTCCCTGCGGATCAGACAGCATCTCACTGCATATAGAGTGCTCTGCCGACTTTGCCGGAAAGACCTTAGGTATGGCTATGACATGCCGCGGAGAGATAGTTGATTTCTGCACCATTGAAACCGGTCAGGGCCAGACAGAGGCCATAAGGTCCATGACAGGCATCCCCGAGGGCGTATGCCGCATCAACCTCTTTGACACAAATGGCACCCTGTATGCCAGCCGCGCATTATATCATCGCAGTCAGGCTTTAAAGACTCCGGCGCTTGAGGTCCAGTCCGACAAGAGCAGTTACGGACCGTTTGAGAAGGTCAACCTCAAGTTCATGCTCAAGGACGGCAAAGGCAACCCGCTGCGTGACCGTTTCTGCCTCTCCGTACGTGACAGCCGCGGACAAGGCAACATCCTGGCCGATGACCTGCGCACATCAATGCTGCTCTCATCGGACCTGAAAGGATTCATTGAGAACCCATCCTGGTATTTTGATACCGATGCGCCTGAACGTGACACGGCCCTTGACCTGCTCATGCTGGTTCAGGGTTGGGAGCGTTATGACTGGCAGACCATTACCGGACAGAAAGAGTTCCGTGAGCGTCACCGCGTAGAGGAGTCTCTCACACTAAACGGCTGGGTTATGAACTCATCTGGCAACAAGCCGGTTGAGGGAATCGAGGTGCTGGCAGCCCTGATGCCCACCGACAAACGTCTCACTGAGACCTACAACTGCAAGACAGACTCAAACGGCTATTTCGGTTTTGACATAGGTGCAGAGTTCTATGACAAGGCACGTTTCACGATTGATGCCCACGCCACCAAGAAAAAGATGATCGGCCCCAGCGCCCGCATCAAGCTGGACCGCTCACTCACCCCCGCCATCCGCGCATACCAGCCTCAGGAGCTTGTATTCACCGGTATGAGCAGCATAAAGCCCAACAAGAATGTCCAGACTCAGGACGACGGCCTGCCCACGGTAATCAACACCAGCACCGGACTGCTGCTGCCTGACGTTGACATTGAGGAGGAGCGCATGTATATAGACTACTTCACATTCAAGTCTTATGACGTTGTCAAGGACGTTGAGATTGACCTGGACAAGGGAGATTACTCAACTGACCTTATGGGATATCTTCTTGACAAGGGCTATTCACTCCTGATGGGCGACAGTGACGCCATAGGATCCATCAACGGATTCCAGCCCTTCTTCTACGTCCATGACACCAAGCGATATCAGTACCAGGGTATGTTCGCCGATCCCGCATCGATAGACGCCAAGGACATAAAGAGCATTATCGTGTTTGACCGCCCCATGTACATGGCAAACATTCTGCAGCAGTGTCCGCTATATCTTGAAAGCCCCAAATACAAGGAGTTTACGGATATGATGTTTGATCCCGATAAGTCCGTTGACTCCGTCCTCAACGAGCGTCGTATCCTGGTGGATATCCTGATTAAGGAGGGACGCGAGCTGAGCACCAGGGATGACATCTACAAGATCAACAAGCGCGTAACCACCGTTGACGGCTATTCACGCCCCTATGAGTTCTATGCCCCGGAATATCCCGACGGTCCGGTATTCGGTGATGTGGACTACCGCCGCACCCTCTACTGGAACCCCAACGTGATAACCGACAGCATCGGTCAGGCCGATGTCGAGTTCTATAACAGCTCCATTACCAGACACTTCAATGTTGAGGCTGCCGGCATGACCCCATCGGGTATCCCCTACACGCTCGACACCGGATTCTGACCTGCATATTGGCAGCCGGAATCATTTTTTGAGCCCAAATTCTCTTTATTTAAATAATAAAGTGCTATCTTTGCGCCCGCTAAGTGCCGCAGTGGCCTTGGCGTGTGTTTACAACATATTGTCTAACTTTATCTTAGTTTCAAAATTTAACTAATGGAAGATTTTAAGAATGTAGCTCCCCTTCAGGAATTTGACTGGGATGCTTTTGAAAACGGAAGTGCCAATTCTGGCATGTCAAAAGAGCAGCTCGAGCAGGCTTATGACACAACCCTCAACAAGGTTGCCGACAACGAGGTTGTCAACGGTACTGTCACAGCCATCAACAAGCGCGAGGTTATCGTAAACATCGGTTACAAGTCCGATGGTATCATCCCCATCAGCGAATTCCGCTACAACCCCGACCTCAAGGTAGGTGACCAGGTTGAGGTTTTCATTGAGAACACAGAGGACAAGAAGGGTCAGCTTCTTCTTTCACATAAGAAGGCTCGTGAGTCACGCTCATGGGATCGCGTGAACGAGGCTCTGGAGTCACAGGAGATTGTAAAGGGTTACATCAAGTGCCGCACAAAGGGTGGTATGATTGTCGATGTATTCGGCATCGAGGCCTTCCTGCCCGGTTCACAGATCGATGTAAAGCCCATCCGCGACTACGATGTATTCGTTGGCAAGACCATGGAGTTCAAGGTTATCAAGATCAACCAGGAATACCGCAACGTAGTTGTTTCACACAAGGCTCTTATCGAAGAGGAGCTTGAGCAGCAGAAGAAGGAGATCATCAGCAAGCTTGAGAAGGGTCAGGTACTTGAGGGTACCGTTAAGAACATCACCTCTTACGGTGTATTCATCGACCTGGGCGGTGTTGACGGTCTTATCCATATCACAGACCTCAGCTGGGGCCGCGTAAGCGATCCTAAGGAGATCGTTGAGCTTGACCAGAAGATCAACGTCGTTATTCTTGACTTTGACGATGAGAAGAAGCGCATAGCTCTTGGTCTCAAGCAGCTCACACCCCATCCATGGGATTCACTTGATCCCAACCTCAAGGTTGGCGACGTTGTCAAGGGCAAGGTTGTCGTTATGGCCGATTACGGTGCATTCATCGAGATTGCTCCGGGCGTAGAGGGTCTGATCCACGTATCAGAGATGTCATGGAGCCAGCACCTGCGTTCAGCTCAGGACTTCATCAAGGTTGGTGACGAGGTTGAGGCAGTTATCCTGACACTTGACCGTGCAGAGCGCAAGATGTCTCTTGGTATCAAGCAGCTCAAGCAGGATCCGTGGGAGAACATCGAGGAGAAGTATCCCGTTGGTTCAAAGCACACCGCTACCGTACGCAACTTCACCAACTTCGGTATCTTTGTTGAGATTGAGGAGGGTGTTGACGGTCTGATCCACATCAGCGACCTGAGCTGGACCAAGAAGGTTAAGCATCCGTCAGAGTTCACAACCATCGGTGCTCCTATCGATGTTGTAGTTCTTGAGATAGATAAGGACAACCGTCGTCTCAGCCTTGGCCACAAGCAGCTCGAGGAGAATCCTTGGGACGCTTATGAGTCAATCTACACCGTTGATTCTATCCACGAGGGTAAGATTACCGAGATGATGGACAAGGGCGCAGTTATCTCTCTGGCCGAGGGCGTTGAGGGCTTTGCTACTCCTAAGCATCTTGTTAAGGAGGACGGCTCACAGGCTCAGCAGGGTGAGACTCTCCAGTTCAAGGTTATCGAGTTCAACAAGGATTCAAAGAGAATCATCCTTTCACACAGCCGCATATTTGAGGATATCGCCAAGGCAGAGGCTAAGGCTGAGAAGAAGGCTGCACGCAAGACCAGCGCTAAGAAGGAGAAAGAGGAGCCCGTTATCCAGAACCAGGCTGCCGCTACCACTCTTGGTGACATCGACGCTCTTGCAGCACTCAAGGAGCAGCTCGAGAACGGAGGTAAGTAATCTACGGATTATCACATTATTTAATAAAGGGACCGCACGTGTGTGCGGTCCTTTTTTTGTACTTTTACACCCGCAGATATGGAAAAGTTTGAGATCACCATATTGGGATGTGGCTCCGCCACCCCCAGCCCCAAGCACTACACATCTTCGCAGGTAGTTGACATACGCGGAAAACTCTTCATGGTTGACTGCGGCGAGGGCACGCAGATTCAGCTGCGCCGCTCACGTGTGGCTTTTGCACGCATCAACCACATATTCATATCACACCTGCACGGAGACCACTGTTTCGGGCTGCTGGGCATGATCTCATCATTCGGACTCTTGGGCCGTACCGCACCTCTTTATATACACGCGCCCGCGGAGCTGGAACCGATGCTGCAGCAGGAGATGGATTTCTACTGCCGTGACCTGGAGTTCCAGGTTGAGTTCCAGGGGTTTGATCCGGCCCTATCGGCCCAGATTTATCAGGACCGTTCACTCACTGTTACCACCATCCCGCTCAAGCACCGTGTGCCATGCGCCGGATTCCTGTTCCGAGAGAATCCCACGGCCGATCATCTGGACCGTGCCGCAGCTGATTTCTACGGAGTTCCCCAGTGGGATTACGCCCGTATCAAGGAGGGAGGTGATTTCATCACCGCACAGGGAGAGGTCATCCCTCATGACCGCCTCACCACCCCGGCCGGTCCGGTACGCAGCTACGCATACTGCTGCGACACCGCATACAATCCCAAGATGGTACCTATTATAAAAGGTGCCGACCTGATCTATCATGACTGCACCTATGCAGCCTGTGATGCCGACCGCGCCAAGAAGCATTTCCACAGCACCGCAACTGACGCCGCCCGCACCGCGCTCGATGCCGGAGCAGCCCGCCTCATGCTGGGTCATTTCTCCGCCCGTTACCCGGATGAGACCATACTTCTGGATGAGGCCTGCCAGATATTCAGCAACACTCTCCTGGCCAAGGAGAACCTAACCGTATCTATCTGACCTATGGCGATGATGGCGTATGATGAGAAGCGTATTCTGGAGATGCTCCATGAGGATGACATCTCGCGCCGTCGTGCATTTGAGTCAATAGTACGCAATTTCAGCGAGCAGCTGTACTGGCAGATACGTCATATGGTGCTGTCACATGATGACGCCAATGACATTCTCCAGAACACATTCATAAAAGCCTGGACAAACCTGGACTCGTTCATGGGATACTCCAGAATCTCCACATGGCTCTACCGCATAGCCATAAATGAGACGTTGACATTCCTCAACAAGCAAAAGAACACCGTCCCCATTGAGACCGATGAGGAGGGTGAGATGAGCATAGCCGAGCGTCTGGAGAGCGACCCCTATTTTGACGGAGACCTTACCGAGCGCCAACTGCAGGAAGCCATCGCCACCCTGCCCGAAAAGCAGCGCATGGTATTCAACATGAAGTATTTCAATGAGATGAAATATGAGGAAATTTCTGAACTCCTGGGAACCAGCGTAGGAGCTCTCAAGGCCTCATTTCATATAGCTGTAAAGAAAATTGAAGAGTATTTCAACAATATAGATTAAACCATTTAACTGAAAACCAGTCCAAACAACGATGAACAAGGAAGTTAAATACAAAATCGACGAGCGTGAGCCCCGCAGGCCATTCTCTGTTCCGGAAGGTTACTTTGAGAACCTTACCCAGAACATTATGGCTGCACTCCCGGAGCAGGAGCCGCTATACTCCACAAGTATAGTGGTTACGCCGTGGATGCGTATCAGACCCTATCTCTATAGTGCCGCCGCATTTGCCGGCATATTCTTCTGCATCAAGGCTGCCGTAGGTATCAGTTCAACAAACAACCAGGCAGGCATGGCGCAGACCCAGGAGACCACCATCTACTCCGATGAGTACATTGACTCATTCCTGGAGACAGCCATGATTGATGACTGCACTCTCTATTACACACTTGTAGAATCAAATTGACCGTTATGAGAAAAACCTTCATACTGCTTTTATGCTGTATGCTGGCCGTCGTATCAGTATCCGGTCAGAATCAGCAGCCTGCAAACTCGCAGCCCGGAAACGGACAGCCCCGTATCGGGCAGTGGGGTAACGGACAGTGGGGTAACGGACAGTGGGGTAACGGACAATGGGGCAACAACCAGTTCGGTAACCAGCAGTTCGGCAACCAGCAACAGCCCAGACAGGTATGGCCACGCCAGAACCGCATGCAGCAATCCCAGCAACAGCAGGCGCCCAATCGCATAGCACAGTTCTCACCCACCGAGTACTGGAACCAGCAGAAAGCCTTCTTTACAGAGAAAGCAGGCCTTACAGAGGATGAGGCAAAGGCTTTCTTCCCCGTATACAATGAGCTGCAGCAGAAAAAGCGTGAGCTGAACCGTGAGATGCGCCGCATCATGCGTGAGGCTGCAGGCGCTCAGGCTACCGAGGACCAGAGTCTCAAGGCTATTGACTCAATGGCCGAGACCAATATCAAGATAGCAGAGCTTGAAAAAGAGTATCTGCAAAAATTCAAGCAGATCCTCCCCGCATCCAAGATCCTTAAGGTCCAGAATGCCGAGGAGCAGTTCAACAGCCAAATCCTGAAGGATATACAACAATCCCGCGGCCACCAGTTCCAACAAGGTCAGCAATTTCAACAAGGAGGGCAACGGCCCATGCAGCCGCAGTTCAACTGGCCCGAGCAAAAAAAGGAGTAGGTCAACCTACTCCTTTTTTTCTGAAACTTGCCGTGATATCAATCATCTCATCATTATCTATCCTGTACATCCGCTGGTTTGTACCGGGATTGGGCAACGGCCCCCTACTCTCTATGTACGGGCCCACCTTGACATAATCAAGTGACTCCTTACGGAAACAGTCAGGAAGCTCCTGCCTGCCTGAGTACCAGGCGGTCTTAAGACCTGCGGCATGGACACGATCAGCCAGACGCATCACCTCCTGCGGTTCACGGTCACCGCCCATAAAGCATACACAGGTAACATCACGGCCATAGCGCTCCAGCAGTCCGTCCAGCATGCTGTCATCAAGAGGGTAACCTATATCCTCCTGCAACTGGGGGCTGTGGCACCCCTTGCAGCAATTAGGACATTGGGAGAGGTTAAGCGATAGCGTAACCTCTCCCGGAACATCCTGGAAAACTATGTCATATGACGCAATCTTCATTTACAGAGTAGCGTAATAACGCTTTGATGCCTCAACCTGACGGGCGGCAGAGAAGTTGCTCACGCGCTTCATGTAACCGATGATACGTGTCAGATAATCCACGTTGGTTGAATGGCAGTGCGGGCACTCCTTAAGATAACGCTTGTCAATGGTTCCGCAGTCGTTGCAGATGGTGTTGGGGATGTTGAACGTAAAGTAGTTGCAACCCTCCTGTGCAGCCACCTTGAGCAGCTGGCGGTACTGGGCCTTTGACAGATGCTCCTCAAGATTGCAGTGCAGTGCAGATCCACCGGTCAGGTGCTCAATGTACTTGACACCGTGCAGACGGAAACGGTCAATTACGTTCAGTGTGGTATCCTCCACCTTATAGAAGTAGCTGTTGTAGCAGTCACGCGGTACAACATAGCCGTCCTCCTTATCCCACTTGGCGTTCTTGACACCAACGTTCTCGGCCGGAATCATCTCACAGTTGAACATGACGCCCTTGGAGCGGTACTTCTTGTTCAGTTTCTCAACTATACCCAGAACGGTCTGCACATACTCAGTGTAACGCGGGTTGTCACTGATCTCGATACCCAGGAACTCGGCGCTCTCAACCAGACCGTTTACACCGATAGTCAGATACTGACGGCCGATGTTGATGTAGCCTGAATCAAACAGAGGCAGCATGCCCTTCTTCTGGAGCTCCTTAAGGTTCTCGTTATATGCCAGCTGTACCTTATGCATAAGGTCAACTACATCCTCAATATAATTCTGATAAGGTATACCCATACGCTGTGCGTACTGTACGCAGCGGTTCAGGTTGATGGTAAGCACGCTCTTGGAACCGGTGCTCACGCCACCTGCACCCAGAGTGTATGAGAATCCGTTATCGGTAATCTCATTCCTGAGACGGCAGCAGCTTGACAGAGAGTCAGCGTTGTCACTTACATAGGTAAAGAATGAGTGACCCTCGGCATACATCTCTGCGGTAAAGTCTCCGTACTCCTTATCCTTAACGTCTCCGTTCTCGGTAAGCAGAGCCATGGTCTCTACCGGGAATGTGAGCACGCAGCGCAGACGCTCCTGGTTGAACCACTTCATGAAACGCTTCTGCAGCCATGAGAGAGAATCCCAATGAGGCTTCTCGCCGTCGGGGAAACGGAACTCACCGAACAGTGACTCAAAGTAGAAACGGTCATAGTAGCTGATATTCCAGAATACTGACTGGAAGTTACGTGCACCGGTAGGCTGGTTGATGGAGTAAACCACCTGCTGGAAGCAGTCTGTAATTATCTTGTCAATGGTACGTTTCTTAAGGCTCAGGTCTACAACCTCATCGGCACGCTTGTAGTAGTCCTCACCGTACTCCTTCTCAATGAAGTAGTTCATGTACATGAGGAACTCAGGTGTAGCGCATGCACCTGACAGCATGGATGATACCATAAACACCATGTTGATGAAACCACCGCAGAATGACTTGAGGTTGGTAGGCTGTGTAGCGTTACCGCCTATTGACTTGGTACCACCCAGCAGCCACGGATACATGGTTATGCTGGCGCAGTAGTTAGCCAGGTTGGTCTCATCATTCTTGTAGATGAAATGCTGATGCAGCAGGCTGATGTACTTGTCTGCGACCTCCTTACCGAACATCTGGCGGATGCGGTCGCAAAGCAGACGACGGTTCAGACGGATAAAGCCCTTCTTAGGCAACTCACCTATCAGAGTTGCGATGTTCTTGTTCTCCACATTGGCGTTTGCGTCAAACTTACTGCCCTCGGCGGCATTGGCAGCCTGACAATAGCCCATGAGGAATTCCAGCTTGGATTTAGTCTCACGGTCCTCAGCGTGACGGTTGCGGTACAGCATGTACGTCTTGGCAACCTGATAATAGCCCTCGGCCATAAGTGCCACCTCGACCTGGTTCTGGATCTCCTCCACGCTGATGCCGCTCTGAATGTTCAGATGGCTCAGGATACCGGTCATAACCTCCTCGGTTGCAAACGCTCCCGATGCAAGGAATGATTTGGCAATAGCAGCCTTAATCTTGTCTATGGCAAACACCTCGTGTTTACCATCACGTTTAACTATATATGTCTCCATAAAAGAATAAATGTTATCCCGTCCTCGTACTCCTGCAAGGTGCAGTAATCCATCATCATTGGCAGGTCTTCTGACTCATCCCGTCCGGTACGCCTTCCCAGCCTGTCAGGCCAGTGGCAGAGAGTGCATCGGACTTATAATTAGGGATTTACAGCAGCAGGTACTGTCCCGGACTTACACCGGATTCCAAATTATCCCAGTCAGGGTGCCACCCCTATGGAAACCAATGACGTGAGCAAAGATATTATAAAAAAGATAAGTTGATACGGGTTGTTAATAACTTCCGGCGCCTTCTAAAAGAGAAGTTTTCAACAGGCGTTTTTGGAGTACTTTCAGGGGGTATCTGTATCGGAAACAACGCAGGACTATCAGTTTGGAGAGACGACGTTCCGTGGCTACTCCGGACCTTTCCGGACCCTAAACGTCGAACTCCTCCTTTTGCCCACCTACGGTGTGCAACGTTCGTCAAACATGCGCCGTTCTTAACGGGATCCTCCAAGGCCCTGCGCTTAACGCCACTGCACTGACGCTCCCCAAACTGATAGTCCTGCTACTGCAAAGGGAAAAGATACAGATACCCCCCTAAAAGTACTGTGCAAATTGGATTTTTATTAGATTTGCAGGTGCTATGGCATTGAAGAGATTCGGAGTTTCGCTTGAGGATGAGCTGCTGGAGCAGCTGGATTCACTTGTTAAGGAGGATGGTTTCGCTAACCGTTCGCAGGCCATACGGTTTCTGGTTGAGAAGAACGTGGCCGAGAAGAAGTGGCAGTGCAACCACATCGTGGCCGGCACCATATTCATCATATATGACCAGCAGCGGACCGATATATCCGCTCGCATATCGGATATACAGATCCGCCACCAGAATCTTGTGCTTTCATCACAGCAGCACTACATCAATGAGGGCACCTGCCTGCACGTATGCACCGTCATGGGTGAGGCCCGTCTGCTTACCGCACTGGCCGATGAGATGACATCAATCAAGGGCATCCGCCACGGCAAGCTGCTTATGAGCCGCGCTGATTAGCGCTTTATAAAGAAGCTACCTACAGCCACAACCAGTATTAAACCCGAGAGCAGGAACGCCCACACGTTCGCAGCCCTGGATGTTGCCGTAAAGGCATAATCGCCCGTGATAAGGCACGCTCCGTCAAACTTGTAGACTACCGCTCCATTCTCAACCGCTCCGCGTCCGGGATCGATGATACTACCGGGCATTCCGAGCGTGTAAGAACCTTTCAGATACCTCACTGCACCCAGACGGTTCATCAGATACTCCTGACGGGCATCAAGTTCCTCATTCAGTTCATCATTTCCTTCAAATGAACTGAAATATGTGTCGGTATTGAAGAAATCGCGGAATGCACCCCTCTCCTGTCCATGGAACAGCTCAACATCCTTATCCCAGGCATATCTGGCCATTGAGTCACGCATGGCGAGGAATGTCTCACGGTCTACGGGCGGATTCTTGATGTAGTCATAATACTCTGCCAGGGACTGGAACCATATGTCCCAGACAAGGGCGTACTCCCACATCTCAACCTTCTCCTCATATGAGTCAATGGCCTCGGCAATCTCATTACCGGTCATTCCTTCCATCAGATTAGGATAGCCGGACCACATGAAAGAGGCCTCCTCACGGCTCATATAATCCGTAATGGGAATGTTGAAGGTGCTGTCCCAACCGTTGAACGTCTCGGTAAAGGTATAGTCCGTATAGAACCACTTGAACTTCTTGGTCAGTGATGCCGCCGATGTGACGGGTTGCTCATTTGCCCTCAATGCCGGGTATGAGCCCATATCCTCCACACGGTCAAACTCTCTCGTTATTATATATTTCCTTGTAGAGTCCAGTCCAAATATGGGTTCCTTGTTCTCGTCAAATCCCACGACAACATAATTGTCCTCATTGGCAGAGTCTTTCGGAGTGACTGTCTCCGTGTGATCCCAGCCCTCATCTTCAGTCAGGCAGAATCCTTTGTTTGCTGTAACCGTCCTTATGCAGGATCCGTCTCGACGGACCTGAGTATCTATCTGAACCTTCCAGTTCTCGCATGAGACCACTGCCAGCATCATGGCCAGCAAAGTCATAATCTTAAAACTTGTAACTCGCATATAACTTGTTCTTTAAGATTTCACGTTCTTTTCTCTTTTGTATACGTTCTTTCTTTATGTTGAAGATATCGGCGGGTGTGCACTCCTCGCAGACATCAGGCATAATCACCTTGGCAGACGCATTTACAGGTTCACGGGATATGAGGTCCTCTTCCACACCATCAACATGAATGAACAACGCCACCAGAATCACTGCAGCAACACTTGAAACCGTTCGCAGCATTGTAATCCACATAGGTACATGCCTTGATTCCTCATGCTTAGATCCGCTGTCCAGTCCCTCTATGGCAGCCATGATGCTGTCGGTAAGGTCATCGGCACCGGGAACCTGTGGCATCTGTCCCTTAAGGCGTTCCATCAAATCATCAATCCTTTCCATATCCCATCTTAATCAAACGTTCACGAATATTCTTCTTGGCCGCATACAGATTGCTCTTTATCTGATCTGCATCCAGACCTGTAATCTCAATTATCCGGGCTGTCTCAAGCCCCTCCATCTGGCTCAGCGTAAATACCAGTCTTTGCTTTCCGCTCAACTCATCGGCCAAAACCTTTATGACCGATACCCACTCGCTGCTTTCAAGCTGCCGCTCAGGATCCGTATCATCGGCCACAGTCTCAAACACACGTTCATCGGCATCCACAGGGCCTATGGGTCTTACCCTGCGCAGACGGTCCAGACAGAGACGCGATGCTATCGTGTAAACCCAGGTGTTGAAAGCGTAATGTTCATCATAACTGTCCAGGTTCTGCCACACCTTAATAAATGTATCCTGCACCACATCCTTGGCCTCCTCAACATCGGCAAGCATCTTAAGTGAGAGCGAATATACCATACCCTGGCAATTCTGCACCACAATGCGGAATGCGGTCTTATCGCCCGCCTTGCATCTGTTTATGAGTTCAATGTCTGTCTGTTGCATCTCACTTAATTATACGAACCCGGAGTTCAAAAGTCAAAAATAGCTCTTTTTAGCCCACAACCCGGATAATATTTAATAAAAAGGCGTGTTACGATTTCAGTTATTCGTGTCACTTCATTATATTTGCCGGGCAAACTAACCCGGAATATGAAACGCATTGCTATTATTCTCGCTGCGACCTTATCAATAGGTACCGCATTCGCCAATGAACCATCAGACTCCATACAGGAGGTAGTAATAACAGGAACACGTGCTGCAACCGATGTCCGCCATCTGTCACAGACCGTGAACGTGATAGACCGTGCCGCCATAGAGGAGACCAACCGAACATCTCTCCTGCCCCTGCTTACAGAGCAGGTCCCCGGACTCTTCATCACCCAGCGCGGCTATGCCGGATACGGAGTATCAAACGGAGCTGCCGGAGCAATCTCCATGCGTGGTCTCACCGGCGGTTCATCACAGGTTCTGGTCCTCATAGACGGTCATCCCAACTATGCAGGTATTTACGGACACCCCATTGCTGATTCTTATCAGTCACTTATGACAGAGAGAGTTGAGGTGTTGCGTGGACCAGCATCGCTTCTGTATGGTTCAAAAGCCATGGGTGGCGTAATCAACATCGTTACAAAGAAGCCAAAGGACGGAACAACCGCAAACATTCATGCCGGTTACGGATCATTCAATACAGCCGAGACCGAGTTCTCAGTCAACACACAGCAGGGCAAGCTCAGCGCCGTAGCTTCAGGTTCATACAACCGTACCGACGGCCATAGTGACAACCTTAATTTTGAGCAGTTTGGCGGTTACGCAAAGCTGGGATATGAAATATCCAGGAGTTGGAACGCATCAGCCAACGTAGACGTGACACGTTTCAAGGCCTCTTATCCGGGCCCCGAGACCGCTCCCCTTACTGATGCAGACCAGGATATCACTCGCGGTACAACCGCTCTGTTCATTGAGAACAACTATACCAAGACATCAGGTGCCGTAAGTCTGTTCTACAGTTGGGGTGACCACTGGATCAATGACGGATACCAAACACCGGATCCCACCAAACAATATAAAAACAAGAGTGACACATTGCCCAAGGAATTCCGTTTCACATCATATGATGAGATGATGGGTGTTTCAGCATGGCAGAGCGTCAATCTCTTTGATGGCAACCGTCTGACACTGGGAGTTGACTACTACCATTACGGAGGTACCGCTTACAACGACTCCACAAAAGGACGTCCCAGAGTTCTGCAGGTTGACAAACGTGAGGATGAACTGGCCGGTTACATTGAGATGCGTCAGATGATTGGTTCATGGCTTACCCTGAATGCCGGCGTTCGCGCTGACCACAATTTCAATGTTGGCACTGAGATAGTTCCCCAGGTGGGAGCCGCATTCCATCTGCCTGCAAATGCCGAGGTCAAGCTGTCAGCAAGCAAGGGTTTCCGTTATCCGTTCTTAAGAGAGATGTATATGTATCCTCCGCAGAACCCGGACCTGAAACCTGAATTACTCTGGAACTATGAACTTGCATTCTCACAGAGTCTCTTCCAGGGCCGTCTCAACTATGGCATCAACCTGTTCCACATAGATGCAGAGAATATCATACTGACACAGCCCAAAAACCCGGCTATGCCCAACGGTCCTAAGCTCAACCAGAACAGCGGAAAGATAAAGAACACCGGTGTGGAGATTGAGGCATCATACCTTATCTCAAAGGCTTTTGCAGTAAACGGCAACTACAGTTATCTAAAGATGGATACTCCTGTTGTAGGAGCACCTGAGCATAAAGTCTATCTGGGAGGTTCATTCAACAAGGACAGATGGCATGCCAGCACCGGTTTGCAGTACATAAACAGCCTCTACTCGGCTGTCGGTCCTGACAAGAAGGAGGACTTCCTGCTCTGGAATGCACGCGTATCATATCAGCTTACCGATATGGTTCAGCTCTGGGTGAACGGAGACAACCTGCTTAACACCAAGTATCAGATAAATGCCGGATACCCCATGCCGGGTATTGCCTTCATGGCCGGATTCAACGTAACCCTCTGAGATAAGAAGGACTTGTGTCTGTCTAATAATTAGACACTTTAGGGGCAAAATCGCGGATTTTGCCCTTTTTGTTTGGAATAAGATTACACAAGGAGATAATTTTGGGGCAAACAAAACAATTAATAGTATGATACTCCAATATTTGAAAATCGTAATGCGTAATATCAGGCGTGACTGGAGCTATTTCCTGATTATTACTGTTTGCCTTGCAGCCGGTCTTACCTTGTTTGCCATACTGACTGTAGAAAATGATTGCTATTTTGAGAGCGGCTATCCCGGCCATAAAAGGACCTTTTATGCAGAACTCTCCGAACCGGATTCTATCAAGGAGAAAAAGAGAGCTGCCGTTTGGGATTATGGCTCCTTTATCCAGAATTATCAGAAAGAGATGGAGTTGTATGGAGAGAAGGTCTATGATGCCGGTTGCTTCTATGTTGAGGGGGTTGAGGATATTGTCCTTAAGCAAGCCTCAGATGAACTGAGAAACCAGAAGGGTCTGATGTTCCATTCTGCAGGAAAGGATATCCCGTACTATTATGGAGGTCCCGAATTGGAACAGATGAGTGTATCCCAGTCCTATTACAAGTATAAAAACCTTACTCTTCTGATGGGTGACCGTACACCTGCAAACGAGTATGAGATCGTGGTAAAGGAATCACTGCTTAAAAGAATCGGCCTTAGTGTAGATGATATAGAATCATGTTCTGTCAAGCCTATATTGTCCGACAATGAAATCTCAGACCTTGAGTATCATATAGTCAATGTGATAAAGGATGACAAATGGAGTAAAGAGGATGAATATGTCTGTTTCCATTGGATATCCATATCAAGGCTGAATGAAGACAGTTTCTTTCCCCAGGTCATCCTGGCTCCGGGTGCCGATAAAGAGGCCGTCAATGAAAGACTTAAAGCCAGACAGTTCACCAATACGCGCGGTGATATTAAGATTCCTCAATTGTCAAGTGAGTTATATTATCACCACGGAGGGGTGAAAAGGTCCCTGCTGTATTCTCTGGCGCTGATCATAGCGGTTGTCAGTTTCCTGAAAAGACTGGTACAGTCAATGAATCAGAGCAAGAGAGCCAAGCAGATTCACATCTGCCTGGGTGCCGGGGTATGGCATATCCTGATACTGCAGATGTTAGAAGTCCTGATTACATTGATAGCAGCCTTCCTTTTGTCTGCATATATATCATCGTTACTGTCAGAATTCCTGAACGGCAACCTGGACAATTTCAGTTTTGAGCACTATCTGACACTTGGTGATGTAGTAAAATTTGAGCTTTTGGCATCGGCCATAATCCTGACCGTAAGTACAGTTGTGGTTCTTATAGCAACTTACTTCTTTATAAAGAATGCCTACTCAGGCAGCATCATTACACATAAGGAGCGTCATCTGGTGACCAACATAATCATATGCATTGAGCTTGCAGTGGCCGTTTACGGAATGACTGAATCATTGACACAACTGGGCTTTTCGGAGCAAATATACAACCCGCTGCCCAGAGATGTTAAGAAGAGAACATTCAGTCTGTCCATTCAGTCTCAGAGGTCAATAATTGAGAAATACGTACCTATTACACAACTGGTAAATGAACTGCGTTCCATACCTCAGGTTGAGGAGATCTGCTGCGCACAGTCATGGATAAGCAGTTTCATGTCAATAAACGGTACAAATTTCTGGCTTTCACAGGTTGACAGCAGCTATTTCAGGTTCTTCTGTATTCCATGTCAGAGATTTGGAGTGCCGGAGACAGGCGATGAAATATATCTGAGCCGTAAATTGTGGGATAATCTTGTAGCAGCCGGCGTAGATGTTACCGGACAGTTGGATATAAACAACTTCAATATAGCCATTTATGACACGAACGGTAACCGTATTCCCGGTACAAACCGTAGAGTTATCGTAGCCGGAATATATGAAAGGAACTATCACGCATATAATGAAGGAGAGGAACAAATGGATGCCAAAGGCTGCGCCGTAACAGTTGACAACAACAATTTCAGCATTCCATATTTAAGATTCTCTCGCGGCGTAACCATGGAACAGGCTCAACAGCTTGTTGATGATGTCGTCTCCAGACATCTGCCGGAGACAATAAAACTGCAACTAAAGAAGTTGGATACATATTACTATGAAGATAATGTCAAGACTTCATCATCCATATTCTCAACAATTGCCATTATCTGCCTGCTGCTGGCCATACTGAGCGTACAGACATCGGTATCGGCCGATGCAAACCGTCGCCGCAAGGAGGTGGCTCTGCGCAAGATAAACGGCGCCAAGGCACGTGACATAGCGGCATTGTTCGTAAGACCTTACGGCGTGATTGTACTCGTAGCGTTTACAGCAGGCTATCTGTTAAGCGTGGTAAGGACGGTCAAGGCGGTACGCGGTGAAGTAATGACATACCTGACGTTGGACAGTTATGTAAGCTGGATCCTGCCCGTTACGCTTGCCATAATAGTTGCGGTAGTGGCGTTGACACTGCTGCGCAGGGTACGCTCAATAATGCGCACCAACCCCGCCGATGTGATAAAGAGTGAGTAGTGTCAAAAAATTAGACGATTTTGGGACTCAATATCAGATTTGGTATCTTTTTATTGGAACAAGAAGTTTATAGAGAATAAATTTGAATCAGAAATAACAATTAAACTCTTATATAGTCATGATTGAAGTTAACAATTTGCAGAAGATCTTCCGTACAGAGGAAGTTGAGACCTGGGCTCTGAATGACGTATCGTTCAATGTTGCCGACGGTGAGTTTGTGGCCATCATGGGCCCTTCAGGTTGCGGTAAGTCAACCTTGCTGAATATCCTTGGTTTGCTGGACAACCCCACAAAAGGCAGTTACAAGCTGCAGGGTGTTGAGGTAGCTACACTTGATGAGAACCATCGCACAGACCTCCGTAAGGGCGTGATAGGTTTTGTATTCCAGAGCTTTAACCTTATTGATGAGCTTAACGTACGTGAGAACATAGAGCTGCCCCTACTCTACATGGGCGTACCCGCCAAGGAGCGTCGCCGCCGTGCCGAGGAGGTTATGGAGCGCATGAACATATCACACCGCGAGAAGCATTTCCCCAACCAGCTGAGCGGTGGTCAGCAACAGCGTGTGGCAATTGCCCGTGCCGTGATTGCAGGCCCCAAGCTGATACTGGCCGATGAGCCCACCGGTAACCTGGATTCAGTAAACGGTCAGGAGGTAATGAACCTGCTTAAGGAACTCAACCAGCAGGGCACAACCATCGTAATGGTAACACACAGCCGTCACGATGCATCATACGCTAACCGTATAATCAACCTGTTTGACGGAAGCATCGTAAAGGAACTGCCACTGTAAAAAGAACGACTGACCGGAACTCTCCCCTTGTGAACACTCTTTGAATCTCAATATGTTCATCCATTACCTTAAGACTACCTTGCGGAATATCCGCACTAACTGGGTATACAGCCTTCTCAGTATATGTTGCCTTGCCATAGGTATAACCATGTTCTCTGTGTTGTATTACGGCATCAACTATGACAATTTCTTTAGAAACAGACTTCCCGGCCAGGAACGGAACTATTTCGTTTACATGGAGGAGCCGGGCAACATCAATCATGGAGACCGTAATGAGAAGGTATACCGCAGCCAGTTGCCATACCGCAATTACCTGGCCCTTCTGGATATACCCCAGATAGAGTCCGTATCGGTTCATGGAGATATGAACGCCCATCTCTCCTTTGAGGATGCCTACAAGGTATATGGAAAAGGTCCGGTTGAAGGAACATATATAGAGGGTGATTTTTTCAGTTACTGGAATCTCAGTCTTCTCTATGGAGACAGAGTACCCATGAACACGAATGAAATCGTGGTAACTGAATCACTGCTTAAACGTATAGGATATGACAAGGATATAAGTCAGTGTCTTGTACGTACTGAGACATTCAGGGAAGGCCAGGAGTATCAGATAGTCAATGTGGTACGTGATGACAAATGGAGCCGCAGCCTTGGTATTGATGCCTTTTTCTGTACCGATGACTGGAAGGTCGCAAACATGCCGTTCTACGATATCGATGTTACCCTGGCAAAGGGAGCCACACTGGATGAGGTCAATACAAAGCTGAGCAACACTATCACAACTGACTATAATGGCAGGAACAAGATACTCCAGCTGACACGTTTCTATGAAGCTCCCAATGACAGGATGGGGAGAGTGTTACTGAGCATTTTGAGCATAATTGTGCTGCTGGTAGCTGTCACCAACTACCTTAAGCATATGGTATTGTTGCTCAAGCAGCGTAACCGCGGCAATATTATCCGATACAGTCTGGGAGCCAAACCGGCAAGCCTCACGTTTATGATGATGGCCGAGGTCATTGTGATACTGGCCATATCCTATGCAATTGCACAATATCTTTCTCTCCTTGTCTGCACATGGATCAACCAGACCGTCTATATGGGAGACCGCTATTTCCATCTTGCAGACCTCTCGTGGCTCAACACATTGGCAATTGCATGTGTCTTAGTCGTAAGCGTTGCAGTATGCCGTTTGGCTGTATACGGACAGAAACGCATCCTCAAGAACAGGATCTTTGTCTACCAGAGTGAAAAAAAGGTCATCAAATACATAATGATAGGCCTTGAGATCACGGTTGCCGTTCTTGCTCTGGCATCGGTAATTACAATAGAAATTACCGCGCCAAGACCATACAACCCACTCTCCAAGTCAGAAAGCAGCAGGACTTTCTATGTCCGGACAGAGGAAGGTGATTCATATACAGACAATCAGCACGTATTCTGCAATATGGTAAGCAGGATGCCGCAGGTTGAAAAGATGGTATCCTCTGAGAGCGACTGGAATGGTTCAAGGGCCGATCAGTTCAATGTCCAGGGCAAAATGGAGTGGCTGTTCGTGAAAGGACCTGATATCCGATATTTTGACATCTTCAACATCCCCATTGAATGGCTTGATCCTGCCCATCCGTCAAGCGGTTACCTGATAGACAGGCGCACGTATGAGAGATATCTTAGAGAAGGTGTGGATTTGAGCAACATAACCGTATCAGGCTACAACGGGGTTACCTCTATTAACATAACCGGAGTGTATGAACACTATATGTTGGGTGATCCTTATGTGATAGGTGGAGATATTGGCGGTCTGTTCCAGTATAATCCCGTATCGGACTATTATACAAACTTCTTTATAAGGTTCCGTGAGGGTGTCTCAAAGTCAGAAGCAGAGGCTCTTTTGCGCAATGCCTGGGATGAGGCCAATCCTACATCCATGGAGGATATCAGGATAGAATCCATACCCAAATATAGCGATGATGAATTCAGGTTCGGGGCATTGGGTTTCCAGATTGGCGGAATAGTCTGCATACTGTTGGTGATACTGAGCGTGACATCGTCCATATCGGCCGAAACTAATATTCGCCGCAAGGAGGTGGCACTGCGCAAGATCAACGGCGCAAAGGCCCGGAATATTATGGCTCTGTTCATCAAGCCCTACTGCATAATCCTGGCTGTGGCATTCCCCATAGGAATCCTTGCAACAATAGCTATTGAGGGGTATTCAAAATCATTAGTCTGGATTGCACCGGTAACGCTGGTTGTAATAGCAGTGGTTGTGGTACTCTCCGTATTCAGTAAGATCCGCGCCATAATGCGCACCAATCCTGCTATCGTAATAAAACGGGAATAAACATAAATCAATAGTCCTTGTAATGTTCCGCCATTATATAACCGTCGCGCTGCGCAATATACGCAAATATGCCCTCCAGAATACGGTCAGCGTATTGGGGCTTGCCGCGGGCCTTGTCTGCCTCAGTTTCTCTGCACTTTGGATCCATTTTGAGGAGTCCTTTGACACGTTCCATAAGGATGCTGACCGGATTTATACGTTACTGGAGGAGTCTCCCTATAGTCCTGTACCTTATATTCCTCAGTTCACGCCCGAGATGTTGAACCCGTTGCTTGAATTCAATGAGGTGGAGTCATATACCAAATGGAACTACCGCCATCATGGCAAGGTGACGGAACTGATAGCAGACAGCACTTTCTTTGAATACTTTGAATTCAGTCTGGCCAGCGGCAACCGGAGCTTTATGCGTGACACCAATTATGTGGCCATATCACAATCATATGCCCAAAAGAGGTTCCCCGGCATGGACCCTATAGGACAAGAGCTGTTCGGGAAGACCGTTTGTGCCGTCATATCTCCTTTCCGTGGACCATCACATCTTAGTTTTGACATACTGACCATGCATCTCTTTCCTATGATCTCATCAGGAGTCATAGGTGGTGAGATGAATGGTTTGCCTATTATTTATGATGAGCTGGAAAGATGTCCTAACGTATTCTTTAAGATACATGGCGGAATGGATACGGATATGCTCTCTGATTCGATTTCCAATGTCCTGAACAGGAAAAACAGATGGGTTGATGATATAATATTTGAATTGCTACCTATCAGTGATGTGCATAAACATGATTTTTCAGTTGTCATGTACATTGGATATGAGCATGCCGGATTGTTTGCATGGGCCAGCCTTCTGCTCACGCTGTGCGCATTGGTGAATTTCCTGCTCTTTAACCTGAACAGGGTAAGGAACAGGGAGCATGAGATGGTTCTCAGGATTGTTCACGGAGCTACCACAAGGTCGGTCTTGGGTATGATGACTGTCGAGTCCGGCATCATACTGGGTATGGCCTCAATTCTTGGATTCATAATGGTCCTGTTCCTTAAGGAACCCTTCAGACGGATGGCGGATATAGGAATGACCGGCGGATATGTTATGTGGGGAAGCTTGGCTGTGATAGCACTTGCCTTTGCTGTATCCATGGTGGTCTGCATCATATCGGTGGGTATGGTTAGACGCCGCACAATGCAGAGCACGCTGGTAAGAAAGACCGGCAAGACATTCCGCAACATAAGCATAGGTATCCAGATATTCGTAAGCGTGCTGTTTGCATTTGTGGTTTTCTCATTTCTGCATCAGTTCCGTTTTCTAAGGAACAACAATTGGGGAATAAGGGTGAATGATACGGCTGCGCTGACTATATTCAATCCGGATCATGATTTCTTTTCGGGTTTTGGCGGTTACTCTTATATGGATGATGAGGATTTTATGCCGCCGAGAGGAGAGAGTGGTACTGAATATATGGACCGGATTGACGGGTTAAATGGCCTGACATCAAAGCTAAAGGGTATTCCGTGCGTAAATGACGTTTACACTGGTATAGGTGATATAGATAACATATACAGAACTGTCCATGAAGTATTCAAGCAAGATGGAATATGGATAAACGGTAATGATAATATCAGGACAAATTATCTGGATATCATAGATACCACCTTGATGAAATATCTGTCTCTGAATGTCCTGGACGGAGCAATCCCCAACAGGCCTCTCAGGGATGATGAAATTGTAATCACCAGGAATCTGCAGCGTGAACTAGGGCTCGGAGATATAGCCGATGAACCAGTGATAACCATCCGAAGACATTATCGTAAGCCATACAATTGGGTTTGGGTTGATGGTCAGGCAAAGCTATTGGGAGGAGAAGAAATGGATGTGTCATACACTTATCAGGTAATAGCTGTGATTAGTGATCTGTACCTGGTAGAGTTCAATATGGATCCTGAAAGCTATATACTTTGTGCACCCGGAAACACCAAAATCATAGGACACTCATTAGGATGGGCCGATGCCCTGGTTACTCTTACATATAAACCCGGCTCAAGGAAAGAGTTGGCCGGAAGGGTTACTGAAATAATGAACGGGACGGGATTGGAATATGAACTCAAGTTTACTGAGGACAGTTTCTATGAGACACTCAAAAACGACCGTCACCTCACCTCATTGATTGAGGCCCTGGGCTTAATCTGCCTTATCATATCGCTTGCCGGAATCTACTCCATAGTGGCACTCTCATGCCAGGAGAAAAAACGCGAGATTGCCGTACGCAAGGTACACGGCGCAAGGGTCAGTGACATACTCTCCATATTTGCACGTGACTACGGCATCCTGTTCATCGTATCATCGGCATTTGGCTTTATGGTAGGTTATCCCGTAGTCAGGGAGTGGATGAAACAGTTCCGGCTGCAGGCCACCGTCAGCTGGTGGATTTTTGCCTCAATCTTTGCGGTCATGGCACTAGTAATCTGCCTGACCGTAGGCCACCGCGTACTCAGCACCGCCCGCGAGAATCCGGCCGATGTGATCAAGAGCGAATAGTAGTTGTCCCTTTAACTGAACTGGAAAGTGAAAGTGGTAAAGGGATAGTGTGACGAGCAGGAAAGAGTACCCTCGTGAAGCTGCATTATCTGACGTGAAAGGGCTAGTCCTATACCGCTGCCGCTACCCCTCTTCTTAGTAGAATAGAACGGCATGAATATCTGCTCTATCTGGCTCTCCGGGATTTCAGGTCCGTTATTGGTGACAGTTATGCAGGGCTTGCCGCCGGGGGCCGATGCCAATACGGTTATCTGACCGTCCTCAACCTCATCAGTCGCCTGTATGGCGTTACGAATGATGTTTATGAGAGCCAGAGGGATAAGACTGGAGTCAGCATGGATAACGACATCACCGGCGGTCTCAAAACGCACGCGGTCAGCTCCTGGCTCAGCCTTGAGCAGAGTCTGCAGGTTACTGAATATGCGGGATACCGGGATGTCGGTCATGGATGGCTGTGCCAGCACGGTGAGCTGACGGTATGACTCCAGGAAACTGCACACGTTATGTGCCTGGCTGTTGATAATGCCAATGGCCTCCCTGCGGTCCTCCTCTGTCTGGGCATCGGGATTCTCAATCATGAAATCAGTCAGCGATACTATGGGAGTGACCGTATTGCGCAACTCATGGGTCATAACACGCAGTATGCGGTCGTAGTAGTTCTTGCGGGTCTCAAGCTCATTCTGGTCGCGGCGGTAAGAGAGCAGAATGCGGTTCATATCGGCCGATGCCTGATGCAGAAGCACGTCATCAGTCTCAGGGATATGCAGCATCAGGTCATTGTTCTTTATGGCCCGTGCCATCATCTCAGTCTGCGATATGGGATAGCGTACCAGTCTGATGAGCCGTACAACGACCATGACCGCGAGTATTGATGCCAGTACCGCAAAAGGAATATGGCCCGCTGTAACGAGCCACACAGCCATGGCCGGCAGAGCCATAGTCAGGACAACTGATGCCGTCACATGCAGAGTGTAATGACGGCTATACGATGCCATGATGTTTCATCTTGTTATACAATGTCTGACGTGTTATACCAAGTTTCTCGGCAGCTGTGGTGAGATTACGTCCGCTGGACTCCAGTACCCGTTGGATGGTCAGTTTCTCCATCTCATCAAGTGAGCTGGGAGCCTCCTGCTCCTTGGATTCCTCTTGCGGTGCAGGATTGCGCTGCTTCTCAGCATAGAGTGCATCACGTTTGGCTATGGCCTCCTGCAGTTTGCGTATCAGGTCATTGTTGTCCCAGGGCTTCTGAATGAAATCAAGCGCACCTTTCTTAAGGGACGTAACGGCCAGACCTACATCACCGAATGCCGTGATCATGACAACTGCAGGCGGGTTATCAAGCTTGCTGCGGTTCATTATACGGTCCAGCCAGAACAGGCCATCCTGTCCGTCCAGCTTATCGGACCCGAAGTTCATATCCAGCAGCACCGCATCTACATCGCCCGCACTTATCAGAGCCGGGATAAGTTGAGGGTCACTCACTGCCACAACAGTCTTGAACACGCACTTAAGGACTATCTTGAGAGTACTCAACACAGCCGTGTTATCATCAATCACAAGAATCTTAGCATCCGTCATAATACTGCGAATTTAGCTCTTTTTTCAAAATGTCCCAAAGGGGACTGTCCCCTTTGGGACATTTGTGTCACTCACTCTTGATTACATCGGCCGGATTCTCACGGGCGGTCTTGAGTACACGGTTGAGAACTGTTCCCACAATCACCAGAGCTGTAAACAGGAATACAGACAGATATATCCACCAGCTTATACCGGCCTGATAATAGAACTGTTGGATCCAGCGGTGAATTACGATATATCCCAGTATAAAGGCTAAACTTGATGAAATCAGGAATATGATACCATACTCGTGTGCAAATATGGATATTATCTCACGAATCTTGGCACCATGGGTCTTGCGGATGGCAATCTCACGCCTGCGCTCCATACATGAGAGTGATATCTGTGAGAACACTCCGAACAATGCAATGAATATACTGATCAGACATAGTATCAGAAGCATCCTGGTGAGATTTCTGTCCTTTGACAGATGATTAAAGAAATCATCGTTAGGATATTGGATCTTGTATTCAATACCCAGGCTGCCCATCATGTCCTTGATTGCAGATTCAAACTGTTTTTTTGAACCTGGCTTATACATTACAGACAGTTCTCCATAAACAGAGCCGCCTGAGCGGTCAGGACCGTAACTGTGTTTATCAATAAGATATTTGTTACGATAGCTACACAGTATGATCTGGGTGGGTAGATCATCATAGTTGACTACATGGATGTCCTTTATGACCGCTACGATATTGAAGGGTATTATTATGCTCTCATTCGTCCTTTCTCCTGTTTCCGGGTCATAATCCAGTAATATGTACAGTACATGCATATCTTCCAGACTGTTTCCTCCCAGAGCCTTCAAGAGGTTCTCAGTAATGACTATCTCATCATCCCTGATTCCATCTATGGGGATGGCACCTTCAAGGACTGTCAATCCGAGACGGTCAATAAGCTCGGGATAGATATAACCATATACATCCGGAAAGAGAATGTCGTCAAGATTCATATTAGCCGAAACTAATGCTGATTCTCCAAAATGACGTATTGACATGTCTGCAAAATTCATATAGACACCTTCAATAAAGGGCAGTGCCGAAATCCTATCCTTGAGTCCGTATTTACTTTCCAGTTCATCCAGATAGAGATCTCCCCAAAAGAGATTTCCATTTTCAGTATATCTGTCATCCTGAGGGAACACAACAATTGCAGTATTCTTTCTCTTGGTTCCCCAATCGTTGTTTCTCATGAAACTGAACTGATGATACATGACAGCCAGAGCAAACATAAGAACCACTCCCGATGCAATCTGAACGCCAAGGCTTATCCTACGGAAAGCCCTGTCATCGGTATGACGAATATTTGACTGGATGGTCCTGCTGTTTATTGCCAGTATTTCAACCAGACTAAGTAGCACAGAGACGACAAGAACCGCCAGCATTATGCCTATGCTACCCTTTAGATAGAACGAGTCAGTCATATCTATATCGGCAAGCCGCATATACGGTTTTTTAAGTGTAACTGTAAGAATCAGACTGACAATAAGAGATATCAGTACCGGGATGCTGCTTTCAAACAGCAGCTGTACAGCGATATTGCCGTTGGATGCGCCATACACTTTACGCAGGGACATCTCACGTCTGCGGCCACGCAGATAGTTCAGGAAGAAAGTGAAATGGTTTACGATGGCACATATGAGTATCAGCAGACTTGCTTTTGTCAGCATGCCCAGATCGTCCAGTTTTATGAATGAACTCTCACGGGCATCGACAATGTTCTTGTAGAACTCCTTAAGAGGTATGATCTTTTTACCTGCCATGGCGTTCTCAAGAGTATTGCTGAACATAACCTGGATGGGATTCTCACAACGGGCCAGCATATCCTTAGGCGTTACTCCTTCCTTAAGTTTGAATATCAGCCATTTGTAAGAGTAAAGAGAACTGCTGTCCAATCTCCTGAGCATGTCAAACTTAATATAGGAATGCTCATAATCATCCATGACGGCTCCGATTGTGTATTGCCGTTCTCTTGCATACGGGGAACGCTTTACTGTAAGAGTCTTACCTATGGGTGATTCATCTCCATACTCTTTCGCGGCGTATGATCTTGAAACAGCCACTTTACTCATGTCATCCATGAAAGACCAGTCACCTTCCAGAAGGATGGGATTGAAATACTCTATGAAAGAAGAGTCAATACACAAGCATGTCGGGCCATCATTATAAATATCACCACCACCCTCAACATCATAGTATATGAAAGATTCTATACCAAGTGAGTCAAGCATGTTTCTCTGTCTGTACTCAAGGAACAGATGATAGAAAATATCTCCGTTGCGGCGGGTCCGCTCATTGCCTATAACACTACGGCCATCTTCATTATATGCAAAGGTGTAAATGCGGTCCGCATCCTTGTGGTAGCTGTCATATGAGTTGGCATAACCTGTCCAGAGAGATGAAAACGCATACACCATGAAACCGGCGGCAAGGCCCGCCATACTGATGATGTTCTGCAGCGCAAACCTGCGCATATATCGGAAAGAGGACTTGAGATAGTGTAAAAACATATTCAAAAATACTATTATTTCAGTTAAGCACAACTTCATCGGCATCGGCTATGCGGTCGTAGCCGGTAATTATGATCTCATCGCCAGGATTGAGGCCTTCAAGTATCTCAAAGTGACGCGGGTTCTGACGGCCTATGCTTACCGGTACACGTACTGCATGTGTATGTGACTCATTCAGACGGAATACCCAGGCTCCATGGGTAAAGTTATAGAAGTTACCCTTGGGTACAATGACAGACTGCACCTGGCCACCCATCTCAATGCGGGCCTGATAGGTCTTACCTATACGGGCGTTATCGGGCATGGAATCCGTAAATACCAGATAGACATCAAATGATCCACCCTTGATTTCAGGAACCGTATTGCTGATGACCATCGGATAACTCTTTTTCTCATAAGTGATGGTAGCGGGCTGGCCCACAGCTATCTTGTCAATATAGAACTCATTTATGCTCAGGTGCATACGGAACTGATCCATTCGCTTAATATCAGCTATTGAGGTACCTGAGCTGATGCGCTGGCTGGGCTCAAGTGACAGTCCGCTCAGCTGGCCGTCGGCGGGTGCAGTAACCACAAGGTCATTCAGGCGTGCCTCTGTATTGAGGAGCTGGCGGCGTCCCTCTTCAAGCTCATCCTGCAGTGCCTCCTGGCGTATTGCGTTGAGCACTGAGTCCTGACGGCGGCTCTCCAGCTGCAGGCGTACGGTCTCCATCTTGTAGTTGTACTCCTCATCGGCCACATCAAGCTGGGCCTTGCTTTTAATTCCCATCTTGAACTCCTCAATTACAAGGTTATGCTCTTTTTCAAGCCTTTTGAGTTCATATTTTGTCTGCAGTATATTCTGTGCCAGTGACAGGCGGCGCTGGTCCATCTCGATCATGCTGGTGCGGTAGGTGCGGTTCTGCTTGCGCCATTTCTCACGCTCAGCCTCTATGGTGCGCATCAGTTCCGGGTCACTCAGTATCATAAGGGTGTCACCTTTGTGCACCACGGCACCGTCCTGTACCAGGACCTTCTCTACGTATCCGCCTTCACGGGTGTAGACCTTAATGGTCTGGATGGGTTGCAACGTGCCATCGGCATTCACATACTCTGAGAACTCACCGCTTGTAACGGTTGCAGTCTGTACGCTGTCAGAGTTTATCCTCATTACTCTGGGACCGGTGGATACCCTGATAAGCATTACTAAGAGGGCTATACCAAGCATTCCGGCTACTATATGTATGCGGTATTTTACATACCATTTCTTGGGGGGCAGTTTAATATCCATATTCAATCTGTTGTTCTATATGTTCATTATTCATAAAATCATATGCAGTAAGGCTACGTATGGTATAGTAGAGCTGCCAGTAACGGCTCAGGGCTGATACGTAACCTCTGTAAGCTGAATCCTTTGATGTGATTGCGGTGTTGAGATCCAGAATTGTAGAGTTCCCGCTCACATAGAGGTGACGTGCCACCTCATAACGATGCTGTGCAGTCTGCATGGTACGTTGGGCAATCTCCACCTGGCGTTCCTGCAGGTTGAACTGGTTCACGGTCCTGGTCACGGTCTTCTCAAAATTCACCTCATTCTGCTCTATGCGCATTTTTGTCAGTTCCAGATTGTTCTGGGCAATCTTGACACGTCCGCGTGCACGTCCCCAATCCAGTATGGGTATGCTTATTGACACCCTGACAGACTGCTCATCATTAAGGTTGCGGAAACTCTCGGGCAGATCATCGGCAGTCTGTGCCAATCCCAGACTCAGATAGATTGATGCCTTGAAACCGGCCTGTGACTTGTAATAAGCCAGATTGCTCTCGCTGTTAAGACGGTTTAGCTCCATGCTCTCTATGTCTGGGCTGTTCTGACGGGCCAGTTCCATAGCCTTCTGCAACGGTACGCTGAAATGAGGTATGCTGTCAGTTGGAATTACCTCAATCTGTGTGTCCGATGTCAGGTTCAGGAAATTGCGCAACTGGTCAACAGCATCATCAAATGACATCTGTGACGATATGATGCTGGTCTCCTGGTTCAGCTTGTTCAGTTCCAGCTGGAGCAGTTCATTCTCAGTAATGGTACCGATGTTATAACGTCCCAGTCCGTAAGTGTACAGGGTATCGGTAGCGGCATAGTTGAGTCGGGCAATCTCCAAATCTGTCTGTGCCGATACCAGACTGAAAAACACCATTGATGCCTGTGATGCCACCAGCTCCATTGTCTCAGCATACTGCTTACGCGCCATACGGTACTCAATGGGCTCCGTCTTGCGGCTCCACTTGAAAGAGTTGTAGCCGTTAAGGCTTTGCGAGAAACTTAACTGCAAAGGCTGGGAATAGTAACTATGGGTGTGGTTTTCACCCAGTTGGTCCAGACGGCTCAGACCGGCTGACAGCGATATAGTACCTCCTGTAAGCCATACGTTCTGCGTCAGGTCAAGTGACAGATTGTTGCGCATGCTGTTGCTCTGCGCATAATGTTCGGATCCATCAGGAAGCGTAACATAATTGGTACTGTGATTGAGTGACGGAGATGATGAAAGGGAGAGCGTGGGAAGCATCTCGGCCTTGTAACTGCGGTAGCTGAGCCAGGCTGACTCAAACGTGTTACGTGCCTGCACCGCCAGGGGTGATGACTCCTGTGCCATTCGGATTACGTCACTCATCGTAAGACGAACTGTATCGCCACCGGCATAGCCGGCGGCTGATACGTTCAGCAAAACAAGGAAGAGCGATATTTTGATTAGCTGTCTCATATTTCTATGTTTTAATTGACAGTTCAAAAGTACCGCCCTTACCGTGCTTACTCCAACTATTATTTCCCGAATCGTCTTTTTAGGCCCAAAATCGTCTAATTATTTGACACTTCATCTCAAAGGATGTCGCCAGAAAATAAACAATCATTAAATTAGCACATTGAAAACCTTGTTTGACGATCTTGTTTGCGACAAGCCGGAAAACACTTTTCTTGAAGAATGCATTAATTTGATATTAATTTTACTATCTTTGCGATGAAATACAATGAACTTGAGCGCTTATTGAAGAAAGCTGGGTGCAGACTGTGTGATGAGAATGGGAGACATCCCACATGGTATAGTCCCAAAACAGGAAAGTACTTCCAGACAAGTCATCACAAATCAGAAGAAGTCAAACCCGGAACTTTGAAGAGTATACTTAAAGATGCAGGACTAAAATGAAAACAGTAAGAGTAACAATAGAAAGGGGAATTAAAGGCGATTATTCAGCTTATATCTCCAGTAACAATTGTGAGTTCGGTTGCATAGGTGAAGGTAAGACTGCACGTGAAACCGAGGAGGATTTCATGGCCGGAGTAGAGGATATGAAGCGCGTCTATGCATCAGAAGGCAAGACATTTCCCGATATCAAGTTTGTTTTCCAGTATGATGTAGCTTCATTTCTTAATTACTACTCATACGCATTTTCACTTGCTGGGTTGGAACGAATAACCGGTATCAACCAACGCCAATTAAGTCATTATGTCACTGGCGTAAGGCATCCATCTAAGCGCACTGCCTCCAGAATAGAAAAAACTATGAAAGCCTTTGCTTCTGAGATTTCTGAACTAAACCTGGTATAAGGTTAAGGTCATTCGCTCTTGATCACATCGGCCGGATTCTCGCGGGCTATGCGGCGTATCTTGAATCCTATGGTCAGGGCTACGAACGCTACCATTATCGCAAGTACAAAGAGATAGAAGATTATCGCGTATACGGCACCCTTGTCATATCGGCCGTTAAGGATCATCCCTTTTATGATGAATGCACTTAGCGGTATAGATACTACCGATGATATAGCGAACAGTTTCATATACAACCGGGCAAACAGCAATGCTATCTGTGCGGTTACGGCGCCGTTTATCTTGCGCAGTGCCATCTCCTTGCGGCGGCGGGTAGTATCGATCGATATGGCCGAGTAGACGCCCAGCAGAGTGATTATGAGAGTTATGATAGCCACTATCCATGCCATGAAACCGATATTGTTCCAGGTATTGTTGTTGTCGTCAAGATAATCATATAAAGACCACGCCTCATCCAGACTCAGATTGGCATCCTCCTTTGCATAGGGATAATGAGCCTTTACGATAGCCTCTTTTGTCTCTTTCTGGTAACCGGGCAGGCACCTGGTTACAATATGGCCTTCATTGACCTCCCAGTTAAAATAGACGGTAGGCTTTTTCAAGACACGGAAGAATTCCGCCATTTCACGCACATTATCTATACGGCCGGTAATTACCAGCGGAATCCACCCGCCTGCCATATCATAATCAGCCGCGTCACCTGCATAGTTGTCGGTCAGGTCACGCACCCGGATTGTATCGCCTATACCTAATCTGAACACGTCAATGAAATAGTCATCCACCAGTATCTCATTTTTCTTTACAGGCATGCGTCCCTCCCTTATGGGTATCTGCAGAATATCCATCATCTCAGAGTTGAGGACTACCCTGGTACAGTTCATTTCATCGTCCAGGCTGTTTCCTTTTGAATACTCAGTGGTCAGGGAGTTGTTTCCACGCAGATACTCATCGGGGACAAAGGATACGTTGGTGATATACGGAAGGGACTTAAGGCTTGAAGTCTCCCTCTCAATTATCTCGCTGAAATGGCGTCTGGTGTAGTATTGTCTGTCTGTTATGATGCATGTCTTATCCTCCTTGCTGAGCCATGAATAGGGTTCATTCAGGTTGGCTCTTACCTTAAGTGACAGAGCCACCAGGACAGTAATGGCCAGTTGCGCCACGGTAAGCTGAATACCGATCATTACATTTCGGCCACCGTAATGACGCTTGATCATATTACCCATATCGGCACTTCTAAGGCGCATTACGGCAATCCAGGCCAGAACCAGCCCTACGGCTATCAGCATCAGGATATACTGCATTGTATGCTTAAGAACTACATCTGTATCAATTACGAGTGAGGTCACTTTAGAGCCCGAACCCGTTGACTGGCTTATACTGATCAACGGAGTTACATAACATGCAATTATCAGGCTTAATGCACCCGTCAGTAAGGTGGTGATAATGATCTGTATGCTTACCATCAGCCACATATCTACCGTACGTGCTCCGTTTATACGTCTTAGGGCATATTCACGTCTGTTTGACAGTATGCTGTTGGCCAGCAGATGGAAATAGTTGAACAACGCCACAATAAGTATCAGTGTACCCGGCATCGTAATCAAAAGCAGAATCAGCAGACGGGTAGAATTATCTGTATTTTTCTGATTAATTCTGACGGGATACACACCACCTCTCTCATCACGGAATCTGTATTTCCTTACCTTTGTGTTATCCGCGTCGGTCTGTTCTTCATAGAAGCTCCTGATAAACGCATCAGCGTCTACCCCCTCTTTCAGTTTAAGAAGGACATTGGTGCCATAAAAAGCGGAAAAACCTTCATTCGTGAAAATCCAGCCTGCAACCGGCTTGTATCCCGATATTGAATTGGCGTATGGAAGGTCCTCAATTACACCCATCACGTTTACCACTCCCCTAGCCTCAGACATGAACAGCTGATGCCTTATCAGACTGTCTATAGTTCCGTAATGCTGTTTGGCAAAAGACTCTGTCAATACCAATGTATACATTGAGTTATTATTAATGACAGACTCCCAGTTTCCGGCCAACAGTTTAAGCCCCAGCACATCCTTGAGAGTGGCGTCTGCAAATATGAAATTATCCGTATTCTCACTCTCTCCCAACCTGTCGGTCTCATGCCATCCACATATTCGTGACTCATAGCGGAACATGCACTCCACTTCAGGTTTCTGCCTGACAATCTCCATTGCCAATCCAGGATTCACACTAGGAATGAGTTCGTTTCTAAGGCAAACAATCCTGTCATCATCCAGCCAGTCATCCACCTCAATCAATGAACGTGAGAAATAGAGATTGATGCTGAAACAGAACAATGCTACAGAGAGGCAAACAATTGATATGATATTCTGCATCCGGTACTTGCCCAGACTACGGAATGCCATTTTGAGATAATGAAATAACATACTTAGGACTAACTCAATTTCAATCCCAAAATTATCCTATCCCCACACCAATAAACAAACAAAAAGGGCAAAAACCAAAGTCTTGCCCTTAAATCGTCTAATTTTTTTACACTTCCCTCCGCATAGGGGACGGTTCTGTTCGCGTAGGGGACGGTTCTGTTCGCGAACAGAACCGTCCCCTTTGCGTTTTACCGGCGGGATTTGCGGCCATTGACCTTTTCCTTGCGGGTTGATTTCTTGTCCTTGTGCTTGGAGGGTTTGGAGTCATTACGGCCGGCACCGCGGCGGGGTTTGCCGTTATCGGAGCGGAAGAACTGACGCCAGTCTCCGTTGGATTTCATCCCACCTTTTCTCGCCATGCCAAAGTGAGTAAACTCCCTTTGGTCATTTGGCTTATCGAAAACGTTCTCAAAATCGCGCCAGAACTCATCATCCTGAGCTACCTGAACCTTGGGAGCACGCTTGGGAGCGCGGGAGGTCTTTTCCTCGCGGTAGGCTCTCTCCTCACGGGTGGGTTTACTCTCTCTGCGGGGTTTCTCCTCACGATTGGATTTCTTCTCCCTTACGGGTTTATCCTCACGGCGGGGTTTGTCTTCCCTACGGGGCTTACGCTCCTTAGCGGGTCTGTCCTCTGTCTGCTGTCCATCCTCAGAACGGGTCTCGGCCACCTCAACATGAACCTGACGGCTCTTGTAGTTAACTCCCTCCATGCCTGTGAGTATCTCCTCAGTATACTCCTGGGGGCACTCAAAGAATGAGAAGTTCTGCATCAGGTCTATTCGGCCCACATCCACACGTCCTGCCACATTGCGGTTGAGCATCTCAATGATATGGACAGGCTGCACGTGATCCTTCTTACCTATGTTGATAAAGAAACGGGTGTAGCCCTTCTGTGCACGGTGACGGTCCTTCTTCTTGCGTTTCTCCTCATCGGCCTCCTTATGGGTTACCTCCTCAAGTTCCGGTGCATCCTTGTAGTAGCGCACAAACCTGCCGAACTCACGGGTCACGATACGCTTTATGATATCGTTCTTGTCCATCCAGTCCAAACGGCGGAATATATCGGGCAGGAACTTCTCTATCTGCTCCTCATCAACCTGAATGCGCTCCAGGTCATCAATCACCTTGTAGAGCTGTTTCTCACAGATCTGGGTTCCGGTAGGCATCTGTCCCTGTACGAACTGCTTGCCTATGGCTTTCTCTATGAAACGGATCTTACCCTTCTCCCTGAGGTTTACTATCGATATTGACGTTCCCGTCTTGCCGGCACGACCGGTACGGCCGCTGCGGTGGGTGTAGTTCTCGATGTCATCGGGCAGACCGAAGTTTATTACGTGCGTGAGGTTGTCCACGTCAAGACCGCGTGCTGCCACATCGGTAGCCACCAGCAGCTGCAGCTGATGCTTGCGGAACTTGTTCATGGTAAGGTCACGCTGCGCCTGTGACAGGTCTCCGTGCAGTGAATCGGCATTATAGCCGTCCTGCATCAGCTTGTCGGCAATCTCCTGCGTCTCCATACGGGTACGGCAGAATATGATTGCGTATATTGAAGGATAGTAGTCGACAATACGTTTCAGAGCCAGGTATTTGTCCTTGGCATGTACCATGTAGTAGACGTGGTTCACGTTCTCGGCGCCCTCATTACGGGTACCGACCACTATCTCACGTGCATCCTGCAGGTACTTCTTGGATATAGCCTGTATCTCCTTGCTCATGGTGGCCGAGAACATGAGCATCTTACGCTCTACGGGGACCGATGAGAGGATCTTCTCCAGGTCCTCACTGAATCCCATGTTGAGCATCTCATCGGCCTCATCAAGGATGACTGTGCGGATGGTGTCAAGACTTACCACACCACGCTCCATGAGGTCAATCAGACGACCCGGAGTGGCCACGATGATATGTGCGCCACGCTTAAAGTTGCGAATCTGGTTCTCGATTGATGAGCCGCCGTACATAGGTATCACGTGCAGGCCCTCTATGTAATGTGAGAAATCGGCCAGGTCACTGGCTATCTGCACGCAAAGCTCACGTGTAGGGCTCAGTATAAGGAACTGTGCATCGGAGCTCTCAACATCTGTCTTCTGTATGGCCGGTATGCCATATGCCGCAGTCTTACCGGTTCCGGTCTGTGCCAGAGCCACGACATCACCGCTACCCTCCTCCAGAAGGTAAGGGATCACTGCCTCCTGGACCGGCATGGGATGCTCAAATCCAAGCTCTTCTATTGCCTTGAGTATCGGGGCCGATACTCCAAGTTCCTTAAATGAACTCATCTATGGAAATCAGTTTAGTGTAACGCTCTGCTCGCCGATCATGACACCGTCAACAAACAGGTAAGCGGTGTATGTACCGGCGCTGAGATACTCCTCAACATCCCAGTACATGGTTACCTCCTGCTGCTCGCCGGTATACTCGATATACTTCTTGGCTGAGTACTCAAGTGAAACGTTCTCATAACGGAACGTATTGGCTGCATCCTTTACCAGCACCTCGCCGTCCGGTTTGGTGATACGCAGATAGACTGTCTTCTCACCTGTCTGAACAGTTATGTTCTTGACAATGGTAAAGTTCACCATGAACTGTGTCACGTTCTTGACCTTCTTCTCCTCCTTGCCGCGTTTGTTACGCGGAGTGATGGTAATGGCAGCGGCATCCAGCTGTGATGCAAGAGCCACCTTCTCCTCAGCTTTCTGCTTATCGACGGTAAGCTGCTCAACTACCTTGGTCTGCGCCTGATACTGCTGGCGTACGCGGGTATTCTCCTTGGCCAGCTGCTTGTTGATGCGGTCCAGAGAGTCTATCTGAACTACATATGTACGCATAACCTCACGTACGGTCGCCAGCTCTTTCTTGAGTCGCTTTATCTCGGCGGCATTGGTAGCCTTGGTCTGACGCAACTCCTCCAGAAGTTGCTGGGTACGCTGCTTCTCCTTATCCAGCTGACGTATCAGGGAGTCATTTGAGATATGCATCTTCATCTCGTCATACTGCACGGCAAAACCGGAGTACTCATTCTCCATCTCCTCCTTCTCTATCTCAAAGAGCTGGGACATCTCCTCAATCTCACGACCCTTGTCCCTTACGGACAGGAACAGATAAACTACAGTTGCAGCCAGCAGAGCAATAGCTATGATGGCTATGACCAGACCGGTCTTTCCTGATTTGTTCTCTTCCATTTATTTCTTGAGAGCGGCCATGCTCTCCTTTATGGTTGCAATTTTCTGAGTGGCATCGGCCTGTTTCTTGCGCTCGTTCTCAACAACGGCGGCAGGTGCATGTGCCACAAAGTTCTCATTTGAAAGCTTGGCGTTCACACCCTTGAGGAATCCCTCCAGGTGCTCCAGCTCAGCCTGCATCTTCTTGAGCTCAGCCTCAACGTCTATGAGTCCGCCCAGACGTACAGCATACTCCTGGGTTCCTACCATGAACGCAGCAGTACCCTCGCTCTTGGCGTCCACTACAACAATCTCATCCAGTCCGGCCATCTTGAGTATCATGCTGCTGAGTGATGCCAGCGGGTTGGCGCCCACAGCCTCAACGGTAAGCGGCTCACGCGGGCCGATGTTCTTGGCCTTGCGTACTGAACGGATCTCTGTTACGACCTGCTTGGCCTGCTCAAACTGATCAAGCAGAGCTGCATCGGCCTTACCCTTTACAAGATCCACGATAGTCTGGTTCATGATGCTCTCACCGTCCTTGCGCTCGCGTACTGCGTGCCAAAGCTCCTCGGTGATGAACGGCATGAACGGATGCAGCAGCATGAGCAGCTGCTCAAACATATCCAGTGTGGCAGCGTATGTCTTGGAGTCGATGGGCTGTCCGTAAACAGGCTTGATGATCTCCAGGTACCAGCTTGCGAACTCATCCCAGAACAGCTTGTAAACTGCCATCAGAGCCTCGCTGATACGGTACTTTGACATCAGGTCATCCATCTCAGCCGCTGTGCTGTTAAGCTTGCTGCGGAACCACTCCACTGCAACCTTTGCGCTCTCGGGCTGCTCTATATCGGCAACGGTCCAGGTCTGTGTAAGACGGAACGCGTTCCAAATCTTGTTGTTGAAGTTACGGCCCTGCTCGCAGATAGCCTCATCAAACGGGATATCGTTACCTGCAGGAGCAGAGAGCATAAGACCCATACGTACGCCATCGGCTCCGTACTGCTCAATCAGGCCTATGGGATCAGGTGAGTTACCCAGTGACTTACTCATCTTACGGCCCAGCTTGTCACGAACGATACCGGTAAAGTATACGTTACGGAAAGGCATATCGTGGCGGTACTCGTAACCCGACATGATCATACGGGCCACCCAGAAGAATATGATATCCGGGCCGGTTACCAGGTCATTTGTGGGATAGTAGTACTTGATCTCCTCGTTATCGGGGTTGTTGATGCCGTCAAAGAGGCTGATAGGCCAGAGCCATGAGCTGAACCATGTATCCAGCACATCCTCATCCTGACGCAGGTCAGCAGCTGTCAGGCTGTTGTCACCGCTCTTGGCGCGGGCCAGCTCAACTGCCTTATCAATTGTCTCGGCTACTACGAATCCGCCCTTGGGCATGAAGTAAGCAGGGATTCTATGTCCCCACCAGAGCTGACGGCTAATGCACCAGTCCTTGATGTTCTCCAGCCAGTTGCGGTAGGTGTTCTTGTACTTGGGCGGATAGAACTTGAGCTCATCATTCATTACGGGCGGCAGAGCCATATCGGCAAAATGCTGCATCTTGAGGAACCACTGCATTGAGAGCTTGGGCTCAATTACGGTATCCGGGTTACGCTCGCTGTAACCAACCTTATTGGTGTAGTCCTCCATCTTCTCCAGCAGGCCTGCGCCCTCCAGGTCAACGGCAATCTGCTTCTTGACTGCAAAGCGGTCCATACCTACGTAGAGGCCGGCCTTCTCACTCAGGGTACCGTTGTCGTTGAATATATCTATGATCTCAAGGTTGTATTTCTCACCCAGCATATAGTCATTGACATCATGGGCAGGAGTTACCTTAAGGCAACCGGTACCAAACTCAATGTCTACATAATCATCCTCAATTACAGGTATTACGCGGTTAACCAGAGGAACGATAACCTTGTGGCCCTTCAACCAGCCGTTCTTGGGATCGGCCGGGTTGATGCACATGGCGGTATCACCCATGATGGTCTCGGGACGTGTGGTGGCAACCACTGCATAGTAGCCCTTGGCATCCTTGTGCACAATCTCGCCCTCTGCACCGGTGGTCTTTACGGGATTCTCAGCAGCATCGGCCACATAGTACTTGAGATAGTACAGCTTGCTGTGCTCCTCCTTGTAAACTACCTCCTCATCACTCAGAGCGGTCTGAGCCTTGGGATCCCAGTTTACCATACGTACGCCGCGATAGATAAGGCCCTTGTTGTAAAGGTCAACGAACACCTTGATAACGCTCTCTGAGCGCAGGTCATCCATGGTGAATGCGGTGCGGTCCCAGTCACAGCTGCAACCCAGACGGCGGAGTTGCTTGAGGATTATGCCTCCGTGCTCCTCTTTCCACTCCCATGCGTGCTTAAGGAACTCCTCACGGGTCAGGTCTGTCTTCTTGATTCCCTGTGCGGCAAGCTTGGCCACGACCTTTGCCTCAGTAGCTATTGATGCATGGTCTGTTCCGGGCACCCACAGAGCGTTCTTGCCCATCATGCGGGCACGACGCACCAGGATATCCTGGATAGTGTTGTTAAGCATATGACCCATGTGCAGAACACCGGTCACGTTTGGTGGCGGAATGACTATCGTGTAAGCCTCACGGCCATCGGGCTCTGAGTGAAAAAACTTGCCATCCTCCCAATACTTGTACCACTTTCCCTCCACATCGGCAGGGTTGTATTTGCTTGCTAATTCCATAAAGAAATATTACCTGTGTCTAAAATTGACTGCAAAGGTACTGATTTAATGTGTAATTTTGCGCTAAAATATAATAATATGCATACACGCGAAGAGAAGATGCAGGCGTTCGGCCGCCTGCTTGACATAATGGATGAGCTCAGGGAGAAGTGCCCTTGGGACAGTGTCCAGACCAATGATTCACTGCGTCAGAATACTATCGAGGAGGTCTTTGAGCTCTGTGATGCCATAATGAAAGACAGCAAGCCCGATATCGTAAAGGAGTTGGGCGATGTCCTGCTGCACATAGTCTTTTACGCAAAGATTGGCAGCGAGACCGGCGATTACGATATCAAGGACGTTTGTGACAAACTCTGCGACAAACTAATATACCGCCACCCGCACATATACGGCACCACCAATGTAGATGGCGCCGAGCAGGTGCTCCAGAACTGGGAGCAGCTCAAGCTCAAGGAGAAGGGTGGCAACAAGCGTGTGCTGGCCGGTGTGCCCGATGCCCTACCCTCAATCATCAAGGCTTTCCGCATTCAGGAGAAGGCTGCTCATGTGGGTTTTGACTGGGATACTCCGCAGGGGGCATTGAATAAGGTCCGTGAGGAGTATGCTGAACTCAGTGCGGAGATATCGGCCAATGACAAGGAGAAAGCAGAGCAGGAGCTGGGTGACCTGCTGTTCTCAATCATCAACGTGGCACGTCTCTACAAGATCCATCCCGATGACGCACTGGAGCGCACCAACAAGAAGTTCATACGCCGCTTCAACTATGTTGAGGAGGCCGCTCTATCCAACAACCGTCAACTCAAAGACATGACCCTGGATGAGATGGACGCCCTCTGGAACGAAGCCAAAAGTAAAGGTTTATAATTGGGGGCCGCAGGACTAACAGTTCCGGGAGACAACACCGTCCTGGCTACTCCGAGCCCCTACGGACCCTAAACGGCGAACTCGTCCTTATAGCCCCTTCGGGGTCTAACGTTCCTCGAACAAACCCCGTTCTTAACGGGATCCTCCAGGGCTCTCCGCTTAACGCCGGCCGCTTATGCTCCCAGAACTGTCAGTCCTGCTACTAAGTGCAAATTATATAAGCCTTTACTTGCAGGACACAATAAAGGTTGTTACAGAATTTGGAGCTAAGGTTACGTCTAGAGTTGAGCCGTTCACTTTAGGGAGTGTAGTTTCGGCCCAATGCTCTCCATCGGAAAATTGGCCGCTGGTTCGGATTTGACGGACCTGACCTTTCAGTTTGAGACCTTCTGTATTGAATTCCACTTCTTTTGGCTCTGATGTAGTATTTGTGCATACCAGCGTCAGAGTCTTTTTGTCTTTTGCAGCCAGGGCTTTGACGCCGGAGCGGCGTTCGGTGGGGCATAGTATCAGTTGGGCGCCGGGACGGATGTAGCGGCTGAACTGGCCGAATGCGTAGTACTTCTGAGTGAGCAGGATCTCACCAGTGTCGTGGTTGGCACAGGCGGTACCCCAATAGCCTCCCTGGGTGCGCAGGGGACCTCCGTCACGACGGCCCATGTAGCCGTCCTTGCTGATGTGGGTGTCTATCACCTGCCAGAGTACCCAGGCCGATGGCTCAAGGGCCTGGATATCAGTTATTATCTTTTCAGCAAGCCACAGTCCGGCAGCCATCTCACCGGCGTTCTGACCGGCGGTTCCGTTGCCGTCCACCTCACTCATCCAGAGGTTTATCTTCTCGTCTTTGGCAAGCTGACCCATCTCACGGATGCTGTTGGTGCCGTAGGTGTGCACGCTGATGCGGTCTATGGCGGCACGGGCATCAGGGGTAAGGGTACGGATCTCCTCAATCTGCTTGCCGGGGTTGGTCTCATCACTGGTGGTGAGAATGATGTCTTTAAGGCCGTAACGGTTCAGGGCCTCCTTTGTGAGCACCAGCAGCTTGGACTGGGACTCACCGGCATCAATGTGACAGCCCTCCTGCTTGTAGTTCATGGCGGGCCAGTAGTTGGTGTTGGGCTCGTTCATGGGCGATACGCTCTTTACTTTGAGCTTCATTTCACGTGTCATATAGTTGGCTACGTGAGCCATATACTCGGCAAAGTCATCGTACTCATCGTCCTTTATGTTGTTCTCCTCGGCCTTGAAATTACCGGTTGAACAGCCACTGTTGGTCATAAAGTATGGGGGCGAGTTGCTGAATATCTCCAGATAGGCGTCCTGACCTGCGGCTTTCATTGCGGCTTTCACCACATTGAGCTGGCGGGCATCGGCCGTATAGTCATACTGGCGCTGGCCGTCCGCATCTATATACATCCAGCCGGGCACATCGCTGTCGGTGCGTGTTATGTGATGGTGTGTGGGGTCATCGCCTCCGCCCACGTTGTAGCGCATAATGTTCAGGCCCAGGCCTTTCTGAGCGTCAAAGAACAGGTCTGCGCTCTTGGCGGTAAGAGTTTCGTTATACCCGATGCGGTTGGCCCACCAGCAAAGGCTGGTGCCCCATCCTTCCCATCGGCCCCCGTTGGTTTGGATGGCGTTGTCCATTGATACCGCAACCTTGATACTCTCAGCATGGCCCGTCATGCATACCAGGACCAGCAAAACAGATAGAATTTTTCTCATATAAATATGTTGGTTAGTATAATATTTCCATCTGACAGTGAGCGCAGTCAAAACGCAGGCGGAAACGGCGGCCGTCCTGAGAGACCAGGAACAGCGGTTCACGCAGCTGTTTGTCCACCATGCGGTTCTTTGTGCAGAGACCCATGGAGTTCTTTATGCAGTGGCGGCAGAACATGACTGTGGCACTTTCAGGAGCAGTTTTCTCAAAAGCGTCATCAACACGCTGCACGCCATGGTCGGTATAGAAAGTGCGGGCCTGGGCGTTCATCACATTACCCAGATAGGTAAGTTCACGGACAGGATACTCCACCTTTACGTCCGATGCCACACCCTCAGCCGGACGCACGTATGAATCCATGCGGACAGTCTCCAGCTGCTCAGTCACCTGACGGCGCATGTCAGAGAGCAGTGATGACGGGATGAACCTGTCACCGTCAAGCTTTATATCAACCGTCTTGGCCTCAAAACGGGTACCTCCCAGTTTGGTCAGCTGCGTACGGATATTGTTCTCTTGTGGTGTACGGGCATCCTCTTTCTTCCACTCCTGTGACGCCGATGCCGTGTTCCCGTCCTCATCGGTCATGCTCACACGGTAGCCGGCGGCAGTCTCCTCAAACAGGATATCCGTGCTGATTCTCCTTACGGCGCTCTCCTTGGCAAGCGTCTTCTCAAACTCCTGGTCAAAGTTGCGGTAGACATCAGTGCCGGCTGCAACAGTAGGCATCTCGCCGCTCTCCAGATAGAGGAATATGCGCCCGTTCTCCACGCGGTTCACACGATACCCTTTCAGTTCGCCGTCCTGCCCTATATAACACAGGCCGTCGCCGTTATGGAACGGTTTGTTACCAGTAACGGTAATGAATCCGCGGCCCGCGATACGCACCTGCCCCATCAGCTCACCCTTGGATTTGGGTGTGTTGGGTGACCATATATCAGGACGGCGGCCATGCAGGAAATAGTCAGTGAACCCGCGGTTGAAACTCTTGTTCACATCAGGGGTGAACATATATTCACTATGGCCCGATGAGGCTCTGTAATAATCATTGCGGCGTTCCAGTATCTTACCAATGGCATCACTGTATGCGGCGGTCACATTCTTTACGTATGATGTCTCTTTAAGACGTCCCTCTATCTTGAATGAGCAGACACCGGCATCCATAAGCTGCTCAAGACTCTCCATGCGGTTCATGTCACGCAGTGAGAGCAGGTGCTTGCCCTTTACAATGACGTTACCGTCAGAATCAACCAGATCGAATTTCAACCTGCAGAACTGGGCGCACTCTCCACGGTTGGCGCTGCGACCAAAGCAGTACTGTGACGCATAGCACTGACCGCTGTAACTCACGCACAGGGCACCGTGTACAAAACACTCAAGCTCCACATCCGGGCAGGCCTCATGTATGGCACGGATCTCATCAAGAGACAGTTCACGGGCCAGCACCACACGGGTAAAACCGCATCCGGCCAGGAAACGCACCTTATCCACGCTGCGCACATCACATTGGGTGCTTGCATGCAGGGCTATGGGTGGAAGTTTCATGCGCAAGACAGCCATATCCTGAATGAGCAGCGCATCGGCACCGGCCTCATAAAGCTGCCATATCAGTTTCTCCGCATCGGCCAGTTCAGAATCTTTCAGTATGGTATTTACGGTAACATATACCTTGGCACCGTAAAAATGGGCAAGCCGCGCAAGCTGAGCGATATCATCCACACTGTTACCTGCAGCCTGGCGTGCACCGAACCGGCCGGCACCTATGTATACGGCATCGGCACCATGCTTTATGGCCTCAATTCCGCATTCCAGGTTCCTGGCGGGTGACAACAGCTCTATGGCTCTACTCTCTTTCATAATTACCAGATACGTACCCTGTTATCGGGTGCAATATACATAGAATCCTGTTCCGTTATACCGAACGCCTCATACCATTCGTCAATATGGGGCAGCGTTCCGTTCACGCGCAGACGTGCCAATGAGTGCTCGTCACTCTTGGTCATCTGCAACACCAGCTCGTCACGGCAGTTCTCGGCCCACGTACAGGCATATGCTATAAAGAACCGCTGCAACGGGGTGAATCCCAACTTTATCTCGCCCGGATTGTCACGGCACACCTCACGGAACGCCTCAAGTGCAACCGTAAGACCGCCATGGTCCGCAATATTCTCGCCTAGTGTAAGCTTGCCGTTGGCCTTTATGCCGGGCAACACCTCTATGGCGCTGAACCAGTCTGTCAGCACCTTTACACGGCTGTTGAAACGGCGTGTATCGGCGGCTTTCCACCAGTTGCACATATTGCCGTCCTTATCAAACTGACGCCCCTCATCATCAAATCCGTGAGTCATCTCATGCCCCATGATGGTACCGATGGCACCGTAATTGAAAGCGTCATCGGCCTCCATGTCAAAGAAGGGGTACTGCAGGATTCCGGCCGGGAAGCATATCTCATTGACCGATATGTCATAATAGGCGTTGATCTCCTGCGGATTCATGTACCACTCGCTGCGGTCAACCGGTTTCTTGAACTTGCGCTCCACCATATCGTTCCAGAAGAAACGGCTTATAGAGGCGGCATTCTCAACCAGTGACTTGGAGGGATCAATCACCATACGGGAGTAGTCCCTCCACTTGTCAGGGTAACCTATCTTGAAACTGAATGCGTCCAGCTTTTCATGGGCCAGAGCCTTGCTCTCACTGCTCAGCCACTCCTGCGCGTCTATGCGGCGGCCCAGCGCGGCTTTCAGGTTACGGAACATGGCAATCATGCGCTCCTTGGCTCCGGCAGGGAAATAACGCTCCACATAGAGACGTCCAATAGCGTCACCCAACGTTCCGCTCACCACCGATGTAGCACGTTTCCACATGGGTTTGGGCTCTTTCTGTCCGCTCAGCGTGCGGCCGTAGAAATCAAAGTCGGCGTCATCGGCCTTCTGCCCCAGACGTGTTCCGTTGGAGTCTATAAGCTGCCACTCCATGAGTATCTTCTGGTCCTCGAGCGGCTCCTCATCAAGCACACGGATAGCCTCTCTGATGGCCTCGGGCTGGCCTACGTCAACCCACTCCACGCCTTTCATGCCCAGACGCTCAAAGAACAGGTTCCAATCCAGTCCCGGCAGTTGCGCGTAGAGCTCCTCTAGTGACATCTTGTGGTAATTGGCTGCAGGATCCCGCAGCTGTACGTTGTTTCGTGACGCCTTGGCAAGACGCATCTCAATACGCCAGATAACATTCATTCGGGAACTTGCCTCCGCACGGTCATAACCGGCCAGCATGAGCATACGTACCACATGTTTCTTGAATGCCTTACGTATGTTGCGGGTCTGCATATCACGATCCGTGTAATACTCCTTGTCACCAAGGGTCAGACCGCCCTGGCTCATACCCACTATGTTTGAACGGCTGTCCTTAAGGTCCGGACCGATGCCCACGTCAAAATAGCCGGTAACGCCGTAAGCGTCAAGCTCAATCATCATATCCAGCAGCTCCTCACGGCTTTTTATAGCCCGGATCCGCTCCCTGTAGGGTTTAAGCGGACCGAACTGGTCCCTGTCCCTACGCTCCGTATCCATGACCAGACCATACAGGTCTGCAATACGGGCGGCATCACTGCCCGGTGCATTATCCTGTGCAGTGATGCCGTCTATAAGGTCCTTGAGCTGGCGGCGGTTAAGCTCGGCCAGTTCATCATATGTTCCGTAACTGGAATAATCATCGGGAAGCGGATTGGCATCAAGCCATCCTCCGCAACTGAACCGGTAGAAATCCTGGCCGGGCCATACGGTCCGGTCCAGATTCTGCTCTTTGATTCCAGCCCTATTCATTACCAGATGCTGGCTCTCTTCTCCTTAGGCAGGTAGAGAGCATCCCCTTCTGTGATACCGAATGCATCATACCATGCATCAATGTGTGGCAGCGTTCCGTTCACACGCCAGCGGCTCAGTGCATGGGAGTCACTCTTGGTGCGGTTGCGGATCTCCTCGTCACGGATATTACCTGCCCACACACCGGCATAGGCCATAAAGAAGCGCTGATCCGGGGTGTAACCGTTCACAGTCTCAAGCGGGGCATCCTTGGTTGCGTTCTTGAATGCCTGATAAGCCACCATCAAACCGCCGTGGTCAGCAATGTTCTCACCCAGTGTAAGCGCACCGTTTGCGTTCAGGTCAGGCAGCACCTTGATGCTGTCAAAGAAGTCCGATATAACCTGAACGTGAGCCTTGAACTTGTCGGCATCACCCTCAGCCCACCAGTCGGTAAAATTACCGTCCTTGTCAAACTGACGGCCCTGGTCATCAAATCCGTGAGTCATCTCATGGCCGATAACCACACCAATGGCACCGTAGTTGAATGCGTCATCGGCACTCATGTCAAAGAACGGGTACTGCAGGATTCCGGCCGGGAAGCATATCTCATTGGTCGTGGGATTGTAATATGCGTTCACGGTCTGCGGGGTCATGAACCACTCGGTATTGTCAACCGGTTTCTTGTACTTGCGCTCTATCATATCCTCCAGGAAGAAACGGCTGATGGCCATATTGTTCTCAAAGAGGCTCTTGGAGGGGTCAATTACAAGTTTTGAGTAGTCTCTCCATTTGTCGGGGTAACCTATCTTTACGTAAAAGGCATCCAGTTTCTCATGAGCCACAGCCTTTGTGCTGTCACTCATCCAGTCCTGTGCATCGATACGCTCACCCAGCGCAATCTGCAGGTTCCTAACAAGCGTAATCATGCGCTCCTTGGATGATGCGGGGAAATACTTCTCGACATAAAGCTGTCCGATAGCCTCACCCAGCACGCTGCTTACGGTCGATGTGGCACGTTTCCACCAGGGCTGCTGCTCCTGACGTCCGCTCATGACCTTGCCGTAGAAATCAAAATTGGCCTTGTCCAGCTCTGTGGTAAGTCTGGATGCGGCATGGTCAATAAGCTGCCACTCTATGTATGACTTATGTGCATCTACAGGTACCTGAGCCAGTATCGCCTCAACCTCATGGATAGGCTCAGGCTGGCCTACATCTACAAAGTCGCAGTCACCTATACCCATGCTGTCAAACAGAAGCTGCCAGTCAATGCCCTTGTAATCCTTCTTGAGCTGGTCAAATGACATCTTGTGATAGTTGGCGGCAGGATCACGCTGCTCTACTGCGCTGTATGATTTCTGTGCGATACGTGTCTCAATGAGCATCACATCCTCCATCTTCTTCTGTGCCGTTTTCTCATCAAATCCGCACAGGCTGAACATGCGTACTATATGCTTCTTGAATGCCTCACGGATTGCGGTAGTGGCATCATCGGTATCCAGGTAATACTCCTTCTCGCCAAGTGACAGACCGCCCTGACCGATGCTTACCAGGTTGTTCTTGCTGTCCATCATATCGGCGCCGATTCCTACTCCGAAATAGTTGCCTACCAGACCGTTCAGGTCCATCTCAACCATAAGCGGGAATATCTCCTTGCGCTCTTTTACAGCCTCAACCTTCTCTATCCAGGACTTAATGGGGCTCAGGCCCTCTCTGTCCCTGCGGGCGGTGTCAAGCACCATCTTATAGAGGTCGGCTATCTTCTGGGCGTTTGAACCGGGCTCGTTGTCGGCAGCCACAATCTCATCGATAAGGCTCTTCAACTGCTTGCGGTTATCCTCGGCCAGCTGCTCAAAACTGCCGAATCGGGCGTACTCGTCAGTAAGCGGATGGGCGGCATTCCAGCCACCGTCAGCAAACTGGAAAAAATCATCTCCGGGCTTTACGCTGGCATCAAGATTCTCAAGTCTGATACCCATACCCTGCTTTGAATTATTACATGATATCATAGTTACCGCTGCAAATGCAATTGTAAATAAACTCAGTCTTTTCATAAACTCATTTTTTTATCCTCAAATATTCTCTCCTTCCATCATGGCCTCCTCCCAACGGCTCTCGGCGGCAGCAAGGTCATTCTTTAGCTTGCCGTAGGCCTCAAACATGGCGGGGTTCTGCGCTCCGCCCGGGGTTGCCAGCCACTCCTCAATATCCTTTATCTCTTTCGATATGCGTTCCACCTCCTTCTCGCAGTCCTCAATCTTCTTCTGAATCTTGCGCTTACGGCGCTCCTGCTCCTTCTTGGCCTCATAATCCTCCTTTCCGGCCGATGCCTTATCGGCCTGGGACTGCTGCACCGGTGCACCCTTCATACGGCCTATATCGGCCATACTCTCCAGGTTACGGCTCTGCAGGAAGTCATAGATGCCACCCAGATGCTCACGGACCTTTCCGTCGGCGAACTCATAAACCTTGCTGACCAGTCCGTCCAGGAACTCACGGTCATGACTTACCACGATTACAGTTCCGTCAAACGCCTGTATAGCCTCCTTAAGCACATCCTTTGACGCCATGTCCAGATGGTTGGTAGGCTCATCCAGGATGAGCAGGTTGACAGGTGTAAGCAGGAGCCTGATCATAGCCAGACGGCTGCGTTCTCCTCCCGACAGCACCTTGACCTTCTTCTGACTGGCCTCACCTCCGAACATGAAGGCACCCAGTATATCATTGATACGGGTACGGATAGGACCGGTAGCCACATTGTCAATGGTATCATGGACAGTCACCTCATCATCCAGCAGCTGTGCCTGGTTCTGGGCGTAGTAACCTATCTGGATATTATGTCCTATGGTGAGTTTGCCGTCAAACGGAATCTCACCCATTATGCACTTTACCAGCGTAGACTTACCCTCACCGTTACGGCCCACGAAAGCCACCTTCTCACCGCGCTTGATTGTAAGGTCCACGCCGCTGAATACCTGATGGTCGCCGTAGCTCTTGGCCACACCCTCACAAATCACGGGGTAGTTGCCGCTGCGTATGGCGGGCGGGAACTTAAGACGCATGGTCTTGTTGTCCACCTCATCAATCTCAATGGGTACTATCTTTTCAAGTGCCTTGATGCGGCTCTGAACCTGCACGGCCTTGGTGGGTTTGTAGCGGAAACGCTCTATGAAATCCTTGGCATCGGCAATCTCCTTCTGCTGGTTCTCATAGGCACGGAGTTGCTGCTCGCGGCGTTCCTTGCGTAACTGCACAAACTCGTTGTACTTGACCTTGTAGTCATAAATGACGCCGCAGGATATCTCAATGGTGCGGTTGGTCACGTTGTTTATGAATGCGCGGTCATGACTTACCAGGATTACGGCATTGCAACGCTTGGCCAGGAACTCCTCAAGCCACTGTATGCTCTCTATATCAAGATGGTTGGTAGGCTCGTCCAGCAGCAGGACATCCGGATGACGCAGCAGCAGTTTGGCCAGCTCTATACGCATACGCCAACCACCGCTGAACTCACTTGTGGGACGGTCAAAATCATCACGGCGGAATCCCAGACCGGTCAATGCCTGCTCCAGTTCAGCCTGATAATTGCCGCCACCCATCATCTGGTAGCGCTCGCTCTCACGGGTAAAACGGTCTATGAGAGCATGGTAATCCTCACTCTCATAATCAGTACGCTCCACCAGCTGGTTGTTCAGACGCTCTACCTCGGCCTTGAGTCTGTGGATATCCTCAAATGCCGTCTCGGCCTCCTGCCTGACGGTGCGCGTATCGGCCAGTTTCATAACCTGCGGCAGATAACCGATGGTCATCTCCTTAGGTATGGATACCGTGCCCGATGTAGGTTGCTGCAAACCGGCTATGATCTTGAGCATAGTGGATTTGCCGGCACCGTTCTTGCCCACCAGGGCAATACGGTCCTTGTCACCTACCACGTAGCTGACATCATGAAACAGCGGCCGAGCCCCGAACTCAACCTTAAGATTCTCTACCGAAAACACTTAGAATCCTTTCTTATGCGAAAAGCTTGGCGGGATAAACACCCTCCTTTACAAGTTCTGCAATCTTGTCAACTACGCCCTGACGGTCATCGGCATATGTAACGCCGAACCACTTGGATGTTGTGTCAAGCACCTCAACTGTAGCAGTGCCGTTGTTTATAAGTTCATTGACCATAAGGGGGATAAAGTACTCTGACTTGGGAACATTGATATTGGCCTTGAGCCAGCCCTTGAAGAAGTCCTCGGAGTACTTCATATAGTCAGGGGTGAATCCCCATACGTTCATTGATACGGGTGTGTTGTCATCGATCTTGACCCAGTCATCACCATCCTTGTAGCATACACCGTTCTCGCGGCGCAGTATCTCCGTGCGCTCTACGACAGTAGTCAGGTGACGCTTTGCGTTAACCTCGCATACACCGCGTGAAACCTTACCGTTCTCACTCAGGGTGTTGGCTACGCGGAATCCTACCATTGAGTAGACGTTCTTGGAACCTGCGGGCAGTGAGCTCAGGAACTTGCCCATCACTGCAAAGCAGTCGCGGCCGTAGAAGTCATCGGCATTGATTACGCAGAAAGGCTCGTTAATTACATCCTTGGCCATGAGTACGGCATGGTTGGTACCCCAAGGCTTGGTACGGTCCTCCGGGCAGCTGAAACCCTCGGGCAGGTCATTGATGCTCTGGAATACCACCTGAGTCTCTACATGACCCTCATATTTCTTGAGTACAAGTTTGCGGAAATCATCCTCAAAGTCCTTACGGATAATAAATACCACCTTACCGAATCCGGCGCGGATAGCGTCAAATACGGAGTAATCCATGATTGTCTCACCACTGGGGCCAAGCGCGTCAAGCTGCTTGAGTCCACCGTAACGGCTGCCCATACCGGCCGCCAGAACAACAAGTGCTGGTTTCATATTTTCTGTATTTAAATACTGTCTTACGATAGACTGCAAAGTTACACTATTTTTCCCATGAAAATTGTCTATATTCGCATTCAAATAACAAGGTTATGAAAAAGTATATCATAGGAATTCCGCTGGTTCTGGCGCTTCTTTTTGCCACGAACTGCAATAACAGCCAGCCCGCCGTAGTTGAGGAGGTTGATGCCGATACCATTATCCTGGATGCCGACCAGTACGTACGTTTTGAGACCACCCAGGGAAACTTTACGATCAAGCTCTACCGCGAGACCCCGCTCCACCGCCATAACATGGTACGTCTGGCCCGCAAGGGTGTCTATGACAACCAGCTGTTTTTCGGAATCAAGAAGGGATACAAGATACAGTGCGGTGACATTAACTCCAAGAACGCCAAACCCGACAAGGAGATAGGTATAGACATTGAGGACGATACCATTGCATCTGAGGTTGACCCCTGGCGTTTCTACCACAAACGCGGTGCGGTAGGACAGGCCAGTACCGTCCAGTTCAAGTTCTCCACCAGCCAGCAGTTCTACATAATCACCGGCAGCAAGGTCAAGACCAACACCCTTCCTACACAGGAGAGCAAGATCAACAAGCGTTACCGTCAGGTGGTGAAGGATTCTCTCACCCAGCTGCACGCCAAGGAGCTGCGTGAGTGGAAAAAATACGGTGAGAACAAGAAGATAAGCAAGCTGAATGACCAGCTCAACAAGCAGACCGACGGTATAATGAAGACCCGCAGGACATTCTCATACTCAAAACAGCAGATAAAGGAGTATGGAGAGGTAGGCGGTGCACCTAACCTGGACGGCATGTATACCGTATTCGGTGAGGTAATTGAAGGTATGGATGTAGTTGAGGCCATCTCACAGCTCCCCGCCATACGCAAGAACGGTCGTCCCGATCCTGACGTTAAGATTATCAGGGCCTATGTCCTGGAGGATGAGGCCCCTGCCGCAAAGTAAATCAAAGATTATCTACCTGACTCCTGAAACTCTGCCACAGCGCATCATCGGGCAGAGGAGCCTTGACATCTATCATCTGATGTGACACCGGATGCTCAAACTGTACGCGGTATGCATGCAGTGATATGCTGCCGTCAGGATTGGAGCGCTCAGCCCCGTACTTGAGGTCACCCTTTATGGGACAACCCATCTTGGCCAGCTGGCAGCGTATCTGATGGTGACGTCCGGTCATAAGCTCCACCTCCAGAAGGTGATAGTTCACGGAACTTGCCACCAGCTTATAGTTCAGTATAGCCTGTTTGCTGTTTGGAACCTCATGGTCATAAGCGAATGAACGGTTCTGTTTCTCATTACGTACAAGCCAGTTCACAAGCTGACCCTCCGGCTCCTTGGGACGGTTTTTCACGATAGCCAGATAGCGTTTGTCAACGCCTCCCGTACGGAACATCTCATTAAGGCGTGACAGCGCCTTGCTCGTCTTGGCCAGCACCACCACTCCGCTCACAGGACGGTCCAGGCGGTGCGGCACACCAACGAACACATTACCGGGTTTAGCATACTTCTCCTTGAGATACAGGGCAACGGTATCCGACAACGGAACATCGCCGGTCTTGTCACCCTGCACTATCTCACCCGATAGTTTAGAGACGATTATAATATGATTATCCTCGTAAAGCGGTGTCATCACATACTCATTCCGCCATCCACCTGCAGAACCTGACCGGTCACGTATGAGCTGTCATCGGACACAAGGAACAGGGCTGCCTTGGCAATCTCCTGGGGCTGAGCGCCACGCTGCAGAGGAATTGATTTGCACCATTCGGCCAGTTTCTCCTCAGGAATTTTGCCGGTGGTCATCTCAGTGAGCACAAAGCCCGGGGCAATCACATTGGCACGTATGCCGCGTGAAGCCATCTCCTTGGCAACAGACTTGGTAAGTCCAATCAGACCGGCCTTTGATGCCGAGTAGTTTGTCTGGCCTGCATTTCCGTGCAGACCTACCACTGATGATACGCAAAGTATGTTACCGCTGCGCTGACGCATCATCTGCGGGGTGCAGGCCTTGATGAAGTTGAAGGCCGATTTAAGGTTGGTACCTATAACCTCATCCCACTGCTGCTCATTCATACGCATCATCAGGCCGTCACGGGTGATTCCGGCATTGTTAACAAGGATATCAATGTGACCGAACTCCTTTACCACCTCATCGACCATCTGTGCTGCACCCTCATAGCTGGCTACATCCACACGATAACCTTTTGCCTTTATGCCGTTGGCACTCAGCTCTTTCTCCATAGCCTGTGCCTTCTCTACGCTGTTGATATAAACGAATGCCAGGTCTGCACCCTCAGCTGCAAAAAGCTGGGCCATAGCAAGACCTATTCCACGGGTTGCTCCGGTAATGAGCACCGTCTTTCCTGTCAGTTTTCCCATTTAATTGTTAAGTTTAACGTTATTAGAATCAGGATTATAGCCCAAGGCACCGTAAATGAGACGGCGTGCCTCAAAGCGTATCTCCTCCCTGGTATTTCCTTGCCAAAGCTTGCCCCTGATGTAAGGAGCCTCAAAACCGCGCATGCAGTTGTGCATGATCTCTGCGGTACGTCTTACGCTTACCACATTGAATGCTCCCGATGTCTTGCCCTCAGTGATGATGGTCTGAAGCATCTGTTTCTGCTTAAAGTCAAATCCCTTACGGAAATGCTCCAAGCCCCAGCTGTTACGGAAGAATCCCGATTTAAGCGTACCGTTACGGTCTACCATCTCCTTGATGAAACGGAAATAGCCGAATATGAATTCCACTATCTTCTGTTGGGCAGGAAGGTTATCATTGGCAATCTCACTCAACTGGGCAAGAACCTTCTCAACCTCACTGTTTATCACAGCCTGGAACACCTCAACCTTACTTTCAAAATAGGCATACAGTGTCCTGCGGCTCAACTTAGCCTCCTCGGCTATATCTATCATAGTGGTCTCGTCATAACCCTTCCTTACAAAGAGGTTCTTGGCGGCCTCTATAAACTGGTTTCTTGTTTTTGGATTCTCCATAAGATCTGTTAGGGTTACAAAAGTACGAAATTTGTGAAAGTATAAAAGAATAAGTGCAAAAGATTTGTCTATATTGCACAAAAGAGCTACCTTTGCACTCGCAAAACAGAAATCGCGGAGTGGAGCAGAGGTAGCTCGTTAGGCTCATAACCTAAAGGTCGGGGGTTCGAATCCTTCCTCCGCAACAAAATAAGAGGTCCCGTTTGGGGCCTCTTTTTTGTTTCGGAGGAAGGATTCGGACGGGGGAGCAAAGCTCCCCCTTACCTTTTTTTAGTTCGCTAACGCGAACGGGCGGCCTACCCGGCCGCTCTCGCTCGCATACTCGCTTCGCCCCAATACGTTTGTACCTGCGTTAGACTGTAAAGGAGTCGTTTGTGAGGATTAGCATGGACTGAGCGTTCTCAGCGGGGGCGGGTGCGGGAGCTTGTTTCTTTTCTTTTTCGTAGTGCCAGGTGGGGTTCTGGTTGGTCCAGCTGTAGATCCAGTTGTTGGAGTAGCAGATCCAGAATACCAGGCCTAGGCCAATGAGCCAGTAGAGGAGTTTCTTCCACCACGGAGTCTTGTCGGCAAACGGATCGGGCTCTGCCTTGAGCGGACTGCGGCCAACCTCAGTAAGGGTAGCGCCGAACGTGATATTCACCTTGACCGATGCGTTGATCGCCCATCCGTTGGCATTGAGCAGCGGTGATAGGTTACGCTTGCGGATCTTGAGCCAAGCCAGAAGCATTGACGGACCGGAAATCACAACCATGATAGCGGCAATGACCAGGATCCATTTCCACAGACTCCACTGGGATGCCGAATCCGACATCTTTGTCAGCGCGTCAAGCAGTGTACCCAGAGCCAGACCAATCGCAGCAAAGATACCGGCAAAGGTAGCTATATCAAACGGTTTCTTCTTGTCATCGGCATTACCGGATGCCGCCCCGTCAACCTTTGCTGTCATATCGGCCATTACCTTGCTGTCCTTCTCGGCAGCCTTCTTCTCTATGGTAGTCTCAATGTATCGACCTATCTTGCGGTAAGGAGCCCAGAATGCCTGACGTATACTTATAGGATTCTCTACAATCTTGAATACGGTAGCATCCCACTCCACGCCTGCACGGTCATAGAACAGGCCGTTCTTGCCTTCACGCAGGTCTGATACGTCACCATCGGTCATCACGGCTGCTATGATCATCTTGTCACCGTTAATCTTGTTCACGCAGTTGCAGTAAAGTATGTACATGCCGCTCAGAGACGTAGCAGTGGCATGAGGTCCCATATCGGGCACCTTGAGACAGAGCTCGCAACAGCGCTCATCGATATAGAGCTGACCGGCCTGGAATATAGCCTTGCCGGCCGGATCATAGAAGTCACGGAATGAGACAAAATTGCACAGAAACGTATAGAGGTCGCGGTACAGGTGCAGCAGTTTGCTTACCTCATCTATTGAGAGTGACTCTGACTCCAAGGCCTTGTCGTCATCAATGATCTTAAGCAGGTCAGCCTTACGGTCTGCCTTGAGTATGGCATCCACCTGGTCAATGCCCAGGCTCTCCACCTCGGCCCCGGCCTTCTGTCCAAGCCATGCCTCATATGGTGACAGCTTTGCCATGAATGCATTCCACTGCTCCTCCGATATCTCCGACGCACCGGCAAACTCTTTCTCCAGCGCCAGCTTTACAAGCTTATCGAATGTAGCCTGCCAAACCGGATTGATACGGCCGTCCAGCGGGAGCATCTTGCTGTCCGATACACGAGCCAGCGGATAGCTTGATATCTCATCGGCACATGCAGAGAGGTCCTTGTCGCTTATGGTCTCGATACGGCTCACCGATACATCCAGGGCATTGGTGCTGCCGGCATGGAATGTAGCCAGCTTGCAACGCATAAAGTAATCGGCCACCTTAGCCTTGATGCTCTGAACCAGGTCATACACAGCCGCAGTATCATCACCGAACGGCATGATTGAATCCTTGTTGTCAACAGCAGCCTTCTTCCAGGCCGAGTATGCGGCAAGCGCACCGTAGAACTGCTCCAACAGCTCTGCGTCAACACCCTGCAATCCGCAACGGTCAGTCTTACCGCCTACGGTCGCAATGGCCGCAGCGATGGTTTTCTTAAGTTCATCATCCTTGGTTGACTGTTCGGTTATGATACCGTCGCCGTTCAGGGCTGTCTTGGCAAAGATCGCTACGCTGTCATCTGCATCAGCAACAGAGATGCTGTCCTTGTTCAGTCCCAGGTTCTTGAGTATATGCTTGGCCGATGCCAGCAGTCTGGCGCCATCGGGATTATCGGTATTGAAAGCTGAAAGGGGCAGCGTATCCTCTTTCTTGAGCAGCATATCGGGATCCTTAATGATGGAAGTGATCCACTCCGCAGCCTTTACAACCTCATTCACATGGATGCGTCCGTCATTGTTATAGTCAAGCATCTTAAGGGTCTTGGCATCAAACTCCAGACCTACCACAGGAGAACTCAGGACAGTCCACAGTTTCTGGTCCAGTTCGCCCAGATGACGGATATCCTCACCGCTCTTTATGTTCACCCGGTTCTTTCCACCTATCGTGGAAAACTTCCAATCATAATTACCCATAAGCAATATATTTAGTCCATTCTATTATCGTGGCTCAAATATAAACAAAAAGATTATACCTTTGAATCATAAAAATTTGTCAATAATGAAAAAAGCCATTACCATTCTGGCACTTGCGTTTACAGTCAGCGCATTTGCACAGCAGGAGATCCGCCTGTATGACGGTGTAGCCCCCGGCAGCGAGGGAGTCCAGGACAACGAGCGTATAAACCGTGCCCCTGACGGCACCATCCAGACCATATCCGGCGTAGTGACACCCTCCATAACCGTCTATCTGCCCAGTGCCGATAAAGCCACAGGCACCGCAGTCATACTCTGCAGCGGAGGAGGCCTGATGTCACACTCCTGGGGTTCTGATGTCATCAATATGGCCCGATGGCTCAACGAGCGCGGTATCGCAGCTATCGGCCTCAAATACCGTACCCGCGTAATGGGCGGAGGTCCAGGCGGACCGCGAATGGGTGGCGGCGGACAGGCGCTCAGCGCATCGGTCACCGAGTTCAGCAAGATAACCAAGTCCAATGCCAACCCCGATACATCCGAGAGCGGCATCAAGAACATAGACAACGCTATCAATGACGCCCTCCGCGCCATGGAGATAGTACGCGAGCATGCCGCCGAGTGGCATATCAACCCCGACAAGATAGGCTATCTGGGCTTCTCAGCAGGCGGCGGAGTTGGAATAGGAGCAACCGTCCGTGCCGATGCCCAGCACCGTCCCGCCTTCATAGCAACCATCTACGGCCCATCATTGATTGACGTAGAGGTACCCGAGAACGCCCCCAAACTCTTCATCGCCACCCGAGGTGACCACCACAACGTAGCAGCCGGTCTGGTCTCCCTCTACCTTGACTGGAAACGTGCCGGAGCCAACGCCGAGATGCACCTCTACGACGACGGTACCGGCCCCTTCGGTCCCGACGATCCCGGCAACACCAGCGGCACCTGGCGGGAATCTTTTTACCGGTGGATTACCTATAATAGGTTTTGATATTATCGCAGGTGCTAGTCGCTAGCTGGAAACGTATTTATATTTGGAAAGATCCAGCAGTTGAAACTGCTGGCTACCCCAATCCAATGCCTACGGCATTACCCTGTGCCGTTAGGCACATAATATGGGTAGCCAGCCATTTCAATGGCTGGGTAATTCACGCAGGTACAAACGTATTGGGGCGAGCGAATGCCTGGAGCGAGAACGCGGACCCGGAGGGCCGCCAAGCGGAATGGAATGGAGCGCGTTTACGGAGTAAACTAAAATAAGCGACCTACTGTCTCAAAACGCAGAATATTAGCGCGGATGATAAGAAAGGAATATCTTGGTACTGCTTTAAGCGGGCGAGTAGGTCGCTGCCGTTTTCCGGAAAGGAACGGAAATGACAACAGAAACTATACAAAAAAAAGGAATGCCTCAGATTACAGAATCTGAAGCACTCCGGAAAACGGCAGCGACCTACTCTCCCACTTGCGCAGTACCATCGGCGTGAACGGGCTTAACTTCTCTGTTCGGAATGGGAAGAGGTGGAACCCCGCCACTA
>ONNV01000013.1 GCA_900319225.1 uncultured Prevotellaceae bacterium | reverse complement strand
GGAAAAAGGTGGCTTGGTTTTTATCGGCCCTAATGCTTGTGGCGCTTGTTATGTGCATCGGCTCATGTGAACGTGCATTCCCGGATGACAGGCTGGATTTCTACTGGCGACTTGATAGGATAGAGTATAAAGACGGTGTGAACTTTCGCGGTGATTCTTGCTCATCAGAAAACATAGAGAACACTATGTTTGGATTTGCTCGTCACATTGTGCTTATTGAAGATTTGTCCCGCGGCTTTAGCCGACACGGCGTAACTACTGAGTTCAGCGATTCTATTAGCTTGGATTACTCTATGTATGATGATGACGGGTTGATCGGCGGCCTCCGTTATTGTGGATTGGATAGTTTGGTCACTACGTTTAAGCTATCTTATCCAGACCGACAGCGGATGGTGCTTGAGAACTCCCGAGCGTCACTGCGGTTTAGGAAGTGGTGATGCCATTGGGGTTCCATTTTGCACGTTTTTTTGCTCATCGGCCCGGAAGATGAGGAGTGCTGGGGTGCGGATATGAAAGTTATTGATGAGGCTCTGTTGAATCAGGTGTCATCGGGAGGCTAAGGCATCGGGCCGGCTGCGGATGAACTATTACTTCCATCACGTGTGGCAATTCTGTTGTTACCTATTTGTTCCCCAATGGGGAAGTACATGAGAGCAAATGGATGATGGGTGATGAGGGAACTATGGTGGATGATTTGTTGAGAATGGGTATGATATGAATAGATTGGATGATATATGGGGCACAACACCTTTCGGCATCTTTGGGGATGCTGGGAGGTGTTGTTGTTTTGATGGTGACTTGCTGGTAGATGAATAGTGGGAGATCTATAACTGAGATACATTGTGTATAGCGCATAAAGGATACCACTTCTATGATGGATACAGGCATCTGTAGCCTTCTCATACAAGCTGTCTGGTGACATGCTTGTGGGACAGCTGCTCTACAAAGTCAGGAAGCAGTCTGAGGAAGGTATCCATCCTATTGTCTGAGTATGCGGGATTACCCGGATGGAAGCGTCTCTCCAGGACTGGGGCATCAAGTTTCAACAGCCCGTCTATGCCCAGAGGGTCATTCTCTGCACGGCTTACATACTCGTTTGCCTTGTCACGGCTCATCTTCAGATCCCTGGCAATTTGCCTGTTTGAAACACCGGCCTTCTTTAGCTGAAGAAGTTGTTTGATCCTGCTCATGTCAATGATTGTTCCTGCCATATTACTTTGCCTGTTTTGTTTGAGGCAAAGTTAGGCGATCCGACATACAGGTGGCCGACAATGGTCCGGAAAGGATTGTCTCTCAGCCTGATATATTCTATCAATGGCCGACAATGCTCCGGAAAGAGATACTTGATGGCAGATTGACGCCATACTTTTTGCTGACTGGCCGACAATGCTCCGGAAAAATGGAGCTCTGGTGGCGTTTTCAAGTGATTTTTGCTCATTTTACACCTATTTTTTTAGGCGGACGAGCATCATTTTGGCCTTTTCAGGCTGGATTTACTGGCCGACCATGGTCCGGAATATGTAGCCTTTATCACAGTGTTGCTGGATAGCATCAATGTGTTCAGCATTCCACTTTTCAGTGATACCATTAAAGAATATGACCTAAATGTGTTTGGCCAAATTCTATATTTCGTCATAAAGGTGATTGTGGCCTATGGCACCTATCAGTTTATTGTTGCGTTTAGGAAGCACGGAAGAAGATAAACTGTATGATTGAGAATCCTCTATATTTGTATGGTAGCTATGAAGTTCCGTCACCCAATGATGGCGCATTGTTTCATTATACTAAATTTGAGAGTTTCCTAAAAATCATTGAGACAATGACTTTGCGTTCATCTGCATTGTGTAAGATGAACGATCTAAATGAGGCGAATCTTGATAGCCTTGATTGGAATGCTGATTTTATGATGATGATCAAGGCAGAACAGTATGTAAAAGAGCAGTGCTCTATAATTAGTTTTACTAAGAATTATATGACAGGGCCAATTTGTGAGGAGGGTTCAAACCATCCTGCACTATGGGCTCATTATGCGGAGAATTCAAATGGCGTTTGCATTGTTCTGGACAAAGATATCTTGCTTGATATGAATAAGAAAAAGTTGTCTAAACTGTTTTATAAACTTGAACCTGTTAAATACAATATTCATTGCGCACCTGATGATAAGATAATGCAAAAGAAATATTCTGATGTCACAGATTTTGTAAGGAGCAACTATAGGGAGCTATTCTATAAAAAACATACAGATTGGTCTTATGAAGGTGAAGACCGTTTTTTTGTGGAAGCACCAGAATTATACTTGAATATTAAAGGCGCTATAAAGTACATTATCCTTGGTGGAAGAATCAAGAATAATGAGGAGCGAGTGAAGCAGATTATTGAACAGATAATAACGCCTGGCACATTGAGCTATAGATATTTTAATATGCATTCATTTGCAGAGATGCTCCCGACTATAAATGGCTATTTGACAGTAGATGCATCTCACATTCTTCATATGCAATTGCAAAATATGGCTAAGACTTCTTCATTAGCGACAGACTGGCTTAAATGGCATGAAGAGAAATTCAAATAATAGTATATCGGATGTAGTCGGACATCGGTCCTTAATTTGCGGGCTACGCCGGATGATACCAGCCAGCGGATGCTGAACGCTCTGGAGGTGGGGACGCGTGTGCCTATTCATCTGCACCTAAAGACTAGCGAGACGGTGGTTTGTTTGGAGGGGTGTCTGGACTGGGTGTTTTATGATGAAATGCCTGACGTGGATACAGGAGGCCCTGTGCATGATGGCGAGACGGCTGCGGACGAGACTCAGTTTGTGGAGACCGCCCGGTTTAGGGTTTGCCCCAGGAACGGCGTGTTTGGTATCCAGGTGCCTCAGGGAGCTTGGCACTCAATTGAGGTGTATGAGGCTTCTACTATTTTTGAGGCTAAGGATGGGGCGTACGGGAGGTGATTGAATCTGGGGATTGCTTATCGGCCTGGATGTCGGGATTTGAACTGTTGTTAGGCGTATCGGTCGTTATCGGGCATCGGACCTATTGTTCAACATGGGTATCTCGCGCTTGCTACCAGTACCCGACATTGGAGACAGTACGGTGCTCCGCTTAAGGAGGTGAAGCGGGTTACATCGGTCATGCTGGAGTGCTCTTACAGTAAGGGTGGGGCTTATGATTGGAGATTTACTCTGAGTGGGGCAATGGATTTTGACTCGGCAATGAATTCTGGAACGCAAGCTCCGCTACTTGGTAATAACAAAGGGGTTATGTTGACGGTCAGTAAGACTTGGAAGATGCTATGAAGAAAATAGATAAAAAACTACTGAATGAGGTTAGTACACAGGCGAAGGAATCTCCCCGTCTGCGCATGAACTATAACTTCCATCAGTCGTTGGATGATAAGTGCCATCGGTTCTTGAATGCAGTGGAGCCAGGGACTGTGGTACCCATCCATCGGCACCCAACAAAGGATGAGTCTTTCGTTAACCTGCGAGGCAAGGTTAGAGTGACTACTCACGGTGATGATGGCTCTATCATAGAAGATGTGGTGCTGAGTCAAGAGAGTGGCAACTATGATGTTGACATTTATAAGGGTGTGTGGCATAAGCTGGAGTCGTTAGAGTCGGGGAGTGTTATCTTTGAATGTAAAGAGGGGCCGTTTGTGGAGAATGAAGTTGAGGGGTACTTGAAGTGATAAGTTGAAATAAATCCTCAAAGAGGTATTGCGGCTTTTAGCTCGTATGTCTTCGTCCCGCAGAGACGTCCAAAGATTACTGCGCTCTATGTCACAAGAAGAATTGAGGCAGAACAAATACCAGGAAGTAGTTGAGTTAATTGAGACCAATAAGAGGAATCCTTCGAAGCAAATAGATATAAGAAAGAGAAATAAATAAACAATGAAAAAAAACATAGTCCTCATATCGGTATTACTTGTTGCGTTCTTGAATATCAATGCCCAATCTACAGATGGGTTTATAGTCAGTCTTGAGTCCGTGTGAATGACTGGTGGTGGTCAACACGCTCCGTTTTGACATACATCTAACAGACAGGGTTTGCCATCGGTTGAGAAGAGTAACGGATATGCCCAGATGTTGATTACAAGTGGCTTGGCATGTCCATCGGCATGAAAGAGCGTTGGAGTGACAAGAACCGTTATCTTAGTACTGGTGCTCTTACTTATTCCGGTAACAGTAAGCCTATACCTGAGTTAAGAGTTGGAATACCTGATTATGTTAGAATTCCTATTCTGGGTAGTTGGTTTTCTATTAAGGGGCATTTGGGCTATGGGCGTTTGACGGATGATTCCTGGCGTAGGGAGAATGGTGGCGGAACATATGCCCAAGGGGTGCTGTTTCATAGTAAGTCATTATTTGTACGGTTTGGCGATGAGGAGCGTTTCCCGTTGCTGGTTACGCTGGGATTGGAGATGAATAATCTGTTTGGTGGTGTGCGTTACTGGGGAGAAAATGAAAGGCAAATGCCATCGGATGCGGCCGCCTATTGGACTGCGTTGTTCCCGTTCCATCACATAGAACAGCAGGGAACAGATGATGGTGACAACCTGGGAAGTTGGCATCTGAATCTGGATTATTCAGTGAGTGACTGGCATATTGGTGCTTACTACGAACATTTTTATGAGGACCACTCATCAATGCTGGGAATAGAGTACAAAAACAATACGGCAGGAGAGAAAGATTTTATCTTTTATGGATTCAGGCGCAACTGGTTTGATGGCTTGTTTGGTATTGAGGTGAATGCGCCTAAGAATATAAGGGCTGTACGTGGTGTTGTGTTTGAGTTTATGAATACCCGTGGACAGAGCGGTTCAATTTGCCACAGTGTGGCACATAATTCAGAGGGTATGGCTGTGATAGAAGAGGTGGATGGACGCGATGGGATGTATAACCATAGCGTATATGAATCGTATACTCATCATGGCTATGCTATCGGCAACCCGGTGCTGATATCGCCTGTGTATTATGGGGGTGATATTTTTAGAAGCAACCGCTTGCAGATGTTTCATTTGGGCGTTGAGGGCGGCATAACTCAATGCATAGATTACCGGTTGTTGGCAACAACTACACAGCATTGGGGTTGCTATGGCGCACCGCTTAAGGAGGTGGAGCGGAAAAAGGTGGCTTGGTTTTTATCGGCCCTAATGCTTGTGGCGCTTGTTATGTGCATCGGCTCATGTGAACGTGCATTCCCGGATGACAGGCTGGATTATTATTGGCGTCTTGACAGGATTGATTATAAGCATGGTGTAAACTTTCGCGGCGACTCTTGCTCATGTGAGGAGGTGGACAATACTATGTTTGGATTTGCGCGTCACATTGTGCTTATTGAGGATTTGACTGGCGGTTTCAGCCGGCACGGCGTAACTACTGAGGTGGGCGATTCCATTAGGCTTGATTTCTCTATGTATGATGATGGCGGGCTGATTGGTGGGCTCCGGTATTGTGGGTTGGATAGTTTGGTTACTACTTTTAGGGTGAGTTATCCGGATTGTGGGCGGATGGTGTTGGAGAACTCGCGGGTGATGCTGAGGTTTAGGAGGTGGTGAAAGTGGTGCCATTGGGGACGGTTCTGTTTGGTACTATTTTGCTGGCTTTGGGGGCATTGGTCGTTATCGGGCATCGGACTATAGGAAACTTGTGATTTTAGTTTCGGCCGGGGGTTACTGGGCCGGCTACTTTGAAGAATCGGTTGGAGGATGAGATGATTTCAGAGTACGTTGCTGCCCGCCAAGCTGCTGGGGATACTCGGGGAATGCAGGAGATCGCGGTGGAGTATAATGATACTGTTATTTATCCTGATAAGGTCAGACTTAACTGCTATTATTATCGGCATTACTCTTTTGTTAAGGATATACAGATGATATTTTGTACGGTGCTGGGGAAGAAGATGAAGTATGCTGGGGAAGTGATATGATGAAGATGTGGTGGGCTATTTGGCAATTCTGCTCGTATATGTTTTGGCCGCAGAGACGGCCTTAGGAATACTAATGGATATTGCTAAGGTAAGCGAACAAGTTCGAGAGCATGATTTATTGTTATGAGAAGAACTAATTGATAAGATAAACGGGGCGACACCTCTCTGCTTCTTTGGGATGCGGGGAGGTGTTTTGGTTTTATGGGGAGAAGTTTTCAACAGGGGGTTGTGGGGGTGGAGAATATGGATAACTTTGCGGAAGTAGTGAATGTTTTTGATTGAACTGATTTTAAGTCTTCTATTATAGTATAGACTACATGAGTATGGAATCAAATTTAGAAAAGTATAGAAAGGAGATAAATGATTTGTGTAAAGATGGATTGTTCCTTAAATGTGGACTTAGAAACGAGATGCATATCCATTACACAGATAGTGAACTTGAAGGCATATCGGAGGATAAAGTCAAGAAAATAAAAGAAGCTTCGTTTAAAGACAAATATCAGAAGTGGTATAATGCCTCACTTGCAGCAATAAGACAGTTATTACCAGATAGAGTAACAGACTTTGTCTCGGCATATCATGCGAACGTAAAAAAAGAAAAAGACCTCACGAATTATTGTATTGAGGACTATATAATTGGCATTACCCTCGTTTCTTATTCAAAAGAAGATAATTATGGTTTAATCCGGAACAAACTAGATTTGCAGTATCAGATTGTCTGTTCTTTATCAGATAGACTTGATTCTGCTCTATTTGAAATAAAACAGTTGATAGAATCGGATTTGTTTGATTCGGAAATTGATGAAGCAATGATGCTTGCTAATAAAGGCTTTTTACGAGGTGCAGGTGCCATTTGTGGCGTTGTGCTTGAAAAACATCTTAAAATGGTTGCTGCATCACATACCATAAAGATTCCGAAAAAAACGCCAACCATAAATGACTTGAATGATCTTCTAAAGAATAGTGATGTTATAGATGTTGCTCAATGGCGCCATATTCAGTTTTTAGGAGATCTTCGGAATAAGTGTGATCATGATAAGACACCTGAGCCTACAAAAGGGGATTTAGAAGATCTTGTTTCAGGTGTGCGTAAAGTTATTAAGACTATATATTGATAACAGTATAAAAGGGGTTCACTTCATACGCTTGGTACCAGTGCGTCGCTGAAGTGAACCCCAAAAGTTGGACGGATTAATTAATGATTTGATATTTGGTGAGCTCGGTCTTGTGTCGGGCTCTTGTTCGTCTAATTAGTTTTTTGCAAACATTGCAAAAATATTAAATAGGGATGGGGAAATGGCAGTAGGACTCGTTTATCGGCCATTATAATAATAGCGTTCAAAGGATACCGCTCCTAGCGTTCAATAGGATACCGGCCGTAGCGCTCAAAACGGTACCACCTGTAGCGCTCAATATGATACCGGCTTAGACTAGCGGTTTTGCCATAATAATCTTCATAATATTGTCTTTGTAAAAGGAGACACTATTATGGCTAATGATTCATCGGATTATATTGGTGGTATCGAGCATCGGCACTTAATCTGCGGACTACGCCGGCTGATACCATCCAGCGGATGCTGAACGCTCTGGAGGTGGGGACGCGTGTGCCTATTCATCGGCACCTCAAGACCAGCGAGACGGTGGTTTGCCTGGAGGGGTGCCTGGACTGGGTGTTCTATGAGGAGCTGCCTAATATGGATGCGGGCGGGCCGGTTCACGACGGCAAGGTTGCGGCGGACGAGAGTTGCTTTGCTGAGGTGGCTAGGTTTAGAGTTTGTCCACGCGAGGGGCAGTTCGGAATTCAGGTTCCTTTGGGGGCTTGGCATTCGGTGTTGGTTTTGGAGCGTAGTACTATTTTGGAGGCTAAGGATGGGGGGTATGCTCCTAGGTAGTGCCATCGGGGACGGTTCTTTTTGGCACCTTATTTCCTGATTTGGTTGACAGCGTTTTATAAGGGGTAACTCGGTTAGGGTTATTCCCTTTTTTGTTTTATGGTTTTTTTAACTGTAGCACTGTAGCAGTGTAGCGTTTGCTACAGTTGCTACGGCGCTACAGTTTGTTTTGGGGACATTAGGGACGGTTCAGTTTGGCACCTTTTTTTTGCATCGGATCTTGTGGGGGATTCGGTGCTGTTTTTTTGCTGGCTAGTTAGGGAGATTTTGCTGGCTAGTTAGGGATCGGTTTTGGGGACGCCAAAGGGGGGAGTTCTTTGGGTACCTTTTAGTTTTTGGTTATTGGGAGAATTGGATTGGTGGACTTGATTAGTAGACTTGAGATAAAATGCTCCAAAAGATAAGCTGTCTGAAGCAATATGGGGAGGTGGGGGATTAATTGAGATGAATAATAGAAATTCTTCATATTACAAGGTGGTGGTGCGGAATTGTTATATTTTTGTGAAGTTATGATTAGTCCTTTAAAACTGTTTGATAAGCCAACTATTAATATAACATGGGATAATGTCGTAAGGCAAAACGTAAAGCCATGTTATAGAGGACAAAACCATGCTCGAATAAGCATTAGATTATTTGACTTGCTTAAATGCTTGGGCAGCGTGCAACCAAAAAGGATTAATTCTTCCTGGATGGCATCGCTGATGGATTATGGCTATCTACTTGAACGGTTATCTGATACACCGGATTTAAAGCTGAAAATAACAGAAACCCGTAACCAGTTTGGTAGTGAAATGCTGACAGAAGTATCAGAACTCATGGGAATAGGTTTGTCAGTAGCGGTAATAACTGAATTGTTTGACGTACAACCATCCACTATAGGCAAGATAATAAATGTACCTAAACGACGGCCTGATTGGAGATGCTTGTTGAGAGACAACAGGACATTACTAGTGGAGGCTAAGGGAAGTATCTATAAGACCAAATCTAAACTCCAACTGAATGAAGCTGTGGAACAAAAGAATGCGATGCAGGGTGATCTTAAGGTGGCAACGGCCTCATTGCTGAATGAAACACATAGCAGTGAGATGAAGATTGTTGATCCGCCGATCTTTAATGATGAACTTCCTAATAATATGAAGAAACATATTTTTAGGGCTATACACTATGCATCTGTTTTTTCTTTCCTTGGCGAGGATATACTGAGTCTATATTTTGAAAAAATGGCAAAAAGGCTATCTGGCGAGATAGGGAATGAAGAAATGGCAGATAAGGAATTGATGTTTGAAGAACTGCAATATCAATCTCCAAGCATAGTACTTAATAATAAAGCATATGCTGGTCATCTTTATGGTCCGACAGACAATTTGTTCTTATTTCTCGGAGTTAATAAAGATCTTTTGTCGTACAGAGGTTTTACGTCCTTCCGGGATGCTGATGAAGAATGTTTGATTGAAAAAGGAGGTAACCAATACCTTATTCAGAGTGATGGTATTATTGTTGTTAAAGTGATAGACCCTGATAGCTTTCTATCGGAGCACCAGATTGATAGTGTTGGCATTGGTTATGATAACATAGTTCTGAAAGATATAGATTCAATTCGGGATAGTAGCTTTAAACGCTATATAAAGTATCTCTTAGAAAAAAGATATGGTGGAGTAGACGTGATTGATGATGGAGGATTAAGGGTAACAATTAATGGAGAATTGCGTACTTTTTATTGTTATCATTTACGTAATACAAAAGGAAAGCACCCGCAACCACGAACTATACGAAAGATGGCGGAAATGATGGATGGAAAATACGGAGTATTGGTAACAAATGCCAATATTCAACGAGAAGAAATGGGATTCCCATGCATAGTTAGAGCAGATTTTGAAATTATTGCAGAAGCAAGGGCTGATGTGGATTTCCTTGGAGAGGTGTTTGGTAGGTGAATGTGATAGATATAGGTTTTGCTATTTTTTTTGAGATAAATAATGAAATGTTTTTTTCGTTCATTTGATGTAGGCATAGGTGATTGTAACGTTCTTCGATTGGTTAAGGATGATGGTAACCAATATGTCATAATGGTGGACTGTGGCAAATTTACCACGACTGTCAAATCGTACGTGGAGGATATATTGCAAAACCATATCAATTTACTTGTGGCGACCCATATTGATGGCGACCATATTAATGGTTTATCATCGATGATGAAAAATTGTCCCAATCTTCAGATAGACAAAATTTGGTATAACTGTTATGGCCGTAGTATACAAGATGTAGGAAAAGTCGAATTAACAGAAGAACAGCGTGAAGTGTTGAGATGGGTGAAAAATGCACTACCAGTAGAGTTTGATTCGATTAACTATAAGAAGGAAATAAGTGCAGAACAAGGTAAGTCATTGGCAAGTGAAATACTTAAAAATGATGCATGGAGAAAAGCATGGAATTCGGATTATATTACTAACGAGTTGCAAGATGTTGTTTTACCAGACGATTTTGGTAAGATAGTTCTACTTGGTCCTACTAAAGATGCTCTTGATAATATAGAGAAACGTTTCAAAGATGCGTTTAATGGTTATTTCATGCAAGTATGGAATGATAGCTTAAAGGATTCAGAGAGTATATCGGAACTTCTAATCAGACTGATTGACGCATACAAAGGGAAATTTGAAGCGAAACAAGTATCAGCTACTATATCTGGTAAGCCTGATGCAGCTTTTGTGAAAATAGCCGCAGAAGATGAAGGAACTGATGCATCAGATACTAATTATTCTTCAATTGCTTTTATGCTTGAAAGCGGTGGTCACAGGGTTGCTATGCTTGGAGATGCTTATGCAGTAACCATTGAAAAAGCCATCGGTAATAAATACAAAAACGTCGAGAAACCAATAGTGTGTGATGCTATCAAAGTTTCTCATCATGGTAGTAACGGAAATAATAGTAAGGTATTACTGGATTTGATTACATCACACAAATATTATATACCAGGTGGTAGGAAGGATGAGTACCCTACATGGGGAACACTAGGGCGAATTGCATTAAGCCAACAAGATAATGATAAAAAGCTCATTGTTTTTAGTCACAAAGGGGATATGAGCGAAAAGATGGATAATCTTGATGGGAAAACAAAGGAAGAATTGAAGATAGAAACCATTATCACCGATCAAGAATATGAGCTATTTGAATGGTAAAGTGACAGAGAATTTGATTGTTCCTGTAAAATGTTGCACTGAACAAGGAACGGCATTCTTTATAGGGCGCAATCAACTAGTTACAGCAAGACACGTTGTAAGGGAACATTTTAATAATCCTAGTGCTCCTGAACCTATTTTTGTCATTGTAGAAGGAAAAACTTTGACATGTAAGGCAGAGGAACTTGGAGGCTCTGCTGATGTGGCAATTCTAACCATCCTTGATGACGAATCATTTGAAGTTTCAGAGTGGCTTATTTTGCTAAAAGATCATTTTGTGCCCAAGTTGGAGCTGACAGTATATGGTTACCCGCAGGAAGTAGCTATGGGAGTCAATTTAGTGTCGCTGTCGGTTATAAATCGGTTGGAGGTAAGCAATTGGAATGATAGGACATTAGTACGATTAGATAATTTAAAACTATTTAATTATGATGGACTTTCTGGTTCACCGGTGGTCAATGTTGAAGGACGTGTGATTGGCATTCTGACACTGCAAGTTAATGAAACATTGGGATACCTATCAATAGCAAAGATATCTTCATTACTATCTACAAAGGGCGTGAGCTACGCAGAAGACTGGCAGAAAGAAGACAATACAACTTTTGGTCAGGGCCGAAGCGCAGATTTGTGTGAAAAGGCAGTGGCATCAATTCATGACCGCTATATGCCAGGACTACACCAAAATAATAATCAACTGGTATTAAGTCTCAAATCAATGTCTGATAAAAAAACTATAGACGAGAGCACAAGAGATGCAAATACTCTGGTTGATTTTATAGATGGTATAGGAAAGAAGAAACTAAGTATAATTATGAAGATATTCAACCAGCCTGGAAGTTGGAAGTTTGATTTGACAACGAAAAAGGGTATTGAATATCTGGAACTTTTCTGCCAATATGCATTTAAAGATCGTTTTAAAAACATCCTCTCTTGGAACGAAGAGATACAGTTTGACAGATACGTTAATATTTTACGTGATGGATACGCTTTTGACTATATCAATGGTGGCCTGACAAAGAATTTATGTCTAATAGGGAAAGCGGGGTCAGGGAAGACACATAACTTGTGTGATTTTGCGACTAAGAACCAAGAACTTGCAAATATATATCTGTTTTTTGGAACAGAGTTTAGACCTCATGAATCTGTGACGGAACATATTAGAACTGTTATATGTGAAAAGGATAGTTTTAATGACCTAAATATTCAGATGCAAAAAAATGGACGTTATGCTGTAATCATAATAGACGCCCTTAATGAAGGCTTGGGTTGTACATATTGGAACAATCAACTTGGAGCATTGCGTAAGGAACTATCCAAATATGATCATATCAAATTAGTTGTCTCCGTCAGAAGTCCTTTTAATCAGGAGTTAAGTGATCTGACTTCAAGAAAATCCGGATGGAAAATAGTCGAAGTTGAGGGCTTCGAGGATGTTGATACTGCTATTAATAAGTTCTTTGAGGAATATGGAATACCGAAGGAATACAAGAATAGAAAAATAGAGGCTTTCCGCAATCCTCTATTTTTAAAAATCTTTTGTGAGACCTTTTATTCTATGTCTTACTCAGAACGAACAAGGTTCTCTAAAAGAATTATCTACAAGAAATATGTAGAGAAAAAAAATGTAATAGTTTCTCATCTGGTGGACGAAGATCTTGAATTGAATGTAGCCGATAAATATCTAATGAAATTGGCAAACTATTCAGTGAATAATAATCATTTCAATGTTGTCACACGAAAGAAAGCTCGAGAATATGCACGTAGAATATGTCCTTACAGATTATGGAGTAATGACCTGCTGAATGCAATGCTAACCTCAAATCTATTATTAGAGGATCGTTCGACTAAGGATGATGCAGCTGTAATGTTTGAATATGAGAACCTTGGAGATTACTATAAAGCTGAGCAACTGTTATCACCAAAGAAAGATGTAGATAATGTGTTAGAATGGCTGATTGGCGAGAAAAAGTATTATGAAAGAAACCCAATAGTGTCTTCACACAAATTTGAAAATGCGATTATTGCACTGTATGATTGTTGGAATGAACAGGGTGCAAATGTTCAAAGAAACGTAAAGTTACAAAAGAATACATTTCTTCGTGAATTGTACATTTCTTACCTGTTGAATTCTGATTTGGACTATAATGCTGTTCTAAACTTATTGACAGAACTAGATCCTAGTATAAAACAGGATCTGAAGCTACTACGTGCGCCGCAAGAATTGTCATTAACAAAAACTCTTACAATACACAAAAATTTATTGTCATATGAAACCATCGCAAAGCGTGATTTGCTATGGACGAATTTTGTGAACGGAATGTTTGAGGGATATGGTTCTAGTATTATTCAATCTCCACTACATACAGATAATAGCCCCCATGAATTAAATGATGAAATTAAAGCTTTCCTTATTAGATTAGGATGGTTACTAACAACTTCCCACCCAAAGTACAGAGCGTTAATTATCAGATGCTTGAGAAAGGAATTGAATTCATGCAAAGCAGCTATTACATGGTTGCTTGAATTGTTTGCTAACGTCAATGACCCATATGTATTACAAGGCCTATTCTGTGCAATAGCAGGTGTGGTGTTGCCTTCTAGAAATAAGGAATTGGCAGGTTCCGTGGCAGAGTACGTTTATAAGACGTATTATCAACATCGAGAAACCGTGCCGCAGGACTTGATAGTGCGACAATGGTCTCTGAAGATAGTTGAACGAGCATATTATTTGGATAATGAAAACAATAAGTGGTGGGCTCAGATAGAGACACCATTTGAGGCCTTACCGTTTGATGAAGCAGAAATACCCTTGAAACGGGATATTGATAGAGGCTACTTTGGTATGCAGCACGGCTCTCAACTAATGTATAACTCTATTTTTGGATTTGAAGACTTCAACCGTTATATCATAGGTAATAATAACAGACTTAGGAGTAGTGATTATTTCAAGTACAACTTGATATCTGATAAGTATGAAGGTGATGATTTGGATAGAGAAGAAGCAGAGTTAGCTTATTACATTAAGAATGTTTTTGGATGGAATGACAAACTGGGATTCTTGGATAATGGAAAATATTCGGTTAATCGGTCACATAATGATGAAGAACGAATTGGAAAGAAATTTCAGTGGTTAGCGTGGTATAGGCTAAATGCCAGATTGATGGATAGCTATAAGGTGACAAAAAGCCCCTTTTATTTCTCACAAGAAGCAAAAAAGGAGGATATTACGCCACATCCGTATCCTTGGAATTCTTCAGAAGTGTCATATTTTGATCCAACATTGGATGTTGAGGGCTATAAAAAGACGGCACATTTACTTAAAGGTCTTGAGGCATCGGATATAATTGGTGCAGAGGATATTGAATGGGTACAAAAGAACGATTACGTACCCGTATTCAGATTTAAGGCAGCCTTGGAGGATGGTACACCATATGTGATGCTTCGAGGATTTGACAAAGCGCAACAAGATGATAAAGAAACCGTAGTTATTACTAATGCTGTCTTTATTAAGCGAGCCGATGCTGAAGGATTCGAAAAATGGTGTAAGACTAAGAATTTCTATGGAAGATGGATGCCAGAACGAAACGGCATGTATGAATTCCTATGGAATGATTACCCCTGGGCGGATGCATATAAAAACGCATTGGAAGTAAAATCGTGGGAACGTCCTTCTAATGGTTGTCCATGCGATGTGATGCTTGCTTATGAGGCGCAACTACAAGAGCACTGGGAGGGGATTGCTAACGAAGATGAGTATTTGACTACAGTGTATATGCCATGTTCTGATTTGATGGAAAAAGCAGGTTTGTATTGTTCAGAAGTCCGTGGTATAGTAAAAGCTGACAGCGATAATTCCATTGCAGCTATTAATCCTTCTGTAGAGGAAGGTATGACAGGTTTATTTATTCGCAAAGATATTTTGGACGAATATCTTCGTAAGAATGACTATATACTTTTCTATTATGTATTGGGCGAGAAGTTACTCTACATCGAGGAATTTCATTCTGTCATGAAAGATTTATCTGCGGCATATAAATATAATCTTGATGGTACTGTCTCCGAATTGCAGGCTATGAGGGTCATAGAGAGAGAATCCCCCAAACCGGTAAAGGCATCGCTGGAAAAGATATTAGCGTTGAGGAAGAAAAAAGAAGAGGAAGGGTTGACTAGTAGAGAAGTTATAGAACTAATTAATATGGAACAAGTATTGGAAAAGAAAAACGAAAAGGACAACAATAACGATTCAGAAGAAGAGGGTTAGTTGTCTGATAAAGATGTCATTGATATAAGACGTATTTTTTGTTTTAATTTAATCGTCATTTTTTATGTAAGACTATTTGCATGATGGACTTTATATTAATCATCGGCCCAACGAAATAGTTTGGGCATATCGGCCCAAAAGAGTAAGTTTGTGAAACCAATAATTCAATTGTTTGCGAATATGAAGAAAGAAGAGAATTGTTTGCGGCTGGAGGAGATTCGGACTGCTCTGGCTAAGGCGGATGCCGAGAGGTTGAGTGCGGGCGTATCGGCCCAGGAGAGAGAGTTGATGGAGTAGGGTATGCGTAGCGTTTATGTTATTATTGCTTGTAAATTTTGTAAAACGCATAGAAAACCATATATTTGTCGTGAACTTTTAACGGAATCGCTATGATTTTGCGCTTTATTGTTGAAAATATCACCTCATTTAAGGACGCGGTGGAGTTTAATACTTTTCCGTCAAGCAAGAGTCATAACCATGACAATCATAAAGTGTCATGTGGTCATGCTACGGCTTTACGTATGGCTGCCATATATGGCGCAAATGGGGCGGGAAAAAGTAATTTGATTGATACATTGCTATTGCTCAATACTATGGTTAGAAACGGTTCTATCCTGGGATTAAGTTTGGCGGATGTTCCTTTCAAATTCAACAATAATGTTGCATCGGATATATCGGGCTTAGCAATTGAGTTCAATTACAATGATAACGTGTTTTATTATCATGTGGAGTTCTCAGAGAATGTGATACATTTGGAGGAATTGCTATTGTGTAATAAGAACAAGGATATCACAATCTTTAAAAGGGAGGGTGATGATATCACGGTGAAAGGGAAGTTCTTTACACAGAGAACTAATTCTCTTTATCTGGATACTATTAAGAGGATGGTAAGACCAGATATGCTGATGCTGTCTTTCATGGGTTATTATTATCCAAATGAGTCGTCATATATCACTGAGGCATATAGATGGTTTGTTAGTAAACTACGTATAGTCAAACCGGGATATGTTTCAGGCTTTGTTCCACATCTTCTGGATACGGACAAACAATTCTCAGATTTGGTTAATACCACAATCCCAGAACTTAAGACTGGTATTGATAAGCTGGTTGTTAAGAAGGATGTGCTGACAGATAATGTTATTAATAGTAATCCGACATTACAGAGTGTTGTAAAACAGGCTAAGGATCATCCTGGTGAGCCTCAAGCGTATTCTGAGCCATTTAATCCCATTAGCTACAACATAGTATACGACAGTCAACAGGATGTCGTATATTCTAAGAAGATTGTGCCCATTCATAAGCGTTTGGATAATAGTGAGGTTGAGATGTCAATGCTTTCAGAGTCGGATGGTACTCGCCGCCTTATTGAGTATATGCCGTTGTTTTATTCGGTAATACAAAACGGGGGAGTATATGTGGTTGATGAGATTGAGCGTAGCATACATCCGATACTGATTAAGAGTATCATCAGTAAGATATCTGAGAGCACTAAAGCAACAGGTCAACTGATTTTTACCACGCATGAGTCCGGGCTCCTGGATCAGAATATTTTCCGCCCGGATGAGATTTGGTTTGCCCAGAAGGATTCCGAGCAGGCTACGCAATTATACCCGCTAAGCGACTTTAATATTCATCATACCGCCAATATTGAGAACGGTTATTTGAACGGCCGATATGGTGGTATTCCGTTCCTATCTAACCTGAAAGATTTACACTGGTAACATGATTCCACGACGAAGAGATTACTGCAAACATGAGCCGTCAAGAGATGCTCATAAGATTTACCTTGTTTGCGAAGGGAAAGGCACTGAGCCTGCTTATTTCAAGTTCTTTGAAGGTTTGTCATCGAACTTACAGGTTATTACTATTCCGCCTGCGGATGGTAGTGATCCTATTAAACTTATGGAACTTGCTAAAAAGGAATTGATAGGTCCTGACCGCAAGTATACTGTTGAGTGCGAACATGGTGATACCGTATGGTTTATTATCGACACTGATACTTGGGAGAAAGAGGGGAAGATTAAGCCTTTGAGGGAGTTTTGTTGTTTACAGAATTCTGCCATTAAGGGTCAGCGGGATGAGATGAAACCATATCCGGTATGGAATGTGGCTCAAAGCAACCCTTGTTTTGAGATTTGGTTGTACTATCATTTCTATGATAAGAAGCCGTCTCAAGAGAAGGTCGGGGATTGTGCCTCCTTTAAGGAATTTGTTCATCTGGAGATTTCCGGAGGGTTTAATTTTGAGAAGGATCCGGCGCGGTTAGAGGATGCGATATCTAATGCTGAGGCAAACTTTGGGATGGAAAAGGACGGTAGGCTGAGTCTTTATTCTACTGAAATGAGTAAACCAGGGCGTGAAATATTGGGGTTTGTTAAGGCGGAGCTGGATAAGTTGCGGAATAAGATGTAAAAATGTGGAAAAGGGGACAGTCCCCTTTTCCACCTGAGATGGCGGAGGCAGGATTGCCTGCACCGGAGTATCGGCAGAATGAGTTTATGGTGTATGCCACGATCAGGCAGCATGGGGAGGCGGTGACTACGGAAAAGACTACGGAAAAGGTAGACGAATCCAATCTGGACGGCAAGGAGTTGGCAAGGAGTTGGCAAGGAGTTAGGCGTGGATTATCAAACATTGATAGAGCATAGGAACTCGGATAAGATGGGTGGATTTTGATAGTATCGGTTATCGGCCTTGTTATCAGTCGCTGGAGGATAAGTGCCATGGGATGCTCAATGCCGTGGAGCTAGGGACGGTGGTATCCATCCATCGGCACCCAACCAAGGATGAGTCTTTCGTTATCCTGCGATTTTTGAAAAAATCAAGCTGATATTGAAAATATTGGGAATTTTGGATTGAAAATCTTGGGAATTTTGAAGGCAGTGCTGGTAGGATAGAATCCAAGGTGAAGTGAACCCCAGAAGTTGGAAGGATTAATTAATGATTTGATATTTGGAGAGCTCGGTATTGTGCCGGGCTCTTTCCGTCTAATTAGTTTTTTTGCAAACATTGCAAAAATATTAAATAGGGATGGGAAAATGGCAGTACACATGAAATCTATACCTACATTACGTAGCCAGGTGGAATCACGTTTTATAGCGATGTTTGAGGATACTTTCCTCAGGCGCGTCTTTCATGACAGCATACTTGAGGGGCGATTTTATGTGGAAATGTGGAAAAGGGGACTGTCCCCAATTCCACAAGAAGAGAATTGTTTGCGGCTGGAGGAGATTCGGAGTGCTCTGGCTAAGGCTGTAACGAGTAACTTTGAATCGACTTTTTTTAGCAAAGGTAAATCGACAGATTTTGGCAAAGTAAAATCGACACCATATCTAGATAAAACAAAGGCATCCATAACTTTGTAAATCACTACAAATACAAAGGTTATGGATGAGGTGTCCCCTGTCACACGAGAGGGATTAAATGAGGAAATATCTGAGAAAATGTATAAAATACGGGAATTAATTCTTCCAAATCAAAATATAAATGTATTTTTGCAACCGAAATGTGTAGTTCGGAACTGCGGAGTTCGGTCATAAATAAAAGAATATGAAGTTCTTCGATAGAGAAAATGAGATTAATAAGTTGCGGGAAATAAAGGAAATCTCGCAACAGGCTGCTCAGTTTACAGTGCTGACGGGTCGTAGGCGTATAGGTAAGACTTCGCTGGTGATGAAGGCGTATGAGAACGAAACAATTCTTTATTTCTTCGTGACCAGGAGTACAGAAAGTGTGCTCTGCGAGGAATTTGTGGAGGAATTGACATCTAAGTTGCAGATTCCCATCTTGGGAAAGGTGGAGCGTTTCGCAGACATCTTTGACTATGTGATGGAGATGGCTAAGACCAGACCTCTGACGCTGATGATTGACGAATTCCAGGACTTTAACAGGGTAAACAGTGCCATATTCTCTCAGATACAGAAGATATGGGACAAAAAGAAGGGAGATGCGAAGATTAACCTGATTGTGTGCGGCTCGGTGTATTCGATGATGACCAAACTGTTTCGCGACAAGAAGGAGCCTTTGTATGGAAGGCAGACGGAGTTTATGAAGATAGAGCCTTTTGCACCCTCAGTGGTTAAAGAGATTCTGGCGTACTATTATCCCGAATATAGTAAAGAGGATCTTCTGGCTTTATACACTTATACTGGCGGCGTGGCCAAGTATGTGGAGTTGTTGATTGATGCGGGAGCTACTACGGCAGCGAAGATGCTGGAACGTATCGTGGCCAAGAACTCGTATTTCATCTATGAGGGGAAGAACATGCTGATAGAGGAGTTTGGGCGCGACTACGGCCGCTACTTCGATATCTTGAAACTGATAGCTACCGGGCATAATACCCGAGGTGACATAGAGGGTATTCTGCATGCGGAAGTGGGCGGCTATATGACCCGGTTGGAGAACGACTATGGACTGATTGCTAAAAATAAGCCTATGTTCCAGAAGTCAGCCAACAAGAATATTGTATATGCGGTGAACGATTTGTTCTTGCAGTTCTGGTTCCGTTTTATCTACAAGTACACCTATTTCATAGAGGCGAATGCTTATAAGAAATTGGCTGAGATTGTGGAACGTGACTATGAGACATACAGCGGCAAGGTGCTGGAGCGGTATTTCAAGGAGGTGATGAAGGAGAGCGAGCAATATACTCACATCGACAGCTGGTGGGACCGCAAGGGCGAAAATGAGATTGACATTATAGCGGCAGACGATTTAGCGAAGAAGGTTACTTTTTATGAAGTGAAGCGTCAACGCGATGAGTTGGATATGAAGTTGCTGAAAGACAAGGTCCAGCGTTTTATGGAGTCAACCGGCGTGTATGGAAAATATGAGGTGGGGGTTGAAGGCTTGTGTATGGAGGATATGTAAGTAGATGACTGGAGGTAATAAACTACAACTAATATGGGCGTTGGAGAAATGAGATTCTTGCTTCTTTGACAAAGGTAATGTATATTTGCGGAAATGGACTATTAAAACTTATGAGCTATGTTTGAACTTATTACATTGCCGTACGGGGCCAAGGATCTGGAGCCCGTGATTAGTGAGAGGACTATTGGTTTTCATCATGGTAAGCATCTGCAGGGGTATGTGGATAATCTTAATAAGCTGCTGCCTGGAAGCGGGCTTGAGGGCTTGACACTGGAGGAGATTGTGTGCAAGTCTAGTGGCGGTATTTTTAATAATGCCGGGCAGATTCTGAATCATAATCTTTACTTTACTCAGTTCTGTAAGGGTGGTGTGGCTTTGGCCGATGGTGGTCGTTTGAAGGCTCAGATCATCAAGCAGTGGGGCAGCGTGGAGGCATTCCAGGCTGAGTTCGTGGCCAAGGGCGTTGGCTTGTTTGGCAGCGGATGGGTTTGGCTGTCTCGTGACGCCGATGGATCACTCGTGATTACGCAGGAGCCTGGCGCTTCTAATCCTGTTGTGCGCGGTCTCAAGCCGTTGCTTACGTTCGATGTCTGGGAGCATGCATACTACCTTGATTATCAGAACCGTCGTGCCGCCCATCTGGAGGCCCTGTGGCAAATTGTGGACTGGAGTGTTATTGAAAAACGAATGTAAAATGTGGAAAAGGGGACTGTCCCCTTTTCCACATTTCTTTCTGAAATTTTGCAGTTATGTTGAAAGTTGGAGATAAGATGCCACTGTTTGAGGTGGTGGATCAGGATGGGCAGGTGGTTCGGTCATCGGACTTTATAGGGAATGGCCGCAAGACTATTGTGTATTTTTACCCCAAGGACAACACGTCGGGCTGCACGGCCGAAGCGTGCTCGTTCCGCGATAATTACGCTGCGCTGACGGCTGCGGGGTACAACGTGGTGGGCGTGAGCAAGGACAGCGCCAAGTCACACACGGGCTTCAGGGCCAAGTACGAACTGCCTTTTAGGTTGTTGGCCGATACTTCTTTAGAGATGCTGCAGGCTTTTGGCGCGTGGGGCGAGAAGAAGATGTACGGCAAGACTATTTTGGGTACTCTGCGCCGCACGTTCATATTCTCCGAGGACGGCATCCTGGAGCGCATCATCGAAAAAGTGGACACCAAAAACGCTGCCCAGCAAATCCTGGACTGAAAAATGTGGAAAAGGGGACAGTCCCCTTTTTCACATCTTGGAGAGATGAAAGATTATCTGGATAGAATGACGGTGGAGGAGGCTAAGGTATTTCAGACTGAGGTGCTGAACATTGTTAGCCAGATTCCCCGCGGGAAGGTAACTACGTACGGTAATGTCGCGGCCTTGGCGGGGTGGCCTAGTCATTCCCGGATGGTGGGTAGGACACTTAGGTATACGCCTGGTGCGGAGTTGCTTCCCTGTCATCGGGTCGTGAATAAGGAGGGGCGCACGGCTCCGGGGTGGAGTGAGCATCGGCCGTTATTGGAGGCCGAGGGCGTTACGTTCAAGAGCAACGGGCACGTGGATATGCAGCGGCATCTTTGGCATCCTGAGATTATGTGAAAATGTGGAAAAGGGGACAGTCCCCAATTTCACATTTTGAAGAGCTGGCGGTAGACGTCGGCTTTTTTGTTTAGTGGGAGCGGGTAGGCCCGGGAGGTTGAAGGCATTCGCCAGAAGTTGATGAGGCGATTGCCTATTTTTATTTCTATGTGGCTTCCGATGGGCGGAATGGGGCAGTTGAAGGTACTGGCGATTACCTCTGTGGCCTTCTGGCCGGTGGCGACAATCGTGTTGCAGAGGGGAATTTGCTGTAGTAGTGCGGGGATATCGGTCGGAGTTTTTACCTCCAGGAAGGCATCGGAGGCGTTGTCTTTTAGGCGTCGGATTTGAGTTGCGGTGTCATAAAATGCCAGACCATTTTGGGCGCAGAAGTCGCGTATATCGGCCTCGTTGAAGCGTTTTTCTTTGATGATGCAGAACCGGTCCTTATCGTTGAAGTGTATCAGGCCCATGATGCGCCAGAAGTCGTTGATCCAGTTGGGGTAATAAAACGGCATGCTCCAGCGGTGAGGCTGCGGCGGGAAACTGCCCAGGAACAGGATATTTGCGTTCTCCGGTAGGAAGGGCTCAAACGGGTGTGTCTCTATCATCATCCCGCAAAGATACAAAATGTGAGGGAGCCAAAGGGGACGGTTCTGTTTGGCCCCAAATTGAAAAATGGGGCCAAACAGAACCGTCCCCTTTGGCTCCTTTGGCTCCTTTCCGAAAAATTGCTATATTTGCTGGAGTTGAAATTAATTGTTTGCAAGTTACCATGAGTAGAAAAGCAAGATTGACTAGTGAATCCGGCATTTACCATGTTATGATGCGTGGGGTGAATCGTCAGGATATTTTTGAGTGTGACAAGGATTACCTTAAGTTTCTGGATCTTCTGCATCGGGCTGCGTTTCCGCGCGACGAGCAAAATCATGCGCTTCCGCCTAACATCGTAATTTTCTGTTATTGCCTTATGCCCAACCATGTGCATCTTCTGGTCAGGGAGACGCCGGCGCTTGGGATATCGGACGCAATTAAAAGTATTTCAGTTGCTTATGCGTACTATTTTAATCAGAAATACGAGCATATAGGGCATCTGTTTCAAGACCGGTTCCGTAGTGAGGTGGTCAATGATATTGCGTATTTCATTACTCTTTTCCGATACATCCACCAGAATCCTGTGGCGGCAAAGATTTCAGAAAGCGTGGATGATTACCGATGGAGCAGTTGGGCGGAGTTTAATACCAATCTGCCTAAGGCGGATGTACACGTATGTGCGGTGTCATCGGTCCTGCAGAGGATTCCTTACAAGGAACTGGCGAGTTATGTTTATGAGCCGATGCCCAAGGCACAGCGTATCCTGGATTTTGATAATGACACTTGCGTGAGGGTAACTGACGATATCGTCCGGGAGTTTGTGAGGAGTGAATTTGATATGCATATTACTGATATCCAGCATATTGAAAAGAATCGCAGAAATGATATGCTGCAAAAGATACTTGAGTTTGGAGCAAGTATAAGGCAGCTTTCCAGGATGACCGGAGTGAGCCGGAAGCTGGTGGAGAAAGCGAGGGAGCCAAAGGAGCCAAAGGGGACGGTTCTATTTGGCCCCAAATTGAAAAATGGGGCCAAATAGAACCGTCCCCTTTGGCTCCCTTTTTGCTCAAATTGCTATCTTTGCAGCATGTACTGGATTGAGATAATTGGGACTTTTGCATTTGCCATCAGCGGGATACGGATGGCGGCGATCAAGCGGTTTGACTTGTTCGGGCTCTACATTGTGGGCCTGGCTACGGCGGTGGGGGGCGGAACTATCCGCGACATACTGCTGGGAGTAAGGCCATTCTGGTTTGATGATCTGGTGCCGCTGCTGATTGTGGCTATTTCGCTGGTGCTTTACTACTTTTTCTCAAAGCTGATCAATAAGATTGCGGGCACGATGTTCCTGTTCGATACCATCGGACTTGCTATTTTCACGCTTCTGGGACTGACCAAGGCGTTGGATTTGGGGTGCTCTTTCATAATTGCAATCATCATCGGCGCGCTTACGGGTGCCGGAGGCGGCGTGATAAGGGATATCTGCATCAATGAGGAGCCGCTCATTTTCCGCAAGGAGATATACGCTCTGGCGTGCGTGGCGGGCGGAATCATGTATTTTCTGCTGGAGTATCTGGGCGCGGGGCCGGCGGTTTATCATGGCGGATGTATCGCAGGCGTGATGATTATACGTTTTCTGGCTACTAAATACCATTGGGAATTGCCAAAAGTCAGATTAGAATGACTAACTTTGGGCTTAGAATGAAGATTCAGTTATATCCGATGTTGTTTGAGCCTAACCTGCACCAGATTGTCTGGGGCGGCAGCAGGCTTGTGCGGTGGAAAGGGCTTCCGGATCAGGAGCATATTGGCGAGAGCTGGGAGGTGAGCGCCGTGGAGAGTTCGCCCAGCGTGGTGGCTAACGGCGGGTATAAAGGTTTGTCCTTGCCCGATGTGGTCGCAGCCGATCCGGAGGGTATTCTGGGCCGATCAGTGGCACGTCACTATGGCAAGAAAATGCCGTTGCTGGTCAAGTTCATCGACGCCCGCAATGATCTGTCGATCCAGGTGCATCCCGATGACGAGATGGCGCAGCGCGAGCACGGCAAGATGGGCAAGACCGAGATGTGGTATATCCTGGATGCTGAGCCGGGCGCCTCAATCTACTCCGGCTTCCGGAAATCACTTACTCCCGATGAATACAAGCGGATGGTGGCCGATGGTACCATCACCGATGCTTTGGCTAAGCACGAGGCGCATGCTGGCGATGTGTTCTATATCCCGGCAGGTCGTGTGCATGCTATCTGCGGAGGCATAATGCTGGCCGAAGTTCAGCAGTCAAGTGACGTGACATACCGAATCTTTGATTACAACCGTCCGGGACTGGACGGAAAGCCGCGTGAACTGCATACGGAGCTGGCGGCCCGTGCACTCAACTACAAGGTTGAGAGCAGGTATCGGACTGCATACAGCGTAAAGTCAAACCGCGCCAACAGGGTAGTGGAGACGGCTTATTTCAGCGCCCGCGTTACGGAAATCGGGCAGAGGTTCCATAGGGACCTTAAGAAATATGACAGTTTCATCATAACCATGTGCCTTAAGGGCGATTGCAGGATCCGGATTCGCGAGACGGGTAGCGGAATCGTGCTCAAGGAGGGTTGCAGCTGCCTGATTCCGGCGGCTATCGCGGATTATGATATCGAGCCTATAAGCGGCACTACAAAGGTCCTGGACGCGTTTATAGATAATCAGAAGCGTGGACTTTTACGCCGCTGGATGTGGCAATTGTTCAGAAAAACTAAGCATTGATATATGGCAAATCATGTTGTGATAATGGCGGGTGGAGTAGGCAGCCGATTCTGGCCCCTGAGCACGCCCCAGTTCCCCAAGCAGTTTATTGACATTCTGGGATGCGGCAGGACGCTGATCCAGCTTACCGTTGACAGGTTCAGCGGCATTTGCCCTCCGGAGAATTTCTGGGTAGTGACTAACCGCAGTTACGTGAGCATCGTAAGGGAGCAGATTCCTGGTATCCCTTCTGAGCATATCCTGGCCGAGCCCGCAGCCCGTAACACCGCGCCTTGCATTGCGTGGGCGTGCTGGAGCATCCGTCAGGAGGATCCCGATGCAAACGTTGTTGTAACGCCGGCCGATGCGGTTGTAATGAATACACCGGAGTTTCAGCGTGTGATCAAGGGCGCTCTTGAGTTTACTGCCGGACACAACAACATCGTGACTATCGGAATCAAACCCAACCGTCCGGAAACCGGGTATGGGTATGTGAAGATGGAGCCAAAGGGGACGGTTCTGTTTGGCCCCATTTCAAAAAAGGAGCCAAACAGAACCGTCCCCTTTGGCCCCTTCCGCGTCGAGGCTTTCAAAGAAAAACCTAGCAGAGAGGTTGCTCAGCAGTATCTTGAAGACGGTAATTACCTGTGGAATGCGGGTATTTTTGTCTGGAATGTGCAGACAATCACGGATTCGTTGAGCAAATACAAGCCTCAGCTGGCATCGGAAATTGAAAAGATGGTTGCGACTGCGGCAATAGATGAGATATTCCCGCAGTGTGAGAAGATTTCTATTGACTATGCGGTGATGGAGCCGGCTGCGGCCGATGGCAAGGTGTATACCTGTCCGGCGGATTTTGGATGGAGTGACCTGGGCAACTGGCAGTCTCTGCATGAGAAACTCTCTAAGGATCAGGACAATAACGCTGCGGTAGGAAACGTTTATTTCTATGACAGCACCAATTGCGTGGTTCATGCTGAGAACGCGCGTAAGGTGGTTGTTCAGGGATTGGACGGTTATATTGTATCGGAAAAGAACGGGCAAATCCTCATCTGTAAGCGCAGCGAAGAGCAGCGGATAAAGGACTTCTCGGCTGAAAAGGAGCCAAAGGGGACGGTTCTCTTTGGCCCCAAAACTGAAAACGGAGCCAAATAGAACCGTCCCCAATGGCCCCAAATCTGAAAACGGAGCCAAATAGAACCGTCCCCAATGGCCCCTTTTTAATATTTATTAGTATTTTTGCAGTCCGAAACATAATTTAAAAATAAGATATGAAGAAAATTCTGGCTTGTCTTGCGCTGATGATGCCGCTGCTGGCATACGGTCAGTCTGCATCAATGATGGCAATGGCCCAGGCTGAGTTGCAGAAACGTGGCCTTAATGAGACTGAGGTCCGCGCACGTCTGCTTGAGAACGGTATCGATGTGGATAACATTCCGCCTACTGAGTACGCAAACTACCAGGATAGGGTGATGAGCATCCTGAACAAGATGCAGGCTGAAAAGGCTGCCAAGAACGCATCGGCCAGTCAGGCTGCTGCATCGTCAGAGTCTGTAGAGAGCGTTGCAGACGTTGCTCCCGCAGTTGCAGCCACGGGCGGTGCGAGTGTGGTTGATACAGCCGAGGACACTCCTCAGACCACAACAGGTGAGGCTGCTGCCGAAGCAGCGCTGGAGACTGCCCTTGAAGAGAATAACGTATCAACAACGGCCGGCGACGACATCTACGGCCACGCCCTCTTTACCGGCACATCAATGGATGTGTTCCGTACTACCGATGGCGCTCAGGCTCCTGATTCATACGTGCTGGGTGAGGGTGATGAGATTCATATCTCCATTTTCGGTTCATCACAGACTGAGATCCATCAGCGCATTGCTCCCGATGGTTCAATCCAGCCGGCAAGCTCTACCAAGATATTCCTTAAGGGTATGACTCTGGCACAGGGCAGGCAGGCAATCATATCAAAACTGTCAACACACTACTCATTCCGTCAGGACCAGATTGCAGTCACAATCACCACCGCCCGTACACTGAGCGTAAGCATCTACGGTGAGGTTGGCGTGCAGGGCGGTTTCACGATGAGTGCCCTGAACACCGCATTCAATGCTCTGGCTGCTGCAGGCGGTCCCACATCGATAGGTTCTATCCGTAACATTCAGCGTTCACGTGCAGGCAAGACCGACCGTCTGGACCTGTATCAGTACATGATTGGCAACACCAAGAACGTGATGTTTGACCTGCAGAACAACGATGTGCTGTTTGTTCCGGTGGCCAACAACATTGTTCGCATTGAGGGTGCCGTACGCCGTCCGATGCGCTATGAGATGATTGAGGGTGAGGGTCTGAAGGAACTGATTGAGTATGCCGGAGGCCTTACATACGATGCATATCCTGAGTTCGTTCAGATTGAGCGCCGTGAGAACGGTGAGCTCAAGTATCTGGAGTACAATCTGGATAAGATAATGAGCGGCAAGAACACCGTCCAGATATTTGGAGGTGATGTTGTAAGGATCAAGACTTCAAACCGTCCGATGGAGAATTATGTTGCCATAAACGGTGATGTCTACTACGGCGGCAATTATGACTTTGAGAAGAACAGCAGTCTGATTGGTCTGCTTGAGGCTGCCCAGCCCAAGTATACAGCCCGTAAGGATTATGTCTTTGTTGAGCGTACCAGTCCCGATGAGACTGTAGAGATACTGACCGTTCCGTTCCCCGGAGAGAACGGCAACCCCGATTTCAAGCTTCAGGAGAGGGACGTTGTAACGGTGCTTGCTCTTGACAGCTACCTTGAGAAATGGCAGATTTCCGTTCAGGGTGAGGTTCGCAACCCGTTCAGCCGCACATTCGGCCTGAATGACCAGATGACACTGCGTCAGGCCATCGAGTATGCAGGCGGTCCCAAGTACTCTGCAAGGACAGACTTTGTATATGTTGAGCGTACTCGTCCTGACCAGACGGTTGAGATAATGACCGTTCCGTTCCCCGAGGAGGGCACTGAAGAGTTCCAGCTGCAGGCTAAGGATGTGATCCGCGTGCTCAGCCTGACATCTTTCCGCGATGTTGATGAGATATCTGTGAATGGTCAGGTTCGCGCTCCGTTTACACGTACATTCGGCCTTAACGACCGCATGACCGTAAGTCAGGCCATTGAGCTGGCCAACGGCCTTAAGCCCAGTGTATATCCGGTCGCATACATTTTCCGCCGCGACATTACCAACCCTGTCAAGATGGAGTACATACCCGTATCACTTGATACCGATGGTGATATCCAGCTGCAGCCCGGTGACCGTCTGAACATCTATGACAATACCACTTACACCAATGTTGGTGAGGTTCGCGTGAGCGGCGCCGTCAAGAACCCTGTAAATACGGAGTTTGACGGTTCACTTACCGTTCATGACGCGTTGGTTATGGCCGGCGGATTTGAGGTTGGTGCCGCTTATGACCGCGTTGAGGTGTTCCGTCTGAACATTTCACAGAAGGATGAGGTTAAGCTGGATCAGATAACACTTACCGTTGATGAGGATTACAATGTGGTTGGCAGTGATTTCCAGCTGCAGCCGTTTGACCATATCGTTGTTCGTATGACTCCTAACTTCACCAAGGGCCGTACGGTTGAGGTGAACGGTCGTGTAAAGTATCCCGGTACATATGTCCTGGAGGATAACCGTACACAGCTGTGGGAGATCATCAAGATGGCCGGTGGCTTGCTTGATGATGCAGATCCCTACGCACGCCTGTTCCGTACCTACAACAACCGCGGTAACATCGGCCTTGATTTGCGTAAGGTTAAGAAAAACAAGGGCAGCCTTAAGGATGATCCTATCCTGATGGACGGTGATGTGATCAACATTGTTCGTCTGGAGAATACAGTTTCAATCCGTGAGACCGGTACCCGTATGGCACAGTATGTTCCTGAGGAGTACTCATCGACACAGAAGACTCTTATTTATCAGGGTAAGCACAGCGCAAAATGGTATGTACGCCACTATGCAGGTGGTTTTCAGAAGACTGTTGATAAGAACAGCGTGACCGTTACATTCCCCAACAACCAGACTGAGTCTGTAAAGCGCGGATTCTTTGGAATTCGCAATTATCCGACGGTTGAGCCGGGTGGTGTGATCACAATGCGATTTGATGAGGATAAGCGTGAGAGGATTGAGAAGCCCAAGGAGAAGATTGACTGGGGTAATGAGTTGAGGTCATCACTGTCAACACTTACATCGGTTATTTCTCTCATCATTCTGATAGACAGACTTAAGTAATATGCAGGAGAATATGAACAACATGCCCTTTGACGAAGAGGAGGGCATAGATATAATGGCGCTGGTAAAACAGCTGTGGGATGGCCGCAAGACCATCATCATATGGACATGCTCATTCATTGTGCTGGGTCTGATTGCTGCGCTCACAATGAAGCGTTCATACGCTGTAAGTACCGTTATGGTGCCTCAGATAAACTCCAAGTCAAACTCATCACTGAGCAGCCTGGCATCTCTTGCCGGTTTTGACCTGGGTACAGCGAGCAATGCTACTGATCTGTCACCGCTTATTTACCCGCAGATTGTAAGCAGCGTGCCTTTCCGCAAGGAGCTTATGTATACTCCGGTGCATTATCAGGATGTGGATACCGCGGTTTGCATGTATACCTATTACACTGAGATTCTTAAGCCTACGGTATTCGGCACCATCAAGAAGTATACGATTGGTCTGCCGGGCGTAATTCTGGGTGCCCTGCGTAAGGAGAAACCCGATGTTGTCCTGCCCGGTGGCGGTAGTGCCGATAACACTCCCAAGCCGCTTGTGGTTACCAAGAAGGAGGAGAAGATCCTTAAGGCGATAGGTGAGAGCGTATCTCTGGCCGTTGACAAGAAGGAGGGTTACATTACCCTTAACGTGAAGGGTTCTGAGCCGATACAGACGGCGGAGCTGGCTATGAAGGCTCAGCAGCTGCTGCAGGAGGAGATTACCCGATTCCGTATTGAGAAGTCTCAGAGCGAGCTAGAGTATATCCAGGCCCGATATAATGAGATCAAGAGGGAGACTGAGTCTTATCAGGATCAGTTGGCAAGGGCCAATGACCGCGCACAGAATATGGCTACCACGCATGACGATATGGAGCGTGTGCGTATCCAGAATAAGTACAATATCTCTAACTCTATCTACAGCGAGCTTTCCAAGCAGCTGGAGCAGGCTAAGATGCAGGTTAAGAAGGATACTCCGGTGTTTACCGTTGTTCAGCCTGTGACTGTTCCTATTCAGGCTGCTAACAGCCGCGCCAAGACTCTGATCGTTTGGACGTTCTTTGGGGGCGTTCTAGGCTGCGGAATTGTTCTGGGACGGAACTACTGGCCTAAGGTCAAAGAAATGTTTGCAAGCAATGAATAAAAAAAGGAGCCAAAAGGGACGGTTCTATTTGGCCCCCTTTTGTTAAATAGAAACAGCGACGCATTTTTACGCCGCTGTTCTTTTTTTGACTTATATAAAAGGGGGCCAAATAGAACCGTCCCCTTTGGCTCCTTGCTTAGAGCATGTTCTCTTTTGCCAGTGGGCTCCAGGGTCCATCCTGAGCCATGAAGATGATTGAGAGCTCAGCTACCTCAAATGTGTGCCACTGGCCTTTGGGGATGTTAACGCCGAACACGCCGGTGTCACCGCCCATATGGATGCGCTGCATCTCAACGCCTTTGTCATTGTAGAATACGGTATCCATCTTACCACGCATAAGCATGACTGTCTCGCTAGAGAGGTTGTGCTTGTGGATGGCCGTCTTGGTGCCGGGGAGCATTACGTTGAGCATACGCTGTGACTGGTCGTCCTCACTGTTGCGCAGGTCATAGTTCATGCGCAGACGTGGTGACTCCTGGGCCAGCATCTGTACCTTATCCAGAAGTGAATCATCAAGTACAACCTGACGCTCCAGGAACTTATGGTCGATGCCCTTGAACACGCGGAACATCTCCTTACGTACGGCCTCTATATCACCGCACTCGCCGTCTACCTCGTGGTACTTGCCGGCGTTCTTGTAGTAGGTGATAAGGGGCTCAGTCTGCTTGTGGTAGGTTTTGATGCGGTTATTGATGGTCTCCTCATTGGCGTCATCGGCACGGCCCTCAATCTCGGCGCGGTGCTGGATGCGCTGCTTGATGGTCTCATCCTTGATCATGATTGAGATTACGGCGTTCACCTTCTCACCGCGGCGGGCGAGCATCTCATCAAGGTCGGCAGCCTGACCAAGTGTGCGGGGGAATCCGTCCAGGAGGAATCCGGCTACGTCCTTGTTGTTGTTGAATGTGCTCTCAATCATGCCCTCAACTACGCTGTCGGGGACAAGGTTACCGGCATCGATAAGGTCCTTGGCCTGCTTGCCAAGCTCTGTGCCGGCGGCAATCTCGGCACGCAGCAGCTCACCGGTGCTTATGTGCTTAAGGTTATACTTCTGTGATATGGCACCAGCCTGTGTGCCTTTTCCTGCCCCGGGAGGGCCAAATAAGATATAGTATTTCATATTAAAGTGTTATGTTTCTCAAAAACCTGGGCAAAGATATACAAGAATTGATAAGAAGCACATCTTTTCACACTAATTCACATAGAAAACAAGAAACCCTATCTTCGCAGACAGGGAGACTTATGGATAGATGCTGATCCGATACCTACCGGAATCCTAGATATCGAAATAGATCTAGATGTGGCAAAGATAAGGGCGGTTTAAAAAGAGGACTTTGAAAATTCTACATAAAACTGCTAAAACAGTCAATTTTGTTTACTAAGTTTGCGTTAACTAATTAATGCTGTTATGAGAAAAGGTTTGTTCGCCGTGTTGGCAATATTTATCATGCTGGGTGCTGCATTGAGCTGTAACAAGAGTGAAGTGCTGATAGAAGAGGGGCTGACAATAGTAACAGATTCTACAAGACTCAGGGTAATGAGCAGTGCGGCCGATACCGTATCGATGGTAGTTGACAGACTTGTTTATGCCGATGAGTGGAGGGCCAGTCTGGAATCGGGCCAGGATTGGTGCTCAATTTCCAGGCAGCGTGGTGTTCTGGGCGATACCATCAGGGTCTATGCCAAGGCCAATCCGGCTGATACAATGCGATTCTCATTCCTGCGCATCGAAGCGGGTACACGTATTAACCGATACCGCATCAGGCAGAAAGGTATTGAATAGGTACTGCTAAAATTTACAATTCTTTGCTCCCGCCCACCAGCCGTTGAAACGGCTGGCTACCCTTATCCAATACCTACGGCATTGGAAAAATTTTTTAATAGTTAAAACGTAAAAATCCAGCCATTTAAATAGCTGGCTACCCCAATCCAATACCTACGGCATTGGTTAAAATCAACACTTCTCCTTATTGCAGCAGTCCCGCATGGAGCAGCCGCAACAGGATGATCGGCTCTTTCTTTTGCGGATAGATGAAATAACAGCAAGCGTGACAAGTGCTGCTATAGCGATGATTGATATGATTGTTGCAGCGTTCATAATACAGCCTGAGCAATGAGATAACCAAACCAAGCTACCACCCATGCAATCACGCACTGGAATACAACGACATAGATTGCCCACTTGTCACCAAGCTCCCGGCGCACGCTACTGATAGCAGCCACGCAAGGAGTATAAAGCAGGCTGAAAATAAGCATCGGAACGGCGGTGATTACGGTCAGAGACTCTGTCACGCCCAGAACCTCCATCGTAGCCACCACGCTCTCCTTAGCCAGGAATCCGCTAACAAACGACGTTACGATCCGCCAGTCACCCAGGCCCAGAGGACGGAACAGAGGCTCCAAAACGCCAGCCACCCAAGCCATCATCGAGCCCTCGCCGTTCTCCACCATGTTGAACCTGAAATCAAACGTCTGCAACAGCCAGATCACGATCGTAGCCACAAAAATCACAGTGAAAGCACGCTGGCAGAAGTCCTTGGTCTTGTCCCAAAGCAGATGGCTCACGTTCTTAAGTCCCGGCATGCGGTAATTAGGCAGCTCCATCACAAACGGCGCAGCCACGTAGTTCTTGCGGAACAGCTTAGTAACCAGAGCCACAATAATACCCACCAGAATAGAGAGCAGGTACAGACCAGCCAGAATCAGACCGCCCTTACCAGGGAAGAAAGCATTGGTAAAGAATCCGTAAATAGGAATCTTGGCGCTGCAGCTCATGAACGGCGTAAGCAGTATCGTCAGCTTACGGTCACGGGCCGATGGCAACGTCCTGGTAGCCATCACAGCCGGAACAGAACATCCAAAGCCGATGAGCAAAGGCACGATAGAACGTCCCGAAAGACCCAGCTTACGCAATAGCTTATCGGTCACAAAAGCGATACGAGCCATATAACCGCTGTCCTCAATCAGACTAAGGAAGAAGAACAGGATTATGATGATAGGCACAAAGCTCAGCACGCTACCCACGCCGCCAAAAATGCCATCCTCCACAAGCGATATGATTGCCGGTGAAATATCGGCCTTCTCCATACCGGCTACGCAGATGCCTGCCAGGCCCTGAATCAGCTGGTCAAGCCAGTCCTGCAAGGGTGCGCCCAGCACATCGATTGATAGCCATATTACAAGGCACATCACAATCAGGAATATCGGGATTGCAGTCCAGCGGCCCGTAAGAACGCGGTCAATACGGCGGCTGCGGATATACTCACGGCTTTTCTGAGGCTTTATGACAGTCTGGTTGCAGAGACGTTCAATGAATGAGAACCGCATATCGGCAATGGCGGCCGCGCGGTCCATGCCACGCTCATCCTCCATCTGCAGGATTATATGTTCCATGGTCTCTTTCTCATTCTGGGTGAGCTGAAGAGCCTCAAGCACCTGAGTATCGCCCTCGGCCAGCTTGCCGGCTGCGAATCGGCCCGGAATGCCCGCACGCTCGGTATGGTCCTCAACCAGATGCATTATGCTGTGCAGGCAGCGGTGAACAGCGCCGCCGTGATCATCCTTGGTACAGAAATCGGTACGGGCAGGAACCTCCTGATACTCAGCCACGTGTATGGCATGCTCCACCAGTTCCTTGATACCCTCACCCTTTGCGGCCGATATGGGAACCACAGGGATGCCCAGGATGCGCTCCATCTCATTGACGCGGACCGAGCCTCCGTTACCCGTCAGCTCATCCATCATATTCAGGGCCAGAACCATCGGCACGCCCAGCTCCATCAGCTGGACAGTCAGGTAGAGGTTACGCTCGATGTTTGTAGCATCAACTATATTGATGATGCAGTTGGGTTTCTGCTCAATGATAAACTGACGTGACACAGTCTCCTCCTGAGTATAAGGGGAGAGTGAGTAGATGCCCGGCAGGTCAGTAACCAGAGTATCGGGATGTCCCTTTATCTGGCCGTCTTTGCGGTCCACTGTCACGCCCGGGAAATTACCTACATGCTGATTTGAGCCTGTAAGCTGGTTGAACAGCGTTGTCTTGCCGCAGTTTTGCTGGCCCGCAAGTGCGAATCGCAGCACAGAACCCTTGGGGAGGGGTGATTCGTGCGTAGCGTCATGATACTTGCCAGCTTCACCCAAACCCGGATGCGAGTTATGCTCGTGTAGCGAAAGATTATAGCCAAAATCATCGGAGGGGCCAAAGGGGACGGTTCCGTTTGGCTCCTTTTCTGAAATGGGGCCAAAAAGAACCGTCCCCTTTGGCTCCTTTTTCACCTCAATCAGTGCGGCTTCTTCAAGACGCAAAGACAAGGTATATCCGCGAACCAGAAGCTCCATGGGATCGCCCATCGGGGCAAACTTGAGCAACTTCACCTCAACGCCGGGCAGCAGTCCCATGTCCAGGAAATGCTGGCGCAGGGCACCCTGGCCACCAACTGCGGTAACAACCGCACTTTCACCTATCTTTAGTTCACGTAATGTCATAGCTGGCTAATTTTGCTTGCAAAATTACAGCTAACTCCCCAACCAATCAATACCTATTAATAAGTAAAGGTAATACCCTTATCATGTACCTAAAGGCACATGTTATGGGTAGCCAGCCATTTTAATGGCTGGTATTGGACATGTAATCCTCTAAATCTGATGGGTGGTAGGGTATGATGTCGGCACCCAGGACTCTGCAGCCGGTGGGGGTGATTAGGATGTCGTCTTCTATTCGGATTCCTCCAAAGTCGCGGTATTTTTCTATTGTTTCGTAGTTCAGGAAATCCATATGCATTTTCTCGGATTTCCATTTGTCGATTAGGGCGGGGATGAAGTAGATTCCGGGCTCGTCGGTTAGGACGAAACCGGGCTGGAGGCGGCGGCCGCATCTTAGACAGTTGGTTCCAAACTGAGTTGAGGGACTTACTTCATCATCAAAGCCTACGTAGATCTGGCCCAGGCCTTCCATGTCGTGGACGTCCATTCCCATCATGTGGCCAAGGCCGTGCTGGAGGAACATGGCATGGGCTCCGGCCTGGACGGCGTCTTCAACATTGCCTTTCATAAGGCCCAGATCTATGAGCTTTGAAGTCATTAGGCGACAGACATCCAGGTGCATATCCAGCCATTTCATGCCGGGGCGGGCCTTTTCTATTACAAGGTCATGGCAGGCCTCAACGATTGAGTAGATGTCACGCTGCATGGTGGTGAACCGTCCGCTTACGGGCATGGTGCGGGTGTTGTCGCTGCAGTAGTTGTTCACGGTCTCTGCACCGGCATCTACCAGCAGCAGGCGGCCGGGCTCAAGGGGAGTCAATGACGGGTTGCCGTGGAATATCTCACCGTGCATGGATACTATGCTGCTGAATGATACCTTGGCGCCCTGACCCATGGCGATGCCTTCCATGATGCCCTCGATGGACTTCTCAGTTACATCGGGTCGACACGCCTTCATTGCAGCGGTGTGCATCTGATAGCCGATGGTCATGGCTCGCTCAATCTCTGCAATCTCGGCATCAGACTTGACGGAGCGCATATCCACAACGGCCTTGATGAGCGGTAGGGATGCAGCATCGCGGGTAGACAAAGGATGGATTCCCAGCATATCGGCCAGAAGGATCATATGGTCATGGCGGTAGGGCGGCAGGAAATGAACCTGACGGCCCTGTTTGCGGGCATCGGCCACTAATTCCTTCAATTTTCCGTAGGGGGCGCTGCCGGATATTCCGCAATCAGCTGCAAGGTCCGCAACGGAGGGCACGAATCCGGTCCAGATGATGTCTTCTATATCGATGTCGTCACCCAAAAGCCACTCGCGGCCACTGTCACAGTCCAGAACAAAAGCAAGTGATTCGCGGTCCTGACCGGTGAAATAGAGGAACGAGCTGTCCTGACGGAACGTATATGCGTTGGCCGGATAGTTGCACGGCGCGTTGTTGTTACCAAGCAGTATGATGAGTCCGCTGCCAACCTTTTCCCTTAGCGTGGCGCGTCTCTGAACGTATGTCTCCTTATCAAAAAGCATAGCTGTGGGGTTTTATTTAAAGCAAAGATATTTAACTTTGGGGATAAATTGGAATCTTAAATACAGAAACCAACTAAAACATGACAACTATGAAACGAGTTCTTACAATTATATGTGCCCTGATGATAACTGCGGCAGCAATGGCTGAGCAGGCATGGAAGAATGAGAACCTTAAATACGGAATGTATCTGGGACCTATCAAGGCCGGTGACGCGCAGCTGGTAACAGAGAACATCACTTACAACGGCCAGAAAGCGGTCCGTATGCGTCTGATAGCCCGAACCACCAGCACGGCCGATAAGCTGTTCAGCCTGAATGACACGCTCACCACAATCGTAAGGCCCGAGGATTCATCACCCATATTTTTCCAGAAGCACTGCTTTGAGGGTGATGACATAGTACGTGAGAAGGTGAATTTCAGCAAGACCGATGACGGCAAGTGCGTGGCCCAGATGCGTAAGGACTACAAGAACGGCCGCGTAAAGGAGGTGACAGAAACATCTAACACGCTTGTATACGATATGATAAGCGTGGTTGGATTTGCCCGTACCATCGATGCCGGATCGCTCAAGAAGGGACAGCGCCTGAATTTTAAGCTGGCCGATGCAGCCGAGATCCTGGATGAGTCACTCATCTACCAGGGCCTTGAGGTGCTCAAGATATCGGGCCGCAAGTACAAGTGCATGGTGTTCAAGCTGGTGGAGCCTTACGTGGAGAAGGGTAAGAAAAAGGACCGCGAGATACTGAACATATACGTTTGCGATGACGCAGCCCGTACAATCGTGCAGATGGATATCAAGTTCAAGGTGGGCACGGCCAAGGTCAAGATCATTAAATAACGGATTTAACCTTTAGGGTTAAACCTTATAGTAGTAGAAAGAATCAAATTATAAACCTTAAACAATAAATGCAAATGAGAAAATTCATGGTTGCCGCTATGATGCTTGCGGCAGTGAGCCTTTCAGTCAATGCGGCTAAGAAGGATAAGAAAGAGGCCCAGGATCCCGTTCTGGGTATCAAGTCAGGTGTTATCACCATGGCCAATAACATGGGTCAGTTTGGCGGCGGTGCCGGCGGATTCGGCGGTGGCGCAGGTTTTGGCGGCGGAGCCGGTATGGGTGGCTTTGGTGGCGGTCAGATGGGGCAGCGTCCTCAGGGACAGGGCGGCCAGGGCGGCCAGCGTCAGATGAATTTTGACCCCAGCCAGATTGTTACCAAGATATACTTTGATGATTACGGCAAGAAAACCGTTACCGTTACCACTCGTGGTGAGGCCGGTACAACCCGTTCACTCATGATTGGTGAGGATAACTACACCATCAACGACGCAGAGAAGACTGCAACCAAGATGCCGTCATTCGGCGGTCGTCGTGGAGGCCAGGGCGGCGGTGGCGGCCGTGGCATGGGTATGATGGGTATGGGAATGGGCATGGGTGCCCAGACCACTCCTATGTTTGACTGGGAGAACCTGGATGCCAAGACCATCAAGAAGAATAAGATCAAGGAGCTGGGTGAGGAGGAAGTTGCAGGCGTAACTTGCAAGATGTACTCAATTACCCAGAGCAATCAGGGCTACTCAACCCAGACAACCGTTTGGATTTACAAGAACCTGACTATGAAGAGCGAGTCTGTTACAGACTACGGCACCATGGGCCAGACCGTTGAGAAACTTGAGGAGACCGATGTAGACCAGTCACTCTTTGAGCTCCCTGCTGACTATAAGGTAGAGGAGATGCAGATGGGTAACTTTGGCGGTGGTGCTGGCATGGGCGGCTTCGGCGGCGGCATGGGCGGCGGTGACTTCGGTGGCGGCGGCTTTGGCGGCGGCATGGGAGGCGGCGGCTTCGGTGGCGGCATGGGCGGCTTCGGAGGCGGCTTCTAAGAAGTTTTAAGCAAAAGTTTCAAATAAGATTCACAATAGAAAAGGTCCGGGACTCAATCAGTTCCGGACCTTTCTTTATAACCTTGTCAAGGATCCTTATTCTCTTACTCTAATCTTATAGACGTCAGTGGCGTAGCCCGCAAAGTAACCAAGGGCCCCATCCAGATTGCCTTCCAGATTGGTAGAGTAGGGCATGACAGCCAGTGATCCGAACACTATGTTCTCATTGTACTTGCTCCAGAACCTGTAAGAATCACTGTCCATGGATGCTAGCTTGACATGCACGCTGTCACCCAGCTGGTAGTATGCCTGCACTGAGTCAAGCGGATTGCTGTAACCGCGGTTGGCAAATATCATATCCTCCTCACGTACCAGTTCACTGTCATAAAGGCCGTTTACAGATGCCGTGTAGGCCTTGTCCTGATCTATCACCTGAGTAAAGAAACGGTAGTACCTGTGTTCACTGGGAGTGGGTACTATATGTGCCTTGACTACATACAGGGTATCGATGGATTTGTTGCGTTCTACTGCAATCGAGTCTATGCTGCCATGCTCAGGTATGGTGGTGGTGCCCGATGCGTGCAGGCCGCGCCAGTTGACATCAAGCCTGTATGTGCCGCCAACCTTGCCCTTGAGATTCTTGGTGGTGTAGTAAATGGTCATGAGGTAGTTGGGATCCAGCTTGGGAAAGAGCTGGTAGCTCTTGCCTGCGTATGTGATCTTTACCTCTGCATCTAGTGCCAGATGGTCCATGATGTCAGTAAGCCCCTGCTCCCGGAAGGTGGAGGTTATGGATGATGTGACAAATACAATGGGATAGTCATTATCCTCTATCCAGCCCTCAACTACAAGCATGTCACGGCTTGGTTTGGGGTCGGGGACGCATGAAAGCATGAACATCAACAGGGATAATATATATGCATATCTTTTCATACTCAGAATCGGCAGGTATAACTTAATGACGGCATTACGGGAATTATGAAGCTGGCCAGCTTGTACTTGACGGTCTTTTCCTCCTTATCGGCCTTGAGGTAACCCATGGTGTAGCCTTTATAGGCGGTGGCATTGCAGACTGACAGGTTTACGGAGTGACGGTACCGGCCGTGGCTCTTGAGATTGTATGTGGCCGACAGGTCCAGACGCATGTACGGGGGCAGCGTGGCCGAGTTGTACTTATCATAATAGATTACGATCGAGTTGGATATCAGGTAGAGGTTCTTGGCCGGCGTATAGGGCTTGCCCGATGAGTACACAAGCGTGCCGCCAAACTCATAAGGTCCGGTCTTATATGACAGCACGGCATTGAACTCATGCTTGCGCTCATGCATGGAGTGGAACAGGGTGGGCAGTTTGATGCCGTCACCCTCACGTATGGACTGCCCGAACGAGTAGCTTATCCAGCCGGTGAATCTGCCGGCCTGCTTGGTAAGCATGACGTTGGCTCCGTAGTTGTAACCGGAGCAGATTATCAGGTTGTTCTCAAGCTTGTATGGGCGTAAGAGCAGGTCATACACATAACCGGTGTACTCTATCTGATTTTCCAGACGCTTGCCGTAAACCTGGAGCGTGAGGGCGTATTTGCCGCTCATGAACTGCTTGTCATATGTGAGTGTGGCAAACAGCGCCTCCTGCGGCTTGAAATAGTGGCCCGATGCCACCCAGAACTCAATGGGGAGTCCGGTGCTGGTCATTCCGGTCTGTGCCAGATACTGGTGTTTGTAACCGGTTTCAAAGGTGAGCGTGCCCAAATGATAGCCCTCATACTCGGCTATCAGTGAGGGGTTTACGTTGAATGTGCTGTAGTGACCGGACTCATTGTAACCGGTAGCCAGCAGGTGGGGTGTCAGTGTCAAGGAGTTGCCTATGCTGAATGCGCGGCTTACGCTGGCATTGAGCTGCAGCACATCCTGCTCCTCGCGTACGGCTGATTCAGGTTTGTTACGGGATACGTCTATTGCCTGGGGCAGGATATCATAGTATGAGGCATCGGCATCCAGGCGGATACGTCTGGGCAGGCTGGCCTGAGTCCTTATGTTGTAATGGGTGATATGATTGGTAATATGACCATTGTTCTCCTCCTGTCTAAGGTGTCCCTCCATGGATGTGTGTGATACAAAAGCCGTTGTGGTTAACGGGATGTGACCCTTATGGCGCCAGCGCATGGTACCTATAGCATTCTGCCAGTTGCCGTGTATCCCCACATCATAGCCCTCCATGGAGCATTTTCCTTTATCCAGGTTGCAGAACAGGTTAAGGTCCAGCTCATTGTTGCTGTCAATCCTGTGCATGAGCGTCAGGTTGGCATCAGTAAACCCAAAATGGAGCGGATTACCGTCAAACTGGAACATGTTTCCGTAAAGCAGGTTTATGAATGACCTGCGGGCCGATACGGTCAGCGCCGTGCGCCTGGAGAGCGGGGCCGACAGCGTACCCTGGGCCGATATCAGACCCACCGTTGCCGTTCCGCTTATGTGGTCAGGGATGGTATCGGGATGGTCAAGCGACAGCTCGGCTCCCAGATAAGTGGCTGTGGTGGATGTGCTGAAATTCACCTTGGGCAGGTGGTCCTGGTTGATTATGGAAAAGATTCCGGCTACATGTGACGAGTTGTATATGGGTGCGCCGCACATGGCTATCAGGTTATGTGAGTGCTCACCGCCCTGTACATGCATACCGCCCTCGGCTGCAGCGTTGGTACTTACGCCGGGCAGCGACTGGATATAGCGCATGGGGTCCATATAACCCAGGATCTTGGGGTAACTCTCCATCACCTTGGTATCTATGGCTATGCCACGGGCCATGGTGCCCGATATGGCCGATATGTTACGGTGCTCTGTGAGCGTTATCTCATCGAGCCAGTAGAAAAGTGTGTCCTTCTCCTGGGTCTGTGAGTAGGCGGTACCTGCCAGGAGGGTGGTAAGAAAGAGTGTAAAGAGCGGTTTGTGTGTCATCAATCAATTATCTCAAGTTGCTTGAGCAGTGCGGCAGGCTCGGGGTCATGGCCGCGGAAATCACGGTACAGTACGGCAGGGTCAACGCTTCCTCCCTGTTCCAGCAGGTGGCGGAACTTAGCGGCTGTCTCACGGTCAAATATGCCCTTCTCCTCAAAGAGGCTGAATCCGTCGGCGGCAAGGACCTCGGACCACTTGTATGAGTAATAGCCGGCTGCATAACCGCCGCTGAATATGTGGCTGAATGAGGTAGATATCATGCACTCGGGTACGGAGGGCATCACATCGGTTGACTTTAGGGCCTCTTTCTCAAACTTTATGACCTCTCCCTCAATGGGGGCGGTGCGGGTATGGTAGCTCATGTCAAGGATCCCGAACTGCAGCTGGCGCATGTGATAATAGGCGCTCAGGTAGTTCTTGGAGGCCTTGATCTTGGTAATGAGTGAGTCGGGCAGGGGATCTCCGGTTTGGTAGTGACGGGCGAATGTGCTCAGGTACTCTTTCTCATATGCCCAGTTCTCCATTATCTGTGAGGGCAGCTCCACAAAGTCATGGTCTACGTTGGTGCCGGTCATGGATGGGTATCGGCCCTTACCCAGGATTCCGTGCAGGGAGTGTCCGAACTCATGCAGCATGGTGGTGAACTCATCATGTGTTATGAGTGACGGGGTGTCAGGGGTGGGTTTGGTGAAGTTGGTCACCAGGCTTATGAACGGACGCTGCTCAACGCCGTTCTCTATCTTGGCGCCACGGAACTCTGTCATCCAGGCTCCGCTGCGTTTGGTGTCACGCGGAAAGAAATCGGCGTAGAAGAGGGCCAGGAACGTGCCGTCAGTATCAGTCACCTCATAGACCTTTACGTCGGGGTGGTAGACGGGCAGGTTGGCGGGCTTGAAGCTGATTCCGTACAGGGTGTGAGCCAGGCTGAATATGGCGTCTATGCAGTCCTCAAGGCGGAAATAGGGCTTGAGCTCCTCATCGCTCATGTCATACTTGGCCATACGCTGCTTCTCGGCGTAATAGCTGAAATCCCAGGGCTGGATACGGTCACCTTCAAAACCGATGCTCTTTGCGTAGCGGTTGAGCTGAGCGACCTCCTCCTTAGCCTTGGGCATGGCGGGGGCACGGAGCTCCTCTATGAATTTCCATACGGCATCACCGTTCTTTATCATACGCAGTTCTGTCTTGTAGTCTGCGTAGTCCTTGTAACCCAGCAGGGCGGCCTCCTTGTAGCGCAGGTCAACGATCTGGCGTATAACCTCTGTGTTGTCCCACTCGTCACCGAACGCACGGCGGTTGTAGGCGCGGTAGAGCTTCTCACGCAGGTCACGGCGGTCACTGAATTTCATGAATCCGCTGTAGCTGGGGGCGGACAGGTTGAACAGCCAGCCCTCCTGGCCTTTGTCGGCGGCTGCCTGTGCGGCCATGTCACGTACGTATCCGGGCAGACCGGCCAGTTCCTGCTCTGTGGTGAGTAGCATCTGGAAGTTATTGGTTGATGCCAGCTGGTTTTTCTGGAACTGGAGGGTGAGTAGTGAGAGTTTCTCCTCATACTCGCTGTAGAGTTTCTTGTCATCGGGGCTCAGGTTGGCTCCGCGGCGCTCAAACATCTTGTAGGTGTTCTCCAGCAGCTTGGCCTGGTCCGGTGCCAGGTTCAGGGTGTCACGCTGGCTGTAAACGGCCTTGATACGCTCAAAGAGCTTGTCATTCAGGGTTACGTACATGGAGAATTCGGTCTCCATGGGTGACACTTTCTCAGCTATGTCCTGCAGCTCATCGGTGGCATCGGCCTCAAGGAGGTTGTAGAATATGTTCTCAACCTTGTTTACGGCTCCGCCGGCGTACTCAAGCGCCTCGATGGTGTTGCTGAACGTGGGGGCATCGGGGTTGTTGACAATGGCGTCAATCTCCTTCTTGCCCTCGCTGAATGCCTGCTCAAATGCGGGCAGGTAGTGGCGGTTCTCTATTTTGTCAAACTGTGGCGCACCGTACGGTAACGGTGACTCCGTGAGTAATGGGTTGTTGTGCATAGTGCAAGCTGTTAAGAGTGTAACGCTAATTACACCTGTGATTAATTTCCTGGTCATATTTTGGTCCTTTTGTGGCGCGAATTTACAAATTAATATCTTACCTTTACAGAAATAATTGAACTACTATGTGTAATAAAGTCCTTGCTTTGATTGGTCTGATCAGTTTTCCAATGGCTGTTATCGGACAGGAGACCGGATACCGTGCCACATATAAGGTGGACGGTGCGGTTATCAGTGAAGAGAATCGTTCCAATGTTTCACTTGAGAATGTAGAGATGAATTCAAGTGTTGTATACGCGACAAACGGTGTCAATCTGATCCTTACCAGAATGCGTATGAACAAGACCGCAGGTGCATCTACCGATGATGATTACCGTAAGACCGGTCATAATGCGGCATTCCTTGTTGACGGTGGCAGTAAAGTAACCCTTGAGTACAGTGACGTGAACTCACATGTGTTACATGCCGATGGCATTACAGTGGTGGGTAACGGTACAGAACTGGATGTGGTTGAGGGTAATGTAACCTGCTCACGCTCTGAATCTGCTGCCGTAAATGCTGTGGGCGGCGGTAAAGCTAAGTTTGAGAAGACAGTGGTAAATACATACTCATCACAGAATCCGTCATTCCTTGCAGGTCCCGGCGGTGTGATTGAGGTTAATCAGATATCGGGCCAGAACTCAGGTCAGGCATCGCCCATGTTCTTTTCACAGGGTGATATCACTGCACAGAACTGCAGAATGTCATCTTCAAAATGGTCAATGGGTAGTGTGGATGGCGGTAAAATGACTCTCACCAATAACACCCTCAAGTCTGGCGGAGTGAGCGGATTCCTGCTTTATGGCCCCAAGGACCGCAGTGAGAACGGTGAGCTTAACCTTAACAAAAACACACTCACTGTAGGTGACGGCCCCCTGTTCCTGGTTACCAATACAAGCGCCGCCATCAGTATGGAAGGCAATAAGATCACTTACGGAAGTAAGGACCTTATGATTGTATGCAGTGATGACTGGGGCGTTAAGGGCAAGAACGGCGGTGATGCAGTACTTACCGTTGGCAAGCAGGCTCTTAAGGGCAATATCAAGGTTGACAGCATCAGCTCGCTGCAGCTTAACCTCAACAAGGGTGCCAAGCTGACAGGTCATATCAATGATGCCGAGAACCGTTGCGCAAAGGTTAAGGTTGTGATCGGTGCCGGTTCAAAATGGACCGCCAAGGGTGACAACTATATTACGTCAATCAAGTTTGAGCAGCCCCTCCAGAAGGGTCTCAAGCAGCTTAAGGGTAAGCACGTGATCTATTATGACCCTGCTGATCCTGACAACAAGGCCCTTGAGGGAAAGGAGTATAAGACCGGAGGCGGTGTGCTGCGTCCGTTAAAATAAAATCCATATGAGAAAGATTCTGTATACGCTGCTGGCTCTGATGCTGGCTGTTCCGGTAGCCGCCGAGGATGTTGAGATCCAGTTTGACCAACTCCCCGAGAAGGCTCAGAAGGTTGTGCAGAAAGCTTTCCCTGACACCCGTATCAAGAAGGTGGAGATGGAACGCCGTGCCAGCCTTATCCAGTATGAGGTAAAGCTGGCCGGCGGAATTAAGTTGCAGTTCAATAAGGACGGCAAGTTTACTGAGTGTGAGTGCACCAAGAGTGCAGTCCCTGATATGCTGGTGCCTGAAAAGATACGCGCTTACGTGGGCAGCGAGTTCCCGGGCCGTAAGGTGATGCGTATAGAGCATGACGGCAAGTTGTTTGACATATTGCTTGACAACGGTTATGAACTGACATTCAACAGCTCATACAGGCTCATAGACATAGACGTACCGGAGGAGGAGTAGGAGGATGTTCAGTGTAGGCCGATACAAGAGGATCTTATATAGCCTGGCAGTCATTCTGTCGGGCCTTATTCTGCCGTCTTCATGCATTATGGAGGAGATGGCCGATGAGAGCGTACGTAAGGTCGTCCTGGTCTATATGGCATCCGAGGCTTTCTCAAGTTACAGTTTTGCAAACAAGAACATTGAGTGGATGCAGAACTCCCTTGGTTCCGGTATGGATAACGCCGCTCTGCTGGTCTATGTTGACAAGGCCGGACTCAAACCATGCCTGTTAAGGGTAAGGAGAGGACGTACCAGCCGTGATCCGGGGTTGGATACCCTCAAGATCTATAATGAGATGAACAGTGCCGATCCTGATGTACTCCGTCTTGTCATAGATGAAGTGAAGCAGCAGTACCCATGTGATTCATACGGACTGGTGCTGTGGTCACACGGTACGGGTTGGATTCCGCAGTCTCAGCTCAAGAATACTGACCTGGGATGGAAAGCTCCCAAACGGGGAGGCGGAGACGATGATGAGCCTCACCGTCTGGAATTTGACTTTGAGGGTGGCACCAAGGCAATTCTGGTAGACAGGACCTGGCAGGGTGGTGTGGCCAATGACACCTGGATGGAGATAGACGACCTGGCCGGCGCACTGCATGACCACGAGTTTGATTTCATTGCGTTTGACGCCTGCTATATGGCAAATGTGGAGGTGTTGTATGCGTTACGTAACAAGACGGACTACATCATATCATCGGGCATAGAGATATGGGGTGACGGATTCCCTTATTTCAGCCTGACGCGTGACCTTATCAACAAGAACCTGGTAAAGGTGTGTGAGTCATACTACAAGTACTACAGTATGGACTACTATGAACCTATGGCAGGCATATCTCTGGTAAGGACCAGCGGACTGGACAGCCTGGCCCGTTGTTTCAGAAAGATTGTGGCCGATAATGACTCGATAGGTCAAATGAATGATTCTATTGTGAACGCCATACAGAGTTATGACTGGTTCGGGAACCATCTGTTCTATGACCTGGAGGATTTTGTGGATAAACTGGGTACGGAGTACCTGAGTGAGTTCAGGCTGCAGCTGGATGAGTGTGTCATGTATAAGAACCATACTCCGCAGATATTCCCGTACACCAGTTCCAAGAGGCGTGAACTTAAGGAATATTGCGGAATGAGCGTATTCATACCGTTGGATAAGTTCGGGGCTTTGGGGCTTAATGACGCTTACCGTGAGACGGAGTGGAGCAGAGACACGGGATACTGAAAAATTGAGAATTGAGAATTGAGAATTACTAACTTACATTATATGAACAGAAAATTGTTATTGACCGCATTGATGGGTGCGGGAGTTTTGATTTGCGGATGCAAAGGTGATGCAACATTGTCGCGCGACGTAAAGAGTTATGATGATCCTCTCATGCAGAATGAGAAGCAGATCAGTGCCATTATCGGCAAGATGAGCCTTGAGGAGAAGATTGCCATGCTTCACGGCAAGCACTATTTCACATCCGAGGGCGTTCCCAGCCAGGGTATTGCCGAGATGAACTATGCCGACGGCCCGTTCGGAATCCGTGAGGAGATGGAGCCGCTGTCATGGAACCCGCTGCACTGGACCACGGACTCAGCCACATTCTTCCCCACAGGATCTGCCCTGGCAGCTACCTGGAGTGAGGAGATGGCATATATCTACGGTATGGGTATGGCCCGCGAGGCTCGTCTGCGCGGTAAGGACATGATACTTGGACCTGCCATCAACATACAGCGTATTCCTACCGGCGGCCGTACATACGAGTATCTGAGTGAGGACCCGCTGCTCAGTTCCAAGATATCGGTCCAGTACACCAAGGGTGTTCAGGATAACGGTGTGGCAGTTTGCGTAAAGCATTTTGCACTTAACAACCAGGAGACCAACCGCGGCAGCGTGAACGTGATCGTAAGCCCGCGTGCCATGCGTGAGATCTACCTGCCGCCGTTTGAGGCAACTGTAGTTGAGGGTAACGCATTCGGCGTGATGGCAGCCTACAACAAGATAAACGGTACCTGGTGCGCCGAGAACCCGCTGCTGTTGGGCCAGATCCTGCGTAAGGACTGGGGCTTTAAGGGTATGGTGATATCTGACTGGGGCGGCACTCACAGCACCGTTGGTTCAGTTACCGCAGGCCTGAACGTGGAGATGCCCAGCCAGGATTACATGGGTCAGGCTCTGCTGGATTCGGTCAAGGCCGGTATAGTATCCGAGAAGGTGATTGACGAGCGTGTACGTGAGATCCTGCGTGTACGTCTGGTGGTTGAGCCCGTTCCTGCCGATAAAGCAAACAAGGAGGTTACCGGCAAGCCCGAGCAGGCACGCATATCATATGAGGTGGCCACAAACTCAATCGTTCTGCTCAAGAATGAGAACGGTCTGCTGCCTATTGACCTCAAGAAGGTGAAGACAATTGCCGTAATAGGTGACAATGCCGATAAGACTATGGCCAACGGCGGTGTAGGTGCCGGCGTAAAGGCTCTCTATGAGATCACTCCGCTGGCCGGTCTGCGCGGACGCATCGGCACTGATGCCAAGATCGTGTATGCGCAGGGCTATACTTCACAGCAGGCACGTGGCGGATTCGGCGGTTTTGGCGGATTCGGCGGATTCGGTCAGCGTCGTGGTGCTGCCGCAAACGCTCCCAAGCCTGAGGATACTGCCAAGAAGCTGCAGGATGAGGCTGTAAATGCTGCCAAGGGTGCTGACCTGGTTCTCTTTATAGGTGGTGACAACCGTCAGTGGGAGACCGAGGGCAGTGACCGCCGCAGCATGGACCTGCCTTACAACCAGGAGGATGTGCTGGAGGCTGTGGCCAAGGTAAATCCCAACGTGGTATTCATTGCAGTGGCCGGTGCTCCGGTTGACCTGAACCGCGTACAGGCTTGCTGCCCCGCAATAGTTCAGTCATGGTTCAACGGTACTGAGGGCGGTAATGCCCTGGCCGATATCCTGCTGGGTAAGATTGCACCTAACGGCCGTCTGCCGTTCTCATATCCCATCAAGCTTGAGGACAGCCCCGCATATGCTACAGGCAGTTTCCCGCAGACCGATGCTCCCGTAAACCAGGATGTATTCGTATCACTGGTACAGAAGGATGACAAGGCCGAGGAGATGCTCAAGAGCGCAACCGGTCGTGGCACAGCTCTCTACAGCGAGGATATGCTGGTTGGTTACCGCTGGTTCGACACCAAGAACAAGCCTGTGATGTATCCGTTCGGTTACGGTCTGGGATACTCTGAGATTGAGTATTCAGGTTATGCCGTAAACCAGTCCGACTACAAGGACGGTGATGTGATAACGGTTTCATTTGTAGCCAAGAACACCGGTAAGTATGATCAGCTGGATGTACCGCAGCTCTATGTTCACAGGGTTGACTCAAAGGTTGAGTGGCCTTACAAGGAGCTCAAGGCATTCAAGAAGAACAAGGTGAATGCAGGTGAGTCTATCATAGTTACTCTGGATATCCCTGTAGAGTCACTCAAGTACTGGGATGAGGATAAGCATGACTGGGTTCTGGAGCCGGGTAACATTGAGTTGCTGCTGGCCCATGATGCCGGTAACGTAGTTGCAAAGGTGGCCTGCTCAGTTAAGTGAGCAGCACCTTTCAATTAAGGAATAATTCTAACTAACCTAATATGAGAAAGTCAATCAGATTGTTTACCGTTGCGGCCGTGCTGGGTATTTTGAGCCCGGTTGCCGCACAGGAGAGTGTTCCCGTATACAAGAACACCAACTATACGTTCCAGGAGCGTGCCGTTGACCTTGTGTCACGTCTTACTCTTGAGGAGAAACAGGCCCTTTTGGGTAATAATATGGCTGCTGTGCCGCGTCTGGGCATTAAGCAGTATAATGTATGGAGTGAGGCTCTGCACGGAGTCCTGTCAGGTGCCAATGCACAGGCAGGCTTGCAGGGACCGACATCATTCCCGGGTAGTGTGGCCCTTGGTTCCAGCTGGGAACCGGAACTCATGGCGTTGGAGGCATCGGTCATAGCCGATGAGGCCCGCGCCATATTCCAGACTGGAACCAAAGGCCTTACTTTCTGGAGTCCGGTAGTGGAGCCTATACGTGACCCGCGTTGGGGACGTACGGGTGAGAGCTACGGTGAGGACCCGTTCCTGGCTGCCGCAATGAGCAGCGGATTCGTGCGCGGTTTTATGGGCAGTGACCCCAATTACATCAAGGCCGTGCCCTGCGCCAAGCACTATTTTGCCAATAACAGTGAGTTTGACCGTCATGTGGGCAGTTCCAATATGGACAGCCGTGACATGCGTGAGTTCTATCTCTATCCCTACAAGGAGCTGATTGAGAAGGATGACCTGCCGTCTATCATGTCATCATACAATGCGGTAAACCATGTGCCTACATCGGCCAGCGCATTGTATCTGGATACCATAGCACGCCGCACCTACGGCATGAAGGGTTATGTGACCGGTGACTGCGCAGCCATTGAGGATATCTATACCGGACATTACTATGTGGAGACTGCCGAGGAGGCTACTGCCGCAGGTCTTAGGGCCGGTGTGGACTCTGACTGCGGCAGTGTATACCAGCGTTACGCCCTGAGCGCACTTGAGAAGGGTCTTATCACCGAGGCCGATATGGACCGTGCGCTGGTGAACATGTTCATCATACGTATGCGTACCGGTGAGTTCGATCCGCTCATGAAGGTGCCGTATGCCAATTATCCGGCCAGCACCGTGAACTCGGAGCGTAGCCAGGCAATTGCCCTGGAGGTGGCTACACATACTCCGGTACTGCTCAAGAATGAGGTGGTGAGCGGCACAGAGAGCAAGGCTCTGCCTATCAGTCTTGACGGCATCAGGAGCATCGCGCTGATAGGCCCGCAGGCTGACCGCGTGGAGCTGGGACCGTACTCTGGCCGTCCTGAGCAGTCAAGCCGTACAAGCCCATATGCTGGTATCAGCAAGTACATTGCAGACAAGGGCCTGGATGTGGAGGTGACACTTGCATCGGGCGGAAGTACCAAGAGCAAGAGTAACCTGCTTTATGTGGCATGGTTTGAGCTGGAGAAACCCGACGGCAGCAAGAGCCGTCATGACGCCACACAGTACAGCTCATCATCGGATGGCATTACCGTGGGTTCTGGTATGGGTACCGAGGAGCAGGTCCGTTCAATCGATGACGGCTCATGGACCGCATATGAGAATGTTGACCTGATTGATGTTGAGAAAATAACCATCGGCGCAAACATTCCTACCGAGGGTGGTATCATTGAGGTGCATGTGGGTTCACCCGAGGGTAACCTTATAAGCACCATTGAGGCTACACGTGCATCGGGTAAGCGTGTAGGCGGCGTATACGGCGCAAGCACCCCCATGGAGGCTAAGGTGAACAAACTGGGTTACAACGGCCCGCAGACACTCTATCTGGTTTATAAGGCACCTGAGGATGATGAGATTCCTGAGGATGTGCTGAGTGCTGCCCGCAAGAGTGATGTGGCAATCGTATTTGTGGGTACCGATGAGAATACCGCAACTGAGGAGGCTGACCGTCTTACCCTGAACCTGCCGGGTAACCAGGTGAAGCTGATACAGGCTGTGGCCGCTGAGAACAGGAATACCATCGTAGTTATGCAGACCTTGGGATGCGTGGAGGTTGAGGATTTCAAGAACCTGGAGAATATCCCCGGCATACTGTGGACCGGTTATAACGGCCAGGCACAGGGCGCTGCCATACCTATGGTGCTGTTCGGTGACGTCACTCCCGGCGGTAAGCTGAACGCCACATGGTACAAGTCCGTAAAGGACCTGCCGCCTATCACCGATTATACCCTGCGTGCAGGAAACGGCAAGCCCGGACGTACGCTCTGGTACTTTACCAAGCCGGTTTCATATGAGTTCGGTTACGGTCTGAGCTACACCACGTTTGAGTACTCTGACTTTAGCATAAGCAAGAGTTCAATCACTCCCGATGACAGGATCACCGTAAGCGTAAACGTAAAGAATACAGGTGATTATGACGGTGATGAGGTGGTGCAGATTTATGTTACCACACCGGACAGCCCTGCATCATTGGAACGTCCTATCAAGCGTCTTAAGGGATTCAAGCGTGTTACCATACCGCGCGGACAGACACGCCGTGTGGATATTGACATTGATTGCGCCGACCTCTGGTTCTGGGATATGGAGAGTGAGCGTATCACCTATGACTCAGGCAAGTACGTGTTTGAGATAGGCTCTTCATCAAAGGATATACGCGGAACTGTTAGCGCACAGATGAACGGTAAGTTCACTCCGCAGCTCAAGACCGTGGTATCGGACTGCCGTGTGTCAGTACTTGAGATTGGACAGACAGCCCAATTCCAGACAACCGCAGCACTTACCGATGACTCATTCCTGAGTCTTGACAAGGCTACCATAAAGTACGCAAGCAGCAATGAGACCGTTGCCACTGTCGATGCCAATGGTTTGCTGACCGCCGTAGGTGCCGGCATTGCAACCGTTACCGTAAGCGTTACATACAACGGCAGGACCGTAAGTGACACATACTCAGTCAAGGTGAATGCAGACCTGTCACTCTCATCACTCAAGAACGCCGGCAAGTCCCTGCTCAAGTCAGGACGCAAGCAGTACAGCGTTCTGGGTAAGATGTCATCAAAAGTAACCGCTACAGCCCGTTCAGGACAGCTTAAGATTGCCGTAGAGCAGGCTCCAACCGTTCCCGGAACCGCAATAGTAAAGGTAATCGAGCCCGTAACCGGTGATGCTGACAGCTACTATGTGAACTTTGGCATCAAGGGTGTGGCCGATGAGTTCAAGAGCAACAGCCTGGGACACCAGTGGGATGTGGTTCGCCAGAATGATGACAACCTGCTGGTAGCCGACGGACGTCTGGAGATTACCGCCGCTGCAGGTGACATAACAGCAGCCTCGGATAACGGTGCCAACCTGGTGCTGCAGAGTGCCAACAGCGACTGGACCATTGATACCAAACTGCAGACCAGCGCGCTGCCTGCAGGTGCACAGAACGCAGGTCTGGTGGCTTATCAGGATGACTCACATTTTGTAAAGTTCGTTTATACCGGTGCCGCAATGCGTCGCGGACAGCAGCAGGGTGCAGCTCCCGCAGCCGGAAGCCTGCAACTTTATGTTGAGGAGAACGGTGCATCCAAGAGCACTCTGAGCGTGAACCTGGCTGAGACCGGCATCAAGGATAACACGGTTTACCTGAAACTTGAGAAAGACGGCAGCACATATACCGCATTCTACTCAGTAAACGGCAAGAACTGGATCATGGCCGGTCAGGCTGAGGTGATGCTTAAGGATATCAAGGCCGGCGTGATGGCATGCAACGGCGTGCAGAACATGCGTATGGGTATGCGTCCGGGTGGTGCAGCCCCCGCAGCTGCACCGCAGCAGACTGCACCACTCAAGGCATGGTTTGACTGGTTCAGGATAAAGAACAGATAATGCTCCCTTACAGGCATAATTTAAACCTGAGGCTGCTGCCCGTAACACTTGTGCTGTTGCTGGCAGTGGCCTCGGGTTCTTTTGCCCGTAACGCGGATATTGATTCAAAGCCGTTCACGGGCGGTATGGTTACAGCCCGTGCTGACGGTATGATTACGTGGAGTGATGCCGGCGGCAATGCGCTTGACAGCGTAAGGCTCAAGATTGACATTGCCGGGATTGACGTGCGTGATGACCGTGTGCTTGCCGTAAGTGCTGACGGCACGGTGATGAGTGTGGAGCGGGGTGGACGCAGCCGCCGTCTCTGCCGCAGCCGTATATCGGGCGGTCATGACCGTGTGGTAGGTATCGCATCCACTTTAAACAATACCCTGATCCTTACCAGGGGCGGGGTGATAATGAGCACCGTTGATTTTGACACGTTCACTACGCTGGATTTTAATGGCACCTACTACTCATATTATCAGGAGACGCTGTTCTGCTCCATAAGCGCATCGGACAACAGCTTCTGTATTGCGGGAACATACCCTGACGGTATGCCGGCGGTATTTACATCGGCCACAGGAAAGATTTGGAGCGAGCGCAGCCTTACTTACACTCAGGGCGGCGAGACGTACATGCTGGAGCAGCAGCCCGTAAGGCTGAGTTATGACCGCAGTCACGACCGTTTTGTGATGCTTTGCTCTGACGGATGGGTGTTTTATATGCCGGGCTGCTCACACTGCAACAGCCTGGAGCATACCGGTAACTGACTCAGTTATTTAAGCTTGAGCATGTAGAAACTGGATGTGGTAAAGAAATTCCTTACCCATGGAATCACTCCTACCCAGCGCCACAGTCTGCGTGGTTTAAGGTGGAACTTGGTCTCATAATGGGGGTTGATGAACCAGAACATGCGGTCCAGTTTCTGGAACGGGCTATCCTTGATTACTCTCTCAAACCTCTCTATGGGACATTTGCACTGTTTTATGTCAAGCAGCTCATTTATGGCCGATTCACGCTCATGGAACAGCTTGAGCAGTCCCTTGTACATGAATCTGGGCAGCAGGTGGAACCATGGCAGGTGTGACAGCAGCTTGCTCTGGCATATCTGCTGGTGACCGCCGAACGGCATCTGCCATGCGGGGAATGACATGAACATAAGGCCTTGGGGCTTGAGCAGCATCTGGCATTTGGAAATGAATCCCTTCTTGTCAGTGATATGCTCTATCACGTCATGGCATATGATAAGGTCAAACTGGTGCTCCAACTCCTTGAGTTTGAATACATCGGACGCAATGAAACGGGCCTGTGAGCCCTCCTGCTCAAAATAGGTGATGGCAGACTTGATCTTACCCTCAGCTATATCCACGCCGGTCACGTCACATCCCATACGGGCAAACGGGAGCAGGTTTCCGCCCTCGCCGCAGCCTATCTCTATGATTCGTAACTGGCTGTCAATCTTAAAGAAACGCTCAATATACGGCAGGAAATATTTCTGGCTTGTAACGGCAAGCTCGTCAAAATACTGTTTGTGGTCCCGATGTCTGGTCTGCATCTTGTTTTATGCTTGGTTTGACAGTTTGCGAAGGTAGTATTTTTTATTAATTTCGCGGCAACAAATCAAGTAGTTCTATGGTTAAGGTTGAAAAACTGACACACAAATATACTATCAAGAGTTTTGAGTGCGACCGCAAGGACACTCTGCGTCTGCTCACTCTGCTCAATATGTTCCAGGATATAGCCGATGACAGCGCCAACAGCATCGGGATAGGGTATGACTACCTGCGTACCGTTGGCAAGGCCTGGGTGCTGATTGCCATGAACGTGGAGATAGACCGTATGCCGCATCTGCAGGAGGAGATTACGGTGGTAAGCTGGCCCAGCGATGAGCTGCCTCTCTATACCGAGCGTGAATTCGAGGTGTGGAGTGCCAGCGGGGAGCGTATCATACGTGCCTGCAGCCAGTGGATCATAATTGACTTTGCGTCACGCCGTCCGGTTCCGGTACGCCGTCATCTGCCCGAGTATGAGCCGGTCCGTGAGAAGGTCATTGCCGATAACCGATTCCGCAAGCTCCCTGAGGTGGAGCGTGAGGACTACACCGAGCGTTTCCTGGTACGTTATGACGATATAGACCGTAATGACCACGTAAACAACGCTATCTACTCACTCTGGGCAAGCGAGAGCCTTGTCCCTGAGTACCGCATGGGTCACGAACCCGCCCGCCTGGATATCAATTTCAAGAAAGAAGGCCTGTTTGGTGAAAAGATTCTGGTCCGCACCCAGATGGATGGGGATACCTCCCTTCACAGTGTAATAGCGGTAGAAGATGGGAGGGAATTAGCACGAGTCAGATTCGAATGGAAAAACAGCTAAGGTTTCCAGTTGCAGTATAGTAAAACTAAGGCATCCGAGGTCTTAGTTTTACCCGGCCTGGAAGGCCGGCAGAGTGGAATGGAACGTAGTGGAATGAAACGGGTTTGGGGCGTCGCCGCCCCAAACTAAAAAAATGTCGTGTACCTAATACGCAGATAGGTTTCCAGCTAACGACTTTTTAGGCCCAGAGGGCCATAAAAGTCAAAAATAACCGAGCACCGAAGGTGCGAGCAACCCGCCGTATTATTCCTCTCCCTCAACCTTACAGGTATGGAATTTATTCTCGTCCAGCTTGAATTTAGGAGTGCAGAAATACACAAGGTCAGCGCGTGTAAGCACCGTACCATCCTCATCCAGCAGCTCCGCCTCAATGAACGCAACGTTGCGCATCATCTTGCTGATCTTGGCGCGTACTGTGATTTCATTAAGAAGGGTGCTCACGGGTTTGAGATACTGCATATCCATCTTGGATGTGACACCGTTGGTCTGAAGCTTGCGGCAAACCACCCAACCTGCGGTCTCATCTATAAGCAGGGCCTGGATTCCACCGTGCAGGGTGTTCTGCCAGCTCTCATAATCATGTGTAGGCTTGAACTTGGTAACAATGTAATCACCATCCTCCCAGAACTCCAGGTGTAGACCGATGGGGTTGGTGGGGCAGCAGACAAAGCAGTTGTAACCTTCTGTTCCTATCCAGGGATTGATAATCTTACGCATACTCATTTTATTTTCATTTTCTTTGAAAATGTGGAAAAGGGGACTGTCCCCTTTTTCACATTTTATCTGTTTTCTTGTCCTGATAGAGGAAACGGCGAATCTTATGTGTGGCGGTCTTGCTGAAAGGCTCTTTCATGACCTCCACATCCTTGATCTTGAGGAAATGGCTCACCTTGGAATTGACAAACTCCATTATCTCTTTCTTACGTTTCTCTATGTTTTCAAGGAATTTCTCCTGGCCCTCCAGATTCCAGTCAACAGCGCCTTCATTAAACTGAACCAGCGCTACCAGCTGGCCTGAGCGGCTTATAACCAGTGACTCGTTTACATCAGTTATGTTGTTGATTACGCTCTCAATCTCCTCGGGGTAGATGTTCTCGCCCGATGCACCTATGATCACGCTTCCGGAGCGGCCGTGTATGTAGTATCGGCCTTTCTTGTCCATGCTGGCTATATCGCCGGTGCGCATCCAGCCGTCATCGGTAAAGACTGACTTGGTGCGGGCGTAATCCTTATAGTAACCCAGCATTACGTTGGGGCCCTTTACCTGCAGCTCTCCCTGACCGGTCTCAGGGTTGACATCGGCCAGACGCACCTTTACCTCACGCGATGAGGTGCCGGTGCTGCCCAGATGGGTGCGCTTGGGGCCTGCGTCACATATGAGCGGGGCTGTCTCAGTAAGGCCGTAACCTATAGCGTAGGGGAACTTTATGTTACGGAGGAACTGCTCAACCTCAGGGTCAAGCTTGGAGCCGCCTACGCCAAAGAAACGTACTCTGCCGCCGAACTGCTGCTTTACCTTCTTGCCTACCAGGAAGTAGAGTATGCGCGGGAAATGTTTCTTCATGTAGCGCAGGTACTTGCTGCCGTTTATGGTAGGGAATATCTTGCCGCGGATTACCTTCTCAATGATGAGGGGGACCGATAATATCGTGGTGGGGCGTATTTTGAGAAGCGCCTGACTCAGTATTGTGGGTGTGGGAGGCTTCTGGATGTAATATACGGGGCAGCCGGTGGAGAGCGGATAGAGCATGCCGATGCTCATCTCGTACGTATGGGCCAGCGGCAGGATGGACAGGAACACGTCCTTGCGGCGATAGACCTTGTGCGCGTACCACGCCTCAAGCACGTTGTGGCAGAAGTTGCGGTGGCTCAGCATCACGCCTTTGGCGTTGCCGGTGGTGCCCGATGTGTATATGATGGCGGCTATATCGGTGGCATCGGGCACTTTGCTGCGTCCGTCGCAGGTATAGCTTTCATCCAGGGCTTTTATGAGTTCAAAAGTGCTTATGTCAATTATCAGATTCAAGCGGTCGTATGACTCCCGGCTGATTTTGGGCAGTTGCTTGCGGCTTACGAATATGGCCTTTGACTCGGAGTGAGTGAAGATATTCTCAACTTCATTGGGCGAAAGGTCAGGAAGCATGGGCACTGCAATGCGTCCGTGAGCGGTTATGCTGAAGAATGCTATGGCCCAGTTGGGCATGTTCTCGGACAGGATGGCAACCTTATCGGCGGGATTGAGTCCGAATGTACCAAGTACGCCCGATAACTCATCGGCCTTGTCCTTGAACTGTCCGAATGTGTAACTGCAACCTCCGTCCACAAAGTCCGATGCAAGGCGGTTGCGGTTTACGGTTGTGGTATAATCAAGCAGATCGGCAAGTGTTGTGAATCTGTGTCTCATTTATTTGGTTATGTATTTCTCAGGATGACGTCCCTTCAGGTTCATGCTCTCATATATCTCCTGGATGCGGCGGGTATCGGCGTTTGCATCATCAGTAAGTTCAACTTTACGGTCTACGGCCACTTTCTTGGTTCCCCAGTCAAAGTAGCACAGATAAACGGGGATATTAGCGGCCTTGGCAATGAAATGATAGCCGGTTTTCCAACGGGCTATGGGTTTGCGGGTGCCCTCAGGGGCAATGGCCAGGTGCATCAGGTCGGTCTTTTCCATCTCCTTGAGCACTGAACGTACCACGGAGCTGGGATGTTTGCGGTCCACGGGTATGCCTCCGATGGCTCTCAGAATCCAACCCAGGGGAGGGAAGAACAGGCTGCTCTTGACCATGCAGAATGTCTTGCCTCCAATTGAGATGTAGAACAGGTAGGCCACTACAAAATCCAGCATCGATGTGTGGGGCACGCCCAGGAGTATGCACTTGGGTTCAGGTGGAAGGAACGGGCTTGTCTCCCATCCCCAGACTTTCAGTATCCATCCGCAGATTTTTCGCCACATATTTGCTCGCTTAAAATTTGCGTGCAAATTTACTGCATATAGATACTAATAGAACTATATAATATATAATTGTGGCTAATAGAGTCCGATTTGTGGCGAAAAAGCAGACAAAGGGGACTATCCCTATTGCGTGCTTTTATTATCTTTGCGAGCAATTAAAAAAACTCAGAGATGACTAAATCATACGAGGAGATCAATGAGAAGATCCGCAAGGGTAAGGCGGTGGTCCTGACAGCCGAGGAGGTGTCGGAGATGGCCCGCACAATGTCACCCAAGGAGATTCTTGACAAGGTTGATGTGGTAACTACCGCTACGTTCGGCGCCATGTGCTCAAGCGGTGCGTTCCTGAACTTCGGTCACGCCAATCCGCCTATCCGCATGGAGAGGATTGAGATTAACGGTGTGCCGGTAAGCGGCGGCCTGGCAGCTGTGGATACATTTGTGGGTGCAACTGACTGCAATCCGCAGAATCCCACATACGGCGGCGCTCACATTATCCAGGAGCTTATTGACGGTAAGGAGCTGACTCTTGAGGCTTGGGGTAAGGGTACCGATTGCTACCCGCGCAAGCACATAAAGACCACAATCAGCCTTAAGACCATCAATGAGGCCATCCTGATGAATCCGCGTAACGCATATCAGAACTACAATGTGGCTGTGAACTCAACAGACCGCACCTTATATACATACATGGGCACGCTGCTGCCCCGCATGAAAAATGCGTCCTACAGTTCGGCCGGTGAACTTTCACCGCTTCTGAACGATCCCGAATGCCGTACCATCGGCCTGGGAACCCGCATATTCCTGTGCGGAACGCAGGGTTACGTTGTATGGAACGGCACTCAGTTCAACTGCTCAAAGCCTCTTAACGAGTATGGTGTACCCATGGGCAATGCACGTACTCTGGCCCTGATGGGTGAGATGCGTGAGATGTCAAGTGAGTTCCTGCGCGGCGCTTATTTTGAGAAGTACGGTGTTACGATGTACGTTGGTGTGGGTGTGCCCATCCCGCTGCTGGATGAGGACCTGGCTCACCGCGTTAGTATCCGTAACAGCCAGATCGACACCTTTATTGAGGATTACGGCTGCAAGGGTGACCTGATAGGTAAGGTAAACTATGAGCAGCTGCGCTCCGGTGAGATAGAGTTCATGGGCAAGAAGATCCACACCGCACCTCTGTCAAGCCTCTACAAGGCACGCAAGATTGCCGCCATACTTAAGGAATGGATAGAGAAGGGCCAGTTTGAGCTGACTGCCCCGGTACGTCCCATGCCGACAGGAACATCTCTCCAGGGTCTTAAGGATTTGAACTTGTAAATGAGCTGATTATGACAAAGAAAGTAGTTATATCTTTCCCCGATGGCGAGGCCAGCCGCCCGCTCATCTATGAACTGATCAAGAAGTTTGACATCATGGTCAGCATCATCAAGGCCGATATTGACGGCGGCCGCAGCGGAAAGCTTGTGCTGGAGCTGGATTCTGACTCAGAGCATATACGTCAGGCTATTGATTTCATGCAGCAGAGCGGCGTAAACGTAAGCCCGCTGGAGAAGAAGATCAGTTATGATGACTCCAAGTGTGTAAGTTGCGGTGCATGCACATCGGCTTGTCCGTCTGGGGCACTCTCCATATGTGCTCCTGATTGGAAACTGCGTTTCCAGCCTGATAAATGCGTGGTCTGCAAGCTCTGCATCACGGCTTGTCCGCTCAAACTCTTCCACATAGAGTTTGCCGATTAAGTTATGGAATACAAGGAACGCAGTTACCGCAGCCGTTTCTCAGGTGATGAGAGACACTGGTTCTGCGTAAAGTTCCTGGAATCAGATTTATGGATAGGAGTCGACAACGGCTCCTATCATGCTTCTATGGAGGCCGATACTTACGCCATGCTGGTAGACCTGCGCCGCACAATGGATGCCTATCTGCTCATGGACCCCGGTTATAAGGCCGCTCTTGTACCTTATGATGCAGGCCTTGAGGCTCCGACCATACTTAAGGACATGTCTCGTGTAAGCCACAAGACCGGAATAGGCCCCATGAGTGCCGTGGCCGGTGCCGTTGCCTTGCGTGTGGCCGATTTCATAAAGGGCAAATTCAACGTTAAAGAGGTAATAGTTGAAAACGGAGGAGACATCTACGCCGATGCAAACTCTGATATGGATATCAGCGTCTTTGCCGGACAGTCACCGCTGTCCGAGAAAGTAGGTTTGCACATCCCCGCAGCCGCATTCCCGTGCGGAATATGCACATCAAGCGGAACCGTAGGCCCCTCACTGAGCATGGGCCGTGCCGATGCCATGATGATAGTGTGCCGTGATGTCCTCCTGGCCGACAGCTACGCCACCGCCTTTGCCAACCGCATCCAAACTGTCAACGACCTCCAACCCGTCATAAACCGCATCCAAAACACATCGGAAATCCTGGGTGCATTAGCAATAAAATCCGACCAACTTGCAGTCTGCGGACAGTTTGAAATACGCATATTCAAGGGGCCCGCGCCATCGGCGTGGGAGGGCCGGCCGTAGGCCGCTTTTGGAGGGGTAATACCGGGTTTTTTATTTGGAAAGTCGCTGTATAATACCTAACTTCGCAAAAAACAAAAACCAACCAAATATAGTATGAGAAGATTATTACGAATCCTAAGTGTTTTAGCGCTTACGTGTGCATCGGTCCAGGCGGCCGATAACAAGGGTATTTCATTCAGTGAATTATCCGCAGACAGGTTTACCCTGATTGAGAACGGCAAGCCGGTACAGATCCTGGCCGATGAGGCCGATAAGAGCGGCGTTCAGATTGCTCTTAAGGCTCTGCAGAAGGATTTCAAGGCCGTAGCAGGGCAGGAGGCTCAGGTGATTTATGATGCAGCCGGCATTAGCGGCAAGCCCGTGATTGTGGGTACGATTGACAGCAAGTTCATCAGTCAGGTTATCAAGTCAAAGAAGATAAACAAGAAGGATCTGCAGGGCAAGCGTGAGAAGTATATCATGACTGTCGTTGAGAATCCTATAAAGGGTATCGATGAGGCTCTGGTAATTGCTGGTAGCGATATGCGTGGTGCCATTTACGGTATCTATGAGCTCTCTGAGCAGATTGGCGTATCACCCTGGTATTACTGGGCTGACGTTCCGGTTGAGCATAAGGATAACGTATCACTGGCCAAGGGTACATACACTGCCGGCGAGCCCGCAGTTACATACCGCGGCATTTTCCTGAACGATGAGGATCCCTGTCTTACTACATGGGTAAGGAACACATTCGGTACACAGCGTGGCGGTCATGAGTTCTATGCATGCTGCTTTGAGCTGTTGCTCAGGCTCCGTGCCAACTTTATGTGGCCTGCAATGTGGGGTTGGGCATTCTATGCCGATGATCCCGAGAACTCAAAGACTGCAAATGAGATGGGTATCATCATGGGAACCAGCCATCATGAGCCTATGGCCCGTAACCACCAGGAATGGGCACGTAACCCCAGGGCTTACGGCGGTCAGTGGGACTATACCACCAATAAGCAGGAGCTGCAGCGTTTCTTCCGCGAGGGCGTGGAGCGTGCCAAGGATACCGAGGATTTGATTACCATCGGTATGCGCGGTGACGGTGATGCCGAGCTGCGTGGCAGCGATGAGGATAACATGAAGATGCTGGAGGGCCTGTTTGCCGACCAGCGCCAGATAATAAAGGAGGTAACCGGCAAGCCTGCCGAGCAGCGTCCGCAAGTATGGGCTCTCTACAAGGAGGTTCAGACCTATTATAATAAGGGCCTGCGCGTGCCTGATGACGTGATCATCCTGCTGTCCGATGACAACTGGGGTGACATACGCCGTCTGCCCAATGAGCAGGAGCGTAAGCGCAAAGGCGGTTGGGGTATGTACTACCACGTAGACTATGTCGGTGCTCCGCGTAACTCAAAGTGGCTCAATATCACTCCGATACAGCACTTGTGGGAGCAGATGCAGCTTACCTATGATTACGGAGTTGACAAGATCTGGGTTCTCAACGTAGGTGACCTTAAGCCTATGGAGTATCCTATCACCCTGTTCCTGGATATGGCATGGAACCCCACATCATTCACTGTAGACAATCTGCTGGACCATACATATGAGTTCTGCAAGGAGTTCTTCGGTGAGGAGGAGGCCCAGGAGGCTGCCCGCATTCTGAACCTTTGCTGCAAGTACAACGGCCGTATCAGCGCCGAGATGCTTGACGCCCGCCAGTACTACACACTTGAGACCGGTGAGTTTGAGCAGGTTTGTGACGATTATGTACGCCTGGAGGCTGAGGCTTTGCGTCAGTATTTGAGACTCAAACCCGAGTACCGTGACGCATATCAGCAGATAATCCTGTTCCCCGTACAGGCTATGGGTAACGTATATGACATGTACTACAGCCAGGCCATGAACCAGAAGCTGGCACGTAACAATGATCCTGCCGCAAACTACTGGGCAGAGCGTTGCGAGCGTGACTTTAAGCGTGATGCCGAGCTGTGCGCATATTACAATAAGGAGATGGCCGGTGGCAAGTGGAACGGTATGATGATCCAGAAGCACATAGGTTACACATCATGGAATGACAACTTCCGTGCCGATACACAGCCCCGCGTAACACGCGTTGAGAAGGGTGACAAGGAGGGCGGATATGTATTCACCCAGAAGGATGGCGTTGTGGCAATGGAGGCTGAGCACTTCTATGCACAGGCTCCGGTGACTGCAGGTACGGCCAAGTGGACCACCATTCCTTATATGGGCCGTACACTGTCAGGTGTAGCCCTGATGCCTTACAGCCAGCCTACTGACGGCGCCAGCATGACCTATAAGTTCAACCTGACCGATGACGTAGAGAACCTGCAGGCTGTGATTGCAGTTAACGCAACACTGACATTCTACCGTCTTGAGGGCCACCGTTATATGGTCAGCCTGGACGGCGGCCAGGAGGTTGAGGTGGTATTCAACGAGCGCCTTAACGAGGATCAGCGCAACATCTACTCTGTATACTATCCCACAGTTGCCACACGTGTAAAGGATGACCGTGTAGAGCTGGGTAAGGCTGCCAAGGGTGAGCACACCCTGACTATCCGTCCCATTGAGCCGGGTACCGTATTTGAGAAGGTGGTAATGGATTGCGGAGGCTATATTAAGAGCTATCTGTTCATGCCCGAATCTCCTTACGTACGTGAATAAAAATAAATGAACGATAAAGAGGCCCGTTTGATTAAACCAAACGGGCCTCTTTGTGTCTAATAGAAAAAATTAAATACTAACCTCACTATAATTATGCCCAATCTCACTATCAAAAGAGCTGTAACGCTGTTTTTCATCCTTATGATCTCTGTTGTAACCTTTGCCCAGCGTGGTGGCGGAGGTGGCGGCTTTGGCGGCGGTGGCGGATTTGGCGGCGGCGGATTTGGCGGCGGCGGCATGGGCGGCATGGGTGGCGGTGGCCAGTTTGGCGGCGGTGGCGGCCGTGGAGGTGGTATGGGCCAGTTTGGCGGAGGTTGGGGAGGTTTCTCTGCCGTAAATGACAGTACACCACTCATAAGACTCAGCGGCAGCCTTTCATTTACTGAGGGCCGTGGCGCAAATAACGCCATACGTGACGATGATTTGAAACAGATACTGGATTCTGTCCAGTTTGAGAGATATGAAGCCGCTAACAGACTATTCATCAAGGGTGATAACCGTCAGAGCCTGGGTGTAATACTTGGAGTTCCAGCAGCGATACTGACCTTGATAGCAGTCACACACCAGGTGGAGGATGATCCTGATCTATCCCGGAAACTGTATATCATATCGGGAGCACTGGTGGTACCGTCCCTGACCATTTACGGAATAGGATTGGCCAAGAAGAGGAAAGCGGTAAAGGCGTTGAACAACATATGTGATACATATAACCAGGAACTTGAATACAAGAAAGCGGCCAAGATGCTGCAATTTGAATTCGCTCCAACGGTTATGTTGGATACACAGTACAGCACATCATTCGGCGCCACATTGAATATGCGATTCTGAATGTGTAATTAGGTAAGTTTATATGGAGAGAATCCCTCGGGTAACAAAGGTTGCCCGAGGGATTCTCATTTAACAGTATGTGATATCAGGGTTACTTCCAGTTGCTGTCAAGGAATGCTATACGGTCTGCAAACCATTTCTTGAGTACCTGGATCTCCTCATCATAGCTTGATACGGTGTAGGCCGAGAACATGGCTGCACCACCGCCGCCAAAGCCTCCCATGCCGAATCCTCCGCCGAATCCTCCGCCGAATCCGCCCATGCCAAAGCCGCCGAATCCGCCGTTCTGCTGAGCCTGGCCGTTATCACCTGTCTTGGGTACCAGCAGGTCTGAGTACTTGGCATACTGACGGGCCTGTGACTCCTTAAGGACTGCGGCATGCTCATCAATGAAACGGTTGATGTTCTCATCGCTCAGGTATCCCTTACGCAACTCTTTCCAGCGTGCCTTTACCTTATTCATAAAGGCGGGATCCTCAGTGAGGCGTTTCCACATGGCAGGGGTGGGGTTGGTCTCACTGCCCTCATAAACCCATGCATCGGTCCTGTTGGCATTGGCGAAATTGCAGTTTCCGTATGCCAGGTTGTAATCCCATACTGTTCCGGCATGGAGCTTGCCGCCGGTGCCGTCAGGATTCTGCTTGGTCTTATAGAAATAGGTGCTGCGCTTAAGGCCGTCGGCATTCATACTGAGCTCGGTATGGATAAAGTAATCCACAAATGAGCTGACGCTTATGTATTTGGCATAGCCGTTCACGGGATCGGCAAAATCATCGCTCTGGATGACTTTCTCTACGGTATTTACATAATTGGATATGTACTCCTGCTGCTTGTCGGTCAGTTTGTTGGCCTTGGGGTAGAAGATGGTCCAGGTTACGGTTGCACGGCCACCCATGCCGCCGAATCCGCCCATTCCGCCGCCGAATCCACCGAACATGCCGCCTACGTTGGTGTTCATGATGCCGGGAACATCGGATGTGAATGATTTCTCACCTTCATCGGGCGGGTCTACACGTACTATGTAACCGCCGGTGATATCAATTCCGGTGGTGTCACTTGGGGTGAGCTTGGCTATGTCAATGCGGTTCTTGCCGCGTTTGATTTTCTCACACAGGATATAGACGCCTATGTACTTGCCGTTCATGACAACCTCACAGTAGCGGGTGCGCGGTGCCCAATGGCCCATGTTGTTCCACATGTCAAACGCAAACACGTCACGCATCATGGATACGTCATTGTAGGGGGCCAGCAGGACCCAGTCATGCTCGGCGGGCATTCCCAGCAGCTCTACGTCCAGTTCACCTCCGTCAGGGCGCGTTGTCTCAAAGGTGAAACGCTTCTGGTCAAAGAAGAGTGACGAGTTGCCGCGAAGCTTTATCTTTATGTCACCGTCATAGCCGTTGGGCTTGTCTGTCACCTTGTTGCGGCCTTTGGCATTGTCAATGACCTTCATGCTGGCCTTTGACTTCTCCCTGTTGGTCAGTGACTTGCCTCCTGTCTCAATAAGTATGATAGGCAGGTTTGATGAACTGAACTCTACATCATTACGGGTTGTTGCAGGGTCATACTCGGTACCCATTCCAAAACCTCCGAAACCGCCTCCGAATCCACCGCCACCGGGGAATCCTCCATCGGCACCTCCCGGAAATCCGGGGAACCCACCGGGCATCTGACCGCCTTCCTGCTGGTCCTGAACCGGGAATCGGCCACCAAAACCACCCGGAAATCCGCCGCCTTGGAATCCGCCTCCGCCGGGGAAGCCTCCGCCGGGGAATTGTGCGAGTAGGGGTGTAGACAGCAGTGATAATACCAGAAGGGTGGATAATCTCTCAATTCTCATATTGCTTATTTTTGTTTTAGTCATTCGCAGAATAATAGTGCGGAATGGACTAAAAGTTAAATATGAGAAGGAGATCAATCCACCCTTCCAGAATGCTATCCTAAGGCTTATTTGCCGGGATTGCCCTTGCGCTCAAACAGCTTGAGGTCTATGCAGTCGCCCATCTGTACGTAACCGTCGGCATTGGGGTGCAGATAGTCATTCTCAAACAGGTACTTGGGATTGAGCTGTGCGGGGTCATTGGGGTTACCCATAAAGGCGTCAAAGTCAATTACACCGTCGCAGTAGCCGCTGGTACGAATCCACTGGTTAAGCTGCTGGCGGCCGGCCTCATGGTTCTCACTGTAGTAGTTGTTACCCTTGAACTGCATTACAGGAGCTCCATATACGTAAATTCCACGCTCATGAGCCTCACTGATGATCTGCTTGTATACCTCTATGATATCCTTGGCCTTCTGAATGGCATCACCACGACCGCCCAGGTCATTCACGCCCTCAAACAGGATGATGTACTTAACGCCCTCCTGCTGGAACAGGTCACGCGGATAACGGCTCTTACCTGTGGGGCCAAGGCCGCCCTGGAGTACGCAGTTGCCGCCAAGACCCATGTTCAGTACTGATACGCGCTTGGTCTTCTTGTTTGCAAGCAGACGGCGTGACAGGTTATCGGTCCAGCGGTTCTGCTCATTGGTGGTTGATCCGCGGCCATCGGTGATGGAGTTGCCCAGAACTACAACGGCACGGGCATTCTTCTCGGCCTGGATCTCTATGGCGTTGATGATGTACCAGTGAGCGGTCTTTACGGCACCGGTAAAGTCAGAACCTTGTCCCTCAATGAGGTAGGAGTCTGTACGTGAACCGGGGTGACCGGTTACGCTGGTTGATGAGGCCTGGCCCAGATGCATGGTGATAGCCACGTTCTGACGCTCTGTCATGGGGAACTTGACGGGATCAGATGTTACAAGCTCACCCGGCTTGATGGTTACGGACTTGCTGCCGCCGAATGTGAGGCTTACCTCTGTTCCGGCTATGATGTCACTGCTGCTTCCGGCAGTGGCTGCATGTGCAATCTCTGCTGCATTGATGGTTACGGGACCTTTGCTGAACTCATTTGAGAATTTTACCCTGACAACCTTACCGCTGATGGATGTCTGTACGATCTGACGTATAGAGTTGTTCTCCAGACCGGGGGCAGGGGGGCAGTTGTGGGGTTCTACAACCTGTTCTGCGGTAGCCCATGTTGCTACCCAATGCTTACCTGCACTGGCTGGTGACCAGCTGATAACCGCTACTGCGGCGGTCAGTAAAAAGGATCTAAGTTTCATACTGTAATTTGTTAGATTTTGGATGATCTTATTTTTGATTCGTAAAGATACTAATTATTGGCATAGCTTTGCAAATATTGGGTTATCTTTGCCATAATCAACTATTACTATAACCCTATTACAGATGCGTAAAACTCTATTTTGTCTGTTTGCCGGTCTATTCCTGCTCTTTCCGTTGCATGCGCAGAGAATAAACCGATACTCATTGGGGCAGATTTCAGACAACCGTTTCCATGCCATTTGTGAGGATAAGTCCGGTTTTATTTGGATAGGTACCGAGAACGGCCTGAACCGTTATGACGGTTATAATTTCAATAAGTTCTTTCATGATGACAATGACTCGCTGTCACTTATGAGCAACTACATAAGGAGCCTGTACATTGATGATGAGGGTACGTTGTGGATTGGAACCAACCGTGGCGTCCAGTATCTCAAGCCCAGTGAGAAGAGTTTCTATACGGTCCCATTTCCGGCAAGCCGTAATGCATACATACAGAAGATAAGCCAGTTCAGCGACGGCCGAATCTGGATTGCCGCCCAGGGTAACGGCATATACTGGATTGACCCCAAGAACCCCGATAAACTCAACAGCGTGGTGAGCCTTAACACTAATGTGGCTGCCGGTGGCATATTCAGGACCATGATTGAGGACCGTGAGGGTATAATATGGCTGGGTACACCCACCGGAGTGCTGCTGTATGATCCCAAGACCGATAACGTATCATCATTCCGCATGGACGTGATTGACCGTGACATTACCGGTATAAACAGTGACAAAAACGGTAACATTTACATAACCACAAACAATCATCTGTACATGTGGAATCCCTCCAGACACACGCTTGACCGTCTTACACCCGATGAGGGTGTCTGGGAGATAACCCACTCATTCATGGATAATGAGGGGCTTAAGATATCCATACGCGGAAAGGGTCTGCTGGCTCTTAATGATAAACTGCAGCTGGAGCGTGTGGAGCTTAAGCCATCGGACAGGAGCCTTGAGAAACTTGACGTAAGTACCTATTACAAGGATAAGTCAGACAATCTGTGGATAGGCTGTTTTTTGTCGGACCTGATTCTGGTTACAAAGGACCGAAACGAGTTTGATTACTGGAAATTCTCTGATTATCAGCAGGATGTGTCGGGTACCGTAACGGCGCTGGTTACTGATACCGAGGGCCGTCTGTGGGTTGGATATAACAACAACGGTCTTACCTGCCTGTCAAGTGACGGCCGCGTGATACGTGACGGCCGCCGTGCACCGTATATAAGCTGCCTGTTCCGTGACAGTCATGACCGCATCTGGGCCGGTTATCCCAGCGGAGGTCTGGCACGTCTGGACCCCAATACAGGGCGCCTGACTACGGTTGTGATAAATGAGTACTCAAACGTGTCGTCAATTACTGAGGACCTGCAGGGCAGGATTTACTTCTCTGAGTTGGGTAACGGATTCAGCCGTCTGGACTCGACCGAGACAAAGGTTGAGGGATACAAGGATTTTGCCCAGAGTGGCAAGAACGGGCAGTGGCTATCTAATGACTGGGTTCATATCATGCTTGTGGACAGCTGGAACCGTTTGTGGATAGGCCACGACAACGGCGCAGACTGCTTTGACATAGACAACAAGACGTTCATAGGTAACAGCAAGCTGTCGGCTGCCATGGGTACATCGGGCTGTACATGTATCCTTGAGGAGCGTGAAGGTGTGCTTTGGTTCGGTACGACAAAGGGTATAATAATCTATAACTCCACGTACGGTGAGACCCGTATTCTAAATACTGCATCGGGTATGTCTAATGATGACATTCGCAGCATGCTCAAGGATAATGAAGGTTACATCTGGGTTTCCACTCCAAGCGGAATGAACCGTATTGATCCGGATAATTATGAGATAAGCCGTTTCTACACTGAGGAGAAGGCGTTCAACCGTGTATCGACATTCTCACAGATTGATGACCGTGCATATTTTGGCAGTAACTTCGGTATCACGTCATTCTGTCCATACAGCATCACCACCAGGTCTACCGTGAATAATGTCATCATGACCGGCTTCTACCTGAACGGTGAGCGTATCACTTCACAGTCGCTGTCGGGCGGCAAGAAGATAACGGAGCTGCCGCTTAGCGTATCGGACCATTTCAGGCTTGCATACAGGGACAACTCATTCACGCTTGAATTCAGTACGCTGAACTATGGTGACGAGCAGAGCCTTATTTATGAATATACATTCAACCCCGACCGCAATGAGTGGAACAGCAACCCCGCCGGACTGAACCGCTTTACATTCTCCAAGCTTGGTTTTGGCCGATACAACCTCTATGTAAGGGCCAGACTGAACGATATCGTATCGGACACAAGGATGTATTCAATCAGGGTGGAGGCCCCGTGGTATGCCGATACGGGTGCGATTATCCTGTACGTGGTGCTTATATCGGTTATGCTGCTGTTCATTCAGCGTTCACGCCGCAAGACACGTGTACGTGAGATGGAGGAGACCAAGTTCCAGTCATTCATCAACGTGGCTCATGAGATATGCGCTCCTATGACGATGGTGATATCGCCGCTTGAGGATATGCTGCAGAATGATACCCTGCCGGCCGATATCCAGTCCAACCTGAGGCAGATGCACCGCAGCTCTACACGTATCCTTTCGCTGATTAACCAACTGCTGGATATGCGTAAGTATGATGAGGGTCAGATGCAGCTGCATTATGCGCAGACTGACCTTATCAACTTCCTGATGGGCCCGTTTGAGCTCTACACGCAGACTGCCGAGCGCAACAACATCACGTTCCGCTTTAACCATGCCATGGCTGAGCAGCCGGTTTGGATAGACCGTGACAGCATTGACAAGGTGATGATGAACCTGCTGTCAAACGCATTCAAATACACCCCCGATGACGGCACAATTGAGATGAGCGTTGAGGTGGGGACCGATGACAGCGTGAAGGGACCTCTGCATAACTATGTCGAGGTATCGGTTTCAGATACAGGCGTAGGTCTGGATAAGGATGAGGCCAATAAGGTGTTTGAGCGTTTCTACAGGGCTGACAACCAGCTTACATCCATGACGATGGGTATGGGTATAGGCCTTAACTACAGCCAGATGCTGATACATATGCATCACGGCACCATCAAGGCATCCAACCGCACAGACGGCCAGAAAGGTAGCGTATTCTCATTCCGTCTGCCGCTGGGTAACAGCCATATCCCGCCTGAGGATATTGTTGACTCAGAGCAGATAGCACGTCCGCAGCTGGAACGTAACCGCACCAGTATGGAGTTTGAGGTTGAGGATGAGAGCAAGACGTCAAAGGGCTCTATCCGCGTGCTGCTGGTGGATGATGACGACTCAATGCTGGATTACCTTACAGACAGCCTCAAGCACAACTATAAGATCATTACCGCACGTAACGGTAAGGAGGGTCTCAAGCTGGCCGTATCACAGATGCCTGACCTTATCATTACCGATGTGGTGATGCCCGAGATGGATGGCATCCAGATGGTCAAGGCGCTTAAGGGCAACACTCTGGTTAGCCATATCCCGGTTATCATGCTGTCGGGCAAGAATAAGCTGCAGGACCGTATGCTGGGACTGGATACAGGTGCCGACAGTTACTTGCCCAAACCGTTCTATATGAGTGAGCTTAAGGCACTTATGGTGAACCTGATAAACAACCGACTTATTGTCAAGGGCAAGTTCTCAGGAAAGCTTGAGCAGACCGAGAAGGTTGAGCCTGTACAGTTTGAGTCAAGTGACGAGCTGTTCATGAAACGTGTCATGGCAATCGTAAACAAGAACCTGTCTAACAGCGATTTCAATATATCCCAGATGGTTGATGAGGTGGGAATGAGCCGTACCCAGCTGCACCGCAAGCTGAAGGAGATTACGGGATTCTCGGCCGCACGATTCATGCAGAACATCCGTATGCAACAGGCCATGAAGCTGCTCAAGGAGAAGAAGGTGAATGTGTCACAGATTGCGTACACGGTGGGATTCTCATCGCAGACCCATTTCTCTACCACGTTCAAGCAGTATTACGGGGTTAGTCCTACGGAGTATATTAAGCAGCTGGAGGAGGAGGAAAACAAGGCGGATGGATAACCATGCGGATTGAAGGTGGCCATGCGGCGGGTTGCTCGCTGCTTCGCAGCTCGGTCTTTTTTGACTTTTATGGCCCTTTGGGCCTAAAAAGTCGCTAGCTGGAAAGTTATCTGCGTATTAGACACAACCTTTTTTTAGTTTGGGGCGGCGACGCCCCAAACCCGTTTCATTCCACTTCGTTCCATTCCACTCTGCCGGCCTTCCAGGCCGGGTAAAACTAAAACCTCGCTAGCTTTGCTCGCGAGGCCTTAGTTTTACTGGGTGCAGCTGGAAACCGTGTTGGTGTGTGCAATGGGAAACATTGTGCGGATTAGGGACACGCACGTGGAAACGTATTTAGGGTTGGAAGGATCCAGCCGTTGAAACGGCTGGCTACCCCTATTATGTGCCTAACGGCACAGGGTAATGCCGTAGGCATTGGATAATGGTAGCCAGCCATTTCAATGGCTGGGTTTGTGGGTATTCACCATTTATTATCCAATGCCGGAGGTATTGGATAAATCCGTAAGTAACCTGATTTCCTCTGCCCAGAGAGCCTCATCCGGTGTTTCCAGTATAAAAGGTATGTGGTTGAGGTTCTGGTCCTGCATGATCTTCTTGAAGAAATCCATGCCCAGGAAACCTTTGCCAATTGAGTCGTGGCGGTCAACGCGGGAGGCTAGCTCCTTCTTGCTGTCGTTGAGATGGATGGCACGCAGGTATGAGAAGCCAATCTCGTTATCAAACTCCTCCCAGACGCTCTCATATGCGTTCTTGAGGTCATAGCCTGCGGTATAGGTGTGGCAGGTGTCGATGCACACGCCAACGCGGCTCTTATCCTTTACGCCGTCAATGATGCGCTTTATCTGCCAGAATGCGAATCCCATATTTGATCCCTGTCCGGCGGTATTCTCAATGACTGCTGTCACGCCGCTGGTCTTGTCAAGAGTAAGGTTGATGCTCTCCGCAATGCGGTCCAGACACTCCTCGGGTGTTATCTGCTTGAGGTGGCTGCCGGGATGAAAGTTGAGCATGGTGAGTCCCAACTGCTCGCAGCGCTGCATCTCCTCCAGGAATGAAGCACGTGATTTCTCCAGACCCTCAGGATCAGGGCTTCCCAGATTAATGAGGTAGCTGTCATGAGGCAGGATATACCGGGCCTCGATGCCGCTCTCAGCAACCTTAGCCTTAAACTGCTCTATCTCTGACTGCTGCAAAGGCGTGCTGAACCACTGACGCTGGTTCTTTGTAAACAGAGCAAATGCCGAAGCACCAACTGCCATTGCATTGACCGGAGCGTTGAAAACTCCTCCTGATGCTGATACGTGTGGACCGATATGTTTCATAAATTGAGAATTTAGAATTGAGAATTGAGAATTGACCATGCGGTGCGTTTTTTTAATTTTCAATTCTCAATTCTCAATTTTCAATTAATAATTATCCCAAGTCAACAACTGTGATGCCGTGACCACCGAACTGGATGTGCTCGTCGTGATAGTCCTTGACGGCGGGTACAGTGTGGAGATATTGGCGGATGAGGTTGCGCAGGATGCCGTTGCCGGTGCCATGCAGGATACGCACGCGACTCATTCCGATGAGCGTGGCGTCATCAATAAAGTGCATGACGGTCTGGATAGCCTCGTCACCACGCATGCCGCGGACATCGATATCAGGCTTGAAAGCAAGCTTGCGGTTGTAGATATCGTCATGAGTCTGCTTGCTGACATATGTGGCGGTGCGTACATCCTGAACCTTGACCGGCTGAGCAGCCTCCAGACGGTTAGCCTTGACCACGGTGGTAATCTGTCCGAAAGCGACAGACACATCATTCTTGTTTACGGCAATCACCTCACCAACCTGTGTCTGACCTGCCAGACGAACCGTATCACCAACCTTGAATGAACGTTTGGAAGGTGATACCGGTATGTTAAGCGGCTCTGACGGAGTGGGGGCAGGTTGCTGTGTGCGCTCCTTTAGCTTGTCACGCTTGCGCTGGTCACGGCGCTCCTGGCTCTGACGTATGCGCTCCATCTTGCGCTGTATCTTAAGCTCGTCCTCACTGTTAGCCTGACGGTCATCGAGAGTATCCTTGAACTCAGTAAGTTCCTGACGGGCCAGACGGGTGAGTTCCTTATCGGCCTGAGCCTCCTTGATGGTACGTATGGTGTTCTCAATCATGGCGTTGGAGTCCTGGATAAGCTGATCTGCTTTCTCCTTGGCCTCACGTATGATTGATTTACGCTCTTTCTGCAGTGATTCCAGTTCCTGGCGGTGCTGCTCAATCTGCTGGTCCAGCTGTTTCTCAAGCTGATGCACGTTCTGGCGTTTGTTCTCCCAGTAACGCTTGTCACGGACAATGTCCTGCAGGTACTTATCGGCATTGACATAGTCACGGCCTACAATCTGTGTGGCGTCCTCAATCACATCCTCAGGCAGACCAATCTTACGGGCTATCTCGACGGCAAACGAACTGCCGGGGTTGCCTATCTGCAGGATGTAAAGGGGTTGCATCAGGTGGCGGTCATAGAGCATGGCACCGTTGCGGATGCCCTCGTGGTCATCGGCATAGTGCTTGAGGTTCTGGTAATGTGTTGTAATTATGCCGAATACGCGATTGCGGTTAAAGCGTGACAGGACAGCCTCGGCAATTGCGCCGCCTATGTTGGGCTCCGTGCCGCTACCAAACTCATCAATCAGGATGAGACTGCGGTTATCGGCATTCTTCATCATATTCTTCATGTTGAGCAGATGGCTGGAGTAGGTTGACAGGTCGTCATCTATGCTCTGCTCGTCGCCGATGTCAATGAATATGCTCTTGAATATGCCTGCGTGGCTGTTGGGGCGCATGGGAACCGGTATACCGCACTGCAGCATGTACTGCAGCAGGCCTACGGTCTTAAGGCAGACGGACTTACCGCCGGCGTTGGGGCCCGATATCAGAAGGATGCTGTTCTTGGCATCCAGGTCTATGTCAAGGGGTACAACGGTCTTGTCATGTTTGGCCAGTGACAGCTTGAGCAGCGGATGTATGGCCTGCACCCAGTCAACGACGGTCTTGCGCTCCATGATGGGCTTGCAGCCGTCAAAATCAAGCGTCAGTCGCGCTTTGGCACGGATAAAGTCAATCTGTGCCATGAATGCGTATGATTCCAGTATGGAGGGAATCTCGGGGCGTATGGAGTCCGTGAACGCTATCAGGATGCGGGTTACCTCGCGGCGCTCATCGGCCTCAAGTTCACGTATGCGGTTATTGGCCTCAACTACCTCCTCGGGCTCAATGAATACTGTCTTGCCCGATGCAGACTCGTCATGTACTATACCGCGTATCTTGCGTTTGAGTCCCGGTGCTACGGGCAGTACCAGACGGCCGTCACGCATGGTGGGAGCGGCATCCTTGTCCACATATCCGTCTATCTGGGCCTGTTTGAGTATGCCGTTAAGGATACGCGATATGCTGAATGAGGTGTTGGCCAGGTCCATACGTATGCGGTACAGATCCGGTGACGCGTTGTCCTTGAGTTTGCCGAATTTGGTGAGTATGTGGCTTATGCCCTGTGTGATGGTGGGGAATACGGCTACGCTCTCGGCAAGCTCGGAGAGGTTGGGGTATAGACCCTGGTTCTCCTCCTTGCCCAGGAAATCCACGATTCTGCTGATTGTCTCAAGGGATCGCCACAGTCCCAGCAGCTCAGTCTCATCCATCCATGTGCCTACCACCTTGATGCGTGACAATGCCTCACGCAGGTCATGGTAGTTCTGGTCGGGGAAAGACTTGCCCTCGGTGAGTATCCTGACAAACTCCATGGTCTGGTCCAATGCCTTCTCAACGGCCTGGAACTCAGTCTGGAACTGCATCTGTTCTACAAGCTGTACACCCAAGGGGCAGATGCAGCGGTCTGCAAGCATCTGTCTTATCTCATCAAATCCTGTCTTATGCTCAAAATTGTCAGGGTATATCATTCTTTCAATAGTATCTTGATGTTAGATGTACCGGTACGGTTTGAAAGCCAGTTGCGGATAAGTTCCAGATTGGCCACTGAATCCTCACGGAATGAGAGGAAACAGATGTATGTGGTATCGGTAGGAACGCCATCTTTGTTATATGAGACGTGGCGTGAGAGTGACATGTCATTTATCTGGGGTACGAATATGCCAAGCTCGCGGGTCATGCCGCCTACTGCCAGCGTATCGGCCATACGGATGGATGAGAGCTGCTCCTGCAGACGTGCTATCTGCAGATTCTTGTCATTGAGCATCTCTGTGTAGTTGCTCTGCAGGGCGGTGATGGCTATGCCGCCGTCCTCCTGGCTTGACTGGCGCACCACAAGGTCAACCTTAGGCAGATGGTATACGCTCGACATCTGGCCGCGTATGTTGTTGATTATGTTGTCGGAGAGCGGCTCACCGAACAGGCGTACCTCAATCTGAGACTTCTTGCGGGGGTTGGCATTGTACTCATATGATGACTCCACCACGAATGTGTTGTCATATTTGAATGCCTCCTGCACAAAGTTCTGGTAATTGGTCTCAAATGATGAACGCTGAATGATTGAGATGGCTATTATGACACTGGGCAGTGTGATTATGATTATCACGGTGACCATAGCACGCTGCAGTTTTTTGAGCTTGGCCGGCTCCAGTTCACCGATCATCCTGAATTGCATGACTCTGGTTACGATGAATGACGCCAGAGCTATGAAAATGGAGTTAATGGTAAACAGGTACAGTGCACCAAGCATGAAACGGAACTGGAATGTGGCCAGTCCGTAACCTACGGTGCAGAGTGGGGGCATGAGAGCGGTTGCGATGGCCACACCCGGGATTACGGTTCCGGTGCGGTCCTTACGTGTCTGGGCAACCATACCGGCCAGACCGCCGAACAGGGCAATCAGTATGTCATATGTAGTAGGCTGCGTACGTGCCAGCAGCTCACTCTGTGTTGATGTGATAAGCGGCAGGGTAAAGAATACGGCCGATGTGACAAGGCTTACCACAACCATTACAAGGAAGTTACGCAGTGACTCCTTAAGCAGGTTGAAATCATAAACACCCATGGAGTATCCCATGCCGATGATAGGTCCCATAAGGGGGGATATGAGCATGGCGCCGATGATTACGGCCGTTGAGTTGGTGTTAAGGCCGAGCGAAGCTATGAATATGGCGAATATAAGGACCCAAAGATTTGTGCCCCTTATCATGATTCCCTTCTGGATATTGGAGTTCACCTCCTCCTGCGTAGCGGCATCAGCACCAAGAGCGAATCTCTCCAGCACTCTGTGCCTAATAAAGTCCATTACCTTGTTCTTGTCCATATTATTAATATCAAGTTTCCACAAAGATAGTGAATTTTTCAGGACCCGTGCCATAAATATAATACGCAGGTACTACGTATTGGAGCGAGCGAATGCTTGGAGCGAGACCGCGGTCCCGGAGGGCCGCCAAGCGAAATGAAAAAGATTCCATCTGCACAGAGGACCCGTGCCATAGCGAACGGTAGTGAGCGTATTTGCGGAGCAAATTAAAAAAAAGGTTGGTTGACCAAGCGGGTCCGGGTGGTTCGAATCCCTCTTCTTCCGCATAAAAAACAGGCTCCCGATTGGGAACCTGTTTGCGGAAGAAGAGGGATTCGAACCCCCGGACCCGTGAAGGTCAACGGTTTTCAAGACCGCCGCATTCGACCACTCTGCCATCCTTCCAAACTCATCGCGGGTTTCTCTCCGTTTGAGCGGTGCAAAGGTGGTGATTTTTTTTGTGACCAGCAAATCCTATGGCACTTTTTTGTGCCTGAAATGTAAAATACCACATCCCAGCCGTTTTAACGGCTGGATCTAATGGCGACGGCCTTCAACAAAAAAAGGCGACCGTCAGGCCGCCTTTTTCTGATTATCTCTTCTTTTATTTTGAGATGTTGATCTTGTAGACCTTAGTCTGCTTGCTGAGTGTGCCGGGGAACAGGTACTCGGCAGTGATAACGGCGGTGCCCTCATCACCCTTGATCTGATCTACCCAGAACTGCATTGTTGACCAGAGGCACTCTACAGATACCTTTGACTTCTGACCGGGCTCAAGCTTGTAGTCCATCTCATAGTGAGTGTTATCGGTATAACCGTTGTTGTCATTTGAGTGGATAGGCTCTGTGGGAAGCTCAATCTCCTTACCACCGATCTTAACGTTAAGGGTGGGAGGTACAGGACGCTTGAGTGATGTGGTCTTGGTGTTGAATCCGCAGCCGTAGAACTGACCGATGGCACCATCGATAGCAGCGTCAAATACCAGGTAGATGGCGTGCTTGCCCTGTACATCATCAACAAACTCTGATACATCAATAGTGTACTTCTCAATCTTGTCAACGGGTGAGTTTGCAGGAATCTTGATTCGGCCAATCTCCTTACCCTTCCAAACATCGTTCTTCCAGGGACCGTCCATCATAACCTTGACGTTGATACCACCCTCACCGGCAGTACGCTTGAACCAGATGTTGAATGATGAGTGGAGCTTTGATGTTGTGCCGTCAAATGCCTCGATACCCTTTGAGTCTTTCTTAAGACCACCCAGACCGAAGTACTTGTAACCGATAATATCGCCGGCGTCAACGTTGCAAACCTGCTCGTTGCTCCAGATATCCCATGTATCCTGCAGGGAGTTGCGGTTCTGACCGCCATTCTTGTTCATGAATACGCAAGCGTAACCTGCTGAGTAGTAAGCATAAGGAGGCAGACCGTAGATGTTGAATCCCTCTGATGTAACCTCGGCACCGCTGTAGCAGTCACCGTTTGAAGCCTTAGCCTCCCAGATCTCATCGGGGGCATAGGGATCATATCCGTGCAGAACAACCTTACCGCCTTCTGATACGGGCTTCTCATCCCACTCAATCTTGATAGGAGCAACCATGGCCTGACGGGCGTTACCGTTGCCACGCGGAGGACGATGGTAGAAAATATACCACTGGTCACCAATCTGCTGGATGCTTCCGTGTGTATTGTGAGCAAAGTTGCTGGTCATGAGCTTGGTACCATCCTCATTCAGGATTACACCACGTGAGTCAACAGCTACACCACCGCTCTTCCAGGGGCCCAGAGGAGAGTCTGCATAGCAGTAACGCAGAGCTGAGTTGGTTGAACCCAGACCGTAGTCAGGACCTGAGTAACCAGAGAATATCATCACGTACTTGTTGCCGACCTGACGGATTGATGAAGCCTCAAAGAAATTGAACTCACCGGGGTTCTGTCCCTCGGCAAGAGCAGGATAGCTGGCTGCATCCTGGGCACCGCGTACGCGGCCGTAGCTTGAGCTGGCGGGTAGCAGGGGATCTACAGCCTTTGTGCCGGGACGTACAGAGTACATGGTCTCCTGGTCAAGCTGAGCACCTGTTGAGTGCTGGAAGCCCCAGTATGCGTAAGCACGGAAGCCCTTTGCATAATCGGGATCATTCTTATCTGTTACCTTCTCAATGAATACTGAGGGGTCAAAGCCGATGCAACTGCCGGGGATTGCAGCCTCGTTCTCGTCAAGGTTCAGAGGAGTGAAGGGGCCGTCGGGACGGTCACCCTTGCAGACCATTGCCTCACGACGGGGACCACGGCTGTGGGGATAGAGGTAGTATACCTTGTGCTCCTTGCCTTTCTCATCCTTCTCATAAACCTCAACCAGGTCAGGAGCGTACATTACGTCCCAACGGCCGTTGGCAGCCTTGTATGTGAATACGGGGCCGTCATCACGCCACTCGTTCAGGTTCTCGATAGGAGCAGACCAGATACGGATATCCGGACCGCAGTAACGGTTGGCACTTACATCGTGAGAACCGATGATATATGCGCGGTAGTGACCGGGACGATCAGGATCCTCAAATACCTTAGGCTCACCATCGGGTACATGCTCCCAAAGGGGCAGGTAGGGGTTTCCGCGGCCTCCATAGTTGTGTACAAATCGTTGTGATGCTTTTACCGGGCCTTCCTTGGCCTTCTTAGCAGCGAATGTGTCCTGTGTAAACAGAACCAGAGCGAGTGCCATGAGAAGCATCACGCTTTTGAAAAGTCTATTGGCTGTCATTTTTATATAATTGGTTATTTGGTTAATTCCACTTTCTATTAGATTACAAAAGTAAGAAAAAGTTAAGTCAGAATCACCATTTTTGTGGCTTAATCATATAAGGTCCAGCAATAATGGAAAATCCTGCTCACGTATGCCTTTTTCCATAAGTATTTCACGGTCTTTTTCAAACTCAGACTCAAATGTCTCAGCGCCCAGTTTGTCACGGCTTTGGCGGTACAGGGATACAGCACGCTGTATATCTCCGTCTACAAGCCAGGTGTGTCCGGCATTGAGACAGTCATTACCGGTAGGCTTGCCGGCCAGAAGTTTGCTGTAGTACTCTTTGGCGCGGTCCGTGCGGGATGCCAGGAACGCGCACCATGCTATGGCACGCCATGCTTTGGGATAGTCAGGCTTGAGATAATCAACCTTGAAAAAACGTGTCAGAGCGTCGTCATAACGCTTGAGGTCTACCAGACAGTCACCAATCTGGATCTGCAGTGACAGGTTGTCGGTATCCAGCTTTTCGGCCTGCAGGAGCAGCTCCAGGGCGCTCTCGGGTTTGCCTATGAGACGGTAACACTGTGCCGTATGGCGTAGGGTCCAGCCGTTGTCGGGACCAAGTATATCGGCACGTTTGTATGATTCAAGTGCTTCCTTGTAGTGCTGGGTGCGCTGCAGGGCATATCCCATCTGCTGGTAGAAACGGTAATCGGTAGAATAGGGGTGAGCGCCCTGTTCCATAAGGATATATGCCTGGGCGGCCTCATCAAAATAGTTCTTTCCCAGCAGCCATGAGGCTATTGTTTTCTGTGAGTCGTCTGCTTTAAGCAACGGAGATAATGTACTGTCCGTAAGCAGGTTAAGGTTGCTGTCAAACGGATTGCGGAACTCGTGGCGGCGGCTGAACAGGTTAAAGAAACGGTACAGGTCATGCGCATACTGACGCGCCTGGTAGGTCTCAACCACATCGGTAGGTGACGGGTGTGACTCAGTATCCTTTATTGCCTCAAGGGCCTCATCGGTCATCTGGCCGGTAAGGAAATCACGCTGCTCCTGCGGAATGCTGGAGAATGTAAGGGCGAACGAGTATTTGTCTGAGTTGCAGAATATGTAGTTGGAAAGCATTGACTTGCCCATGATTGCAGGGGCTCCATCTGAGCCGAAGGCGTTCTTTACATCGGGCTGGTCCATGCTGAATATGCGGAACCAGTTATGTATCTCACGGAAGAATGGATAGCTCTTTAGGTTTGAGAAGGTGCTCATATAGACGTCGGCACCCTCCATCTGCAGTTCGGACATTTGCAGGAGCTTATCCTTGACTTCGGATTTCTGTACCCATTCCGTCCAGTCAGGGCTGGCACCGTCACGTTCCAGCTCCTCACGCATAAGGTCTCCCAGCTTGGGGTTACGCAGCATGGTGGGTATTATATCCTCACGCATACGGCGTTCTATCTCCTTGGTCTCACGGCATTGCAGCAGCGCCATCTGAACCTTGAGCATACGTTGGCTTATTCCGGGCTCATCGGCCAGGAGAGTAATGCGGCTGCTTACCTCGGGGAAATAGGGCATTATGTCACTGTAACCGCTCAATGCGACGGCCAGACCGGTAAGCGCACGGATGGATACCGTCATGCTCAGGTTCTGTGCAGCCTGGCACAGGAACAGGCACTTGAGCGGGTCAAAACGCTCCAGCAGGGATAGGGTGACGGCACTCACGGCAAGGGCTGAGTCATCCTCTATAACAAGCGGAGATTCAATGAGTTCAAGCAGTGATGCTGAATCCTGTGTGGTCCACTGACCGTTGGTCCAGATAAGCTCAAACATGATGCCGATGGCGCGCTCATGAGCGGCGGTGTCACCGGTATCGGTGAATGACTCAAGTACCAGACGGATTCCCTCAATGGTCTCGGTCCTGGTTATCCTGGAACGCAGGTGCTGGTAATAGAGCAGCATGGACTGGGCCTGCATGCGTGCCTGCAGCACATCATCATTAAGAAGCAGTGAACGGCGTACAAGCTGATGATAGAGCTCGGCACGGTGTTCATCGGGTGAACCCTGTCCAAAATACTGGAGCATATATTGGTAGGAGCGGTTTATATCCTCATACCTGGACGTAACCGCCCAGTCCGATACACCCGCCATCTGCATCTGTATCAGTTCCAGAGCCTCCTTAAGACGTGACGAAAGCAGCAGGTCCCTGATCTGTGCCGCACGCCGTTTCAAATCCTCATCAGCTGTCATAAAAAAAGAAACCGCCGGAGAATGGCTCCAGCGGTTTCAAATATACTAATTTTTTTGGAATTAGCCCTTGATAGCAGCGATACCGGGAAGAATCTTACCCTCGATAGCCTCCAGCAGTGCACCACCACCGGTTGATACGTAAGATACCTTATCGGCAAAACCGAACTGCTTTACAGCGCTTACAGAGTCACCGCCACCAACGAGTGAGAAAGCACCGTTCTTGGAAGTAGCGTTGGCAACAGCGGTAGCGATAGCCTTTGTACCGGTCTGGAAGTTGCTGAACTCGAATACACCGGCAGGACCGTTCCAGAGGATGGTCTTTGAAGACTCGATAACACCGGCCATCAGCTGAGCTGACTTGGGACCTATATCCATACCTTCCCAACCGTCGGGTACGTTGTTGTTGTCAACAACCTGAGTGTTGGCGTTGTTGTCAAATGCATCGGCTGCAAGGCAGTCAACGGGGAGGACGATCTTAACGCCCAGCTCCTCGGCCTTCTTGAGAACAGCCAGAGCAACGTCTACCTGATCGGGCTCGCAGAGTGAGTTACCAACCTTACCGCCCTTGGCAAGAACGAATGTGTAAGCCATACCGCCGATGATAACCAGGTTATCAACCTTCTGCAGCAGGTTCTCGATGATGGTGATCTTAGAAGAAACCTTTGAACCACCAATGATAGCGGTTACAGGCTTAACTGAGTTGTTCAGTACCTTCTCAACAGCTACAACCTCCTTCTCCATCAGATAACCGAACATCTTGTGGTCAGCATCAAAGAAGTCAGCCATAACAGCTGTGGTAGCGTGCTTACGGTGAGCGGTACCGAATGCATCGTTTACATAAACGTCAGCATATGAAGCCAGAGTCTTGGCAAACTCCTTCTGGGCAGCCTTGAGCTCCTTCTTGGCAGCATCGTATGCGGGATCCTCCTTCTCAATGCCACGGGGCTTGCCCTCTTCCTCGGCATAGAAACGTACGTTCTCAAGCAGCAGAGCCTCACCGTCCTTAAGAGCGGCAACCTGCTCCTGAGCCTTTGCGCAATCCTCAGCGAACTTAACATCAACACCAAGGCACTCTGAAACGTGCTTCAGGATGTGCTTGAGTGAGTACTTGGGGTCCGGGTTCTTCTTGGGACGACCCATGTGTGAAGCGATGATAAGACGACCGCCATCAGCGATGATCTTCTTGAGGGTAGGCATAGCAGCTACGATACGGGTATCGTCTGTAATGTTGAAGTTCTCATCAACGGGAACGTTGAAGTCTACGCGTACGAAAGTTTTCTTTCCGGCGAAGTTGAATTTGTCAATTGTCATAATGATTGTATGTTAATTGTTACAATTTTATTTTGGTTCGCAAAGTTAGTCAAAATCTGTCACTTTGTCCACTTATTTCTCTCTATTCTGGAAGAACTTGGAGTAGGGGGGCAGGTCCTGCGTAAGCCATACGTTACCGCCGATGATGGTATCATGACCGATGGTAATGCGACCCAGCACTGAGGTATTGGAGTAGATGACCACATTATCCTCAATGATAGGATGGCGCGGAACGTTGATGGGATTGCCGTTCTCATCAAACTTAAAGCTCTTGGCTCCAAGCGTAACTCCCTGATACAGTTGAACATGATTGCCTATGATTGCAGTCTCGCCTATAACCACGCCTGTGCCATGGTCAATGCTGAAGAACTCACCGATACGGGCACCCGGGTGGATGTCAATACCGGTAAGAGAATGGGCAAGCTCTGTGATTACACGGGGCAGGATAGGCACGCCAAGCTCAAGCAGACGGTGCGCCATGCGGTAATGATACATGGCTACCAGTGACGGATAGCACAGTATTACCTCCTCATGGCTTACCGCAGCGGGGTCTCCGTCAAAGATTGCCTTGACATCGGTACCAAGCAAGCGGCGCAGCTCCGGTATGCTCTCAATGAACTGCTGGGAAATGTCCTCGGCACAACAGGGAAGTGACTCATGGAATATACGGCCTATATAATCAATCTGGTGTGAAAGGATTGTATAGAGCCGGCTTAAAGACGTGGAGAGATCAACCGCTCCAAAAAAATTGCCGAACACCACATGACGGAACAGTTTGACAGCCTCCTTTATTTCGGCGCGGTCAATAGAGCGTTCCTCAACATTGGGGATGTACTTATCGGCTTTCTGCAGGGATTTCTTTACGTCCCTGATGCTTTCAAAAATGTCTTTATTTTCCATTGCCTGCTGTAACAGGCTGCAAAATTAGACATTTATTTTCAGAATGCTTTAAATAATTGACTACTTATCTGTCAACAGGTACAGTTATTGGTACGTTCGATACATCCTGATAGTAGTAAAGCAATGATGCATCGGTATACGAATCCTGATTGAAAGTCTCTTCATCAATAATTGAAATACCTCCTATACCACGTCCTGCAGTTCCACCATTGGTTCGGATTCCACCCTCACTGAAAGCGATATCCCAGTCTGTGCGTTTATACCACATGGCATCATCATCCTTATCTCCAATAATACCGGTTCCTACTACAGTACTGTCAGAGAATCTGTAATATACCCATTCTCCCGGCTTTAAGGTTATTTCAATATCATTGCTTATGAGCACAGGAACCTTCTCCTTATCTTCATTATCCTTGCATGAACTTACAGCAAATAAGAGCAATACAAGAATCAGTGAGTATATTTTATTTGAGTTCATAGTTGTTAGCTTTAAATGTCAGTTTCTTAGTCTTGGGATCATAACCAGTGATCTTGATTTTGGCAAAACCTCCCTTTGATTTTCTTACTGCAAAGATTCTGTTCCAGTTAAATTGCTGCATGTAATCTGTATTGGCAACAATTCGGGAGGCGGAAGTATTGACTGGTCTATACCATTTGCCCGATGAATCCTTAAACCAATCTTTTGTCATTATCTTGAAATAACGGGTTCCTGTAGAAATTGCAGCAGTCGATCCTTTGAAAGAAGCAGATACTATAGAATCTTTCCCGTTTCTGTAATCATGAAGTTTTATTTCATTTACGTTTCCGCTACCATTATCACCAGAGATTACTTTTGATACTATCAAATACCAGCATGGAGCCTTCATAGTATCTACAGCAGCTTTTAGTTCTGAAAGGTCAAATCCCATAGTTATGGTTTTTCCTGTTTCAAAAGTAGTTCCCTGCATCCTAAGATCTCCACCCTGGGCTTTAAGGACATGTTTGTATTCTGCAAAGCATCCCTTGTCCGGTTTGGTTGACTGAGCCCCGTCAGCTACTCCGAATCTGATATTAAGGTCATTACGTGAGCTATAAGTCAAATTAACCTCCATGGCCAATGTCGGTTCTTGATATTCGGCATCTGTACACAGTGCTTTGGCTTCACCGTCAAAGCGATAGAAACCTCCATCTTCAATTGATCTGGTAAACGCTGAAAACGGCATATATGCCTTACCGTCATTTCCCCACCAGGTTCCCCAACTGTTTATGAATATGAATGCGCCTTTCTCGTCATCATCAATAATACCGTCATCATCACAGTCAAATTCGACAGAAAGATCATATCCAATCAGAGTCATCGCGTGAGCGCCGCCTGAACCTTTAGGTCTCATTATATTAGTGATACCAGCCTGTGATGGACCGGAGTAATTGTAAATACTCCAATCGCCGGATACTGAGAATCCGGCTATTCCTCCTCCCGGATGGCCATCATTCTTGTCTACCATATAAGCCATCAGTTTCTCTATTCCTTCACGTGTCCTTAATGAGACAGAACTGATATTTTTGGCTTTGTAATGCATGGCATTGTAATACTTTGTGTATCCATTTACCCAACGGTAAACGCTCTCATCCTCATTTCCGTAATCAGATACGGTCATACATCCGGCTGTTTGGACTATTTCCAAACCGTCACTTGATATGGAACCCTGATCCTTTCCTTCATTCAGATAGTGCCATGTATATCGATAACTGAACGTATAAGCTTTTGGACTGGCACTTACCTTTCTTTCAAGTACACGGTTCATCTCATATGTAAAGAGATAATGTATACCTGATGCCTGGGCACACGATCCTCCATGCTGATTTACTACTGCCGGAAAGAAATCCGATAAAGAATTATCTACATATGTGGGTAATTGAGGTTGCTCAGAGTCTCGTGATAGTACCCTTTGAGTATTGATTTGCAGTTCGGGCAATTCAAGACCCGGTCTTATGGCATATTGATCCTGCTGCGCATGTAACCCTGCGCAGAAAAAGAATGATATTAGTGTAGGTATTATGTGTTTCGGCTTAAAAATCATTTCTGTAATCTGTTGTATGTCTTAAGTGCTTCATTCCTGACTCTTTCAGAAAATCTCTCATCAGTGCTGGCCTTAAGTGCGGCAGCTGCAATCTCATCGGCACGGTATGAAAGGTCATACCAACCCATTGCCTCCCACAGCACGGTGAGTATAAGGTCATCCTCTGCGGGATTGTCCAGCAACTCAAGCAACTGCGGTATCATGCTGTGTACAGGGTTGTTACGCAGGGCACGGGCTCCGGCCTTACGCTGGGTCTGGGTTAGTGTGGTGTCAAACAGTCTTGTATTTACCTCATCAGTTATTGATGTGGTGAAACTGTGCAGCGCACTGCGTATCAGACCGCCTATGCTGTCATGATTCAGATAGCAGTCCACAGTGGGGAAGTAGCGGTCAAACTGTTCCAGCACAAGTGTGGAGTCAAACGTGTGGAACGCATTGGTCACATCAAACTCTATACGCTCTGAGGTGTTGTTTTTGGATGCTATGCGTACCAGTCCGGGAATCAGGCGCTCGTCACCTGAGCGGCCTGCCATGTTTACTGCAAGACGCTGTGTCATCTCGTGGCTGTCATCAAGAGCCAGGGCAAGGCACTGCACAAAGTTCTCGTCACGATAGCCTGACAGCTCCATGAGCGCGGCAAGACGTACTATACCGGAGTTAGAGGTCTTGAACTTACGGGCAATAAGGTCTGAATAGTTTGTACTGCCGTTTGCAAGCATATCAAGTGCCAGTATCTGCATGGCGGGACTGCCGTTCTTAAGCTGTTTCTTCCAGAATCCGTCACCGGCATTGTTGATGGCGTCATTCACGTCAAAACCGGTCTTAACAGCAGGAGTGAAACTGAATGTGGGGTCACCGAATATGTGCTGCTCCATGAATGCTCCGAACTGAGCCATACGGCCGGCACGCATTCCTATTCCCATCAGGCCTATGAAATGGTCTGCCCATTTGTCCTGCAGCACGTTTACGGTATTGGCCATAACTACTATGGTACCGTTGCCCTGACCAAACAGATAGCCCTCCTGAATGCTCTCATCACGGTGGAACGATCCGTTGTAGCAACCGTCAAGTGATACCATGCGTACCTGAGGATGATAGAAGGTGAAATCCTGAAAGTGCAGGTTGATGTTGTTCTCCTCATCTATGTCATCCTGATTGTCACGTGCTATCTGGTCCGGATCAAGAGCGCCTTTATACCAGGACTCGGGTATATCGCAGCCAAAATACTTGTTCACGCGGCGCATCACCTCCTGTTTGCTGAGACCTTTACGGTCACCTTCACGCATCTGCTCACGCATAAAACGGCGCATCATGGCAACATCCTCAATCATTGTCTCAGCCTCTGGGTAAACGCTCAGATACTCAGTATCAAATGCTCCATGATGGTGGAGTATGGCAAAGTCCACATCGCGGTACTGCATCTGCTGCATGAGGCGGTTCTTTACGAATTTCTCTCTCTTGTGGTCTATGTACTCAATGGACTGCTGCTGTGTGCGCATCCATGGGAACTGGTCATAGAGCTCAATCTTTTCATCTATACGGGCATCGACAGACTCGGATATGTAACCTTCACCGCTAAAGTAGAACATGCGGTCCAGAGGGTTGTTGTTGCTGTCAGCCTCATTTACGCGCTGCATGTATCGGCGCAGTTTGTCATATTTGGTGCCGGTCTCATTGTCACGCGGCATGATACGTGCGCTGTATATGGTGGGGCGCAGACGCTGCGGGCAGTCACCTCTCAGTGAGTAGAAGAAATACTCGCTGCGGGCCGAATCCTGCTCTATTAGGTCAAACTTAAGGTCAAAACTGTCATAGAAACGGTCTGACGGTACACAGTACTCATTACGGCTGAATGACGGATTGAACTGGTCCATCTTGAGAGCTGTGGTGAAATGCTGTGCGTCACGAACCATTGCCACGGGGATATCGCCTATGAGCACACATCCTTCAATAGGATTGTTGCGGTCAGCGTGCAGACGCATCAACTCCGCGCGAATGCTGTCAGGAACGCCCCAACGGTCAATTATCAGGAAAGGGTGGAGACCACGGCTTTCAACCACCTCCAGGTAACGGTCTATCTCAGCCTGGGCCTCGGTATAGCTCTGAGGGTCAATGATTATGGCAAAACCCGGTTTGCTGTGGCCGCAAGATACCAGGAGCAGCAAACATGCTGCCCCCAGAATGCTATGATATAAAGATTTGATTCTGTTCATACTATTATTATTTCAGTCTGTTATATGCTCTTTGTGCCTGATAGCGCACGGCCTTCTCATAACGCTCGTCATCCATAATCTCCTTTGCCTTGGCTGCAATAAGCGGAGCCTGGTATGAGAGTTCAAACCAACCAAGTGATTCCCACATTGCCTCCTGGATAGCAGGCTCCTTGGGCTCGGACAGATAATCAAGCATTACCGGAACCAGCTCATGTACGGGGTAGTTGCGCATGGAGCGTATGTTTGAGATACGGTTCTTGTCAGTGTATTTGTTTGACAGCACCTCCTCATCAAAGTCACTTGTCATTGATGTGGTTCCGTTAATGAGATTACGGAGTATAACCTTGCCTACGCTGTCAGGGTTGTTGTAGCAGGTATACTCAGGGAACACTTTTTCAAATGCCGATACAACCGATGCTGAGTCAAATGAGCGCAGTGTCGTGCTGGTAAGGTCAAAACGTACTCTATCGGGCTGAGTGTTCTCGCAATAGAGCCTTACCAGTGTCTCTGCGAGTGATTTGTCACCGCAGTCTCCGGCCAGCAGTACGGCAAAACGCTGGGTCATCTCATTGCCGTCATTGAGTCCAAGCTCAATGCACTCGACAAGTTCATCACTGCGGTTTTCACCAAGCTCAAGCAGTGCTGCCAGACGTACCATGCCGTAAGGGGATGTCTTGAACTTGTCAAGCAGCAGACTGTTCCAATCGCCGTCACATTTCTGGCCAAGCATATAGCAGGCAAGTACCTGAACGGCAGGATAGGGGTTGTCAAGCTGTTTCTTCCAGAATTTGGGCGAATGGTCCTTTACGGCCTCGTTTACATCAAAACCGGGATTTGCGGCAGGGGTGAATGCGAATGTGGGATCACCAAACACATGGTTCTCAAGAGTGTTGTTGAATACGGCTACGTAACCCACTCTCATACCCATACCCAGCATACCCAGATAGCGGTTTATCCAACGGTCCTGGATGGAGTTTACGGTATTGGCTACGGCAATCAGTGTACCGTTGCCCTCACCGAACAGATATGCCTCCTGGATACTCTCGTCTACATGGAATGAACCGTTGTAGCAGGCGTCAAGCGATACCATACGAACCTGCGGATGGTAGTTGCTGAACTCTGCTACATGCAGGTCCTGAGCGTATGAGTAGGCCTCATCGGCAGCAATTACGTCAGGTTTATTGGCCTCTTTTACCCATTCGTCGGGGATGGGAGAGCGTAAGTATGTTTCAATGCTATTCTTTGCCTCGGCCAGGGTACGTCCGCGCTTAAGGTAGGAGCGTGTCTGTGAGTGTGCATAACGGCGGGCGTTATCCATATCAACGGGCAGGGATGATGTCACGGGATAACCTGACAGCAACTGCTCCTCTTCACTTCCGTGATGGTGCAGGATGGCGTAATCCAACTCCGGGATCTGCAACTGGGTGGTAAGACGTTCCTTTATGAAATCATCATGACGGAAATCAATGTACATGATGCCTTTCTGCTGACGGCGCATCCAGGGCATCTGGTCATACATCTCAATTTTCTCATCCATACGGGCCTCCCATGAGTCCGATACATTGCCATGACCTCCAAATGAGAGTACGTTGTCAATGGGGTTGTTGTTTGCATCGGCCTCATTTACACGCTGCATGTAGCGGCGCAGTTTCTCATATTTGTCACCGCGGGCATTGGTGCGGGGGAATATGCGTGCGCTATAGATGGTGGGGCGCAGTTTCTGCGGGCAGTCATTACGCAATGAGTAGTAGAAATACTCGGTGCGTGCCGTGTCCTGCTGTATGAAATCCCACTCCAGGTCAAATGAGTCATAGAAGCGGTCTGTAGATACGCAATAGTCTGCCATTGCGTTACGGCCGCCCTGGTCCATCTTGAATGCGCTGGTAAGGAACTGTGCGTCACGTACCTTGGCAACGGGGATATCACCAATGAATACGCAGCCCTCGATGGGGTTGACAGGTGCGTTATAGAGTCTGATAAGTTCTGCACGGATGCTGTCGGGCACACCCCAGCGGTCAATCACCAGGATAGGGTGCAGACCACGGTTCTGAACTGTGCTCAGATATCCGTCAATCTCGGCCTTTGCCTGATTATAGCTCTCAGGGTCAATGACAACGGCAAAACCGTCTCTTTTTACGCTAGTGCAAGACACCAAAAGAGCCACTGCAAATAGAATTGATATGTATTTTCTCATTCTTTTATTTTGTACGGTTATATGTCTTTAAAGCCTCTTTACGTACGGTGACGGGATATTTCTCATCCTGTGATACCTTTAGCGCTGCTTCGGCGATATCGGGAGCGCGGTATGACATGTCAAACCAGCCGATTGCCTCCCATGTGGCACGCTGTAATACTGAATCCTCGGCCGGAACATATGATTCCAGATAATCCAGAATATCATCAGTATAGTAGTGGGGAGGATTGTTGCGCATGCTGTGAATGGCATTCATCTTGCTGTTCTGGCTGGCTTTGGTGCTCTTTAATGCCTTCCTTATATCAAAAGCCTGCTGTCCGGCATACAGCTTGATGACATCAGTGATGGCTTTATTTACACTGTCAGGGTTACTGTGGAACGGGGCTCTGAGGTCAAGATAATGGTTTGCGGAGTTCATTACGGCTGTAGAGTCAAAACTGCGCAATACATTGTTCAGGTCAAAATCAACTCTCTCACTGAGATTATTCTCGCATCGCAGACCGGATATGACATCAACCAATCGTGGGTCACCATATTTTCCGGCATACAGCACTGCAAAGCGCTGAGTCATCTCATGCTCGTCATGGAGTGCCAGCATTATGCATCTAAGCAAATTCTTATCCTTGAACTGTGCCAACTCCATAAGGCATGACAGACGCACGATACGGTTCTCGGATGATACAAATTTCTTGTATATGGAGTCTGACCATTTCTTTCCGTCCAGAGCAAGCATGTGAATGGCCAATCCCTGGACTGCAGGATAGTTGTTACTTAACTGCTTGAACCAGAATCTGGCGGGAGCGTAGTTGATGGCCTGGTTTATGTCAAAACCGGGATCGGCAGACTTTGCGAATGCATAGGTGGGGTCACCAAACAGGTGGAACTCCATGAAAGTACCTAGCTTGGCCAGGAATCCGGCACGCATGCCAAGACCCAGCAAACCGGTGTAGCGGTTTACCCATTTATCCTGTATTGCATTGACACTGTTGGCCAGGACAAGCAGGGTTCCGTTACCCTCACCAAACAGATATGCCTCCTGGATATTGTCATCCAGATGGAACGATCCGTTGTAGCAGGCATCGAGTGATACCAGTCTGGTCTGCGGGTGATAATTGGCAAACTCCTTGGTGACAAGTATGTCACGGGGATCTTTTGTTCCGCTCAGATACTGGATGGTGGGGTCTCCGTGATGGGAGAGCAGAGCATAGTCAGTCTTGGGATGCTGCAGTTCATCTGTAAGACGTGCCTTTATGTATTTGTCACGTGTGTAATCCAGATATACTACAGAAAGCTGCTGGCTTTTCATCCAGGGGAACTGCTCATAGAACTCAATCTTGGCATCTGTGCGTGCTGCGAATGAACCTGACAGGTTCCCGTCACCACCAAACATGAGTACGTTCAGCAATTCACGGTTGTTCTTATCGGCCTCATTTACACGCTGCATGTAACGGCGCAGTTTCTCATAACGCTCTCCACGCTCGTTGTCACGCGGAGTAATACGTGCAGAGTAGATGGTAGGAGCCAGTTTTTGGGCACCGTCGGCACGCAGGCTGTAATAAAACCAGCGTGATGAGTCCTGGTCTATGTAATCAAACTTAAGGTCAAAGCAGTCATAGAAACGGTCAGACGGTATATGGCTCTCTATTCTGGGGAACCGGTCCTGATCCATCTTGAATGCGCTGGCCATATGCTGAGCGTCACGTACCATAGGAACAGGTATGTCACCTATAAGCACACAACCCTCAATGGGATGCTCGCTGTCATTGTGCAGTCTTATCAGCTCCTCACGTATGCTGTCGGGAACACCCCAGCGGTCAATGACCAGGAAGGGGTATAGACCACGCTTCTTGACCACCTTAAGATACTGGTCTATCTCTGTCTGGGCCTCCTGATAGCTCTGGGGGTCAATGACAACAGCAAAACCGGTCTTTTTATTTGTGGGACCGCATGCTGATAACAGCAGGGCTGCGAGTGAAAGTATAAATGCTGATTTTCTCATTATTTAAGTCTGTTATATGTTTTCAATGCTTCATCACGTACCTTTAGGTCAAAACGGTCATCAGATGCCACTTTAAGTGCCAGCTCAGCTATCTTGGGGGCCTGATATGATGTCACATACCAGCCTAATGCCTCCCACATTACGGTCTGCAGGGTTACGTCATCAGGATTGCTCAGGTATTCAAGCTCTCTGGGAACAAGGATATGATAATTGTAGTTGCGGGTGGTGCGAAGAGCCATCTTCCTGTCATACAATTCCTCATCTGCGTCAAATACCGTACTCTCCACATTCCTGATCTGACGTGTGCACATGCGATGCAATGCCTTGCGCTTGGCTTTGTATACACTGTCGGCATTATTGTAGAAGGTAAGGGTGGGGAAATACTCGTCAAAGGCCTTCATTACAAGAGTGGAATCCAGGATCTGGATGCTGCCCTGTATTGAATACTCAACACGCTCGGGCAGGGTGTTTGCGCAATACAGCTTAACAAGAGGCTCTACTACACGGCTGTCACCACAGTCTCCGGCCTGGATGACTGCAAAACGCTGAGCCATCTCATGGGCGTCATTCATACCCAGTACCAATGCGTTGACGTAGTTGTCATCGCGGTATTTCTTGAGCTCCTCAAGTGCTGCCAGGCGAACTATTCCTGATGCTGATGTGCGGAACTTTTCAAATATCAGGTCCGAGTAGTTGCCACCGCTATTGGCAAGCTTGTCCATAGCCATGATCTGCATGGCAGGGAACTCGCTGTTAAGTTGCACCTTCCAGAACTTGGGGTCATCAGAAAGCAAGGCTTTGTTTATGTCAAATCCGCAGAATGCGCCGGGTGTGAAACTGAATGTGGGGTCACCGAACAGATGCGCCTCAAGATAGGCACCGTATTTGGCCATATTGCCTACACGTGCACCCAGGCCAACAATACCCATAAAGTGGCATACCCACTTGTTCTGCAGCACATTCACTGTGTTACCCATGACAACCAGTGTCCCGTTACCCTCACCGAACAGATAACCCTCCTGTATGCTCTCATCCTGATGGAATGAACCGTTGTAACAGCCGTCAAGGGTTACCATACGTACCTGAGGATGGAAATCCTTGAAGTCTGAGTAGTAGAGGTTACGCTCCTTCTCAAAATTGTATGAGGGCTCACCCTTGAACCACTCATCGGGGAACGTGCAGTCATATGCGGCGTTGATGGATTTCTTTATCTGGTCCATGCTGCGTCCCTTGGCCTTACCCTTGGCTACCTGAGAAAGTATATACTCCTTAATCCAGTCAATAGCTTCATAATAATCAGTGCCTACAGGCATATCACTCAGATGTTCAATATCCGGACTGCCGTGATGGTGGGGTACTGCCCAGTCATACTCAGGCATCTGCAGCTCTGTCATGAAACGCTTCTTTACGAACGGATCACGCTTGTAATCAAGATAGGTTATCGTGGCCTGCTGTCCTTTCATCCATGGGAAATGGTCATAATGCTCCGCTTTCTCATCAATACGTGCATCAACGGATTCTGACACGTATCCGTAACCGCTGAAATAGAACATACGGTCAAGCGGGTTGTTCTGCTCATCGGCCTTGTTTACACGCTGCATGTAACGGCGCAGTTTGTCATATTTGTTGCCCAGGTCATTGGTGCGGGGCATTATGCGTGCCGAGTAGATGGTGGGGCGGAGTCTCTGGGGGCAATCCGAGCGCAGATGATAATAGAAATACTCAGGGCGGACTGAGTCACGGTCCAGATAGTCCCATTGCAGCTCAAAGGTGTCATAGAAACGGTCTGAGGCAACGGTATACTCCGTACGGTCAAACTGGCCGTCCTGGTCCATCTTGAACGCTGTGGTGAAATGTTGCGCGTCACGTGTACGTGCAATAGGTATATCACCTATAAATACACATCCCTCAATAGGATATACCTCATCATTATAGAGTCTGATAAGCTCCGCCCTGATACTGTCGGGTACTCCCCAACGGTCAATGACCAGAATGGGGTGGAGACCACGACTCTGGACAAGTTTCAGGTAATCATCAATCTCAGCCTTAGCTTCACTATAGCTTTGGGGATCAATCACTATGGCAAAACCAGTCTTCTTGTCGGTGCAGGATATTGTTAATATGAAGCCGACAAGTAATAAAAGGATTTTTCTTGTCACGACTTAAAATGTGTAGTTGAGTTTTATTCCCAATGCATTCTTGTCAGTGTCCTTAAACAGCGGACTGTCGCCAGAGTACTTTTTCATGGATGCATTGACAGTCAGATTCAGCCATCCGTCTTTTGAGAACAGACTCAAAGGATATGAGGCTCCAAGAGCTAGGGAAACGCAATAATCATCGGCCGAAAGATATGTGAATTTGGGCAGATAATATCCGTTATAAAACCTTCTTAGTGCAGGGGTGTCTGTAATAACAGAAATATCAAGCGGAGAAACAGCGTGGTTCATGCTTGCTGTAATATCAGTCAAATAGCGCATCTTTCCGGCTATCCATTTCTTGCTTAATGAGAGTCCTGCATTCACTTTTGCATATTTGGCATAGTTCTCGTCAGGGAACTGTTTAATGTCTGCTTTATTGTAGCCAGCGGTGACAGATGCAGTCATATGAGGTACGTCAGATTTGATGAAATTGATGCAATATGTCAGCGATGCTGCCATATCACTCTCTTTATGAATTATTTCTGTTGACGTTACTTCATAATAAATCATGTTCCAACTGTCTTTCTTCTGCTTCTGGTTGTACCATTTTCCTTTATTGTTGTCCATACTGGCCGTAATAATCAGGTCATGCTGGATACGGTTGTTGGCATTATAGGAGAAACGGCTGTATAGAGCCATCGTCATTTGTGAATAATCACCACCTCTATAACTGTAAGAGGTACCGCCGTCAATTGCGTCCTCTGAATTTGAAATGAAAGACAGCTCTGTAAAGTTCCTGAAAGTACCAGATGTATGGAAGTTTAAGGATCCACCAAATTTGTGTCCGTCATAACGACGGTTATATCCTAAACCGTCCTTACCTTCATAACCTCCAAGGCCTTTAAAAATGTATACGTTATTATGTTCACTTATCATATTATCCTCAACAGAGGACTTGTCATCTTCATGGTAAATCTCGTACAAGCCGGCAAGACCAAGGGTGAACTTGCCAAATGTAAAGTTGATGCCGGGAATAATTCTGGTCCTGGCGCCGATTGCTTTCATTCTGGGGTCTGACTGGTCTGTCTTCTGAGCAACGGAGTATACTGATGTCAGTCCAGCTGTTATCATATCACTGAATTGATATGAGACCGTTCCATCTATCCTGAATGATTCCGTTCTTGAATCATTGGTAAGAGAGTCATACCTAAGTGTATCTGCAAGGAGGAACGGATTACGTTCTGAGGTTAATGCGGTGGCATTCCACCTCATATCCTCTTTGTAGTTATTGGAATAATTAATGCCTCCCTTAAATGAGAGATTGTCAAACTTTCTGATACCAAATATATTGGCATCAAACAGACGTGATTTTACAGAACCGTCAAACGCTCTGTATCTGCCCTTATCTCCTGAATATGATACAGATATGTCATTAAGACCGGAATAAGGGAGATTGCAGATATTTGCCGGGTTTATGGAATTGGATGTAATGTCATATATGAAAAGCCCATCCTGATACCATGGGTCAACTTTCCGTTCTGTCTCTGCTGAAACGGTTTGTGCAAAAGCAGACATAGTAAGACATGCTACTAAAAATGATAATCCGGAATAATGCTTTTTCATAATTGAGTTTCAAATTAAATAATTAAAACCGCAGGGTAGGGAAACGGCCCTACTCTGCGGTATAAATAGTTTATCAGTCAGCTGATGTAAATGATCTGTGAGCTACAGGAGTCTGACCACCAAGGATAAAGTCATTGGATGAATTGTTTGTATCCTGGAGGTAGAAACGACCGTTCTTAACACTTGAGCACTTTCTGCGAAGGCTCTTGCCACAGTACATGGGGCTGGTCCACTCGTCATCAGAGCCACTATAGTAGGTGTAACCTGCATCATCTGTTTCAAGAATGGTCTTATTGATCATCTGATCCTCATTGTAGTAGATGATATCAACGGCATCTATGACATACTCGTTAGGTATGCAAAGAGCTGCACGGTACTGTCCCTCGGGCTTCAAAGCATTGTTTGCGATGAAATCTTCCATTACGGAATCCTTGGGAAGTCTGGCGATAATAAGAGCCTGTCCTGCTACAGCAGGCATGAAATCAAATCCGAACTGTGAGTAAGCAACCTCAAGGTTGGGTACATCAGGATTATCGGTATCCTGAGTTGATGACGGAATATAGATTTCCCAGTCTGCATTACTCATGTCAACGGGAGATTCTACATCAGTTTCACCAAGTTCACGTGCAGAATGGTTGATTGCGCGGGTTGCAATTACGACACTCTGTCCGGGATTGATAGGATACTCATTGCCGGAACCGGGGAAATATACAGTGTGGCTACCCATAGGATAGTAAGAAGGCAGGTTTCCTGCCTCATCAGCCCAACTGCTTACACTACCATATCCGCACTGAACAATACCAAGAATGATACCATCAAGATACTGTACCTCATCGCTGTTGTTGAACAACTCATAGAATCCGTCGGTCCAATAGAAGTCGCTTACGCCGGTTGAATAAACTTCCTTGAAAACAATGGAACCGTAAGGTTTGGTCTTGACAAGAGATACTGAAAGGCTGTCAATGTTTGAATTGGTAACAACGCACTGTACAGAACCTACATAGTTGAATACGTCATCAGAACCTACAACTGAAATGGTGTATGAGCCGGCAACCAGTTTAAGGACAGCCAAGCCATTGTCAGCTGAAACAGAAGTTGTTTTACCTGTCTCACTCAGAGCGGTAGCTTTAATAGAATTCATTGATGAAAGATCTGCCTCTTCACAGCTAACCTTAACGGTTACCTGATACTTCTGAGCCTCCTTTTCATCATCACATGCCGTGAATACTGTAAATGCAGCAGCCAGGGCCATAAATAAATACTTTTTCATTGCTTTGAAAAATTAATTAATAAAAAGGTTAAACATTATATTTTGATTTTCAATTCTGCTCCAAAATACTGCGGGATAGCCAAATTGGTGTAAGATCCATCATTGGGATCACGGTACAGTTTCCGGGTATTGAACAGGTTGTTTGCCATGAATGAAACCTCAAGAATGTCAGAAAACTGCTTGGTTAATCTGAAATTGATGATAACGGATGACGGATATGTGGTCTTATTGAAATAAGTGTCATATGTGTATGTATTAACCATTTCATACTCACGTCTGTAGTTGGCCTTACTTCTGTATGCCGTATTCCATTCATATATATTGCCGGCAAAATCACGGAAATAGGCGGGATCCACGTTAGGTCTCAGATCCTCTGTGGTTGACTGCTGGTTTTGAGCCAAATACCATATGTCATTGCCATCTCCGTCCTTATATACAGTCTGCCCTGTCTCACTCCATATGATCTGGGCTGTAGTGGAGAAAATGAGAGACAATTTGGGAATGTGCGTAATAAATCTCAAGTTGGTGTTAAGACGAGACTCGATAGATCCGGATCCAGCAGGGTAGAAGGGTTGGAACGGATATATCTTCTTAGGATTTGAGCGTCCGTCAACGACCGGATCAACAACGGATATAGTAGACCAGTATCCCAGCTCATTGCGTCGTTTTACCCATAACCAGGCTCCGTCAACTACAACTGATGTTCTCAGAGCCTTTATCTGACCCAGGTTAAGTGTGTACTCAACACCCATCTTTTGAGTTGAATTACCGTTCATAGGTACATTGTATGATTGGAATGTTGAGTCATTTCTGCAATCAACGTTGATTCTGTCAGTTCCCATCAGGCAACTCAAGACGCCATTTTCATATTGGTAATCGGTAGCACCGGCAGGAGGCAGATATGTCCTGTATGTGAAAGTGTAAGGCACGGAACGGTATGAGAACTCATTCTCATATTTCTCCATAAAGAAAGTTACATTACCGGACATCTTCTTGAATTCAAAGTTGAGACCCAGTTCAAATTTTTTGCCTGTTGAGGGTTTCAGGTCTGGATTTGATGTGTCTTCTATGACAGAAGTTGTCATAATGGCGATACTTTTATCCATACTCATGCCAGGCTCCACGTAACTAAAGGACTTGTCATCAAAATATGCTTTATCCGGATACAGGTAAACCAACGGAGGCATCTTTGAAGTAAGACCCCAACCGGCGCTTATACTGAAATTATCAAATGCGGAGTTTCTTGGAGTGAGGAAAGACCATTCAACATTAAATCTGGGCTCAACAGTAACCATGTCGCTACGATCCAGATAGTTGCGGTCAATAAAAAGTCTATTTGCTCTTATACCCACCTGAGCTGTCAGATTGGTGCCACCTATGGGCATTATCGTCTTATTCTCAATGAATCCGGATAAGGTCTGCATAGCGGGTACATCGGAGTAGGGACGGGGACGTACTGTCTGGGCATTTCTTACAAAAGGAGGCCTTTTGGGGTCAAACTCAAGGCCATCGCCATGGTTGACGTCATAATTGAACTCGACACCCTCTTTGAAAGAAGATGTAAAACCTTCTGAAATAAAAATGGTTTTTGTTCCCTTGAGTTGAGCGAACAAATCTACAGGATTACCTTTCACCGTGTGCTCTGACTGATATGTGCCGTTAAGCATATATGAGCGGAACTCACCCGATACGGTTGATACGGCAACAGGAGTAATACCTGTGGTAAGCAGAATCTGTTGCAACTGATAATCACGCTGGTAGCTGTTGCTGTATGAGATATTATAGCTCAAGTTTGAGATGAGTGCTCTCTTTATGTTCCAATCTCCATTCAGATTGACACGTATACCGCGGTTCTCGCTTTTGGTCAATTCAAAAGAGCGCTGCTGTTTGTCCTTCCTGATATCAAAGACGTTCTGGTAATAAGAAACCTTGACGTTGAAACTTAACGGATATTGAGTAAAGAATGTTCTTCCGTAGCTTACATCACCGGTGATGCGCTCAAAACCCTTAGCCGGGAATCTGACGTCATTGTATGATTCAGTATAGTCCAAGGCAAGGTTAATGGTACCTCCTGTTCCCAATGTGAAGCCTTTGCCCGCATATAGCATTTTTGATTCAGGATCAATCTTTGCTTTAGCTTCAAGAGGGGTCGCACCTCTCTTTGTCTTGATAAGAACGGCTCCGGATGTTAAATTTCCGTATTCTACAGACGGTATACCTCTGATAACCTCCATATTCTCAATGTTATCTGTAGATATGATTCTCAAATCTACGCCACGTCCGGTCGATGCCTGTCCTGTGCTAGCTGATGAGTTAAGACTGGAACCGCTCTTGGAGGTAGAGAGCAGCTGCATGGTAGCGTCATTTGCAATAGGAGCTCCATCAACCATAACAAGAGCACCCATTGCGTTGTTGCTGCTACCGGATACTTCTCGGATATAGGTCTGTCCTATAGAGTTGACATCCGGGTTCTTAGTAACATTACCGGGTAACAATTGAAGCATATCCTCTACACTCTTGGGCTGCAGATGCTGTAAAGCAGCCTGGTCAATCACAGATGATGAACCCATGGCCTGCTGTTTGGCAGTTACTACAACCTCTTCAAGTGCCAGGCTTGAGGCTTGAAGCTTAACATTGAAGTTGCTGATGTCCTTGCCGTCAACCTTGAGTACGCCTTTTACGGTCTCATAACCGATGTATGATACCTCATAGTGGTACTCGCCGTTGCGGAGTTTGAGGCTGAACTTTCCTTCAAGGTCACTGACTGCCCAGAATGAGTTGTTCTCAAAGATGATGTTTACCAACTCCAGAGGAGTGCCGTCGGCAGCGTCAATGATGCGTCCGCTTACTGTGTAACCGCTGTTCTGATTGGCGTTTCTCTGGTTACGTGCATTCTGTGCGAAAGAGTTGCTGCTCAATGCTACTGTCATGAGGGCAAGAACAGCGATTCTGATATATTTCATCGTTCCGATAGTTTTCATCACGTCCTTTTATAGTTTAGTAAAGGCGGATTTTTTCCGCGTTTGAACTGACAAATATATGTATAAAATATAATATGTTGTGTACTGTGGGGCTATAAAGTGATTTCCTGACGCCGTTAAAAAGGGCAAAATACCCATTTCTGACTAGTGCAGAGTGGCAAAATGAGCACTTTCTTAACCCTTATGGGTCATTATATCCAGAATAAGACGGTCGGTCTCATTCATACCGATTGAACCCACCTTGGTCAGGTTGTGGATGCTCTTGTCAACGTCATCCTCAATTATGCCCTCAACGCTTGTCACGACGTCATTCTGTATGGCCATGATGGCACTCAGAACTGCGGTCGATACACCGCTGCTTACCTTGAGTGAGCAACTGGGTTTGGCTCCGTCACAGACAATGCCGGCCAGATTGGCAATCATGTTCTTTACGCTGTAGGCAACCTGCTCATATGAGCCTCCCATGAGATAGGTTATGCCGCAACTGCTTCCGGTGGCGGCAACGACGCATCCGCACAAGGCACTGAGACGGCCCAGGCTCTGCTTTATGTAGACTGCAGTAAGGTGACTGAGCATAAGCGCACGTGTAAGTTCCTCTTCAGTGTTATGGTTCTCACGTGCAAACACCACAACGGGCATTGTGGCTGCTATGCCTTGGTTTCCGCTGCCCGAATTGCACATTACCGGTATCATGGCGCCGGCCATTCGCGCATCGCAGGCACAGCTCGTGGCAGCCAGGATATGGCTGAAAATGCTGTCTCCCATAACTCCACGGCCCAGGGGGCGTGTGAGTGTCTTGCCCAGGTTATGGCCGTAGTTACCCTTGAGCGCGTTGTTGGATGCAGCCTCATTCAGCTTGCGGGCCTCATTGATGAATTCGATGTCGGCCAGAGGTGCGGTGGTGGCAAATTCATACACACGCTTAAGGTTAAGCTCCTCCTGAGCCTCCTCCTGGTCATTATCGGACTGTTTGCTGCGGGTATCCTTGAGGATCTGGCTTTTGCCATCGGCATCAACCTTATCCAGATATACCAGATTGGTATGGTCATGGGCAATAATTGCGGTCGACGAAACGGCGCCGGCACTGCAGCAGACCTCAATATAGAGTTTCTCTGTAATGTCTTTTTTTAGAGATATGCTTATGCGGTTGCCGTTTATGAACTGCTTTCCCTTCTCAACACGGTCAGGGTTTACATCCTTGAGCACCTCAAGTCCGTACGAGCTCTTGCCGTAGAGCGCGCCCAATGCCACAGCTATAGGCAGGCCTATCATTCCTGTTCCGGGAATACCCACTCCCATTGCATTCTTTAAGATGTTGGCACTGAGCAGGATATTTATCTTGTCAGGGGTGGTTCCAAGAGACTCGGTCGCATATGCGGTACACAGAGCAACGGCCATAGGTTCTGTACATCCCACAGCGGGGATAACCTCACTTTTTACCAGTTTGATGATGTCGGCGTTTGTCATACCAAAGCACAGTTATTGACAGTAATAGACTGACAAATGTATAAAATTAATTTACAGATTGTGCGCATATGTCCTGCAAACAGCACTCCTTGCATTTGGGAGCGCGTGCTGTGCATACATAGCGGCCGTGCAGAATCAGCCAGTGGTGCGCGCGTGAGAGTATGTTTTCAGGGAAGTATTTTACAAGCTCTTTCTCCACGCTCAGAGGGGTGGTGCAGCGCTTGGGAACCAGTCCTATACGGTGACTCAGACGGAATACATGGGTATCTACAGGCATTGCCTGTCCGCCGAATGCCACTGCTGTCATGACATTGGCTGTCTTGCGTCCTACGCCGGGAAGGGTGGTCATGCTGTCCAAGTCCTGCGGTATCTCACCTCCGAATTTCTGACAAACCATACGTGCCATCTGTGCCAGATGCTCTGACTTGGCATTGGGGTATGATACGCTCTTTACGTACGGATAGATCTGCTCAGGTGTAGCGGCTGCCATATCCTGCACCGTGGGGAATGCCTCAAAAAGGGCAGGGGTGACCATGTTGACGCGCTTATCGGTACACTGGGCCGACAGCATTACGGCTACAAGCAGCTCATACGGAGATGAAAAATGCAGCTCGGTCGCTGCCTCAGGATACGCCTGAGCCAATCTCTCGCTGCATTTATCGTATAGTTCCCTCTTTTTCATAAGGGACTGTGGTTATCAGTTTGCTGACTCAAACTCCTTGAGGAAACGGATATCGTTCTCAGAGAACATGCGCAGGTCCTTAACCTGATATTTAAGGTTGGTTATGCGCTCAATACCCATTCCAAGAGCAAAACCTGAGTATTCCTTGCTGTTTATGCCGTTGAGCTCCAGTACGTTGGGGTCAACCATACCGCAACCCAGGATCTCAACCCAACCGGTACCCTTGCAGAAGGGGCAGCCCTTACCGCCGCATATGTTGCAGCTTATGTCCATCTCGGCCGATGGCTCTGTGAAGGGGAAGTAGCTGGGACGCAGACGGATCTTGGTATCGGGACCGAACATCTGCTGTGCAAAGTAGAGCAGAACCTGCTTGAGGTCGGCAAAGCTGACGTGCTTGTCAACATACAGGGCCTCAACCTGATGGAAGAAGCAGTGTGCACGGTAGCTGATAGCCTCGTTACGGTATACGCGGCCCGGGCAGATGATGCGGATAGGGGGCTCTGTAACCTCCATGACGCGGCTCTGGACCGATGATGTATGCGTACGCAGTATGATATCGGGGTGTGCCTCAACAAAGAAGGTGTCCTGCATGTCACGGGCGGGATGATCCTCGGCAAAGTTCATGGATGAGAACACGTGCCAGTCATCCTCAACCTCGGGGCCGTCGGCCAGGACAAAACCCAGACGTGAGAATATCTCTATTATTTCATTCTTTACAATGGTAAGCGGATGGCGTGTGCCCAGGGGAGCGGGGTAAGCGGTACGTGTAAGGTCAGGACGCTCGGATTCTGCCTTCTGTGCCTCAAAACTCTCCTTGAGGGCGTTGATCTTATCCTGAGCCAACTGCTTAAGTACGTTAAGACGCTGGCCAACCTCACGTTTCTGATCGGCAGGAACGTTACGGAAATCGGCCATGAGGTCATTGATGGCACCCTTCTTGCTCAGATATTTAAGACGCAGAGACTCAAGCTCTTCGGCCGTTGCAGCCTTGAGCCCGTTAACCTCATTTATAAGCTGTTCTATTTTCTCTAACATCGCTTTACGGTTTTTCAAGGCGCAAAATTAGCAAAAAAGAAGCTATTCAACAATTAGAATGAGTATTTTTGCAGGCATGAAAATAATAGAGAACTGCCCGCTTTACAGCAGGAACACTTTCGGCATGGATGTCAAGGCCGATTGCCTGGCCGAATGGTCAAGCCCGGATGAGCTCAGAACGCTTCTGGGTACCGTAGAACGTCCGTATCTGCTTGTGGGTGGCGGGAGTAACCTGCTTTTTACAGCCGATTTCAAGGGAACGATACTTCACTCCACAATTGACAGCATAGACATAGTAAGGGAGACACAGGATTCCGTGCTGGTGCGTGTTGGTGCAGGAGTGGTTTGGGATGATTTTGTGGCGTATTCCGTGCTTAACGGCTGGTGGGGCGTTGAGAATCTGTCGGCCATACCGGGTGAGGTGGGTGCCAGTGCGGTACAGAACATAGGTGCATACGGAGTTGAGGCCAAGGACGTGATAGAGACGGTGCAGACAATCTGCCTGGATAACGGCAAGTCACGTGATTTCAGTAATGCGGAGTGCCGATACGCATACCGTCAGAGCATATTCAAGAATGAGCTTAAAGGCCAGTATGCAGTCACATATGTGCAGTTCCGTCTGTCACGTGTAGCGCAGCCCAGACTTGGCTACGGTGCACTTGAGGCTCAGGTAAACAAGCTTGGAGGGCCTACACTTGCCAATATACGCCAGGCTGTGATTGAAATCCGTGAGGGCAAGCTGCCTGATCCTAAGGTTCTTGGCAATGCCGGCAGCTTCTTTATGAATCCGGTCATCCCTGCGGCACAGTTTGATGAACTTAAGAGCCGTTATCCCGATATCCCTTCATATCCCGCACAGGACGGCATGATCAAGGTTCCGGCAGGATGGCTCATAGAGCAGGCCGGATGGAAAGGCCGTTCACTTGGTCCTGCTGCCGTTTATGACAAGCAGGCGCTGGTACTTTTAAACAAGGGTGGTGCCACCGGTGCCGACGTGATACGTCTGGCCGATACAATCATCGCGGATGTAAGACAGAAATTCGGAATAATCCTTTCAACTGAGGTCAATTACATATGAGACTCACATTTCTTGGAACGGGAACATCAATAGGCGTACCTGAGATGCGCTGCCACTGCCAGACATGTCAGTCTACGGATCCGCATGACAAGCGTCTGCGTACGTCGGCACTGATAGAGACTGACACCACGAAAATCATTATTGACTGTGGTCCCGATTTCCGTCAGCAGGCTTTAAGAGCCGGCATTGAACAGCTTGATGCAGTGATTGTTACACATGAACATTACGACCACATAGGAGGCCTTGATGACCTGCGCCCGTACTGCACTACCACGACCATTCCCATATACGCTGAAAGGAACGTGATGGATCATATAGTCCAGAGCATGCCTTACTGTTTCTGCAAGGACCGCAGCCCGCGTGTCCCGGCTATGGAACTGCGTGAGGTCTGGCCCGGAAAGAAATTTACAATTGGTGACCTTGAGATAATGCCGCTGCGCGTCATGCACGGCAATCTGCCGATACTGGGATATAGGATAGGGGGACTTACCTATATCACCGATATGAAATCAATGGATGAGGAGACTTTTAAGCTGCTTGAGGGTACTGAGACGTTGGTTGTCAATGCGTTGCATACCAAGGAGCATCCTACGCACCAGAATGTTCGGCAGGCGGTTCTGTTTGCTGAGCGGGTGGGGGCTAAGGAGACCTATTTTATTCATATGAGCCATCGGGCTGGGTTGCATGCGGTTATGAACGCTAAGTTTCCGGCTGGGGTGGCGTTTGCTTATGATGGGCTGCAGGTGGAAATATAAGCCTTACGGCGGGTTGCTCGCCGCTTCGCGGGAATGTCAAGACATTCCTTGACCTCATTTTAGTTTCCTTCGGAAACACCCATCTTCCAGATGGGTTAATTTTGTATTAGAAGCATTTTACCTTTTTTTAGTTTAGGGCGGCGACGCCCCAAACCCGTTTCATTCCACTTCGTTCCATTCCACTCTGCCGGCCTTCCAGGCCGGGTAAAACGGGATCCCGACGGGCTTCGCTGTCGGGATTCCGTTTTACTGGGTGCAGCTGGAAACCTTTGTGAACCTAGGTATAGCTAGCTGGAAACCTATCTGCGGATTAGGAGCGCGCTCGGGGAAACGCAGGTGCGGTGGTATTGTTTTTCTTAGTGCAAATGGAAACAATTTCATATATTATATTATCTTTGTATCGACATTTTAGAGGTTTTACTAACAAAACGTACCAAAGGGGTGCGTAAATAAGCAAAAGTGAATACAGTAGCTTACCAAATTCTTACGATGCTCGGCTGTCTTGCCCTGTTCCTTTGGGGCATGAGCCTTATGAGCAGCTCACTTCAGAAATTTGCAGGTAACGGTCTCCGTTCATTTATCGAGAAGATGACTTCCAACACAGGCAAGTGCCTGTTTACCGGATTCATCGTAACCGTACTTGTGCAGTCTTCAACAGCCACTACGCTCATGCTTGTGAGCTTTGTGAACGCCGGTCTGATGTCGCTACGCAGCGCAATCGGCGTGATCATGGGCGCAAACATCGGTACCACGGTAACTGCATGGCTGTTCGCCGTCAGCATGGACGGATCATTCAGTCTGGGTGCCATTGCAATCCCGCTCATATTCGTAGGATTTGTATTCTCATCATTCTCCAAGAAACAGAAACTCAAGGACTTTGGTTCATTCCTGATAGGATTCGCATTCCTGTTCCTGGGCCTGAGCATGCTTAAGGATACATCTTATCCGCTGCTGTCAAGCGAGGCCGTACGTAATTTCCTTGCGCCGATAACCGATATGAGGTTCAGCACCATCCTCTTTATAATAATAGGTGCGGTGATGACATTCTGCCTGCAGTCATCGGCTGCCGCAACAAGTATCACGATGCTGCTGCTGGCATGCGGCGTAATCACATTCCCCAATGCAGTCGCATTCATCCTGGGTGAGAATATAGGTACTACCATCACATCAAACCTGGCCGCAACATCAACCAATATCAGTTCCAAGCGCACCGCACGTGCACACCTGGTATTCAACCTGTTCGGATCAGTACTGGTTATAGCCCTGTTCAGGCCCTATATGATGCTCAACGCCCATATCGTTGAGGCATTCGGATTCCCCAATCCGCTTACATCGGACTTTACAATACTGTCCATGACAGGTCTTGAAGGTGAGGCCCTTAAGGCTCAGACAACACTTGCAAGCAGCCTGCCGTACAGCGTAGCTATTGTTCACTCGCTGTTCAACATCATCACCACACTCATCCTGGTATGGTTCATACCGCAGCTTGAGAAACTGGTTATGAAGATGGTTCCCAGCAAGGAGGAGGATCAGAAAGAGAAGTTCCATCTGGTATATATCGGTAAGGGTAACGCAAATCTTGCCGAAATCTCAGTTACTGAGGCCCGTAAGGAGATCAACCACTTTGCAGAGATCTGCACCAAGGGATTCGGTTACGTACGTCAGGCCGTTCAGGAGTCTGAGACTGACGAATTTGAGGAAATGCGTCAGAAACTGGTCAAGTATGAGGAGATTACAGACCGTATTGAGTTTGAGATTGCCACATACCTTAACCAGGTTAGCCAGAATGACATTTCTGAGCAGGCCCGTATCCAGGTCAAGGCCTATTTCAAGATTATAGGTGAGCTGGAGTCGCTGGGTGACTCAGGTGAGGCCATATCACGTCTGCTGCAGCGTAAGCGTGACCATGAGAAAGTGTTTGACAAGAACATGATGGAGCGTATCGGTGAGATGATTGATGTGATGCAGAACGCATATGATGTCATGAACACCAATATGTCAGATCCTCATTTGACCGATATCACCAACGCATATCAGGCCGAGGATGCCATTAACAATCTGCGTGACCGTCTGCGTGAGGAGCACCTCAAGAAGATGGAGAACAAGTCATATGACTACACCGCAGGTGTATACTACTTTGACCTGATACAGGAGTTTGAAACCATGGGAGACTTTATGATCAACATCTCCCAGGCTCTTGTAGACCTGAATGCCTGATAGGCAGAACGTAGTATCCATACATCGCGTAATGTCATCGGATATAACCATAATCAAGGGCAATTTCAGCACGGAGCTACCGTTGCCGCTGGCACCGGGTATCCGTGCCGGTTTTCCAAGTCCGGCGCAGGATTATCTGCATGATACGCTGGATTTCAACAATGACATGATTCACCATAAGGAGGCTACCTTCTACGCACGTGTAGACGGTGATTCCATGCGTGATGCCGGTATCCTGCCAGGAGATATAGCAGTCATTGACCGCAGCCTTGACCCACGTGACGGTGATATAGTGGTGGCATTCATAGACGGAGAGTTCACGATAAAGCGTCTGGACCTGACGCACCGTCCCGATGGTTACATTGAACTGCATCCGGCCAATCCCAGCTACAAGACCATTCGCATTGACAATCCGGACCAGTTCCGTGTCTGGGGCGTCATTATCTGGACCATTCACAACTGGCGCAACTATTAATCCATGCAGCTATGTATGGCATTATTGACTGTGACAACTGCTACGTCTCATGTGAGCGTGTGTTCCGTCCTGACCTGGAGGGAAAGCCTGTCGTAGTGCTGAGCAACAACGACGGCTGTGTGGTGGCCCGCAGCAATGAGGCCAAGGCTTTGGGAATTAAAGCCGGAATGCCCTTTTTTAAGCTGCAGGAGCAGTTTCCGGACCGGAAGATTGCCGTATTCTCATCAAATTACGAGCTCTATGCCGAGCTGACCGGCCGCGTGATAGAGATAATCCGCCAGGAGGCGCCGTCATATTTCCGATACAGCATTGACGAGTGTTTTGTCTACCTGGAAGGCATGCAGGATATAAACCTGAAAGAGTGGGGTGAGAACCTTCACCGCCGCATTTTCAAATCAGTTGGAATGCCCGTCAGCATTGGTATCGGTCCAAACAAGACCCTTGCCAAGCTGGCCAGCCATTTTGCAAAGAAACATCCCGGCTACCGTCACTGCTGCATGATAGATACGGACGATAAGCGCATCAAGGCCCTTAAACTGTTTCCCATTGAGGATGTTTGGGGCATTGGGCGCCGATACACGGCCCGCCTTAAGGAGTATGGCATAAATACCGCATATGATTTTGCACAGCATACGATAGGATGGCTGCATGCCACATTCCACAATATTGTGGTGGAACGTACCTGGCGTGAGCTGAACGGTGATGACTGTGTACCTAATGAGCAGCTTGCCGCAAAGAAGAGTATCTGTACCAGCCGGTCATTCCCGGGTATGATAGATGACTTTGCGCAATTGCGTACGCACGTAAGCAATTACGCGGCCCGATGTGCAGAAAAACTCCGCCAGCAGGGTAGTGTGGCCGGCATAGTAAGCATATTCTTAAGCACCAACCCGTTCCGTGAGGACCTTCCACAATGCTGGAGTTTCAGGGAACAACGCCTTATCACACCCACATCGTCCACTACGACCATTGTACAGACTGCATCGGCACTGTTGGAGAAGATATTCCGCAAGGGGTATCAGTACAAGCGTGCTGGAGTGATAGTGTTGGGAGTAGGGCCCAAAAGCCCCATACAGCAGGACCTGTTTGACCATAATGCGGAGCAGTTCCAGAAAATGCGCCGTCTGGATGAGGTGATAGACCGTATAAACCGTCTGCAAGGCTCTGAGACGATAGTTCTGGGCGCTCAGCAATACACATCAAGGGATAAGGACGGTAATGCTGCAGGAAAGGCCCAGGTGTTTGCAAACGCAATCAGACATGATTTCCGCAGTCCCAACCCAACAACCCGCTGGACTGACATAATAAGGCTCAAATAAAAAAGAGAGGATGACCTGATGGCCATCCTCTGCTTTTATAGGAGTAATACCGGATTACTTCTTGAAATCGCGTACTGTGTAGTAAACAGCCTTACGGTTGTACTCACTGTCAAACAGCAGCGGGAAGTTGTTGGCACCCAGCCATGAATCACGGTCACCGAGGTTCCAGAATGTTACGCAAGAGAAGTTCTTCTTGTACTTGCGGATAACCTTGAAGAGCTCGTCATACTTAGCCATCTGCAGCTGAGCGATAGAATCGGTAAGAACCTGACCCTCGCCACGGCTGAACTGGAGCTGACCGCCGGCCTCGTGGTTGATACGAACGTCGAACTCAGTGATCTGGATGTCATCAACAAGCTCAAGATACATCTGGATAGCCTTCTCGAAGTCCTCGATGGTGGGGTTATCATAGATGTTGTAGTGACCCTGCATACCAATACCGGTGATAGGAGCACCCTCAGCCTGAAGCTTCTTAACCATGTTGTAGATGTAAGTTCTCTTGGCAGGAGTCCAAGCGCTGTAGTCATTGTAGAACAGAGTAGCGTTGGGATCAGCCTCATGAGCGAACTGGAATGCCTTGAGAATGAACTCGTCACCGCAGAGCTGATAAGCGGTTGACCTACGGAATGACTGCTCGTAAGTAGCATTAGGATTGTTGTCATCGCTCATAGCCTCGTTTACAACGTCCCAGCAGTATACAACGTCCTTGTAACGGTTGATTACAACGTTGATATGAGCACGGAGTGAATCGTAGAACTCCTCCTTGGTTGCCTTAGCATACTTGGGAACCTTGGTCATCTGAGGAGCCTGAGCCTGACCCTGCTGGCCGGGACGCTGGCCCTGACGCTGACCCTGTGCACGCTGGCCCTGCTGAGGAGCACCCTGAGGTGCGCCCTGAGGACGCTGGCCACCAAAGCCACCGAAACCACCGAATCCGCCGCCAAAGCCGCCGAATCCGCCACGAGCGGGCTGCTCTACCCAAATGGTATCACCGTTCTCATCACGCTCAACAACCTGGTTGCCGTTCTCGTCATACTTGTTGAACATCCAGTTTGCGAACTGGCTGTGCCATACAAGGCAGTGACCACGCATCTTGATACCGTGCTCACGGCAGAAATTTGCTATAGCATCGGCCTGGGCAAAGTTCCATACACCGGGCTGGGGATGGATTTCACCGGGTTTCATGCAGTTCTCGGCTGTAATGCTGTTGAACTCCTTGAGTACGATTGATGCCTGAAGTGAATCAGTGATGTTACGCGGGGTAACAGCAACACCAATCTTGAAATAGTTCTTGTAGGCATCCTTCAGACCGGGGTCCTGAGCGCCACATGAGCTCATCACTACAGTTGATGCAATGAGAGCGATTGAAAAGAATTTTTTCATTTAATAATGATGTAAAAAGTAATTAATGATAGTTGACTATTCGCTTTCCTAATTTGCGCCCCAAAATTAAACATTATTTTCTAACTATATATAATTAAGATAGAGTAAAGGCGCTAAGGTTTATTTAATTGCCTCCAGAAGCTGGTCGCAGATGCTCTTCATACCGCTTATTGAAGGGTGTCCGTTCTGCTTGTCAATGTCATGAAGCTCTATTAGCTGTACATTGTAGTGCTTGCAGACCTCACGCATAGACTCATTGATGGGCTCACGCAACTCTGAGTTGAGTATGGAGTAGAGCTGTGCCTTGGGGTATTTCTTCTGGAGCATATCCAGCAGGCAGGCTAGGGCAGGACGGAAATTCATGCAATCCTCCTTGGTCCAGTCCGAATACTTGTACTCGCCGATAGGAGCGCCGGCCCATGCATCATTGGTTCCGCCAAATACGAATATGATATCCGGGTTGCCCAGGCTGTCCACACGTGATATGAAATTTGATGAAGAGACATCCCTACGGCCGTATCCGGTGCCGCATATGGTGGTGCCGCCCCATGAGTCATTCTTTTCCAGAACGTAACCCTTGGCCTTGATATAGAGGTCCCACCAAGTCTGTGCAATCTCCTTTACGTCATTGTTGTTATTGGGGTAGAAGGGGTTGTAACCCGGAGGATTCACGCCCTGGAATGTAGAGTATGAATCACCCAGCACTGAAACCTTCTTGGTCTGTGCAAATGCCGGAACTGCAATGGCAGCTATCAGCAATACTGAAAACAGTTTTCTCATAATTATTATTTGTTTTAGGATTAAATGATTACTCTTGGTTTACGACATGCTTGGCCGATGAACGGGGACGTACATTGGAGCGTGATGCTTCAAGTATGGCGTTCTTGCGGGCCAGGATAGCCTGTTCTGCCTTACCCTTGGAGGGAGTGTACATTTTGTCATACTTGGCTCGTCCCACCTTGATATGGCGAATGGGGTACTGTGAGATAGCTTCAAGAGGACCGCTGATGGTCACACCCAGACGGATGGGCAGCGGACACTTGGTAAGTGATATGTTGTAGCTGCAGTTAAGTCCTGCATCAATATTGTGACGGCCGCTTATGATAGCCTCATAACGGTCCATCTTGATACGGGCAGGATAGAGGTCAACCTTACCGTCAAGTACCTGCAGTTCTATATCCAAGCTGTCAATGACAGGCTTGGCATCCTTCCTCATAAGGAGCTTGCGCTTGATGCCGTCAAACAGCTCATTGTCAAGAACCACCAGGTTGGCACCCTCAATCACGGCGTTACCCATGAGTGAATACATGAGAGGGTAGAGAGGGCCGTTCTTGGAGCAGTCGGGATCCAGATAGGTCTGGGCTGCCAGATGGAACTGTGCCTGACCGGACAATGCTTTCAGCATGGGAACTACTGAGTCAACTGCAGGAACCAGGTCTATGAGCTCATCGATCTCAATGTCCAGCAGATGGAAATCAAGTTCCATGAAACGGCGCTCCACATCGGGCGTGCGGTAGATGGCTGTAAGCTGCATCTCGGCTGCCTTGGATGAGAAGCCAAGCTCCTGGAGCGTTATGACACCGTCCTTGATTGATACGTCACCACCTACGTTGTTGAAACTGTGGTTGTTGAAATCAACCTTAGACAGGTTGGTGTAAAGCGTAAGGTCAATACCCTTGGGTATCATGATAGGCTTTGAAATGACGCTGTCATTATCTGCAACGTCCTGCTCTGCAGCCTCATCATCTGTGGCCTGATCGTCACCTGTAAGTGACATGAGCCTGTTAAGGTCCATGTAATCGGACTCAATGTAGAGCTCACCTGTAAGCAGGCCTGTGTTGTCAATGAACTCACCTATATTATAGATGTCACCCCAGAACTGGATGTCGGAGTCATCAATTTCAACACGGCAGTCATTGATATTGAAACGGCCCAGAGAGAAATCAAAGTCAAGTGTCTTGAGGCAGATGGGCGATGCCAGCATATCAACCTGGCCGTCCTTGAGGCTCATCTTGAGTTGGGGATTCCACTGGTTAAGGATCTCCTGCTTGGTGGAGTCATACTGCGCGAAAGCCTGCAACGAGCTTGGACCCATTGTTGCGGAGAGCATACTGCCCATACCGGCTGTAAGCCCGTCCAGACTAACGTTGGCCTTCATGGCAATGCTACCGTCGGCCGGTGTCATGGCCAGGTTTACCAACGTGTTGCTCAAGGTTCCGAAAATGGTGTCCATATCGGCCTCAATGCAATCAGCCTTGATATCTACAATTAGATTCATCTTGTCAACATCCTCCATAAGACCTGCCACAGAGGCATTCAGGCCAAGTCCGTCAACGGATGCGTTGATGGTGGTGGAGTCAACCATTGTCAGCTGCAGGTCTGTTGCCTGGACAGCTACATCGGCAGTCTGACGGTCCTTATCGACAGCTATGTTGCTGGGGTAGTTGGCATGGAGGGTGAGCTTGCCCGATGCTGCCTTGAGGGAGTCATTGACTGATGCATCAAGCTGCTGCAGACGAATATCGGCTACAGCACCGTCAAGTACGGGGCCGTTGTCATTCATTCCGCCGCGGACGTTGATGTCAAGTCCAACGGTGCCATGGACATCGATACCGTCAAGCATGCTCCGGAATGACTCCGGGATCATGGATACAAGATGGTCAATATCAAGGTCATCTATGGTGTTGACACGTACACGTCCCGCTATGTCGGCACCATTCATAGTACCGTTGGCGCTGAATCCTATACGCTGACCGTCAATACTTACGCCTGCGCCGTTCAGGATGGCGAACCGGGTAATGTCCATGTTGGTCTCAAGAGGCAGGTTAAGGCTGATTGGCCATCCCGGCACATAGACTTCATCACCCATCGCAGCATTGACGGACGGTGTCCGGAACTTGAGGTTCAGGGCTATGTCACCTGATTTGATACCGGCATCGGCATCGAGAGTGATATTGGCTGCGTCCAACTTTACGGGAGACTCTCCGCCCATCTCAAATGTGGTGCCCTCAACTGCCAGAGCCAGGACGGTAGCGATATTGCTCATATCCAGCTTTACGGCAGCGTCCATACCCAACAGGATATTGTCAACCGATGCCTTGGTGAGGTTTCCGGCAGAGTCCAGCATCTCTACGCTTATGGAGTTTGTACTTAAAGTTAAGTCCGATATGTTGGCGCTGTCACCGGTAAGTACGGTCATAGGTGATTTAAGGGCTATGGCTCCTGTGGAGGCCTTGAGACCGGGCTGATTGACGCAGACATCGTCAATCTTGACGCTGATGCCTGCCAGCAGATTGCCCAGGCCCTCACTGCCCATCCTGCAGCTCATATTGTCAAGAACAAGCTTGATGCCGTTGATGCTGGCAGCCATATCACCCATGGCGGCATTGGTGCTGCCCAGGCTGACATTAAGGTCTAAATTGACATCATCGTTGAACTTGGTTACCTTACCGTTCACCTTAAGCTCCTTCAGGCTGGCCGACAGGTCTGTGGAGTCATTCCTGACTGCAGAAATTACAGATTCCAGCTTTACACTTGTCTTGGCCTCAAGGCTGTCATAGTTGAGCAGGCCTTTCAGTTCCATTCCAAGTCCCTGGACTACAGCTTCAGTTCCCGATGAGAGGTCTATGTATGAGGCACTGACACCGTCAATCTTAATTTTCTGCAGGTCTGCATAAATATCAAGCTCAACGGGCTCCTCAACTTCAGGCTCGGGTTCCGGTTCAGGCTCTTCAGTCTGCTCTATGCCGAACACATCCAGATTGGAGCTGCCATCGGCCGCGGTAAAGAGGTTGGCGTTGACTCCGTCAATGAAGAGGTTGGTAAGAATGATCTTGTTCTCCTTATAGAGACTCTTGAAATCAATGGTTACCGTGAACTCGTCAATGGCTGCCAGCGTATCGGAAGGAGAACTCTCCATATCGTCATACACCACAAGACCATTGAGACGGAATGCCAGATAAGGGTAGGTGCTGACCAGCGTCAGGTCCACCTTATCAATCTTGGCGCGGGCAGGGCAGAACTTGTCCAGCCCCTTCTCGGCCACGTTTGTCAGGCTGGGTGATGTGAAAACAAGTACACAAACCAGCACGACAGCAAGTATCAACAGACCCAGAAGTGAACCGATGGTTATTCCGGTTATCTTAAGGGCCTTCTTTAACTTAGGACTCATTTCTTTTTGGTGAATACAATTGTTTCCTTAGAAGAATCTTCCTTTTCATAAGCCTCCATCTTGGTACTCGTGAGTGACTCAACGATATATACCCTGAAAGTTATGATCTGTGACTGACCCTCACCATACTTGTCAAACTTGAGCTCAAGTTCATCGTCGTCAAGGGTCCATGTGAATGTCTGGGTTGCGACGCCCTGGGTACGTGAACCGGTATGATCGTCATGGAATATGTAACTCCATGAGTCAGTTGAGTTCCAGGAACCAATAAGCAGGTCTTCATAATCCTCATCCTCCTTTGCGCAACTTGCAAAAAGGACCATAACGGTTGCAAGAACCAATGACAAGCAATAAAGTGTCTTCTTCATATTCTGTTATTATAGATTATACCTTAAAATATATAAATAAAACCTTGCGAAGTTAGATAAAATTTACCAATAACAAGGTACCAGAGGGCTATTTAGAACAAATCCGCTTTCAAACTATGCTATTCCCAAACAAAAAAGGTAAATTTGCAGGTCTTTTTAGAAACTGACTTTATGTTTAGAAGCAAAACTTGTGGAGAGTTACGTCTGACCGATGCCGGCACTGAGGTTACGCTGGCAGGATGGGTGCAGAGAGTACGTAAAATGGGTGGAATGGTCTTTGTTGACCTGCGTGACCGTTACGGTATCACCCAGCTTGTTTTTGATGATGCTACCGATGCCGCACTCTGCGATCAGGCCAGCCGTCTGGGTCGTGAGTATGTCATCCAGATAACCGGTAAGGTGAGCGAGCGCTCAAGCAAGAACTCCAAGATTCCCACAGGTGACATTGAGATACTTGTAAATACTCTTAACGTTATCAATGCGGCCGATACGCCTCCATTCACAATAGAGGATGAGACCGACGGCGGTGATGACCTGCGCATGAAATACCGCTATCTTGACCTGCGCCGCCAGTGTGTCCGTAAGAACCTGGAACTGCGCCACAAGATGGTTATGGAGATCCGTAAGTTCCTGGATGACCTGAACTTCATGGAGGTTGAGACTCCTATTCTTATCAACTCAACTCCTGAGGGTGCACGTGACTTTGTAGTGCCTTCACGCATGAACCCCGGTCAGTTCTATGCTCTGCCTCAGAGCCCGCAGATACTTAAGCAGCTGCTTATGGTATCAGGTTTTGACCGTTACTTCCAGATAGCCAAGTGCTTCCGTGACGAGGACCTGCGTGCCGACCGTCAGCCGGAATTCACACAGATTGACTGCGAGATGTCATTCGTGGAGCAGGAGGATATCCTGCAGATTTTTGAGGCTATGGCCAAGCATCTGTTCAAGAGCATTCTTGGCATCGACTTCAAGGAGCCTTTCCAGCGTATGACATGGCAGGATGCAATGAAATACTACGGCAGCGACAAACCGGACCTGCGTTTTGACATGCACTTTGTTGAGCTGATGGATGTTCTCAAAGGCCACGGATTCGGTGTGTTTGACAGCGCCGCATATATAGGCGGTATCTGCGCCAAGGGTGCCGCAACTTACACCCGCAAGCAGATTGACGCTCTTACTGAGTACGTTAAGCGTCCGCAGATTGGCGCCAAGGGTATGGTTTATGCCCGCGTTGAGGCCGATGGCAGCGTTAAGTCATCGGTGGACAAGTTCTACAGCCAGGAGGTTCTGCAGCAGCTTAAGGCTGCCATGAACGCTGAGGCAGGTGACCTTATCCTGATCCTGAGCGGTGATGACGCTATGAAGACCCGCAAGCAGCTCTCGGAACTGCGTCTTAAGGTGGCCGATGAGCTTGGCCTGCGTGACAAGAACCAGTTCAAGTGCCTTTGGGTTATTGACTTCCCCATGTACGAATGGAGTGATGAGGAGAACCGCCTGATGGCTATGCACCATCCGTTCACATCACCCAAGCCTGAGGATATTCCTCTGCTTGACACTGATCCCGCCAGCGTTCGCGCCAATGCATATGATATGGTAATCAACGGTATTGAGGTTGGCGGCGGTTCTATCCGTATCCATGACAGCAAGCTGCAGGCTACCATATTCAAGATTCTGGGCTTTACTCCTGAGCAGGCTCAGGCCAAGTTCGGATTCCTGATGAACGCATTCAAGTTCGGTGCACCTCCTCACGGTGGTCTGGCATTCGGTCTGGATCGCTTTGTCAGCATATTTGCCAAGCTTGACAGCATCCGTGACTGCATTGCGTTCCCCAAGAACAACTCCGGTCGCGACGTCATGCTGGATGCTCCCGGTCCTCTTGACCAGTCTCAGCTTGATGAATTGCAGCTTAAGGTTGACGTTAAATAATACGTTTGTACCTGCGTTAAATAAGCCGCTTCTCTTTTTGGGGGAGCGGTTTCTTTTTTGCATCCGCCGTATAGTTTCCGTGTGGGACGCAACGTTCCGTGGCTACTCCGGCTCCCCTCCAGACCCTAAACGTCGAACTCCTCCTTTTGCCCACCTACGGTGTGCAACGTGTCTTACGCTGAAGCAGGTTGACACAAAAGTCAACAAAAATGAAGTTTGATGAAGGATTTATTTCACCAACAGGAAGAAACTATTTAAGCAAGGCAAA
>ONNV01000006.1 GCA_900319225.1 uncultured Prevotellaceae bacterium | reverse complement strand
TTGTCATTAACACTCTGAGCGTTTGCTCCAAATCCGATGAACAGTGCTGCAACGGCAGCGATGATAGTCTTTTTCATAATTCTTATTTTTTTTGTTTTTGTTTTTACTGTTTTGTTTGTTTTGCTCACCGTTTCAACCGGCTTGCACATATAAGATGCAAAAAGTGCCCCGATGTTAAGTCGAAAGTTAAATATTTATCCTTCGTTAACATAACACTTAACAAAACGTCGTATTTTAACAGTTGACTAACATAGAGAAAATCAGCGATAAACATAATTTATCGCTGATTCCCACTTTTAACTTTAAGTTGTTGTTTTAGAAACTCCATCACCTGGCCTTGTTAAGCGCTCAGGTCTAACGGATATCAGTTTTTCATCCGTCGTTTCATAAGTAATAGTATAATAATAGTCTGAAGTTAAATCTGATACGTCAATATCTGACGCAATGCCTGCATCGGCTTAGAGGTTTACCTTGCACTTGGCCGGGGCCGATTCGCGCTGTATGCGGTTGAGAGCCGTTACCACGTATATGTACTGGGTGCTGCCGTCCCTGTATGGGAGGTTGATGAATGAACGGCGGGTAATGGCTACTATGTTATGGGGATCTTCCAGATTTATGTCCTGCCCCTTTTCAAAGCGGTATACTACATACTGGATTGCCTTGTCCATCTCTTTACGTGCCTTGGGCGCGGTCCAGAACAATACCGGGCCGTCCTTAGTCTCTACCGGCATCAGTTTGCGTACCTTGCCGGGAGTGTTCTTGGGCAGATAATCTGCAATAGGCTGCAGAGCCGGCGTGTTGTAATACTCATTGGCCAGAACGGTGCGGTAATCGCGCGGGTTATCAACTACGGATTTGGCGGGCCAGAAGCAGTTGCCCTGCAGGCCGCTCAGGATGCGCTCCAGATTGAGCTTGTGACGCTGCTGGTTGCTTTCCGGGTGGCTGGGATCGGTACCGGTAACGGTACGCTCCACATCCTGTCCCAGATACATGAGGCATCCGCCTGCATGGTCTGACCACCATTTTGCCAGTATCGCGTAGTCTGCGGCTTTTGTGCCTGTGTTCCAGTAGGTCTGGGGTATGCAATAGTCCATCCAGCCTTTCTTAATCCAGTAAAGCACGTCGGCATAGAGTCCGCTCCAATTCTCAAAACCTGTGGTCTCGCTGCCTTCAGGATATGCGGCGGATTTGTTGCGGTATATTCCAAACGGCGATATTCCGAATTTTACCCATGGCTTTATATCCTTTACCGTGTGGTAGAGCTGCTCTATAAACAGGTTCACGTTATCGCGGCGCCAGTCATCCTTGTTCTTGAATCCGCGGGGGTCCTTGCGGAATGATGCGTCATCGGCAAACTTGCGGTCTCCGTCGGGGTAGGGGTAGAAGTAGTCGTCTATGTGGAATCCGTCTATGTCGTATCTGGTTACGATATCTGCAGCTACCTGACAGATATAATCACGGTTCTCCTTAAGGGCGGGGTCAAACAGGGCCAGGTCTCCATAGCGTATTATGCGCTCGGGATGCACTTTCATCTGGTGATTGTCTGCGAACTCCGTGGTGGGTGCGGTCTTGGCCCTGAACGGGTTGATCCATGCGTGCAGCTCCATGCAACGGGAATGGCACTCGTCAATCATGAACTGCAGGGGATCCCAGTCCTCATCGGGAGCCTCGCCCTGGAATCCGGTAAGGAATGCGCTCCATGGCTCCAGTTCTGATTTGTATAGGGCATCGGCCTCAACCCGCACTTGGAACAGGATGGCGTTAATGCCGCATGATTCAAGAGAGTCCAGCTGGCGGCTCAGCTCGGTCTTGAGTTGGGCGGTGGGTATACCCTCAAACTGATGGTTCACAGCCTGTATCCATGCTCCGCGGAACTCGCGTTTGGGTGCGGCGGCACTGCAGGTGAGTGCCACTGTCAGGGCTAGGAGCAGGGATGTCAGACGTTTCATTATTTCTTGGGCAGGCTGTTGTATTCCTCAAGCGCCTCGGCCAGAAGCTTAAGGGCATCCTTAAGGTCTTCAATATTGAGCACGTATGCCAGACGAACCTGGTCACGGCCGTACTTGGGATCGGAGTAGAATCCGGTACCGGGTGCCATCATGATGGTCTTGCCGTCACGGCGGAAATCTGTAAGACACCATTTGCAGAATTTCTCGCAATCGTCAATGGGCAGCTTGGCTGTCGTGTAGAATGCACCCATGGGGATGGGGGAGTATACTCCGGGTATTTTGTTCAGTCCGTCAATAAGGTATTTACGACGGGCTATGAACTCCTCATATGTGGCGGTCATATACTCACGCGGGGCGGAGATTGAAGCCTCGGCTACTATCTGACCTATAAGTGGCGGGCATAGACGTGCCTGGCAGAATTTCATCACGGCATCGCGTACCTGCTGGTTCTTGGTGGCAATGGCGCCAATGCGGATACCGCACTCTGAGTAACGCTTGGATACTGAGTCAATCAGGATTACATGGTCCTCGATACCCTCCAGGTGGCAGGCTGATATGTAAGGCGATCCGGTGTATATGAACTCGCGGTAAACCTCATCTGAGAACAGGTACAGGTCATATTTCTTGACCAGGTCACGCAGCTGGAGCATCTCCTTGCGTGAGTACAGATATCCGGTGGGGTTGTTGGGGTTACAGATAAGTATGCCCTTAGTGCGCTCTGTGATGAGCTCCTCAAACTTCTCGATGGGGGGCAGTGCAAAACCGTCCTCGATGGTTGAAACGATGGGCTTGATTACAGCGCCGGCCGATACTGCGAATGCCATGTAGTTGGCATATGCAGGTTCCGGAACTATGATCTCATCACCAGGATTAAGACAGGTCATAAACGCAAACAGAACCGCCTCACTTCCGCCGCTGGTAACGATGATGTCATCGGGTTCAAACTTGATCTGATACTGCTCGTAATAGTCGCACAGTTTCTTTCTCAGGCTCAGGAATCCCTGTGAAAGAGTGTACTCCAGCACCTTGCGGTCAATTGTCTTGAGCGCGTCAAGTCCTATCTGCGGTGACGGAAGGTCAGGCTGACCAATGTTCAGGTGATAAACCTTTACTCCTTCGGCTTTGATTTTCTGAGCTATGCCTGACAGTTTGCGGATAGGCGAACTGGGCATGATTTCAGCGCGGTTTGAGATTTTCATTTTTTGTCTGTTTGCTGTTTAAGACGCGAAGATACAACAAACCGCGGGCTTAACACCCACGGTTTGCATATTATTTTATTATAAGAGGTGTATTAATGTATCCTCTTACCAAGAATCAGGTTGTCGCCCGATGCGTCAACGGTCCAGATTTCAGGCTTGCGGCCAGTACCGCCGTCATGGTGAACTGAGTAAAGAAGCTGACCCTCAAAGGTCTTGAATATCATTCCGTGACCTGAGTTGTCACCCTTGAATGATACCTCCTCCTGGATCCACGGGCCCTTAATGCTGCCACTCTCAGACCATGCGATTCCGTTAGCGTAACGGTTATCACCCCAGCTGGACCAGAGCATTCCCAGTCGGCCGGTCTCGGTGCGGAACATCTGAGGACCATCGGTTACCCATCCCGGCATTCTCATTCCGAACGTAGCTTCGCCGATTGAGTTCATCTCCTTGGACCATGCTGCTTCCGATGCGCGGAATATGGTGGTGGGATCTGCCAGGCGGTGTGTCAGGTCCTTTGACAGAGGCATGTAAGCCATGGTTCCGTCAATGATCTGAGTCCACTCGTGAACGAATACCATGTAAACGGTGTCATTCTCCTCATAAAGTGTTCCGTCTATGATATCCCAGTCTGTGGGGCCAAGACAGAACAGTGAGTCCTTCACCAGAGGCAGATACGGGCCGTCAACCTTGTCTGATACAAGCAGCTGTGTCTGGTTGAGCGGAACGTTGTAACGGCGAGGAACCTGCTCGATGCAGACACCGTGGTTGTTCCATGTGCCGGCATAGTAGAACTTGTCGCCGAACTTATGTATCTCGGCTGCAGCAACGAACTGTCCCTGCATCCAAGTGCCTGAGATATCGATTACGTTATATGGGCCTGTCCACATCTCCAAGTCAGTGCTCTTGTAAAGTGAACCGCCGGTGCCGGTGAGCCAGTAGGTCTTGGTCTCGGGATCCGGATATATGAACGGGTCACTCATGGAGAGCTCCTTAAGTGATACTGTGCGTACCTGCGGAGTGGGACGCTGCATGGTGGGCATCTGAGGCGGACGCTGAGCTGCCTGACCCTGTCCCTGTGGACGCTGGGCACGTGGACGGTTGGTGCCTCCCATAGGCATCATGCCTCCAAAGTTGCGCTGGCCGGGATTTGCGGGCGGGGCCTGCTCTCCGCGCGGAACATTTACGATCACGTTGTTGTCGCGTACTGCGGTTACCTCTACCTGTTTGCCGGAATAATTTGTGCACGACATGGCCATCGGAATAATGGCCGTCGCAATGATGGCTTTTATTGCTTTCATAACTTTTTGTAATTAGGACGTGCAAACATATAAATTTTTGGCAAACAATTATGCATGAATGGCAAAATTGGTCTTAAAAATGCTCATATGATAACTTGTAAACGTATATATATTCATTTTTTTTATGCTATAGCTTTTATCAAGGGCGGAAAGGCTCCGGCTATAGGGTTGGTCCCAATCCAGATCAGGTTATCATCAGATATGTTGCCGATAATGAACCGGATTTGGCGGTAAAACCTTATCTTTGCGACGTGATTTTCACTCCTGTCAGCGCGGAGTTTGGTGCATGCCGAGCGCGTTTAGAGCACCATTTGGCTGCGAGATTTGGGGTGCAAATTCGCGACAATGTTTGTTACTGACTGATTATTAAGCAATTAGTGCTGATTTTTAAGATATCATTTCTTTAACGTTGTTTTATTCAGATTTAAATCTTTTAAGTAACAACGTATCGAAAAAGTACCGACCTTTGCGGTCGAAAACAAAGGATAATTCTCATAAGCATTAATTGGTTAGTAATTAGGTTAGTAATTAGGTTCGGGCCCGAGAATTTGTGAAAATTGCAAGGCTCACTCCAAGGGGAAAAGGTCCCTGCGGAGGAAATTGAAAAAATTGAGTTCACGCGAGTGAATTCATTTTTTTTTGTCCCATTGGGGACAGTCCCCCTGTGCCATTTCGGTGAAATGGCACAGAGGGGACTGTCCCCGGTGGGACTCGCTGGCCTTTTCACTTTGAAAGCAGCGAAGCTATTGCGTCGCGGTAAGAGCGGGAAACGGGTATCGGGTTGATACCCTCCTGATCCAGAATTACGTACAGATTGTCGCGGTCGTTGTTAAAGAAACGGACCTTGGCGATATTGATAAGGTATGAGCGATGGCATCGGGTTATTAGACCCTCCAGGTCATCCTCTATATTCTTGGCGGTGGTGCGTATCATTGAGTTGCGCACAACCCCGTCCTGCTCATAGAAAATCTTCACGTAGTTGTCCTCAGATACCGCATAGAGTATATCCATGATCCTGAGAGAGAGCTTTATGTTACCCTTGTTGTCATGGATTGATACTATCAGCGTTCCCTGGGGCTTTGACGGACTGCTTCCGGGCTGGATCTTGAGCCCGTGCGCATAACCATACAGATAAGCTATTATATAAGGTATCACCAGAATTAGCAGTATGCAGAACAGCGCCCTGGGGAACAGGTCGCTCAGTTTTACGTCCTGCCTTACAAGCATCGTTATGGCTACATATATGACCGATACAATCACGGCCTCGCCAACTGAGAAAGCAAGCAGCCCCCAGCCACTCACACCGTATCGGCGGTTAAGGTCCATGAGCAGAACCTTGCTTGAGAGCAGGAACAGGACCGAGAATGCATACATTATTACGGTTCCAAGCATCTCATGACAATCCCTCAATGATAACCAGTAGGTCGATGAAAACGGCGAGTAGAGCTGCAGAAACAGAATTGAAAAGACCACAATGAACAAGACCGTAAGGAAAAGGAATCTCCTTGTGAACATGTAATCAGGCAGCTTGTTCATATTGTCTCGATTTTTTTAGAACATGCGAATATAGAAAATCTTTTCTTTCTGCCCAAATCAGGGGCGTGGGGTGAATTGCCGGGGGCCGATTAGCGGCAGTTCGCCACATCGGGGGTGCCGCAAGGCCCTAAAATCGGAGCTTTTTCCGTTTGGCGAGGTGTTTGGAGTACCTTTGCGGCAAAATTATTGACATTAAGACAAAATGGCTAGAATTATTAACAGAACTCCAAATTGTGACATGACTGCCACAAGTGTGATCAAGATGTTTGAGGACAGTTTCCGCCGTCATTGGGACAATATCGCATTGGCCGATTTCCGCGGAGAGAGAATTACATATGCCGAGCTTGCCAAGCGCGTAGCACGCGTACATATCATACTTGAGAACGCAGGTGTTAAACGTGGTGATAAGGTTGCCCTTTGCGGTAAGAACTGTCTTGCATGGGGCGTGTCATTCTTTGGCGTATACACATACGGTGCAATTCCCGTACCTATCCTGAATGATTTCAAACCCGGTAACGTACATACTCTGGTAAACCACTCCGAGGCCAAGATCCTTATGGTTGGTGATGTGGTAATGGCCGGAATGGTTCCCTCTGAGATGCCTAATATCCTGGGTATGATCCTTATGAACGATATGTCACTCCAGTTCAGCCGCTCCGAGGAGCTGACCAAGGCTATGGAGACCCTTGATGAGACCTTTGACAAAAAGTATCCCAAGGGCTTCAGCAAGGATGACGTAAAGTATGAGGCCGAGAAGGATACTAATGACCTGGCTGTACTGAACTACACATCGGGCACAACAGGTGATCCCAAGGGCGTTATGGTTCCTTACCGCGCAATGCTGGTAAACCTCAAGTTCGCTTGCGGCGTTCTGCCTCTTACCAAGGGTGAGACCGTGGTTTCAATCCTGCCTATGGCTCATATGTTCGGTCTGGCATTCCAGCTCATGTTTGAGTTGCTGCTGGGCGCCAGTATCTGCTACCTGGGCAAGATGCCTTCACCCAAGATCCTGTTCGATGCATTCGCCGAGGAGAAGCCTACTCTGGTAATCACCGTTCCTCTGGTAATTGAGAAGGTAATCAAGCAGAAGATACAGCCGGTAATGGAGAAGCCCATGATGAAGATACTGATGGCTATCCCCGGCATCAACCGTATCATCGGCGGAAAGATCCGCACCAAGATAATCGATGCATTCGGTGGTAAGATGGACAGCCTGATTGTAGGTGGCGCCGCCCTGAATGCCGATGTAGAGAAGATCCTGCGCAAGCTCCACTTCCCCTACACCGTAGGTTACGGCAGCACCGAGTGCGCTCCGCTTATCTCATATGTTGACTGGGAGAAGTACAGAGCCGGTTCATGCGGTATCGCCATCCCCGGCTGTCCTGTCGAGGTATTCAGCGATGCTCCCGGAAACATAGGCGAGCTGCTTGTACGTGGTGACAACGTGATGCTTGGTTACTACAAGAACCCCAACGCCACACGTGATGTCATCGACCCTGAGGGCTGGTTCCACACCGGTGACCTTGGTACAATTGACAAGCAGGGTTACATCTATATCAAGGGCCGTAGCAAGAACATGATACTGGGTCCCTCAGGTCAGAATATCTATCCCGAGGAGATTGAGGATATGTACATGAACCTGCAGCTTGTATCTGAGGTTCTGGTAGTTGAGCGCGACCGCAAACTCGTAGCTTTGGTATTCCCCGATTATGAAGCCGGAAAGACAGCCGGTCTCAACCAGCAGCAGGTTCTGGCTCATCTTGAGGAGGACCGTAAGAAGATCAACGAGATGCTTCCCGGCTACTCCCAGGTTGCCAAGCTTGAGATCCGCACTGAGGAGTTTGAGAAGACCCCCAAGCGCAGCATCCGCCGCGGCCTGTACAAGTAAACACACAGAAAAACACATAAATATGAAGAACGTTCGGGATTGTCCGGACGTTCTTCTTTATTTTTTCAGTGGACGTTAGGGAAGTGTAGCTCGTGTAGCGCGGATTCTCTCCCTAAGGTAGGGGGTTGCGCGGGGAAAACGCAGGTGCGAGCGTGACCTTAGGGACGGAAAGCTCGTTGTGGATCTTCTGGCTCCCTAAGGTGCGGGGGGCTAGAGACTGAGAATCTGTTTGATCAGTGGTACTACGGCGGTGCGTAATGATTTGTCGTTGAGGCGGTGCTCTCCTTCAAAGCGCTGGGCGTTGGTGTAGTACTTCTTGAATAGGTCGTAGCAGTTGACCGTGGTGTCGTGGTTGCCAAAGAGACCGTAGGTGTTCTCGCGGTCAAAATCGGTGATACCCTTGAACTGTTGGCGCTCCATCATATTGAAGTTCTTTACAATCTGTCCGGTAATCTTGAATGTCTTGGCTCCGTCCTTGCGTCCGTTCTGGAAAGGGTAGGTGGTGTTAGCCTTCATCACCTTTGACATGGTGGACATATTGAATGACGGGTTCACGCAAATCTTCTTGAATCCGAACATCTGCTGGGCGTACATGGCACCCATGGATGTGCCAACAATGATGTCGGGCTGCTCATCGGCCACGTACTGCTTAAGGTAGGGCAGTGCCTCGGCCGGGTCGACGGGGATATCGGGAGCGCATACCTCAAGCTCGGGGAGCATGTGGCGCAGGCTCTCTACTGTCCCGCTTGCTCCCGATGACATGAATCCGTGGAAATATACCAGTTTCATTACTTGCCGGCCTTAAGACCCTTGATTACGGCGTTGGTGAATCCGGCCTCCTCCATGGCGTTCAGACCCTTGATGGTGATACCGCCGGGGGTGGTTACCTTATCAACCTCCTGCTCGGGATGTGAACCGTGTGCAAGCAGCAACTCAACTGCGCCCTTGATGGTGCCAAGAACAATCTCTTGGGCATCCTTGGGGTAGAATCCCATCTCTACGCCGCCCTCAACGTTGGCGCGGATATATCGGAATACATATGCAATTCCGCAAGATGCAAGTGCTGTACCTGCGGTCATCTGCTTCTCCTCAACCTGCTTGGCGAATCCAACCTGACCAAACAGTTTCTGGATAAGGTTCAGATTATCTTTGCTGGCAGTGTTTGAGCAGTAGAAAAATACACCGGCACCTACCTCAACTGCTATGTTGGGGATGAGGTAAACTACCTGGGGCTTATCGGCACCCTTGTCAAAAAGCTCGGCCAGACGGTCCAGGCCTACGCCTGCTGCGATTGATATGATGAGCTGTTTTTTGTAGTCCAACGCGGCCTTAACCTCCTCTACGGCTGCCGGCAGGATCCAAGGCTTAACGGCAAACAGAACAATGTCTGCGTCCTTTACAGCCTGGGCGTTATCCTTTGATGTGCCGATACCCGGGACATCCTTCTTGAGTGCATCAAGCGTGGCATCACTGCGGTCGCAGCAGGTAATATCCTTGGCTGCAAAAACATTCTTTGCAGCAAATCCTCTTGCAATTGCGCCTCCCATGTTTCCGGCGCCGATAATAGTGATTTTCATAAGAATGAATTGTTTAGTTGCGCAAAGGTACAATTTTTCCGCCATTAGGGACGGTTCTTTTTGGCCCTGATTTTCACTGAGCTTTTTTTCTACACTGAGGGCCAAAAAGAACCGTCCCCATTGGCTCCCGCAGCACACTGATCTTACGCAGGTGCAAACGTATCGGGGCGAGCGAATGCTTGGAGCGAGAACGCGGACCCGGAGGGCCGCCAAGCGGAATGTAATGGAGCGCTTTCGCGTAGCGAAATAAAAAGAGGTACATCTTCGAATCCATCTCCGCCCACAAAAAAAGCGCCCCGAAGGACGCTTTCTTTGTGGGTGAAGATGGATTCGAACCACCGAAGTCGAGAGACAGCAGATTTACAGTCTGCCCCATTTGGCCACTCTGGAATTCACCCAGCCTATATGTCTTGTCTTTTACTTGCTTGTAAGACGAGCAATGTACTTGTCAATCTCCTGGCTCTCGTTTGACTCAGGATACTTGACCTTGATCATCTTGTAGAGCTTGAGGGCCTGAGCAGGCTTGTTAAGTGACTCGTACAGGATGCCGGCCTGAAGGTAGAAGTAAGGTGAAAGCAGATTGTTGTCAGCCTTCTTGGCAGCCTTCTCAAATGTGCTGGCAGCCTTGCTTACCTGACCGTTAGTGGCGTAGCAGTTTGCCAATGCACCCATTGCAGAGGGAGCAACCATCTGGTCATCGCCGCTGAACTTCTCCAGATACTTCTGAGCTATGTCCATGCTGTCAAGCTGAGCGTAGCAGAGACCTGCATAGAGACCGGCCAGCTTACCTGCCTTGGTGCTCTTGTACTGCTTGGCGAGTGCCTCAAAGCCATCAAAACCGTAAGCGTCACCGTTCAGAGCGGTTGAGTAGTCACCGTTTGCAAAATATGTCTCACCGGGGAATATTGCCTCGGCAGCCTTGATCTGGCGGGGCTGGGCAACCTTGGCATTGTAAAGCATGCCACCGGCAATGATTACTATAATTGCTATGAGGCAACTGAAGATGGTCTTCTTGTTGTTCTCAAAAAACTGCTCTGACTTGCTCAATGCCTCTTCGAGGCCCTTCTGATCCTGTGCTTCCACAGGTTTTGCTGCTTTCTTTGCCATTTCGTCTTTTTGTTAGCGGGTGCAAAAATAGTCATTTTTTACTATACGTAAACATTTTGGCAAAAGAAAAACAAGAATATCTCTGTTATTGTGTTGCTAAGGATATAATTGACTACTTTTGTACAGGAATCAACCCCATTAAATCCCTATATGCAACTGGATCATCTGTTTGTGCAGGACTACCGCAATATAGTTCAGGCAGACCTTGAGTTCTCGCCCAAGCTGAACTGTTTTGTGGGCAAGAACGGCATGGGCAAGACCAACCTTCTGGATGCGGTCTACTGCCTCTCATTCTGCCACAGTTCCATAAGCCTGACCGACCAGCTTACCGTCCGCCACGGTGCGGAATGCTACCAGTTGCAGGGTACATACCGCCTGCCTACTGGCGACAAGACCGTGATAGGATGCGTATCGCGCCCCAAGGGACACAAGCAGATGAAACGTGACGGCAAGGAGTATCAGAGGTTTTCGGACCATATAGGTTATATACCGCTGGTAATGGTGTCGCCGCAGGATGTGGAGCTGATTCTGGGCGGAAGTGACGAGCGCCGCCGTTTCATGGATATCATTATCTCCCAGTATGACCGGGAGTATCTCAAACTGCTCATTTCATATAACAAGGCCGTGCAGCAGCGTAACGCCCTGCTTAAGATGGAGGTGGAGCCGGACCGTGAGCTGTTCCTTATGTGGGAGCAGACCATGGCCGATACGGGCACGCGCATATATGAGAAACGTAAGGCGCTTACGGACCTTCTGGTGCCCTATTTCCGTGAGATGTACTCACTGATAGGTGATTCAAATGAGCAGGTATCACTTAAATTTACGTCACATGCTGAGCGCGGAGATTTAATGGCTCAGTTTGAAGAGTGGCGCAGCCGTGAGCGCGCGGTGGGCTATTCGCTGCACGGAATCCACAAGGATGAACTTGAGATGGATCTGGACGGTTATCCCATACGCCGTGAGGGATCCCAGGGGCAGAACAAGAGTTATCTCGTGGCCCTCAAACTGGCACAGTACAGACTTCTGGCAGAGTCATGCGGCAAGCGTCCCATCCTGCTGCTGGATGATATCTTTGACCGTCTGGATGCCGTTCGCGTGGGCCGTATCATATCTCTTGTGGCCGATGACAGCAAATTCGGGCAGGTATTCATAACTGATGTTGACCGCAACCATATTGACGGAATCCTGGAGGGTAGCGGTCAGGATTACAAAGTATTTACAGTTCAGGACGGTGATGTGCTATGAGACGTACTGACTCAGAACAGGTAGGGGGCGTGATACTGCAGTATCTGCGAGAGTTCGGGCTGGAGACTCCGCTCAACGAGCATCGTCTGTTGCAGGCATGGGATAAGGTGCTTGGTCCCGCCGTCTCCCGATACACGAAAGAACTGCGAATCTACAATCAGGTCCTGTTCGTGACCATCACATCGGCCGCACTCCGTAATGAACTCATGATGCGCCGCACAGAACTGGTATCCCGCCTCAATGCCGAGGCCGGCGCCCAGGTAATCACCCAAATAGTCCTGCGTTAACGCAAAGGGGACGGTAACGCAAAGGGGACGGTTCTGTTCGCGAACAGAACCGTCCCCTACGCGAACAGAACCGTCCCCAATGCGAACAGAACCGTCCCCTACGCGAACAGAACCGTCCCCTTTGCGTTCGTTAGTCTTTCAGAGTCTCGATGGCCTTGATGACGGTGGGGTCAGTGAGGTTGATGAAGGTGATGTAGTCCTGCATGTCAAGGGCATCGTAGATGATGTTGCCGTACAGGGCGTTGCGCATCTGCTTGCGGGCGGGTGCGGTGAGGTTGCGGTCACGCTTTACGCCGTTCTTGGAGGCATACTCGTAGAACTTGTTCAGAGCGTTGTCCGCATCCAGATAATCCTCAACCTCGGAGTAGTCCTTGAGCTTGGACAGCTGTGAGCGGTTGCTGTCAACATACTTGAATGAGTATTTGTTGATGAGGCTCTTGCGAACCACGTTTGAGTAGTAGGTGGAGTAGCCGGTGGTATCCTGTGCTACGAAAACATCGGGCATGATGCCTCCGCCTCCGTACACGGTGCGGCCTCCCTTGGTCTTGTAGACCTCATCCTCATTCTGCTTTATGCTGTCGGCACTGAAAAACTCGCCGTGTTCATAACGCTTTACTATATCCATGGCGTAATCCTCATCGGACTCACCGTAGGGTTTCTGGATGCATCGGCCAGACGGGGTGTAGTAGCGGGCTATGGTTATGCGGATACTGGAGCCGTCGGAGAAATCAATTGGCTCCTGTACCAGACCCTTTCCGAATGAGCGGCGTCCTACAATTGTACCGCGGTCATTATCCTGGATGGCGCCTGTGAATATCTCGGCGGCTGATGCCGATGACTCGTCAATCATAACCACGAGCGGGATGTTCTTGTAGTGGCCACGTCCGTCGGCAAACTGCTTGGCCATGGGATTGTGCGCACCCTGTGTATATACTATAAGGTCATTCTTGGGCAGGAACTCATTGGCCATCTGGATGGCGGCACCCAGATAACCTCCGCTGTTGCTGCGCAGGTCAATGATAAGCTTCTTCATGCCTTTGCTTGAGAGCTCTGCCAGGCTTACCATCATCTCGGCAAAGGTGGTCTCGCCAAACTTGTTTATCATGATGTAACCGATTCCATCCTCCTGGGATATTATGTAGGCCGCATCAACGCTCTTTACGGGTATGTCGCCGCGCTCAATGGTGAAATCAACCAGGTTGGGCTCATCATTGCGCTTTACGCTAATCTTTACTGTGGTGCCCTTGGGGCCCTTGAGGTTCTTTACCACCTCGCTGCTGGGAATCTTCTTTCCGGCAAACAGGGAGTCATTGATAAGGACTATGCGGTCACCGGCCAGCACACCCACCTTCTCGGACGGCCCTCCGTGTATGACGCTGTTTACGCGAATGGTGTCATCCTGGATTGAGAACTGGACGCCTATGCCCGAGAAACTGCCGTGCAGCTCATCATTGCTCTCCTTTGTCTCCTGAGCGGGGTAGTAGGCTGAGTGGGGGTCCAGCTTTTCAAGCAGGGTGGGCAGCACGCTGTCTATTATGGAGTCCATATCCACATTATCCACATACTTGCGGTCTATGGCCTTGATGATTGTCTCAATCTTCTGTGAACCGGTATTGGATGGGCCGGCGCTGAAAGAGAGGTGATTACGGTTGTAAATGGCTATCATAGCCTCGATTCCAAGGAAAAATCCCATGGTCAGGACAAACAGTACCTGTATGATTCTCTTAAGTGTTTTCATTCCTGTGCGTTCAAATCCAGATAAATAACTTCAATGCCTGCGCGTTTAAGCAGGTCAACGCCGTCAGTAAGGCGGTATTGCTCAGTATATATTACACGTTTAATTCCCGATTGTATGATAAGCTTGGCGCACTCAATGCAGGGTGATGCGGTGACATAGAGGGTAGCTCCGTCACTGCTGTTTGATGAGCGGGCCAGTTTGGTTATGGCGTTTGCCTCGGCGTGGAGTACGTATGGCTTGGATACGTTGTTCTCATCCTCACATATATTCTCAAATCCGGTGGGAGTGCCGTTGTACCCGTCGGATATAATCATATTGTTCTTTACCACGAGCGCACCTACCTTGCGGCGAACACAGTATGAGTTCTCCGCCCAGATAAGGGCCATTCGTGCGTATCGGCGGTCAAGTGCCGCTTTCTTGTTTTCGTCCATATTATAAAACGGTGCTGGCTCTATGGGTCAGCTTATCAAATTCTCCAGTGCGGGAATGAATATCTCTTTGCGGCGCAGGCTTATGATGCCGTCCTTCTCAAGAGCGTTCAGTTCACGCGATACATTCAGTCTTGTGGCATCCATCAGCATGGCCAGGTCATTCATCTTGATGGCCAGGCGTTTCTGGCCGCTCTGTATGTCCGACAGACCCTTGATGAAGCGGATGATACGCTCCCTGAGTGACATCCCGTCCAGACTCCAGATATGGCAGTCCAGCTGTTGGACACGCCCGCTCAGGATGTTGAGCAGGTTCATGCGGCAGATGTTGTATTTGCCTAACTCTGTGTAGATGTACTGCTTGTCGACCATGAGAAAACTGCATGAACCTATGGCGGTATAGGTGCGCTGGTATGATCCGGCGCGTCCAAACATGGAGTAGGGCTCAATAAGAAAAGGTGCTTCTATAAGCTCGGAGAATGTAAAGTTTCCGTCCATTCCTGAACGTGAACTCTCTACCGTACCGTTGATGAGGAAAGCCAGACTGCCGCAGCGGTTTCCCTTCTCAATTATGACATCACCATCCTCATACCTTATAAAATCCAGACGGATTTTCTGAAGCAGGCTGTTGAAATCAGTCTGGCTCATACCCTGGAACAGGGGTAGGCTGAGCAGAGTGTCATACATAGGTAGCTCCATCGCAAAATTAATTTGGGCAAAGTTACTTTTTTTTCTTTGCCCAATGCCAATAATCCAAAGGAATCACTATTTTTGTAGAAAAGTGGTCCCTTCTAAGACCATGCATTGTTTAACTAAACCAATACTTGTTTTGCTATGATGGAATTATTTAATTCACTTGAGCCGTTACAGAAGTATTTCTGGATCATCGCATGCTGCGCATCACTGATTTTCATTATCCAGACCATAATGACATTCGTCGGGTTGGGTACTGATGCCGATGTAGATGCAGGTCCGATGGACGGTGCCGTAGATTCTGTTGAAGACGGTGAACTGAGCGGTGTTTTCTCATTCCGCAACCTGATCAATTTCCTGTTGGGTTACGGTTGGGCCGGTGCCTTGCTCTTTGGATCGATTGATAAGCGCTGGCTGCTCCAGATAATCGCCATCGGAGTGGGTCTGCTGTTCGTACTGGCATTCGTGTTCATGTTCCGTCAGGTCATGAAACTGTCACATGACGGCAGTTTCCAGATGAAGGAGGCTGTAGGACTCAAGGCCGATGTGTACCTGCGTATCCCGGCTGCCCGCTCAGGACGCGGCAAGGTGCAGGTGAGCGTAAAGGGCTCAATCCATGAGATAGATGCCGTGACAGACAGTAAGGAGGAGATTCCCACCGGCGGCCAGGTTAAGATCGTGGATGCTCTGGGTAATGACCTTCTGCTTGTTGAATGAATTTTGGAAATTAATAACTAAATACTGTTTTTAAAAAAATGGAGAATATTACGTTACTTGTAGTGATTGGAGTAGCACTCCTTTTCATTCTGTTTGCAACAATTATCCGCAGGTACAGACGTTGCCCGTCGGACAAGATCCTGGTAGTTTACGGAAAGACCGGAGGCGGTAGCGCCAAGTGTATACATGGCGGCGGTAAGTTCGTATGGCCTGTAATTCAGGACTATGCTTACCTGAGCCTGACACCTATCTCTATCGATGCAAACCTGACCAACGCCCTGAGCCGTCAGAACATCCGTGTGGATGTACCCTGCCGTTTCACCGTAGGTATATCGACAGAGCCTGACAGCATGAACAACGCTGCCGAGCGTCTGCTGGGCCTTTCGGCCGATGAGATCCAGGAGCTGGCCCGCGATATCCTGTTCGGTCAGTTGCGTCTGGTTATCGCAACCATGTCAATTGAGGAGATCAACAGTGACCGTGACACATTCCTGGAGAAGATTGCCAAGAACGTTGAGGTTGAGCTCAAGAAAATCGGCCTCCGCTTGATCAACGTAAACGTAACCGATATCAAGGATGAGTCAGGTTATATCCAGGCTCTTGGTAAGGAGGCTGCCGCCAAGGCCATCAACGAGGCTAAGGTAAGCGTTGCCGAGCAGGACCGTAACGGTGAGATAGGTAAGGCCGAGGCCGTTAAGGAGACCCGTATCCGTACATCACAGGCCAACGCAGTAGCCGTACAGGGTGAGAACAACGCCAAGGTTGAGATTGCCAATTCTGATGCGTTCCGCCGTGAGAAAGAGGCTGAGGCCAACCGTCTGGCTGTAACTGCTGAGAAGGTTCAGCAGGCTAAGGCCCTGCAGGATGCCTACATCGCTGAGCGTGACGCCGAGAACGCCCGTGCCGAGCGTGAGCGTTCAACCCAGCAGGCCAACATCCTGGTTGCCCAGCAGGTTGAGAAAGACCGTATCATCATAGCTGCCGAGGCTGAGGCCGAGAAGCTCCGCGTAAGCGCCAAGGGTGAGGCCGATGCCATATTCGCCCGCATGGAGGCCGAGGCTAAGGGTTACTACGAGATCCTTACCAAGCAGGCTGCCGGTTATGACAAGATGGTACAGGCTGCCGGCGGTGATGCCGCAAAGGCATTCATGCTGCTCATGTCAGAGAAGATGCCGGAACTTGTAAAGACTCAGGTAGAGGCTATCAAGGGTATCAAGTTCGACAACGTTACCGTTTGGGACTCAGGCAACAGTGCCGACGGAAAGGGATCAACCGCCAATTTCCTTAGCGGCCTGATGAAGTCCGTACCTCCTATGTCAGACCTCTTTAATATGGCCGGTCTGAACCTGCCCGAGTACCTGGGTAAGAAGAAGGAGGCTGCAGAGGCTCCTGCTGCAGAGGAAATCAAAGACGAGAAAAAGAAGAAGTAACTAAACATTCTTTTGGCCTTTAATGAGATGGTTGCATCTGTGACCATCTCATTTTTTTTCTGAAAATATTGATGTGATTATATGTCTTTTTTCAGTCATTTCAATATCTTTGCTTTTAGTTCAATTTATTGATTGCAATGGAGGATATTAATCGACTCAAAATTGTTCTTGTTGAGAAGAAAAGAACAGGTAAATGGTTGGCTGAACAATTAGGCAAGAATCCGTCAACAGTATCTAAATGGTGCTCTAATGTGGCACAACCTGATTTGGCTACATTGGTAAAGATCTCAACTTTGTTGGAAGTAGATGTTCAGAATCTTATAGTATCATCGTCAATCAAATAATGGTATCACTTCATTTGTTAGTATAGTTTAATGACGAGTATAGAACAAAGAGTCCAATTGCAGGCTCAAATATGGAAAATAGCAAACGAGGTTCGTGGTGCTGTAGATGGTTGGGACTTTAAACAGTTTGTCCTTGGTACTCTGTTTTATCGTTTTATCAGTGAAAATTTTACCAACTACATTGAAGGTGGGGATGAAAACATAGATTATGCTAAATTGCCAGATAGCGTGATAACTCCAGAAATAAGGGATGATGCAATAAAGACTAAAGGGTATTTTATTTATCCCAGTCAGTTGTTTTCAAATATAGCTAAGACAGCTAATACTAATCCCAATCTTAATACGGAGTTAAGAAAGATATTTGATTCTATAGAAAGTTCTGCAGTTGGCTATGATTCTGAGAATGATATAAAGGGCTTATTTGCTGATTTTGATACTACCAGTACCCGCTTAGGTAATACGGTAGAAAACAAGAACAGTAGATTGGCTGCAGTTATTAAAGGTGTTGAAGGCTTGACCTTTGGTAGTTTTGAGGATAATAAAATAGATTTGTTCGGTGATGCATACGAATTTTTAATTCATAATTATGCTGCTAATGCTGGCAAATCTGGTGGTGAATTTTTTACACCTCAGTGTGTATCAGAACTCATTGCTAAGTTAGCAATACATGGCCAGACAACTATAAACAAGATATATGATCCTGCTGCTGGTTCCGGCTCTTTGTTGTTGCAGGCAAAAAAGCAATTTGATGACCATATTATTGAAGATGGTTTTTGGGGACAGGAAATAAATCATACTACATATAATCTTGCCCGTATGAATATGTTCTTGCATAACATAAACTACGACAAGTTTAATATAGCTTTGGGGAATACTTTGTTGAATCCTCAGTTTAAGGATGATAAACCGTTTGATGCAATAGTATCAAATCCTCCTTATTCAGTTAATTGGATAGGTTCCGATGATCCTACTCTGATTAATGATGAACGCTTTGCACCGGCAGGTGTATTGGCTCCCAAGTCTAAAGCTGATTTTGCATTTGTTTTGCATGCGTTGAGTTATCTCTCTGGCAAGGGACGGGCGGCCATAGTATGCTTTCCTGGCATTTTTTATCGTGGTGGTGCTGAACAGAAAATCAGGAAATATCTGGTTGATAATAATTTTGTGGAATCTGTAATTGCTTTAGCTCCCAATCTATTTTATGGAACATCAATAGCCGTTAATATATTGGTGCTGTCTAAACATAAAACTGATACAAGAACCCAGTTCATAGATGCATCGGGAACGGATTTCTATAAAAAAGAAACTAACAACAATATTCTCGAATCTGATACTCACATAAGTAGAATAGTTGATTTGTTTGACAAAAAAGAGGATATAGAGGGCGTAGCTAAATCAGTAGATAATAAACAGATTGCAGAGAATGATTACAATCTTTCAGTCAGCAGTTACGTTGAAGCCAAAGAGACTCGTAAAGAGGTTGATATTAAGGAACTCAATGAACGAATCAAGAGAATAGTGGCCAAAGAGAATCAACTGAGGGCTGAGATAGATAAGATTATTATGGAATTAGAAAATTGATGCAATGAAAAACGAAACTGACAAAATTGAAAAACAAACTCTTTTGGAGTTAGATACACAGTTTCTCTCTGAACTGAGAGATATTGTTATCTCTTCCAGAAAGATGGCGTATTCGGCGGTTAATCTTGCAAATATCAGGCAAAATTGGCTAATGGGTCAGAGAATTGTTACGCAGGAACAAAAGGGAAAAGCGCGCGCCGAGTATGGAAAACAAGTAATCAAATTGGCTTCTGAATCCTTGACTGCAGAATTTGGGAAAGGCTATTCGGAGCGAAATCTCTGGAAATTCAGACAGTTCTATTTGATGTTCAGGGAGTTGCCAATTATGCCGACAGTGTCGGCAGAATCTGTTTTGCAAAAACTGCCGGCGGTGTCGGCAGAATTTGAAAAATCAATTTTAAGTTGGAGCCATTACGAGAGGCTTATGCGCGTAACAAATGATGAAGAACGTAATTGGTATCTAAAAGAGGCGTCTGAACAGATGTGGTCTTACCGTACTCTTGACCGTAATATTTCTACACTATATTACCGTAGATTGCTTTCTTCTCAAATAGAAGAACCCGTAAAAAGGGAGATGCAAGAAAAAACTGGAGCCTTACAAAATGACAAGATGGAGTTTATTAAAAATCCGTCAGTACTTGAGTTCTTGGGCTTGCCTGGCAACAAGGGATATACAGAAACGGTGTTAGAACAGGCTATAATAGACCAAATGCAGGATTTTCTGCTTGAACTTGGCAAGGGCTTTTCTTTCGTTGCCCGCCAGCAATTAATCCGAACTGAAACACAGGATTTTTTTGTTGATCTTGTTTTTTACAATTACATCCTCAAATGCTTTGTAATTGTTGAACTTAAAACACATGCAATAACCCATCAGGACATTGGACAACTTGATATGTATGTGCGTATGTATGATGATTTGAAGAAACGCAGTGATGATAATCCTACAATTGGCATATTGCTTTGTACTGAGACGGATAAAACTATAGCACATTATTCTGTTTTAAATGAAAATAAACAGCTCTTTGCCTCAAAATACATGGCATATCTTCCTACAGAAAAAGAACTTGAAGAGGAAATAGAAAGGCAGAGATCATTACTTAATCTACAATCAGATAAGATAGGTGAATTATGAGTAGACTGGAAGAATTGATAAAGAAATACTGTCCTGATGGGGTGGAGTATAAAAGGCTGGGTGATTTGTTGGATTATGAACAACCAAATCGATATATAGTTAATAGTACAGAGTATGATGATAGGTACAAAATACCAGTTCTTACTGCAGGACAAACATTTATATTAGGCTTCACTAATGAAAATAAAGGTATTTATAAGGCTAATAAAGATAATCCGACTATCATATTCGATGATTTTACGACCTCCTTTCATTGGGTTGATTTTGATTTTAAAGTTAAAAGTTCAGCAATGAAAATGTTGAGACCAAAAAAGAGTTTCAATGGTTGTTTTAGGTATATTTATTATGCGATGGAGTGTATTCCGTTTGAGGCTGTAGATCATACACGTCATTGGATCTCAAAATATTCTCAGATAGAAATACCTGTACCACACCCAGAAGTACAGGAAGAAATTGCTTGCATACTTGATAATTTTAAGAATCTTGCAGCGGAGCTGCAAGCGGAGCTGCAAGCGAGGCGCGAGCAATACGAGTTTTATAGAAATAAATTATTGACATTCAATAAAATAGGGGGGGGCAGGCGAAGCGTAACGTGGATGAAAATGAGTGAAATAACGGAAATAAAAAGAGGTGTCCGTGTGGTAAAGAGCAACTTGGCAGAACATGGATTGTATCCTGTCTTTCAGAATTGCTTAACACCTCTTGGCTATAAAGAGACGAGCAATCGAAAGGGTGGAATGACTTTTATTATTGTTGGTGGAGCTGCTGGTAGTATTGGTTTTTCTGGCTCGGATTTTTGGGCTGCTGATGATTGTGTTACTATTGATGCTAAAGAATTAGTAATCAACAGATACATATATCACTATATTATGACCAAACAAAAATACTTATTATCTCAGGTAAGAAAATCAAGTGTTCCACGTTTGGCAAGAACTGCCATAGAGAACCTAATAATCCCAGTTCCTGATCTTGCTGAGCAACACCGTATTGTCACTCTATTGGACAAATTTGATTCGTTGGTATTTGATATGGTTGAAGGTTTACCTGCAGAAATCATGGCGATTAAGGAACTGTATGAGTATTATAGGAATAAACTCCTTTCATTCTCAGAATATAAATTAAGTGCATGATATGGGACTATCATTAAAAGAAATTGCTCAAACGCTTAAGAATACCGATAAAAAGGTTCAGTTGATTTATGCCTTTAATGGTGTTGGGAAAACTCGTCTTTCGCGTGAGTTTAAGGAACTTATTGCACCTAAGAATGGAGGTGAAGATGCTGAAGAAAAGACAAAAGTTCTGTATTACAATGCATATACTGAAGATTTGTTTTATTGGGATAATGACTTGGATGAGGATACGAACAGAAAATTAATAATACGTCCCAATAGTTTTACAGATTGGGTTCTTAAGGAACAAGGGCAAGAGAGAAATATAGTAACTCATTTTCAGCATTATACAAGTGATAAGCTAACTCCCGTTTTTAATCAAGAGTACACTGCTAAGGATGAAAATGGTCGTGATATAGTTGTTCCAGCCTATTCCGAGATATTGTTTTTCATTAGTGGAGGAAATGAAACAATAGAGACAAATATTAAGATTTCAAAAGGAGAAGAGAGTTGTTTGATATGGTGTGTGTTTTATAGTCTGCTTGAACAAGTAGTCGAAACATTGAATATACCGGAAACAGAAGAGAGAGGAACTAATCAGTTTGATGAATTGAAGTATGTTTTTATTGATGACCCTGTTAGTTCATTGGATGAGAATCATTTGATTGAATTGGCTGTTAATATTGCAGAACTGATTAAATCAAGTCAATCAGATTTGAAATACATAATTACTACACATAATCCATTATTTTATAATGTTTTATACAACGAGTTTAATAATCCAGATAAAAGATATGGATATAAACCTAAGCACTCTGTAAAGAATCGTTTAGAAAAATTGGACGACGGTACATATAATTTGTTAGTACAAACAGAAGATTCTCCTTTTTCATATCATCTTTATCTTTTGACGGAATTAGAAAAAGCAATACAAGATGGTGAGATAAAGAAATATCATTATAATTTCTTACGTCAAATATTAGAGAAAGCATCAACCTTTTTGGGGTATTCAAAATGGAAGGATTTGTTGCCGAATGACTCACAAGAGGCATATTATAACCGAATTATAAATTTATGTAGTCACGGAAAGCATTCGGGCGAAGAGATTTCATTTATTGATGATAATGACAAAAGGGTATTAAGTTTTCTTGTAAAAGAAATCAAAGAAAAATATCATTTCAAGGAAGAACCAACTAACGAAGTGAACGATAATGGCTCAGTATAACACGATAGCGGAATCCAACAACTTTATAGTACTTGATAAATATGACAAGTACTATACCATTAATGAATCTCCTGTTGCTTATCAGACAGAAGCATCATTGGAACGTGAGTTTATTGAGGATTTGTGTAATCAGGGATATGAATATCTGCCAGATCTTTCTACGTCTGATGAGCTACTGGCTAATGTAAGAATTCAGTTGCAAACTCTTAATGATGTTGTTTTTACGGACGATGAATGGCATCGTTATCAGGATGAATATTTGGATAAGCCAGGTGATACTCTTGTTGAGAAAACAAGGAAAATACAGGATGACTATATTTATGACTTTGTTTTTGATGATGGTCATATAAAGAATATATATCTGGTAGACAAGAAGGATCTTGCCAGGAATAAGGTTCAAGTAGTCCGGCAAATAACCCAAGAAGGGGAACAGTTAAACCGTTATGATGTCACCATACTGGTCAATGGTTTACCGATGGTGCAGGTTGAATTGAAAAAACGAGGTGTCGCCATACGTGAGGCTTTTAATCAGGTTCATCGGTATAGTAAAGAAAGTTTTAATTCTGCCGGCTCCTTATACAAATACATTCAACTGTTTGTCATTTCTAACGGAACGGATAGCCGTTATTTTGCAAACACAGTAGAAAGGAATAAGAACAGTTTTGACTTCACAATGAATTGGGCCAAAGCTGATAATAGCCTTATCAAAGACCTGAAGGATTTTACCGCAACTTTCTTCCAGAAGAATACTTTACTCAATATCATCCTTACATATTCTGTGTTTGATACAAGCAATACTTTGCTGATAATGAGACCGTATCAAATAGCTGCTACAGAACGCATACTATGGAAGATAAAGAGTTCTTATCTATCAAAGCAGTGGTCAACGCCAGATGGTGGAGGGTATATATGGCACACGACGGGATCAGGTAAGACTTTAACCAGTTTTAAAACGGCTCGCCTTGCAACAGGTTTGGACTTTATTGACAAGGTATTCTTTGTGGTGGATCGCAAAGATCTGGATTACCAGACTATGAAGGAATATCAACGTTTTTCACCTGATAGCGTAAATGGTTCTGAGAGTACCGCAGGCTTGAAGCGAAATATTGAGAAAGATGACAATAAGATTATTGTCACTACGATTCAAAAATTGAATAATCTGATGAAAAGTGAGAACGATCTTCCTATTTATCAGAAGCATGTGGTTTTTATTTTTGATGAGGCTCATAGATCTCAGTTTGGTGAGGCACAGATGAACTTGAAGAAAAAGTTCAAGAAATATTATCAATTTGGTTTCACAGGAACACCTATTTTCCCGGAAAATGCGTTGGGTGCTGAGACAACAGGCAGCGTATTTGGAAGAGAGTTACATTCATACGTAATCACTGATGCTATTCGTGATGAGAAGGTCCTAAAGTTTAAGGTTGATTATAATGATGTAAGACCTAAGTTCCGTAAAATGGAGTCGGAGCGGGATGAAAAGAAACTGAGCGCATCAGAAAATAAGAAAGCATTGCTCCATCCGGCTAGAATTAGTGAGATATCTCAATATATTCTAGATAACTACAATGTTAAGACTCATAGAGGCATTGGCTTTAATAGGGGTTTTAATGCAATGTTTGCTGTAAATAGTGTTGATGCAGCCAAATGCTATTATGAGGAATTGAATCGTCTTCAGAAAGATACTGAGAAACCTTTAAGGATAGCTACCATTTTCTCTTTTGCGGCGAATGAGGAACAAACTGCAATAGGTGAAATCATAGATGAGAGTTTTGAACCCACTGCAATGGATAGTAGTGCCAAAGAGTTTCTGACAAAAGCCATTAATGACTATAATGAACTGTTCAAGACTAGTTTTGGCGTTGACAGTAAGGGCTTTCAAAACTATTATCGTGATTTGGCAAAAAGGGTCAAGAACAAAGAGGTTGATCTTATCATAGTAGTGGGCATGTTTCTTACTGGCTTTGATGCACCAACTCTAAACACTTTGTTTGTTGACAAGAACTTGCGTTATCATGGTTTGATACAGGCATTCTCTCGTACAAATAGAATATATGACGCCACAAAGACTTTTGGTAATATTGTGACTTTCAGAGATCTTGAGAAAGATACTATTGAAGCAATTACATTGTTCGGTGACAGTAATACCAGAAATGTGGTTCTTGAGCGTAGTTACAAAGATTATCTGGAAGGTTTCAAAGATACTGCAACGGGTGAGGCTTGTAGGGGTTATGTCGATGTCGTTAAAGAATTGAATGAAAAATTCCCAAATCCAGATGAGATAGAAACGGAAAAGGATAAAAAAGAATTTGTAAGGTTATTCGGTGAATACCTTCGTGTTGAAAACGTCTTGCAGAATTATGATGAATTCACTCATCTGAGAGCCTTCAAGCAGATTGATTGTAATGATGAAAAGAGTGTTGAAGAGTTTAAGAATAAATTCTTCCTTACTGATACAGATATCCAAGATTTGAAAAAGGTTGATTTGTTGGATGATCGTAAGATTCAGGATTATAAATCGACTTATAACGATATCCGTGACTGGTTGAGGCATGAAAGAGAGGGCAAGGATGTTGAGAAGTCTGCAATTGATTGGGATGATATCGTTTTTGAGGTGGATTTGCTTAAATCACAGGAAATAAATCTGGATTATATCCTTGAATTGATATTTGAACACAACAAGAAATCAACGGATAAGATGGCTTTGGTAGAGGATATTCGCAGGGTGATTCGCGCCAGTGTGGGTAATAGAGCGAAAGAGAGTCTTATAGTGGATTTCATCAATGAAACGGATTTAGATACTATTAAAGATAAAGTGAGCATTATTGAATCTTTCTTTGAATATGCTCAAGCAAAGCAAAAGAAAGAAGCTGCAGAGTTAATATCGGAGGAGAAACTTAATGAAGAAAATGCTAAGCGTTTTATCGCTAGTTCTCTTAAGCGTGAATATGTAAGTGAGAATGGAACGGACTTCAATAATATTTTGCCCAAGATGAGTCCGTTGAATCCTCTTTATCTGACAAAGAAGCATAGAGTTTTCCAATTGATTGCTAGTTTTGTGGAGAAGTTCAAAGGTGTAGGTGGACAACTGTAATTCGTTTGTCGATAGCCAACGATTGCTAACTAAATACATTTAAGACTATGGTAGATTTTAATTATTACGCACCGACTGAGGTGGTGTTCGGAAAGGATTCCGAGGAGCAGCTGGCTGAGCTGGTACGCAAGTACGGCGGCAGCAAGGTGCTGGTTCATTATGGTGGCAAGAGTGCCATCAAGTCCGGCCTTCTGGAAAAGGTGGAGCGTCTGCTCCGTGAAGGCGGGATTGAGTATGTAATGCTGGGTGGCGTAGTGCCCAACCCCAGGCTCTCCAAGGTACATGAGGGTATAGAGCTGTGCCGTAAGGAGAAGGTTGACTTTATCCTTGCTGTGGGCGGCGGCAGTGTGATTGACTCATCAAAGGCAATCGCATACGGCGTACCCTATGACGGTGAGGTGTGGGATGTCTATATGCGCAAGTATACCCCCAAGACCTGCCTCCCGGTGGCATCGGTCTTGACCATTCCCGCTGCGGGCAGTGAGATGAGTGAGTCTAGCGTCATCACCAATGAGGACGGTGACGTAAAGATTGGCTACTCCAACAACATAAGCCGCCCCAAATTTGCCATCATGAACCCGGAACGCACCTACACGCTGCCCCCGTATCAGACGGCCGCAGGTGTGACCGATATAATGATGCACACCATGGAGCGCTATTTCTCACATGACTGTGACATGAACCTGACCGATGCAGTGGCCGAGGCTCTGCTGCGTACCATGATGGAGTGTGTGCCTGAGGTCCTAAAGGATCCTGAGAACTACCGTTACCGCGCACAGATTATGTGGGGCGGCAGTATTGCCCATAATGACCTGACCGGTTGCGGCCGTATAGGTGACTGGGCTACACACCAGCTGGAGCATGAGCTGAGCGGTATGTTTGACGTTACCCACGGTGCAGGTCTGGCTGCGGTATGGCCCAGTTGGGCGCGTTACGTATACAAATGTGACGTAAGCCGTTTTGTGCGTTTTGCAGTGAACGTGATGGGCGTGGAGAATGACTTTACTGATCCTGAGGGAACAGCTATGCGCGGTATCGAGGCCATGGAGCGCTTCTACCATTCAATAGGTATGCCCATAAACATTCCTGAACTGATAGGACGCAAGGCTACCGATGATGAAATAAAGGAGATGGTGCGTAAGTGCAGTCAGGATTATAAGGTATCACAGGGACAGTTCAAGGTACTTGGCCCTGATGATATGGAAGCTATTTACAAGCTTGCAAATTAAAGGTAACGCAAAGGGTAACGCAAAGGGGACGGTTCTGTTCGCGAACAGAACCGTCCCCTTTGCGTTACGGAATGGCTACGCCGTGAGTGTTCTTGGTCTCGGCCATAACGAAAACGCTGTGCAGACTACCCAGACAGCTTATTGAACCCAAGGTATGCTGCATGAACTGCTGGTATGCCTGCATGTCGCGCGCGTATACCTTTATCATGAAATCATAGTCGCCGCTGGTGTTGAAACACTCGGTTATCTCATCTATATCCTGAACGGCATCAATGAACTGCTGAATCATCTCCTCCGAGTGCTGCTTAAGACGTATGTTGCAGAGCACCATGATGCCGTTACCGGCTTTCTGTGCATCGACCACAGCCATATATCGGGTTATGTAACCCTCACGTTCCAGACGTTTCTGACGCTCAAATGTGGGAGAGGGTGAAAGATGTACCTTCTCGGCCAGCTCCTTGACCGTGAGTTGGGAGTTCTTTTGCAGCTCACGCAGTATGCGTATGTCTGTAGTGTCCAGTTTACCACCGTTTGCCATTTCTGTGTTATTGTAAATTGCAGAATATTATTCCTATATTTTGTGGCTATCAGCTGCAAAACAAGTATATTTTCCCGAATTCTCCAAAATATTTTTATGATATTATTCTGTGGCATATCTTTGCGCCGCAATTGCAAAAAGAAAACAAACTGATTACGGATTTAAAGACTTGGATTATGTCAATCAGAACAAACATATTAGGATACCCCCGCGTGGGTGCCGGCCGTGAACTCAAGAAAGCCGAGGAGGCTTACTGGGCCGGTAAGACTACAAAAGATGAGCTGCTCGCGGTAGCGGCTCAGATACGTAAGAGCAACTGGCAATTGCAGAAAGAGGCAGGTATTGACCTCATTCCCAGCAATGACTTCTCACTCTATGACCAGACACTGGATCTTACTCTCTCTCTTGGTGCAATCCCTGAACGTTACAATACGCTTAAGGATGACAGGCTTGAACTCTATTTTGCCATGGCTCACGGCTATCAGAAGGATGGCATTGACGTGACGGCAATGGAGATGACCAAATGGTTTGACACCAATTACCACTATATCGTACCTGAATTTACCCATGACCAGCAGTTCACGCTCACATACAACAAGGCTGCTGCCGATTTCAGTGAGGCTCTTGCGCTGGGCATAAAGACAAAGCCGGTGCTGATTGGCCCTGTCACCTATCTGCTTCTGGGTAAGGAGAAGGAGAGCGGCTTTAATAGAATAGAACTGCTAGACAGACTGTTGCCTGCATATATCGATATCCTCAAGCAGCTTGAGCAGCTGGGTGCCGAGTACGTGCAGATTGATGAGCCTTTCCTCAATACTGATATTACTGACGATATCAAGGATGCATACCGCAAGGCATTTGCCCGTATCAATGAGAGCGTAAAGCTTAAGGTTGTGCTCACCACCTATTTTGACGGTCTGGCCGATAACGCAAGCCTGGCTGCCGAACTGAACCCGGCCATACTGCACATAGACCTGGTACGCGCGCCGCAGAGCTGGAAGGATGTGGTAAGGTTCCTGCCCAGGACCGCATCACTGAGCCTGGGTGTGGTAGATGGCCGTAACATATGGAAGAATGATTTCCGCCAGTCACTTGATATTATCAATAAGGTCAAGGACGTCTTAGGCGATGACCGAATCCTGATTTCCACAAGCTGCTCGCTGTTGCACTCTCCGTTTGACCTGGAGAATGAGCATAATGAGCAGAGCCTGCCCGCCCAGGTAAAGCGCTGGCTTGCTTTTGCACGCCAGAAAGTGACCGAGGTGGCCAATCTGGCCAATCTGGCCGGTGGCAAGCCTGATTATTTTGCCAAGGCTGCCCTGCAGAGTAATGTGGCCGATATCGATGACCGCCGCAACTCTGAACTTACCAACAATGAGGATGTAAAGAGGCGTGTGGCAGAGGTTACACCAGATTTTGCCAAGCGTAACAGGCCGTTCCGTGAGCGTATCGTGGAGCAGCACCGTGAGCTCTATCTGCCTCTGTTCCCCACAACCACGATCGGTTCATTCCCCCAGACAACTGAGGTCCGTTCATGGCGCAGTAAGTACAAGAAGGGTGAGCTGACAAAGGATCAGTACACCGATCTCCTTAAGGGCGAGATTGAGAGAACCATACGCAAGCAGGAGGAGATAGGACTTGACGTTCTGGTACACGGTGAGGCCGAGCGTAATGACATGGTGGAGTATTTTGGCGAGCAGCTGAGCGGTTTTGCATTCACCCAGAACGGATGGGTACAGAGTTACGGCAGCCGTTGCGTAAAGCCGCCGGTTATATACGGAGACGTATCACGCCCCAAACCTATGACCGTTGACTGGATCACATATGCCCAGAGCCTTACCGACAAACCTGTAAAGGGTATGCTTACCGGCCCTGTTACCATTCTGCAGTGGAGTTTTGTACGTAATGACCAGCCCCGTGCCGTAACCATGAAGCAGATTGCCCTTGCCATTCGTGATGAGGTGGTTGACCTGGAGAAGGCCGGAATAAAGGTCATCCAGATAGATGAGCCTGCCATACGTGAAGGACTTCCGCTGCGAAAGGCTGACCGTGATGAGTATCTGGACAAGGCGGTAGAGGCATTCCGTATATCGGCATCGGGAGTAAAGGACAGCACCCAGATACATACGCACATGTGCTACAGCCAGTTCAATGACATCATACAGCATATAGCCGCTATGGATGCCGATGTCATAACCATAGAGTGCGCACGCAGCCAGATGAACCTGCTGGGAGCATTCGCAGAGTTCAAGTATCCCAATGAGATAGGCCCGGGCGTATATGATATCCATTCGCCCCGTGTACCGTCAGTAGATGAGATGGTGCTGCTGCTGCGTAAGGCCGCTCAGGTAATCAGCCCGGAGCAGCTGTGGGTAAACCCTGACTGCGGACTCAAGACCCGCGGCTGGGCCGAGACGGAGTCATCACTGCGTAATATGGTTGAGGCTGCAAAGATACTGCGCGGATAAGAACTGAACCATACATAAGGCAGAGGGCCACTGCGGATCACCCGCAATGGCCCTCTTTCAATATAAACAACTATTAGATATTAGAATCTTACATAGAACTCTGCCCAGAACTCATTCCAATGTGATGATGAGAGCTGATTGTCAACGTAGTTGTACTGAAGCTGCAGCATCAGGTTCTTGTGAATCTGCAGGTTGGGAGCAATGCAGTACATGGTCTTCTGTGTATCCTTGCTGGCCTCTTCGCGGTAAACGTCATACTTACCGTAAATCTTGATCCAGTCATTTACGGGAACACCTACAGCTGCATACCAGCCATCGGCCTTGCCTGCACCTGTGAATGAACCGTCCAGAGCATTGTAATCGCTGATCTTGTGGCCCTTTGATTTTACGAACTCGGCACGTGCGCTCCAGTCATTGTGCTCATACTTGGCAGAGAGAGCCCAACGGTTACGGTCAACTGTAACACCGTTTGATGTGTAGTTGCCTTTCCATCCGAATGCTCCTATGTAGAGGTCCTTGATGGGCTGGAACTGGATTGTTCCGATAAGGTCCTTGCGGGAGTTCTCATCGGCCACGTTGATACCCTGACCGTTCATGAGCTGGAGCTGGTAGTGTACCAGACGGAAACCGTCGCCGATGGGGAACAGGTCACCCTGGAACTGGATACCCTGGTCGCGGCCACCGGTTGAACTGGGCTCTCCGCAGTAGTCACCCATACCGGAGAACATCTTGGTGATCTGTGAATAGTCACCGAAACCTACGTTCCAAGGGTTATAGGGGTTCTCAAACAGGAATGCGCGCTTGTACTGACCAACCTTTACTGAGAACTCTTTCCAGTGTGCCCACTCAACATAGTAGTCTTTCATGTGGAAAGAGGCGTTGTTGATCTGGACCTGAACGCGGTACTTGAAATCGGTCAGTATAGATCCGTCAACATAGAGACGTACCAGACGCTGGCTGAAACTGTTGTCAGATTTCTCGCCGTCCTTGCTTGTGTATGCGTATTTGCCTATAGCGTAACCTCCAACCTTGGGGGTTGATGCAAAATCCTTGAGGTCGCGGCTCCATTCTGCGTCCTGTGACATGGCGGGCAGAACGGAAAGGCATGCTGCAAAAGCTGTAAGAATAAGTTTTTTCATATTGGATAATTCATTATTGAGCAATTACTTGAAACGGGAATATCTTGGTGAGCCAGAAGAAACCCAGAGTGAAACCTATGGCGCCTACTATGATGCCCACCTTGGCCATATCCTTGGTCTGAACCAGACCGGTGCTTGATGCGATGGCATTAGGCGGTGTGGATATGGGGAACAGCATGGCTATTGATGCGCAGACTGCAATGAATGAAATCATAGCGTGTGTGCCACCAAGTGCCATGAATGATGCGTTGTTGGCGGCTGCGGGATCGGCCATACCCTGTGCAACTACAATCAGGATAGGAATGAGCAGTGCAGCGGTGGCAGAGTTGCTGATGAAGTTTGACAGGAAGTAGCAAACGAAACCTGCGATGAGCAGAACGCTCAGCACGCTCATTGAACCGAACGGGATGGCGTTGATGAGTGTCTTGGCCAGACCTGTGCCCTGCAGTGAAGTACCCAGTGCAAAACCTCCGGCTACTAACCAGAGAACTGTCCAGTTGATCTCCTTGATATCATCCTTGGTGAATATGCCTGTCATGGTGAGAACGCCCAGAGGTATGAGTGCAACTACGTTTGAGTTGATACCGGTAAGGCTCTCGGTTGCCCAGAGCAGGATGGTACCGATGAATGTGATCCATACAACGTAGGTCTTCCAGTCAACGGGACGCTTGTTCTCAGGGATGTTGAGTTCCAGCTTCTTGGTCTTGAAGGGGAATATGAACTGGAGCAGAACCCATGCTACGAGAATCATGATGAGCACGAACGGAATCATTCTCATTGACCACTCGGAGAATGTAACCTCATAACCGGCCTCAGTGAGGAAACGTACGGCTGTTGCGTTAGGAGGCGTGCCGATAGGTGTGCCGATACCACCGATGTTGGCTGCAACCGGGATGGCGAGTGACAGACCTATGCGGCCCTTGTCATCGGCCGGGAGAACCTGGAGCACGGGAGCCAGGAATGCAAGCATCATGGCTGCGGTGGCGGTGTTTGACATGAACATTGAGAATATTGCTATGACTACAAGGAATCCAAGCAGAACCATGCTCGGCTTGGTGCCGAAAGGCTTGAGGAGGATACGTGCCAGGGTTACGTCAAGACCGTACTTCTCGGCCATGATGGCCAGTACGAATCCACCCATGAACAGCATCACAACCGGATCGGCGAATGATGCCATAAGGCTCTTGTAGCTTACCAGAGTTCCATATTTGGGGTCGCAGAACAGGCTGATACCCTTATCGGATATGGTGAGCAATGTAAGTACTATAAGTAACAGCGATGTGGTCCAGTTGGGGATGATCTCAAACATCCACATGAGGGCTGCGAATACGAACAGTGCAATTACACGCTGCTGTACTACAGTGAGGGCCTCAATGCCGTAAAAATCAACGGGTACTACCCATAAGAAGAGCGTCACAGCCAGCACAACAGGCAGGAGCACGCACATTTTGAAATTGAATTTCTTGTCGCTCATATTAATTGGTTCATTTAAATCTTATGTCGGCAGGGATCTTCTCGAGTCCCAGATTCATCAGGTCTGTGCTGTAGTTGTCATTGAGTTTTGAGTAGCGCTGCTCAAAATCCAGGGCGAATTCCTTGTCGCCGGTAGCCTGTGTCTTGAGAACCAGGGCTGTCAGGTCTGAGAGGGCTGCCTCCATCCTGGCAAAATCCAGGATGTAACGTCCGGACTCCTTACGCTGGAAAGCACCGGCCTCCTGCAGGTAGTTGTAGATGATTATGTTGGCACGTCCCAGTGCTGAGCCGTCGCCGAAACGCTCGCTGCGAACCAGAGATGCAAAGAATGTTGTAAGGGCATCCTCCTTGGTGAACAGGTCATGGATGTCATAGTGGTTCTGGAGTTTGCATACAAGCAGGATTCCTGCTGCGTTTGCCTTGATCTCCTCAAATGTGAGTGCGGTGCGTCCCAGGGCGTCCTCAACACTGCCCTTGCCGTTGACTGTCTCCTTTACACCCAGTCCGTGTGCAACCTCGCGGAACACGATGTTCCAGAAAAATGCGTTCTGTGACAGGTGCTCTATGTAGTCAGGCTCCAACAGGACCTGGCCTGTGGGGTTGATAATGTGGTTGTACTTGGCGTTGATGATGTTCTCAAGCAGGATGGTGCGTGTGCCGCGGTCGCGCTGTACATCGGCATCATACGGCAGGTTGAGTGCTATTACCTTTACACCTGCGTTGGCCTTACCTGCGTAGTAGAGGGCGTTGCATGAGAAGATGTTTGAACCGGTGCCGGGCTGGAATGTCTTGAATGCGGAGTCACCGGGAAGGTCCTGCTGGAACTCCTCAATGCGTGATACATACTTCATCAGCTCTTCGGTGCGGGCCATGTTCTTGAGCAGTACGAATGCTTCATATGAACGCTTAATGCCCAGCAGCTGGTCGTCGGCAGTCTCATTGGGACCGATTACCAGGTCCATCTTGCTGTCATCCATGTCAAGCCATGCAAGTGCGCTCTCGTAGTAGTTGTCAGTCAGGAGGGCCTGAGCCTTGGCCTGCAGGTACTTGCTTACGCTGGGCTTGATGGTGATGCCGGATGCGGCAATCAGATAGCTCTGGATCCTGTCCAGATGCTCACGGAATGCATCGTGATACCAAACGGCCTGGAGTGAACCGTCCTCGGCGCGGCGGATCAGGGTGTAAGGGCTGTTCTTGTCGGGGTTGTCCCATGCATCGAACTCCTCACGTGTCATGTCTGCGGGGTAGAATCCGGCTCCCGGCAGACGGTCTGCGTAGCCATCGACAAATGACTTTCCGGTAAAACGGTCCCAGGGGCCGTAGTTTATCTTGGCGTACAGTTTCTGGAACGGGTCTGTGATCTCATTGAGCAGTGAGTCCTTGCAGCCGTAATACTGCTCCCAGTAGATGGCGTCAATCTCATCGGCAATAAAGCGATAGAGGTTCAGGACTTCTTTTCCGTTGTCTGTGATGTCACTCAGGTCCGGCTGCTCAATCTTTACGATTGCGTATTCGGATACCTTACGGATGAAAGGTGATTTGGGTGCCCTGTTGCATGATACTGTTGCAAGAAGTGCCAGGGCGATGATTGCTATGGATTTGTTCATTTTAGCTGTAAAACAAGCTGTTTTATTAAAAGCACGCAAAGGTATATATTACAATATAGTATTTTTATTAACGATTATGGTTTGTTTCGATAGAATTGTTCGGTGTAATCGATAAATAAACGGTATATTTGCATGTCTTAAAACCAATGGCAAATGGAACTCAGACAGCTTAAATATTTTGTTGAGGTGGCGCGTCTTAAGAGTTACTCGCTGGCGTCAAAATCACTGTTCATCACGCAGAGTACCATATCGCAGCAGATACGCAAACTTGAGGAGGAACTGGGCGTGGAGCTGCTTACGCGTGACACCCGTCATGTGGGCCTGAGTGACTATGGTGAGCAGTTCTATCCGTGTGCCGTGCAGCTGCTGGAGTATGCTCAGGCGGGAACGGACCGAATCCGTGACGTGAAGAACCTGCATGTGGGTACGCTCAGCGTAGGTTGTACCTATGCGTTCGGCCCCCTGCTAAAACAGACGGTGCTGGATTTTTACCGTCAGTTCCCTCATATACGTCTGAGCATCATCATCACATCTAAGGAGATGCTGAGGCAGAAAATGCTGGATCATGAACTTGACCTGGCCCTGACATACAAGTCACCTATAGGTGATGACCGCATTGAGTCACATCTGCTGTTCCAGAGCCGCCTCTGTCTGATAGCCCGTAAGGGCGTGCTCAAGGGGGTGGGTAAGGAGGCATCGGTACAGGACCTGACACGGTTTCCGCTGGCCCTCCCGTCAAAAGGCCTTCAGGCCAGGGATACGCTGGAGTCCATCCTGTATGCCCAGAATGTGAGCCTGGATATCCGCCTGGAGATAAACAGCGTCCGCTCCCTGCTGGACCTGATTGCCAACAGCTCGCTGGTAACCATGCTGTCCGAGGAGTCTATCCGTGACATTCAGGGTCTTGAGGCAATTCCGATCGCCCACCGTGACGGCCGTATGGACGGATGTTACCATTATCTGATGGGCTCGTACCATAAGACATCGGCACAGAAGTTCGTGGAGTTGCTGCAGCAGAACAACTCGTCAAAGAGAAAGGCAGGATTATAATACAATTTTTTTTAGAAAAAACAGGAATAATGCTTAGAGCTCAGCAGTGGAACAGCCAGATCTGGCTTAACGGGTGGTGGAAAGCGTCGGTATCGCGTGGCGGTGATGCCAAGCGGGCGTTGCTGACCAAGGTGTTTACCCATAACCTTGATATTTTCCGTGACGGAGCCTACCGTACGGAGACTGACAAGGTGGTTAGTCTGCCGGTTGGCGGGCAGTTCGTTGAGGATTCGCAGATGTTTACTGAAAAATGTGAAATTGGGGACAGTCCCCTTTTCCACGTTTTGCCAAAATGTGGAAAAGGGGACTGTCCCCAATTTCACATTTTTCAGGTGATAAATCAGGATTGCATCCTGGCTACGCGGGATCTGGTGGAGCAGGGGTACAATCCGGCTCTGCTCAATATGGCCAGCCTGTACCATCCCGGAGGCGGGGTGCTGCAGGGCTCCAGTGCCCAGGAGGAGGACCTTTGCCGTCGCAGTACGCTGGCAATATCGCTCTACCAGTTCTCACTGCCGGGAGGCCGATACGGCGACCTGGCCGATATGGTGGGTGTCAAACGCCGTGCAGAGCGATACCCTATGGATAATACTTACGGCGGTATCTACAGTCCGGGAATCACGTTCTTTCGTGCCACGAAGGATGAGGGCTATGCTCTGCTGGACAATCCTTTCCGGGCAGCGGTGATATCGGTGGCATCACTCAATTACAACCCCAAACACGGGCACAACTCTCTTGATGAAAACGGCAATATCCCGGAGGCCGATAAGCCAATACTGAAGGAAAAGATACGCACCATACTGCGCATCGGTATACTTAAAGGGCATGATAGTCTGGTGTTGGGCGCATTGGGTTGCGGGGCGTTCTGCACTCCGCCTGCCCAGATGGCGCGTCTGTTCCATCAGGTCCTGGACGAGGAGGAGTTCGTGGACCGTTTCAGAAAGATTGTATTTGCAATCATAGACTCACCATCGAGCAACAATTTCAAGCCGTTCCTCAAGGAATTCAGTAAATAAAGGACTATGTTGTTTCAAAATGAAATTCAGACTCTGCAGTTCCTGCCGGTAAAGGGAATAATCAATGCGCGTGACCTGGGCGGTTATGTAACGGCCGATGGCCGCACCGGTCTGGCATCGGCCTATATTAGGGATCCCCTAGGCCTTACCGACGCCGATATCGAAATCTTGCGCACCCGTTATTTGATGTGACGCAAAAGATAATTATAATTATGGACTACGAGAAGATTAATATTGAAGATTACGTTAAGACCGGTGAGGGCGGTCAGGGAGTGGCATATACCCACAAAACAGATAAGCGCCTTGCCAAGTTGTACAATCCCGGTTTTGAAGCCGATGTGGCCGTGGATGAGTTTGGGGCAGCGCAGGCGATGTATGAGCTGGGTGTGCCCACGCCACGTCCCTACAGGCTGGTAACCGATGGTGAGAGGGTAGGTGCCGAGTATGAGCTGATAGAAGGCAAGCGCTCGTTTGCGCGTATCATATCGCAGGAGCCCGACCGGATGGAGGAGGTGAGCCTTACCTTTGCCCGCGTGGCCCGTGAACTCCATGCCGTCAAGGCCGATACCTCCAGGCTGCCCTCCATGAAGAAACGTATTGAGGAGTTCTACAATAGAGAGGATGTGGTTCCGGCTTTTGCCCGCGACATTGTCCTGCCCATACTGGATAGGATTCCCGATACCCCCACCTGCCTTCACGGTGATATGCAGATAGGTAATATAATAACCGATGGCCGCCGCAACCTCTGGATTGACATAGGCCAGGCTGCATACGGTGCGCCCGAATGGGATTTGGGAATGTGCTGGCGTGTATGTCAGATACCGAATCCTGAGATGACGGACAACCTGTTCCACCTTAAACCCGAGCAGATGCAGCAGCACTGGAATATCTTTGCCCCAGCCTATTTTGGCGTGGAGCCCAAGGATATGGGTGATGTAATCAGACACATCATGCCGTACGCATCCATCAAATCGGGCTACATGTACAACCTGGCATACCATAAACCCATGACCGATGAAATGTGCCATCGGCTCTTTGATCCGCTAAAGTGACGCAAAACGAAACGACCCCTTTGCGTCGTTTTAAAAAGATATGAAAATCCTCACTGTAAATAATAAACCAATGTCGCTATGAGAAGAATTGTCTGTTTTTCATTCCTTTCAGTCCTACTTTTCCTTTCAGTTTCATGCTCAAATAAACAATCCACGAAAGACAGTAATGAGATTTATGTGGATTTTGAGAACGGCAGCCCCATTGAAGTAAATAGCGAGGATGACCTGTTCAACTATTCAAATTATCTGGATACGGTCATATATGTTCAGTTGGAGACATCTGACGATTGTCTCATCGGCAACATATCGGATTTTCATATTGTCAATGACAGGTTATTCGTATCGGCAGACTATAAAAGCGTATTTGTATTTGACCTGAATGGAAATCTGATTTCAAAAGTATCCAAAAAAGGCAGAGGGCATGGTGAATATGGAAAGTTGGCATGGTTTGATGTCAATCCGTCCAATAATGAGATCAGTATCTATGATGTGACCAGCAATAGGATCCTTGTATACTCTGTTGAGGGCGATTTCTTAAGACAGTTCACCTTTGAGCATATTACCCGTGATTTTTGTGTGCTTCCCAACGGTAATTACTTGTTCTACACTCCTGATTATATAGAAAACCATTTCCGAGGGGTGTGGCAAACAGACCCGGAGGGTAATTATATCAACCAACCGTTGGTCCTGTTAGGTTCAGCAAGACAGGACGTGGGAGAGAACCATTATTTGATGCACATAAACAAAAATGTTGTAGGTGTGATGGGGCCGATGGGTTTTGACAGCATTTATCATATATCGGCTGATACATCAGAGGTTGCTTATCAGATCAAAATCAACTTATCAATTGCCAGGAATGTACTTGAAGGTGAGTTTGAAGGCTCGATATTTGACCAACAGATATATAATTTGTTAGGTTATACTGAAACAGAAGAGTTGGTATCTTTCATGTTGACTGACATGAAAAAGAGCATGCTGGTTAAATATGACAAGAGTACAGGCAAGGTATACACTAGTGTTAACAAAGGCGATTATCCGTTCCTGCCAGGTGACAAGGTCCAGTTGTCTCTTGAACCGCGTAGGACTGATTATGGAGTGGGGCTGGGTTTTATCTCCGCTGATATCATTATGAATTTTCCTGAAGATCTCAGAAACAAGATATCTCCGGAATGTACAATTGATTCAAATCCGGTCGTTGCCCTGTATTATTTCAAACACAAATGACATTGAATTACACGCGCACAATAATGAAATTGCCGTCAAAATGATTTCTCATAATCAGTCAATAATTGGATGATGCTTCATTGTACAACTATATTTGTTCTTTAAAAAGTATTATTGAAATATCTGTGTTTTGATATAAATGTAAACATACATGCTTAATTTTGCGGCATGGAAAGAACACTTGTAATATTGAAGCCCTGCACCATTCAGCGTGGGCTTATAGGTGAGGTTATATCACGGTTTGAAAAACGAGGTCTTAAGCTTGTGGCAATGAAAATGCAGCAACTTGATGCCGATATCCTGCGCAAGCATTATGCGCACATGGTGGAGAAACCTTTTTATCCTATTATAGAGAAGTCAATGATGGCGGCTCCCGTGGTTCTCTGCTGCTGGGAGGGTATTGATGCCGTAAGTGTAGTACGCGAGATGGCCGGCACCACTAACGGACGCAAGGCTGCCCCCGGTACCGTGCGCGGTGATTTGTGCGTGAGCCATCAGGAGAACATAATCCATGCATCGGATTCATTGGAGACAGCAAAAGCGGAGCTGGAGCGCTTTTTCAGTCAGGATGACTATTGCGACTATCCGTCTCCGCTTTTAGATTATCTGTACGCTCAGGACGAACTCTGATCAGGTAGACAGAATACCCAGTACGTTGATAAGCTCATCATCTATGGGCTTATCTTTTTTTACGGCCTGCGCAAAAGGTATGTTTACCATCTTGTCATTTATCACGCCTATCATGACGTTGCGTTGCCCCTCCTTGAGAGCCTCAATGGCGGCTACGCCCATACGACTGGCCAGTATGCGGTCAACTGCACTGGGGCGGCCTCCGCGCTGTACGTAACCCAGGATTGATACGCGTACATCAAACTCCGGATACTCGTTGTGCATGCGCTCGGCATAGTGCATGGCTCCTCCATCGGCCTCAGATACTATAACTATGGAACTGCGTTTGGATTTGCGGATGCCGCGCTCAATGTAGGCGGCAAGCTGGTCAATATCAGTGCTGCTCTCAGGTATGATGGCAGCCTCGGCACCGGCAGCGATGGCACTGTTCATGGCCAGGAATCCGGCGTCACGTCCCATAACCTCGATAAAGAATATGCGGTTATGGGAGTTTGCGGTGTCATGTATCTTGTCCACGCACTCAACAATGGTGTTCAGTGCCGTATCATATCCAATTGTATTATCTGTTCCGTAAAGGTCATTGTCAATTGTGCCGGGCAGACCTATCACAGGTATGTCAAATTCACTTGAGAACTCCTGTGCTCCCGATAGGGAACCGTTGCCGCCTATCACCACAAGTGCGTCAATCTTGAATTTCTTCATGGTCTCAAACGCCTTGGCACGACCATCCTGAGTCATGAAATCCTTGCTGCGGGCAGTTTTAAGGATGGTTCCGCCCTCAAATATTATACCCGATACGCTCTCAGTGGTAAACTCCTTTACATCACCTTCTATAAGGCCGTCATATCCACGGTATATTCCAAATACTTTCCATCCCTCAAAAATGGCAGAGCGGGTGACCGCACGGATGGCTGCGTTCATGCCTGGAGAATCTCCTCCCGATGTCAGAATGCCGATACTCTTGATCTTTCCCATAATGGTATGTGTTTTTGCACTGCAAAGGTACACAAACACCATGGTTCTATACGTGTTCTTATTATTATTTTAGAATTGTCACATTTTTTGTGCTTATTCCAGACTTTATCCGCAAAGGGGACGGTTCTGTTCGCGTAGGGTACAGACTTTAGCAAATAACGGATGAAATGCTGTCTGAGATTGAATGGAAGCTTAATAACAGGCCAAGAAAAGCATTAGGTTACAAGACGCCGTTGGAATACTGCAAAACTATGTTTAACTTTGATTTCGAAAAAAGTTGCACTTTAAATTAGAATTCACGAAATAGACTACACAATAATAAATGAAGATGAAAAGGAAAAACTTTAGATGGAACAGCATATTCATTATAGTTGTCATTGTTGCCTCCATTTCTCTGACTGTTGGTTGTGATTTGATTGATAAAATCACAGATAAACACAGGATTATCTATCTTTACAATAACAGCGACAGAGATATAATTGTTGTTCAAAGTGGTTGCGAACCACGAACCATTAGTTGTTATCCCTCTTGTTTTGCTCAAGAATTAGTTCCTGCGCATTCCAACTATGAAATGAAGGTCAACGATGTTGTTCGTCTTAGTTGGGAAGATGTTATTTCTAATTATCCTGGGAGAGCAGCTTTTTTTATTTTAGATGCAGATTCAGTTAGAGCGTTGAATAATGATACAACAATCAACAGAAAACCAATGAATGATGTGGAACAAGAAGAACTAGATATAATGTATGATAAACGAACGACTATTAAATATTTCTATTACTCCATATCGGATTTGAATAAGATGAACTGGACCATCACATACCCATAAGTGAATCCGCACCGGGGACGGTTCTCCGCACCGGGGACGGTTCTAAACGCGAACAGAACCGTCCCCTACGCGAACAGAACCGTCCCCGGTGCGTCTTAAAGACTACAACAAAAATGATAATAAACGTAAAAATGTTTGGAAGTAATTACAATATGTAGTTTATTTGCATCGGACATTAGTTAAAACCATCGCGATATGAAGAAACTAACAGATAAGGAACTGGCAATCATGAACGTGCTCTGGGAGTGCGGGGCGCTATCCATGAGGGATATCGTGGAGCATCTGCCGGAACCCCAGCCGCACTTTAATACGGTGTCTACGTTCGTACACCGTCTGGAGCGCAGTGGCATGATCGCTCACCGTGAACTGGGTGCCAAGTTCTTTCTTTATGAGCCGGCCGTAACACGTGACAAGTATGCGGAGCTCATAAACAAGGAGAGCGTGAACAGATTCTTTGGCGGATCATATATGGATTTCATCTCATGCCTGGTAAAACAGCAGGAGGTTAGCGTGGATGAGCTCAAGGAGCTGATCAATATGGTAGAAAAGAAGTAATCATTATGGGTAGCATAGTTCTTTATATAATTGAGTGGGCGTTTGCACTGCTGGTTCTGCTTGGATTGTACAAGGCGGTACTTAGCGGTACTACACTATATCGTTTCAACCGGATTTACCTGCTGGGAGCCACAGTACTCTCAGCTCTTCTCCCCCTTGTGCACCTGACAATTACGGACCAGACATCGCCTGTACTTGACATGACCATATCAGGTACGGAGTTTGCCCGTGAGCTGTCGGCCGCAAACGGCCTGTTTGCTCCGGAGGTTATAATTGACGGCTCCGTGGAGTCTGAGCGTCCGGAGCGCAGTTTCAGCCTTTGGGCAGTGACACTTATATGCTCATACTGCGTATATGTGATCACCCTGCTCATCGGCTGGACGCGCGGAATATGGAAAGCACACCGTTTCCTGCGCGGCAAACCCCGCCGTCGTGTGAGCCGTATGGTATGGCTGGTAACGCACGGTGAGGCATTCGGACCGTTCAGCTGGATGAATTTTATAGTAATATCCGATACGGAAAAGGGTTTTGCCCGTAAGGCAAGCCTGAGGCATGAGTTTGCGCATATCCGCCATATGCACTCCGTTGACCTTATATTCCTGCTGGCATGCACCGTGCTCAATCCCGTATGCTGGCTTGTATTGCAAGAAATCAAGATAGTCCATGAGTTCCAGGCCGATGATGAAGTGATCAATCGTCAGGGCATAGACGGTAGGGATTATCAGAGACTCCTTATAATGAGAACTGTAGGTGCAGAGGCCTATGCGCTTGCCAGTTCCTTTAACCTTAACATTAAACAAAGAATCATTATGATGAACAAGAACAAAACCCGGCAGAGACGCCTTATATGGCTTCTTATGCTTGCCCCGTTACTGGGAATGACATCTGTCCTGTTTGCCCGTACAGATAACAAGGCCGACATGTTTGACAGCGAATTATTTGACACGTATGATGCCGCAACTACTGCAAAGCTTACCCAAGACGGTTTCATAGTAGGTAAGGTGGTTGATGAGGATGGCCCCGTGGCCGATGCGCGTGTATCCCTGATTAATATGAGTGGAATGGCCAGTTACAGCTGCATGACCGATGCAGACGGCGGCTTTGTACTCAGGGTTGATAATGCTGACTGCCTGGTAAGGATTGCAAAAGCCGGATATGAGGACTTTAAGGGTCAGATTCAGACAGATGAACCCGTGATTTCCCTTAAGAAGCAGAAACAGGATGTTGCCTGGGAAGTAAACGACAGAATCAACACTGAATTCTCAGAAGTTGAACCTGAGAATGATGTATTTATGGTCGTTGATCAGGTTCCGGAGTTCCCGGGTGGCACAATGGGCCTGCTCATGTATCTGCGTGACAATATCAAGTATCCTAAAGAGTGCAGGGAGAATGATATCCAGGGTAGGGTAATAGTTTCATTCACTATAGAGAAGGATGGAAGCATTACAGATGCCGAGGTAGTAAAGAACGTAGATCCGTTGCTTGATGCCGAGGCCCTGAGGGTAATCAGCATGATGCCTGACTGGACACCGGGAAAGCAGAACGGTGAGGTTGTAAGAGTAAGATACTCTGTTCCCATAAACTTCAGACTCAGTACAAATGAGGAAAGAACCCAGCCTGATTGGATCCATATCGAGGCAAGTGAACAGAGTTTGACAGGAAACAATTCCAGTTCGTTGGGACACTATACCGTAATACGTTTGACAGCCAGGGAGGAGATCTTAAAACAGACCATACAGACTATTGGCGGTGTAATGGCAAGTGTGGATAATATGGAGGCAGCCGTCAAGGACCTGTTTGACGGAAAGACCGGTCATGTGTTTATAGCCTATTCAGATGCCAACTACAAGACTCTCAGAGCAATCCTTGACAAATATCCTGAAAAGGAAATCTGGGATACATTTCTCAGTGCCGATGAAATGAGAGCACGCGGCTGGCAGATAGAACCCGCAAAGTAACCCCTTGATATTTATAGAAATAACTGACCCCCGTGAGAGGATGCCATCCTCTCACGGGGGTTATGTCTCAAAATACCCCGGGAAATGGCAATTTAATAATTTTTCATATTTTATCAGGAAGTGCTTTTTTGACATTGGCGTTATATTTGCGTATCAATAGTTGAAATACTTATTTGTGGAATGAATTTGAAGAGAGGTATCCTGGCAGCGTTGATGCTGCTCACTGCATTGGGAATTATGGCGCAGGACTGGAGCAGTCCGGAGATGGAATCTATGATGCGCCAGTATGTAAAGCAGGTGTTCGAGGTAAACGGAAAGGTGTATGGCGTGGATGAGTATGAGCCTGACCCCTATCCGCTACAGAGCGCAAACATCAAGGTCGTATGTATGGGCGATACTACTGAGTTTGACGGTGGTGCGGCAGGACCCGACGGCAGGTTCTGGACATATATGTCGCGTCGTGACCGTCTTAAGGATACCCGCCTGCGCGTTACCATATCATACCTGGGAATGCAGACTCTGGACACCATCCTGGATCCGCCCATGAAAAAACAGAGCGGTGTCCATGTCTATACGGTTGAACTTGATTCCATTGTCCTTAGAAGCAATCCGCTAACTACAGAGGAGGTGGAGATCGTGGCCGAGCTGCAGCGTATGTACCAGCGCGGCGATACTGTGATATTCAATGCCGATGCATATGAGATGCCCACCGGTAGCGTGCTGCTGGATCTGGTGCGCCGTCTGCCCGGACTCAAATATAATGACGGAAAGATGACATATCTGGGGCGTGACATTGAGGAGATACGTCTTAACGGAGACTCGTTCTTTAAGCGCGACATGAGCATAGCCCTGAACAACATGCCCACGGACAAGCTTAAGAGCCTAAAGGTATATGAGGTGCCCGATGATACCCTGAACGTGATGAGTGACAACCACCTTATCATGGATATGGAGACCAAGGAGCCCATGGACCGTACCATATTTGCAAGCGTGGAACTGGGTACCACTGAGAATCTTGACAAGTACCGCGTGTCTGTAGACGGATCCACCTGGAAACAGCACGGGTCAGAGATTTACGGCTCTTTCTCACATAACACCATACCGTATGAATACTCCCGCCAACTCAAGAATGAGAACACGTACGGTAATCTCTATTACAGCAGGGAGTTCAAACTACTGTCGCTGAACGCTTCGGCCGGATATAACGGCAATTACATGGAGAACAAATCGGCCAATTACAACAAGATGTTCATGCCGGAGTTTACCCAGAACACAGAGAGTGAGAACTTAAGTACAAACGGTAGCCATAGCTGGAACGGAAGCGTGGGCCTGAATGGCAGGAACGAGGCTGGCAAGATGTGGTATGGAGTGGACCTGGATATGAACAGGAACTGGAGCAACAGCAGCAGCGAGAGCAGTGACACCATATCTAATGAGGGCGAGGGAGCCATAAGTTCTACCCGTCAGACAAACACAAGTGACAATACAGGCAAGTCCTATACCGTAAGGGGAAACATGTCATACAATTTTGGTGAGGACAGCAAGTACAATTTCCACATGAATATGAGTATTGGCCGTAACGAGAGTGACGGTGCCAGCATAAACAAGTCAGAAAGCCATTTCTGGCAGTTGGGTGACAGCGTACGTAAGGTTGACCACAGGATCTACACCCCCGATGTGTCTAACAATTACAACCTGTATGCCAACCTGCAGCGCCGTATAGGCGATATCGGTTACCTGGGAGTGGGCTACACGTTCTCATATAATGACAGCAAGAGCATTCAGAGTTATGAGGACCTGGCCGATGACGGGACGCTGACTGAGATAGATTCACTTTATTATGACAAACGTAACGGAAATCTTGACAATGAATTCAACCTGGATTACTTTTACAGCGATTCAGTGTTCAGGATCAATCTTAACGGCCGTGTATCGCCCATTCTGCAGACAATAGACAACTATAACCGCCAACCGGATAAGGATGATGAGCATATCCGTTATACCGGAGTCAGATATAATGTGAATGGCTCATTACGTGTCAAGGTGTTCAAGAAGAGTCAGATTGGCATTACATACAACGGTTCAAACGGATTGCCCGGTGCCAGCCAACTTTCATCGGTGACGGATTATAGCGACCCCATGAATATCCGTGAAGGTAACAGCTCCCTTAAGAACTCATTCACACATAACGCGACCCTTGAGTTCCAACTCCAGTCATATATGCGTACCAGTTTCAGTTACGGAACAACCTTGAACCAGATTACCACCCTGACACGTCTTAACCGTCAGACCGGTGCCCGCATAACATCACCAGAGAATATAAACGGCAGCTGGAACATCCGTGAGTATCTGTTCCTGACCTATCCGTTCCGTGACCTGTCGCTGAATTTTACAGCCAGCCACTCTCTGAACCATAACGTGGCATTCGTACAGAGCTTTACCGATGCGGCCCCCAACAAGAGCGCCACGGATTACAACCAGGTGAGTCTCTCATTGGAGAGCGCCTACTCGGACCGTTTCTGGATGCTGAGCGCCAATGTGGGGTACACAATGGATAAGAGTAAGAGTGACTACCTGACCACATCAAACGGAGGTAAGCGCCTCAGTGCCGGAGCGCAGGTATCTTACCAGTCATCAATAGGACTTGGCGCATCTACCAATATAAACTATAACCGTCCGTTCGGGTATGAGATGGAATCTGCCAACCGTCCGGAGTGCCTGTGGAGCATATCGGCCGATTACAGTTTCCTCAAGGAACGCCAGGCAACACTGAGCTTTACATGGCGTGACATACTTAAGTCATACAGCGGTTTCTCAGCCAACTCGTCGGGTACCAACTGGAGTGAGAGCCGTACGTTCGGTGATACGTCAATGTTTGTGATATCGTTCAGCTACAGGTTTAACGATTTCAGATAATCTCCTGGTGTGGATTTGATTTGCGGAGTTTGCTTGGGCTTACTCCGCTAATCTTCTTTATGAACTTGCTGAACGCAGACTGGTCAGCAAAATTCAGTTCATCAGATACCTCCTGAATGGTTATGTCCGATGACAACAGCATGGAACGTGCAGTTGAGAACAGCAGGTCTGTTATGATGGCGCTCAGTGTCTTGCCGAATATCTGTGTGGCTATCTGATTGAGATACTGCGGGGTGAGGCACATCTTCTCAGAGTAGAACCGGACCTGATGCTCCTTGCGGTAGTTGTTAACGATAAGTATGTACAGTTCTCTGCCCAATGCCTGCTGGCGGGTAAGCGGCTTTCCGTTATCGGTAATCTCTTTCATGTGGATTTGCATGATGTTGTCCAACTCAACATGATGCCAAACGGTAGCAAGCCTTATGAACGGAATGCGGTTGGGACAATCCTCACGGGCTATCTGCTCAACTATACGTTCCAGGCAGTTTCTCATAGTTATTGCTTCATCTGCAGAGAGTTTTAGTACCGGATGGAAATATGTCTGGGTCCATCTTTCAGATTTGACAAGATAGTTAAGGTGTACGGACAGATTATGACCGTTTGAGTCCAGAAGCAGGATACGTACCGTATAATCCCGGCTGCACTCAATTATACGGCAGGAGTGGGTGGGCGCCAGTATGAAAAGGTTGCCCGGTACAAGATGGTATGTGTCTGTGTTGAAATCCGTGATACTGTATCCCTTAATGATGTATCCTACTGCAAATGCGTCAATTGCAAACAGCTCGCCGGCGGCTTCAAGACCATAGAACTGCGGACTGATCACTGCGACCTGATCCTTGTAATTGTACAGCTGGTTTCTGTCCTGAGGCATTCCGGTCAATTCCTTGATACTGTATCTCTTCATATATTCATTTCAAAATTGACAACTAAGTTAAGACTTTCTTACCACAGTTGTTTCAATTTTGACAACTTTATTTGTTTTTTGGATATATATGTTCCAAGCCTTATCCCGATATTTGCAATGCAATCATGAGCTGTCGTGACGACATTTCTGGTTGTAAAGGCAATGTTGGAATGAAAAGGTGTCCGCAAATGTATCCTGAGTTCTTTCCTTTTCATAACTCATGATGCATGGACCCCGGATAAATGGCAGTCTTGTAAGGTTGGCTGCCATTTATTTTTTTTACCCCCATAAAACAATAGGGCGACTTATGGATAAAAGCCGCCCTATTATTCTAAAGTATGTGTGTGGATCAGAATCCGCCGAATCCGCCGCCAAAGCCGCCACCGAATCCGCCGCCGAATCCGCCAAAGTCGCCGCCCATCATCATGAAGTCACCGCCGAATCCACCACCCATGTTCATCTGGCTGACCTTGCAGCCCTCGGGCAGGGTAAAGAATGACTGTGAGAAGTTGGCATTGCCCATAAAGCTTACGGCTGTCTGGCTTGTGGTAGACCAGTCGCTCTCTGTTACGGTTGACAGAGGAATGCCTTTATATACGCATACTGTAATGTTCTGTGTGAATCCCATCTGGTTGCTGGGGCTCATTGAGTACTTCTTGCAGGTAACGCCTGCAACCTGCTCCTCGCCCAGCTCCTTGATCTTGTTACGGCGAATGGTTTTCTTGTCCAGGTTCATCCAGTCAATGTCTCCGATCTGACCTATCTGAACGCCACCCATGCCGAATCCGCCGCCGAATCCGCCGCCACGGCCGTTACGTCCGCCGCCGAATATAGGCATTGCAGTAGCTGTATTCTCCTTCTCGTTGATGGTATAGGTTGTGTCACCTACAGATATTACGCGGGTGATATTGTCGCCGTAAACAGTTATTCTGGCGGTCTTGCGGCCGTAGTCATCAAAATAGATCTGCTCAGACATATCATTGGGGTTGAAACTGTTCATCAGATTCTGGAATGTGCTGTCACCGAATGATATGTTTCCGCCACCCAGTGCGGTCATTGTTGAGAAATCGGGCATGTCACCCATATCGGATGATATGGTGATGATTCCGGATTTTACACCGAACAGAACCTCTTTTACCTCCTTTTTCTTGGCGTTTACTGAAACGCATACTGCTGCAATCAGAGCGGCAGCCATCAAATACTTTTTCATTGTCCTTATTTTGTTTTGTGTCAATATTCGGGGTTGTCGTAAAGAATATAACAGGCAATCCCAAAAGTTAAAAGGACAGTGGGCAAGAGTTGTCAGAAAAGTTTTGATATAAGGTCTGGACGTCCTATGCGGCGCAGCTCGGAGATGAGCCGGTGACGCTGTGCAGGGTCATACCAGAAAAAGAACTGACGCTGTGCCTGCTTGTCACGCTCGGTGCGGGCGGTATATACCGGCTGCATAGTGTAGGGATTGATGCCCGTATAGAATATCTCGGTGCTCAAGGTCATGGGAGTGGGCGTGAAATCCTGTATCTGCTCCAGCTTGAAGTTGAGCCGTTTGGTCAATATGGCCAGTTGTGCCATATCCTCCTCAGTGCAACCGGGATGGCTGCTTATAAAATAGGGGATAAGCTGCTGGCGCAGTCCGCACTCCTGGTTTACTTTGTCAAATGTTTTCTTGAACTGCTCAAACTGCATGAATGACGGCTTGCGCATGAGTGCCAGAACTGAGTCCGATGTGTGCTCGGGTGCCACCTTGAGGCGTCCGCTCACATGTCGGCTTATAAGTTCACGGGCATACTCCAGATGAGACTTGTCGGCCTTTACGTCAGGGTCACGGTACTGCAGGATGTCATAACGGATACCGCTGCCTATGCAGGTCTTCTTTATGCCGGGGACCTTATCGGCAGCCTTGTACAGTGCGGTAAGGGCGGTCAGGTCAGTGCACAGGTTGGGGCAGACCTTGGGCGTGAGGCATGTGGGGCGTTTGCATTTGGCGCAGAGCTCCTTGTTGCGTCCGCCTGTGCCGTACATATTGGCCGACGGACCTCCCAGGTCCGATATGTACCCCTTGAAATCCTCCATCTCAGTAATCTTGCGCAGCTCCTTGAGTATACTCTCCTTGCTGCGGCTTACAATCTGCTTGCCCTGATGGGCCGATATGGTGCAGAACGAGCAGCCACCGTAACAGCCGCGGTGTATGGTCACCGAGTGGCGTATCATCTCATATGCAGGGATGCGTTTGCCGTTGTAACGCGGATGGGGCAGACGGGTGTAGGGCAGGTCATATACGGCATCCAGCTCCTGTGTGGTAAGCGGCGGATAGGGCGGGTTGACCACAACGTACCGGTTGCCTGTGGGCTGTATGATACGGTGGGCATAGATCATGTTTGACTCCTCCTCAATGATGCGGAAATTGGCCGCCTGGCTACGCTTATCGGCAAGGCACTGCTCATGTGATGCCAGCACCTTGTCCTGGTCAGTTATGCCACCTGGAACTTCCTTGCTCAGGAACGCCACCTGAGGTATGGACTTGATATCCTCTATGCGGCCCTCGCTGAATGCATCGGCCAGGGCAATGGTCACCTTCTCGCCCATGCCGTAGGTCAGGTAATCGGCACCGCTAAGTTCCAGGATATTGGGCAGAAGCTTGTCCTGCCAATAGTCATAATGGGTGAAACGGCGCAGCGAAGCCTCGATGCCTCCCAGTACCACAGGTACATCGGGAAACAGCTTTTTGAGCGCCTTGGTATATACAATAGACGGGTACTCTGGGCGTCCGGTGTGGCGGCCGTCGGGGGTGTAGGCATCCTCGGAACGCAGGCGCTTGCCGGCCGTGTATCGGTTTACCATGGAGTCCATGGCTCCGGCCGATACGCCGAAAAACAGGCGCGGAGCCCCCAGTTTCCTGAAATCGCGCAGGTCATCCTGCCAGTTGGGCTGCGGTATTATGGCAACCTTGTAGCCGTGTGACTCAAGCACACGGCCTATCACGGCGCTGCCGAACGATGGATGGTCCACATAGGCGTCGCCGCTAAAGAGTATCACGTCCAACTGGTCCCAGCCCAGACGCTCACACTCTTTTTTGGTTGTTGGCAGCCACTGCGCCATGATTACTCTGCGGGCTGAGCTTCTGTTTCAGGGTTCTCCTTGTTCCACTTCTCATAGAGGGCAATCAGGTTCCTCAGACCGAAAGCCTTCATGTCACGGTGGTAAATCACGTCAATGCAGAGGTCAAGCAGTGCTTTGTCCGATCCCTGCGGGGTGGTGAGCAGTGAACGTACTGTCAGCTTGAGCTTGTCAAGTGACTGCTCTGTGATGATGCCGTTGCTGTCAACCAGGAACTGGAGCAGTGAAAAACGGCGCAGAGTTCCAAGATTCTCGTCGGACACGTTTATGCTGCGTGTTCCGGATTCATTTGCCTGAATGTTGTACATAGCTTAAGCGTTTTATTTGTCAGTCAAATAATTGAGTGCTGCTTTCATGATGCGGTCACGCTCCTTGGTCTGGATCACGCTCTCAAACGGGAATCCCAGGGTGAGTGTGGCGCAGGTGCGGTCCTTGAATCCTACACCGGCCGATAGACCGCTGTCCGTGTAGGTGAACATGCGTTGTCCTATGCCCACAGGACTCAATACATCGGGTTTGGTTACGCCGTAACCGTCATTGTTGGCTGTGCGGCGTATGTTGGCCTTGCTGCGCATGCCCTTTATCTGGCTGTCAGTATGTGACGGCAGAGGACCCTCCCAACGGTAGTGCAGTACCTGTGCTGTAAATGACTCATCCTTGAGTTTCGATATCATGTCGGCCCCCACATATGATCCGCTGCACAGCAGTTTGCCGCCGCGGTTCAGATAGTTCCTGACGGCACGCATCAGGGCGGGGGTGAATGTTGCGTAATCCTTATTGCAGATGGTGTCCTGCAGGGAACGCTTCTGCAATCCCATTACCAAGTCAACCACCTTGTAATCATTGAAACTGATGATGCTGTCCTGGACCGCCTCGCGGCTGCATGATACGAATGACCATCCTGCGGCCGCGATGGAGCGTCCGTGAATGACGGGATAGTCAAATGTGTTGCCGGCCAGCAGGCTGCCGTTAAGTGACTCGTCACCCATACCCAGTGATACCTCCTCCTCCGAGTCTATCGAGTCCAGACTGAATATCTGCTGTGCTCCGCTCAATATGGGAGAGCGCATATACTGCACGCCGGGGTCCTGTGTCAGGTCAAATCCCTGGGTGCTGTCGGTTATGACTGCCTCCGGACCGCTCAGACGCTGGAATCCGTTCACCACCAGGACCGTACCCTTGCTCTCTGATGCAATGTAGGCGGCAAGAGTCTCGGACGGCATGCTCTGTCCGCCCTCATTTACCGCAGTCACGCGGAAACGGTACATGTGGTCAGGCTCCGGGATTATGCTGTAGGTGGTGTTGCGGGTAAACGTGCCGCCGTCAAATCCGTTGTCATCAATGGCCGTGTAGACTATGTAACCGCCGGGAACGGCTGTGGGCTCAAGCGTATCGGCCACGGCTTTCCATGAGAGAACCAGACGGCCGCCGGTATGGCGTACGCAGAAATGGTCAACCGGCAGTGGCTGTACCACGTAACTGCGGTCATGCATGAAACTCACGTATCTGAGCAGTGACTTGTAGATGGATCTGGATGCGGTAAACCGGAAGTTGGGGTTGAGCGCCAGAGCCACGTCACGGAAATTCTGGTGTGACAGAAGTTCCAGCAGCATGGACAGTATCTGCGGCTCACGGCTCTCACAGTAGCTCTTGTCCCAGATGCCGCGGTATATCCATTCGCGTCCGATGGCAGGCTCCAGGTCACGGATAAGACCTGTCAGGACCATGTCGGTAAGGTCACGGCTTATGTCACGGGTGTGGCCTTCGCCCAGCAGACCGTCATTGAAATCAGTGGTGCAGATACCCAATGATCCGTACAGGGTGTCACCGTATGTGTAGCCGGCATCGGTATGGAGTGCAAAATAGAGCTCCAACGGAACGCCCAGTCCCGGATTGGCCTTATTGAAAATGGAACCTCCCGATAACCAGTTGGCCATATACGGGCGTGTCCAGATATCCTCACGGTAATCATCCTCACCGTCATATTTGCAGTAGACGCTGTCGGGGGCACCGGCATACCTGGTGTAGTAGCGGGCACCCATGTTGTAACGCGGGGCGGTGAGCTTGAGGTTGTTACGGACCTCGGTAGCCATTCCGCCGCCAAACCTTACGGCATCGGCATTGACTGTACCGTGCATCTCACTGCTGTTGTCCAGACTGACCATTCCCTGCGGGTTCTGTCCCTGCTTGAAATGGAACGTGCCCAGATAGACCCATGTGCCGCCGCCCATCTGCTGGTTTACGCGGAACGTGGTTGAACCACCCGTGTGGAACACTATGTAACGGGCATCGTCGATGCTGGTAGAGTCTGACTGATAGGTTACGTAAACTGCATAATCACCATCCTCCGGTATGTTGGGAATCCAGAATGCAGTTGACATCTGTATGCCGGGGCCGTTGCCGGACTCCGCTGTGCGGGTATCTACCTGCAGGCTGTCGGGGAGTATGCGGAGTGAATCGGCCGAATAACCTCCGGCTGTGTATCGGGACCATTTGCCGTCCTCCCTGTAACCGGCGGATCCGCTCTTTACCGTAACGCTGTTTACCTGCCAGTCACGCTCACGGGCGGTGTATACCACGGCACCTGCGTTCTCAAGCATGGGAATGAGGTAGGGGTATACGAATGACTGTGTGAGCAGGTCCTCACGGGTGCAGTACAGCGGCGGGCGCTGCCACTCCCACATGCCGTCCTCATTGTCATAGTAGAGACCGTGGCTGGGAGTGACGGCCATATGTATGTTGGTAAGGCCCTTCTTGGGGGTGTAGATGCTGCTCTCGTTGCTTACCCAGGGCTTGCCGTCATAGAATGTCTGGTTCCACAGATTGTCCTGACTCATGGTACGTCGGGCCCAGTTGGGTATGAGCTTCTCTATGGTCTTGCCGCCGGTATGGATGCCTATGCTGTAACGCCTGATGTCGGACGGCAGGTCACGGCGCAGGCCCGCGTAGATGGAGTCAACCAGCTCATGACGGAACAGCTGGTAACTGAAATTCTGGTTCAGGAAAATATCCAGACGGCGGCCGTTACGGCTTATGTCAGTGCGCTCAACCTTAAGGGTCTTAAGGTCTATGTCGCACTGGTACTGTTCAAAATGGTCCTTTACGCGTGCGCGTATAGCAGCATTGTCCGTCTGTGCATTAAGACTGACGGACAATATGACGGACAGCGCCGCCATGATGACTCTAGCGCGCCGGAACATGTCAAAAGGAAATAGAGGGGATCAGCTCTTTTTCTTCTTGGTCTCCTTGGTCTCTTTGAGCTTGACAATCCGGTCAACTACACTTGTGATACCGGACTGGAAGTCCTTGATGAGAGCTTTGTAGTACTGCTTGGCATTGCCCGGCTCAGTATGGCTGATGCGGGTTATGAACTCGTTGTCTATACGGAGCAGTTCAACGATTATCTTATCGGCCTCATCCTTGTTTGTACCGGGGATCAGCTCTTTTGATACGAGACATTCGGTGAAGAGGTCACCTATTACATAACTGATGTCTTTCTTTAGTTGTCTGCGACTTGCCATAGTAGTAGTGGTTAATGTTTATGCGAAGATAGTGAAAAGGTTTATTTTGGGCAATGGGAATCCTTTTTATTTTCGATGACCCGAAAGGGACAGTCCCCCTGTGCCATCGCGATGGCACAGGGGGACTGTCCCTTTTGGGTCATGCGGGGATGATGAAGCTGATGGCTTGGGGTAGGATTTCTATGTGGAAATCGGTGCCGGCCAGCATTTCACCGTCCAGGCAGAGTTCTATCTGCTTGTCGGAGTGAACATCTACTGTCTTGGACTGACGGTAGATGAAGTGCTTGCTTACCTTGGGGTCATCCAGGTGGTTGCCAAGGGTATAGACCTTGAGCATACCAAGGAATCCCATCAGAGTGGTGGTCTTGCAGTAGCATACCTCAATCAGGCCGTCGTCATTCTTGGCGCGGGGTGAGCAGAAGAACTCGCCGCCCACGTGGTTGTTGTTGCCCAGGGTGCACAGCAGCATACGCTTGCCGGGATTGAGCTCCTCACCGTCGGCGCTGACCTTGATGGGGTTGAATCGGCCGCAGAAAATGGCCTTGACGATACCCCAGCGGTAGGGATTCTTGTTGCCCTTGCGGCTCAGCTTGTTTGCGGTCGATGCCACAACGGAGTCAAATCCAAAATTGCAGACATTTATTGAATAATGGTCCTTACCGACCTTAAGTATATCGATCTTGTGGGCGGTGCCGTTTACAAGATTTTCCACGCTGCGGAAATCCTTGCCCTCATAATACTTTATGAAATCGTTGCCGCTGCCGTAAGCCAGCACGGCCAGATGCTTGTTCTTGGCTCCAACCATTCCGGTGGCAACCTCATTTATGGTACCGTCACCGCCGCATGCAACAAAACAGGTCTCCTTCTCAGGGTTTGCCTGGCAGTATTCGCGGACATGGTCAATGGCCGTTTTCTGGGCGGTTGTAAGATAAATTTCAAAATCAATCTTTTCCGGAAGCTTCTCTATATCGGCACGGATGATATCTGCGTTGCCTGCTTTACCGGGTTCGTTGTTGATGATAAAACAATAATGCATAGTCCTGAAAAGGTCAGTTAGTTTGTAAAAACGTGCAAATATAATACAAGCCGAGAGAAAAAAAAAGGAAACCTTTTTTATTCCGAGGCGCAGTTTTATTCAGCCGAAGGCTAAATATAACATTTTTTTACATATCTTCGTGGCAACAATAATAAATCCGATATGAAAAAGACACTTTTATCCATAGCTGCACTGCTCTGCATGAGCCAGTCTATGATGGCTATAAAGCCGCTTCTTACAGAAGGTTATGACAAATACAACAATAGCTTAAAGGTTGATCTTGTATCAGTTGCTTATATGTCTCCCCAGATAGTCTGGGAACATTATACAAACACCCGTTTCTCATACGGTGTATCGGCACAGGTTCATTTTGTGAACCGCTCCAGCATTCTGGCGGTATTTGACGAGGAGGACCAGCCCGCCACGGCCAGAATTGACGGAAAAACCAGGGACGTGAACTGGAAGTCAAAGGACCATCCGCTGGATTGGTATGCTGAGGTCGGCATAGACGGCAAGACCTATGATGTGGAGTGGGACCGCAAATATGTGGGCGTGATGCTTTGCCCCGAGGGCCGATACTATTTCGGACGCAAGCCCGGCCGCGGTTTCTACGGCGTGGCAAGAGTTGACTTGGGCCTGTTCCGTGAGATGTTTGACATCTTTGTAACCACCCTTGACAAGGAGTACATAAACGGCCTTACATCCGATGAAAAGAAAACCGATGCCAGGTACCTGGAATACCTTGATGACAAGTGGCGCAAAGCCGGTGTAAGAGAGGGCGAGATGTTTATGGCCATAGGCTGCGGCTTTGGTCTGGGTTACCAGGGATGGTTCGGGAAAAACTCTCACTGGGGATTTGATGTGAACGTTTTCGGCAAGTCTGACTGGAAGTTCTCGGAGGACGACAATGTATGGGAGTGGTTCTGGGGTGTAGGTCTGCCGGCCGATATAAATACATCCATCATATACCGCTTCTAAAAACGAACTTTTATTTGCAAGGGTGCGCAATTTTGACGAAATTTGCGCACCCTTACTATTTAAAGAGGTATTTAAACAAATATACTATTCAAATGAGTACAAAAAGCGCATTACAGATTGCACGCGCCGCTTACCAGCCCAAGCTTCCCCAGGCTCTCCGCGGTGCTTTGAAGGCTGTTGAGGGTGCTCCCACACAGTCAGTTGCCGATCAGGACGAGGTTAAGAAGCTCTTCCCCAACACCTACGGCATGCCCTACCTTAAGTTTGAGCCTACAGAGGGTTCAGTTGCCAAGAAGACCCTGAACGCAGGTGTTATCCTGTCTGGTGGTCAGGCTCCCGGCGGACACAACGTCATTGCCGGTCTGTTTGACGGTCTCAAGAAGCTCAACCCTGCCAACAAGCTGTACGGTTTCATCCTGGGCCCCGGCGGTCTGGTTGACCACAACTACATGGAGCTCACAGCCGATATCATTGACGAGTACCGCAACACCGGTGGCTTTGATATCATCGGTTCAGGCCGTACCAAGCTGGAGAAGAAGGACCAGTTTGACAAGGGTCTGGAGATCCTCAAGGCTCTTGACATCAAGGCTCTGGTTATCATCGGTGGTGATGACTCAAACACCAACGCATGCGTTCTGGCCGAGTACTACAAGGCTATCGGCGCCGGCGTTCAGGTAATAGGCTGCCCCAAGACCATTGACGGTGACCTTAAGAACACCGAGATTGAGACCTCATTCGGTTTTGATACCGCTACCAAGGTTTACTCAGAGATCATCGGTAACATTGAGCGTGACTGCAACTCTGCACGTAAGTACTGGCATTTCATCAAGCTGATGGGTCGTTCAGCCAGCCACGTAACTCTGGAGTGCGCTCTGCAGACCCAGCCTAACGTAACCCTTATAGGTGAGGAGGTTGAGGCTAAGAACCAGACTCTCGATGACATAGTAACATATATCGCTCAGGTTGTTGCTGACCGTGCTGCACGCGGCCTCAACTTTGGTACAGTCCTGGTTCCCGAGGGCCTGATCGAGTTCATCCCCGCCATCAAGAAGCTTATCGCCGAGCTGAATGACGTTCTGGCTGCAAACCAGGCTGAGTTTGACATGATCCAGGCCGATAAGAAGATCCAGTACATCGTTAGCAAGCTCTCTAAGGAGAACGCTGCAATATTCCAGAGCCTGCCCGAGAGCGTAAGCCGTCAGCTTGCCCTGGAGCGTGACCCGCACGGAAACGTACAGGTATCTCTGATTGAGACCGAGCAGCTGCTGGCCGATATGGTTGGCGTTAAACTGGCTGAGTGGAAGAAGGATGGCAAGTATCTTGGCAAGTATTCCACACAGCATCACTTCTGCGGTTACGAGGGCCGTTGCGCAGCTCCGTCAAACTTTGATGCTGACTACTGCTACAGCCTTGGTTACAACGCATCAATGCTGATCGCTGCCGGCAAGACCGGTTACATGTCATCAATCAAGAACACCGTTGCTCCTGCCGACCAGTGGATCGCAGGTGGTATACCTATCACCATGATGATGAACATGGAGAAGCGTAACGGTGAGATGAAGCCCGTTATCCGCAAGGCTCTGGTTGAGCTGGACGGCGCTCCCTTCAAGGAGTTCGTTAAGCATCGCGCAGAGTGGGCTCGTGAGACCTGCTTCGTATACCCCGGTCCTATCCAGTACTTTGGTCCCACCGAGGTTTGCGACCAGCCTACCAAGACTTTGCAGCTGGAGCATTTGCGTTAAGCCAAACGAACAGAGGGAGCTTGCTCGCTCTGTCGTGGCGAGCAAATCCCGAACGAAGTTCAAAGAAGTGACCCATTGGGGACAGTCCCCCTGTCACAACGGTGACAGTCCCACTGTGACATTTGTTCCAAATGACACAGATGGAACAGTCCCCAATGACACAGATGGAACAGTCCCCAGATGATCGATATGCCAACAAATAAAGGTAACAGGAAAAGAAGGGCTTCCGTTCATAAGAAAGAACGGAAATCCTTCTTTCTGTTTTTATTCGGCGGCAAAAAGAAACCACGTAAAAACACAGTAAGACACAAAACCGCAGCTGCGTCCAGAACCAAAAGCACCACCGGACGCCAGAAAGTCCAGCCCGTAAAGGACTATTACATACCCGATTGGATGCACTGGGTACTGACAATCCTTATGATAGGTCTTGTCTCTGTAGGTGCCTATTACATGTTCCTGCGTCCATATTTTTATCGTCTGCGCCCATGCCGTGGAACCAGGGAGTACGGAGTATGTCTGCCATCGGGATTCCTCTGTTACGGAATAGACGTATCCCACCATCAGGGGCAGATAAACTGGCGTGATGCGGCGCTCTCATCGGCCGTAAATGAGTTCCCTATAAGGTTCGTGATAATGAAGGCGACCGAGGGCAGCACGTTTACCGATCCTGAGTATACCTATAATATCCGCGAGGCCCGGACCGTGGGTTTTGTATGCGGAGTCTACCATTTCTATGATCCCGGCGTATCGCCGCAGAAACAGGCTGAACACTTTATAAACACCGTAAAGCTGCAGAAGGGTGACCTGGCTCCGGTGGTTGACGTGGAGCGTTCCGGCCGTTCTTCGGGAGACCTGCAACGTGAGTTGCTGGAGTTCCTCAAGGCGCTTGAGACCCATTACGGAGTCAAGCCCATAATCTATGCCTCAACCAAGTTCCGTAAAAGACACCTTAATAATCCGGCCCTTGATAACTATCCTTTCTGGGTGGCACATTACTATGTGGTACGCCCCGAGACTGATAAACCGTGGGCTTTCTGGCAGTTTACTGACCATGCCAGTGTGGAGGGCATCAGGGAATACACGGATTTCAATGTATTCCGTGGCACGGAGAAGGAGTTTAATGAATTGAGAATTGAAAATTGAAAATTGAGAATTGGCCATCCGGTGCGTATCCACGCAGGTACAGCGTATTAATTCTCAATTCTCAATTATAGGAAATTCCCCCTTCCCTTTTAGGGATTTTCCGTGATGCGGGTACTATTACCTGATTATTTTTGCATTGGAAACAAACCCAAAAACGGAACGGTTATGAAAAAGTCAGTATTATTTATAGCACTCATGGCAGTCACAATGACAGCCGGTGCACAGAGAAATGACCTGTACTCAACCGGTAGGAACAAGTCAAACCAGTCTTCCGGAACTGAAACATCGGTCATAACAAGGACACCCTCCAGCACGGTACCCGCTCAGACTGTACCGGCCCAGACCATCCAGTCCCAGACCATCCAGTCCCAGACTGTACAGGCCCAGACCGTACCGGCTCAGGCTGCTCCCGTCATCACCACTACACCTAAGATAATAGTAGACCGTGATCCCGATGAGTATAACCGCCGATATACATACGGAACAAGTCAGATACAGTATGAGGACGGATCGATACTGGATGATGTACCCACAGTTTACATACATGACACCATTTATGTATCTGATGAGTATGAGAAGGAGGACCGTTCATCATACGCCGAGGGTTACAGCGACGCCGTTGATGATTTCTACCTGACCCGCCGCCTGTACCGTTTCCGTCATCACGCACGTCCCTATTACAGTATTGTTGACGATATCCTTTGGGATATAGTATTCTGGGACAATTATTTTGATGACAGTTACTGGTACTACTCACACACCTATTATTATGATCCCTGGTTCTATGATACCTGGTACTATGATCCCTGGTATTATGACTCATGGTATTATGATCCCTTCCATTACAGGGCATCATACTATCACAGACCGGTATACTATTACTCAGGACCTACCTATATAGTAGATAACAGGTCATCATCCTATGTACCCAACCGCAGGATCAACGGCGGTGGATGGGACAGGAACCTGAGCCGCTCATCGGACAGTTTTGCATCAAGTACATCAGGCCCCAGCCGTGTGGTTAACCGTAGCGGAAGCGCAGGAGGCAGCGGCAGCTCTGCAGCCAGGACAATTGCCAGAGCATCAACTGACAATCCCGGTCGTGAGGGAGACAGGGTACAGACACGTAACAGCTCAACTGCAAGCGGACCTGCACGCGTAGCATCAAGGTCAACCAACAACACCGCAGTAAGAACCGTTACACCTGCAACTGAGAGCCGTTCAAGCGCATCTCGCAGCGTAAGCAGCAGTTCCGCTACATCCAGGAGCACCCAGTCATCAGGTTCTACATATGACCGTCCCAGCAGCACCAGCGGCCCCAGCCGTACTGCAACAAGCAACGGTACACGTGTGGTATCCAGAAGCAATACAGGCTCTGCCCAGTCAAGCAGTTCTGCCAGCACACAGCGCAGCACAACCGGAACACAGCGTAGCGTAAGCAACAGTAGCACCAACAGCTCAACTCAACGCAGCGTAAGCAGCTCTACCAGTGGCCCGTCACGCACCGTGAGCAGTTCAAGCAGCAACTCATCACGCAGCGTAAGCAGCTCAAACAGCAGCACATCACGTAGCGTAAGCAGCAGCTCCAGCAGCACATCACGTAGCGTAAGCAGCAGCTCAAGCAGTTCTGCACGCTCGTCAAGCAGCAGTTCCAGCAGTTCATCACGCAGCAGCGTAAGCTCCGGTCCCAGCCGCAGCGTAAGCAGTGGCAGCAGCTCCGGATCCAGCCGCAGCTCAGGTGGCAGCAGCTCAGGCCCTTCAAGGTCAGCCAGCCCTTCAAGCAGAAGGTAACAGATTGACAGTTAGTGAACAGTATATCCTATTATTGAATAATTAAATATTTAAGCATATGAAAACCAGTAAGTTGTTGATGAGTGTAGCAGCCTTGACGGCAAGCTTGTCAGTAGGAGCACAGACCTCATTCGATGCAGCGAAACTATATGAGGAGGAACTTAACGGTACCGCACGTTACATGGGTATGGCCGGCGCAATGAGCGCCCTGGGCAGTGACCCGTCGGTTATCGGACATAACCCGGCAGGTATCGGTACTTACCGCACCAGTGACCTTAACGCGTCAATTTCATTCTTTGGAACATCCACCAATACGGACCCGCAGTACACCGCAGCCAACCAGGGTTTGTCAAACGGTATCTATTACTACTCCGGAAACCTTAAGTCCGATATCAACATGTCCCTGGATAATGTATCGGTAGTGTTCTCAGGTTATGATGGCGGTGACAGATATATGAACTTCGGGTTCTCATATCACAGACTGCAGAATATGGACCGCACTTTTGATTATCTGGACAAGTTCTTTGACCCTGACGGTACGGATCCTACCCGTGAGTATGTGGTATACCGTCAGTACACTGAGAGCCAGCGCAACAAGATAAACGCATTTGATTTCAACCTTTCATGCAACCTGTCCGATATGCTCTACCTGGGATGGACTCTGGGTATACTGTCTACCGATACATGGTCAGAGAGCAGTTTCTATAATTATTATCCGTCAGAGGATGAGGTAGCCAATGAGGATGCCGGCTATCTGTGGGAAGGTTATGGCGGTGACAGATTTGAGTACACCATGGTTGACAAGATGAACTCGGCAAAGGGATCCGGCCTGAACATGGCATTCGGTGTAATCATCCGTCCGGTACCGGGATTGAGACTTGGCGCATCTATCAAGACCCCCACATATTTCAAACAGAACATTGAGTATCAGGATTATCTGTATGCCTATGAGGGAACTGCACAGAGCGGAGAGCCTTACTCACCCACACCCAACACCGACTACAAGTTCACCTCACCCTGGAAACTGAACCTGAGCGCAGGTCTTACATTCGGTCATACCGCCATAGGTGCTGAGTATGAGAAGAACTTCACACAGCGTTCATCACTGTCAGTAAACAACACCAAGATGCTGTATCAGGGTGCAAATGACTACAAGGATTTCTCAACATTCAGGATCGGTATTGAGCAGAATATAGGTAACCTGGCACTGCGCGGCGGCTACAGCCTGAGCGAGTCAATGTTCAAGGATAACGCATACGTGAACCTTTCAGACTCTGAGTTCAACAATAAGTACCGTATGGACTGGCAGAATGACCGTCCTGGCAAGACCAAGTACTATACCTGCGGTCTGGGTTACTGCTCAGAGCCCGACCGTGACGGCACCCAGTTCTACTTTGACCTGGCTTATGTTCACGGCGTAAGAAGCAGCGTATTCAATACCAATGAGCCGGGAGCTACAAATATTGATGTCAATTACAATTACAATACAGATAAGGTTCTGTTTACAGTAGGATGGAACTTCTGACTTTGAGATAATTAGGTTGGCTCCGGCTGGTCTTGGTGACCGGCCGGAGTCTTTTTAATCAGTCTGATACTTTAGAATTTGCCCAGTATGCGGTCCATCACCCAGTTGGTGGGGGTGGCGCTTATGCCGTCACAGGTGCATGTGGACTTGCCGTTCAGATGGTCTACCACAGCCTGTACGAGCGGGAACTGCACATGCTCAGGATTGGGAATGTCAAACTCATGGCGTCCGTCCTTGTCATGCAGTGCAATGGGCTGGAATGTGAATATCGAGAAGCAGATCATTCCCTGGTCACCTATCAGCTCTATACGGTCCTCCTTGGCGGATTCATCGGCCACAAAACACCAGGAGCCGGAACCTACCAGCCCGTTCTCAAACTTGAAACAGGCGCTTACCGTGTCCTCGGCCTGATAGAGCCCGCCGCGGTTGCTGCACAGTCCGTATGCGTCAATGATGCAGCCGCACAGCTCCTGTACCATATCAATCTGATGCGGGGCCAGGTCATAGAAATAACCGCCGCCCGATATGTCCGGGATGACGCGCCAGGGCAGGTTGGTGCTGTTGTAGTCCAGCTCCTTGGGAGGCTGTGCAAAACGAATCTGCACGTTGATGAGTTTGCCTATCTGGGGTATGAGCTCCTTGACCTTGAGGAAATAGGGAAGGTATCGGCGGTAATAGGCTACAAAGCAGGGCACTCCGGTCTCACGTGATACGCGGTTAATACGCATGCACTCATCATAGCTGTGCGCCATGGGCTTCTCTATGTAGACGGGCTTGCCGGCTTTCATGGCCATGACGGCGTAGGTGGCGTGTGATGAAGGCGGGGTGGCGATATATATGGCATCGACCTTGGGATCATCGATTATGTCCATGGGATCGGTGTACCATTTCTTAATGTTGTGCCGCTCGGCGTATGAGCGGGCTTTGGCCTTGTCACGGCTCATTACGGCCTCTATTGCAGAGCCCTCAGCCTTGGCGAATGCGGGGCCGCTTTTCTTTTCAGTGACTGCGCCACATCCTATAAAACCCCATCTGATCATAGTATATTGAAAAAGGATAGATTGACTTAATCGTAGAACGTCCAGCTAAGACCGAACTTGACCATGCTCGGATTGGCAGGATAACCGGGAACTATGAATGAGTCACGGTTGCCCATCTGGCCGTTATTGGCATGGTAGTACATGATGTAGAACCTTACTCCGCGCAGGAAACAGTTTACATAGGCAGTCATCAGCGGATAACCGCCTACCTCCTGTTTGTAGCTGTCACTCTGCAGATGGTACATACCCACAGCAGGGCAGTAGCCGGGTGCGTTGTAGCGGGTAAAGAAGAGCGCGTTGGCTCCCACCTCCATGTGCAGTCTCTTGTAGTATATGAACTTGAAATAGAGATCAGTGAACAGGTTCAGGGTAGGCAGAGGAATGATATCCTTGTTACCCGAGAGCTGGTACGTGAGATGGTTGTCCCAATGCAGCGGACCGGCCTGGAAATTCTGCTGCAGCGTGGCGCTCAGTATCTGGATTGAACCGCTGTGCTGAGCTGCAGTGATGGAGTAGGTGGGCTGCGTTATGGCATATTGGTCCTGAGTGACATATGTGCCGCCCTCATTCTTAAGGTACACGTAGTTGGCTATGTTCTCCACATCCAGCTGCAAGCGGGTGCCGGTCTTCTCTATCTCAAGCGATCCTCCAAACCGGGTGCGGAATGTCTTGTCAAATTCCTTATCCCACCAGGCAAAGGTGGAGTGCTGCAGTGCCATGAAGAACGGAGTCTCAGAGGCCGATATATGGGCATATGCACCTATGCTGGCATCGTGCCCCATTACAGGGTAGCTCAGCTCCATCTCACCGTCTATAGAGAAATCTCCCAGGTTCTCACCCAGCAATACAGTCTCAAATTCGGCTCCGAACGTGAGGTTCTCACCCTGTGCTTTTGCAAGTGATGCACCTACTATGAAATTACCCTCATTGTAACGGCGCATGTACTCGTCGTTCCTGCTGCCCAGCGTATCGGGCATGGTAAAGCTGTTGTACTCATATCGGGCAAAACCGGAAAGGCCGGCCAGAGCCCATTTTGTGGAGCCCTCAAGCAGTGACAGTGACAGGGTGTTTTTGACATAGAAGTTTTTCATCTTGTCCACCGAGTCATTGTTAAGATAGGTGTGGGCGTAGAAGCCGTCGGGTACGCTGTAGAATATGTACCTGCGGCGCAGCTCACCAATCTCAAAGGTGTGGGCCAGCTTTCCGTACTCTATGTCACGGGCAAACGTATAAACCGTATCGCCTATGCTGTCAGTACGGTATGTGGTGGTCTTTATGGTGAGTTCCTGGTTTACCAGGGCCTGTGAGTGCTTTATGTTGTTCCAGTTGTTATAGAGACGGAAGGGGATATCCTCAGGGGCATAGCTCTTCTTGCCCTCCTCCTTCTCTTCAGGGTTGGTTATGTATATGGGATCATGAACGCCTCCGTTCTCAGTGATCTTCATGTTGTCACGGTTTACGGTTGCGTAAATGTGATACAGGTCACCGCGGTAGTAGGTGTAGAGGCGTGCGTCAAACATTGACGTGGCCTGGTTCTCATATCGGCCGCGGCCCAGCTGGTAATCCAGATCGAATCCAATGCCGACCCTCTTGTTGAAATTGGCTGCAAAATAGCCTTTGATATGCTCCTCGCCGGTACGTTTGTTACCGCCCTTGTAGTAGTCAATGCTTACATGGGGTGATTTGGTATCGGTAAAACGGAACTGGTCGGGGCTCTTTACCCAGAAGTCATAGGGTGCGTCAAATATAAAATCCTCAGGATCCTCACGCTCAAACCAGAGCCTGGACAGACGGGGAGAACCCATATTGCCCAGATGGCTGTATGTGCCCAGCATACCCTCTGTAAGATGTACGTTATGGAAAGAGTGGTGCAGTGTATCGGGATCGATAGAGTCGGGCAGACCCGTATTGGTGTTGATTGTCCACTGGTGATACTCTTTTGATACGGTACGCTCCACTACGGTCGAGTCCTTGTCGGGGTCCATGTTCATGAAACCGTCCATGGTCTCACCGTTGAACCCATCCTGATTCTGTGACAGGGTGCTCTGTGCGCTGATATGAGTGGCAAATCCAGCGAGCATGGCTGCCATCACGATAACGGTCTTGAACTGTATCTTTATGGACATGTCAGGGGATAAGTCTGAGTATGTATTCTGCAATCTTTATGAGCAGTGATGCACCGCATGCCCAGTAGAACGGCATGGTGGTGAGGGTTCCGCTCAGCTGGAGTACGAACAGTATCGTGGTAACTGCCGCTCCGGCCAGGAACAGGGTGTTAAGCGTGTATCGGGCCTTGTCTATACCGTTTCCGGGGGTGGTGCGGCGGCGTTTGGGGGCATTCTTTACCTTACCGGTAATGTCATACGCGGCACGGCTGTCCATATCAGACAGGATGGTATATGCCCTCACGATGCTCTCATGCAGGGGAGTGCCCTCCGGGTTTTCGGCAATCAGACGCTCGTATGCGCTGCGGATCTCGGCATCGGACGCAGCACTGTCCACTCCCAGTATGTTGTACAGTTCCTTGCTGGACGACATACGGATCAGTTGTTTGCTGAAACGGCGTCGGCCGCAGTCATGAACAGGATGTCCTTAAGGTCAATTGTCTTTACGCGGAACTTGCCGGTACTCTTAAGGAACTTGGAGCCTTTCTTGTTGTATGCCTCCTTATCGGTAATCCAGTCCTCGGCGGGGAAAGTCTTTGATCCCTCACGGCCCTCCTCATAACGGTACTTGATGTCGGTCATCTTCAAGGTGTACTTGCCATCCTTTATCGTTGCTGAGAAGTTGTATGTGATTCTGGATTCATCGAGAGAGAATGCTGAGCTTTTGAATACTATCTTCTGGTCTACGTGGAATATGAAACGCTTGGCATCGGCATCCTCATTTAGGATACGTCCTGACTGTGCGTAAGGCTGAGCGAAACGTCCCTTGGCCCAGTTGAGCAGGATTGCGTAGCACTGGTCTTCTGATATACCCTGGGGAATATCGGCAGTCTGGGTAAAGTATACGGTTCCGTTCTCATTCTGGGGTACGGCACCTTTCCCGTATTTGGGGTTAAGCTCATCTGCAACCTTAGCGAAACTAAGTGCGGTAACCAAAAGTGCTGCTATTGTCAGTAAAATCTTCTTCATATCATACCTTATTTTATATACTCCACAAAAATAGTCATTTTTGCGCAGATTGGACAAGGGGGCCATGTATTATTCCAATGCATGTTCTGAATTAACACGGAAGTGTTGCTTAAGGGCTCTACAGGGCCGATTTTGAACTATTTTACCCATTGTATAGAAATTTTTGACATTTTTTTTAAAAAAAGCGGGCGTAATCTTTGCAACAAACGGATTTAGTATTATTTTTGCGTCAGTATGAATTTTATTTTATCATAATCATTTCAATAACAAACAACTATGGAGAAAATTTTGAAAGAGGCTGCTGAGCTTTATGCAGCATTTGCAAAGGATGCAAATTCACAGATCGAGAAGGGTAACAAGGCTGCCGGTACACGTGCTCGTAAGGCTTCTCTGGAGCTCGAGAAACTCATGAAGGAGTTCCGTAAGGCTTCTCTCGCAGCTGCTAAGTAAGAATTAACAGAACAAATAAAGAAGGCGCAAAGAAATTTGCGCCTTCTTTATTGTTGGTAGGGTATCAGTTAGCAGCTGCGGTGAAGCGGGACCTCCGGGACGGAGGTCCCTTCCATTTTTTTAGTTTGCTCCGCAAACGCGCTCATTCCATTCGCTTGCCGGCCTTCCAGGCCGGGTAACGGCGGAACACCGTTATGGGCGCAATAGGGACGGTTCTATCTGTGCCCTTTTGATTATATTCAACTAATTGAAACTATTTCTTAAGGGCACAGATAGAACCGTCCCTATTGTGCCCCAATTGTGCCCCTTATTCCAGATATTGGGTGATGCGGCCGCTGATCTGGAGGAGGGAGATTTCGCAGACTTTGGTGTCGTACTGGGCCTGGAGGAGGCTCTCCTCGGCATCCAGGAGGGATTTCTGGGCCTCACGCATCTCAAGACCTGAGAGGTTACCAAGCAGGTAACGCTCCTGTGCAATCTCCATTGTCTCCTGAGCGGCCTTGAGGTTCTGCTCCTGCAGTTCCAGCAGCATCAGGTTGTTCTGGTAAGCCTGCCAGAAATCATCCAGGTTGGCGCGGAGCTGCAACTCCAGCTGCTCGATGGTGATATCGGCCGTAAGTTCATCCAGACGGGCGTTACGCTCCTGCGCACGCTGCTTACCAGTAACCAGGTTCATGCCCACGGTTGCGCCGAATGACGGTCCCCAGTTGGTGCGCTCGGTGTAGGTGCTGTTACCGTAGATGTTATGTGACACGCCGTATGATGCGTTGACCTTAAGGTACGGGTAGTTGCGGGCCTGAACGGTGCGGCGGTCCAGCTGTGCCAGCGTACGGTTGCTCTCGGCGCGCAGCAGTGAGGCGTTTGTTCTCATCATATCCTCATAGAGAGACTCGTAATCGAGTCCGGTAAGCAGGGTGATGGATGTATCGGCCGCAAAATGCTCGGCACGCAGGTCCTGGTTTGACATGAGCCTGTTTATACGGATGTTGGCCGATGCCAGCGACTCATGCTGCTTAAGGCTCCTGGCGCTGTCGGCATTAAAGTATACCTGTGCCTGCTGGTAGTCAAGACGTGAGTTTCCGCCCATGTCATAACGCTCGCTGGTAATACGCAGACGCTCACGTGAGAGTGATGTGGCATACTCCAGATTCTTGAGGTGTATGGTCTGCTTTACCAGGTTGTAGTACTCGGTGGTAAGGCTGGCTATGTAATCCTCAATGGTGATGCGGGTCTGTATGGTGCTCTGGTTGTGGAGCTCATCCAGACGGCTGCGTGTGGCCTGTATGCTGAATCCGTCAAACACGGTCCAATCGGCACGGATCTGGGCGCTGAATGTCTGGTCCAGATCATTGCGGTTTGAGAGCGTGGAGCCATCGGACGCTTTGACGGCATCATTGCTGGAAAGTGATCCGGAGTAACTGCCGGTGGCGCTCAGGGTAGGTAAACCTCCGGCATAAAGCCATGAGTCATTATTGGCGGCTTTCTGCTCAGAGATGCTGACCAGCTTTATCTGGTAACTCTCGCTGATGCCGTTCTCAAGGCATTCCTTAAGTGTCATGATCTGGGCCTGTGAGGCCAGACCTACGCCCAAGGCTGCAATAGCCAGTGTTATTCTATGTGGTTTCATTCCTTTTTCTTGCGGGTTTTACGGTCAGTAGAAATGTAGCTGTATATGGCCGGAACAATATACATGGTAAAGAATGTGGATATAAGCATACCGCCTACAACGGCTGTACCCATAGCTACACGTCCGGCGCTGCCCTCACCGTGCGCGAACATAAGCGGCAGCAGACCCAGCATGGTTGATGTTGATGTCATGAGGATAGGACGCAGACGCTGTATTGATGCATCACGGATTGCTATGAACTTGTCAATTCCGGCCTCTTGTTTCTGGTTTGCGAACTCCACAATCAGGATACCGTTCTTGGCTACAAGGCCGATAAGCATGATGATACCGATCTCACTGAAAATGTTCATGGTCTGCCCACCGGCACGCAGGAACACAAGCGCTCCGAACACAGCCAGAGGCACGGTGATCATCACGATGAGCGGATCCTTGAAACTCTCAAACTGTGCAGCCAGGATCAGATAGATAAGCAGCAGTGCCAGACCGAATGCGAACAGCAGGCTGTTGGAGCTCTCGCGGAAATCCTTTGACTCACCGGTAAGTGCGGTGCGGAATGTGTCATCCAGAGTCTCCTTGGCAATCTTGTCCATCTCGTCAAGTGCCTGGCCAAGGGTGTAGCCCTTACCCAGTCCGGCCGATACGGTGGCCGATACAAAACGGTTGTAACGGTACAGGCGGGGTGGTGCGATATCCTCCTTAAGGTCTACAAGGTTCTCCATCTGTATCATGCTGCCGCTACCGCTACGCATGTAGATGGACTTGAGGGCCTGGGTGGTGTTACGCTGCTGGCGGTTTATCTCACCTATAATGTCATACTGTTTTCCGTTCATGTACAGATAACCCATACGCTGGCCGCTCAGTCCCCACTGCAGGGTCTGCGCAATGTCACGGGTGCTTACGCCCAGCAGGTTGGCTTTCTCACGGTTGATTGATATGCGGACCTCGGGCTTGGAGAACTTAAGGTCGGCATCGGCCATCTGGAAGGCGGGGTTCTCATTTACGCGGGCCAGGAATTTGGGCAGCACATCCTGCAGTTTCTCAATATTGGTGGCCTGCAGAACGTAACGTACCGGCATACCTCCACGACCGCCTGCAAATGATGACTGCTGCTGCACGAATGCACGGGCATCGTTCTCACGGCGTACGGCGGCGCTCAGTTTCTCAAACACCTCCATCTGTGAGTAGCTGCGCTCATTGATATCCTTAAGGGTGATCTGTATGTTACCGCCTCCGCTTGATACTCGGGCGGTCACGAACTTGGCATCGGGCATGATTGAATCGACAACGTCATTTATACGCTCGGTGTAGTCACGCATGTACTCGTAGGTTACACCCTCGGGGCCCTGGGTGCGGACAGTTACCTGTGATCGGTCCTCCATAGGAGCCATCTCGGACGGGGTTTTGGTCCACATCCAGGCGGCGAATCCAAGTGCCAGAACCATGGTGGCAACGGTTATCCATCGGTTCCTGAGAATGAACTCCAGACTCTTGCTGTAGTACTTGTTCATGCCTTCAAAGAAGGGCTCGGACCATGCGTAAAGGGCGTTTTTCTTTTCACGGCGCACCAGAATCTTGGTGGAGAGCATGGGGGTGAATGTAAGGGCGGCGAATGTGGATATCACCACGGCGCCTGCAATCACGAACGCGAATTCACGGAACAGGCGGCCAGTCTGGCCCTGCATGAATACGATAGGTACGAATACGCAGAGCAGCGTTATTGAGGTGGATATGATGGCGAACAGGATCTCACGCGAGCCGTCGATACCGGCCTGCAGCGGGGTCATGCCTTTCTCAATGCGGTTGTAGATGTTCTCGGTCATAACGATGGCGTCATCCACCACAAGTCCTACTGACAGCACCACCGCAAGCATTGAGAGCACGTTGATACTGAATCCCAGCAGGTACATCACAAAGAATGAACCTACAATTGAAACCGGGATTACAAGGCAGGGGATAAGGGTTACACGCCAGTCACGCAGGAACAGGAAGATGATGAATATAACCAGTATGAATGCCTCGTACAGAGTGTCCTTAACCTCATTGATTGATGCGCGGATAAAGCGGGTGTTGTCAAAACCGTACTCGTAACCCACGTCCTCAGGGAGGTCCTTCTCCATCAGCTTCATGCGGTCATAAACGGCGTTGGCGATGTTGATGTGGTTGGCACCGGGCTGTGGGGTGACTGCCACACCCACCATGGGGATGCCGTTCATCTTCATGTAACTCTTTATGTCACGCGGGCTGAGCTCAGCCTGGCCTACGTCGCTGAATCGTATTACCTTGGTGCCGTCATGCTTGATTACCAGGTTGTTGAACTCCTCAGTTGTATGCATCTGACCCAGGGTGCGGATCTCAAGCTCTGTGGTGTTACCCTCAATGGTACCTGACGGCAGCTCCACGTTCTCCTTGTCCAGCGCGCTCTTTACGTCCATGGGGGTGATGCCGTAACCTGACATCTTTACGGGATCCAGCCACAGGCGCATGCAGTAACGTTTCTCACCCCAGATCATAACGGAGCTTACGTCCTGGATGGTCTGGAGCTGCTCCTTAACCACAAGATCGGCCAGTTCACTCAACTCCAGCAGGGAGCGCTTATCGGAGTGCAGGGCAACCATAAGGATAGGCATTGCGTCTGCATCGGCCTTGGATACGGTGGGGGGATCACAGTCACGGGGCAGCATTCGCTGGGCACGCGATACCTTGTCACGCACGTCGTTGGCGGCGGTCTCAAGGTCTACCGATAGCTCAAACTCAACGGTGATGCGGCTGCTTCCGTACTGGCTGACCGATGAGAGCGAGCGGATACCGGGGATACCGTTGATCTGCTGCTCCAGCGGCTCTGTAATCTGGTTCTCTATGACCTCGGCGTTGGCTCCGGGGTAGGAGGCCGATACCGATATGATGGGGTTATCTACCGACGGGTACTCGCGGACACCCAGGCTGGTGTAACCTACGATACCGAACAGTATTATTATGAGCACCAGTACTGTTGCAAGTACCGGGCGCCTGATACTAAGTTCAGAGATGTTCATCGGGCATGAGATTATTTGAGTTCAACCCTCATTCCGGTACGCAGCTGCATGGTGCCGCTGGTGATAACGGTGTCGCCTACGTTGAGGCCGCTCAGCACCTGTACCATGGCATCGGTACGCAGACCTTTGGTGATCTCCTGCGGAATGGCCTTGCCGGCCTTGTAGAGGAACACCTTGTCAATACCCATCTCAGATATGATTGCCTCGCTGGGGACAGCCAGAGCGTTATCGAATGTGCGGGTGTTCAGATTGACGCTTACGTATCGGCCGGGAACCAGCTTGCCGCCAACGTTGTCGTAGATGGCACGAACCAGATAGGTGCGGGTGCCCTGGTCAACCTTGGAGTTGGTGGCGTATACCTGTGCGTGGAACACCTCGTCAATGCCCTCGACCGTGAATGTCAGCTTGGCGCCGTTCTGCAGAACTCCGGCGTAACGCTCAGGAATGGCGAACTCAACCTTGAGTTTCTCTGTGTTGGTAAGTGTGGCTACGTTTATGCTGGGTGAAGCATATGCACCTACGCTCACCTGACGCAGACCTATGATTCCGTCAAACGGAGCCTTGAGCTCAGTCTGGTCCAGCTTGGCGCGGCACTCTTCTATATCGGCCTGCAGCTTGTTGAAGTTGGCCTCGGCCTCCTGGTATGCCTCCTTACTTACAGCCTCTTTCTCGTAGAGGGCTTTCTGGCGGGCAAGACGGTCCTCTGTTGACTGATACTGGGCCTCAAGCTTCTTGAGCTGGGCCTGCAGAGGGGCGTCGTTGATCTTGGCCAGAACCTGACCCTTCTTTACCTTGCTGCCCTCCTCAAAGAAAATATCGGTAATCTTGCCCGATGTCTCAAAAGAGAGGTTTACCTCCTCATTGGGGATGAGGCTGCCGCTGATGTTGATTCCGTCCACAAGTTCTGTGGGCTGCATGATCACGTGACGCACCAGTAAGGTTTGGCCGCCACGACCCAATGCTGCTGCAGGGCCTCCCATGGCTCCGGGCATCGGTCCGGCAGGAATATCACTGTTTTTCTTAGGTTTGAAACTGATAATGCCCCATACGGCAAGGCCTATCACGATAACGGCAATAAGCACACGTTTGGTTGTCTTATTCATGTTGAATTGAAGTGGTTTCTTATTAGAACCACAAATTTACAGAATTGACACCTTTTTACTCCGCGCGTACGTGTGTGTTAACGTTTTTTAAGTGGGAAAGGAGCCAAAGGGGACGGTTCTATTTGGCCCCTTTTTTGAAGATGGGGCCAAATAGAACCGTCCCCTTTGGCTCCTTTTTCACACCTCGAAATCCAGACAGCTGCGCTGGACTGTGTAGGGGCGGACTTTGGTGTCGGCAACGGCTACGTGGGCGGGATGCTTGGCATAGGCCTTGAGGGCGTCATAGCTCTCCAGGGTGCTGTCCAACATGACATCGGCGTTTGATGAATCCAGACGGCCGTCAATCTGCACCTTCACGTCAATCAGTCCGGGAACCTTTCCAACCAGTCCCTCAAGACCCTCCTTGATACCTGCCTTAACGGCTTTTTTCTCCTGTTCCGATAACTCCGGATTCAATGTCCAGAGAATAATGTGCTTCACCATAATCTATTGTGTTTTATTTAATTAGCGAAATTGCTTTGCGGCACTTGGCCTTGTCTTTATCGGTCAGTTGCGGATGCATGACTGTACCGCCGCGGTCTATGGTCATGACAATCTTGAAACCCGCGTATCGGCATATCTCACGCATGGCGCGAATGGCACCGCGAGACTGCTTGAACCATACGTTCCAGGGCCATGGAGTGGTGCAGGTGCTCAGCAGAATGCATTTCTTGCCCTTTAGGAGCGGCTCCGGGAAACGTGGCGTGTCGCGCATCATGCCGTATACCATACGGTCAAACAACAGTTTCATCTGGCCCGGAATGTTGCCCCAGTAACAGGGTGCGCCCATTATGACGGCATCGGCCTGCTGCAAAAGCTTTATCACACGTTGTGAATCATCCTCACCAAGTACGCACTGGTTCTTGCTGCGGCATACCATACAGCCTATGCAGGGCTTTACGTTGAGGTCATTAGTGAACACGGTCTCCACGCGGTCACCGCGGTTCTCGGCCTCACAGCGCATTATATCCAGCATCTGTGATACCAGGCCCTTCTTACGGGGGCTTCCGTTTATGATTAGTATGTTCATAGTCTAACCTGATGTAAAATGTGGAATTGGGGACAGTCCCCTTTTCCACATTTTCCTTTTCCACATGCAAAAATACTCATTTATTGATGACATCCCTTACCTTTGTATACCGATATGAAAGCCTTACTTAAAATACTGACAATCTTTATTGCAGTAGGCGCAATTGCCGGAGCTGTAATGATGTGGGTGGATCCAACCGGCGCAAGCTGGGGCGGGGAACCCATGCTTGAACTGCTCCGTGCCAAAATGCCCTGGCCCGATATCTTTTTCCGCAATTTCATCCCCTCAGGCTTTGTGCTCCTGGCCGTGAACGGCATCACACAGATAGTGGCAGCGGTAATGCTCTTTAAGAACCACCGCAGAGCCTATCAGATGGCACTCGCTTGCGGCATTATACTCATGCTTTGGATAGTTCTGGAATGGTACATCTGGGGGTTCGTGGCCCTAAGCAACATATTCTTCATCCTGGGTGCGGTCGAATCAGCCTTTGGCTCCTCTCTTAGCCGTGGCCGACACAAAAGTCCGCCCCTACACCGTCCAGCGAAGCTGCCTGGATTTTGAAGTGTAACCATTATTTTACTATCTTTGTGTCCGGTGTTTGCATATTACATGTTTTACTAAATATTTGTTTGCATTATGACTGAAAATCTTGAGACTAAGAACTTTTCCCTTAAAAGAATCTGGAAAGTATCAATTATTGTAGCTGTGGTTTTGGGTATTCTTATCGCCACATGTCCCAGTAGACAGCATCACTGTGACTCGATAGTGAAAATAATGAGTGAAATGTTACAGAAACAGGTTAAAACGTTGAGAAGCGAATATAAGGCAATCTTTAAGGAGGTCATGCCCGATGAGGATAGTCAACACCTGAATGACGTGGCGCAATCACTTATCGATATGGTTGAACCAGCCATTGACTTGATTCTTGTAGTAAAGAACTATGGCATTTTCAATGTAGGATACTTTGTGGATGAGACTAACGGACGTGACAGGGTTAGCATAGGCTTTCTTGGTATGGTTTTCACTAAGAAGAGCGAATTCAAATCCGATTACAGCATGAATGCCAGCGAAATCGAATAAAAAAAGGAGCCAAAGGGGACGGTTCTTGGACAAGCCAAGCGTCTCCTTCGGAGCCGAGCGGACTTCGTCGAGCTAAACCTTCTATTTGGCCCCTCTGAATAATATTACGTCAATGTGATGTCATAATGATTGAAATATTATATCTTTGTGACGTAAAACTAATTTAATTATGGCTCAGGTATCAATGACAGTGAGGATGGACTCACAATTAAAACAGACGTTTGACAAACTCTGCAGTGAGTTTGGCATGAGCTCCAATACGGCTATGAATATATTTGCTAACGCTGTGGTTATGACAAGAAGTATTCCTTTTGAGATTAAGGCTCCCAAGGTAGAACCTATTGATGGGCTGGCTGCATTCTACGCCTTGCGTGATGAGGCCAGAAAGAATGGAATACAGGATATGACACTTGAAGAGATTAATCAAGAAATCAATAAAGCAAGAGCAGAAAGAAAAAAACTGTAACCCATGATATATGCAGTAATTGATACGAATGTCCTTGTTTCAGCCTTGTTGACCAGTAAATCCGATACCGCCACAGTCCAGGTTATTGAAGCTTTTTTGAATGGACAGATAATCCCTCTTTACAATGAAGAGATTATCAATGAATATGAGATGGTACTTAACAGACCGGCATTCCATTTCTCGGAAGAGAAAGTGAATCTTTATATTAGTTCTATAAGACAAAAAGGGCTTTTGGCGTCACGGATACCGAGCAATTTTGAATTTCCGGATTCTGATGATGCCGTATTCTATGAGGTTGCTTTATCAAAAGAAGATGCTTATGTTATAACAGGTAATCTTAAACATTTTCCAAAAACTCCAATTGTGGTGACTCCCGCGGAAATGATTGCTATTTTATCAGAATACATTACACAATAAAGTGGAAAAATATGAAACCTTTCAAGTCCGTAATCCTATCGTTTGCATTAGCGTTACTAACACTGCCGGTTGGTGCACAGAACGGCATAATAAGACTGACTGATGTCAATGATTCCATCATGTATGACATGCTCACCACTGTTTTTGATGGGCCCGATGTAGTTCATCTTGGCCTTGAAAGAGGCCTGCTGGAGTATCAGCCATTCGTGAGGGTGCGTATCGGGAATAACATGTATCGTTTCATGTTTGATACCGGCTGTTCCCAGACATTGCTCCACTCTCAGTTTGCCCCTGCTGCTCCAGGAGACAGCCTGAGTAAGTTGTTGGGATTTGAGTCACATGGTAAGATAAACGAGTCTTATGGTATAGCCAGGATTGACAACATCAAGATCGGAGAACTGGAGACCGGGCCGGTTATGGCGCCGTTGCTGGATTTGGGTTACGGCGGTACCAGTGGTACTCATGGCGTCTTTGGAATGGCTCAGTGGGTCAATTATGACATAATGTTTGATTGGAAAGGAAAGTCCGTTCTATTGATACATCCTGATAAGACAGATAGTATTCTCTCCAGGTTTTTCAAAGTAGTGACAACCATTCCTGTTCAGGTGGAAGAAGCCAGCCATGTGGTTTTTGTAGAAACGCAGGTTCGGAGCCGATTCAAGACTCGTCAATACCGTTTGGCCCTGGATACAGGAGCGGAACCATGCATAGTGCCCGAAGAGGCCAAACCATTCCTTACTCGTCCATCGGTCAACAAAGTTGGAGGTAAACACCCCAAAGTGGGACGAACAACAATAAAGATCGGCGATAAGAAGTTCCGCTTTGTTAAGACTGTACTCGCTCCCCCTTCAATGTATGTGGACAGGGGTGAGAAACAGAGTCTGGTGGGAGTGTTGGGCCTGAAAGTGATAGGAAAGCAACCCTTCCTGCTCTCTACCCGCAACAAACAGCTGATTATCCTCAAAAACAAATAAAGGTATCAGAGGGAGCCAAAGGGGACGGTTCTATTTGGCCCCGGTTTTGAAATTGGGGCCAAATAGAACCGTCCCCTTTGGCTCCCTTCAGAGTGTTTCAAGCACAGGCTTCAGGGTATCAAAGTTTACAAAGTCGATAGCCTGGCCGTAGGTTTCCTTGATGGCTTTGGATTCGGCGGTCAGTTTGTCATCGGGAGTCTTAATGGCTTGGGAGTACATCAATCTCATCAGGATTCTATGTCCCAGGCCCAGCTTGGCGTAGTCGATGGCGCCACGCAGGTGGAATATTCTGTCGTCGTTACAGATATCGGCCGATACCAACTGACGGATGGCGCCACGGATGTTGCTCACGAATACGGGGTCAGTGGGATCGGTCATGCCGACAGTGGCGATGATCACCTCCTGACCGGCCCTGAAGCCTTGAGCCATCTTCTTAAGGCCCATGACTCCGCCGGCGTAGATGGCGCCCACGTAAATGATGCGCTCAAACTGCGCTATGTCCTTGACTTCCTTGAAGTTCCTGGCCTCGATGCCCGTAATCTGAGCCAGCCGCTCGGCGTAACGTTTGGCGGCCCCGTGCAGGCTTGCGTATATAATGATCTGCTTCATATCTTTTGCAAAAGTACAAAATGTGGAAAAGGGGACAGTCCCCTTTTTCACATTTTTCTGGCGCGGAAGTAGAGCATGGCGCCGTCGGTGAATAATTCCTGGATGTCGTAGTAGGGAGCCAGGCGGCGGCGAACGTCATCGGCCGTGTCAAATGGCGGTGTGAACCATCCCATGCGGGCCATGACGGTCCTGGCCAGCCAATCGGCGCGCTTGAGCTGACCGGCAATGTAGAAGCAGGCCAGCAGCTCGCCGCCTTTCTTAAGGGTGCGCCTTATCTCGGCATATGCCCGGCTCTTGTCGGGGAATACGTGCAGGCCGTTCATGCAGAGCACAGTATCAAACGTGCCGTCGTCAAAGGGTAGGGTGCCAACGTCACCCTGCATCAGCTTTACGTTACTGATTCCGGCCTCGCTCAACCGCTCCTGAGCCCGCTCCAGCATATCCGTGCTGTAATCCAGACCTGTTATCTGCGCCTTTGTCATGCGCTTGTATTTATCGGCCGTAAAGACAGCGGTACCCACGGGTACGTCGAGCAGCTTGCCGTCAAAGTCATCGGGGATCCAATCAAGCACCCTGCGCGCAATCTCGTTGTCGTTGGTGCCGCCCCAAAGCAGCCTGAAATACAACCGGCTCCACCATTTGCTCTGCGTGAGCGCATCGTCATAAAACTTCTTGCTGAACTTGTACGATTTTTTGATTTTGTCTGCCATAATCATTCCAATTGTTTATTCTGGCAGCAAAATTAGGCCGATGCCCGCGCAACCGGGTTGCAAAAAATGTGGAAAAGGGGACAGTCCCCTTTTTCACACACATTTGTTTTATTGGCCGGAATTTGCTATCTTTACAATTAGAAATATGAGCGATTTTGACAGATATATAAAACAGGGAGAGCCGGCACAGGCAGAGAAGGCTCTTATATGGCAGACGGCTATCGGTTTGCAGGATGTAGATGGCCTCAAGCCGTCTCAATATCTTATGGAAACGGCTCAGCGTCATATTGAGGGAGACATCACCATTGATGACGTACGCTCCCTTATTGACAGCTATTACAAGTCCAAGACATCGCGAGAGCAGGTAGAACATCGCACGGAAGAGGCTGACAAGGTATCGGCTGCAATCACGTCCATATTATCAGAAAATACATTCACATTCTCTCCGGATTATCTTATCAGCATACACAAGCGTCTGTTTAAGGGCGTGTATAAATTCGCCGGTAAGATTCGTGATTATAACATCAGCAAAGATGAATGGATCCTGGATGGAGCGACTGTGCTTTATTCTGATGCATATATGATCCGTCAAACTCTTGATTATGATTTTGCCCAGGAACGGGCTTTTTCATATCAAGGCGTAAGCTCGCTGGATGCCGTTCGCCATATAGCCAAGTTTATTTCAGGAATATGGCAGATACACGCGTTCGGAGAGGGAAATACCCGTACAATTGCTGTCTTTACCATAAAGTACCTTCGTAGCTTTGGCTTTAAGATAGACAATGATTTGTTTAAGGAGCATTCCTGGTATTTCCGTAATGCGTTGGTCCGTGCCAATTATAATGACCTTTCTAAAGGAATTGCTGCTACTGACCAGTATCTAATGCGCTTTTTTGGCAATCTCATATTGGGTGAGAACTACAAGCTTTCAAACCGAGAGATGCATATTTCATCCCAAAGTGTCAACATTGAGTCTCTAAAGTCTCAATTTGATACTTTGAAATGTTCTATTGAGGAACTGGCCATACTTAAGGCTGTGACCGATAATCCTAAAATAACACAGGATGAATTAAAGGAGGTTATAGGAAAGTCTTTGGCAACGGTAAAGAGAATCACAATCAGTTTGCAGGAAAAAGGATTCCTTGTGCGCAAGAACGGAAAGCGCAACGGCTATTGGGAAATAATATGAATGACCGAATAACCCCCGACAGCACCCGGAACTCACCTTCCTGGTCACACCCATAGGCTGCGGAATTGCAGGGTACAGGGCCGATGAAATCGCGCCGTTCTTTGCCGATGCACGTTCGCTCCCTAACGTGTTACTCCCGGCATCGTTCTTGAGTGTCTTGCTCGGTTAATTAAAGACGTACAACATTCATTCTATAGGACTATGCTGATATACATTGCCGTTTTTATTTGGATTTGAGGTGAAATACTTGGGTACTTCAGGAATCATAAATAGTGACGGATTGGGGTCAGCCCCTTATCATAACTGTCATGCCGCAACTGAAAGCGTCAATCCTGTCGCCCATAATCTTTTTCAGTGTAGCAAACACCTTGTCGCCAGTGCAGTGGCTGGTATAAAAATGTGTATCGGGATAGTCCTCTGTCAACCTGTGGGCCAAATCGGAAAGTTCCTGTTCTGTCTCATGGTCATCAAGCAGATGGAACCCGCCCACAACCGTCTTAACAGGGTAGTGGCAGGCCGCCAGGATATTCTCCAGTCCGCTATGAGCGCAACCCGTAAACAGCAGCCCGTCCGTGTACAGAGCTGTTTCATGGCCAAAATCATCGGCCACATAATCGCCGTCCTCATTCTCAGCCAGCAGATACCGGTTCCCCTCAGGAATAGGGCGTATCTGCGGTATATGTGTCATAATATGTATGTCGTCACATATCCGGCTGCAGTCATCGGCAAACAACAGTCTATCCCGTATCTCCTTTGGCCACTCTGCAGTAATGCTGTGCAGCTGTCCTCTATTTGAAAAGAACCTACTGTGTACAGCCTCTTCAGCAACTATAATCCTTGCCTTGTCGTTAACCTCTGCCAGATGTTTAAGTCCACCTGCATGATCGCTGTGTCCGTGCGATATAAACACGTAATCAACCCCGCTCAGGTCAATCCCCATACGCTCGGCATTACGTATATAAGCATCGCTGGCCCCAGTGTCAAGCAGAATCCGGTGACGCTCCGTCTCCAGCAGGACCGATAAGCCATGCTCCGTCTCCAGACGGCTGTCATTCGTCCTGTTGTCAACCAATACCGTCCACCTCATTTGCCCAGCTTAGGAACAATGAACACCGGCTTCTCCTCATGGTTGTCACAATCGTGGTGGTCACAAGCCTCCAGTGAATCCTTCAGCTCACCATTCAGGTAAGCCCCAAGCACATCATCCACCTTACCATGGCATCCCCTAATAACAGCTATGCCGTGGGCCGTCAGCTTATTGTACGCACCCATGCCCATATTACCGGCCAGCATCAGAGTAATGCCCATCTCCTGCATCACCCGTGCAATGTCCGATTTGCAACCGCACCCCTCGGGTGAATCCAGACGCTCCTGCTTCAGTATCTCACCCTTCTCATCCAGAGTAACAACAGTATAATACGCACAGTGTCCAAAATGGTCATCAACCATCCCGTCACGAGTAGGAATTGCAATCAACTTCATACTAGTTTGTTTTTCGCAAAGGTACTCAATTCTTCCTGATGTCCGATTGCTCGGTTCCTGTAGCTGACATTGTACTCACCTTTAACGCCATATCTGTCGGCCACTTTTCTGGCTCTGTTGTCGTTCTCGTCCTTTTCTCTATCAAAGAATAACATAGCAGTAATGTGGAAAAGGGGACAGTCCCCAATTCCACATTTTATTTCTCATTATATGCATTCAAGGCATCCCTCAGTCGTTGCTGCATCTCCTTTACCAGCCATGCCGGTTCCAGGACTCTTACGCGGGTACTTAAGGAGAGAAGGTGTTCTATGAAATCTTGGGCGGGGCGTAGCTTGAATTCAAAGTCTGTATAACTATCTGTCCTCTTTATTTCCTTCTGGGAGTGGTGCATGGGCAGGTCCCTGAGGTAATGGGGTTCCAGCCCGTAGGCTCTCAATACAATACGCTCAGACTTCTTGCTGTCATCAACCATAATTCCAAAACAATCACTAAAGAATGTAGCAGCATCAAAGTTCTTATCGACGGTGAATTTGGTCTGTAATAGCTCAATACTCTCAATCCTATCGAGTGAAAAGATGAACAGGTCACCTTTCTTGCCGGTGTCATCGGTGGCGGTGGGGGCATCGGCCTTCTTTACGAGCATGTACCATCTCCTGTTGTAGAGTTTCAGACAATAAGGCTCCAGCGTGTATGGCTTGGACTGTGAGCTGGAATATTTATGATACTGGATCCTGATGCGCCTGTTGTCACGCATGGCATCAATGATCTGGCGCAGCTTGTCGTCTCCGCTGGGGATGCTTTCCAGCAGGATCCTGTTCTGCAGGCCTGCATTCCCCTCCAGCATATTGCTTACGCTCAGGGTGGAGAACATCCAGTTCTGTATGCTGTTCTCACGGAGCACCTCCTCATTCTCTATATAATACCGATACCCGTCCCTGCGGTCGCACTCAATAATCACTCCAAAGATATCCAGGATTGAATCTCTGTGCCGATTAAATGTGGTGCGTGACAGCTCCTGCCCGACAGTTTCCTCCTGCTGACACCAAAGCTCACTTATCTCAGCCAGAGTCATTCGGCCGTTCCTTCTTATGGTCTCAATCAGCCAGATGTACTCCTTAAATAGAGATGGAATCTTCATAATCTATACGTAATTAGGTCATATTGTTTGGCAAATATATGTAAGTTGTATCAAGTTTTGGTACAACTTCCTTATATTTTTGCTCCAGTAACCTTTAAAGAATTGGACTATGTTGTTGATTTACATTGGTGCTTTTTTCTGGATTTGTGGTGAGGTACTGCGTTACTTTAGGAAAGGGTAACTAGTATTTTACTGTAATGAGTATGTTGAGCCGACATTCTTTGTCCCAAACATTGTTTTTATGGAGAATATGGAACCTACATCAAGTATGTATTCAAAGAAGGGTGGTAATAATGGTGATGTAAAAAGGACTACCAAACCCAAATCTACAGGCAAAAAGCCTGCTGAGGATCCTAAAAAAGAGGAATTACGTATTGCATTAAAGTTCGGGGCAATTGTATTAGTAATTGGCATCGTATTAGAGTTATCCCAGGGTACTGCTTTTGGCTTTTTCTTGGATATATTGGCTTTCATAGTATTGTTCTTGTTGTGATATTGATAATCTACATCACGTATTTCCATATTATAGTTTTTCACTGATTATAGTGCGTTGGCAGTTGGTGATTTTGGTATCGATTATAGTGATACGCTTGGTACAGGAACTGCGCTATAACCGTCATTGCACTGATTTCAATTATCATGTCCGTCAAGATGAGACTGTCAGCTGTTTCAGCCCAATTGTCTGGCATTATATTCACAAGTACAATTAATCTTTGTAATCGTCGTTCCTATTTCTTATTCGTTTGCTCCAAACAACATCTGTCCCAGTTCTTCCTGATTCACTTCAATTCTTTCTGTTGGAAATATTGTAGATGTAGCCAAAGTCGTTTTTCGTGAAAGCAACTCATCCAGTGTCTCATCGAATGATTTGAACTCTTTACATACCGCCATAGGATAATATACGAACACATCCTTATTTTGTCCTATGCGATATGCTCGGTCTGTTGCTTGGCTTTCTTTTGCAGGATTCCAGTGCCTGCTGTAATGAATGACGTGATTAGCAGCAGTAACATTTAATCCCATACCAGCTGCAATAGGAGACATTATGATAATATTGAAACCAGGTTCTGATTGAAATTCATCTATGCTAGCTTGACGAGATAAGTTTCCATTATATTGTCTCACAACAAGAGAAGGAGTGTCTCCATTGATGATTTTGGCTATCAAACTATAGCGTTCATAACAGATCCTTTGAAGCATTCTTTGCGTTTCCTTGCGTTCAGCAAAAATGATGACCTTTTCTTCCTTGTTTTTTATGTCATCTAAGAATGATATTGTTGCCTGCAATCGTGCTGCAGTATCTATCAATTCATCAGTTTCGTGATCAGCAAGCGTTGAATTGTATAGGAATGGATGTTCTGATACCTCTCTCATGTCCATAATGGTCAATAACATGTTGGGCTGTTGTCCAGATACGTAACTGTTTATAACAGACTTATACATGTTCTTTTGAGTGGTAGGCATTTCTGTCTGTTTTTTTAATTCTATCTTCTCAGGCAGGTCTTTAGCAGCATCCTTCTTCAATCTCCTCATAAAGAAGATACCCAGTTTTTCATGCACTTCATTTCCAAGTTCAACGATATCAATATCTTTGTTTTTAAGGGGATTCTGATATCTAGCAGCAAAAGATCTTGCATTTCCCAATAGCCCTGGTACACAATAATCCATAATACACCACAAATCAAGTAACGAATTTTCTACAGGTGTACCGGTCATCGCTATTTTAAAATTGCTTTTTAATGCCTTTGCTGCATTGGTTACCATAGTGCCAGGTGTTTTGACCTTTTGAGCTTCATCTAAAGCTACTACATCAAATTCAACAGCACAGAAATTAAGTTGTGATATACGCAAAGACTCATAATTTGTCAGGATAATATCCATGTGTTGCATCAGCTCAACAACATCTTTGTCGTATTGTCTAGGTATTTCATGAGTTGTCAGTCTATTTATGTTTAAGCGTGGTGCTTTAAAGAAACGGTTATATTCTTTTTCCCAGTTCTCAAGTAATGAGACCGGCGCAACAATGAGATAAGGCTTATGTTTGGGGTTCTTTCTTGAATGCCAATCAATAAAATACAGGATCTGGAGAGTCTTTCCCAAACCCATGTCATCCGCCATTAAACAACCGCTGGCTTTGTTTAGATATAAATACTGTAACCAGGCAACACCTTCTTCTTGATGCTTTTTTAGTGAGTAATCAGGGCTTAGGTATGGATTCTTGTAAAGTGTATAATTGCCTTCATTGGTTATGTCATAATTGTTGACGGCAAAACCGACCTCTTCAGTATTCTCTTTAATAATAAGTACTTTTCGCTTTATTTCATCGGTATTAATAGGAACCCTAGGACACTTTAGTTGCTTTTCTGCTATTTCTGCCAAAAATCTGGCATCGTCAATATCTATTTGAGTATCATTATAATCTACTATAATACTTTTTTGGTTCTCTGCTATACTGATACTCTGCTTTAGTTTATCAAGGTCTTCTTCATTGTCAATGGTCACTCTTGCTGTTCCATCTTGGGGCGTTTCAACAGTTGCTCCAGCTATCCAACAAGATTTGTATGGACAAATGAATGGATAGAATTTGGGCTTATATATACCTATCTCAATAACTCTATCACTATATAATTCGGATAAATCAAAAACGTCAGGATCGAAATATTCGGTAGGATGGTCTGTTAGTTCCTTTATTTGTTCACGAGTTTTATGCTTGCCTCCTGTAGTCTTTAACTGCTCAAGATTATTTTTTTGAACAGGATTTAAAACAACACGTACTCTTTCTCCGTTATCTCTTTGTAAGGGGTACTGACCTTGTACTTTCCTTCCTCTTTCAAAATATTCTTGAAACTTATGGTTTTCATCTATGTCGATAGCTGGTTCTACTGTGAATCCCTGATCATCAAATCCAACTTCTATCTTGATTTTATCCGGAACGTAAACGTTTTCATTGCACAGATAACTGTCAAGTGTACATTCTGCTTGTAAGGCGAGACCTTTTATTGTGGCAAATGACCGAAGGTTATAATCTGTGTTTTTCACTGATTCATCCTCTTTATTGAATCTTTCGACTTGCCTTAATAGTTCAAATTGGCTTTCTGATAAGAGATAACTATTATTCCCAGTTTCAACAATATTACCATCAATAGTACAGTTTATCAAATCTCCATCGGGGGCAGTTTTTAAGAACTCTAGTTTATAATTGAAAGAAGGAGTGTTAAGCATACCTTCGCCACGTAAACGTAAAGCTTTATCATATAAAGGAGGCACCCCTAGAAGATATCTATCTTCATCATCAATAAGATAGATGTTCTCGTATGGTACGAGACAACCATCTTCTGTAACAGTGGCATAACCATTGTCTACTAAGGTGGCTAATGGAAAATAGTAGATGCAATCGTCTGTTGATTGCCATTCATGAAAGCCAATAACAGCGCCATTGCAACTGGCTGAAAATAAAAGCCCTTTATCGGTTTTGTTTTGATTAAGCATAATGTCTATTACAATTCAAGGACTAATTGATCATCTAGGTCTAAATCTTCCATATAGATTAGTTTGCCATTTTCTTTCTTCACATAGCCAACTGATAGTTCTTGACCTAATACATAATGGATTATTTCAGTCCATCCTTCTTTGTTAGGCTTTTTTATCCAGAGACTGCCCATTGGTTGTGCTTTACCAATTAAGCTTTGGAGAAAATAGTAGCGTTGACCATTAATGATATAAATGTAATAACCGTTGATGTTGCAGACAATTCTGCATGCATTATTAAACTCCCATCTGCTGGCGATTACATATTTTACATTAGTTTCATATTTAGCTTGTTTTTGTCTGTACTGAGTAGCAGGTTGTGTAGAAGTAGATTCTTTTGATTCAAGATTTTTAAATAATGCAGTCTGAGTGTATTTTTTATATGTAGATATGTCTGCATTTGTAGACTGTATAGCTGAACTATTAACAGGTTTAGAAGCTATAGCTGGCTTTATAGTTGCGTTTTTATAGTAGTTAAGTACATCTTCGTTTCCACTTCGTCTATCGGGTCTTTTAATAGGTTCTTGCTTAGGGAGTTCTTGAGCTTTGAAAATGGATTCATCAGGTGATTCAAAGAATGGGGTATAAGGTATGTTATCATTTTTAAATACAATATTCCTGAACCAACTATTTAAACGGCTCTGCCAATAGCCTTGATGTGTCATTCTGCCTTCATGGTGGTGGCGAATGTAATAGTCATTGTTTTCTATTAACGTAATCATACTTGTGTTTTTGAGGTCATTGGTGGAATTTATGTACCTAACTCCAGTCTTCAAAAATCTAATATAACCGTTATCTTGATTATAGACGTAAAGAGCTCCGGTATCGGAAAATTCCACAAATACTTTATTCCTGATAGACAACACAAGTGCCGCTGTTACAGAATATTTTGAATTGGTCTCGATAAAATGCTTTGCAAAAATATTACCAGTTCTAGGGTCACTTTGTAGTGAGTATTTTGTCAAACTTGAGCCAACGATTTTAAAACCACTAATATGCGGTACATATTTTAGCCAAAAGTTTTTTCTATCTCTATCTTGTACGCACACTTCAAAGAATGTCTCAATGACCCTTCTTGTAAACCACTGTTTAACAAGTTGCATGGCGTGCTTTAGTCTTTGCGCTTCATCTTCTGTAGCACCAGGGAATGGAGCCCACGTGGCAGGAAGTGTAACATCCCCTAGGGTCCTGTTGATAAAGTTGCTCAGTTGGGTTTGTTTATAGGTATCTCCATCACTGTCTGCCTGTTCGACCAGATTTGCAAAAACTAATTTCTTAGTTCGATTTAAGTTGTGTTTTTCAAATAACTCTGCCAGATAATCAAGGCTAACATCATTTTTTTCAACATATTTGACAATAACGTCAGAATAATATGATTGGGCAATAGATATTTTCTTGTTTCCTAATATCAATGGGGCTTCCTTTACATCTTGCTGTTTGCTGGAAAGAAGGGTTGCCATGCGTGTTGGACCTGCTTCCTCGAAATAGTTTGCATGATTTTTATACAGCAAGAATTTTCGGTTTGCATCATTATAACCACGTAGCTTGTTAATTATCAATTGGCATGTGCTTTTTCTTAAATCAGGTTTAATCATGTTCCATGAATTCAGGACATAAAACACTAACCCGTTGAAGTATAGATTTTTCCATTTTAGATCCAGGAGTGTTAATGCGTATTTGTATGCATTGTCGTCATCCTGAAATCTCATTATATAGTAGGAAAGAATGCGTAAATCTCGAGTGGTCCATTTGTCAATTTCGGTGTCATTTTGTCTGGCAGACATAGATATTTTATAAAGGACTTCATCTACAGAGTACTTAGGTATGTTTAGGTTCTCATTTGCTAGAGAACGTGTTTCGATCTCTTCGAGCTTCTTTATGTTTTGACGTACAATCCTCTCTGTCTGAGAATCATCAATACGGTTAGCCAGTATTGGAAACTCTCTCAGAAAGCTGCGGTCTAAACCGAGAAGATTGAAGGCATCCATCATTTTCTACTATTAAATCTTTTTTCGGCAATCTCTTCCAACTGCTTTTCTGCATTAGTCCTTACTCTGAATTCTACACGGCGAGACAATTCTTTATCTTCTTCTCCACCGCCAGTGAGTATTGGATGGCTTGATGATAATCCATTTGCCGTTACAAGTCCTTTAAGCCACATAACATCCTCGTCTGTCATTAAGCTAAAACAATACTGTAGTACAGAACGAGTTCTATCTTGCGATAGTTCCATGTTTGAATAGTAACCACCATTGCTATTGGTGTGACCTTCTATTCGTATTTCTTCAATATTGTCCCTATATTGGGGCCTATTTAGTACCGCAATATATCTCGGGAAGAAGTCGTCAAGTATTTCTTGAAATTTGGGTTTTAAAACATCCTTTCCTTCATCAAACAACATCGAAGGTTCCTGGAATCGAATGCAGAGCGTGGAATCAATGATAGCCCTCCACACGACAAGATCTTCTTTAAATTCCTCCTGCAAATCTATGTAAAGCTGGGTTTTGATTTCGTCATAACGCTTTACTATCTCCTCATCTTGTTCTGCTTTCTCCTGGACTTGGAGTAGCGCACCCATCAAAAGAAGTATAAAGATGAACAGCAAGCCTGCCATCAGGTCTCCAGTCGATAGAGAAAAAACATTTTCCTCATCGCCATGGTTTACAGTCTTGTTTTTCTTCATTATCTCTTATGTGTTAGAATCTCATTAAGCATTTCAACCACATCATTCTGCTGCTGAATGGTGCTAGACAATGCATCTGTCGTTTGAGTCAGATTGGTAGTATATTGATCAAGATACTTTTGCGTTGTAGCCTGTACAGTTCGACTATATTCTGCCAAACCATTCTGTAACTGGCTGAATATGCTTGTCAATCCCTGTTTTATGACATCAAACTTTTGAGCATATTCTTCTGACATTTGACCGGAGTTAACCAACAACTCTTCAACTTTCTCAATGCCTCTCTGACTGGATATTTGTAGCTGATTAATTCTTTCGGCGTATTCAAGCTGGCCCTTATTGAAGGTTTCTGTAGCATTCCTCATATCGTTGCTGATGGTTCTCAGGTTACCGGTACTAAGTGTAATCTCACCTTGAGCTTGTTTAAATCCGTTCATCACATCAATAATGTAATCACTCATCTTTTCTAAGCGTGCCAACCCATCATTAAATGATTCGAGTAGTTTTTTGGTTTGAGATGTCGTACCTTCTTGAAGGGCTATTAAATCAGCCTGTTTGTTGCTAACATCTTCAGTGATAGATTTCATTGAATCCTGGACAGATGTAGAGAGATTGGTAATAGTGCTATTAAGGAATGTACCCATCTTATCCGTTGCCTCGGCAAGTTTATCAACCATCTGATTGCTTTGTTCCTGCATCTGCTGCATCGTTGCAGAATTAGCATTAGCCGTATTGTTACTAATATCGGTAATGGCAGTTCTTACATCTTCAATCGTATTTTGAAGTGTATTAGAGATGAGTTCCATATTTCTTGGGAATTCGCCAATAGATTGTGAAGCGGCACCAAGTTGCATGGCTAGCGCTTCCATTTGTGATGTAGCAGAGCCAGAAATATTGGACCTAAACTCCTCAATAATTGTAACCATACTCTTTTTCAACTCATCAACAACATTTTGCATCATACTTGATGCTGGTGATGATACGGTAGATGCCATCTGGTCAATATGTTCTATAACAGCCTTTGTAGTAGCATCAACGCTTTCCATAAGAGGTAATATCTTTGCCTGCATTTGTCGTGACAAAACTTCATCAAAACCGTTGTTTAGCTCCATGGCAAGGTCTGTGGAGAATGATTTGAGCGCTTTAGATTGCTCATAGCTTTCTTTTAGAATCTCCCTTACGGCATTTCCAATAGGTACATTTTCGCCTTCATCGTTGTTGTATGATAGTTTTGAGTTCAACTCAGTCTGTACAGCCTTTATCATTCTGTCAATTAGGGCCGACTGGTTTAAATCTTGTAACTCATTATCATCAATAAAATAAATGGTATCAAGTTTTTCAGTGAAGCTATTTAAACATTTGTGTAGCTTATCTCTTTTAGCTTTATAGATAGCTGTAAAGATGAGTGAACAGAGCATTCCTAATAAAGATGTAGAGAATGCTGTACCCATACCTGCAAGGAGGTTTTGTATACTTTGTTGTATGTTGCTTGAATCTGAACTGTCAAATCCTATAATGCCTAAGGTTAATCCTAAGAATGTTCCCAATAAACCTAATCCGACCAATGTGCTGGAAGCTGAGTCAAGCTTAATTAGATTAAGGTTATAGACATTTGTGATGTTTTCAGTATTAAAATAATAAGACGCAGGTGTGTTCGTCTTTTTTTCGGTTTGCGTTATTGTTGTAATGTCACGTTTATATAAATTACCTAGCTCTTCAAGTTTTGTTTTATTGAATGCTCCAAGAATATCATCACTTTTAAGTGATTTGATGATAAGTTTCTTAGGTGCTGTGATTTTTCTAAGTGGTATCAAAAAGCGTATGAATACAAAGACAATAAATGCTAGAAATAAATATGTCAAGGTGGTTGAATAGGATAGTATGGTTGTCATAATCGTTAAGTAGTTAGGCCCTGTCGTTTTATAATTAGTAATGCAAATATAATTAATTAAAGCAATAGCATCCTTATTTAGTGGAGATTCCCGAACTTACAATGAGAGAGTTATTCATATTGATGAGCATCGTCTGGATTTCCTTTTCTTACAAGACAAAGACAATCTGTACCCAGTCCAATGTCCATTATTAAGGTCTTATTCCTCAAACGGATAATTCTCGTCATAGTATCAATCTTTATTATCAATTTTTACTTTCTCAGGTTCAGCCGCCATATGATAAACCGGCTCCATGTTATACTCCTTCACCTCAGCACCTCCGTTTTCGTAATCATTATACTCGTCCGGATTTACGTCAGCCCACTGCTCGCACTGGTGTATTACGGTCTCCAGCGCAGACTGTTCCTCTTCTGGTGGATACTTGTATTTCTTAAGCAGGCGCTTAACCTTGGAGCGCATGCCGGCGCGGGCAGACTCTTTTTTCTGCCAGTCTATGGTGCGGTTCTTGCGTAACTCCTCGGTAAGTTCCTTGGTCAGGCTAACCAGCTGCTCATTGGTGTAGAAGTCCTTTACTGCCTGAGGGCGTGTAAGTGCGTCGTAGAATGCCTTCTCTTCCGCATTCAGGCCCAGGCTGTCGGCCACCTTCTCACTCTTGGCAATCTCCTGAGCGAGCTCAAGCAGTTCCTTGATAACCTCCTCATTGGTAAGCAATCCCTTCAGGTAGTTGGAGAGCGCCATATTGATCAAGTCAGAGAACTTCTGTGCCTGTACCAGGTTGGTCCTCTCATACAAGTGTACACGCTCCTTGAGCAAACGTTTCAACAGTTCAATAGCAATGTGTTTTTCCTTCATCTTGGAAATTTCATCCAGGAATGCAGGATCAAACAGTGAGAACTCCTCCTTGATGTCCGAGAATAGGTTTATCACGCCCTCGCTCTTGATGCTCTGCTTAAGCAATTCACCAATGCGCTCGTTAATCTCCTTCTTTGATACCTTAGTCTTTATGTTCTTGAGTCTGCCTATCGATGTCCTTACGGTCTCAAAGAAAGCAGATTCATAACGCTGTTCCTCATTCAGCAAACTACGGCATAGGCTAACGGCGTTCTTAAGGAGTAGGGCCTCTTTCAGGAATGACTCGCATTTCTCTTCCATAGCCGGTGCCAGCATATGGTTTACAGCACCCTTAATGATTTCGGCACGGTCAGCATCCGTTCCGGTGCGGAACTTAGCGTAGCTGAATCCATGGAACAGGTCACTGCAAACCTCAATCTTCTCCTTGAACTTAACCAGTGCGGTATCCTTGATATTGGTGTTACCGTAGTTCTCCTGGTCTTGCTTGGTATAATCACGCATAGCCTCCTTCAGGGCCTTGGCTATTCCTATATAGTCAACCACCAGGCCGCCTGCCTTACCTGAGAATACACGGTTTACACGTGCAATAGCCTGCATCAGGTTATGTCCGGACATAGGCTTATACACATACATGGTGGCCAATGATGGCACATCAAATCCTGTAAGCCACATATCCACCACAATGGCAATCTTCATAGGATCCTTATCATCCTTGAATTTCTTTGCCAGCTCTTTCTTGTATTGCTTGTTGCCTATAATATCGTGCCACTCTTCAGGATCGTTGTTTGAGCCTGTAACAACAACCTTAACCTTCTCAGTCCAATCCGGACGGAGCTCAAGAATGCGTTTGTAGATGCGTATTGCAATGGGGCGGGAGAATGCCACTATCATTGCCTTACCGGTAAGCTCATACTGGCGGTTCTCTTCGTAGTGCTTCAGTATGTCACGCACTAGCGAGTCAATAGTTTCCGGAGCACCCAGAATCTCCTCCAGGTGTGACATCTCATGCATGCTCTCTTCAATCTGCTGGCCGGTAGCACCTTCTTCAGCCAGTTTCTCATATTCGGCATCAATCTGCTTGATTGTTGCCTCATCCAGCTTCAGGTTTACTACACGTGACTCATAGAATACCGGACAAGTGGCACCGTCCTTCACAGCCTGAGTCATGTCATATATATCTATGTAGTCACCAAACACCTCCTGGGTATCGCGGTCTTTCTGTGATATCGGTGTACCGGTAAATCCTATAAAAGAAGCATTGGGTAGGGAGTCATGAATGATTCTGGCCAAGCCCACACTTATCTTTCCCTGAGCATTCACCTTCTCCTCAAAGCCATACTGTCCGCGGTGGGCCTCATCGGTCATCACCACAATGTTACGGCGCTCTGACAGCGGGCCGTCAGACTCCTCAAACTTCTGCATCGTTGTAAATATAATGCCGTTTGCTTCGCGGCCCATCAGCAGCTCTCTCAGGTTCTCACGGCTTGCGGCCTGTACTGGCTTCTGGCGCAGGAATCTCTCACACTTTGAGAACTGGCCGTAAAGCTGGTCATCCAGATCGTTACGGTCAGTAATCACTACGATTGTGGGCTTATTTAGAACTGTCTGGATAAGATGCGCATAGAACACCATTGACAGCGATTTGCCGCTTCCCTGAGTGTGCCAGAATACGCCAATCTTACCATCGCTGTTGGTTGCTCTTACAGTCCTGTCAATGGCTTTCTTAACGGCAAAGTACTGATGGTATCCGGCCAGTATCTTGGCTGAGCCAGCTTCATCAATACTGAAACAGGTAAAGTTCTTAACCAAATCCAGGAACCTGTCTCTCTTAAACATTCCCACAAAGAACGTATCATAGTCAATAAAGTCCTTCGTTTCCTCCAGTCCGTCCTTTGATTTCCACTCCATATAACGGTCCTCCTTGCTGGTAATGGTACCGGCTTTGGAGAGCGTCATATCACTCATCACACAGAATACATTGTATATGAAAAGTGATGGAATCTCCTGAATGTAGTTCCTTATCTGACGGTAAGCAGCTGATGCATCGGTTTCCTCGCGTGACGGTGATTTAAGTTCAATCAGCACCAATGGCAGACCGTTCACAAATATCATTATATCAGCACGTTTCTCAGATTTCTCTACAAAGGTCCACTGGTTGATAGCCTGGAACGTATTGCGGTCCGGATGCTCGTAGTCTATCAGATAGACTATATCGTGGATTGTATCTCCCTTCTCCAGATAAGACACTTCAACACCGTTCTGCAGATACTCCATGAATTTCTCATTCTTCTGCGTCAGAGGGCCGGTATCAATGTCGCGCAGCTTGCGCTTAGCCTCCTCAATAGCCTCTATAGGTTTGGTGGGATTCACCATCCTCAGACTATGGGTCAGCTGCACATCATAGTACGGAACCTTATAGTCACGCTCTATATCCGGACCATACAGATGCTCATACCCCAAATTCTCCAGTAGGGTAATCAGCGCATTCTCGTAGCTTTCCTCAGTAAACATATTGTATAGTAATTCTTTGTTTATCAGTTTAATGTCCTTATTCTAAATAACGTTCACGCCGCCAAATTATGATTTATGCGATTGTTTAATTCGATTTTTTTATCAATAGTTGAAAGTGTTTTTATTGCATTATGCATATAATCAGGTTTAAACATTGGTATTGGCATTTCAACCAGTGATTTTACATTCAATGTTGGCTGTACTGTTGTATTTAGATTCTCTTTAATGTAATTGATTCCACTAGGAGAATCAATATAGTATTTTACCCATAGTGCCATTTCGGGATTGGGTATATCTATCATTGCAACAGCTCTAACAATATTGCATCCAGCAAAAGATGGTGGAACAATTGCGGTTCTTCCAATAGTTCCAACAACGCTAACAAGCAATTCTCCACCAACTAGTTTGGTCCTAACGTATTTAAGACTATTCTCATTACTTGTAGTGTCTAAATCTTTAATATCATGTAACCCTGAAATGATATTATTAACCTTAATTACAGGAACACCATTGGGAATACTATCCCCAGGTTGGACAATACCATATCCAATCTTTCTTTGAGTTAGAGTTCCTAGTAATACTTTTTCCATAAATGAGAATTTACACGTTTGATTTCATTTCAATTTCTGCAATGGTGCGTTCAACAACTTCCTGTAACTGATAGGAAGCAATACCTAAAGGCTTCTGAATATCTTGCAATGACCATTCTACTATTGTCTTGTCTGTAGACTTGCAAATAAGAAGTCCTACGGATTGATTATCTCCTTCACCACGCAGTAGTTTGTCGGCAGCCGTTACATAGAAGTTGAGTTTACCTACAAATTCAGGAACAAACCTAACAGCTTTCAGTTCAATTACAACATATCTGTGCTGAGGTATATGGTAGAATACCAAGTCTGGAAAAAATGTTTGGCCTCCGGGTGTCTGTAATTCCATTTGACGACCAACATAAGAGAACCCTTTGCCTAATTCCAAAAGGAACTGAGTAATATTATTAGCTAAGGCGTTTTCCAGATCTTTTTCCTTCTTTACCTCATCTGCTGTAATGAAACTCAGATCATACTCCTTCTTTAGTAATTCTTTTGCACAATTGCTTTGTGATACTGGTAATGCCTGATCAAAATTTGTGATAGCCGAACCTTGTATCTTAAAGAAGTTGGAGGACATTTGATGTTCCAAAAAGGCACGGCTCCATCCTTCTGTTGCAACTCTGTTTATATAGAATACTGCTTCTTCATACGTTTGGCTCTTGGAAACGATATACACATGATGTTTCCAAGGTACTATCCCAAATTCTTTGGGCATCTCCAATTGGCCACCAACTTGGTGGCTTTTTTCTGTTTTTGTCAATTGGCCACCAACTTGATGGCTTTTTGTTCGGTGTTCATAATAAAAAGAATACCACTGTTTCATGTATTTTACATTCGTAAGAGAAAAGCCTTTAGCATCTGGAAATGCCTGATGCAAATCAAGAGCAAACTGCTTTACGACTCCAGTTCCCCATCGTTCTTCGGCACGCAATGCAACCAAGTCCCGACCAATACTCCAGTAGAACTCAAGCATAGCTGTGTTTACATGGACTGATGTTTTAAATTGGCATTGGTTGAATCTTGTTTTTACATCTTCCAGCCAAACTAAATAATCTTTGTCTGCAATCATTCTGTCACGATATACAAACGATGGCATCTCTTCAATCTTTTTTTTCATATGGCTATCTTTCATAGATATGAGAATTTATTCGTTGAGTATTATTGCTTTTCCAGAAATAAGTTGTGGTAGCAGGCAATCTCTCAGTGATGATAACTGGTCAATTTGTTTATTGTTGTTATTAATTCGGTCTATGATAGGATTTATTACATTATCAAACTGCCTCATAACATATTTATTAGGTAATGACAATTTATAAGCTTTTAGTGATGCCATACGAATGCCTTGTTGTACTCCACCTTGAGCATTTCGATTAACATAATCCTGAAAAATATCACTTAGTAGTAATTGTCGTAAAAAAACAGTAGATACTTCTTTACTTGGGTGCATATTAAATACAGATTCACTGGTATTCCAGTTAACGGGTTCTTCATCAACGACTGCAACTCTTCCAATTGTACCAATACCTGAAAATAGCAAATCTCCTTTTGTTAACTTTGATCGTTTTGAAATCTTTTCTAAAGCTTCATTGTTTATCTTATCACATTTGTCATCCAAATAAACACGATTGTTACCCATATTCTTAATGGTAACATAATAGTTTTGTCCAAGGCCTAATATAAAGTTCTTTCTCGGGTTTAATCCTGTTCCAAATTTTGATGTTAGTTGTTCAAGTGTTTTGATCTCCCAACCCTCTGGTATAACGCCAATCTCTGAGTCGATAAACTTTCCATCCTTAAAAGGCTCAAAATCAACGAACCAAGACTTATACAGAGCCTGTGCCTGCTCCTCTAAATTATGATTTATGCGATTGTTAAGAGCAATTTTGTCGTCCAATGATTTTAGTATTGAGCCTATACGGCATTGGGTTTGATAGTTAGGGTAAGTTATTTCGATTTTCCTTAATTCAGATTGTTTAATACCAGTAACAGTGGTGCCAGTTTCTCTTGCAGATAATCTTTTCTGACCAATCTCAGACTGTAGAAAATACTTTAAGAATGTATTATAAAGAACTCCTTTCTTTCCCCTGAGGGTAACAACTCTTTGAGCAAGTGCTACTTTGTCATAACCTAATAATGCAACTTCTCCTAATGGTGCTTCTGTTGTCATTACTACATCTCCTGGCAAAGGTAGTCCTCTTACCATCCATGTATCATAATCCTCATATGCAATATATTCTTCATATGGAAGCAGACTTCCTCCTTTAATTATCTTGGCTGTTACCAATGGAATACCAGAAGACGTTTTCTTCGGGGTCTTTCCTCTGTAATCTATCAAGGCATCAAGAAGATTAATCAGTATATCATTTTTCCACTCTTCCATAAATGAGAATTTAACAGATTAATTAGTTGATAATGTACCACTCATTAATCGGGGTAATAAGGAATCGCGTAAAGCTGTCAAGTTTTGATTCGCTATCAAGTTATCCACATATTGCCCGTAAAGGGGCTCTGTAAGTTTATAAAACGCTTCTAATACAAATTGAGTCGGGATAATGGAGTGGAACTTATCATAGTCGTTCTTCCCTATATGGATAACTGTTGTAGCTACCTCAGAAGATTCAACTGCTTTCAATTGCGGACGTAAAGTTTCAGTTAGATAAAAATGGCTATAGCCTTCCTTAGGTGTAAAACAAGAAATTCGTTGATTAATCCAGGAAGATATTCCTCCCCATATGTATATTGAGAACTCCCCATCCATTCCGACAAGAATGTCACCCTTATTAGTTAGCCTTCCTTTAGGATGGATCTCTTCTGTGTAAACCCCTGCTTCTTGCTTTGCCAAATCTCTTATTCTAATCAACGGTAAGCCTTTTTTCTCGGAATTGAATAATGTAGAGTTGAAAGGAGCTCCATAATATATATCACAGATATTATATATAGTTCCTACAGCCCAGTTCTCAGGTATCAATCCGAGTTCAGAATCAATGAATTTTCCATCTTTAAACGGCTCAAAATCAACAAACCAAGACTTATAAAGAGTCTTCGCCTGTTCCTCTAAATTATGATTTCTCGGCTTCTTTCTAGCAGAGAAAACATGCCGCTTAGGCCTTGATATGTTGAATGTAGTATTCATCAGGCCAAGAATTTGCGGTGTGATAGTTTCACATTGGTTTGATTCACCATGGCATAGCGCATGGTTGTATCGATCTTTACGTGTCCCAGGAGCTTCTGTACTTGCTCTACGGGCATTCCCTTATCTATGGCCATAGTGGCAAGTGTGCGGCGGAACTTATGCGGGTGTATGCGTGGCACCTTCAGGCTACGGCCCAGCTGGCGCAAGCGTACCTCAACACCGGATATCTGCAGTCTCTCGTGCGGTTTGTCAAGCGTTACAAACAGCGCCTGGTTCTTATCCTTGCGGCTCTTAAGGTACTGCTGCAGGTGTATCTTGGCTCTGGCATTGAAATATACCATGCGTTCCTTGTTGCCCTTGCCAAACACAATGCATTCACGCTCCTGAAAGTTTACATCGGCACGGTTCAGCTTTACCAGCTCACCCACGCGCATACCGGTAGAGGAGAGTAGGTCTATTATGGCCAGGTCACGTATGTTCTTGCAGTTGTCACGCAGTATTTCCATATTCTCATCGGATATGGTCTCTTTTACCTGCTCGCCGGTCTTAACCTTGTGGATCCTGCGTACAGGACTCTTAAGGATGAAATCCTCATCCTCCAGCCAGGAGAAGAATGATGAGAATATCCTGCGTATATTGTCTATGGTTACCTTGCTGGACTTGTGCTTTTTCTGGAATACAGCCAGATATGCTCTCAGGTCATCGGTTGTATATTCCTTAACGGCTTTAGGCATGTAACGGAACAGCTGCCGTATGGTGGTCTCGTAATACTTGATGGTTTTCTGTGAGCATCCCTCTACAAGCTTTGCTGACAGGAATATCTCCAGTAGGCGGTTGTTGGAGATAATATCCTCCTGGACCTTATCTCCATCAGCAATGAGCGTATAGCTGGACAGTGTCTGCAGTAAGACGCTGCTCAACTGGGTCATTTGATCTACTGTTAGTGTTCCGGACATCGCTTCGGTAATCTGGGTGATAAAAGTTTCTTTCATATCCTCATTGTTTTAAGTTTAACAAAGAGGACCAAAATACTACTTTAGTTCAAATCCAATGGATGCTAATTGTTTGCGAATCTCATCCTCCAGCTCGTGTGACTGCTTAAACAGGTCTGACAGCTCGCTGGTCAGTCTGGTCATCTTCTCCTCAAATGGCTCACCGTCATCCTCCGTCTCGGCAATGCCTACATATCGTCCGGGGGTAAGGATATAATCCTGCTTGGCAATGTCATCAAGTGTGGCCACTGCGCAGAATCCCTTTTCATCCTCCAGCTCGCCAGCCACATACTTATCGTATGTGCCGGCTATCTTCATTATATCATCCTCGGTAAGCTCACGCAGGCGGCGTGTAACCATTGTTCCAAGGTTACGTGCATCAATAAACAGAGTCTTACCGGGCTGCTTCTTAGCTCGGTTAAGGAACCACAGTGATACCGGTATGCCGGTAGAGTAGAATAGCTGGCTGGGCAGAGCCACAATGCACTCCACAAGGTCAGCCTTAAGGATGTTCTCTCTAATGGTACCTTCACCGCCACTCTGTGATGACAGTGAACCGTTGGCCAGCACCATACCAATCTTACCAACCGGTGAAAGGTGGTGTATCATGTGCTGCAGCCAGGCAAAGTTGGCGTTACCGGCTGGCGGGATTCCATACTTCCAGCGTACATCTTCCTGCAACTTATCTGCGCCCCAGTCGCTCATGTTGAACGGTGGGTTGGCCATAACAAAATCAGCCTTAAGGGTGGGGTGCTGGTCGTGCAGGAAAGAGTCCTCGTTGGATTCGCCCAGATCTGCATCAATTCCGCGTATAGCCAGATTCATGTGGGCCATCTTCCAAGTGGTAGGATTGCTCTCCTGGCCAAACACAGATATATCGTTTATCCTTCCGTGATGTCGGTCAATAAACTTGGCGCTCTGTACAAACATACCTCCGGAACCGCAGGCAGGGTCAAATACACGGCCGTGATATGGCTTCAAGACTTCAACCAGAGTACGAACTATACAAGAGGGGGTATAGAATTCACCGGCATTCTTGCCTTCCTGTGATGCGAACATTGACAGACAGTACTCATACGTACGGCCCAGAATATCCTTACTGTCGCCGTGCTCCTTCATGTTGATATTGGTGAACAGGTCCACCACATCACCCAGACGCTGCTTGTTGAGCTCAGGACGTGCAAAATTCTTAGGCAGGATTCCCTTCAGGCGCACGTTCTCGCTCTCAATCAGACGCATGGCATTGTCAATCTTAATGCCAACCTCCGGAGTGTGGGCTGCGTTTGCAATCACTTCCCAACGGGCATCCTGTGGAACCCAGAATATATTTGCACTAGTGTATTCGTCCTTGTCTTCCTCCATGCCGTAACCTTCAGCTACAAGCTCATTGTACTTCTGCTCAAATCTGTCAGATATGTACTTAAGGAAAATCAATCCAAGTACTACATGCTTGTACTCAGACGCATCCATGCTTCCTCTCAAAACGTCTGCTGCACTCCAGATCTGTTTTTCAAATCCTACATCAGCTGTGTTTGTCTTCGCCATATGTTGAAATATCTTATCCTACAAAAATAAATAAAAGGGTGAAAAGATGTGGAAAATGGAGCCTTTTATTTTGTACAAGTACACTATAACTAACATTTGAACAATTTTAATTACGGACCTGCCCCCGTTGCATCATCGGCCAAGAATCACTTAATTTGCCCCAAAACCAAGCATATGAAAGAGATTCTGGATTTTATATGGAAGAACCGGGACCTGGCGCTGGCCACGGTGGGTGAGGATGGGAAGCCTAAGGTTAGGGCGTTCCAGGTGATGGGTATTGAGAGTGGCAGGCTGTTGTTTGCTACGGGGCCGCACAAGCGGGTGTATGCGGAGCTGCAGGGGAATCCGGCGGTGGAGATTCTGGCGTTCAGGGGGGATGTATCGGTCCGTATCAGCGGGTGCGCACGGTTTGTGGATGATGCGGCTACTCAGAAGCGGATTTATCGCGGCAATGAGATTCTGCAGCGGCTTTACAGTAGGGTTCAGGATCTGGCTTATTTCAGTGTGGAGATTGAGAATCTGGATTACTATGACTTGGCTACCAATCCGCCTACTTTCAGGCACTATGATGGGGCATCGGGCGGTTTCCGGGTGCTTGATCCGTTTGGTAAGCATTAAGCTTGATGCAGCTGGGCGGGGCTCCCGTGCACTTTTTACTGTGCTTTGAGCTGCTCCAGGGCGCGGCAGAGCTGGTCAGGGCAGGAGGTGCCTTTGCCGCCGCAGTCTATTCCGTTGAGGCGGGCTATCACATCGTCTATCTTTTGGCCGGCTACTAGGCGGCTTATACCCTGGAGGTTGCCGTTGCAGCCGCCCAGGAATGCTACCTGCTGGATTACATCGTCATCACTGGCCACTACGTCTATCATTAGTGAGCAGGTTCCTTTTGTTCTGTATTGTATGTGTTTCATATTGGGTGCAAAGATAAAAAATGTTACCATTGCAAATACTAAGTGTTTGCAATGTTGAATTGTGTGGAAAAGGGGACAGTCCCCTTTTCCACTGATTTTGTAAGCGGCATGATGGAGGCCTGTTATATTGTTTTTAACGGGAATGCTGTTGTTGTGAATGCCCTAGTACAGACTCGAAGAGAGATAGAATTCTTTATAAACGAATTAAAGCCGTAGGTACTCGACCAACGGCTCTAATATACTGATGGTTGCGGAGCTTGAAGTTATCGCGCCTATATGCAACTCACATCTTGATGCAAAGAAAAGCACTTTTGATTAAACTACCAAACTTTAAAACAATTATTTATGTGGAAAAGGGGACTGTCCCCTTTTCCACAATGGCCACTAAAGACCTCGTCGGAAAGCTTCTTGTGGCTCTTTGTACAGTATAGCGTAGATACAGGCCATAAGGGTGCTGGCAGGGTGAGCTTCCCAAACCAGTCCTAGCGGACCGGCGCTAGTCTTACGCCAGAATACCTTGCCTGATGGTTTTAGTTGCTCATAGAGTTCCTGCGTTTGTTTATAGGGAATGTTCTTATCGTTAGGGTCGTGTGACAAGTAAATGTTGGCCGATGGCATCCAGTCAGCCCAGTCGAATTGTTTTTTTATTGCGTTCAGCAGGGCCACGGTCTTGGGATGACTCAGGTCTAATGAGGACTCGGCTGTAAACATGTCGGCAGCGAAGTGGTTGTAGAGTACATCCTGGCTTAAGCCCAATTCCGAAGGCCATGATCCACCAAAACTCTTGTTGTTCACCACCGATTCGAAGAAGCTCATGGTCTCGCCGTTAATCGTTACTTCCGTCTCATGCATCCAGGCGGGGAAGAAATCACGTAGCTGGTAACCGCCCAGTTCTTCTTCCGGGATACTGCTAAGGAAGTGCGGGAGGTAACGTAAAGTTCTGGCATAAAGGTTCTTGTCAACATTGAGAAGTTCAATCATCCTGTCTAAAAGGAATGGGCCACCTCCGGAATATACTGATGTCAGGTTGATTGTTTTCCGTTGGCTGGCTGATAGTTGCTTGTCGTAGTACCGGGCAAACTCCAATACTATCGGGCCACCAAGCGAGTAGCCCCAGCCCGTGGTGTGTCCGCCTTCAATGAGCTCCACACCATTCTCCTTCAGAATGTCGATAGCAGCCAGCATACAGTCAGCGGTCTGTCGTGCCTGAGCGAGCATGGAGAATCCACAGTAAGGGTGGTCTTCCGACGTCCCGTAACCCTCAAGGTCGGGCTCAATGACTGCCGAGTCAAACAGATAGCGCAAATCGATAGGTGACAGTGAAAGACTCGGGACTACATCTTTATCAAGGAAATAATGCACATAGAGTGACAGCGATTTCACCTTGTGTCCACTGCCATCCTTGGCATTGGGGAAGGTGATGCGTCCAGACAGGGTGATGGGTTTTCCGCTGACCGAGACACTCTCGTAGCTGAAAGTGCACGTCTGTACCTGCCAGCAGCTGTTGTTTGCTGACTGTTTGGCAAAGGTCTTGTCCATTTGGGGCTTTCGTAGTCCGACCAAAGTCTTAATGGCTCCAGAAAGGATTTTATTAGCAATCTCATTGTCCCCTAGTTGACTCTGCATGTATTTATTGCTTTGGACTCTATCGCAAAAAACGTCGGGAGAATAACTTTCCATGCTGAGAACAGTATGGGGGATGATGAACTCCTCTGAGTCTTCTTTGGTGTTATACGTAACATCAAGATCGTTGTTATCACACCCTGTGAGTGTCATAACAATCATCATGCTAAAAAAGAAAGCAAACCGTTTCATGATTTTGTCAGGTGTTCTGGACCCGATGACCAGAAAAGCCCCGAGAAGGGCCACAATCGCAATCATAATTCCGGCGAATACAAAAAAGTCACTCCATGACATGGCCTTGCCCAATGCGAGCATGGCCAAAGGATAAAACACAATGACGGTACATGCATAGAGGGCGCCCGACTTAATGATCCGGACCTGGTCTTTACTGAGTTTCATACAATTACTGATATGTCGGTGTAAATATATAAATAATTGATATTCTTGCAATCTCAACACGACAAGTTTTTTGGGCCAGGTGGGACCGGAAAATCTTTCGACTTTCCGGCTGTAGTAGACCAAACACTCCGAATCTCGAACCTCCGGTTTCTGGAAGGGCTGCTACAGATACAGTGCTTTATCGACGAATTATGCCGATAGCAGAGGTTCTACCAGCCTAATCCCCTCAGCAGCCCTTGAGGTTCTGGAGATAACACCTTCTACTGGAGTAGGTGACTCCGTAACCATCCGCTACCGTCTGATAGATGAGCTTACAGGATATAGAAACAATTGGCAAAGATTACCTCACTAACGCCTTTCCTTTTCACAAAAATCCCTATCTTTGGGTTATTAAAAGTCTGTCACAATATTGTAGAATATGAAATATATCAGACTGATGTCCCTGTTCGCTTGTTTTATCCTCCCCTGGGGCCTGCATCGCATACAGGCGCAGTCCGGCACATCAGCAGGCATGGCGCTGCATCAGGTCTTCCTTGACAACATAAGCGGAACCATCAATGCCGACAGACCTGTCACAGCCACCTTCACAATCCGTGACACTGTCAGTGACACACGTGACCGGTACCGTTGCCTAGTAACCTGGCGCGGCTCAACCTCTATACTGTATGACAAGAAATCCATGAAGATAGCCTTCATCAATGATGAAACTGATTCAGAGCGTGATGTCCTCCTGCCTGGACTTGGGCGTACAGACAGCAAGATCAATCTTGATGCAGCCAGTGTTGACCGTTCTCATATACGCAACCGCATAGCCATGGAACTGTTCAACAGCTACTCGCGCCTGCCGTATGCCACAGAAACGGATGGCCGTCACGGCATAACCGGCACATACGTGCAGGTGTGGACCGATGGCCGCTACAGCGGTCTTTACTGCATGACAGACCGTGTTAACCGCAAGCTGCTTGGAGTCAAGAAGACTAAAGACTCACAGGTAAGGGGTGTCATCTACAAGTGCAAGTCATTCGGTAGCGGCAGCTTCCTTAAGACTGATGGCACCCAGCCTCAATCAGGCGACAGCTCATGGAACGCCTGGGAGGTCAAATATCCCAATCAATATCCTGCCCATGTGTGGGACCCCTTGTGTCAGCTCATGGATGTCCCATGGGACACCACCCCTGATCAAGATTATCCGGACCTGGTCCGTCAGCACTTCTATTGGGATAACCTGGTTGACCTGTATCTGCTTACCCTTGTGGCAGGCGTGGCCGATATGGGCTATAAGAACAGCTATCTCAGCCTGCAGGACTTCACCGCCGCACAACGCTTCATCATCACCCCATGGGATATGGACCACAGCTTCGGCGCAACCTATTGCGGTGTTCCGCTCATTGATGTCAACACGCTTATGGGCCAGTCCAACTGGAGCAAGGTCATTCCGTTCAGGCGGCTGTTGCAGAACCCCGACCTGGGCTTTGTCACGGCGCTTGCCAACAGGTGGGCGCAGCTGCGTGACGGAGTGTTGTCAGTCAATAACGTATCAGAGCTCATCTACGGTTACGCTGATTTGTTTGATAGTACCGGGGCGTGGCAGAATGAGCGTGACACATGGAACTACAACCCTGTCACACTTGGAGAGACCGCCCGTGATGAGGCTGATTATATGGTCCAATGGTACAGTGCCAACCACCAGCGTCTTGATGAACTGCTTACACCATACATCACCGGCGTCATCAGCCCGGTTCAGGATGATGCCTCTAACCCCGTCTATGACATGCAGGGCCGGTATGTAGGCCAATATCCTTACTTTAACTCCAAAGGCCTGTACATTCAGGGCAACAAAAAAACACTTGTCAGATGAAACGTATCCTTTCTTCCGTCTTATCCCTGCTGCTGGCACACCTCATGTATGCACAGCATGCGGTTGACCTGGGGCTCAGTGTCTTATGGGCTGACCGCAACGTCGGAGCCGACAGCCCCGGCTCTCCCGGCATCTTTGTATCGTGGGGGGAACTGGAACCCAAGAGTGAGTATCTCATGTCAAACTACCGCTTCTGTACCGGCGATTTCTGCTCACCAACCAAATACTACGCCTATAATCCTGACGAGGTCCTCACTGTGCCCGACGGCAAGACCGTTCTTGAACCGGATGATGACGTGGCAACCGTGATGATGGGCAGCAGCTGGCGTACTCCTCTCTACGATGAACTGATGGAGCTGACCAGGAAATGCCAGTGGGATTGGGTAGAAGATGACCCCAACCCGGGCTACCGTGTCACAGGCCCTAATGGCAATTCCATCTTCCTGCCTGCGGCTGGCATCTATACAGGCTCCAGACACATGCTCGGCGGCCAAGAGGGCTACTATTGGTCTTCCCAAAGCCTTTTCGTGCCCGATAATGCCTATTGCCTGCGCTTCACCCCGCGTCTTATAGCACATACCAACTTCAAGAGCACCCGCCGTTTCAACGGCTGCACTGTCCGTGCGGTCTGCAATCGTCCATAACTCTCAAATTATAAACATAGCAGGGGCGGCCACCACGATCGTCCCTGCATCATTAAAAAAGCCCAATAAGTCAATCGTCATCCGGTTCAATCTCCACAAACCGGGCCTCAATAGTCAGACGCAAAGGGGTATTTCTTTTAGTCGCTTCGCTTGGTAAAAGCGTCCCTTCGGGCCGAGCGCGTTTTGCGTCAAATGACGCATTGTTAAACGACCCCTTTGCGTCACTTTTATTACCTTTGCTTCAAAACAGGATTGATGAGAAGGATTTTTCTGACATTGGCTTTTTGCGCGACGTGCTTGTGCGCATGCTCGCAGAAAATTGTAGAAAGTGCCGGATGGCGTGATGTGGTACTTCAGCCGCAGGATACAGGCGTGCAGCCCATGACGGGTCTGGTGCTCTGGCCCGATGAGGCCCGCAACCGTAACGCGCAGTACGGGAAGACCATCCAGTTGGAGTTCTCGTACTGCCTGCCCTGCAAGGTGGTGACCGGTCGGGCCGATGACGGAACGATCCAGTATGACTGGAGCTGGTTTGAGAACCTTTTGGCCGATGTAGCCGGACGCGGGCATCAGCTTATAGCAAGGTTCCGATACGAGTATCCGTCGGGTAGGGACGTGGACGGCAACCGAGGCACGACTGCAGTCCCACAGTACATCAAGCAATTGCCTGATTATAAGGAGACTTACGCCGCCAACCCGGGCGGCGACGGACCCACCTGGTATGCCGATTGGAGCAATGCCGAGCTGCAGCGTTTTACCTTGCAATTCTATGCTGATTTTGCACAGCGATACGCTAAGGATCCGCGCCTGGCGTTCGTTGAGGTGGGGTTCGGCCATTGGGCTGAGTATCATATCTATGGCTCCACATATAATCTGGGGCACAATTTCCCGTCCATGGAGTTCCAGAAACGGTTTTTTGAGCATCTGGACACCGTGATGTGCGACATTCCGTGGGCTGTTTCGATCGATGCTTCATCGGCCGGTCATTCTCCTGTTACGACCGATGCACAGCTGATGGCTTTGCAATTTGGATTGTTTGACGACTCTTTCATGCACAAGAACCACGAGATTGGTTCGGGCGACGGTTACAATGAACAGTGCTGGAATAAAATAGGACGCGGAACTCGTTGGCAGACAGGTATTTGCGGCGGCGAGATTAGCTATTATTCGGATAATGACCAGCGTAACTTTTTGAACCCTGCCGGCATGTACGGGCATACCTGGGCGGAGCAGTCGGCCAAATACCATATTACGTTTATGATTGCCAATGATGCTCCTCACGGTGGCGTGGCAACACCAGAACTGTTCCGCGCCGGTTCTATTGCAACGGGTTACCGGTTTGTGGTAAAACAGTGTCAGACAAATGGTCTGGCAACGCGTCTGCTGGTGTGCAATGAAGGTGTGGCGCCTCTGTATAGGGATGCATATTTTGCAGTGGGTGGCGTCCGCTCCGAAACATCTTTGAAAGGTCTGCTGCCCGGTCAGGAACTCCGGATTGAGATTCCCGCAGCAGGCTCCGACATTCACATAGAATCGGACTACATCCTCCCTTCGCAGAGTATTGGTTTCTCAAAGTGACGCAAAGGGGGAAAGTCAAAGCGACCCTTCGGGCCCAGCGCGTTTTGCGTATTTCCTGCTCACCTTAGGGAGAGAATAGGCCGTACCTGCGTTCTGTTTCCCTAAGGTGCGGGGGTAGCGCAGGTTCTGGCGATTTTTCAGCTCACCTTAGGGATGAAAATGGCTCTACGTGCGTTGTGGCTCCCTAAGGTGCGGGGGCAGCCCGCGAGAAAGCGAATTTCCTGCTCACCTTAGGGAGAGAATAGGCCGTACCTGCGTGTTGTTTCCCTAAGGTGCGGGGGTAGCGCAGGTTCTGGCGATTTTTCCGCTCACCTTAGGGATGAAAATGGCTCTACGTGCGTTGCGGCTCCCTAAGGTGCGGGGGTAAGCCCGCGAGAAAGCGTATTTCCTGCTCACCTTAGGGATGAAAATGGCTCTACGTGCGTTGTGGCTCCCTAAGGTGCGGGGGTAAGCCGGCCAAAATCATTCCAGCCGGATTGGAGTTTGCCGTTATGGGTGTCTTGGATCAGTTTTTCCAGAGTCTTTTGGGCGTATTCGGGGCGGTTGGTATGCTGATAGTGCTGGATCCGGTCGGCTTTTATGCGTTTGTAGACTTCGGGGAATGACTGCCAATGTTTCCACGCTTGCTTATCGGCCCTGATGGCATTGAGCAACCAGTCTTCAAAGACAAACAGCGCGGGGTCCAAATCAGGTGCTACAGCCAGTCCGGCGGGGGTCATTTCTCCAAGCCTGACAAGCCGCCTGCAGCGCTCCAGATTCTGCTCGCACCAGTTGCTGCGTTTGCGCCGCGGGGTAAAATGCTGTATGGGTCTGCCGTCATCGATTCGCTTCATGGTGCTGTCAATCCAGCCAAAACAAAGTGCCACCTCGACGGCGTCCACGTATCGGACCACACCGGGGCAATCGGCCTCTGCCCGGTTTATGCGCAGCCAGAAATCACTTACTTTGTCGTGATTCTTCTCATACCACCGATACAATTCCCCGCGCGTATGAATGTCAAGCAGATTGGTTACCTCCATAACATAATCTCAAAAGTGACGCAAAGTTAAACGATCCCTTTGCGTCCTTGCCCCTTTGGCTCCTTTTTTTTATCTTTGATGCAGATTAATGAAAACCAATTATGAAAAGAATCCTTTTGCTTGCGGCGATGGCCGTATCATTCCTTTGTCAGATCAGTGCACAGTCACAGGTTTATGAGTTGAAATCACCTGATGGCAGGGTTAGTTTCAGTTTTACCGGAGTCATTGGTACAGATCTTAGATACAGTATATCTGTAGATGGCAGGATTGTTATAAACTGGTCCAGAATGGGCATTACACACAGTGATGACAACTTCTTTGATATTGCAACCATCATGCCACAGCAGTCTGAGCCTGTCAAGATAAAGGAGGTGTGGAGACCTCTGTGGGGAAAACGGTCAGTGGTTAAGGATGTCTATAACTCGCAGTCTTTCCAGATTGCAGGTGCATCGGTACAGACAGGTATCCTGGTGCTTGATGTGCGCGTTTATGATGACGGCGTGGCATTCAGGATGAGGCCCCAGAGAATGACAAAGAATGAAGGTTCCAACCTTTATGAGCATACTGAGTTCAATTTTGCCGGTGATTTTACTGCATGGTACTATAATGGTGAGCGTCATAACGTAGGTCCGGAACTTTTGTCCGATGCCAACGGCGAGCGTCTGCCGGTCATGACCATAAAGGCGGCCGATGACCTGTACCTGGCCCTCCATGAGGCCGATCTGAGCGCCGGCGGATGGCCCATGAGACTGCAGTCAGAGACCGGATCTACCCGTTTTGAGGTGATTACTGAGAAGATTACCGGTTTTGAGGATGAGTTCATGGGTGCATGGCGAGTCCTGATGATAGGCAAGACTCCCGGTGACCTGGTTGACTCACACCTGCTGGAGCTGCTCAATCCGGAGCCGGAGCAGGATTTCAGTTGGGTTCGTCCGGGCGTTTACCTTTGGGATTGGCGCATAGACGGCGCTGTCTGGGAGGGCTACCGCTACGGCATGAACTATGAGTCGTGGGTCAAGATGATTGACTTTGCAGCAGAGCAGGGTTTCCAGGGCTTGGTGCTTGATGCCAACTGGTACGGCCCGGAGTTTGAGAAGGATTCAGACCCCACCAAGGGTGATAAGGCACGTGACGTTCAACGTATTATAAAATATGGTAAGGATAAGGGCGTGGGCGTTTGGCTCTACCTGAATGATGTGGCCGGCACCAACTATCCCATTGAGGAGACCCTGGCCCAGTATGAGGCGTGGGGTGCCACAGGTGTCAAGTACGGATTCATGAACGGTAACGCGCAGCAGAAGAACCGCAAGACACAGGAGATTACGGCCCTTTGCGCCAAGCATCATCTGATGGTTGATTATCACGACTATCCGGTGCATCCGTTCGGCCAGATGCGCACCTGGCCCAATGCCGTTACGCGTGAGTACTGCAAGGCCCAGCTGGACGGCCGCCAGATTTTCCAGCCCAAGACTTTTGTGACATCGGCCTTTGTAAATATGGTGGCAGGCCCGATTGACCAGAACAACGGTTTCCTGGAGTTGCATCAGGGTAGGACAACCCGTAAGGACAACAACCAGGAGGTGCCGTCAACGGTTACCGGTGAGATTGCACGTACGCTCATCACATGGTCCGGTGCCACGGTCATTCCCGATATCCCTGAGTATTATGAGAAATATCCGTCACTGCTGGAGTTCCTGAGCGCTGAGAAGCAGCCCTGGCAGGAGAGTATCACTCTGGCCGGTGAGATAGGTGAGTATATCGTTATGGCCCGTCAGAACAAGGACGGCGACTGGCTGATTGGTGCTGCGACCAATGAGGATGCACGCACCCTGAGCGTACCTCTGGATTTCCTGCCCAAACGCGGCAAGTTTACGGCTACAATCAGTACCGATGCCGATGACACCCACTACCAGACCAACCGCGAGACACTGCGCACGGAGGCTCCCAAGGCCGTGACCAGAAAGAGCGTGATTGAGTTGCCGCTTGCTCCGGGTGGTGGCGCATGCGTGCTGATACGCGCTGCGAAATAAGGGGTTACTGGAATCGGATCAGCCTGTCCTGCAGATCCAGGAAATAGTACTTGATGACGGCCTTGCTTACGCCTACCTCAAAAGGGTCGTTGTAGGTGATGACGGCTCCGTCAAGGATGTAATGGTATTTGCTCTGTTCCAGGAAATCAATCAGTTCGTATTGCCATTCTGCGTACTGTACGCTGTTGTATGTGTCAGTTACATGATACTGGGTACAAACGGTGTCTGTCCGTCCGTATCTCTGTCTGATGCCAAACTGTACGTCATATGAGTGGTGTACGCCGATAGTGTACTGGTTCCAGGAGAATATTATGCGCAGACCGTCCTCGGATTCGTAATACTGAGGGTCGTAGCTCTTCTTGTCATCATCGCCGTTGTCATCGTTGTTGTTTTCATCGGTCCCGTTTGAATTGTTTTCATCATCAATGGGTGTGATGATTGATATGTCGGGGAAATGGAAACCGGTGTTGGGACTCTCCTGGTCCAGTGACGGGTTTTCCTCCATGAGCTTGCGGGTATTGTAAAGAAGATTCATGTAGGTCCTGACCACGGATTTGGTGGATCCCTCATACTGGGGTATGTAATATGAGACGTCAGTGCCGTTCATGGCCAGCCTCATATGTTTTATATCTTTCTCAGGCAGTGAATCTACAGCCTCCTGATATGCATACTGTGCTATCTGTACGGTGGGGAAAGACTGTCTTACATAATATGACATGCAGATTGTGTCGGCTGGGGGAACGGACTGATGAACTGCCGGCTCAAAAGAAGCGGTTTGTTTCATGGCGACTCCTGCTTCCTTATATGAGAGGACCATTTCAAGACCTTTGTCAATGAGCTGGACAGGTTCACTGGTCTGCATATCGGAAATAGTGTCTTTTAGGTTGCTACAGGCTGATTGGGCAATAACCATCGCGGCTATAAAACCTAATAGCTTGGATTTTTGCATGGGTTACGTTTTACTAGTTGTTTGGATTATGCCGTTTGCCACTGATGGTAAACTCACACAAAAGTAATGATATTATCACGTGCTTGTTTGCTAAAAAAAACTATTTTTGCATAATCAAACCGTTATTATGAGGACTTGGATAAAAACTTTTTTGTTAATATTTTTCATTCCTTGCAGTGGCCTTAAGGCGCAATGCTATTTTCCGGACAGAGCAGGTACTACGTTGGAGTATGTGCGCAAATATGTTAAAGACGGCAAGTTCTGTTGGCGCCATATGCTCACTGTCACCGGTGTTGAGGATGTAGACGGTAAGCGTAAGGTGACGACATCATCCAGGTTCCTTAAGGTAAACGGTAAACCTTTGTATGACAGTGATGTGCTGGAGACCGTATATGTTGATGATGAGGGGAATGTGCATGGAGATGTGGGTGAGTCATTGGCATCTTATATCAAGGCCCGTGTAGGGGTAAATGCTACCGGCACTGGTGATTTCTCGGCCCTTCCGTACGATATGCAGCCGGGTGATACTCTGCCCACGGTTACTGCAAAGGTCAAGGTGGGTCCGTTGACATATACCGTACGCGTTCATGACCGTAAGGTGCTGCGTGAGGAGACCATCTCCTTGCCTGGCGGCACTTTCAAATGCATGGTGGTAAAGGAACGCAGGGATGAGTCAGGCCCGGGTTATCACCGTGAAGTGATAACGGATACCTGGTACTGTCCCGGCATAGGTTATGCCCGCCATGACACCTATCGTAAGGGTAAGGTTGAGACATCGGAGATATTATATTCAGTAAAGAGATAAAAAGGACAGACGGTGCTACCTTCTGTCAGGCGGCACCGTCCTTGAATTACTAAACTATTGTCTGTTATCTCAAATCCATTTGTTGCTAACTGAAATAACGTGTGTGTTTTCCGTTGTTTACCTAATGACGGACACTATGCATGATTGTTTATAGGCGCAGGGCGTTTTTTACTTTTTTTAATGTATCTTTGTTTCCACGAGTAGGATGATATTTATATGAGATTCAAGAGCGTTCTTATAGCTGCCGCGGTTTTTCTGCTCCTGTTCTGGGGATGTAAGGAGAACAGGCCTGAGTGGGGGTCACCGATGACCGTCACGATGTTGGGTGTGGGCGGTTATCCCAATATGGATACGGAACTTGAGTTCGGACTGTTTGTGGGTGATCCTGTGGGGCTTGACAACGTCAAGTTTACCGTGTCAACAACCGGCAGGATAGTTTCCAAGAAGGATATCAAGTGGAAATTTGACCAGACCCAATCGGCCAGGTTCTTTGCATACTCTCCCTATGACGAGTCATATAGCGGGCAGGAGTCTGTGACCGTAACTATTCCTACGGACCAGAGTTCCATGAATAAGATCCTTAAGGCCAACCTGCTTACGGCTTATGCATCGGGCGGTCCCAAAGACAGGGGCGTGACCCTGCAGGCCAAGCATGCCATGACGTCCATGGTCATATCTTTTGACAACCGTACCGGACAGCGGATTACAGGTGTCAAGGCCGGCCGTTTCATGAATGTGGGTACGCTGGACCTGGTTACCGGACAGCTGCAGCCTACCACCCAGACAGATGTAATAAACGCCTTGCGTTGCCCCGGTAATGATGACGCATTCTGCTTTATGTATATCCCGCAGGAGGTTACTCCCTATTTTGAGGTTACGCTTGAGTCAGGCAAGAAGATAGGTTTTGACATTATAAGTGATGAGTCAAGCCGCCTGCAGGAGTTTCCGGGCATGGTGGTAAAGCTCAAGGATATACAGATTACGGAGTCAACCCAGGAGGTGAATATCCTAAAGGAACTTAATGCCAGCGTGCTGCCGTGGACTACGAACGGAATCCCGTCCATGCCGTCGGGCTTGCGGTATATCAGCCTCAAGGAGATGATGGAGATAAGTGCCGATGAGCGGAATTATGAGTTCCTGGCCAATCTGAACAAGGTGACCGTGACGGCGGTTGACTACTCGGATGACGGTACTTTCGGATTGGTTCTGGAGGACTCCACACGTGCCGTCCATGTATGGACCTACGATGATTGTGAACTGGATGTGGGCAATACCGTTGTGGGCCCTGTTACCGGCATGATGAGTCGTGCATCGGACGGGAAACAGTATATCAAATACTTCAATACCAGTCTTGCCACTATAGACAAGACCAAGAATCTGCCCTGTACGGAGGGTACTTTTGAGTCTGTGAACGCTGATATGGACCGTTTTGAGTACAGGCGAATGCTGTTCAGGGACGTGACAATCAAAGAGCGTTTTGATGATGACAGGGCGGTATTTGAGCAGGACGGTAAGGAGATGAGCGTGGTCAGCTGTTTGTTTGATGACATAAGCGTTGTGCCCGGAGCTCACGGTGACCTGATAGGATTCCCCGTCCGCTCAGGTCTGGACAACTGCATTATGCTCTATGACGGCGATTGTCTGGACGGGTTCACCAAGGAGTATGATGAGTGCAGTCTTATGCGTTGCCCGGATTACGGGTGGTATGAGATTGAGGATCCTGATACGGCGGTTTACGTATTGAACGGACCGGATTCTGATTACCAGTATTCGTTATGGTATCGTTACAGTGACCGCTATATGCAGGTGATGGATGTGCGTAGGTTTGAGTCACATCTTATTATACTCTGTGACTGTGAGGGCAAACCCGTTGAGGGACATGAGTATATTGTGAAGGTGTCAAGCCAGGGAAAACTTGAAGAGTATACCTGGACGGGCGTTATGGAGTGTATTAAGGTGGTTGATGATACAGCCTGGTTCATTACGGATATGGGCTACGGATTAGTGATGTTGTTATGAGAAAGATTGTCATTTTAGCGTTTGCTCTGGCCTGCGTATTGAGCGTTAAGGCGGAGTTTGTAAGACAGGACGTCGCTGCCCGATACGCACAGAAGGCAATGGGTATGAGCGTGCAGCCCCAGGCGGATGATGCTACTACACTCAGAGCTGCATCCAGGGACGGGAAAGAGACTTTGCCCCGTTTCTACGTGTTCAACAATCCTGACGGCGGGTGGATGATTATATCGGCCGATGACCGTATCAGCCCGGTTCTGGCCTATTCTGATAACGGGCAGTTCCAAAGTACGGATATGCCTGAGAATCTGGAATGGTGGATTGATGGAGTGGAGAGAAGTGTTGATGTTATCCGCAACTCTGATTATAAGGCATCGGCACAGGTGGTGGCGGCATGGAAATCCCAGCCGGTAATGGATGGGGCAACCGGGCGTAAAGTGCTGGAAACGGCCAACTGGGACCAGGAAGAGCCGTACAATATGTTATGTCCGGTGGCAAAAGGAGAGAATGAGCGTTCTCTTGCAGGTTGCGTGGCTACTGCTACGGCTATCATCATGCGTTACAATAAGTGGCCGGCTCATGGAAAGGGTGTGGTAGGCGGTTATACGACTCCGGGCGGCACATATATACCCGCATACTCCTTAAACAGTCATACTTACAACTGGGATGATATGCCGCTGTCTGACTGCCCTACTCATTTATCGGACTGGACAGAGGATCAGTTGACCCAGGTGGCGCAGCTGTTGCATGACTGCGGCGTGATGTCGGTAATGGATTATTCTGCAAAAGAATCCGGCACATTTGTGGTTTATGCCAAGGAAGGAATGGTAAAGAATATGTCCTATTCATCGGAGTCAATCAGATTGCTGTATAAAAGCAATTATGATGCTGACAAATGGCTTGCTCTCATGAAGAAGGAGATTGATGAGGATAGGGTGATTTTTTATGGAGGAGAAAGTGAAACAAATGATGGACATGCTTTTGTCTGTGACGGATATGATGATACGGGTAAACTCCACTTTAATTGGGGGTGGGGCGGAATATCCAACGGTTATTTTGCAGTTGACCTGGGCGATTATCCTCTCCTGCATTTTAATAAATATCAGGATGCTATTATAGGAATTTGTCCTGATAACGTTCATATTGAACAGACAGAGCAGGAACTGTTCTATTTGAGGCCCAATAGGACGGGCAGATATGGATTAAGACCAAATACTGATGCTAAGGGCCTGACAGTGGGTTCAAGATTTACATTCACTGTGGGTGAATTCATTACCAGTTCAGTTGATAAGAGAAGTTATGAATTCAAGATTTGCCTGTTTGATAAGGATGGGAATATCAAGCAGGAGGGTTGGAACTTAAAGGCCGACATTGAACCTACCACGGTAGACTTTACTACGCAATATGATGTCCTTACCGTTACCCCGGAACTTGGAGATGCATTCATTTTCTGCATGAAACAGCCGGATGGTTCATGGACCAAGGTGAAGGGTAGCCGGGATGCTGTCCCGGATCAGGAATACGTAAGTTGCGGCGTCATTTACAATCCGGTCATACTTTTGCCCGATGATTACAGCGTGGGCCAGACGGTGGACCTGAAACTCTCATTATGCATCCGGCCCGTCAAGTCTGTAAGGTGGAGCGTGAACGGCCAGGCCAGTGACGGACGTCTGCGGCTTGAGTCCGGAAAGACCCGTATCCGTGCCGATGTGACCTATGTGGATGATTCACACGGTTATATTTTGCGGACTGTTGATTTGGAGTGATAAAAAGCCCTTTATTATCACATTTTTTAGTAACTTGCGGGACTTTTTTAGGAGGACAAATCCGAATAAACACAATTAATAACTTATGAAAAGAATTTCAGGCTTAATTGCCTTGGCTGCAGCAGCTTTCATGCTCTCTTGCAGCGGTGGAAAGTACGAGTATCCTTTCCAGAATCCCAACCTCAAGGTTGACAAACGTGTTGATAACCTTATGTCACTGCTTACTCCTGAGGAGAAGATAGGACTTATCATGAACAAGTCAGTATCAGTTGACCGTCTGGGTATCCCGTCATACAACTGGTGGTCAGAGGCTTGCCACGGAGTACGTCAGGGTGGCTACACCGTATTCCCGCAGCCTATCGGTATGGGTGCTTCATTCAATGAGCAGCTGGTTTATGATGTATTCAGCGCCGTTTCTGATGAGGCACGTGCCAACTGGAACCGTTCAAATCATGACATCTTCAATGTACAGATGGGTGCCAACTACGTACCCGGCAATCCTGAGCTTACATTCTGGTGTCCTAACGTGAACATCTTCCGTGATCCTCGTTGGGGCCGCGGTCAGGAGGCTTACGGTGAGGATCCTTACCACATGAGCGTTCTGGGTGTTGCCAACGTAAAGGGTATGCAGGGTAATGACAAGAAGTATTACAAGACTCATGCCTGCGCCAAGCACTATGCAGTACACAGCGGTCCTGAGAGCCAGCGTCACCGCTATGATGCAGTGGTTTCAATGCGTGACCTGTGGGAGACCTACCTGCCCGCCTTCAAGGCTCTGGTTCAGGAGGGTAACGTACAGGAGGTTATGTGCGCTTACAACCGCTACGAGGGTGAGCCCTGCTGCGCAAGCGACCGTCTGCTCACCAATATCTTGCGTGAGAAATGGGGTTACAAGGCAATCGTCCTGACTGACTGTGACGCCATCAACAACTTCTATAACAAGAACCAGCACGGTACTCATCCCGATGCAGAGAGCGCATCTGTTGATGCTGTCCTGTCAGGTACAGACCTGGAGTGCGGTAAGGCATTCATGTCACTCGTAGGCGCTGTCCAGGAGGGTAAGATCAATGAGGCCGATATCGACGTAGCTCTGCGCCGCGTACTTAAGGGCCGCTTTGAGCTGGGTATGTTTGATCCCGCCGAGATGCTGCCTTGGGCAAACTTTGGTGAGGATGTAATTAGCAGCGAGAAGAATGACGAGCTTGCAGTTGAGGCTGCACGCCAGTCAATGGTTCTGCTTAAGAACAACGGTGTCCTGCCTCTTGACAAGAACATCAAGAAACTGGCTGTTGTAGGTCCTAACGCCGATGACCGCAGCATGATGAACGGTGAGTACGGCGGCAGCCCCACCGAGGAGCACACCCGCACTCTGCTGGACGGTATCAGGAAGTATTTCCCCAACACCGAGATTGTCTATGACCGCGCTTGCGAGATCCGTAACGAGTACTACACCACTTATTACACACAGGATGTAAACGGTGGCAAGGGATTCAAGGGCGAGTTCTTCAAGAACACCAATTTCAGCGGCACTCCCGCCGTTACAGGTAACTATACCGAGGTTAACTTCAGCAACTTTGGCGCTTACAACTTTGTTGAGGGTCTGGATCAGACTGATAACATATCGGCCCGTCTTACCGGTAAGCTGGTTGCTCCGTTCACCGGCGATATGAGCTACAACATCAGCTCAGACAACGGTTACAAGCTCTTTGTAAACGGACGTCTGGTTGAGGAGGTTAAGGGCGGCCAGGGCGGTCGCGGCGGATTCGGCGGTTTTGGCGGATTCGGCGGATTCGGTGGCCGTGGCGGCATGCAGCAGATGAAGTCATTCAAGGTTAGCAAGGGTCAGACCTACGATATCAAGATTGAGTACACTCATGCTACCGGTCAGTTTGCCCGTCTGAACGCACAGTTCTGCGTACAGAAGATCGCTGAGTTTGAGGACCTGGGCAAGAGCCTGGTTGCTCAGAATGTTGACGCTATCATTATCATCGGCGGTATCACTCCTTCTATGGAGGGTGAGGGCGGTGATAAACCCGATATCGAGATTCCTGCAGTTCAGCAGCGTCTTATCCGTGCCATGCACGCTACCGGTAAGCCCACCATCTTTGTTGACTGCGCAGGCTCATGCATGGGATTCGGCTCACTTGAGGATCAGTTTGATGCCCTCATCCAGGCTTGGTATCCCGGTCAGGGCGGTGCCCAGGCTCTTGCTGAGATCCTTAACGGAACATGCAACCCCAGCGCCAAGCTGCCTGTTACATTCTACAAGTCAACAGACCAGCTGCCTGAGTTCACTGACTACTCAATGGAGAACCGCACATACCGTTACTTCCGTGGTGAGCCTCTCTATCCGTTCGGTTACGGTCTGAGCTACACCTCTTATAAGTATGGCCAGGCTACCCTTTCAAAGGCTAACATGAAGAAGAACGGCAGCGTTACAATCACCATCCCTGTTACCAATACCGGTGACCGTGAGGGTACTGAGATCGTTCAGGTTTACGTTAAGAGCCTTGACAACCCAGCTGCTCCTATCAAGGGCCTGCAGGGATTCCAGCGTCTGACTCTTAAGGCTGGTGAGACCGGCAACGCCGTTATCACTCTGACCGGCAAGTCATTCCAGTACTATGACGAGAGGATTGATGAGGTTTCAACATTCAGCGGCAAGTACAAGCTGCTGTACGGCTCATCATCGGCCGATAAGGACCTGCAGTCACTCGACTTTGAGGTACTCTAAGCATCTATCCCCCCCACAAAAAAAGGAGAACACCAGCGTTCTCCTTTTTTTATACCCGCTCCCCCCAACGCAGGTGCGGTGGTATTATTTTCTGCTCCATGCAGAGCAAATGCTTCCGTTTGCCGGAGCGGGACTTAGGGAAGAAAATGCTCCTACGTGCGTTCTACCTCCCTAAGGTCAGGGGTTACGCAGGTACGAGCGTATTTCCTACCCACCTTAGGGAAGAAAATGCTCCTACGTGCGTTCTGTCTCCCTAAGGTCAGGGGGGATGGGAGGTGGTGGGGGTTAGAAGTGATACTGACCTTTGCCCTGGGTAGCGCTGCCAAAGTTGATGGCGTTCTTGGGGCAGCGGTGATAGCAGCTCATACAATTGGTGCAATGACCGTTCCATTTGGGGCGGTCATTCTCTATTGTGATGTTCTGCAGGGGGCAGTTCTTGGCGCAGATGCCACAACCTATGCACTGGTCCGATACCGTGAACTTGCGGTCGGTAATGAGCAGGCCGTAGAACAGGGGCTTTAGGATATTGGATTTGAGGAATGTCTTGCTGCCGCGCAGTTTATCATAATTACCATGCACACGCTGTTTAATAAGGCCGATAACCTCGCGGAGGCTCTCACGGGTGCCGTCAATCTTGCGCTTGGCATTCTCCGGAGTGTCCAGACTGAAACCGGGCAGGTTGATGTAGGTCTCGGGCATCTGGAATGAGAAGAATGCATCAAGCGTGAGGCCCTGCTTGCGGAGGTCTTTTTTAAGGTGCTCAAAGGTGAGTCCTGTCTGGTCGCCGCAGGTGCAGGCTGCGAATATATAGGATGGTTTGCCTTTGATGCTGACCGTGCGCAGGAACTCCGATACCAGTTTGGGTACTGACCATGAATACACGGGAAAGACTATTCCCAGTGTCTCATCGGGGCCGAATTCCAAAGCCGCTGCCTGACGGGCAGCTTCCGGGATGAATACCATGTTGCTGTCACCAAGCCCAGCCGATAACTGATCGGCCACAAAACGGCTGTTGCCGCATCCTGAGTACCAGAGTATCATATTACAAAATCCATTTTAATGTCGTTTTCATCCACCGGCACAGCGGGCAGTTTCTGGCAGTCAAAGCAGACTCCGGCCTTAAGTGCGTGCGGCAGCTGTGGTAGCAGGCGGTCGTAGAATCCGCGTCCGCGTCCCATGCGGTTACCCTGAGCATCAAATGCACGGCCGGGAACCAGTACAAGAGTGATGGGGCTCAGGTCATGAACCTGCTCGCCGTCAGGCTCGGGTATCCCGAACTGCTCACCCGGGCGGAGCATGCCGTCATACAGCTTTACAATAAGGTCATCGCCCTGTATTGAAGGCAGGTAGAAACGTTTGCCGGCAGCGGTCCAACGGTCTATGAATGCGGGGGTCTGCACCTCATCATCCATTGACCAGTATGCCAGTATGTCGGTTGCATTTATAAAAGCCTCATTTTGTTCCAGACGCTCCCATATGGCGGCTGACTGAGCAGCTTTCTGCTCAGGTGTCATTACCGATATCAGTTTTTTGATTCGCTGGCGGGTCTGCTTTTTGTCATCATGCATGGCTTGCATGCTGTACTCGCAGCCGCAGTAGCGCTGGTTGTAGAAATCCTGCTCCTTTATGATCTGTGAGCGGCGTTCCTGCAAGCCTCCCTGGCGCCAGTTCCTGTCCCAGAATGTAAGTCCCGGGAACTGGGCGGCTGCCCACTGTCCGGCCTCAACTATCTGGTCGTGGCGTTTCCATCGGCTTGAATCAAGGGTGGATGTAAAAGTGCTGAATCCGTGTTCCGATGCATAACGGGCGGCGCTCAGAAGGCGCATCTTAAAGCACTCCAGGCAGCGCTTGCCGCGCTCGGGCTCACCCTCAAGTCCTGCAATGCAGCATTGCCAGGCGGAGTGGTCATAATCGGCATCCACTATCTCCAGACCCAGGCTGCGGGCGTATTGGGAGCACTCCTCCTTGCGTACCATGTACTCCTCAAAGGGGTAGATGTTGGGGTTGCAGTAGTATATGGTGGGGGTGTAGCCGTTCTGCATCATCCACTCGATGATGGCTCCGCTGCAGGGCGCACAGCATGTATGTAGCAGAACCTTTTCCATTAATGGTGGTGATGGGTGTGGGCTGTCTTGCCTTTGCCGGCGCACTCAGGGCAGATGCCTTTAATCATGAAGTTGGCGGTCTCTGCCATGAATCCCTGTGGCAGGTCAATTGCCGGAACAGGAATCTCCTCCAGGCAGAATGTGCGGTGGCAAACCTCGCAATGGAAATGCACGTGGCGGTCGTCATCGGTCTCACCGGTGGCGTGGCAGAGCTCGTAGCGCACACCCTCGCAGCCGTCATCAATCTGGTGCAACAGATGATTCTCATTGAAAAGGGTCAGGGTGCGGAATATGCCGGACTTGTCAATTGAGTCAATCTGATCCTCAAGTTCGGCCATAGTGACGGGGCGGTGACTCTCAGCCAACGCCTTAAGTACCAGCAACCGGTTTGCCGTGGGCTTTATCCCGTGCTCTTCTAATATTTTTTCAAGTGAACGCATAAGGGACGGTTCTGTTCGCGTTGGGGACGGTTCTGTTCGCGTTTAGAACCGTCCCCAACGCGAACAGAACCGTCCCCTTTGAGTTAGTCTACAAGGCAGGCGTCAAGTTCTTTTTTGATGTAAGCCTTATCCAGATTCTGGCCGATGAATACCAGCTTCTGCATCCGGTCACCGTACTGCTCGTCCCAGTCGGCGGCCAGAGTGGGGTCAGAACGCAGCATGTTGGCCAGCTGGTTCTCGGGCATGGTGGCGTACCACTGTCCGGCATTCTTAAGACTCATCTGCTTTCCGGCCTGCTCAAACAGGTAGCAGATGTCAAACTCATCGGTAAAATAGCACATACCTTTGGTGCGGATGACACCCTTGGGCCACTTCTTGGACACGAACCAGTCAAAACGGTTCAAATCCATGGGGCGGCGTGCATAATATACATATGTGCCGATGCCATACTCCTCAACTTCACCGCCTTCATGGTCGTGATGGTGGTGATGGTGCTCGTGGTCGTGGTGATGCTCATGCTCATGCTCGTGATGGTGCTCATGCTCATCATGATCGTCATCGTCATCATCATGGTGGTGGTGATGCTCGTGCTCGTCATCGTCGTCGTCATCATCGTCATCCTGATGCTCAAGCTCGGAACCACGCTTTTCAATCTCCTGGATCCAGGTGGCGCTGGTGGCCACGCGCTCAAAATCAAAAGCATTGGTGTTGAGTATGTTGTCCAGGTCTATGTCACCGTAGTCGCACTCCAGTATGCGGGCACGGGGCTGCAGGGCGCGAACCACCTTACGTATACGCAGCAGCTCATCGGCACTTACCTCGGATGCTTTGTTCAGGAGCACGATGTTGCAGAACTCAATCTGCTGGATTACCAGATTCTCCAGGTCCTCCTCGCCTATGTCCTTCTTGACCAGGTTGTCGCCGCAACCGAACTCGTCACGGATGCGCAGGGCATCGACCACTGTTACGATGCAGTCCAGCTGGGGTACGCCGTCCTTGGTGTACTTGGCCTCCATGCGGGGGATGGACTCGATGGTCTGGGCAATGGGGCCGGGCTCGCAGATGCCGCTGGCCTCAATCACGATGTAGTCAAAACGGTGTAGCGCGATGATCTGATGCAGCTGCTCCACAAGGTCCATCTTGAGGGTGCAGCATATGCAGCCGTTCTGCAGGGCTACCAGGCTGTCATCATTCATGCCTACCACGCCGCCTTGCTGTATGAGGCTGGCATCGATATTGACTTCACCTATATCGTTTACAATTACCGCGAACTTTATGCCCTTGCTGTTGGTCAGAATCCTGTTCAGAAGGGTTGTCTTACCGCTGCCCAGATAACCGGTGAGCAGCAGGACCGGAGTTTTTTGAGTCATATTTCCTAGAATATATAATCCAACGTCATGTAGAGACCGTAGTCACCGTCTCTTTTATCAAAAGGTATGCCAAACGTGAATGTGGGGATGAAATTGTAGTCAATCACCAGCTGGGCGCTGATTCCCGCACTCATATGCAGCTCACGGGCCTTGTTGAGCAGTGAAGACCGATACTCATCCTTTGGCATGGCTGTCACATTGTCAGCGGCGCACTTATCAGTATACTTGCTGTAAAGTGCATCGGTCTGGCGGTCAAAACGGAACGGGCGCACTATGGCTCCGGCATCAAAGAAGGGGGTGATGACACCGAATATGCGGCGTCCTATCAGATTCATGTCAATCACGCGGGCACGCAGTTCAAAATTGCCCCACAGATAGTCATTGCCGGTGACGCGGTTGTAAAGTATGCCGCGCAGGGTGGTGGCGCCGCCCAGACCGTCGGACGGTTTGAAATGCATTATGTATGACTGCGTATAGAAGGGCTGGTTGCCAGCCAGAGTGCCCTGATAGGCTATGCTGTAGGCCAGAACCAGACGCTCGGTTCCCAGACTCAGGTACTGGCGGAACCTGGCTGCCAGCTTGAGATAGTCATATCCTGTGCTGAATATATCGGGCGCATAGCCTACGTTTATATCGGCATAGATGCCACGGGTGGGGGCTGCCTCTATGTCACGTGTGTCAAACTTAAGTCCGGCCTGGAACTCCATCACGTCACCTCCGTTTGACTCGGAGTCCTCAATCAGGCCCATCTGGCGGTACTCACGGAACAGGGTGTTGTCTGAGTCATACCCCTCCCAGTTGAGTTCCCTTATCCAGTAATGCCAGTATGAGAACTTGGCTGTCCAGTCCAGATGTGTTGAGAACCCGCCGCTGAACTCCAGACGTGTGTTGATGAACTTGCGGTCATAGCTGTAGTAGGCAATGCCGTTGTCATGGTTGCAGTTCAGGTTGCGGTCATAGTCATGTATGGAGCCGTTGAACCCGTAGAACCAGTAGAGCGGGTTGTTGTCAAAGAATATCTTGGCCGATGTCCTTATACCCGGAATAAGGTACTTGGTGTCATACTGCAGCATGTAGAAGCTGGAGTGCTTGGAGTAGGTGAGCGCCTCCATGCAGAGACGGTGCTTGTAATTGGGATACAGGCCTCCGTAGTAGTTTATATCCAGGAAACCGCCCGCCATGATGCCAAAATCCGAGTCATAGGCAAGCGCGGGAACCGGGTTCACGGACCATCCGTCCTTGGCTGTCTGCCGGTTGCTGTCCTGTGCTGCAATTCCCGGCGCAAGAAGTACCAGTAACGCTGACAGTATGGACAGGCGGCGTATGGTCATCACTTAGAAGAGATAATTGAATCCGATATTGGTCCACAGACCCTTGCCGTCATTCTTGCTGAAGGGCTTGCCTCCCTCAAATGATACCACCATGTTGTGGTTCATGACCAGTTTGATGCCCAGTCCGGCGGTGTAGTGGGGCGCATACTCGTCACCGTTATACATGCCGGCCTCCTTCTGCTCGTCCAGACGGTAGGGTTGCAGTATCTTACCTGCGTCAAAGAAGGGGTTGGTGGCAATCTGCCAGTTCTGGTTTATGAATTTGAAATCATAGATACGCCAGCGCAGCTCCACGTTGAGCATAAGGAATCCGTTACCCAGCACGCCGTTGCGGTTAAGACCACGTACCGATGCGTTTCCGCCCAGACCTTCAGTGTACATCTTGCGGAAGAACATGCTGTTGATGTTGTTGGTAAAGTAGTACGGGATATCGCCCCACAGGTTGGCCTGTACCAGGGCGCGGTAGGCAAATGTGATTCGGTCATTATAGGCCGACATGAACTGGCTCATGCTCAGGTGGAATCCCAGGTTGCTGTATCCGCGGCCGTCAATGAGGTCGGGGCTGTATACCAGCGATGCCTCAACGTTCTCTCCTCTGGTGGGGTCACTGTCATGATTGCGGCTGTCATATACAAGTCCGGCACGCAGCTGGGTCACGTTACCGCCGTCTTTCTCATCACTGCGGATAAGGCCTTTGGCCAGATACTCGTCATAGAGGGTGCTCTGACCGTCGTAGTCCTTAAGGTTCAGGCGGTCTGTGGTGATATGGTAGAATGCCACACCGGCTGCGGCGCTCAGGTTATCGGCCAAGGTCTTGCGTACGCTTACCAAGGCGCGGAACTGGTTGCGGGACATGAAGTTGTAGCCTGATTTGGCATCGGACTGCGGGGTTGCGCCGGGTGCCCATGCCAGCTGGTCGGGGTCATATTTCTGTGCGAATCCGTTGAATCCGTAGAATCCGAACTTGGGTGCGTTGAAATAGGTTATGTCAAAGAAGAGCTTGCCGTCAGGGATGAGTGTCTTGAAGTCGCCGTATGTGCGCAGGATGCTGGAGCCTTTGGTGTAGGTCGATGCCTCCACGTTGATCTTGTAGTCATACTGCGGGTAGTTGGTGCCGTCACCGTAATTGAATATGTCACAGCAGACTCCGTACTGGAAACCCAGGTCTGAGTCAAAACCTACTACGGGCAGCGGGCCAAAATTCCAGCCACTCTTTATTATTTCTGCCTCCTGTGCCATGAACGGCATGGAGAGTATGATTGCGGCAATGAATGAGCAGATTTTTTTCATGTTATGATTGTTGAAAAAGGACTTATTTCTTCTCTTTTGACTTGGGGGTCTTGCGCACCAGGTCATAGCTGAGTGATATGCCGCCGCCTGTGGGGCCTAACCAGCGGAATATCCTGTTACGTTTGATGAACAGTGAGGGCGAGTCTATCCAATCGTAATAGTACTTGCCGGCAAAGGGTGATCCTGCGTCATACGGGTCGTAGAATGACATGTAGAATCCGCCCTTGATAAAGAGCTCCATCTTCCAGCGGGTGTTGGGGTTCTTGCCCAGAGGTATGACGTATCCGTAGCCCAGACCGCCTCCGAATCCTTCACCCTGGTATCCGTGGCCGGTCTTGCGCTCAAAACAGATGTCGTAGTAGTTGATGCCTACGTAGGCCGACAGGTAATGGCCGCTGTGGCGTGAGGCCTGCTTGAAGTATCGTCGGCCCTCAATCTGCCAGTTCTGGATCTGGAAATACTGGTGCTTGTCCGGTACTGAGTGCCATGGGAACTCCCACTCGGCAAGCCATGTCCATCGGCCCAGTTCTGAGGGGTACCACTCAAGTTCTATGTTGTAGATGGGGGCCCATCCCAGGTCTTTCCTGCCGAATGCGTAGTAGGGCAGGTTGGTCTTGACGGCCAGCACGGGACGCTTGCGGACGGGCTGCTCGGGCAGTATCTCTATGGGTTTGTAGCTGATATCCTGCGGGTTGACCGGCTGCTCCTCAATATACGGACGCTCGGGGTCCTGCTGGAACTCGGGCTCCGGCTCAAGCATATGCAGGATGTAGATACCTGAGTTACGTATTACGGGGTAGTAGTACTTGGTGAGGTAGGTATATACATCGCCGGTCTTGGGGTTGCTGCCCAGGGTGTTCTTGAGCCGTGACTTCTTGGCGGCCACGCTCAGCTTCTCGGAGTCAATGATGTCAAGGATTTTCTGCTTGGTCTCCTCCTCCAGGTTGGGATCGTGGAACACGTACTGTGCCAGGTTCTCCCATGACTCGGTGACCTTGTTCATGGATATCTTATCCTTAAGGTCCGGGAATACGCGGTACATGTACTCCATCATGACTTTTGAACGGTGCTCGGTGAGCCATGTGTTTCGGTCCAGACTACCTTCAGGTGATGACTGCGATATGATCTCAATGGCCGATATGTTCTCAATGCCGAGTGAGTCAATGATCCTGTCCAGACTGAGCAGGGCAAGACCGTTGTCCATGTAGTCTATGTCCAGGTCGGCCTTGTTGAGCCTGAAATGGATCTCAGTGTAGATGGTTGAAACGTAGAGACTGTCGGACTCCGGCTTGGGCATGATGCGTTGCACTACGGTGTCGCCTACATGCAGAAGGTAATCGGCCTTGGAGTGTCTCTCAGCATACGCAGGGAGTGCCATCATGGCGCTAAATGCCGTAATGACAGCTGTTAAGATGAAACGAACCAATGTCCTTTTGTATCCCATCGCGTACGCGTATGTGTATAATAGCGTGCAAAGTTAACTAATTTTTACTAACTGAAAGGCTCGTGGGGCCATTTTAAATGCGTTTTAGGCGTTTTTTTATTGCGAATGAATTTGATTTGCTAAATTCGTGCCGCGTTTTATGCTGATTATTTGAAGTTTAAGGATTTTTGGAAAATATGAATGAGAATAGAGGGAATCTCCGTTTGGGCGTGAAGCTGCGTCTGGTGATGCTGGTTTTCCTGCAGTATGCGGTTTGGGGTGCTTACCTGATTTCTATTGGCCGATACCTGGCACAGACCGGTCTGGGCAGTCAGATAAAATGGTTCTTCATCACAAACGGCGCGGTGTCACTCTTTATGCCTGCGCTTGTGGGTATTGTGGCCGACAGGTATATCCAGGCGCAGAGAACGCTGTCGCTCTGTCATCTGCTGGCCGGCGGGTTCATGCTGGCGGCAGGTCTATACTGCCTTAACGCCGGGCAGGTTGAGTTCGGCCCGCTGTACAGCCTCTACGCTCTGAGCATTGTATTCTTCATGCCTACCGTGGCGCTTACCAACTCCGTGGCCTACTGCGTGATAGGGCAGGCCGGCGGCGATCCGGTCAAGGACTATCCTCCCATACGTCTGTTCGGTACCGTAGGTTTCATAATCAGCATGCTGGCGGTCAATTTCATATCGATTGGCGGAGTGCAGATGCAGGACTCATATACGCAGCTTATCTTATCGGGAGTACTCTCATTGGTGCTGTGCCTGTACAGCCTTACCCTGCCTCAGTGTCCGGTGGGCGGCGCCAAGGCTGAGCGCAGTATCCGTGACGCGTTCGGACTGAGCGCGTTCAGCCTCTTCAAGGTAAGGCATATGGCTACGTTCTTTATGTTCTGCATCCTCATGGGTACGGCGCTGCAGATAACTAACGGCTATGCCAACACGTTCCTCAGCTCATTCTCGTCAAATCCCGCTTATGCTGATACGTTCGCGGTGAGGAACAGCAACGCGCTGCTCTCTCTGTCGCAGATATTTGAGACTCTCTGTTTCCTGCTGGTGCCGCTGTGTATGAAGAGGCTGGGCATAAAGAAGGTCTTGCTCATGTCCATGACGGCGTGGGTGCTCAGGTTCGGACTGTTCGGACTGGGTACTCCCGATATGCCCGGCGTGCTGCTGTTCGTGCTCAGCTGCATCCTTTACGGTGTGGCATTTGATTTCTACAATATTGCAGGTTCCATATATGTGGAGCAGAATGTGGACAAGAGCATGCGTGCCAGCGCACAGGGGCTGTTCATGATGATGTCAAACGGTATCGGCGCTACGCTGGGACTTATCTGTGCGGGTGCGGTGATGGACAAGTTCGTGTTCAAGGCCGTGGCTCCGGACTGGAGTAAGGCATGGTTCATTTTTGCCGGTTACATGGTTGTGGTAACCGTGCTGTTCAGCATCTTCTTCAAGGAATCTAAAAGTAAGAAAAATTCTTAAACGCCGGGCTGCTGTGCCTCGCGGTTGTCAAGCTGTGTGAGGATGGCGCGGTAATAGGCGGGTGTGACCGTTATGGTCTTGCCCGACGGGTGGTCAAGCGTGATAGTCAGGTGTCCGTGTTCCTTGCCGTAACGGGCTATCTTGGCGGTGTTGACCAGGAATGATCGGCGGCATCGGATTATGGATGTTCCGTCCAGGTCCTCCTCAATCTTCTGGGTGCTGCAACGCAGCAGATAGCTGGAGAGCTTACCTTCCAGATTATAGAAAATCTGTACGTAATTATCCTGTGACTCTATGTAAAAAATGGAGTCCTCGCTGAGTGACATCTTGTGCTTGCCCTGGCTGTCGCGGAACTGGATGAGACGGTGGCCGGATTCCATGGTCTCACGGTTGTGGGTTACCTTGAAAAGTTCCAACTCCTCTTTCTTGGCTTTATACTGCGCGTAGAACCAGACGATGGTGTAGGGGATGGCCAGGATAAGCGCCACGCATGACGGTATGCGTATGAGCAGCTGCGGCAACTCGCGTGAAAGTCCCAGTTTGAATGATACCGTGAACAGGTAGTACTCGGTGGCAATGACGATGAACTCGGCAATGTGCCACCACAGGAATCTGCGTACCGATATGGGGTGGAGCTTGCTCATTCCGGACAGCAGCAGCTTGCTCATTATGAGTGTGGGCACCGCTACGAAATAGAACAGTATGGTCACACCGCTCTGCTTCCATGTGTTGAACCCGAACCATGTGGTGTTTGAGAACGGCTGGTAGAGGGCCATGAACAGCATGGAAAACAATGCCACAAAGAGAACGGCCTGCAGCAGGAACCGCTTTTGCAGCATCAGCTTGGGTACTGTATTGTCTGTACTTTTTGTCATCCGGCCGCAAAGGTAATCAAAAGCAGCCAAAGGAGCCAAAGGGGACGGTTCTATTTGGCCCCTTTTTTCCGAGAGGGGCCAAATAGAACCGTCCCCTTTGGCTCCCTTTTTTCTCAAAAAAAAAACTAAATGTTGAAAAATGGGGCCAAACAGAACCGTCCCCTTTGGCTCCTTTTTTTTAATTTTGCAGACGTAAAAATACAGGTATGCAAAAGATAATAATACTTGATTTCGGTTCTCAGACAACTCAGCTGATAGGCCGCAGAGTGAGAGAGATGGATACATTCTGCGAGATCCTGCCTTACAACAAGTTCCCTGAGAATGATCCCGATGTTATTGGCGTGATTCTGAGCGGATCACCGCTTAGTGTTTATGCCGATGACGCATTCCGTCCCGACCTGTCGGGCATTATCGGCAAGTATCCGGTTCTGGGTATCTGCTACGGAGCTCAGCTGCTTAGTTTCACTTACGGAGGTAAGGTTGAGCAGGCCGGCACACGTGAGTACGGTCGTGCCAATCTGGGATTCATATCCGATGACTGCCCCCTGTTCAAGGGATTTGACAAGGGCTCTCAGGTTTGGATGAGTCACGGTGACTCAATCACCGCAATCCCTGAGGGTTACAAGGTTACAGCATCTACAGACAGCGTCAAGTTCGCTGCATTCCAGAATATCGACAAGCGCGTATGGGGCGTGCAGTTCCATCCCGAGGTGGAGCATTCGCTGCAGGGCCGCCTGCTGCTTGAGAACTTTGTGATGGGTATCTGCGGCAGCCGCAGGGAGTGGACATCGGACTCATTCATTGAGAAGACTGTGAGTGAGCTCAAGGCTGAGCTTGGTAATGACAAGGTGGTTCTGGGACTGAGCGGCGGTGTGGATTCATCGGTCGCTGCCGTACTGCTCAACAAGGCTATCGGCAAGAACCTGACCTGTATATTCGTAAATCACGGTCTGCTGCGTAAGAATGAGTTCACCGACGTACTTAATGACTATGTATGCCTGGGCCTGAACGTTAAGGGCGTGGATGCATCGGCCAAGTTCTTTGATGACCTCAAGGGCGTTACCGATCCCGAGCAGAAACGTAAGATCATAGGCCGCGACTTTGTAGAGGTATTCGATGCCGAGGCACAGAAGATAACTGATGCCAAGTGGCTGGCTCAGGGCACTATCTATCCTGACCGCATTGAGAGCCTGAACATAACCGGAAAGACCATCAAGAGCCATCACAACGTAGGTGGTCTGCCTGCCAAGATGGGCCTTAAGCTCTGCGAGCCGCTCAAGTGGCTCTTTAAGGATGAGGTTCGCGCCATTGGCCGCCGTCTGGGTATCCCCGAGCACCTGATCGGCCGTCATCCTTTCCCCGGACCGGGTCTGGCAGTGCGCATCATAGGTGATATCACACCTGAGAAAGTATCAGTCCTCCAGGAGGCCGATGCCATATTCATCAACGGACTGCGCGAGTGGGGCCTGTATGACAAGATCTGGCAGGCCGGCGCAATCCTGCTCTCTGACCGCACGGTGGGCGTTATGGGCGATGAGCGTACATTTGACAACGCCGTTGCACTGCGTGCCGTAACCAGCGTGGATGCCATGACAGCCGATTGGTTTGAGCTTCCGTACAAGTTCATGCACGACATAAGCAACGAGATAATCAACAAAGTCAAGGGTGTAAACCGCGTTTGTTACGATATTTCGTCAAAACCGCCAGCCACGATCGAGTGGGAGTAATACAGGACGGGACGGCTCAAAACCGCCCCGTTTTTATTTAAATCGGCTTTGTTTGTATTCAGAACCTTGAAAATTTTTTCACATTTTTTGATTTTTCCTTCCCAATATATATATTTGCGTATGTTATAAGCTATACAGAGCGTGTAGCGACCTGATTACTGAACCTGGATTGACGTTGCGGAAGTGACTACTATATCATATATCAGATATTACCTTCTGGTGATACTGGCATACTTCAAATACCTGTTGACGTATGCTTTCAGCCGCTATGATGAGTACCCCTTTGAGACCAAAGTGGCTATCATCATCACGTCATTCAGTACCATAATGATCATAATCATGCAGCTCAACATGTTCTTCGGGTCAATCCGCCGCAAGAACAAGGAGCGCCTGCGCAACAGCATAGAGTACAAGTACGGCATGGGTATGGCCTGGATCCTGTCTGATGATGCTGACTACATTGCATCCAGTGAGACCATACTTGAGGCTTTCGGCCTGGACCAGAACTATCTGGGCAAGCAGATCCTAAAGAAGGATGTTGAGAAGAAGATGTTTGCCGATGTCTTCTACATGGACTACATCACGGAGAAATCAGAGCTCTCCAAGATAGAGAATATCCACCATATGCTCTCTATGTTCGGTATATCGGAGTTTCTGGAGAGGGAGGTGAGCCTGGGTAACATGCGCCGCATATCGGATTCGCTCCATAAATTGCGTGCGTTCAAGCTGCAGGTAAGCCCGTGGGTGGTGAACAAACTGCTCAAGGCCAAGAACCTGCATGTGCAGCGTCTGGCCATGTATACCACCATCATGTCCAGCTCAGACAGCGCACTTGACTATTTTGAGACGGACTTCTTTGACAAGCACTGCTGCATCAGGGATGAGATAGAGCTGGCGTACTCACTGCAGCGCCGCCGTCGTGAGGGCCTCAAGCTGCCCAATCTGGCCCGATGGGCGCATATCCAGATGAATGAGCGTACCCAGTGCATGTTTGTGCGTCTTATGCGCCGTTTCAACCTGGTTGAGTACTGCGGTGAGCTCAAGGACCTGTTCAAGGAGAGCAAGAAGAAAAAGCTTATTGAGGAGATATCCAGAACCTGGGGTTATCTGCACTACGTGGACTGTGAGCCGATGCTTATTGATACGCTCATGTCCCAGCCCGATGACACCAAGGTGGCCATAATGCATGCCATGACCCGTCTGGGTACAGGCAAGAGCATGAACGCACTGCTTGACGGATTCCATAACACCACCAATCCTCATGTACGCTATGAGGCCATCCGTTGCATCTACAACTACGGTAAGATGGGACGTGCCATGTTCTATAAGCTGGAGAAGGAGGCTACTGAGGCCGACCGGAAATACTTTGCATTCTTTAATAACCCCATCACGCTTGAGAAGATCCGCCTTGACAAGGAACAGGCTTATCATCCGTCGGTGGAGACAGTGTTTAACGGATAACAACAGGGAGAGGAACAGTTATGTGGGTGTTGTTTTATCAGATATTCTGCTACTTGGTTTTCAGCTACTCGATTCTGCTGATGGCCAGTTATGCGCTTCTGGTTCTCATGAGCCGCCAGGCCCAGAACCAGCTTGATATAAACGTGCCCGATGACGAGACCATCAAGTACATGATGCAGGGCTCACCCCTTACTCCCGCCGTTTCAATCATAGCTCCCGCGTTCAATGAGGAGGTAACCATCATCGATAACGTGAACTCGCTGCTCAAGATAGATTATCCTGACTACGAGATAGTTATCGTGAACGATGCCAGTACTGACCGCACCATGGAGCTGCTCATAAATGAGTACAGCCTGGTTGAGGTGCCGTATGATATTGCCATGAGGGTACCCTCCAAGCCTATCAAGAGGGTGCTGAAATCTACCGATGAGCGTTACAGCAAGATCATAGTGGTGGATAAGGAGCATGGAGGACGTAAGGCCGACGGTTCAAACGCAGGCATCAACGTATGCAGTAACAAGTACTTTGTATGTACTGATGTGGACTGTATCATTGAGCCGATGGCCCTGTACCGCATGATGTGGCTGGTAATCAACAGCCACAAGCCGGTGATAGGCGTGGGTGCCACCATGCTTATGAGTAACGGCTGTATCGTTGAGGACGGACGTGTGACCGAGGCTCACGTGCCCAATGCCGTATTCCCCATGTTCCAGCAGTTGGAGTACCTGCGCTCATTCTTTATCGGTAAGCTGGGTTGGTCACGCATAAACGCACTGCCTAACATATCAGGAGGATTCGGTCTGTTTGATACTGATATCGCGGTCAAGTCCGGCGGTTATGATACCACCAGTATGGCCGAGGATGTGGACCTCATGCTGCGAATGGTTACCTACATGAACAACAACGGCTTTGAGTATCAGCTGGCACAGGTGCCCAAGGTGTGCTGCTGGACCGAGGGTCCGAGTAACCTCAAGTCCCTCTCACGTCAGCGTACCCGTTGGGCCCGCGGCCTGTTTGAGATCGTGGTAAATCACAGCAAACTGTTCTTTAACCCCTCTTACGGCGTAATAGGCGGTATCATGCTGCCGTACATATTCATCTTTGAGTTCATAGCCCCGATACTTGAGCTGCTGGGTATGATATTCCTGATCTATTTCACCGTCAAGGGTGGAGTGAACTGGAATACATCGACCATAGTATTCGGAATGATATACTCTTTCTCGCTGTTCATGACGTCATTCGTGATCCTGTCTGATGTCAAGACCAAGGCGGTTGACTGGAAATACAAGAGGGTGAGTTACCTGAAACTGGTATTCGCATCGTTCATAGAACCGTTCATGTACCATCCCATTGTCACATACTGTTCACTGGTGGGTTACTGGCGATATATCCGTAACAAGGCTGCCGTTTGGACGCCTATCCAGCGTACAGGCGTTAAAAAGAAATAGACATGAGACTCAGGAATATCATAATAGCCGTTGTGTTGCTTTTATCCGTGCCGTCCATGGCGCAGGATATAAAGTACTCGCCGCGCTATTATGTGAATCGTGCCGAGGGATATATCAATTCCGGAGCCTGGAACAGCGCAAAGCGTGAGATTGACGCCGGTCTGGAGCTCTTCTCGGATGATCCGGAACTCAGATTCCTTAACGGCCGCTACTACTATACTATTGACGACATCAATGAGGCCCGATACAACATGGTACGTGCCGTGCAGGCCAATGACCAGCTCTTCAAGGCCAAGAGGTTCCTTGTGGATATAGAGGAGAAACTGGGACATTACTCAAGTGCCATCTGCTACATAAATGAGCTGCTTGAGTTCCAACCGTATGACCGTGACCTATGGCGTCGTAAGATTGCGTTCTACCGCCGTATGGGAAATGATATAGAGGCCGATGCCGCTCTGGAACGCCTGTCACATATCTATCCCAATGACACGCTGGTAGTGAATGATGTGCGCCGCCGTAACCGTGAGAATTGGGATGAGGTGCTCAGAAAGAGCTCTCTCTATGAGGCGGCCGATAACCTGGAGATGTGGATAGACAAGGATCCCCGCATGAGGGAGTACTACATTGAGCTTATATCAACCTACTCCAAGATGGGTGAGTATGAGAAGGCTATCGGTGCAGGAAACCGCGGTCTGCAGTATTTTCCAAATGACCAGGAGATGATAAACAAGGTGGCAGGAATCATGTCGGAAATGGGGCTTTTCTCACAGGCCCTGACACTTGTCAAGGGCAAGAACCTGGAGGGTTCCGCCATCTATAACAACCTGCTTTATGAGGCATCGAATGATGCCCGCATCCATGATGCGTATGAGGTGAATGGACGTCTTTACCTCTCTACCGGTGACCGTGACGCGTTGAACTATCTCATCAACACCTCCATGGCCAGAGGTTACTATGAGGATGCCCGGTATTACATTGAGGAGGCTATACGTCTGGACGGACGTACCATATCGCTGCTCATAAAACTATATACGGTAGAGAAGATGACCGGCAATGACAAGCGCAGCCTTAGGTTGCTGGCCGAGCTCTATGAGATGAACCCTGATGACGAACTGGCCGAGACTTACGGTAACCTGATGGTTGAGCTGGCCCGTAAGGATATGGGCGTGCAGCAGTGGAATGATGCCCGCCAGCATCTGGACCGTGCCATCCTGGTACTGACTGATACGGCCGAGATCTGGCCATCGGTAGTTACCATGCAGATAACCGTGCTGGGACATCTTAACCGTTTCAGTGAGGCCCGCGGATTGTACCTGGAGTCATCGGAGTTCAATCCTGACCAGCGTGAGCGTTTTGCATCGGCCTATGAGGAGGTGGCAGGCGTACGTTTAAAGTACCTGGTTGAGGAGGAGCGCTATCCGGCTGCCCTTGATGAGGCACGTGACCTGCTTGAGGTGATACCGGAGAGCGAGGCCGGACTGCGTTGCGCCATCAACATGAGCCAGACGCTCAAGAAGGATGAAGAGTTCATAGAGTATGCCCGGATGGGTTATGAGACATATCCCGATGTACCTTATTTCATAGTAAAGCAGGCTTTGTCACTGCAGATGCAGGGTAGGGAGGCCAGTTCACTGGCTCTGCTGCGTCCTGCACGTAAGGGTGACGAGTATATCAACCCACAGCTCACCGCGGCGCACTCAGGCATAAGCCAGGAGTGGGCCACAGAACTTATTAAGGACCGTATGCCCGATATAGCACTGGAGGTACTGGATACCGCTCTGGTATATGATCCGGATAATCGTGAGCTTATGTATACCAAGGGTCTGGCATATGAGTCACTCAAGGATTATACCAATGCCAGGGAGTTCCAGATGCGCAATTACAACCCCAGCAACGCAGAGCAGGAGGAGTTTGTGGAGCATATGCGTTATCTGGCTTATAAGGGATACCGCAACAGGATTGAGGTCTCCAACACACATGCCTTCTATGACAGCCGTGACGGTGCGCTGGTTTCCATAGGTCATCTGTATTCAATCGCTTCAATTAGCTACAGCCATATAGGTAAACGCAATGCATTTACCGGTCAGATAAGCTACAAGGGCATAGACGGCGTACATAACAGTGAGACCGATGAGCCCGGCGGATTCGGCCTGGAGTTCATGGGGCAGCTGGAGCATGAGTTCAACTCCCGCCTGAGCGGTATGGCCAACCTGAGCCTGTCAACCCGTTTCTTCAACAAGTTGGGAGCAAACGCATCGCTTTCATACACCACGCTTGAGGGCTGGACTCCGGCGCTGCGTCTGGGTTACCGCCACACTCCGTCCACCTACATTTTCCTGGGAGGTGCAGGCGCAGGGCAGACAGCACAGGGTGAGTTCGATATTTACTTATTCTCGCCTTCACTTGGCAAGGCATGGGAGCGTATCAGCCTTACCGCAAACACGGACTTCACACTCTTGTCAAATGACCTCTACTACAACGTGGGTCTTAAGGGCAAGTTCCTGATAAATGATGACAACACATCGTGTGTTTCGGTAATAACCGGATTCGGTTCATTCCCGGAGCTGTCATTCTTTGAGCAGACTGCACTCAAGGATGTATCGCACACCAATGCGATGGTGGGCTTTGACATCCAGTATCTCTTGACTAACCAGCTCTGCCTGGGCGTTACCGGCAGCTGGAACACCTGTTACAATCCTATCAGACTGACAAGCGGTCAGCTGACGGACTCCTACCGTAACATATTCTCTATCGCATTCCAAGCGCATATAGCCTTTTAACCAATAATAGCCGTCTACATGAAAAGATTATCACTAGGATTACTGCTCGTCGTGCTCTCATGGAGCCATTGCGGCAATTCGCAGCAGCAGGACTCATCGGTCTTTGAGTACCGTGAGGTTTATCTGCCCCAGCTGCCGTCCGATGAGGCCCGTAAGTTAAACCTTAACAGCGTGGACCGTGATTGGGGCATCTGGGGACATAATCTCTCTGTGGTACTGCCCAAGAATCCGTCGCCCAGCGTATATGCCAAGAACGGTAACAGCATAAACAAGGAGCAGTTCTGTTTCTCGTCGGATATCCTGTTTGATTACATCAAGGATTATATTGACAACAATTACGGGAGTGACATTCCCATGAGGTTTGCCGTCCTGCCCAATGATAACCCGGTGGTTTGCCAATGCGCCGAATGCACGGAGCACGGCAACAGCAAGGGTGATGCATCAGGGGCGGTCTACTATCTGCTGGAGAGGCTCACCAGTGAGTATCCCAAACACCAGTTCTTTACATCCTATTACCGTACCGCAAAAGGATTGCCTCGCCGTCCGCTGCCGGATAACGCAGGTGTGCTTATAAGTGCCATAGATTATCCGCTCAGTACCGTGGCTACACCTCAGGAGAATGATTTCAAGCGTCTGCTTTCACAGTGGTCAGGGCTTACCAAACATATTTATGTATGGGATTACATAAACAACTTTGATGACTATTTCACTCCGTTCCCGGTATTTGATGTGGTTCAGCGCCGTCTTCAGATTTATGCCGATAACGGCGTGACCGGTGTCTTCTTTAACGGCAGCGGTCCTGATTACAGCACCATGTCAAGGATAAAGACACATATCATCGCGGCCCTGATGGATGATCCGGCTCTTGACTGGCGCCCCATGCTCAAGGACCTGTGTTCCAGGATGTATCCCGTGACCGGCGATATGATAAGCCGTTTCATGATACGCCAGGAGGATATGATAAGGGATAACGGCAAGCCGCTTCCGCTCTATGAGGGCATAGTAAGGGAGACAGCCACATATCTGCCCGTCAAGGACTTTATGGATTTCCACAGTGAGGTTATAAACATGCTGCCGCACATAAAGGATCCTGAGTTTACTGAGATCCAGCAGATGAGCCGCGCACTCATGCTTACCCACCTGGAGCTTATGCGTATAAGTGCCGATACCCTGGGCGCCCGTCGTATGCTTGCAGGCCTGGACCGTCTGGTAAGGCAGGGCGTGAACACATACAGTGAGGCCGGCGGCAGCACCGAGAGCTATATAAGCGAGTACCGTTACATGCTCAGGCACCTGGATGAGACCGGCCGTCGTAATCTGCTCAGGGGCGTACACATAGAACCCCTTACCGCACTTGATGAGGATTATCAGGATATATCCATACTCACAGACGGAATGCTGGGACTGCCGTCATCATACCATTGCGGCCAGATGTTGTCATCGGCCGATCCGGCTCTCAAACTGGCCATTCCCAATGTAAAGGGCATAAAGCGCCTGCGTGTCTATATGACCCGTAACGCGATTTATCATATTGCACTGCCTCTGAGCGTTTCACTGAGTGTTGACGGACAGGAGGTCTCCAGACAGGTGCCCAAACCCATGAGCGGCAACAACCAGCGCGCTATGGTGGAGTTCGGGATACCGTCGGGTAGCAAGGGCAGTCTGATACTGACCGTGGTACGCAACAAGGATGAGCGCACTATGGCACTTGATGAGATTGAAGGATTCAGATAAAAACATATGCGGATGAGAACCGTAACTAAAATAAAGGTTGCCCTGATTGCGGCTGTGGTGCTGTTCACGGTCTGCTCATGCAACAAGCATCTTAAGCCAGCCACGATACTGGTGGTGGACCCGGTGCGCCATTACTATCCGGTCATTCAGGGTGATATGATGGAGATCTCATACAAACTGGAGAATACATCATCGAACCCTCTGTTCATACATGAGATACAGACTACATGCGGCTGCATAGTGCCGCGCGCCGAGCTGCCTCTGGTGGTGCTGCCGCATAAGGTGGGTTTTGTGAACGTCACGTTCAACACAATCAAGAATACCGGATATGTAGACCACTTTATCTATTGTTACGGCAATTTCCAGGATACCACATGCATAGAGCTGGAGTTTGATACCAACGTGGTACCGCGTGCCGATTATATCCGTGACTATGAACAGTTGTGGCATGAACAGGCAATCCAACAAAAGACGCCCTTGGACGGTATGGAAATGCAGAAAGGTTATTATACCGATACCGAATAAACAAAGAAAGGTTCCCGCGCTGGGAACCTTTCCTTATATATAATAATGTGTGTTTAGATCTTGGAGTGGTTGGTGGGATCCTTGATTGATATCTCAACCTTCTCGTCCGGATGGAACGCACTTGTTATCTGGCCGTTTATCTGGCAGGGCTTTCCGGTCTTTACTACGCAGCTGTTCTTAAGTTCCTCCCAGTAGTCAGAGTTCTTGCAGTAGCTGTGGATCTCAACTGTGATACCGTCACCGTAGAGGCTCTTGAGTCTGGCAATCATGGATGCCGGGATGTTGTTGATCTTGATGGTTATGCCGTTCTCATCATGAATTACCTTGTGGGTGATAACGGTATCCTCAGTGTAGTAGTACTCAAATATCCTTATGTCAAAGTCATCCTGCTCAATGATGTTCTCATAGCTCAGGGGCAGGTTGATGGTAATTGAGTCACATGCGTTCCTGATATGGATTGATGTCTTGATCTCATCCCAGTCATAGTGCTCCTGCTGATGGATGTCTATCTCTACGTTGTCAGGAATCTTAACAGTGGGATCAATCTTGAAGTCGGCAACTACGGTATCGGTCAATACACCGTTTACGTGCCAACCGTACTGGAAACCAACCTCTTTTACAACATACCATGCAATGTGTGAATCCAGATAATCGGCGCCCTTCTCAAGGATGGCGTTTATGTTGTTCAGTTTTTTCTGGTTGTTGGCTACGTTGCGGTTGTTGTTGATCTCTGTGTTCAGGTCATCAACCAAATCGCCCAGAATCTCAACTACACTGGGTGCCTCAAGGATGGCAAGCTGGGTCTTGAGCCCCTTGGGATCATATGCATATCGGAACCAGCCTATGTTCTCGCCGGTCTTCTTGTCACGCTTGTAGTAGTCCAGGTCACGGTCGTTGTAATGACCATAGGGGAATGAGCATGCTACCTTACCGCGGTTGTTGGATTTGTCAATATTTCCGGAACGGCCGTAATAGTCACCGGGGTTCTTGTTGGTGAAGTCCTGAACCTTACCGTCTACACGGATGGTGAAACGGGCTGCCTCCCAACCCTCATTCAGGTGAGCCTGGGGCCACTTGTAATAAGCCTTGGTGGAGAGATCCGCAACAAGTTGCTGTCCCTGTACAAAGATCTCAGTCTCGGGCAGGAATGCGTAAGGCTTGATGTCTGTAGTGAGCTTGTTATTGTCACAGGCTGCAAATACTACAATGATCAGTAAAAGTAAGGAGATTCTTTTCATAATTATTGATTATCCTTTTTACAATATCATCTAAAGGCGTTTGTTCTTAATTCGGGCGCAAAGTTACTAATTTTTAGCGAGTTGGCACTCTGTTTTGCGATAATTATTAAGTTTCCTTGCAAAATCGCGTCACCGTTGCTCCTAACGATATTTTTCATTAACTTCGCTGACGTTTTGAGTTTTATGAGATAAACCAATAACTAACCCTATATGAAAAAATCCGTTTTACTTTCATTCCTTATGGCAGTGGCTGTAATGCCGGCCAGCAGTAAAGATTACGATTACCCTTTCCAGAATCCCAAGCTCTCATTTGAGAAAAGGGCCGAGAACCTGCTTTCACTCCTTACCCCCGAGGAGAAGATAGGTCTCATGATGAACGGTTCAATATCAATTGACCGTCTGGACATTCCCGCCTATAACTGGTGGAACGAGGCTTGCCACGGTATCTGCTATGATGACGTTACCGTATTTCCGCAGGTAATTGCACTGGGTGCCACATTCGATGCTCCCCAGCAGTATGAGATATACAGCGCAGTGTCCGATGAGGCTCGTGCCGTATGGAACACAACCAATCACCATCAGCTGGGTGTAAACCAGCCCAACGGCAGCATCTGGCATCAGGGCCTTTCATTCTGGTGTCCTAACGTAAACATTTTCCGTGATCCCCGTTGGGGACGTGGTCAGGAGACTCCGGGTGAGGATCCCTACCTGAACTCCGTTATGGGTACCCAGACCGTAAAGGGTATGCAGGGTAATGACAAGAAATACTATAAACTGCACTCATGCGCCAAGCACTACGCAGTACACAGCGGACCGGAGCCTCTGCGCCACCAGTTCAACGTGAGCGTATCGGGCCGTGACCTGTGGGAGACTTACCTGCCGGCATTCAAGAGCCTGGTACAGGAGGGTAACGTACAGGAGGTTATGTGCGCATACCAGCGTTATGATGATGACCCCTGCTGCGCCAGCGACCGTCTGCTGCAGGATATCCTGCGTAACAAGTGGGGATTCCAGGGTCTGGTGGTTACTGACTGCGGTGCCATATCGGACTTCTTCAACGCCCGCCAGCACGGTACTCACAAGGATGCCGCAAGCGCATCGGCCGATGCAGTGCTGTCAGGTGCCGATATCGAGTGCGGTACAAACTACCGTTCACTTACCCAGGCTATCGAGCAGGGTCTCATTACCGAGGCTGACATTGACGTAAACGTGAAGCGTATCCTTATGGCCCGTTTTGAGCTGGGTATGTTTGATCCCGCCGAGGATCTGCCTTGGGCAGGTCTGGGTCTGGATGACCTGAGCAGTCCCGCCCATACAGCCCTGGCAAGCAAGGCCGCACATGAGGCTATCGTAATGCTTAAGAACAGTAACAACCTGCTGCCTCTTAAGAAAGACATGAAGATTGCAGTTGTAGGCCCCAATGCCGATGACGCACGTGTAATACTGGGTAACTACAACGGTTATCCGTCGGCCGCAAATACCAAGACCATACTTGACGGAATCCGTGAGGCAGCCCCCAATGCCGAGATTATCTATGAGAAGGGTTGTGACCTGAATGCCGCATCAATCACTACACACTATGTAGGTCAGATTAACGGTGGCAAGGGTCTGCATGCCGAGTATTACAATACTCTTGACTGGACCGGTAACGTAGTTGCCAAGGTTGACTATGACGAGCCTCTGAGCCTGAACACAACATCACCCGCTCTGGCACATGAGGATTGCCCCTGGGCCGACGGAGTCAACATGACCGGTTTCTCAGCCAAGTTCACAGGAAGCTTTACTGCCGATTATACCGGTGATATGGTTTACAGTGTACGAGGCAGCTCACGTTACAACTTTATCGTGAACGGTGACACCATTGCAAAGAATGCAGGTCAGGGCGGTGGCCGTGGCGGATTCGGCGGATTCGGTGGCGGATTCGGAGGCCGTGGCGGTGCTGCATCGACCACATTCAAGGTAGAGGAGGGCAAGACCTACAACATCTATATTGACCTGGTTCAGCCCGAGGCCCGCTCAGCTTCATTCTCATTTGATATCTACAGCCGCGGTCCGGTTGATTTCCCCAAGGTTATCGACAGAATCTCCAAGGCTGACGTGATTGTAATGGTAAGCGGTATCTCATCGGATATAGAGGGTGAGGGACATGACCGTTCAGAGATTGAGCTCCCCGAGATCCAGCAGCAGCTGCTTGCAGACCTTGACGCAACCGGCAAACCTATCGTTCTGGTAAATGTATCAGGTAGCGCAATGGGATTTGGTAATGTGGAGAGCAAGTATGACGCACTTCTGCAGGCATGGTACGGCGGTCAGGCTACCGGCGAGGCTGTTGCTGATGTGTTGTTTGGCGATTACAACCCCGCAGGACGTCTGCCGGTTACATTCTATGCTTCTACTGACCAGCTTCCTGATTTCCAGGATTACACCATGCAGAACCGTACCTACCGTTATTTCAAGGGTGAGCCCCTGTATGCATTCGGATACGGACTGAGCTACACCACATTCAGTTACGGTAACGCCAAGACTGCCGGTAAGCCCCAGGCCATGACTCTGACCGTTCCTGTAACCAACAGCGGTAAGATTGACGGTGATGAGGTTATCCAGGTTTACGTGAAGGCCCTTGACGATGCAGGCGCACCTATCAAGTCACTCGCAGGATTTGCCCGCGTAAACATCCCTGCCGGCAAGACCAAGAGCGTAAAGATCCAGCTTAACAAGGATGCTTTCAGCTTCTATGACGAGGCAACCGACGGACTCAAATTCAAGCCCGGCCGCTACCGCATCCTCTACGGCGGATCATCACTTGACAAGGATCTTAAGAGCATAGATATAACTCTCTAAGATGGGAAACGGCTGATGTAGCTATTCATGCCGTCTTTGGGAGTTAACATCTTTTAGTGCGACGCATACTTTGCGGATAAAAAAATTGGGGTAAACTTGTGCCCTGAAAATAGACTCGGGGTGCTGATGTGCGCTGAACACAGAGGCTGAGATTATACCCATAGAACCTGATGCGGGTAATGCCGTCGTAGGAATCAGATGTAGAACTGGACTGATTATCAGTTTACAATTTACTCCGAGTAACTGTTTTTACAGTTGCCCGGAGTTTTTTTATACCTATACGCTAATGAAGATAAGGATAAACAACAGTGAGAGAGATACCGCTGCCGCCACACTTGAGCAGCTGGCTACGGAGTTGGGCCTGCCTTCCAAGGGTGTGGCCCTGGCCATAAAAAACCGTATGGTGCCGCGCTCCGTATGGTCTGACACCCCGGTTACGGAGGGTGCCGACATAGTGATAATAAAGGCGGTATGCGGCGGATGATACAGTTTATATCACACTATAATGAGCGCTACGGTTATCTGGATTCAGTAAGGATGGCGCTGGAGGGCGGATGCCGGTGGATACAGCTGCGCGTTAAGGATGCCACTGATGACCAGGTTCGCCCTATGGCCGTTGAGGCACAGCGTATGTGCCGTGAGGCAGGTGCCACATTCATAATTGATGATCGTGTGGAACTTGTACGTGAACTTGGTGCCGACGGCGTGCATTTGGGGCTAAAGGATATGCCTGTCGCCGAGGCTCGGCGCATTCTGGGTGACAGATTCATCATAGGCGGCACTGCCAATACGTTTGACCAGGCACGGGCGCATTATGAGGCATCGGCCAACTACATAGGATGCGGACCGTTCCGTTTTACCACGACCAAGAAGAATCTTTCACCTATACTTGGACTGGATGGTTACCGCAGCATCATGGAGATGATGAGAGAGCATGCAATAGACATTCCCGTAGTTGCCATAGGAGGTATTGAGGAGTCTGATATCCCCTCCATCCTGGCTACCGGAGTGAGTGGTATAGCCCTGAGCGGAGTGGTGCTGAGGGCTGCTGACCCTGTTTTGAAAATGAAACAAATAATCAATATTACACAACATGGATAAACTGATCATAGCCGGACGTGAGTTCAAGTCGCGTCTTTTTTTGGGAACCGGAAAATTCAGTAACAATGAGCTTATGTCTAAGGCCATAGTGGCTTCAGGTACGGAGATGGTTACCGTAGCCATGAAACGTATTGAACTGGATGACAGGCAGGATGACCTGCTTACACATATCACCAGGTTTGACAACATACAACTGCTGCCCAACACATCGGGCGTACGTAATGCAGAGGAGGCGGTGTTTGCAGCCCAGATGGCACGTGAGGCATTCGGTACCAACTGGCTCAAACTGGAGATACATCCTGATCCGCGTTATCTGCTGCCAGACTCGGTTGAGACCTTGAAGGCCACTGAGCAGCTGGTAAAGATGGGATTCGTGGTGTTACCATACTGCCAGGCTGACCCCACGCTCTGCAAGCATCTTGAGGAGGCCGGCGCAGCCACTGTCATGCCGCTTGCCGCACCCATCGGTACAAACAAGGGTATGAGAATGAAGGATTTCCTTCAGATAATCATTGAACAGGCCACCGTTCCCGTTGTGGTTGACGCCGGTATAGGCGCACCCAGCCATGCAGCACAGGCTATGGAGATGGGCGCAGACTGTTGTCTGGTGAATACCGCTATCGCTGTGGCCGGTGATCCGGTGGCTATGGCCGATGCGTTCCGTCAGGCTGTGATTGCCGGACGTCAGGCCTATCTGGCCGGTCTTGGAGCAGAGAGTGAGAGTGCCCAGGCATCGAGCCCGCTTACCGCATTCCTTAACCTTTAATTCTATCCTATGCCCAACGACAACAAAGCCTACGCCAAACGCGAGAAAGCATACATGAACGGAACGCTGTTTCCCGATGTGCGTGTGGGGATGATTAAGGTCAATCTAACCCCTACGGTTACACGTGATGAACGTGGAATACCCCGCACGGAACCAAACGCTCCGGTATATATCTATGATACCAGCGGTCCCTACGGCGATCCTGACTACAAGGTGGACCTTAAGAAAGGACTGCCGCGCCTGCGCCAGAGATGGATTGATGAGAGGGCGGGACAGGACCGAACCCCTACCCAGATGGCATACGCCCGTGCCGGTATCATAACCCCGGAGATGGAGTATGTGGCTATACGTGAAAACATGAACTGCCGCGAACTTGGCATAGAGAGCCATATTACACCTGAATTTGTGAGGGATGAGATAGCCTGCGGACATGCCGTACTGCCCAGCAATATCAACCACCCGGAGAGCGAGCCTATGATAATAGGACGCAGTTTCGCGGTCAAGATAAACACCAACATAGGCAACTCTGCCACCACGTCAAGTATAGATGAGGAGGTGGAGAAAGCGGTCTGGTCATGCAAGTGGGGCGGTGACACGCTCATGGATCTTTCTACAGGCAACAATATACACGAGACCCGTGAGTGGATCCTGCGCAACTGTCCGGTGCCGGTAGGAACGGTGCCTATCTATCAGGCGCTTGAGAAGGTGAACGGCCGTGTTGAGGAACTTACCTGGGAGATTTACCGCGACACCCTGATTGAGCAGTGCCGTCAGGGCGTGGATTATTTTACGATCCATGCCGGCATACGCCTTAAGAATGTTCATCTGGCCGATAACCGTCTGTGCGGTATCGTGAGCCGCGGCGGTAGCATAATGAGTAAATGGTGCCTGCTGCACAACCGGGAGAGTTTCCTGTATGAGCATTTTGATGACATATGTGATATTGTGTCCCGTTATGACGTGGCCCTGTCATTGGGTGACGGCTTGCGTCCAGGATGTACGGCCGATGCCAACGATGCGGCCCAATTTGCTGAGCTTGACACGCTGGGAGAGCTGGTAGAGCGTGCATGGAATAAGGATGTGCAGGCCTTTATCGAGGGCCCGGGTCATGTACCTATGCACAAGATACGTGAGAACATGGAACGCCAGATAAAGAGCTGCCATGAGGCTCCGTTCTACACCCTGGGACCGCTTGTTACCGACATAGCACCCGGTTATGACCATATTACAAGTGCAATAGGTGGCGCGCAGATAGCCTGGCTGGGTACGGCCATGCTCTGCTATGTGACTCCCAAGGAACATCTGGCACTTCCAGACAAGGAGGATGTACGTGTAGGCGTGGTTACATACAAGATAGCCGCCCATGCGGCAGACCTGGCCAAGGGACATCCCGGTGCCACCATACGTGACAACGCCCTCTCCAAGGCCCGTTTTGAGTTCCGCTGGCGTGATCAGTTCCATCTGTCACTTGACCCGGAGCGCTCACTTGAGTATTTTGAGCAGGCCGGTCATACTGAGGGTGAGTACTGCACCATGTGCGGTCCAAACTTCTGTGCCGCAAGACTGAGTCATGACCTTAGAAAACTGGGTAAGAAATGACACTGACACGTGAACAGAAACTGCGTTACAACCGCCATCTGATTCTTGACGGGTTCGGACAGGAGGCCCAGTATAAACTGTTGCAGTCCAAGGTGCTGATAGTAGGTGCCGGCGGGCTGGGATCAGCCGTGGCGCTCTATCTGGCATCGGCCGGAGTGGGTACCATAGGCATCGTGGACGGCGATATGGTGAGTCTCTCCAACCTGCAGCGTCAGGTCATACACATCACATCTGCCGTGGGCCGGCTCAAGACAGATTCATCAGAGCAGCGTATCAATGAACTCAACCCGGATGTCAGGGTTATTAAACACTCCTGTTTCCTTACAGAGGATAATGCAGCCGCCATAATAGCTGATTATGATTTTGTGGTTGACGGAACTGATAACTTTGCCGCCAAGTATTTGGTAAATGATGCCTGTGTCATGCTGGGCAAGCCCTGCTCCATTGGAGGCATACTGCGTTACCGGGGTCAGGTCATGACATACGTGCCGGGTCATGCCTGTTACCGTTGCCTGTTCCCGGAGCCACCTGCTGTGAATGAGGTTGATACCTGTTCCATGGTGGGCGTGCTGGGAAGTATTGCAGGCATGCTGGGTACGGTACAGGCTACCGAGTGTATCAAGTACCTCACCGGAGTGGGTGATTTGCTTACTGATACCCTGCTCTCATTTGATGCCCTATCCATGCTGTGGAACAGGATAGATTTTAACCGTGACCGCGGTTGTGCCATATGTGGTGACAACCCAACCATAACTGAACTTAAAGAATACGCATTCAAACCATGCGTCAAAACAAACCGTTGATATGTTCTCAGACGAATTACAGAATATAAGCTGGCAGGAGACAACCGCCCGCATTGCCTCCATGACCGATAATGACGTACGCCGTGCCCTTTCCAAGAGCCGCTGTGACGTGAATGATTTCATGGCCCTGCTCTCACCGGCAGCCGAGCCCTACCTGGAGGTGATGGCCAGGCTCTCACGTAAATATACCGAGGAGCGATTTGGACGTACCATCTCCATGTTCATACCCCTCTACATCACCAACTCATGCTCCAACTCATGCGTGTACTGCGGTTTTCACCGCGAGAACCCCATGCCGCGTACCATACTCACCATGGAGCAGATTGAGAATGAGTACCGTGCCATAAAGAAACTGGCCCCCTTTGAGAATATACTGCTTGTAACCGGTGAGAACCCGGCACGTGCGGGTGTGCCCTATATAGCCCAAGCGGTTGACATAGCCAAGCGTTATTTCTCAAACATAAAGATTGAGGTGATGCCGTTGTCTGCCCAGGATTATCTTGAACTTACCCATCACGGCATGAACGGTGTGGTTTGCTTCCAGGAGACCTACAACCGTGAGAACTATAACATATACCATCCGCGTGGCATGAAAAGCCGTTTTGAATGGCGCTGCAACGGATTTGACCGTATGGGGCAGGCCGGTGTGCACTCCATCGGTATGGGTGTGCTCATAGGCCTGGAGAAAGATTGGCGTACAGATGTGACCATGATGGCATATCATCTGCGCTATCTGCAGAAACACTACTGGCGCACCAAATACTCTGTCAATTTTCCGCGAATGCGTCCCGCCCAAAATGAGGGATTCCAGCCCAACTGCATCATGACTGACCGCGAGTTGGCCCAGGCGACATTTGCCATGCGTATATTTGACCATGACGTGGATATATCTTACTCCACACGTGAGCCAGCTTATATACGTGATAACATGTGCACGCTGGGTGTTACCACCATGTCTGCCCAGAGCCGTGTGAACCCCGGCGGCTACTACACCTATCCGCAGGCTCTTGAGCAGTTCACCGTCAATGACGAGCGCACGGCCCAGACAATAAACCAGCGTCTGCGTGAACTGGGCCGCGAACCGGTATGGAAAGATTGGGATGCATCATTTGACTTGATAGGCAAGGCAATATGAATGTGGTAATCACACGCCCATTCTTCTTTGAGGGCGAGTCTGAGCGTATTGTGGAACTGCTTGCCCGCCCTGATGTAGACCTGATACACATACGCAAGCCTCAATCCGACCGTGAACAGGTTGAACGGCTGCTCGATGAACTGCCATGTGACATCTATCCGCATTTGGTACTCCATGACCACCATGACCTGGCGCCGGTATACGGATTGAGTGGTATACATCTTAACAGCCGGAATCCCAAACGGTTAGAAGGCTGGTCGGGAACGGTGAGCAGGTCATGCCATTCACTTGGGGAGATTGCGGCATGCAAAGAGGAAAATATTGATTATATGAGTCTGTCGCCTGTATTTGACAGTATATCAAAGAAAGGATACCGGTCTGCTTTTACAAGGGATGAACTGCTTGAGGCACACCGTCTTGGAATAATTGATGAACGTGTCCTGGCACTGGGTGGCGTGACATTTGACAGGATAAATGAGGTTTTGGAAATGGGCTTTGGGGGAGCCATGATACTTGGTGACGCATGGATACGGTATTGAGCATAGCAGGCAGTGACCCGTCGGCAGGAGCAGGCATACAGCAGGATCTTAAGACTATAACGGCCATGGGCTGTTACGGAGCCACTGCCATAACCGCCATAACGGCACAGAATACCATGGGGGTGCAGGGCGTTTTGCCTGTGCCGGCTTTGGATGTGCAAAGGCAGATATACTCGGTCCTTGATGACCTTGACGTAAAGGCTGTCAAGATAGGGATGATTCCCAATCTGGAGGTGGCCGTAGCTGTTGTCACGTCTCTTAGTGAACATCCGGCAGCCCATGGGGTTCCAGTGGTTTTTGACCCGGTAATGGTATCAACTAGCGGCAGGGAACTCATGAGCCCCCAATGCCTTGATTATATCAGGGACAGACTTATGCGGATGTGTACTCTGATAACACCGAATATACCTGAAACTGAAACCCTGGTGGCCTGCAAGCTTACCACACCAGATGTCATTGATATGGCAGGAAAAAGGCTCTGCAGCAGTTTTAGTACAGCCTTTCTCATAAAGGGAGGACATGGCACAGGTGACCATGTAACGGACCGTCTCTATATTCCGGACGGAACCGTTACCGGTTTCATCTCACCCAGGATAGAGAGTACCAACATGCATGGTACCGGCTGTACGCTCTCATCGGCCATAGCATCGGCCCTGGCACAGGGATATGACCTTGCTGAGGCGGTCAGAATGGGTAAGGATATGGTTACCGGAGCAATTTTGAACGGACAGCATCTGGGCATTGGACACGGCAATGGTCCGATATGGCCTCAGAGTATATCCTGATTATTGTTTTTTAACTCCGTTTTTTAATGCTTCTTAGCTAATATTTGATTTGCTTATAATGCTTGAAATATAGCCAGCCGGGGTTTTTGACTACTTTTGTGCACCTTTTCCGATAAGAACGGAAGTTAATTATAAACCTGGAATTGAAGTGCGCAATTTTATTGACGAACTAATACTGGTTGTTTGTGTCGTTACTTTGATATTTTGGGGGTCTTTACCGGTGTCAGCCCAGTCTGATAACGGGATTGAATACCACCAATTGCCAGAGTGCCCCTTCGTCTACGTAGCTGAGTCCTTCACTACGGTTCCTCCGGATATTTCAGACTCATTATTTGACCATGTGGCCCGCGGTCTCCGCTTTAAGGTGAACCGCACCGAACTTATGTCCGATGACCCGTTCGTGGCCTATTACAATGATACCCTGGTTCCATTGCTGAGCAAGATGAACCTGGTGCTGTGCGGCGTTATCGTAAAGGGTGCCGCATCGCCCGAGGGCCCCTATGACAACAACGTGCGTCTGAGCCGTGAACGTACCCAGCGCCTGATGGAGTTCCTTAGGGGAGACTCAGACCTGCCGCTTTTCCAGAATAACTCAAACTCCCAGTTCATAACTGAGGATTACGGCTATCTGGTTACGCTCATGAAACGTGCCGATGACCCCGAGGCAGCCCAGGTGGAGGCTATCTGGAACCAGTGCAACGGTGATGAGCGTCTGTGCAAGCAGCGTCTGAGAGCCCTGAACGGCGGCCGTACATGGAACCGCCTGCTCAAGGTGTATTTCCCCACTTTGCGTCAGAGCCGCGTGGTTATGTGGTATGCACCGCATCCGCTGCTTGACATGCAGGGACTCAAGCAGATGCCCGAGGATCTGGATATAGATACCATGCCTGATATGAACGTGGAGCTGCCGCGCTCACCCAAGCACTACTCGCGCCGCCATGTGGTAGCCGTCAGGACCAATCTTATCCATGACTTGCTGCTTATGCCTGAGATAGGATTTACCCCCAGCCTGAATGTCCAGCTGGAGTATTATCCGCTCTCCGGCCATTACACATTCAATGCAGGCTTTACGTATGCCAACCACAGGTTCTGGGATTACCAGAAATTCTTCCAGGTACGTGACGGCCAGCTGGAACTGCGCCGTTATTTCAAGGGCGGCGGTGATTTTACGGGTACATACCTGAGTGCTTATGCACAGGGAACCGTATACGGCATAGGATTGAACAAGAAAAAAGGCGCTGAAGGTGAAGGCGGTGGCGCCGGCCTGGGATTGGGCTATGTGTGCCCCCTGAACAGGAAGGGAAACCTGCGTCTGGAACTGAGCTTGAGTGCAGGCCTGTTCATAACCCGCTATGACCCGTATGTGTACGGCAATCCCTTGAACGGAGTAGAGGACGGCCTGTATTACTATGATTATCACGGCAGTGCAAGTGAGTTTCAGGAGCGTAACCACCGTTTCATATGGTTTGGTCCCACCAATCTGGGTATCCATCTTACCTATGATATCATTTACAGAAAAAGAAAGGAGGTATTACAATGAAAGTATTGAGAATGACTGACATATGTAAGCTCCTCTGCTCATTGGCTGCAGTCCTTTGTGCCACAGCCTCATGCATTGAGCCTCCTTTGCACCTGCCCGGTCAGGAGCTGCAGATGCTCATGCCCAAGGTTGAGACCCAGCTCAGTGTGGTATGGGATTTTGAGGCGTCGCTGGACAAGGACTGGTACTACGGTTGGGATGAGACCGATGACTCCATCTGGGGAGATATAGGCTATACCATTCCCACAAGCTATGAGGTGCACCGTTACTATAAGGGTAATGACCCTCTGGCATGGCATACCAATGTGGATGCGTTTAGCATACGTACCAACAGGTTCCGCCGATACTTCCAGTTCGGATACTATGACATGCTGTTCTACAGTGATATAGACTCCAAGGACGGTACACAGGTTGTGGTAATGCATGAGACCCTTGATTCCGTCACAGCTACCACTACCGGAACCCGAGGTATATCACGTAGTATACTGGATGCCACCCGTGCGGGAGACGAGAATACACCCGGTGCCATCGGCCTTCTTAACCAGCCCGAGATATTCTACGGAGCTTACCCTGAGAACATCTACATATCTCATGACCTTAACGATTATGAGTATGACCCGGAAGAGGATATCTACATCAAGCATATTGAGACCAAACTGCGTCCGCTGGTATATATCTACCTGGTACAGTTCATTCTCTACAACAATGATGAGGGTAAGATAAAGGGCGTGAACGGTAATGCGGCCCTCTCATCCATGGCCAGCTCAACCAATGTGAATACCGGCCATACCGGTAACAGACCGGCCGTGGTGTACTTCAATACCAGAATGAAAAAGAATCTGATGGTAAAGGAGCGCAAGAGTGATGTGATAGGCGGCAAGCTCACCACATTCGGACTCTGTGACAATGAGCCTTACACACGCTCCAGCGCCATTTACGGCGGTAAACGCACAACACTGAACAACTACCTCTATTTTGACCTGATATGGAATAACGGCGGCGTCAAGACCTATGAGTTTGATGTGACAGACCAGTGCCGGTCACAGGCACATGGCGGCATACTCACCGTATGGATTGACTGCTCACAGCTTACCCCGCCTGATCCCGCTCCGTCCAGTGCAGGCAGCCTGTTCATACCTACTGTAGAGGATTATGATGAGGTGGTTTGGGAGATAGAGATTTAAAATTATAAAAATATAAATGCATTTAAAGATGAAAAAAACAATGATTCTGGCAGCTGCAGCCTTAGTTCTGGCCAGCTGCAGCAGCGACGAGCTGATCAACAGTCCTAAGACAGCCGGTGATACACCGATCGCATTCAGCGTTGATAAGAAAAACATCACCCGTGCCACTAACCTTGAGGCTCTGGGACACTACAACTTTGGTGTTTGGGCCTACAAGAAAACTCCAGGTACCAAGATTGTTATGAACAACTATCTGGTTGGTTACTCTAACGGTACTAATAAGGGTTATGAGAAAACGGGTGCATCTACATGGGACGGAAGTGCAGGTTCTGAGACTGACCACAAATCACCCTGGTTCTATGAGAATCTGGGTAAGCTTGAGTACAGTTATGATGGTGCATCATTCTATAAGAAAAGTCAGACAGCGTACATGTCTGCCAATGAACATCAGTACCTCCGTTACTGGGACCTTTCATTTGCTACAACTGAATTTTATGCATATGCTCCTTACCGTGCAGAAGGCGTGACTTTTAATGAAGATACAAGAACTATTGCCGTAGCACATGCTGCACAGACTGCCGGTTATGATGACGCATCTTTGCAGGAGTTTATCTATGCTGGTGCAGAGGCTGATAATGCAGACCTTAAGGATGTAAAGCTCGTCTTTAAGCACCTGGGTGCGCAGCTCAACCTGCGTTTCTATGAGAATGTTCCCGGTTACAAGATTGAGATTATTGATGTTGACGGAACCGGAACCGGTATTCAGGCTACACCTGCCACTATGACTGATAACGGTACTAGCAAGACTTATACCAAATCTGAATATTATACCGATTGCGGTGCTACCATTGATTACGCATCAAATCCCAATACACCTGTTGCTACCGTAAACTTTACAGATGCTAACACAACTGATGCTAATCTGGTTTTTGCAATCCCCGGAAACGGTGTTATTCCTGAGGTAGTTGCAACTGGAACCCAAACCTATGCAAACTCACCCACAGTTTATTATCCTGTAGCCCAGCCCACAACCAGTGAGACCGGTTTTACATTCCACGTATCTTACAAGCTGATTGCTGAGGATAACGGTGAGGAGATTATCGTAAATGATGCACGCGTATACGTACCTGCCAAGGATGGCGCAACCTATATTGCAGCTTGGCAGCCCAATACCAAGTATACCTATACATTCAAGATTACCAGGAACTCAACAGGTTCTACAGATCCTAAATATCCTGATGTAACAGATCCTACTGTTCCGGCTACCCCCACAGTATATCCCATTGTATTTGATGGCGCTACTATTGTGGATTATACAGTAAATGATCAGAACTATTAATAGACATATCATAGCATGCGGTTTGATCGGCACACTTCTGTGTGTCGGTCTGACCGCTTGTTCCAATGACTCAATTATACTGGAGCAGGATGTCTATCGTGGTGATACTCCCATGATGTTCAGTCAGGCATCGCTCAGCGCACCCGTTACGCGTGCCGCGAATACCGCTTTTCTGAGCCAGGGCTTCTTGGTAAACTGTTGGAAAGGATACTCTACTGCCCGGCAGTATCTGATAATGGACAGGTATGAGGTCAAGTACCAGTCTGATCCCTGGTCAAACCTCTCCAAGTGGGACTACGTAGGTACCACCGCCAGCGGCTATTATCAGACCCAGATAGAACGTTATTGGGATGCCGATGCGTTCCCATACCGTTTCTATGCAATCAGCCCCTGTCCGGCACACAGCGAGTTGCCTGACTTTAAGCTCACGCTTGACAACCTGACCATTCCTACTACGGTATCATTCATCTATCAGACAAGCCGTAACGGTGTGCTTACAGCCGGTGCCGAGCCTTTTATGCCGGCCCAGGTGGAATGCACTGACGGTTCAAACAACAAGGATATAGACCTGCTTAACGGTAACGCGTTCATCGGTAAGGACCGCACTGAGAACGGTGCAACTACGACCTATGACCGTTACGTGGCCCTGCCGTTCCATCACTTTACATCAAAGGTCCGTTTTGGAATCTACAACACATATAAGAAGGAGACTCCCGCAGATTTCCTTATATATAATATAAAGGTGAAAGTGACATCGGACGGATTCATTACCACGGGTAATGGCTATACGGCCAACCTGGCGCAGAAGGATATGCTGCACGGTACGTTCACCGAGACCGTCAAGGCTGCATCGGACGCTGAGAAGACACTGCTTGAGACCGATGATAGCCGTAAGGGTGACCTAAACGTAGCCATTGACCGTGACCACGCCTATTTCTGTGAGAGTAGGGACGGTATGCTGCAGATCCCGCAGCAGGGTGTTAAGCTTAGCATATCATTTGATGTATACGGACTTGATTACAAAAGTGACTTTACCAGCAGTGACGGCAAGATAGTCTATGACAAATCTTCCAAGACCATACACTATACTGATCTGGTCATTAAGGTAGATGATAATGAGTCTTTTGACTGGGAATCAAACAATATATACACATATCTCATTAAAGTGACCGAGTTCTATCCGCTTACCATAGATTTCAGCGCCGAGCTCACACCATGGACCAATGTATACGGATCAATTGATACCAATCTGGAACAATAAAAACGCAGAATAATAACAAAAACAAGAATAACAATGAAAGTTCTTTTCTATCCCCTGCTGGTAGCCACCGCTATGGTAGCCACCGCTTGCACAAATGACCTTGAGGACGATATAGAAGTTATCGATCCCAGCACCAAAACTGCAATCACGTTTGTAGGACAGGACAATTCAGCACGCATTACCCGTGCCGGATTTGCCAAAGAGACTCAGATTGCAATGCATATTCGCAGTACGAAGGATGACAGCAAGATACGTGAGACACGTACATGGGTAAGCGCCCAGAAGGATGCGGAACAGAGTTCGCTCTCTTTCTCAACCATAATAGCTCCCAGTGATGAGAATGTTCGTTACTGGGATGACGCTTATGGCCGTGATGCAAAGCTCTCTGTATTTGCCGTTGCGGTTCCGGGTAGGGCCAATGTCACAAACGGAACTGACAACAAGACTCTGATCGACCATCTGGCCGGAAATTACGCTTGGAACGCCGGAGCGCTGTCTGAGGAGATTGAATGGACTGTCTCCATCGATCAGAGTGATGCGGATGTGATTCCTTATGAGGACCTTACCTACAGTAACAATATCAGTGCTGACGGCAAGGGAGGAGCCAAGGCATACAACTATGCAACTAGCTCGTATTCCACTATCGAGGACGGTGAACTTCTGTTCCGTATCAAGGATACAAACTTCCCTGACGGTCCTGGTAAGTTTGACCAGGGTAACCTTAAGTTTGACCATGCGCTGAGCCGTATAACCATCAACCTTATCAAGGGTACCGGTTACGCTGACGGATCATTCACATTTGCAACAGGAACAAACGTAAAGATACTGGGTGTTCCAACATCCGGAAAATTCAATATCGAGACCGCAGGCTGGACAACAACGGCATCGGCCGGTATTACCAAGATGGCGACTACAACCCTTGCTACAGGTGCCGCCTACTCTCTGGTGGCCCAGGTACTGCCGGGTTATGTAATCAACGATAACAGTGATGTCAATGTTCTGGAGTTCATCATTGATGACAACAAGTATTTCATTACCCAGGACATGATGTTCAGTTCACTTAAAGGTAAAGAAGGCATCACCCAAAGCACGTCAAGTACCATTACCATGGAGAAGGGCCGTAACTACGTATTCAACATCACAGTTGGCAAGAGCAAGATCATCAATGTTACAGCTACCCTTGAGCCCTGGATTAAAGTGACTGCCGCTGACCAGACAATGGACAACTCACATATCACATTGAGTCTGTTCAATAACTCAAACGGTACAGCCTGTGAAAACTTTGACCTCTACAGACTGAATGATGAGTCTGCCCAGATCAAAACCGACATGAGTGATGCCACTAACTGGGGCGGAAATTATACTGATAAGGCTAAAATTGAAAAAAAGAATGGCAAGTGGGAGACCAAATGGTTCTTTGAGAACAACAAGTCATTCTATCATTTCCGTACGGTTGACAAGGATAGAGATATCAAGGGTAAAGATGCAGATGATGTTGATGACTATTTTGAGATTACATCAGGCGATCAGGAACACCATGACTATCACTGGGGTGCTCCGTTCAAAAGTTCAACAACAAGCCCCATACAGTATGACAAGGCAAAAGGTTATACAGATTTCCTGAGCGCTGCCATAGGTGCCACAAACTCAACAATCAACCTGACAGAGGTGCACATGATGAGTAACATCAATGTGGTCCTGCGCACAACCAAGACTTTAAACGCTGTCAATCTTGAGGTTGGAACCGACCAGTGTGAGGTAACTCTTACGCACTTCTATGCTAACGGACAGGTTAAGATTGGCAACGGCCTTGTAAGCACTACAGGTGATCTTTCTGCCAGTGCAGCATTCACCAAGCCTACAGCCGGAATTGATGTAACAGATGGTACATACAAGAAAACCGGTGCATTCACTTTTGCCGCTGTTCCTCAAGCACTTATACGTACAGAGGGTACAGAACATTATGTAGGTATCACCATCAAAACTCCGGACAACAACCAGTATTACGTAGTCCAGAAGTTGAGTGAGATTAAAGCTACTGCAACCAATAACAGCAAGAATCAGGAGGCAAATAAAGAGATTGATTTCTGGTATCCCAACCACAGCTACACTTACACCTTTACTCTGACCAAGGCCGGTATCAATGACGTTACCTGCACAGTAAGCGATTGGGTATACGTAACTGCCGATAATCAGAATATCTCACTGGAGGATTAACGCTCTGTCATGACAGGAAATAAAGTAAAAATATATCTCATGACATTGCTTGCGGCGGGGCTGTGGTCCTGCTCGGGTGATGAGTTATGGGACCAGCCGGGCACTAAGGCCGATGGAGCAATCAGCTTCAATGTTGGAGTTGAGAGCTCACCGGCCCAGAGAGCCGTTACACGTGCCGGAGCATCGGACCCGTACTATGCCATGCAGGCTGGTACTCAGGTAAGGCTCCGTGTGGACGGTATCTGGAAAAGAAAGTCGGCCACTGTACCTGTCAGCCAGAAAACCACATGCAAGACGCTTGCAGCCCAGTCAGGGTCTCAGGTTAATGAACTTTCATTCCAGGACAGCGAGATGCTCTACTGGGATGACTACGGAACGGGTGATCCCGATAATGCCGATAGTCGCGCAGCCGGTCTGAGCATTCTGGGCGTTGCCGTAGACGGTAAGGATGCAGCTCCCGCAGTTGCTGATGATGCCGCCTGGGAGAGCCTTGATTGGAATCTTGTCACAGACGGAACGGATGTGCTTAGCGGTGATATCATAGTATCCAACAACCTGACGGCTTACAAGTTTGCCGAGAGGAATTATGATGAGTCCCGTAAGATGGTATTCATACATCCTCTAAGCAAGATTACCGTAAACCTCAAGGCCGGCGAGGGCTTTACCAGCGGTACTGTTGGTGCCACCACATTCAAGTTTGAGAATGACCCCACCGTGACGCTTACCAATGCCACCACTCTGGCTGCAATTGCGGACCCGGATAATGACTATGCTCTGACCAAGGGTACGGTAAGCATCAAGAATGCAAATGCCCAGAGTGACGGTTCTAAAGCCACTCTCATAGCCGGTACCACAAGTACTACAGATGAGACCATTACGGTTATCAAGCAGGCTGTGGTATATCCCGGAACTCAGCTGGGCGCTACGGACGATGATGTGATTGCCGTTGTGAATGCCGATGACAACATCTACTATATCCGTGCCAAGGAGATTCATGACGCCATTACAGCTAAGGGCGGTCATACAGATTTCAAGACACTGGCAGGATATAACTACATCATCAACATCACGGTCAACAAGACGGGTATTCGCATCACGGCAACAGTGACCAGTTGGACCAGTGTTGACTCTGAAGAGGTTCATCCGGTAATCAACGTAAACACACATGTGGGTGATGACGGCGGTGACAAACCGTCATCTGAATTCAACAGGTTCGCTTTCTGGCGCAGTGAGAGTATAGGATCCGATTACCAGCATGAGGCCACTCCTGCAGTCGGTATTGACGGTACCACAGATTGGTCAGCCACTACGACACTCTATTGGACTCATCATAACCAGCACTATCATTTCCGCGGAATATTCCCGGTGGGCACAGTTGTCAAGACCAGTGGTGGCCGTCAGGTGGTTGAGGTTGCCAACGGTCCGTATGATGCCGCTACGTTCCCAAGCAACTTTGTGATGGGAATGCCGGAGTTCAGCGGTGATGACTACATGTGTGACAATGAGGATCACGCTCATGTGGATATGCGCACTGCAGGTATCTGCGCCCGTACATCGGCCATAAACCTGAATTTCAGGTATATGATGAGCCGTGTGGAGGTTAAACTGACATCGAGTGAACCGGGGGCCAAGGATTATGTGGACCTTAAAGACTGCATGGTGGAGCTGGTTAACGCTGGTACAGATGGTAACGTATTGCTCAGTGACCGTTCGGCACTGGTAACTCTTGATGACCAGACTTACAAGCTGAACGGTGCAAGTGGCAGCCAGGTTCATTATGATGACGTGATCGTGCCGCAGACTCTGGTAAATACTGACAGCAGCAACAAGGTTCGCTTCAAGATAACCGTGTATACCGGAACCATTACTGACTACGATGTCTATTATGCCGATGTCGCTCCAATAAAGGTGAAGGCATCGGGGGCGTCCGTATCGGCTCCGGTTGATGCATGGGAGTCAGGAGTACATTATGTGTATAATCTTAAGATTACCAAGACAGAGATTAAGGCCACCGCATCACTTACAGACTGGAAGACGGTTGAGGCAAGTGAGGATGTATGGTTCTGATAAATAAAATGATAAGATGACATTCAGGAAGTATATAATACTTACTCTTTCTGCCATGATCATGGCGGGCTGCTCAAATGACGGCAACGGCTTGGAGCCGGAGCTTGGCAGTCTGCCGTTAAGGCTGGAACCCTCATTGTCAGGCAACGTTCCTGTTACCAAGGCTACGGGCAGTCAGTTTGAGGCGACCGACGAACTGTTGTGTTACGTACGTCACGTCTATTCTGACGTCAAGGGATATGGCTATGCTCAGACAAAACTGGTCACTATCAAAAACGGAGTGACTACGGAGCCTATCTATTGGGATGATTTCAGCAACTCTGCAAGTGAAGGGACAGACCTGCGTACCGCTGGTCACGGGCTCCACACATTTTACGGCTACTGCTACAACGGCGGTACCCCTAATATGCGATTAGCAGAAGCTACAGGCGTGCTGGGATGGAATACCCAGGCGGACCAGAGCGCTCAGGGTGTCATGAAAAAGTGTGACCTGCTGTGGTCCCCCAGCCAGACGATGGTTGAGTATAATCATGCCAGGGATGATCACGGTACACTTACCGTGCCCTTTACCCATGCCATGAGCAAGTTTACCATAGTCCTGGTGGCCGATGAGGGATTCAGTGCCGGTGCGCTGGATAACACATCGGTTACTCTGAGCGGAATGAACGTTAACGGAATATTCAAAGCTCCGGATGCAACAGTCGATGTCAATGGTACTACAACGGTCAAGATGTATGCCGGTGAGCCATCTGTATCTGCCGGAAATCCCAGCCGTGCCTATGAGGCTGTATCGGTGCCCAAGGTGGCGCTGGCCAGCGGAAATCTTCTGGCAACCGTAAAGGATGTGGAGGGTAATGATTACCGTGTGGTGCTTAGTGACGATATGATCGCTGGGTGGGCTGCCGGCATAGATGATGACGGCAAGAGTAAGAGCGGTTACAACTACAAGCTTACCGTAACGCTCAGCAAACAAAGGGTAAATATGGTAGCTACACTTGCCGATTGGACCGATGTGAGTGCATCTGGAATAGGTGAGATTAACTTTACGGCCGATGTCAAGACCATTGACAAGAGCAATGATGCAGGCCTCAAAGACGGCAACTCTTTCTCTCTGTGGATGACAAAGGACCTTGATAACGTTGGCTCCATAGCAACCACATCAACGTTTGACGGAACAGGATTTGAAAATTCACCTGCCATCTACTGGCCCAACGGAACGGACAGCTACTATTTCCGTGCTTTGGCACAAAAGACAGACCTCAAGACACTGGATGCCGTTACGTCAACTGCCGTGAGCCAGGGAACCGACCTGATTTGGGGTACGACATCGGCCCATACAGGTACCGAGTCTGACGGATTGACCACTCATGATTATCCGGCGGGAGCTGCCATCAACCCCCGTACAGGTGATGTGCCGCTATCTTTCTGCCATGTTATGAGTTGTGTGGCAATCAACCTGGAGACCGGCAGTGATGCAAGTGCCGTTGACCTGGATGGCGCCAAGGTTACACTTGCAAATCTTTATACAGAGGGAACTGTTGATATCGCTACAGGAACCGTAACCTCAAAAGGTGACAAGGCTGCCAAGGCTGTAGATGAGAGTACAACTTTCAGCAAACTGTTCATGATTCCGCAACAGATTGCTAATGAATCGAGAATGATTGTAAAACTTGCTGACGGCACCACCTATTCGCTCCGGCTTAATCAGTGCACGGATGGCACTGACACCACTGTTGCCGGATGGGAGAGCGGTAACCGTTACATCTATACAATCTCTCTTAAGAAAGAGCAGATAGGGTTCCGCGTTCTGGTGCAGGATTGGACAGAGAAGACCGGAAGCGGTAACGCAATGCTTGATTGGGATTAAGAATGAGAGTAAGAGATCTGATATATCTGTCCATCGCCGCTGTTCTGGGCGCCTGCTCAGCCGTGGATGCGTATGACGAGCCCATTGAGCAGATGGAGCGCATGCCCGTGCTCTTCTCTGCCGGCAACACCGAGGCAATGGTGACACGTGCATCGGGCCAGGCATCATATATGCCTCTTGACAGCCGGTTTGTATGCTCCATGTTCTTCCATGCCGGCGCCAAGGATACCAATGACTCGCTGTTCTACCGTAAGGGCAGGGTGCTGACGCAGGATGTCAACATGTCAACGGCATGGCTGCGAATAAGCAACACGGTAGGCAATGCAGTCTATTGGAACAACAGGTTTGAGCCGGCTCAGGATAAGGATATCTACGGTTTTGATGAGCAGGCCAGATGTTTCTACTGGCAGAACCGTCTGAACCATGTGTTCCTGGCCCTGGCCGATAACAACAGACTGAGTCAGGATGACGGCTATACGGGCTCACTCAAACTCTACCCGGATGTGACCACCCGCTACAATAACAGCTATATGATGGCTTATGACCTGACACGCGGGGAGCTTACAGGCATGGACAAGCAGCCGGATCCCATACAGGCGGTTCAGGTTGCGCACCCATCGGGCTATACCCCTGAGTCCAACCGCGTGAAGCTGTTCTTTAAGCATCAGTTCTCACAGATACAGGTCAATCTCAAGAACTCACAGGATGCATCAGTAACCATCGATGAGTCCCTGATTGAGAAGGTTGAGCTGCTGGGTGTGGCCGAGACAGGTTACGTGGCATATTGCATTGAGCCGGACGGTACGGTTCCGGCTACGACAAGTGAGCCTATAAACATTGACAACCCCAAGTATGCGGCTACCAGGAAGGATAATCCTTACGGTTCATCGTTCAACCTCTTTGTACGCAGTACGCCTGCTACGGGTTATCTCAAATCTTTTGAGGGAATAGCATTCGGAACCCTTCAGGCCATCCGCATAACATGGAGGGAATCTGACAGTGAGGATGCCGTAAGGCACGTGGCCACATTCAAGGGACTTGATGCAGCGCACAAGAACCTGGAGAGCGGCAAGAAATATATCTATAACATGGAGCTGCGCCGCAGCCTGATAGCACAGGTTACGGCCCAGATAGCCCCCTGGGAGGTTGACAAGACCGATTACCAGGCCGATGGAACAATACAAGACTGATTCTAATGATGAGTAAGAGCTACATATACAGATTGTCACGACTGCTGCTTGCGGCATCTCTTACATTGCAGCTTACAGGTTGCAATGACGATATGGTGGTGGCCGATGATGATCAGAGAGTGCTGTTTACCACATCCCTGCCGGGACAGATGACAACACGGTCGGCCAAGGATGACTATCAGACCCGGATGGGAGCATACAAGGCTGTCAGTGAGGCTTATGAATTCACTGTAGGCATGTATCAGGCCGGCAGTCTGATAGGAGAGAGCCTCTATCATCCGGTGGCCGGTGATGAGTCCGGAACGCTGGTATGCAAGAGCGGTGAGACTCCTCTGTACTGGCCAAGCACCACCGTGCCTTACGGATTTATGGCAACAGCCGGAACGGATGTGCTTGAGCAGGACCAGACCACACAGACCAAATGGCTGTTGCAGGACCGTCTGGAGGGCTACGGCTATATCCGCAAGTGGGAAGGTGGTGATGAAACCGGTGCTCCCATAGACAACCTGGATGACCTTAATTACCGTACCGCCAAGCAGTGGAGGAGCCTTAATATGGAGACAGGGCTGGCTGTGAATGATGCTGATTATAAGAAGGTGCCGCTCTACGTACAGCACAAGCGTGCGCTTATAACCGTAATACTCAAGGCAGGCGAGGGCGTGAGCCGCAAGTCTCTGGCCTATGATGTGGCCGATAATGACCTGAACGTAAAAATCTGCTCATATATAGTAGACGGTCAGTCAGTAAAGACACCCCTTGAGATCATGCCTCTGGTAAGTGAGGAGTTCATAGATTATGAGGCCGATAAGAACGGAGCCGCCCAGGATCATGTAAGCACCACCCGTTTTGATGCCATAGTGGAGCCTTATGACTACTCTGCCGCAGCCCAGGAGGACCTGCTGGCCAGGATAACCCTATCGGGCCAGCATTACTCATTCTATGCGGCCAGTGATTTCAGGTTTGACGATGAGGCTGGCAACAACAAGGAGAGTTACAGGCTGGATGCAGGTAAACATCTTACCGTGGTAATCACGCTGAGCCGTGACAGCCGTAAGATACTCATGTCGGCTTATATTGAGGACTGGACCGAGGATGTGACCACCACCATCTGTGACGACTACGGCAATGCCGGTGAACCTATACGCATAAAGAGCCGCACGGAACTGATAGATTTCCTGAGCAGTGAATCCAAGAACAAGGCCGGAAATGTGGCGCTTGTGACCAATGACATAGACCTCACGGACTGGAATTCAGGTTATGACCTGCATTGTACGCTGAATCTGGGCGGCTGCACGCTGCTGAGCAATTACAGGTTCCTGTCCGGTCTTGAGGATGCGGCCAGCCTGCAGAACGGAACAATCCAGATAGGGGGAACCGTAGATGCGGCCATAGCCCTTGAGAACAACGGAACCATTGAGGGCGTACGTGTTACGTCCAAGTCAAATACGGCAGCCAAGGCCACTGTCGCGGGAGCTGTGGTTGACAACCGCGGAACCATAGCAGGCTGCCAATCGACATTGAGGGTTGATGGTGGTGTCGTGGATTATGTGGGTGGTATCGCGGCTACATCGGTTTCAAGTGCCACTAAGACAGCCGTGATTGATGCATGTACCGTTACCAACCGTGTGAGCGGCGGCAGCAAAGGCGGCGGAATAGCCGGTCTGGCCAACGGTTACGTGACCAACAACACATTCCGGTACGGTATAACCCTGCTGCAGGATAAGTCCACGCACCGCAATATCGTGGGCGAAAGGAGCGTTACTCATGATTTCAAGGCTGAGAACAATTCATGGCCTACCGTAGATGAGAATCCTGATATGACCAATGCAACTGCCCAGGAGGAACTCTACTCCGGTATCATAGACAGCGGTGACGAGCTGCAGGCATCAACCGGCATTACATATAACATTGAGGGTAACCGTTACCGTCTGGCACAGGATATATCGGTGTCATCAACGGTAGGTAATGTGAACTATGAACTGGACGGCAATGACCGTGAGATTTCAACTACGGCCATGATATTCGATGCAGTGACAGGTGTGGTTCATGACCTGACTGTGAACGTTACCGACAACCTTATTGCCACACCTCTTGAGGCTGCCACCGATGCCATGGCGCCGCTGGCATTTGAGGTGCATGGCGATCAGGCAGAGCTGCGTAACATCCGTGTACGTACAGCAAGCGGCAAGTATATCCAGGCTGCCAACCCCGCAGGTGTGGTTGTCTGGGCATGGGGCGGAGCCAAGGTTTCAGGTTGTGAGGCCAAGGCCGATATCCGCTCATATGTGGCTACGGGTATAACCCAGGGACGTAAGTTTGCCGGAGGTATAGTATCTACGGTATCCAGGGCAACCGTCACCCAGTGCATATTCCACTCGATAGAGAGCACGCTTACAGGAACGGAATCAACCATTATCTATTACGGCGGTATAGTGGGCGGTATTGAGAAGAAAGACGGATCGAATGATGTACCTGAACTTACCATAACAGACTGCACCAGTTTTGTGACTCTTGCCAAGGACAGCTATCATGGCGGAATTCTGGGTAATGCACTGCTTGGCACAAGTGAGTCCGCAACCAAGGATTGCCAGGGTAACTGGTGGCAGAGTGACTGCAACGGCGTGGGTAAGTTCATCGGTACCATTGAATCTACCATAGGTAAACGCAATGCCATTACACCTACAGAAAAGACATTCTGATGATGAAGATGATTGAAAGATATATCGTAACCATAGGCTGCATCATGCTGCTGGCCGCATGCCGTTCTGTTGACGGAATGGATCCTGTTACGGATGATGCCGATATCATCCGTGTGGGTAGCGTGAGCACCGGGGTTATGACAACCAAGGCATCTGCAGAGTCCGGGGCCCAAGCGGCCGAGACTTTGCCGTGGCTCAAGGAGGGTCTGACCCATGGAATGGACATAAGCTACAGCACCAAGACAGAGAGCCGCAAGGCCCGTCTCAAACTGGAGGTAGACGGTGATGGCAATGTGGTGACATCGGACGGTGGAGTTACGGTCTACAGCCTTAAGGCATATGACTCTGATGATAACCTGACCGCTGTGCCTGCCAAATGGCTGGGTAACGGTGCCCACAGGTTCCAGGGCGTCTACATCCCTGACGGACTCAGGGAGCAAAAGGCTCATCAGGAGTACACTGACCTGCTTCACTATACCGCCATACCCCCCAAGGCCGATATCCAGGCAACCGTAGGTCTTATCACCATTCCGCTCCAGCACCGTCTGGCCCGTGTGGTTGCCTATGTGCTGATAGACCAGAGTATGGGTGCCAAACTTAAGGGTTATGATGCGCAGAACTATGATGCCGATGCTACCATGTTGCGATTCTGTAATGTAAAGACGCTGGATTATGTATCGGCCGACGGAGAGCCCGTCTGGAAGGAGGAACGTAAGGCAGTGCCCCATTTCCTGGGAGAGGAGACCGTAAGACTCTACAAGAGCAAGTCAAGCGGCAAGCTGATATTCCCCACTGATGCCGACTGGCAGGCGGCTGATGCCGATTATACCGCCAAGGGCTCTGCCGGCAGCTACACATGCACTGATTACGGCAAGGTTCCCTGCTATGACATCATCGTGCGCCCCACATATACAGTGGCTGATTATGCCATGTATGACGAGACGGTCATAACCCATACGCAGGATAACAGGATTGATTTTGAGCTTACCCTGGACAATGACCTGGAGTATGAGAAACAGTTCAGTTTTGACCTTGACGCCAATGACGAGACGGTGGTTTACCTGCGTGTAACTCCTGAGAGGGTTGACTACAAGAGCGCAGGCTCACGCTTGTGGACAGAAAGCTCATATAATGACGCCTATTACGGCGTGAATAATGAGAATGGTCACAGGCTCTCCGTAGCCGGAGGCAGCTGGCAGCGTGCCTATACCAACGGCACCCTGAATACAGGTGTTACCGATGGTCACTACTATGATGCCGATACCCAGGAACCTGAGGCCCAGTATGTAAGCAATGCCAAGTTTATTGCCATGCTTAAGGAGGCAACCGCAGAGGGCGCCCATCACGGTGACTACTTTATCCTTATGGATGACATCACCATTGATGTGAATGAGTTTGATGATGATTTTGTCTTTACGGGCCATCTGGATGCGCTGGACCATACAATCACCCTTACCGGTGTGACCGCGCAGCGCGACTGGCTCTTTGCAGGATTGGACGGAGCATATGATACGCCCCAGGAGAGTGATATGACTGCCGTGTGGGAGGCAAACGTCCACAAGGAGAACAACATCTGGGTACCCACCAAGGGCTGGCGTGCCGAGACCGTGAACGTAAAGGTAACAGGAGGATCGCTTTACAAGGAGGGTGCCGTGATAACAGGTAATGTAAGCAACTGCTGGAACGGTACGGTCCGCATACAGGACTCAAAACCGTCCATCCCTGAGTATTAAAGGTTAGAGAGATGAAAACCAGAACAATCATATATCTGTTTTTAGCTGCAGTGCTGACCGCCTGCTCAGGCTATGAACTTGACCGTCCGGGAGGGGAGAACTCTTACCTAATAGGACATAGGGTCAATTTCAACGCCTCAATGGCCGATATGTTCGTTACCCGTGCCACCTACCGTCATGACGGATCCTTCAATGAAGGTGACCAGATGCGCATATTCCGCCAGTATGCCCTGAACAGCACGTTTGATGCCGGTGCCGAGGCATTCCGCACATACTATCTCAAGATGGATTATGCAGCCGGAACACAGGTGTCACTCAACTCTGACTGGCTGCCCATGCCCGGCAAGCTCAAGTCCGATGATCCCGGATCTGTCCCTCAGGTCCAGACTGCGGCTGATTCACTCACCTGGGAGAACGGAAAGACCGTACGTTTCCGCGCCTGGGGACGCAGCAACCTGGCCGGCCGGTTGGATGCCGGAACCAAGGAGAGTTTCTATCCTGACTTTACGGTATCGGACTGGGTTACGGTATCGGGTCCTACATACAATATCCCGCTCACGATGCGTCATATCGCATGCCGTATAGGGCTTGTATGCAAGGCGGGCAATGAGTTTGGCAGTGCTGTGATATGCACTGACTGGCATGACTACAAACGCAAGGATAATGCCGATACATGGGCCCATGACGATGAGGAGACACAAAAAAGTGATGAGGAGGCTCAGGATGAACTGCGTCAGGTGATGGCAGTCTATGAGAAGATGTGCATGCCGGCCGGAGTGGATGATGCCACGTTCCAGCTTACGGCTATGACAAAGGCCCTGTACAATGGCTCGGAGACTGATTTCAAGAACCTTGAAAAGTACGGCGTAAGTGACGGAATAGTCAAGATAGGTACCCTGACCGATGCCCAGATAGCTGAGAATGTGCAGCGCCCCCTCTTTAACAGCAATGACGGCCGCCTGTATATGATGTCCATACCGTTTGACATGAGCAGCGCGAATGCCGGACGTGAACTGGTGCTGCCCGCATGCACCCGGTTCAGGGTGTGGCTCTATGACGTGAACGGCGGTGACAAGGCCGGCACACCGGGAACTGAAGGCTCATGGCATATCTTTGCCCTGAGTGACATAAAGAAGCAGAACGGTGACCAGGCATTCCCAAACGGTCTTGCACTTAAGGCAGGTTACAGCTACCTGTTCAGCGTGGGCTACCATTATGACAACCTTACCATCACCGCATCGGATGATTTCTCATGGACCGAGCAGGATCTTGGAGCGGCCGATGCCGTGGATGAGGCCCATACCCGTGAGAACCTGGATTTCTCATGGTGGACAGGGGCTTACCGTGATGCTGCCCGTAAGGCCCTGTATGAGAATAAGGATTTCCTGCCTGAGTTCAGCATTGAGGACCGCCGTCAGTTCATCACGTTCATAAATCTGGTAAACGGAACCGCCGCCACACGTATGAGCGGTCTTACCCGCGGTGAGGTGCGTAAGGATGACGTCGGTAATGATATCAAGGACCAGGACGGTTTTGAGACCTACTGGTGGATACTGGACGGTGAGACCGATGCAAACGGTGATCCCCTCCGGATTACCATGGAGGAGGCCGAGGCGATGGGATATGTATTCTATCCCCATTTCTATCCCACCGTATCAACCCAGGCCGCTCATGTGATAGAGGATTACGTGACCGGCCCCATGGACTTTTATGATACTGACTTTGGTAACCGCTATGAGGTAAGCCTTACCTGTGATTTGGACCTCTATGACTGGCAGCTGCACGGGATAGGAGAGGTGAGTTCCAAACCGTTCCGCGGAAACTTTAAGGGTTGCGGCCATAAGCTTACCAACCTGAACATGATAAACGGTTACCTGTTTGAGAATGTGATGGACGGAGCCATAACCAACCTGCTTATAGAGAGCACACACAACGTAAGCCTGCTCAATACGGCCAAGTCAAGCGGAACTGTGGGATGGGGCTGCTACATAGCCGGAATCTCAATGATGTGCAACAGCACCGGCAACTCAATAGCACGCTCACTTACCGGTACCAGCTACGTAGTGGGATGCATACATGTAGGCAATGCCGGCGGTGCGCTGGTAGGTGAGGCCGATAACCTTACCATGCTGGGCTGCATGCAGGCGGCTGCAGGCATCCCGTCGGGCAGCGGAGCACTGCTTGGTGCATATGGCGCAGGTGCCAAGTCAGAGTTCTTTGCACCTCAGTTAAAGAACAGGATTGAGTGGGGCACATTCATGTGCAACTATTACGATGCTGAGAAGTCACCTGGTGCGAATGCCGTGGGCAGCATCAAGGATGATTACGCTCCGCAGCAGTATATACGCGGCAGCAAGTCACATATACTCAAGGCCAAGAATGACTATCTGCTGGGCTCTAACGTGGATTACAACTCGCTGAGCGCAAACATGAAGAAGGAGATTTACGGACTGGCCGCGTGGAAGGTCATGAACTATGCCATATCACGTTACAACAGCAGTGCCGCAGGTGCCAAATACCCCTGCAACATGCACTACCGGACATCGGACGTAGGTTACACGCATCTCTACCCGGAGCTGGTTACAGGCGCTCCCGTGACGGATGACAGCAGCAACCCGCTCCTGCAGAACAATTAATGAGACACTATGAAGATTTACAGGATATTTCTACCGGTTATAGCCGCGCTGGCGGTGAGCTGCTCTAAGGATGAGGCTCCCCGTGAGGCGGGTACCCTCTCATTCACTACATCGGTAGAGGATTTTGAGGGGCAGGTGACCACACGTGCCAGCTTTGAGGGAAACGCCTTTGAGGATGGCGACAAGATGAAACTTAAGATCATATGCCCGTTCTCATCACATACTGAGTTCGGCGAAACTACCTACGGAAATAGTTTTGACGGATTCTGGCTGCTTAAATGGAATGGAGGCGAATGGGCAACCCTTACATCGGCCGACGGTTATGACATAAACGGTGATTACAGTCCGTCGGCATCACCCAACGTGTATGACCGCTATGAGGCCCAGCAGACCCCATACGTCTATACCGCGCAGACCTGGAGTGAGGAGCAGATATTCATTGCGGGCGGCGGAACCCGCGTGGAGCAGTACAGCAACGTGTTCCATGCCAACCAGACCAAGGAGGCCGATTATAAGGCATCGGACCTGCTGTGGGCCCAGACAATCCAGCAGACGGGATCATATAACGTGCACCTGAGTTTCAATCACGTGATGTCGGCCCTGCTTGTTACGGTGGATGACGTGAACGGCATAGGCATATCGGACGATGCGGTGCTCACGCTTGAGGGTATGCCCGATATTGACCAGTGTGAGGTGATTGTGGGTGACTATTACGCTGACCGCAGCAAGGTGAACTCAAACACCTACGGATACAAAAACAAGCATACCTGCACAAAGGAGCAGAACGGCCGTGTGATTGGCGTTGCAGTGGTGAATGACGCGCTGCGCATGAGTGAGACCAAGCCCCTGAGTGAGATTGCCCAAACGGCAACCTATACGGCTTACAATTCAGGCCATAAGACCTACCGTCTCATCGTGCCGCCCTGCAGTCTTGATGCCGGTGCCACGTTCTGGATCCGTGACGGAGAGATGCGTTATAGCATGCAGCTCAGCCAGACGCTGTTTGAGCAGGGTAAGCTGTATCGTATTGAAATGCAGGTGAAATGATAAGATATGAAAGCATATAAGATACTCTATATACTTGGCGTTACCGTGCTGCTTACCGCTTGCAGCAGGGAGAAACTCTTTACTGCCGATGATTTTGAGATAAAGGGAATAGAGGCCGTGATTGACGTGAACAGTGGCGTTACCCGTGCTGCTAACGAGAGCGCGGTGCAGGTGGGACGTTCCCTATTCGCAGCCGATGACAGGATAGTATTCACCACAATAAAACGTACCTCCAAGCCCCTGGAGGCCTTTACCTACGGCAATATCCGCTACTATTATTATGAGGGTAAGAGCTGGGAGCGTACCGATGGCAATCTGCCCGAGAAAATATATTGGACCGATGGCGTATCACCCCACACATTCATAGGTTACAGCCTGCCGTCAAGTGATTACCACTTGACAGACAACATGGACGGCACATACGCTGGAGAGCTTGGCTATGGTGTACAGGAGCTGGATTTTACTGCGGGTAATGAGGCAATCAAGCCCCATGACCTGCTGCTTAACTATAATACCGCTACGGTTGCCGAGACCGGAGGCCTTTCAACCAAGGTCACTTTCAATCATGCCCTGAGCAATGTGTGCGTGGTGGTAAACATCAAGAACTTTGCGGCCAGCTCAAGTGCAGTGGATACCAAGGTGAGCGTATCGGACATGGTACTTAAGGCACAGCCGGCCCTGTTTACATGGGGCGGTGACAGCCGTAAACTCAAGGTGCTGGACCTGGATAATGAGCAGCAGGTAAAGAAGGATATCCTGATGTGGTGCCTCAAACCCCAGGGCGAGGGTACGGCACAGAGCAAGACCTTTACCTTTTATGCACTTACCACACCTCAGGATGAGCTTTTCCATTCTATAAACGGCAATGACGAGCCTCTGGGATTCTCATTTACCGTGACCTATCCGGACCCGATGGATCCTACCGGAACACCGCTGGTCAAGACCTATTCCGGTACTTTTACCAAGACCGTGAACTTCCAGTCCGGTATGTGTACCACCCTGAACATATCCCTTAACCATAAGGATGAGCAGATGTTCATGGGAGTGGAGTACAATGACTGGAATTATGTCTCCACACCAGACCTGGGTGAGCTGCGCAAGAAATCCACCTTTATGGACATAACAAGTCCCGTGACCACCCATGACATGGCTGCCGCTACGGCCGATGACGCCACTTGGCTCTACCGTGACGGTGACAGGATCCTTGATATCTACGGGAATGACGGCAGCATTGAACATCCGTACCGTATAGCATCGTCTTTGCAGATGCTCTCTTTTGCCAAGGAGGTGGCTGCCGGTTTCTCTTTTGTAGGCCGATATGTTAAGCAGGATGCCGATATCACCATGCAGTCCGGCATAAACAAGACAAACGTTGAGGATGCGGAATCAAATGTGAGCCCCGTAAACTGGATAGGAATCGGTGATGACACCCATCCGTTCCAGGGCACCTATCTGGGCGGAAACCGTTTTGTGAACCGTCTGTGCGGCAAGCCTCTGTTTGCCAAACTGGGAGAGGACGCTTACGTGAAACAGGTCCAGATAACCACCATCGGTACCATAACCGGCGGCGGAGCGCTTGCAGAAAGCAATGCCGGTATGATAGGCGGATGCCGTATAGTTGATGACGTTACCGTGAGCGGCGGCGCCATTGCCGGATCCAACAGCGGCGTGATCTATGCCTGCAGCCATGTAGGCGTCACCACAGGAACGGCAGGTCTGGTGGGTTCCAATACAGGTAACATCATAGGCTGCTATCAGGCCGGTGATGTGGTTGGTGGAACTGCATTCAGCATTGCTGCCACAGGCAGCGGCACCGTGAGCTGCCCCGCACCTGCATCCCTTTATGAGATACAGCAGGAGTCATTCTGCGAGTCCCTGAACACGGCACTGGACAGCTGGTACGCAGACCATACGGGCGTAACCCAGTTCAGGTTCGTACACTCAACCGCAAATTATCCGGTTGCAGAGTAATCCTACAGCTTAAAGCTTAAAGAAGGTCTCCAGATCTGACGGCATGCGCCAGTCACCTCTGGGTGAGAGTGATACGCTACCTACCTTGGGGCCGTCGGGCAGACATGAGCGTTTGAACTGCTGCCTGAAAAAGCGTTTCATGAATACCTCCAGCCACTTGCTGATGGTGGCGTCATCAAACTTGCCGGCAAATGCCTTGCCTGCCAGGAACCGCAGCTTGTCAGGTCCGGCTCCAAAACGGAAGAAATGATAGAGGAAGAAATCATGCAGCTCATAGGGACCTACGGTATCCTCGGTCTTCTGGGCTATGTTGCCGTCCTTATCAGCCGGGAGCAGCTCTGGGCTGATGGGGGTGTCAACTATGTCAAGCAGGATATTGTGGATTGTGTTCTCATTGCCGAATTTATTGCCGGCAGCCCAGCTTACCAGCGTGCGTACCAGAGTCTTGGGAACGCTCACGTTCACACCATACATTGACATGTGGTCACCGTTGTATGTGCACCATCCAAGGGCAAGTTCAGAGAGGTCACCCGTACCTATTACGATACCGCCCTCCTTGCAGGCTAAATCCATAAGCAGCTGGGTGCGCTCACGTGCCTGGCTGTTCTCATAGGTGAGGTCATGGACTGTCTCGTCCTGGCCTATATCGGTAAAGTGCTGGCGTACGGCCGGCAGGATTGATATCTCACGTGATGTTATACCCAGCTCACGCATCAGGTTTACGGAGTTGTCATGGGTGCGGTGTGTGGTGCCGAATCCCGGCATTGTGATACCTATTATTCCCTTACGTGGCAGTCCCAGAGTATCAAATGCAAGTACTGTAACCAGCAGTGCCAGGGTGGAGTCAAGTCCTCCCGATACACCAATCACAGCAGTCTTGCAGCCTATATGCTCCAGGCGGGTTACCAGTCCGGCTACCTGGGCAGAGAGTATCTCACGGCAGCGCAGGCCAAGTGCCTCAGGATCACCCTGCGGAACGAACGGGTAGGGTTCCACGTAACGCTTCAGACTGGCCTGGAAATCTGTCTGTGCGGTATCTCCTGCCTCCTGTATGGTGTAGGCGGGCAGGGGGCCTTCAACCCTGAATGTATGCTCCTTGGCACGCAGGGTCTCAAGACGCTCCACATCCACATCGGCCGATATGTAACGGCTTCCGCGCTTAAAGCGTTCAGCCTCGGCCAGCATGGTGCCTGACTCACAGATGAGTGATGCACCTGACCAAACAAGGTCCTGGGTGGATTCACCCTCGGCGCATGATGAATAGATATATGCTGCATACAGACGTGAAGAGGTGGCGCTAACCAGCTCCCTTCGGTACTCATGCTTGAAAAGATAATCATTGCTGGCCGACAGGTTGAGTATGATCTGTGCTCCTGACAGGGCTGCCTGTGTGCAGGGCGGTACAGGAACCCAGAGGTCCTGGCACAGCTCTATGGCTGCAAGTGCCTTGCCTACGCGGAACAGCTGGCTGGTACCAAGAAGGATATCATCCTGTCCTGCATAACGGATACGAACACCGGCTGACGGCAGTACACGGGCCGATTCAAACCAACGGGGTTCATAGAATTCATTGTTGCCGGCCAGGTAGGTCTTGGGTACTATTCCCAGAATCCGGCCGTGACGTATGGCTACTGCACAGTTGAAAAGCCTGCCTGAGTGGCGAACGGGGGCGCCAATCACAATCATCGGCTCTATATCCTTGCTCGCGGCCAGTATGGTCTCTACAGCTTTCTCGGCATCGTCCAGCAGACGGTTCTGCCCAAACAGGTCAGCGCAGGTGTAACCGGTCACGCTAAGCTCAGGGAACACCACGATTGACGGGCGCGCAGGCGCCATCTCCTTAAGGAGTTCCAGTATAAGGCGGGCGTTGGACTCTGGGTCAGCAACGTGAACACGCGGCATTGCAGCCGCCACACGAATCAGTCCGAATTGTTTCATAATGCAGCAGTTTGAGGTGACAAAGTTAGTGATTTTCTTGTCATTTTAACAATTAACCCCTTATCTACATGATACTCTTTTCTTTACTCTGTTATATATTCAAACCAATCAAAATCAGCATATCCATCATCACCCTGGGCAAACAAGCCAAGCATCACGCCTGTGAACCCGCCTATCACCTCGGTGGATAGGTAGCGGTAGTCCATCTTGCTGAGT